>JAWLHB010000009.1:0-116594 GCA_041690595.1 Lentisphaeria bacterium
GTTACCTTCATCTCACGGGGCGGTGTGCATTGATTCTATTATGGCTATCGGTGTTGGAGCTACCAGCAACAAGGCAGAAAAGGCTTTCTGACTAGCCTCCTTTTATGGGGAGACGTGGTCTCCCCATATGGGTGGACTTCGGCTATTCATCACGAGGCTTGGCCAAGAGCTGGGAAAAGTCCCCAAGGTGGAAGGTGAAGATCGCGAAAAGGTTATCGCTGATTGCATCGCCCTGGCGGAAAGGATCGAGCAGAGACTCGCCGACCTGAACAAGGCGGAGCAGGACAACCCGTAACCCGCCGTCCAAGCTCCACTGCCATCAGCCGCTGCCGGACCTTCCCCGCCAGCCACACCAAGGAAACCAGGATGGATATCGACCAGGACGTCATCCCCACCGAGCGATGCGCAGATGCATTCAGTCGCATCTTCTGGGCAATCTTCTTCTTGCTCGATATTCGACTTGGCATCGGCAATGTCCATATCGACATCTTGCCGGACGTCATCGGCTGGATCATGATCGCCTCCGCATTCAAAACCATTCTCGACCTTTCTCCATTCCCGATGGGCAAATCCAGAGGTAGCCGCAATCCTCCCAGATTTGCGAAAACTGCCTTCGCCCTCTGGTAACCAAGGATGCCCGCCGCCAACCTCGGGCCGCATTCTCACCTCTTTCACTATTTGCTTTACAACGCAGCCATCAACCACTATCTTGAGGTTGTAACCACACTGCGGGACGCCGCAAGTTACCCGCCGCTGGGACGATCAGTGGCGTATACTTCAGAATAATCAGGTAGCAGATCATGCGCACCCTTTCCCGACATCTTCCCTCGCCTGAAGCTCTCGACGGCAAGATGCCATTCGTCGGGAAGATCATTGTTACCTCGTTCTTTGCGGCAATCGGATGCTGGATAGTCGTTGCTCCGTACGAAGCACTGATCATTCTGGGCTCGCTGACTGGCCTCATCGCCATCTCGATGCTCCGTCAACGCCGCTGGATCGCCAGATTTCGTCAGGAACGAGCTGACACAATCTGTGATTTTCGGAAGTCGTTCAACTTGCGGGAAGTGGATCCATGGATAATTCGGGCCACCCACGAAGCCTTCGGAGCTTGGTTGGACCCGAAGCAACCTTGTTTTCCCCTCCGCGCAAGTGATTCAATTGGGGGTGATCTGAAGATTCATCCAGAGGATATGGGGGACCTTGTCTTCGAAGTTGCTGAACGAGCGGGATATGATCTCTCGCATTGTGATGCTAACCCTCTTTTCGGTAAGGTTCAGACGGTCGAGGACTTTGTTCTCTTCATCAACATGGAACCCAGAACACGAGAAGCCGAACAAGCCCGCTCATCCGATGGCGGGTAGCGTCTCAGAATGAATGCTCCTGAAGTACGCGACTCCCACATTTCAGGCCTGTCGAGGCTAACGCCAGTGGAATTGAACTCACGCGTTGGATGGAGATGGCTTGCCCTCGTCGCTTCTGCGTCCCCTGTGGTTACTATCCGCTACCATCGCTCTTCTTTGCGCTCTTTGCGTTCTTTGTGGTTACGTTGCGCCCCCCTCTCCCCTTCAGATGGCATGCTGCCGTCAGGCCGCAATTCCAGATGCCGCTTGAAACATCAGGCAAAAGCCACGATAGTGAGGCTGTGCGCGTAGCGCTCCATTCGGGTGGCGGCTCCCCCAGGTGGACACACTCACTGGACCTCATGCGTGAAGACAAGTATCAGGCGTGGCAGAGAGAGGAATGAGGATGAGGATGAAACTGAAGATTACGACTCACGCAGAACAGGCGAAGCAAGATCGGTCCTACTGGCGCAGCCGAACGCCTGAGGAGCGTCTGAGCGAAGTCGAGAGGCTGCGGATGGAGGCAGGAAAGTTTCTGTATGAATATCCTTCCCGACTTCGAAGAACTGTTTCGATTACTGGAAGATCACCACGTTGATTACATGATCGTGGGCGGGTACGCCGTGGCGTATCACGGGTATCCACGATTCACAAAGGATATCGACGTCTTCTTCCGGCTGACCGGAGAGAATGCCGAGCGCCTTCGACTTGCGCTCACGGCGTTCGGTTTCCGCGATGAGGAGCTGCCTCTCGACGCTTTCATGACTCCTGGCAACGTCCTGACCTTTGGGGTCGTCCCAGTCCGTGTGGATCTGCTCAACGAGATCGACGGTATCAGCTACGAGGAGGCACGTCCCAACGCCGTCAGGGCCAGCTATGGTGGCGTGGAAGTTACTTTCATCGGTCTCGACGACCTGATCAGAAACAAGAAAGCAACGCCACGTGCCCGGGACAAAGGTGACGTCGAGGAACTGACACAACAAGAGGATGGTGGCGACCCGGTCACCTGAGATACCAACTCCATGCAGTGTCTCGCATCTTCGGCAAGGGGCGCAAAGCAGGCCCCGAGACGCGGAGACGCCAACATCAGGCAGCCGAGACGGCTCGATCTCGACGGTTTCGACAGAATCGATTGTCTCGATTCATTCGATTCATTCGATTCATTCGATTCATTCGATCACCTCGACAACCTCCCAGAAGCAGCAGGCTTCGCCGCTCGCTGAGCGACATCGGGGCTTTCGAGGCTAACTCTCCGTGAAATTGAGCTGTTAATCATCGCCCCCGTCAGATTCGGAGTTCCTCTTGAAACATCAGGCACGAACCACCATAGTGAGGCTGTGCGCGTAGCGCGCCACAGTGACGGCGCTCCCTCACTTTCGTCGCGCACCGATTTTGATATTCAATACCTAGACGATTGGCGAGATTGGCAGGAGACTCTTATGGCAAAGATTGGGAGAAATGAACCATGCCCGTGCGGCAGCGGTAAGAAGTACAAGAAGTGCTGCATAGACAAGGTCCTTGAAACTCCCAGAGTCACTCATTGGCGGCTGGAAGAAATCAATGTGTTATCGACAGAGAAGATCATCGCCAAACTACGTGATTTCGGCGTTGAGTTCGATGAAGACGAGTTCTTGAAAGATGTAGAGCATTTTCATTCCGCCTGCGAGTTGGCTGACGATTGGCAAGACAGGTACACAATTACAGCCGTGCGATTCGATGTGGATTTTATTTGGATGGCCTGCATCGAGCTATGGCGGCGATTGGCTCCTGATGTGGTAAATACCGAGCACCTTGATGCCCTGATGCAGGTAGGATACGAGCTGACCGACAATGAAGGCGAAGATTTGACGGAAGGTTGCGACGTATGGCTACAGGTATGGGGTCACTTGAAAGATAGGTTTGCCGGTGACATGACATCCATTCATGATGCTGAAGCGGTTTTTTCTGGAATGCGATGCTTAACCAATTGGTGTCAGGATTTAGAGGAGGCTCTTCACAAAGCAGGAAAGAACGATCCAGCCTACTATCACAAGAGGCTTGAGTATTGCACGGAATTTTGTAGCCTTTTTCCGGATTCGGAAAGATTGATCATAATCAACATGAAAAGGGCGGCAGCTGAATGCTATTTTTCTCTTGGCAGGATCGACGAAGGCGATCGGGCATTCGAACGAATGGCCAATGAATTACCGAACAGCGTTTGGCCATATATCGGATGGGGAGATATGTATTGCGTTTTCACGGAACCAGGGGTTGCCGCGGATAAGGAGAAGGCAAAGAGAATCTACCAAATGGGGTTGGCTATCGACTCATACGAGAAGCGGTATCTACTTGAACGGCTTGAATCTTTGGATGAAAATCAGGACTGATTGATGTGTTGTTCCGTCATGGCAGTCACCCTCTGTCGTGTCGCGTCGTCTCGTTACGTTAAAAGGTTCCGTTGGTCCTACTACCGTGCTCATTTTTTGAACAGCATAAAGTAGCAGGGGTTTGACTAGAGGTCCAATGTATAGCGGAGACGAGTTCTGATGTTCGGAACATGGGTTGATAAGGATTTATCGGGGCGGATCTGACGACTGGAAAGCTGAACGTCGAGGCAGGACTGTAGTATTGTCGCCGACTTAAGTGAGGGCGCACTGAAGGTATTATTAAGAAAGTTTCCAAACATGTCTGCGTTGAATGGAACGAGAGGCAGAAACCGCTATATTGCTGGAAACTGATGGCAGCAATGCAATAGGATGGTTCGGGATTTTCTTCGGAACTAAGCAGTGCGTCGGGAGCAACAGTGCCAGATCAAGATTCGTTCGACTTCGGCCAAAGCCTACGCAAGGAGATTAGTGGCGGAGCAAGCTTTTTGCCACTCATCGGCAGTGGACTCTCCGTGCCATCCGGTATCCCCAGCGGCCGCGCGCTCAAGAGCTACCTGCAGCTCTGTTTGTCTCGCGTCTTAGGGACGGATAGGACGTTGCCATTGTGGTCGCCCCAGCGGTGTCAATGGCCTCCATTGCACGAATGTCGTCATCAGGTAGATGCCGTTGCTTGGATCACGCAGCAGGTAGATGCAATCTCATCAGGCAATCATGACGCGGGAGAGTCTGAGTTTAGGGTTTCCAATGCGATCCGACAGGAAGCGGTAGGAGCTCTGGCCAACTGGCGAACAGCCCTGCAGTTCCTCTCCAGGCTTATGCTGAGAGCCAAGCCCAATGGCGTGACGGAACTCGTGTTGGGAGCCCCCAACCCCCGCGTGATCGACTCGTTCTTCTTCCATGTCACCAAGGGACGCGAGCCCAATGTTGGTCACTCCATGCTTGCGCATTTGTCCAGCCTGCTCAGCGCGACCACCATTCTGACCACCAACTTCGATGACCTGATCGAGGAGGCTTTCGACAGCGCCGATCTGCCGCTCACCAAGTTTGATGTCCACCAGAAAGCAGCGCTGCCGGATGCGTCATTGGTTCTGGTCGGTCATTCCATCGTGAAACTGCATGGCGGACGCTTCGGCCTGCGCGCCGACTTCACTCTGGACGAAGAGCCGAGCGAGGCAGATAAGGAGACCTTCAAGGCCTACCTCGGCAAACAGCTACTCTCTGTACCCCGTCATCTCCTCGTTATTGGCATGTCGGGCGACGATGCACGCATGATCTCCCTGATTCGGAGCGCCTTGAAGGACCCCGAGTTGAATGAAATGAAGGTCTTCTGGTTGTGCTACCGACCCGATGACAGGATGTACGTGCAGGACCTCTTTGGCCCTCAGCCAGGCTGTGACAAGACCAACTACTACCACAAGAACTTCGTCACTACCGTTCACTCGGACCCATGCCTATTTCTCTACGAACTGCACCAGCAGTTATCGCATTCGTTGCCGGGCAGTGGCACCGCGTTTCCGGCTTTCTGGCCCGTTGCCCCACGGCCGTATACGAACAACGACAAATTAATCAAGCGGCGACAGAAAACAAAGACAAAGAAACTCAAGGAAGCAATAACTACGATTTTGAAAGCAGCAAAAACTAAACCTTCGGATTGCCATTGGAACGTGATCGTCGCCTACGGGGCACCTGGGGTTACTTCTGTTGCCGCACGCGCTATCGATTCCCTGTATCAGGAGTATACGTGCTGCTGGATCGACCTTGATATGTACAGTGGTTGGCATGATTTCTTCGTGACGCTTTCCGATACGATCAGGTGGAAGCTCGGCGCACCGTCTCTGGTGCTGCCAGTCGTCACGAATGAACTCGAAACCTGCAGACGGTCTCTCGCGCATTTGCTTGAACGCTCTGAGCGAGACGTCGTGGTCTTCCTTAACGCCCGGGAAGGATTTGGTCGTGATGCCGGCTGGTGCGAGAATGCCCCAAAGTCCGACCAGAACTACTGGAAAGACAAAGACATCGAGGCGCTGTATGGATTCCTGAACCAAAACAAGATCGACGGCGTTGTGTTTGTACTCATGCACAAAGATCCATTGCCGAAGGAAACTAATCTGCAGTGTCTCTTCGATACAAGTAAACCTTTCCCGATCAAGCTGAAGACCATTGATCATACTGCCGAGAGCATCGTGGAGTCGGTTATCGGCCTCCTCTCGTCCGAGAAGTGCCCGAAGCCAGAGACGAAGAATGATCCGGTGATCGTCAATTATCGATTCCTGTACGCGATGACTCTGTTCCGTTGTTCGCGGCACCTCACATCACTGTGTTCCTGGGGCCTCCTCAATGCTTTCCAGCCAGGCAGTACGTCGGGCAAGGACAACGATTCGGTGCGAGCCAATTACCGCGATGAATGGCTTCGTGTTTTGCGCGACAAGGGTGCGATACGCTATGACCGGGGCGGCTTCATTTGGATGCACGCTGAAGTTCGCGACAGGCTCAGGCAACGTCTCATCGAGGAGTTCAAGGAAACCGAACAAGAGCCTGCTGACTTGCAATCTTTTGCCGCCGAGTGCCATCAGGGCATAGCCGACTGGTACGTTAAGCTGTTCCGCTCCTCCGACGATCCACGCGCCGCACTCGAGTCGCTTTACCACCGCTTCTGCTGCATCGCCGCCGCGCCGAAGACGGGAGGCGCTTCGGGCAGCGCCGATTACCTTATCCGAAGCAGCCAGATAGAATCTATTGTCACACTGAAGCTGGCTCACGAGAGACTTGTCATGGGCGGGGATTTCAATTCTGCATTGGGTCTAATAGATAAGATCAGAACACATATCTCTAGCTTCAATTTCGACGATCGGATGGACATCAAAAGCTGGAAAGACAGACTTGTGCAGACCTGTACGCAACTCTACTGCCGTCTTCTGCGGGAGACAGGTGACTACCCAGTCGCGCTGACCGCCGGTCAAAGCCTCAGTGCTGACTGTTGGCAACCTCCAATCAAAGGCATAGCCACTGATCGCTGGCCCGACTATGAGCGATACGTGCTCTATACAGAGTTCCGTGCCTACAAAGATGCGGATGAAGGATTCGTTACTATCTTGAAAGACTTCCACCTGCTCACCACGTGGCCTTCTTCCACCAAGCAAGCACGCGACTGGGCCAGAGACTGGATCTTGCATGATCCACCCCCTGCGCAAGATGACCTGAAACTCGCCATCAAGACCCTCCGCCGGGCAATGTTTCTGACGATGCTCATGGCACAGGCAAAAGCGTTCAGCCTCGCGTCAGTAGGACAGCTTTCTCCTGATTGCCAGAAACTTGTCTGCCTCCAGAAACGTGCAGAGGCCCTATATGCACTTGCTACAGAGCTGATGCGAAGTCTTGACGATGTCGAGTTCCTGCAGATAGAGAACTGCTATATTCGCACGAACTATGCCGCGTTGCTGGCGAATATGCAGCGCTTCCGCGAGGCCCACCGACGCCTGAACGAGGCCTCCGGTTACCTCGCCCACTCAAAGCGGCGAACCGATCCTGTATCATGGGCCGTAATCGACCTGCGCAGGGCGGAAGTCTTGTTGACCGAGTCACACCACAAACTCGAACTCGAACGGCCTAAGTCGCGTTCCGCGGCATTGGCCCTCGAGCACGACGCGCACACTTCTCTGCTACGAGCACAGCGGCGCCTCATGGATAGCCGGAGGAATGTCTGGTGGTGGACCTGGCTCTATGAGCTGCAGATGATCGAATGCGTGCATTTCTCGCAGATCCGGGGGCAGGAGCAGCACTGCCTCAACAGCCCCACCAATGGAGCACTTCCTGCTGCCGGTTTGCCGTGCCGCGAGTGCACCGTGGACGGGCAGCGATGCATCGAGCTGATGCAGCACGCGATGAGAGTCAACAAACTCGACCCATACCGGCAGGCCCGTCTGGTTGCCCTTTTCAGAATCTTCATCACATCCAGTGGCGAAAAAAAACAGAATATAGCTGATGTGCTCAAGGAAGCAGAGGAACATCTTTCTGCCGTTCTGGAAGCACGAAAATTAAAACAACCGCCATTATCTGCCGATGTCCTGAAATATATCGAGAGGGTTCGCATGAAGGAGCGCGTGAGATCTGAGAAGAGTTCGTGACTCGGTAGAAAGTGGGGCGTTGGGGAGGGGCGACGCGAATAGTGGGCACTCGGGAGAGTGGCGTTCGCGGGATGCGGGGGGCAGGGGGGATTGGCGGAGGGAGTGGGATTCGAACCCACGGCACCCTGACGGGTACGCCGGTTTTCAAGACCGGAGCCTTCAACCACTCAGCCATCCCTCCGCGGAATGGGCAATGGGTGGTAATGTACGGGGCCGGTGGCAGCGTGGCAAGCAGTCCTGACGAGGAGATTCGGGGTGACAGCTTTTTTGAGCTCAGGGCAGGCAATTGGAGTTGCGTAAAGTGGTTGCAGCCTTTACCTGTAAGCAAGTCTTGAGGGAAGTCGCGGCACCTAACTGGAGGTCTGGAGTGAATCAACGAGGTCCTACACTTGGGATCGTAGGAGCGCTGGCGGTGCTTCTGGTGATCCTGGTGGTGAATTGGCAGGTGCTGAATCGCCATCACGAGCGCGACGCGATGAACCGGATGATGCAGGCGGATGATGTCCCGCCGTCACTCGCGCTGGTAACCTTTGCGGTGGGTCCGATGCGTGGGCTGATCGCCGATGTGCTTTGGTGGCGGGCGGTGCAGATGCAGGATCGGGGCAATTTCTTCGAATCGATCCAGTTGGCGGAGTGGATAACGAAGCTGCAGCCGACCTTTGCCACCGTGTGGGCGTATCACGGCTGGAACATGAGTTCGAACATCGTGAACGAGGTGGAGGATCCGGACGAGCGCTGGAAGTGGGTCCTGCAGGGGATCGAGCTGCTGCGGGACGAGGGGTTGCGCTACAATCCGGGTAACGAGATCATCCGCCGGGAGTTGGCGGGCATCTTCCGCAACCGCATTGGCCGTTCGCTCGACTCGCACCATCAGCACTACAAGCAGCAGTGGGTGCGGCTGGTTATTCCCTTCATTCAGGACGGCAATCGCGCGGAGTTGGAGGGACTGGCGTCGGCAGCGCGTACGCGTCGCGAGTTGGTGGCTCGACCTGGGGTGAATGATCTGGTAGAGAGCGCGCAGCGCTTCGGGGTGAATCTGCTAACCTTCGAGGGCTACTACCAGCGGGACGGGTGGACGGACGAGTTGTGGCAGCAGGTATCCTCGGAAGCGGGTGCAGCGGCGATGCGCGAGATCCGCCTGTATCATTCCGTGCAGGGGGTGACGACGAAGCTCGGGATGGATCCGGAGCGCATGCTGCTGATCGACGAGCATTACGGACCGCTCGACTGGCGGTTGTGGCAGGCACAGACGATTTACTGGGCGGCAGCGGATGGTCTACCGGGTTACGAAGGGGTGCCGTACGGCAGCGGTGCCATGGAGAACACTTTTATCCAGCAGGCGATGTATTCGAGTTTCCGCGAGGGGCGGCTCGTCTTCCTGAAAGACGACCAGATGCTGTTGACCAACAATCTGGAGATCATGCCGAAGGTCGATGTGTTCCTCCATGAGGTGGTGCATGGCTACGAAGAGAAGGGCCTGGAGCCACCGGCTGGGCCCGTGGCGCTCTTCAAGTCCTTCCATGAGACAGCCGCGGTCATCTTCTACAGCTATCAGGAAGAGCACCTGGCGCACGAGATGTACGAGACGTATGTGGAGGAGTTCATGTCACCCGAAGAGCGTCAGCGGACGACCTTCGAGTCGTTCATCGCAAGCCGGGCGGAGTTGATGCTGCGGGAGCGGAATCAGGATTCGGCGGGGCTGGTGATCTCGTCGCTCTACCAGGCCTACACCTGGCTGGCGCTGGGGGACGGATGGAAGGCGCAGGCCTTCGAGCGATTCGCGGAGCTGCTGCATCGCCGCCATCAGCAGCGGTACGAGGAGCAGCCGGAGCAACAGCTGCAACCGCTGGGGGCATATCGCCAGGTGGCGCTCGACATGGCGCTGGATCCGGAGCGGAGCACGCTGCCGGTCCCCGTGCAGGGGGTCCTGCGCCGCCTGCGGGGCGAGCAGCCCGTGCTTTCGATTCAGACGCAAGGAGAACGCCCCGCGTTTGACTGGGCGGAGACAATACACGATCGCAAGCACGATCATTGAGCGGGCGCGAAGCGGCCGAAGCGATTTCGATGGCGGTAGCTGCGCGAGCAATCCGGCAGGGCCAATCCGCGCTTGAGCAGGTGCAGGTTGAGGTGGGTGCGGTTGGGCAAGTAGAGGTAGCCATACTCCTCCGCTCCCTCCGAATTCAAGGCGGGATCCACTTCAATGCTCACGTTCTGCCGGAGCGTCTGCTCGCGAAGGAACTGGACGGCGGCATCGCGCTGGCTGACGATCGGCACAATACCCGCCAGGCGGATGGTTCGGCCATCATCGAGCAGGACGCGATCCGGCTCGATGACGTCGCGGATACGTAAGGTCTGCTCTCTTGGCTGCTCCGCGTGATCGATCCGGGAACCATAGCGGCGCACCTTCGGATCCATCGTGCGCTCGACTATGAGCGGGTCGTGGAAGTGATAGGGAAGCGCGGCGCGGCCCGCTTCGAGGTCGCGGGGCGGTGCCTGCGAAATCTGGACATCGGTGCGCGTTTCGCTGAAAAGGTCATCGTTTTCGAGCCCGAGGCGACGGCGGATGACGGGCATGTAGTCGGGGTTGATCTCGTAGCCGACGCCGCGACGGCCGAGACGGCGAGCGGCATCGATGGTGGTCCCACTGCCGAGGAAAGGATCGAGCACGGTTTCGCCGGGGAAGCTGAACATGCGAATGAGGCGATGCGGCAGTTCGATGGGGAAGGCGGCGAGGTGTTCACCCTGCTTCACGCCGGGAAAGCTCCAGTGACCGGAGAAATAGTCGTTCCATTCTTCGGTGGTCATGGCCGCAGCGGCTTTGGTTTCCTTGTCGACCTTCGGTTGCGGGCCCTGCTTCTTGAAGATGAGGATGAACTCGTAATCGAGCTTGATGATGCCGTTTCGGGGGTGAGGGAAGGAGCCCATGATGCTGGCGCCGCCGCTGGTGTTGCAGGTGGTGACCTTGCGCCAGATGATGGCCCCCATGTAGTCGAGCCCGAGCGTCTCACAGCAGCGAATGATCTCGGTGCGGATCGGGATCACCTTGTAGCGCCCGTAGTAGGAGGAGCGCGCGAACTGATCGCCGATGTTGATGCACAGGCGGCAACCGGAGTGGAGGACGCGGGCGCATTCCTGCCAGACGAGGTTCAGGTCGTTGATGTAGGTCTCGTAACTATCGTGGTAGCCGAGTTGGTCGGAGCTGCCATAGTCCTTGAGCTGCCAGTACGGGGGGGAAGTGACGATCAGGTGAACGGCGTCATCCGCAAGTTCCGGCATGGCGCGAGCATCGCCAAGATGGATGTGGTGCTGCATCATGGGGCCTTTGTCGTGGTGAAGGGTGATGGGCTCAAACCCTATCACACCCGCGGAATGAAACAAGCCCGCATGATACGAGATCATGCGGGCAGTTCATCGCGATGGGGATGCTCTACAAAAGGCCGAAGCTCGCGAAGCTCCGGTTACTTCTTCGGATGCTTGATCTTCTCGGCAGCCTGGGCGAAGTCGAAGTCGACGGTTTCGCCATTGGGCAGTTTGTACCGGGTCGGATCGTAGGTTGGGTTGGTCTCGTTGTGGCACCGGTAGCAGGTATTTTCGGCGGTGGGCTTGATCATGCCCAGCTCATAGCCGAGTTCGATGTTGTTGCGGTGCTTGGTCTTGTAGTCATTTCCGGGGCCGTGACAGGTCTGGCAGCTGATGGCTTCCTTGGCGGTGATCTCTTTGGTCACGGGTTCCTGGGTGAAACCGTAAGAGGTCGCGTGGCACTGCAGACAAGCGCCGCTGGTCTGAGGATCGTCGATGCCCATTTTGGCGGCAACTTCCTTGGCCTTGGCCGTGCCGAGGGTTTCGAAGGCGCGGGCATGTGGGCCGTCCTTCATGGCCTCCACCTGGTTGCCGGTGTTGTCCTTACCGTGGCAGAGCTGGCACGTTTTTTCCTTTACCAGCTTGTCGGGGTTCCAAGGGGCGAACTTGGAGCTATCGACGGGAGCCACTTTGGCGGTCATCGTCCAGAGGACGATCACAGAGGCGATAATGGCAACTTTCCAGATTGGGCGCAATGTCGTCTGTTTCAACATGTCGGTGTCCTTTGTAATGAGGCGGTTTCAGCCTGCCGGGCAGGCGGGTGGTCTTAACTACAGGTTCAGAACGAAGCGCCGCCGCCATCGTGGCAGTCGGTGCAGAGACTTTCTTTCCACAGCTCCATGATATCTTCGGGGTGAACGAACTCCTGCGGCTCCGTCAGCCTCAACGGTTCATTGCCTCTGCTTTGAGCCACGATGTCATGGCAGGTTTCGCAACGATGCGAAATTGCCTTTCCTTCGCTGCTCTTCATGTTTCCACCGTGACAACGGAAACAGCCCTTGAAGAAGGTGTGCCCGATGTTGTCCGGGTGGGTCTTCCAGTCTACCATCATGGTGGGGAAGATATTGTTGTCGAAGAGTTCACCGATGGCGGTGGCCGAGGCGCGGATTGCCGGCTCGCGTTCGGCAAAGAGATCGGGGTACTCTTCCTTGTAGAAGTCATGGAGGCTCACGGCAATCGCCTCCTTTGCCTCTTCACGATCAGTGTACTTCTCCTTGAGGACACGCAGTCCTTCCCGCTTGATGAAGGGAAGTGAGCGATCGACCTTGCCCTGCAGCATGGCGCTGTTGAGCAGCCGTTGGGGGGGCTTGAACTGGTGAACGGAGCGATTGTGGCAGTCGATGCAATCCATCTCGTGTACCTTGTGTGTCGCCACGAGTTCGGCTTCGGTCATACCGATATCTTCCTTGGTGTAGGTAACCTCGCGTCCGTGCGCATCGACCAGCTTGACCCAGATGATATCCTGTCGTTGGCTATCGGATGCCATGTAGTAGACCTTGCTTGGGCTGGTGACATGCCAGTGAATGCTCGGTTGCGCGTCTTCGGTACTCAACACATCCAATTCCCCGCCGCCGACATGGACATGCAGGGCAGTCTGCACATGGGTGTTCTCTTCGTCGGGGAGAAAGTAATCATGCTTCTGTAAGATAGTACCGATAAATTTCTCAGGCCAATGGCACTGTTCGCAGATCTCATGCGCCGGGCGCAGGTGCTCGAGGGGTGTGGCGATGGGCCGATTGAAATTGCCGGTGGTGATCGCGACAAGCTGGTGCATGCCTCGCAGCTTATCGCGCACGTGGTGGGTGATTCCGGGGCCGGTGTGGCATTGGGTGCAATCGACGCGAGCGTGAGGCGAATTGGAATGGGCGATGAATTCCGGGTGCATCACCGTGTGGCAGATCTCGCCGCAGAACTCGCGGCTCTCGGCGAAGAGTACCGTACGATAGCTGCCATACGTCGATGCCACCAGGAAGACGATCAGGATGACGGCATAGAGGGGCAACCAGCGCCGTTGCTTGCGCGGGTCGAACCAGAGGATGCTCCGTTCGCCGGTCCGCTTCACATGCATGACCTGGATGACGAAGCCCAGCACTCCGATGCCGACGCCAATACCAATCATCGTCGGTACGACGGCGAAGGTGATGATGGAGAGATAGATGTTGCTATCCTCGCTACGGAACTCCACCATCAGCAGAAAGAGCCCGACGGCGAAACCGCAGAGTGCAATGAGCAGGCCCAGCATGGTGAGCCAGTTCCACCAGTGCCGGTGCCGCGATGGTTCGGGTGCCACGGTTGCTCCGTTCCCCACTTCCGGATTCTTGTCCCCGTGGTCCGTAACGCTCATGAAATCTCTCCTCCGACCTGCTGTACCCGCATCCATTTCAAAATCTGGCTGGCGCTGAAGAAGCGGCCAAAAACCGTGAGTGGCTTTCATTGTAGCAAGGCGTGTGCCATATCCGAACTTCCTGCTTGCAGCCAGTCGTGGCATTTCTCACAGTCCGTTGACTGACGAATTTTGGTTAATAGGTAACGAAGCTCCGCCAATCCATTTGGATAGAGAAGAAGCAGGGGTGGACGCCAGACCGCCGTCGCTTGCGTCGCACGGGGAGCAGCACCGTCATTGGCATGGCTCCTGCTCCTTAGCGCAACTGCACTGGAAGGGAGCTTTCAGCGGTTCTATTCTCCGCCATGCCGGCGGGAGCAGATGACCAGAGTGCAGGACCAAGGGCGGTGCGGTGAACATCATTCAACTAATACGACGAAGTGTGGCGAGCAAATTGATCCTGGCGGTCGTCGCCACCCTGCTCTTCGTGATCGCTTTCTACACCTATCTGGTGATGGACATGCGCGGCAACTGGCTGCAGGAACGTCTCACGCTTTCGCGATCGCTGGTGCATGCCAGTGTTTTCGAGTATTTCGTGCACACTCGCGGCACGCATCCGCCCGACCAGAACGAGCGTTTTCTTGCCCAGCTTGCCAAGCAGGCCGGCGCTACCTCCATGCATCTGGCATCCCCCGATGCACTCGCGGAGACGCCCGAAGGCAGTGCCGGCGAAGCTCCTGCTCTGGCCGAGATCACCCTTTCCAGCTTCGGGCTTCTTGGCCGCCCCGCCGCCATCGCTCCCCCGCCCCCCGCGGAAGCGGAGCACTGGCGCGTTCAGGTGCCGCTGCGTGGCGGTCAGTACTGCGCCGATTGCCACGACGTTCCGAAGGATCGCCTCATGGCCTCCATCATGATCGACTATCCGCAGACCCTGCTGCGGCAGCTCCAGGGGAACGACCGGCTTCGCCTCGTCAAGTACGCGGCCCTCCTTCTCCTCGCGGTACTCGTGATTCTTATCGCCATCACCTGGCGCGTAGTGCTCGATCCTCTCTACCGGCTCACCCACGCTTTCGCGCGAGTGCAGCAGGGCGATCAGGATGCTGTCTGCACCATTGAGACCGACGATCAGTTCGGCCAGCTTGCCTCGGGTTTCAATGGCATGCTCACCGACATCCGGGCTCGTCAGCGCGACATGCGTCATGGCTATGAGAACCAGATTGCCCACGCGGATCGGCTGGCCACGGTGGGGCAGCTCGCCTCGGGCCTGGCGCATGAGATCAAGAACCCGCTGCACAGCGTTTCCGCGGCTCTCGCGATCCTCTGCAAGCGCATGAACGACCCGACGATGCGCGAAGTGGGCAACGAGATGAATGATCAGATCAAGCGGGTCACGCGCATCATCAACGACCTTCTTCGCTA
The DNA here is from genome assembly GCA_041690595.1 of Lentisphaeria bacterium. Classification (GTDB taxonomy): domain Bacteria; phylum Verrucomicrobiota; class Lentisphaeria; order JABSQK01; family JAWLHB01; genus JAWLHB01. Next base: position 14,933 of record JAWLHB010000009.1, read on the forward strand.
TGCGCGGCCGACGGAGCCCTGTTGCACGGCGCTGGATCTTGCACCGCTGATCGAAAAGACGCTCTGCCTACTGCGCCCGCAGGCCGGCAAGCAGGAGGTCAACCTGCAGGCAGTCCTGGATGCGCCCGGGACGCTGGTCTGGGGGGACGGTGAGAAGCTCACGCAGATCCTGCTCAATCTTGCCTTGAACGGCATTCAGGCATGCCCATCCGGCGGCAACCTTTGCATCCATCTTCATGCCGAGGGCGACACCTGCATTCTCGATGTTGAGGATACCGGTCCGGGCATTCCCGCCGAGCTGCGCGAACGGATCTTCCAACCCTTCTTTACCACGAAGCACGACGGCAATGGCCTGGGCCTGGCCATCACCCGTACGCTGGTCGAGCAGAATGGCGGCCAGATCGAAGTCTTGAGCCGCCCGGCCGGCGGGGGTACCTGTTTCCGCATCCGCCTTCCCGTTCACCGCCTTCCAGACACCCCGCATTGAGAGAAGCCATGCATCAGTCTCCCCGCATCCTCGTGGTCGACGACGAGAAACTGACCCGCTGGGCCGTCATGGAGGAGCTGCGTGGCTCCGGTTACACCGAGATTCAGGAGGCGCCCAGCGCCGAATCCATGCTCGAGGCGCTTGCCAGCCAGAGCTTCGACCTCGTCCTTCTGGACATCGGCCTCCCCGGCATCTCCGGCGTCGACGGTCTGGTAGAGATGCGCCGCCGCAACCACGATGTCAATGTCGTCATGGTGACGGCCAACGACGATCCCGACGATATTCTGAAGTGTCTGCGCCATGGCGCCGTCGACTACCTCTGCAAGCCTTTCGACATTGCCGCGGTCTCCCAGTTGATCGAGCGCCACTGCGGGGGCTCGCAGCCGGCCGAACCACCTCCGGATGACGATGACCCTCTCGGTGCCTTCGTCGGCCAGTCGGAACCGATCCGGCTGTTGCGTCAGCAGGTTCGCAAGATAGCCGCGAGTGCGGCGCAGACCATCCTGATTCAGGGGGCCAGCGGCAGCGGCAAGAGCATTCTGGCACGTACGATTCATGCGCGGGGCCGCCGGGCCAAGCGCCCCTTCCTCGAAATCAACTGTGCCGCCCTGCCCGCGGCGCTTTTGGAAAGTGAGCTTTTCGGACACGAGAAGGGAGCTTTTACCGACGCGAAGGCGGCCAAGCAGGGGCTCTTCGAGCTGGCCAACGGCGGCGTCCTTCTTCTGGATGAGATCGGGGACATGGAAGCGCCGCTGCAGGCGAAGCTGCTCTCGGCGATCGAGGAGCGGCGCTTCAAGCGGGTGGGAGGGGTCACGGACATCGCCGTCGACGTCTGCCTCATCGCGACCACCAACGTGGATCTTGCGAGCGCCGTCGAAGAGGGGCGCTTCCGGCTGGATCTGTACTACCGGCTGAACATCGTGCCGCTGCATGTTCCCCCTCTGCGCGAGCACAGCTCCGACATTCCGCTCCTGGTGACCCACCTGATCGAGCGGCTCAATAGCGACCTCGGCACGGAGATGCACGACATCAGCAAGGGGGCGCTGAGCCTCCTGCAGCGTTACGACTGGCCCGGCAACGTGCGGGAGCTCCGCAATGTCCTCGAACAGATCATGGTGCTGAACAGCGGCCCCCGCCTTATGGTGGACCATCTGCCCGCCGATCTGGTAAAATCGGTCATGGGGGCGAATGCACCCGTGATTCCCGTTCAATCATCGCCGCGAAGCCCCGTCACGGAGCTTCTCGAACAAGGTCTCAGCCTCGACGAAGTGGAGCAGGAGCTTATTCGGCAGGCGCTTGCCCAGAATGACGGCAATCTCAGCCAGGCGGGGCAGAAGCTCGGCCTTCACCGGGATACCCTTCGCTACCGCGCCCGCAAGTACGGCCTCATCGATTGACTATTCCGTGGCGCGGGTGCCGTGTCGGGTGGTGAGGGTGTAGGAGAAGCGGCTCGTGGTGCGTGGTGAAAGATCGAGGGTGTGGCGGAAGGTGTCCATGTCGACCTTGCTATAGTCGCCGAACTCTCCCTGATGGGTAACCTCCCAAACGGTGCTTTCGGTGACATTACGGGTGAACTCCAGGCGAATGGGAAGGGGGCGAGTGTTCTTGATTTCGACCTCGACGGTACGGATTTCATCCCAACCGACGATGTTCTCCTGCTGGTTGAAGCGATAGTTGACGGTGCGATACTCCATGAGGGTTGGCTCGACGAGAATCGTGTCAACGGGGCCGAGATTGAGTTCGACTTCTTCGTCGACGGGGATGTACTGGAAGGAGGAGCGACCTTCGTAGGAGAGGTGAGCGTCCTTGCCGGTGTCGCGGTAGACCATGAGGGCGCCGCCGGGGATGGGCGTCTCGCCCAGGTGGTGATCGCGGTCGTTGAGGAAACTGAGGAAGCGAACGGGGCGGCTTCCCCACCGCTCCGCTTCGAACTTGTAGAGGTTGACGACGGGAATGGCGTCGGCTTCGAAGCTGGGAAGGCGTTTGGACCAGCCGTCGGGGATGGTCTCGGTGCCTTCGATGGTATAGAGGAAGTATTCGCTGAGCCCCTCCTTGACGATCTTCTTCTCTTCCATGTTCATCACTACGGGGGCGGGCGCCGCCGCGTCGTAGAAACCGGCCATGACCTTTGGCTTAGCGGACGGCCTCGGCGCCTGTGGAGGAGGGGGCACGGGACTGCCGTACGGGGGATATCGGCGGGCCAGGTTGGCGATCTGGTCGAGCAGATGAACCTTGCCGACAATGAGACGCGTCTGGGCGTTGGCGTACTCCTCGCCGCTGGCGTTGGTGACGACGACGTAGCCCCGCAGGTGCATGGTCGACTCGTCGGGAGTCAGGGTACCCATGTAGAAGGCGCGCCAGGAGATGCCGCTGGTGAAGCAGGTGATCTCCATGGGGACGCCGCCGGCATGGCGACTGTCAATGCTCCAGATGCCCAGATCCCGTAAGCGGGGAGGAAAGACGAGGGCGTGAACATCAATCCGGTCGGCATGATCGAGGGGAAGCATGCTGAGACTGGTGGGGTCGATGAGGGTGTTGGCCCAGGAGAACTGGAGGCGGTTGAGCCCCTCCCGCAGGGTCAGCATCCGGCGTTCGCGGACGAGAGTGAGGTCGGCGGAGTTGTAGATGGTGAGCTGCACGGAGTCGCGCTCGGGCAGGGTCACGAGATCGATGCCGGCCTGGGCGGTCGTGGCCAGGGCGAGCAGGATGAGGAAGAGGGGCCGTTTCATTCCGCTCTCCGTCCGTTATGCTGGGTGTGGGTGTAGATGAACTCGATGGAGGAACGGGGCTTGAGTTCCAGCTCATAGCGCACGGTATCGAGGTCGATTTTGGTGTACTTGCCATAGTCGCCGGAGCTGGCGATATCCCACGAGGGGGAGGGGAAGTTGCGGGTGATGTGAAGGCTGACGGGGAGGTCGCGGGTGTTCTTGACCTCGACCTTCCAGGTGCGGATTTCGTCGAAGCCGTCAATGTTGCCGAAGCGATCGAAGAGGTAGCGAGCGGTGCGGTACTCCATGAGGGTGGGCTTGACGATGACGTTGGCTACCTGGCCGAGGTTAAGTTCGACATCTTCGTCGACGGGGATGTACTGAAAGGAGGAGCGGCCTTCGTAGGAGAGGTGGGCGGCTTCGCCGGTGTCGCGATAGACCATGAGGGAACCGCCGGGGATGGGGGTCTCCCCGAGCTTGTGACGGGTGTCGTTGGCGAAACTGACGAAGCGCACCGGCAGAGCCCCCCAGCGCTCTTCCTCGTACTTGTAGAGATTGGCGACGGGGACATCGCCGACGGTGAAGCTGGGGAGGCGCTTGGACCAGCCGGTGGGGATCGTCTCTTCGCCCTCGATGGTGTAGAGGAAGTACTCGCTGAGCCCTTCCTTGCGGATTTCCTTGCGGAGAAGCACTTCGCTGGCAGCCATTTCCTTGCGGACCTCGCGTCCGGCGCGGCGGCGTGCATCCATATCGACCCGATCCTGGGCGCCGACATCACTTGGAGCAGGTTGGCCATAGGGTGGCTGGCGCTGGGCGAGGGCGGCGATTTCGTCGAGAAGGTGAACCTTGCCGACGATGAGGCGGACCTGGGCACGGTCGTAGTCTTCGCCACTGGTGTTGGTGACGCGGACGTAGCCCTGCAGGCGCATGGTGGTCTCGTCGGTGGAGAGGGTGCCCATGTAAAAGGCACGCCATGCGATGCCGCTGGTGAAGTAGGAGATCTCCATGGGGACTTCGCCCCCGATCTGACTGTCGATCTTCCAGATGCCGAGGTTCTGAACGCGGGGCGGGTAGTCGAGGCTGAAGATCTCGAGTTGCGCAGCGTGATCGCGAGGAGTCATGTCGAGGCTGGTAGGATCGATGAGGGTGTTGGCCCAGGAGAACTGCAGGCGGTTGATGCCCTGGCGCATGGTGAGGGCGCGCCGGTCTCGTACCAGGGTGAGATCGGCGGAGTTGTAGATGGTGAGCTGGGTGCTTTCGCGGTTCGGCAGGATGACGAGGTCGATGTTGGCCAGCGCGGGAAGCGCCAGCAGCATGGCGAGACAGAGAGATGGGATTTTCATGGGGGTCATGCTCCTGTGCTTCAGCGTACGTTGCGGCGGTGGTATTGCATCATCAGCTTCTGCTTGGCCTTGGGAGCGAGATGAATCTCGAACTCGAGGGTGTTCGCATCCTTTTTGGTGAAGTCGAGGCTGCACTCGATCATCTCCCATTCGCCGGGGATGCGCTGGATCATGGTGAGGGTGGCGGGCGAATCCTTGAAGTTCTCGATCTCGGCCTCGATCAGCTCATCGGTGTCGTAGAGGATGATGGTATTGGCGTTGTTGCGACGGATGTTGATATGCTTTTCGCGCATCTTGCGTTGGGTGACGACGATGTCGCGGCTGTCGCCGATGTAGACTTCCATCTTCTCGCCGACGGGGACGAGTGCGGTGTTGTCTTCGCCGAGGAAGATGGTACTGCCGTGGCCATCGTGCTGAAAGACGCGCATCTTGCCCCCCCAGAGGGCATTTTCGCCAAGGCGGCCATCGGTAGTGTTGGGGATGCGGTAGGAGACGGGAATGCCGATGTTGCCGTCCACCTTTTCGGGATCCCACGGCAGGGTGGCGGCGTCCCAGGTCCAGACTTTTTCGATGGGCAGTTCGCTCTTGTTGAAGAAGAGGAGCTGCTTGGTTTCCTCATGCTGGATGCCCTGTTCGAAGGCGGCGCCATAGTCGAGAAGGACCTGGGCCTCGGCGAAGTCCTCACCGGAGAAGTTGCGGAGGATGAGGTACGAGCGGAGGTCGAGCTTTTCTTCCGCCTTGTCGGCAACGCCTTTGTAGGTGATCAGGCGGTCGATATTGCTGAGCAGATAGCTGATGCGCACACGCTCTTCGTAGGGCTCCGGGCTGGCGATTTCCCAGATGAGGGCTGCTTCGTTGGGGGGATAGCTGACGTTGAGCAGCTTGACCTCGTCGGGATGGCCGAGGACGGTGAGGCGGATGGAGTCGCTGTCGATGCTGACGCCCTTCCAGGAGAAGTCGACCTGATTGAGTCCTTTCTGGAGGGTAAGGGTGCGTTCCTCCTCGATGAGGGTGGCCGTGGGATTGTCGAGGCGAATGACGGTGGCGGCACGTTCAGGCAGAGCGACCAGTTTGACGCGCGCCTGAACGGCGAGAGACGAGGTGAGCAGGGCGAGCAGGAGGGGGATGGTGCGGTTCATGGTATGGTCTCGGTTCAGCGGTTTTCGGCGTTGATGCCGTGGTAGGTGCGAAGGGTGCAGGTGATGATAGTTTCAGATTGAGGAGAGACATCGAGCGTCCAGCGCAGGTGGCTGGCATCGTGTTTGACGGGATTGATGCTGGCGGTCTCGATTTGCCAGTGAGGGGTGCCGATATTGAAGGTAGATTCGAGGCGAACGGGGAGGCCGCGACGGTTGCCGAGGGTGAGCTTCCAGCTCTTGACCTCGTCCCATCCGGCGATGTTGCCTCCCCGATCGAACCGGTAGTTTTCGCTGCGCTGGTCCATCAGGAGCCTCTCGACCGAGACCTTTTTCGCGGGACCAAGCTCGAGTTCGACCTTGTCGTCGACGGGAATGTACTTGAGGTCGGCGCGGCCCTCGTAGGTGAGGTGATCGGGGGCGGGCTGATCGACGCGGCGGAAGATGCGGGTCTGGCCTTCGGGCAGGGGAGTCTGACCGAGATTGTGGTCCGAATCGTTGGCGAAATAGAGGAAGCGCATGGTTGCGTCGCCCCAGCGATCGGGGTCGTGCTTGTAGAGGTTGCGAACGGGAATATCGGCGACGGAGAAGGAGGGGAGGCGCTTGCCCCAGCCGTCCGGAATGGTATCGCGCCCCTCGATGGTGTAGAGGAAGTATTCGCTGAGACCTTCCTTGAGGATTTCCCTGGGGAATGCCTTCTGCCGATCATGGTCGCGGTAATCCTCCACATGGCCATCGATAAACAAGGCGTATGGCCAATCACTCACCGGGGGCCTCCGGGATACAGGCACGGAGTCGAGCGGGGAGCCATAGGCGGGCTGGCGCTGGGCGAGTTGGGCAATCTGCTCCTTGAGGCGGACTTCGCCGACGACGAGACGCACCTGGGCGTTGTCGTACTCTTCGCCGCTGCCGTTGGTCACGCGCACATGGCCATCGAGCTGGAGATGGCTTTCATCCTGGCTGAGGGTGGCGAAATAGACGGCATTCCAGCGCAGGCCACTGGTGAAATAGGTGACATTGAAGGGTACCTGACCGCTGACGTGCGAGTACATCAACCAGCGACCGACACCCGGCAGACGCGGGGGATAGACAAGCTGCCGCACCTCGACACGCCCCTCGCCATCCTGGGGCAGCAGTTCGAGCGAGGTGGGATCGATGAGGGTGTTGGCCCACATGAACTGCAGCCAGTTCCAGCCCTGCTTCATGGTCAGTTGGCGGGTTTCGCGCACCAGGGTGAGATCGGCGGCGTTGTAGATGGTGAGTTGCACGTCGTCCCGGCGGGGGAGGACGTTGAGTTCGATGTTGCTGGCCGGCGCGAACGGCGGCTTGGCATCGGGGGAGATGCCGTAGGCCGGAGGCGGCGGTGCCGAAGCCGGCGCCAAGAACTGCCGGAGCACCAGTGCCAGGACCAGCGCGGCGGCCGCCGCGCCAACCAGCAAGGGGAGGATGCGGAGTGCACGACGGGGGCGGCTCGCGGCGGCAATGGCGGCGGCGACCAGTGGCTCCGGTGGGGTGGGATCTTCGCGCAGGAGTTCCAGGTGCGCCAGACGTAGACGCAGGTCGGCCAGGCGTTCACGGCAGGCTTCGCATTCGGCAAGATGGGCGTCTGTTGCCAGGCGCAGCGGCTCGTCGAGGACGCCGATCTGGTAATCGACAAGCCGATCCTGACTGAGGTGCTGGCTGGTCATGTGAGAACTCCATCGGGGAGACGTTGGGCGAGGGTGCGCATGGCTCGGGACATCTGGGTCTTGACGGTACCAAGCGAACAGCCGAGACATTCGGCGGCTTCGGGGTACGTCATCTGCTGGTAGTAAACGAGGATAAGGGTGGCGCGCTGTCGCGGGGGCAGGGAGTCGATGGCGGCCCGCACCAGCCGCTTGAGGTCGCCGCTCTGGGCGGCTTCGTCGGGAGAAGGATCGTCACCGAGAATGGGGTCGGCCTCGTCGACCCCGACCAGTGTGGGACGTCGTCGCGCCCAGCGGAATCGGTCGGTGGCGAGGTGACTGGCGATGCCATAGAGCCACGGCTTGAAGGGGCGCCCATCGCGGTACTGATGGCGGCGGCTGGCCACGCGCTCAAAGGTCTCCTGAAAGAGATCCTCGGCTTCCTGACGATTGCCGCAGAGGCGCAGGAGATAGCCGTAGAGCGGCGAGCTGTAGCGGCGGACCAGGTCGCCGAAGGCGGTCGCATCGCCATGTTGCCAGCTTTTCATGAGGGTTTCGTCCGTGGGATCCATCTTCGCCTGTTGTCCTTCTGATGGCTGTTACGCCAGAAGAGCTCATCCGGTTGACATGCCATCGAGAAATAGTGGCGCCCGTTGTACAACTATGATGCACCAACGGCATATTTCTTAGGATGCGCGCAAAGATCGCGAGAGGACAACCGGAAATCAGGGCAGCGGGAGGATGCGGACGGGGATACCGGGAGCGAGCTGAAAGCGCAGCCGGTGTCCATCGGCAGTGGCGGTAACAGGCTGATCCTGGCCGGAGACGATGCGATAGCTTCCGGCGGCATGCAGAAGGGTGCAGGTGCACGCTTGCGCGGCGGTGACGGTGGCTTCGGTGAGGTTGCCGTCCTTCCACGCGATGTCGACCGTCAGGCCGCCCCGCGCACGCAGACCGGTGACGGTGCCCCCTGGCCAGGCCGTGGGCAAGGCCGGGAGAAGGTGGAGTTCGTCGTGGTAGCTCTGCAGGAGCATCTCGAGAACAGCCGCGGTGCCGCCGAAGTTGCCGTCGATCTGAAAGATGCGTGGCGGATGAAGGTCAAGGAGGCTATCGGTGGCAAAGTCGGTGATGAGGTGACAGAGATGCTCCCAGGCCGGCTCGGATTCGCCGAGGCGGGCCATCAGGCAGGCGACCCACGAGCGACTCCAGCCGGTGTGGCCGCCGCCGGCCGCCAGGCGTCGCTCCAGCGAAGTCCGTGCCGCCAGCCACAGCTCCGGTGTCCGTTCCGGATCGAAGGCATCGCCGGGGAAGAGGCCGATCAGGTGCGAGAAGTGCCGATGCTGGGGCTCCAACTCCTCGAACTCCTCGTTCCATTCGAGCAGTTGCCCATGGGAGCCGATCTTGAGTTCGGGAAGGCGGGCGATCATGTCGTCCCAGGTCGCTTGCAGATCGTGGTCGATATCGAGGAGTCGGGCGGAGCGCAGGGCGTACTCGAGGGCGTTGCGGGCGAGTTGCACATCCATGGCGCTGTTGACGCAGAGGGTGACCGGCAGAGAGCCGCCGCCGGCAAAGCGGTTTTCGGGGCTCTGCGAGGGGACAATGACCAAACCGCCATCGGCATTCTTGATGCAGTAGGATTGGTAGAAGGCGGCGACTTCCTTGAAATAGGGATAGGCGCGGCGGGCCAGAAAGTCGCGGTCGCGTCCAAATTCCCAGTGCCACCAGAGATGCTGTGCGAGCCATGCGGCGGCGCCGATCCAGGCGGCCCAGCCATGGGATTCGGCGGTGGAGCGTCCCCAGGCATCGGTCTGTATAGGAAGCCAGATGCCATCACAGCCGTAGTAGTCGCGGGCGGCTTTTCGGGCATGGGGGACAAAGCGCTCCAGGTACCGGAAGAGCGCCTCGGTGGTGTACTGGAGGGCGCCGGCCTCGGCGGGCCAGAAGTTCATCTGGAGATTGATGTCGTGGTGGTAATCGCATTGCCATGGCGGATCGAGCTCTTCGTTCCACTTGCCCTGCAGGTTGGGCGGCAGTTCGCCGGTGGCGGTGGAGGCGACCAGCAGGTAGCGGCCATAGAGGAAATAGAGCAGCGGCAGGGTAGGATCGGCAGCGGCGTCCTGCCTGAGGCGCGCCAGCCGCTCATCGGTGGGGCAGTCTCCGGCTTCGTCGCCGGCAAGCTCCATGATCAGGTCGCCGGAGAAACGCCGATAGGCATCGACATGGCTGCTGACCAGCTCCAGCCAATCGGCATGGGGAAGGTGGTGACGCGCGCACTCCGCCGCGGGAGCTTCCATCTTTGCGCTGGTGCCGACATCGAGAGCCACGAGGATCGCGGTGGCGCCGGCAATGCGCACCTGCGTTCCCGAAAGGGTCGCATGGCCGTCATGTGAGACGACTCGCGCCTGGGTACGGAAGCCGATACCGTGGTGGAATTGCCCGTCCATGATCAGCAGGTCGGCGCTCGTCTCGAAGCGCAGATGACAGTCGGGATCGTCGACACGGGAGAGCTGGAGCGTGGCGGCAAAGGGGCGGTCAGCGCAGATGCGGACGAGGATGAGATCATGGTCGATGTGGGCCAGATACTCGTGACGGTAGCGCGCCCCGTCCGCCTGGTAGGATATCGTCACGATTGCCTGCTCGAGATCGAGTTCGCGCCGGTAGTCGTTTGCGGCGCCGTGATCGAGAGAGATTGTGAAGTCGCCGGCGGGCTGATAGGGATCGACCTGGCATGGTGCCTCCTGCCGCCGGGTGCCGCCGCCCCCTCCGAAAGCGTCATTGCCGGCAATGGTGCCCTGTTGGTAGTCACCGGCGAGCAGCAGCTCTCGCACCTCGTCCAGCCGGTGGGCGGCGGGCTTCGGTTCGCGGCAGCGATTGGCGCCACGCCAGAGCCACTCGTGATTGAGGGCAAGCCGCTCGCTGTCGGGAGGGCCGATGACCATGGCGGCCAGGCGGCCGGTGCCGATGGGAAGTCCATTGAGAAAGGAATCGGACGGATGGGTGTACCAGAGCTTTGCTGCCATGATCATTGGCCCCGAGACTAGCGTTGAAGAGGAAGAACCCGATGAAAAAAGGTGCGAATGACGCCGGCGACAACCGGCCAGTTCCAGGAGTCGCGGCCGTGGTCGCCGCCGGGCTCCTCATGATACTCGATATCGGCGCCGACCGCGCGCATGGCGGCGACAAAGGTACGCGACTGGGAGATATCGATAGTGGAGTCGTCGGTGCCATGGATAATAAGGGTGGGCGGCAGGTGGGCGCCCACCCAGTTGAGGGGGCTGAGTGCCTGGGCAAGCGACATGTCTTCGCCATAGGGCTGCCCGAAGAGGCAGCTGAGCATGGCGACGTATTCGGCCGCGCGTGGGTGGCCGTGGATCTCTTCCGCGCAGGAGAGGTCGGTCGGTCCGGAAAGGGCACATACTGCTTTCAAGGGGGGGACGGGTTGACCGTCGAAGGCCGGATCGCGCCAGAGTTCGTGGGGAGGAGAGGCGGCGGCAAGGAGGGCCAGGTGGGCCCCCGCGGAACCGCCGGAGAGGGCCATGCGGCGGCTGTCGATGCCATACCTGGCCCCGTGGCAGCTCAACCAGCGCAAGGCGGCCAGGCAGTCGTGGAGATTTCCGGGTGCCGGGCATTCTTCCGTCAGCCGGTAGGCGACATCGGCGATGGCATAGCCTTCGTTTGCCAGAAAGCTGACATAGGGATTGCCTTTATCGCCTTTGAGCCAGCCGCCGCCATGCAGCCAGACAATGACGGGGGCGGGACGCCGCTCCGGCAGGTAGAGATCCAGGCAGAGCGATCGCTCTGGGCGCCGCACGTAGACGAGGTCCGCCACGGTCGGCCGCGGCCCCTCAATTGGATGTAGAAGTTCTGGCATGTGCTTAAGCTACTTCGCATCCGCGCGCATCGCTACCCTGCGGCCGCACCGCCGGTTAGAAAGTTGTCCGGCATCATCGAGTTGCGAAAGGTTGGTTGAGTCGGTATTATGAAGCTGGTGCCGCCTATCGTCAACAATGGAGAGCGAGGGATGTATGATGCGGAGAATGTGGTTGCCGTTGGTCATCGTGGTGCTGGGACTTGTCACGGGTTGCACACGCTCACTGCATCCACTGTATACGGAAAAGGAGCTGATCTTCGATTCGTCCCTGCTGGGCTGCTGGATGAATGACGAGCAGACGGAGAGGTGGCAGGTGACGAAGGGGGAGAATCAGCAGTATGACATTCTCTTCACAGACGAGAACGGGGCGACCGGCACGTTCGTGGCCCATCTGCTGAAGCTGGATGACAAGCTCTTCCTTGACCTTTTTCCGGCGGAAGTGGATGCCGGAACCGTGAACACCTTCCACTATTTTCACATGGTGCCGGTCCACACCTTCGCCCACGTGCGGCAGACGGCGCCCGACCTGATCCTGCTGCTGCCGAATCCGGAGTGGTTGGAGAAGCTACTGGAGGAGAAACCCGAGGCGATACGCCACGACGTCTCTGGCGGCGGCTTTCTGCTCACCGCCACGACCAGCGAGCTGCAGGCCTTCTGGCTGGAGCATCTGGGGACGGAAGATGCCTATCGCGAGACCGTGGTCCTGACGCGATGTACCGCGGGCGGACGCTGACGCCGTGGACGCAACCCCGAAATGAGGTTGATGCGTGGGCGGGACCCAGGATAGTCCCGCAAGTCGGACGAGGTCGGACGAGGTCGGACAAGGTCTGACGGGTCTGACGAGGTCTGACGGGTCGGACAAGTCTGACGGGTCGGACGGCAGACGCAGGGCCGTTGGGGGCAACGGCGGGAACGGGACCGATGGGGTGGCGAGGGGATATGAGGGGAGCCAGGCGTCAGTGGACGAAGTGGACGGCAATGGACTTCCACATTGAGCTCACACAGGGGGCGGAGAAAAATGTCCGGGCAAGGGCCGGAGGGGGACTCCCGCTTTGTCGGGCGGTTGGTACGGATTCAGTGCTTTTCGAGCTTGTCGATGGCCCATCGGGCATGTTCGCGCAGCATTGGATCCTCTTCGCGATCGTGTAGAGCCTGGAGATGTGGAATCAGCTCGGGATCGCCGGAATTGCCGGCCACGACGCAGGCATTGCGAAGGAGGCCGCGGCGTTTGGCGCGCATGATGGGGGTGCCGGCAAAGACTGCGACCATCCGCTCATGGTCGGCGATGGCGAGGATGTCGCGCAGGTCGAGCGTACGATCGCCGATGCGCACCTGCTGGAAGTCGTCAAGCCGCGCGGGCACAGCGCGGGCGTTGTGGGGGCAGACCTCCTGGCAGATGTCGCAGCCGAAGAGCCAGTTGCCGATGCCGTCACGCAGTTCTTCGGGGATGCCCTCGCGGTTCTCGATGGTGAGGTAAGAGATGCAGCGGCGGGCGTCGATGGTATGATCCTCGCGAATGGCGCGCGTCGGGCAGGCGTCGATGCAGCGTCGACAGGTGCCGCAACGGATGGTGAGGTTCTTCTGGTCGGGGGGCAGTTCGAGGTCGGTGACGATTGCCGCCAGGAAGACCCATGATCCGAAGGGCTTCGTGATCAGGCAGCTGTTGCGGCCGATGTAGCCAAGGCCACTGACCTCGGCATAGGCACGTTCGAGGACGGGCCCGGTATCGACATAGTAGCGCGTGGCGGCCTGCCAGTTCGTCTCGATGAAGCGGGAGAAGGCCTTCAGGCGCGCCTCGATCACCTTGTGGTAGTCGCGGGTGACGGCATAGCGGCTTATTTGTCCCCCCCTGGTGCCTTGGCCCTTGCCTTCATCGGGATGGAAATAGTTGATGGCGAGCATGATGACGCTGCGCGCTCCGGGCACCACCGTCTCCGCGTTGCGATCATCGCGGAGGCGGCGGGCCAGGTAGTCCATGTTGCCGTGCAGGCCGTCTTGCAGCCAGCGGCGAAAGGTATCGCGGTAATGCGCCGGCAAGAGGGCGGGCGCCACGGCCGCCAGATCGAAGCCCAGCTCGCGCGCCTTCAGGAGGATCTCGTTTCTGATTTCGTCGGTTTCCATGCCGTACGGTATCACGCCACCGCGAGGAAGGCGAGACGAAGGCGTAGAGGGGATCGGGCGGATCTGACGGATCTGACGGATCAGCGAAGGGGGGCGGACGATTGGGGGGAACGTTCAGGGGCGACCGATGCGATAGGCTTCCTGAAGGTCGTCCGCGGAGAGAGCCCGGCGATAGACGACCAACTCATCGAGGCGGCCCTTGAAGGGGTTCTCGGGGATCTTGCGTCGGCTGCTGCCGACGAGAAAGGCGCTTGATGCCTCTGCCGGTGCATTGGTATGCATCTGACCGTCGCCGACCCGCCGGCTGAGGATATCGTCATCCGCCATGCGCCAGAGGGTAATGCCGTCGCGCGTCTGGACCATGGCGACCATGGTCCAGACATCGGTACCGACGCTCAGGGGGCTTACCTGCAGACCATCTTCGGTCCGCGTCACCAGGCGATTGTGCGCATCCAGTGAGAGATTGACGGTGCCATGGCCGACAGTGTCGGTGCAGGTGCTTGCCACCAGCGTCTGGGCGCCGGCGCTCGCCGCCTTGATCCAGGTGATCAGGGTGTACTCGCCGCTGTCGGCGGCGACCATGTCCAGCCGGTCTGAGATGACTCGCCCGGAGAGACCGTCAAACTCAAGGGCCTTCTTGCTGTACCAGCGTCCCGCTGCCCAGGCGACGCCGCCATGAAGGGTGCCGAAATGCGCTTCGCGCCGGTAGTCCTCGATCTGGTTGCCCTGGGCATAGTTCCGCACAATCTCGGTGCCGATGCTGTCGACCATCATCCACTGGAGGACCATCTGCTCGCGAACGCGCTGACTGCGCATGTATCCTTCCCAGCGATCGACCTTCGCCTGCTCACGCGAGCGATGGATAGCGGGCAGCATAATGGTCACGATCAGAAGAACTGAGAGGAGGACCACCAGCAGTTCCACCAAGGCGAACCTGCGGACGCGGGCAGGGCATTGGCGGCGGGGAAAGTTAAAGCAGAACGGAAGTCGGCGCATAGCAATATTGGTATCGATCAGGGATGGGCGAGAGAGATGCAGCGCGCCTCCGGCTACCAGGACACTCGCATAACTGATGGGCATACGCTAATGCGCATCGTTTGGCTTTTCCATAGCCCTGTCTCCAGAACAAACGCTATATCTGAATCCCAACGATAGCGGGTCTGGTGGGGGCCGGCAGGGGATTGTCCCTGCGTCGGGGGATGATGGGTGGTGGGCGAGGCTGTTCTTTTTCACTAGTAAAGGTTTGCCATCTGAATCATGAAGCGTATATTTATCAGTATGGTGAGATTATGGAAATTGTCAAGATCAATGAACCGATCCGGGTATTGGCGGCGTTCGCCCGGGGAGGAATTCAGCCGCTGAGGTTCAAGTGGGAGAACCGTAGCTACACGATCGAGCGCATCAATGGTGAATGGCTGGATCGTGCGGACGAGGCGGATGCCTGGCATTTCAGCGTGCAGGTGGGTACGACCACGTATTTTCTGCACTATGCGAGCCGGGATCTTCAATGGTGGCTCGACGAATTGATCAACGAAGGATAACGCGATGAACGCGCATGAACACCTTATCCTGCATCTTCGGCTGGACGACTTTCACGCTTCGGTGGAGCAGCGGCTGATTCCGGCACTGCGGCAGCGACCGGTGGTGGTGGGGAAGGAGATTGTCATTTCCTGTTCACGGGAAGCCCGCCAGCTTGGGGTGCGGGTGGGGATGAAGACGCTGAAGGTGCGGCGCCGGTGTCCGGCGGCGGTGGTGATGCAGGGGCATCGGGATGCCTGCGCCAGCTTGAGCGAGGCGGCGTGGGCGTGCGCCCGCCATTACACGACGGCTCTGGACAGCCATGCCGGGGATGCTTATGGCGACGCGACGGGGATGGCGTACGTGCACGGCTCGCCGCTGGCGATGGGGCAGAAACTGCAGGAGGAGGTCATCGCCTGCACGGGGCTGCCGGTGACCATCGGGCTGGGCAGCAACCGGCTGCTTGCCTGGATGGCGTCGCGGCAGGTGCGCGCCGGCTGCATCGGGTGGATCCGTCCTTATGCCGAGGCACGCACCATCAATGGCTTTCCTCTGGTGCAGTTGCCTGGCCTGAGCTACCGCGCGCTGACCACCCTGCGGGAGATGAATGTGGAGCGTCTGGGGGAATTGCTGAATTTTTCGCGCGACCAGTTGCGGGCGCTGTGCGGGACGGACGGTGACCTGCTTTATGAACGTTGCCGGGGCCTCGACCGGCACACGATCGACGCAGCACAGCAGGTCGAATCCATCCATCGCAGCGAATCGCTTACCAGTCCACAGGGGGAGCTGACGGTATTGCACAGTCACCTGCAGGGGTTGATCGAGGAGGCGATGCAGGAGGTGCGGAAGGCAACCCTGCACGCGGGACGCTGTGAAGTGGCGCTTCTTTACGATGACGGCAAGCGTGCCACCCGTCGCCGCTGCCTTCCCGTCCCCACGGCCGCGGATCGGCGGGTTCAGGATCTCGCCGAGGAGTTGCTCGCCGCGCTGATGACCCGCCGCGTCGCGGTGCGACGCCTGAGTTTGACCATCGACCGCCTGACGACGGCGTCAGGAGCCGACGATCTCTTCGGCGGGGACGAGCCGCTGAGCGATCGGGGCATGTATCACACCATCGACACCATCCGTCGCCGCTACGGGCAGGAAGCGATCCTGACCGGCAGTCGGCTCGACATGCTGCGCCCGCGAAACGGCGCGCCAGGAGATTACCCATGATATCGTCTTTCACGCCGCTTCACGTACGCAGCGCCTATTCCCTGTTGCGCGGCACAACCCTGCCCGAGGAGCTGCTCGACATCGCCGCGCAAGGCCAGTATGGGGCGCTTGCGCTCACGGATACGAACAACCTGTATGCGGCGCCGACCTTTTACCAGGCAGCGGAGGCGCGGGGTCTGCGTCCCATTCTCGGGGCGGAGTTGCGGCAGGGTGAGCAACGGCTCCTCGCGCTGGTCCGGTCGCAGACCGGCTACGAGAATCTCTGCCAGTTGATCACTCGCCTGCAGTACGAGGAAGATCGCCCGCTGACAGCGATGGCGGCGCGCTTCGGCGAAGGTCTGCATCTGGTCGCCGACGATGCGGCCACCGCACGGCAGGTGCGGGCCGGCGGGGCGGCTCCCGAGAGCATCTGGCTGGCGCTCGAAAGCGTGATGCAAAAGCGCGCGACGGATGGCGGCGATTTTCCGCTGCTGGCGACGGGTCGGGTGCTGATGGGGAGCAAGACGGACCGCGATCTGGCGCGCCTGATGGCGGCGATGCGCCTGGGAACCGTCTACGAACGGGTTTCCGCGGCGGAGGTGCCGCCGGGTGCGGCCTGCCTGCAGCCGCGCGCCTACTATGAAGCGCGGTATGCGGATTATCCGGATGCGTTGGCTAACAATCGAGCCGTCGCGAGTGAATGCGGCGACTTTCATTTTTTGCCGCGTGAGGCGGTTTTTCCTGGTTACGAGTGCCCCCGCGGACTTTCGGCGCTCCGCTTCCTGCAGCAGCTCTGCGATGAGGGGCTGCGGCGCCGCTATGGGCTGCAAGCGCCGACCGGGGCAAAGCGTCGGCTGGAGCGGGAGCTATCGCTGATCGCCCGCATGGGTTTTGTGGAGTACTTCCTGGTGGTGTGGGACATCGTGCAGTATGCGCGGCGGCGGCGGGCGCCGGTGGCTGGCCGGGGAAGCGGCGCGAGCAGCCTGGTCGCCTATCTTCTGGAGATCACTAATGTGTGCCCGCTTCACTATGAGCTTCCCTTCGAGCGTTTTCTGCATGAGGAGCGGGAGGATTTTCCGGATCTGGACATCGATTTCTGCTGGCGCATTCGCGACGAGGTGATCGACTATGCCTTTCGGCGGTGGGGGAACGAGAATGTGGCGATGGTCTCGATGCATTGCACCTTCCAGCAGCGGGCGGCTGTCCGGGAGACGCTGAAGGCCTTCGGTTTTTCCAACGAGCAGATCTCGGAGTTGGGCGACGGCGCGCCGCGGAACGATCCACGCCTGGCCCAGATCCAGCAGCTTGCGGCGCGGCTGGTGGGGCTGCCGCACACGCTTTCCGTTCACCCGGGCGGCATCGTCATCGGGCGTCAGCCGATCGATCGTTACGTGCCGATCCAGCCGGCGCCGAAGGGGGTGGGCATCACGCAGTACGACAAGCGCGGGATCGAGTCTATCGGGCTGGTGAAGATCGACCTGCTGGGCAACCGCAATCTCTCCACGGTGCGTGCGGCCTGCGCGCTGATCGAGCAGCGCCGGGGGCAGCATGTGGATATCGAGCGCCTGCCGGTGGACGATCCAGCGACGGTGGCGCGCCTGCAGGCGGGGGATACGATCGGGTGCAATCAATTGGAATCTCCGGCCATGCGGCAGTTGCTGACCATGGTACGTCCACGCCATACGCACGATGTCATGCAGGTGATGGCGCTGATTCGTCCTGGAGCGGCGAGCATCGGGATGAAGGAGGTCTTCATCCGCCGCCACCGCGGGCTGGACCATCCGCCGAAGGGTCATCCGAAGGTGGATGCGATTCTGGCGGAATCGAACGGGATCATGGTTTACCAGGACGACGTGATGCGGGTGGCCGCGGCGATGCTGAACACGACGCTGGTGGAGGGGGATCATTTTCGCCGCTCGGTCGAAAAGTGCCGCGACGATGCGAAGCGGGAGGAATTGTCGCGGCTCTTTCTGACCCGGGCGGCCGCCAACGGGATCGACCTGGAGTTTGCCAAGCACATGTGGGTGCAGATGGCCAAGTACAACAGCTACTCCTTCTGCCGGGCGCATGCGGCCAGTTATGGTCTGCTCTCCTATGGCGGAGTCTGGCTGAAGAGCCATTATCCGCTGGAGTTCTGGACCGCCTCGCTCAACAACAACCAGAGCATGTATCCGTTGCGCGTGTATATCGAGGAAGCCAAGCGGATGGGGATTCGCTTTCTCTTGCCGGAGATCAACGGATCGGAGGAAGATTTCACGATCGAAGGCAATGCCATCCGGCTGGGGCTGCGGCTGGTTCAGGGGCTCGGCGAGACGGGTATCGCGACGATTCTGCGTGCCCGCCGCGGCGGCGCTTTCACCAGCGTCCGCGATTTTCTCGCCCGTACCCGGTTATCCATCGCCGCCACCAAGGCGCTGATTCTCTGCGGCGCCTTCGACACGCTTGCCGCCAACCGGCCGAGCCTGATCATGGCGCTCAACCTGTGCGCGGGAGAGCGGCCTCGGGCGACGGGCCCGCAGGACGAACTATTTGCGGTGGAGCCGCAGCTGCATGGGGGGTTCAGTCGGGACTTCCCGCCACAACGCAAGTACATCGATGAGTGGCGGGTTCTGGGGCTTTCGGTGCGCCAGCATATCCTGGCGCTCTTCCGCGGGCAGTTCACCGATCGCGTGGATCTGGACAGCCGTCACCTGCGTGACTGGGTTGGGCGTGACGTGACGCTCGTCGGCATGCTGGAGACGCGCCAGGCCGCATATACGCGGCAGAACGACGAGATGATGTTCGCGACTTTCTCGGATGAACATGGGCTCTTCGAGGTGAATATCTTTCCGGAGCTCTGCCGCCGGCTGCACGGAAGTTTGAGTTTCTACGGTCCGTACCTGATCACTGGGCGCGTGGGCACCAAGTACGACACCTACAGCATCGATGCCACGGCCGTGAGCCTGGCGCGATCGCCTGACGCGGCGATCTTCCGCGAAAGCGCCTGAGCCGCCGCCATGGAGGATAGGACGGGATAGGACGCATAGGACGGGAAGTGCCTGACCGGTGGTTGGGGGCACCGCAGTGGACGAAGTGGGCCGTGGGGGCTATGGATAAATAGCGCGGTACCGCTTGACTTTTGAGTTATATGTAGCATATTGAATGGCTATGGAAGAATGTTTTTTCGGGGATTGCGGGGGGGGGGGGGATATGGCAAGACGGCATGAACGCATACACGACGGCAGGTACTTGGACCGAGGTTTTGGTGGACGGACCGAGGTTTCGACCGAGGTTCTTGGGAAGGACGTCGCGCGGGAAGGGGGCAATGGCAATGGCAGGGCTGTTGGGCAAGGGGCGGAAGAGAGACAAGTCGGACGAGTCGGACGAGTCGGACGGGTCGGACGGCAGAAGCAGGGCTGTTGGGGCAACAGTAGGGACGACCTTGGAACCGAGGTTTCGACCGAGGTTCTTGGGAAGGACATCGCGCGGGAAGGGGGCGATGGCAATGGCAGGGCTGTTGGGCAAGGGGCGGAAGAGAGACGGGTCGGACGAGTCGGACGAGTCGGACGGGTCGGACGGCAGAAGCAGGGCTGTTGGGGCAACAGTAGGGACGACCTTGGAACCGAGGTTTCGACCGAGGTTTTTGGGAAGGACATCGCGCGGGAAGGGGGCGATGGCAATGGCATGGCTGTTGGGCAAGGGGCGGAAGAGAGACAAGTCGGACAAGTCGGACGAGTCAGACAAGTCGGACGTGTCGGACGGCAGAAAGGGCGACCTTGGAACCGAGGTTTCGACCGAGGTTTTCGGGAAGGACATCACGCGGGGGAGGCGATGGGGCAAGGGGCGGAAGAGAGACAAGTCGGACGGACGACCTTGGAACCGAGGTTTCGACCGAGGTTTTCGGGAAGGGCGTCGCTCGGAGAGGGGGCTCCCACATTTGGGGGACGGCCTTTCGACTTATGTTATTTTGATATATAGTGGTGGGCATCAACAAGCGGGAGGGGGTCATGGAGCTGAGTGGACAAGGTTGGGCAGCGTCGGTGAGCGAGGCGGGGCATCTTCAATGGCTGGATGCGGGCGAGCGGCGGATCGGCTTTCGGGAGGATCGATGGGCGGGGCCGGCCTGGTATGGGGAATGGGAGTCGCACACTCACGAGGTGGCGTTGAGGTGGGCGGGGGATGGCGAATTTTCCGGGGAGGCGGATGGTTTGAGCTTTCGGCTGCGCTATCGGGCGGCGGGAGAGGCGCTGGCGGTGACGGCGACGATTGACAATAGGCGCGGGAGCCCTTTTCGTCCGGTGCGGGCGGGTCTTCGCCTCGGGGTGGACAGCTTGATGGAACGGTATCCGGATTGGAATCAGCAGCTTTTCCCGACGCTGCTGCGTTGCGAATCGAGCCACTTCTGGGGCTACTTCATGAGCCCGGAGGGGGCGGTGCTGGGGATTGCCTCACCGGATCCGGTTGCGTCGTGGAGCCTCAACTACAACCGGGCGAGCTACGGGGACTACGGGCATCGCATTCATACGGCGAATCTGGACCTGCTCCAGGCGCTGCCGCTGCCGTCGCGGCATCCGCATATCGATGAGCTGCAGGCGGGGGAAGAGCGGAGCTGGACGATCTTCCTGCAACCGCTGGAGGGACTGGGGGAGGTCAAGCCGGTGCTGGCGAGGCTGTGCGAGGCGCCCATGCTGGAGATCGACCGCTTGACGCTGCTACCGGGGGAGCGGGCGACGCTGACGGTATATGGCGAGGAGTCGGTGACGCTCGCTGGGATTCCGCATGTGGCGCTTGGCGGGGGACGCTACGAGCTGCTGCCGGGGGATGCGGTCAGGGAGCGGCGGCTGGTGGTGACGGGGAAGAATGGGAAGGCCGCGGAGGCGCGGCTTTATGTGCGTCCGGCGTGGTCGTGGTACCTGGAGAATGCGCGGCGGGAGTCGTTGCGGATACCGCAGAAGGCGAGTACGCATGTGGAGGGTTGGCTCGGGCTGTATACGCAGACGCTGGCGCGGCTGCATGTTCCGGAAGCGGAAGCGGACGAGGCGGGGGAGGCGAAGTATAGGGAGATCGTGCCGCAGATGATGGATCTGGAGGCGGCGGCGCCGCGCTACTGCAAGACGCGGGTGCTCAACCCGGCGTATATGGCGGGTCTGCATGCGGCGCGCTGGCGCGCGACGGGAGATCCGCGGGAGTTGCGGATTGCCGGGGGGCTGGCGGATTACGTGCTGAGCTTTCAGGCACCCAACGGATCGATCTATGGGGATGCGGGAAAGGGGATTCATCGGGTGGACTACACGTCGGTCGCCTATCCGATCAAGTCGGTGCTGGAGGTTTGCCTGGCGGAGCGAGCGGCGGGGTTGGAGGAGTCGGCGGAGCGTCATTGGCGGGGCGTGAAGGGGGCGATGGATGCGCTGGTGCGTCAGCGGGACAATATCGAGACGGAGGGGGAGATCACCTTCGAGGATGGGATGATCGCGTGCAGCGCGGCGCAATTGGGCTTCTTTGCGCTGCAGCAGGAGGATCCGGAGGAACGGCGGATCTACGGGGAGGCGGCGCTGGGCTTCCTGAAGGGGCATCGCTGCCTGCAGCAGCTGCTGATACCGGACTGCCGCATGCATGGCTGCACGTTGCGCTTCTGGGAATCGCAGTACGACGTGCTGCTCACACCCAACATGCTCAATTCGCCGCATGGCTGGAGTTCGTGGAAGAGCTATGCGACCTGGTACGCGTATCAACTGACGGGGGATGAGGAGTGGCTGCGGCTGACGATGAATACGCTGGGTGCCTGCATGCAGGTGCTGGAGGCGCCAAGTGGTCGCCTGCGCTGGGGTTTTGTGCCCGATCCTTACGTACGGGCCGATCAGTTTGGCCCCCGCACGCACTGGAGTATCGATCTGAAGCCGGAGCGGGTCTTCATCGAGGATCCGGCGCGACCGGGCTGCGGTGAAGGGGCGAAGCGGATCATCGGGGAGCAGTATGTGGAGATGATCAGCGATGTGTACGAGGGCTGGTGCTGCGACAACGATGTGCACGAGCACTTCAAGTGCCTGGAGGAGGTGGCGCTGACCTCTGCTTATGTGGTGGAGCGTGCCGATGGCACGATCGCGGCGTGGAATGGGCGGGTCGCGGTGGAGGACGGGTTGGTGCGGGTGGAGCCGGCGGACGAGATTGTTTCGGCGGTACACCTGAATCTGCGCCAGCCGCATCGGCTGAGGATCGGCTTTGGCGGTGGCGCGCGAGAGGTCGATGCCGGGGCCGGCCTGCAGTGGGTGACGTGCGGCTGAAGGGGAGAGCAGAAGAATGGTCACGGAGAAAAGCTTGTAATAGGGGTCGCGGACTATTATACTTTCTTTATCGAGATTGATGTATGCCATTCAAGCACATGCATTGGAGCATTGCCATGAGAGATCAACAGTGGGTTGAGAGAGAGAGCCGTTTCACGCTGATAGAGCTGCTGGTGGTGGTATCGATAATCGCGATTCTGGCCTCGATGCTGCTGCCGGCGCTGACCCAGGCGCGGGCGAAGGCCCGGCGGATCAGCTGCCTGGGCAACTTGAAGCAGATCGGCACGGCGAGCCTGATGTATGCGGGAGATCACGACGACGTTCTGTCGGAGATGGGGCGGTTTTCCGGGATGTACACCGGTGACTACAACTGGAACGGGGTGGTCTATTCGTTTGCGTCCATGTACACGGACTACCTTCAGGGGAACCTGGCGGTGAGCGGGCAGACGGCGGCGGGTTCCCTGCGTTTCTGGACAGCCAAGGTTTTCGTGTGCCCGGACAGCCGGCGGCTGACCAGCACGACCCCGTACAACTTCTACCGTCTTCCCTATGGGCAGATGGGGGGCAGCGTGCACGACAGCGCGGTACGCGTGTCCAAACAGCAGGCCATGTTCGACAATAATGTGAAGCGCGGCAGGACGACGGGGAGTTCGCCGGCGCTGTGGATGGACCGGGTCAACGACTACTACGTAAACTATGGCAACAACGGCGGGCCGATGGAGACGAATCATCGGAGCGAGCATGTTCCGCCCGAAGGTGGGAATGTGGTGAATCTGGACGGCAGTGCCAGATGGTTTGCGTACCGGCCCGGCTATGCCAACGTCAAAAGCGAAAACATGATCTGGACGTATAGCAGCATGAATTACGTGGGCCATCCGACGAATGCGTTGTATCTGCGTTCGGACGGCACGGGCAACCTCTCCGCCTCTAACAGCATCTGGGCCAACGGCATCTGGGAAGCACGCTATTTCTATTGATGCGCGACCAGCGAATCCTACGATCATCTCCATTTCAGGGAAACCGCACATGATCCGATTCTCGTCTCTCCTTCTTCTTGTTCTGCTCCTTCTGGGTAGCGATAGCGCGCGGGCGCAGAACGACAATGGCCGCGGGCGGCACAAGCAGATCTACGCGGTGCCGGCGCCTGGAGCAGTGACGATCGATGGCAGTCACGATGAGTGGGATCTTTCGGCTGAGATCGAGATGTTTGTGATCGAGCCGACGCGCAGTACGCAGAGTGCGACTTTCGCGCTGATGTACGATGCGGAGGCGCTGTACCTGGGGGCGAAGGTCAACGATCCGTCGCCGATGATGAACCGGCACGATCCGAAGACGGAAGCGAACCGGGCGTGGGACGCGGATTCGTGCCAGTTCCGGCTGACGATCGACCCGGCGGTCGGGTATCCGATCAGCGAGAGCACCTTCAAGTACAAGGTGAAGGATGCTCCGGAAGACACGCGCAACGACATCCAGCACCTGCTGCTGTGGCATTATACAGATGCCGACCAGGCGAATCTGCAGATGCATACAGGGATGACGTATCGCTCGCCGCGACCGGAGTGGGAGCCGCATGGGCTGGTGCCGCACGAGCATTTCACGGCGAAATACCTGAAGCGCGAAGATGGCACAGGCTACACCTTCGAGTACAGGATTCCCTGGAGCACACTGGGAGCGGAGGCGCCCTTGAAGGGGGGCGACATCGTGGCGGGGACGGTGCAGTTCAACTGGTCGCGGCCGGACGGGCTGTCGACAGCGGGCGGATCGGCGTGGGCGTACGATGTATTGGGCAAGCCTGGCTTTGCTTTCCAGAGCACCGAATGCTGGGGAAAGATCATCTTTTCGGAGAGTGGCAATGTGCCGGCGGAGTTGGTTTCGGCGGGAGTGCCTCCCGAGCGGCCGCTGCCCCTGGAGTTCAGCTACGAGCTTCCGGAGGACAGTGAGTGCACCATTCAGTTGTTCAACGGGAATGGAGAGTCCGTGCGCATTCTGGTGGCGCAGCAGCAGCGGCTTGGCGGCAGGAACATCGAGCGCTGGGATGGACTTGACGACCAAGGCAAGCCGCTGGCCGAGGGGGATTACGCATGGAAGGGCATTTATCACCAGCCGATCACGGCGGCATACCGCTTCAGCGCCCACAATTCCGGCAATCCCCCCCACCCCACCGATGACAACAAGGGCGGATGGGGCGGCGATCATGGCAACCCGCAGACGGTCTGCGCTTTGCCGGACGGGATGCTGATGGCGTGGGAATCCTGCGAATACGGTTGGGGCATTATCCGCACCGATCTGAACGGGAAGAAACTGTGGGGCTCCAATCAGAGCGCGACCTTCATGGCCACGGACGGGAAGCTGATCTACACGGCGGGCGATCACGGCTTTCTTGCCGCGCCTGAAGTGAAGATGCTGGAGGTGAAGGATGCTCGGCCGGCGCGGCTGGCCAATGGGATCGCGGTGCTGGCCGCTCCTCCCGGAGGAGATGAGGCAACGGATGCCATCAGCGGTCTGGCGTATGGGGATGGCAAGCTCTACGTCTCCTACGGAAAGCGTAACCTGATCGGGGTCTTTTCGACAAAGGACGGATCGTTGCTGGCGACCTGGACGGTGGCGGAGCCGGGCCGGCTGGCGGTTCGTGCGGATGGCAGCGTGGCGGTCATCAGCCAGGGGAAGGTGGTGCTGGTGAGCGATGGCGTGGTGACGCCGTGGATCGGAGAACGGCTGGATGCGCCGCAAGGGATCGCGATTGGGGCAGACGGAACGACGTATGTGGCCAATCGGGGGAGCCTGCAGAATGTGAGCGTCTTCGACGCACAAGGCAAGTATCTGCGGAGCATCGGACGCGCGGGCGGGCGTCCGGCGATGGGGACGTACGACGCGAGCGGGATGTATGAGGCGGGGGGGATCGCGCTGGATACGCAGGGGCGGCTGTGGGTGGCGGAGACGACGGATGGCCCCAAGCGCATCAGCGCCTGGGATGCGACGAGTGGCAGCAATCTGCTGGAGTTCTTCGGCAGCTCGGGATACTTCGGGTATGGAGCGATCGATCCGGCGCGGCCGAACGAGTTGTATGCGCATCACGTGTTGTGGGGCATCGACTGGGAGACGTATTCGGTTCGCCCGTTGACGACGATCTGGCGGGATATCGAGCCGAACATGATGGCGGCGCCCGGGCCGGATGCGTATCAGAACCATCCGCGCATGGTGACGACGCCCGGCGGGCAGCAGTACATGTGGGGGGCCGCGCGCAAGACGCTGACGATTCTGCTGCGGCGGGAGAGCGATCTTTTCAAGCCGTTCGCGGCCGTGATGCGGGTTGGGGATCGGGATGGGCGCTATTATCACGCCACGGGGATCGCGAGTGTGGATGCGGATCGGGAACGCTTCCCGACCGGCTTCTACTTCTGGCAGGATGCGAACGACGACCAGACCGTACAGGCGGATGAGTGCGTGCGCATGAGCAAGGAGCTGGAGCGGGGCAGCGTCCTGTGGCTGGGGAAGGATCTGAGCGTACGGCTGGCATCGGGTCACGTTCTGACGCCACTGGAGACGAAGGCGAACGGGCAGCCTGTCTACGATATGACGCAGGCCGAGAAGAGCTTTTTCGGTAGCCCCAGCTATCTGGCCGCGGAGGAGGATGGAAAGGTTTATACGTATACGGCGAAGAAGGGGCCGTCACTGGTTGGCTGGTCGGCTGACGGTACGCAGCGCTGGAGCTACAACAACATCACGCGCTGGCACGACGCGTTGAACCTGCCGGTGGTGAAGGCCGGGCGGCTGTGGGGGATGACGGGCATTATGGGCGTGGCCGGCGATTACCTCGCCAACCAGACCTATTTCGGCCTGAATCACATCTTCCGGACGGATGGCATCTATGTAGCGGGGGTGCTGAAGGATGGGCGCATGGGCGGGCGCGGTCCGTATGAAGGGCAGCCCGAGGGGCAGAACGGCAGCTTCGTGAAGTTGAAGCTGGGTGATGCCGAGCGGTTCTTCCTCATCCACGGCGGTCAGGACAGCCGGGTATGGGAGGTGATGAACCTGGATACGGTGAAGGATCTGGAGGGTGGCGTTTACCAGCATGCGGGGGCGATGGTCGCCAAGGCGGAGAGCGCGCAACAGGCGTACCTGGCGGCGTTGAGCGGGGCCAGGAAGCTGACGATTGCGCGGGGCCGTAAGGCGCTTGACGTGGCGGAGCCGGTGAAGCGGGCGCTGGAGGATGAACGCGGCTTCGAGGCGCGCGCCGCCTATGACAGCGACAATCTTTACGTGCGTTATGAGGTGACGGCTCCCAATGAGCTGGCTAACGGCATCAGCGACCCGCAGGTGATCTTCCGCGGGGGCAACCTGCTGGACATTCAGCTGGGGAGCGACAGCACCGCGGATCCGGAGCGGAAAACACCCGCGCCGGGCGATCTTCGCCTGCTGGTCACGCGCCAGGGCGGGAAGCCGCACGCGGTGCTCTTCCGGCCAAAGGTGGCCGGCTTCACGGGGGAAGCGATCGTGCTGAAATCGCCGACCGGGACGGAGAGTTTCGACAGCATCGAGGTGGTGGAAAGTATTGGGCTGGAGTACCGGAAGAACGCCACGGGCTTCACCGCCACGGTTATCGTGCCATTGTCGCAACTGGGGTTGACGCTGCAGCCGGGGCAGCGCATGAAGGCGGATCTCGGGTACATCTTCGGCAACAAGGGGGGGACCCGTACGGCGGTCCGGGCCTACGTGAACAACAACAGCTTCACGGCGAACGTGGTCGACGACATTCCTCATGAGAGTCGGCTTGAACCTGCCGAATGGGGCGAAGCCGTGGTGGAATGATGAAGGCACGGGGATTCCTCATGCGGTTGGGGCGCTGGATTCTGAGCGCGATCCTGGCTGGATTGTCGCTGGTCGCGGTGGCTAACGAGATTACCTTCGAGCTGGCGGAGAGCGGCAACGTCTCGGCGGCGATCTATGATGCCGGGGGCAGGATGGTGCGGGAGGTGTGGCGCGCCGAGCCGCGACCGGCGGGCCGACAGGTGCTCTCCTGGGATGGACTCGACCAGAGCGGAGCGCCAGTATCGGCGGGGGAGTACGAATGGCGGGTGCTGCGGACGCAGGGGTTGCGCAGCGAGTTCGTGATGAGCGTGGGCACAAGCGTGGGAAAGCGCTGGTGGCCGGGGAATCACGATGGGCCGCAGGTGCTGACGGTGGCGGAGGGGTCGCTGATTGTGGGGGCCAATCCGGAAGGGCCGCCGCTGCTGACCCGCTGCACGCTGGAGGGCGGGGTGATCTGGGAACGGCAGCAGTTCGAGGCGGCACGCGCGCCGTACGATGTGGCGGCGGCCGGCGAGCGGGTATTCTACCTTCAGGATAATGGCAAGGTCTTTGTGCTGGATTTTGCGACGGGGCAGCCGGTGGCAGCGCCTCTGCCGGCGCTTTTTCCGGTGAAGAGCTTTGACTTTGTGGGGGTCGCGCCGCACCTCTACGATGAGGATCGCGGCTTCGGCTGGGATACGCTGGAGGGGTTGCGGCAGAGTGAGACGGGCATCGTCAGTGATTCACCTGAGCCGCGCACCTTCACGGCTGATCTGCCCAATGGTATCTACCTGCTGCGATTCACGCAGGGGCGCGTGGAGCAGGCGACCACAGTGACGGAGGTGCATCCGGGAGGGATGAAGCCTTATCCGGGCCACTACACGCTGGCGGACAAGATGGCCTGGTGGCAACTGCCGACGAGCGAGGAGGCCACGGAACGGCCGCCATTCTTCCTGCCCCAGCTCTACGGGCTGCCACGGCCGGTCGAGGTCAAGGATGGCAAGCTGATGGTCGCCTTCACGCCGGGCAGTCCGCGCGAGAAACCGGCGACGGCGCGCTGGCAACTTGCCCGACTGGAGGTTATTGCCATGGCGGATCATATCACGGCGCTTGGGGACGAGCTGGTGCTTTCAAGCAAGAGCGCCGGCAAGGTCATGTGGGTGTCCCCGGAGAATGGCGTGGTGCTTGACGAGGTGGAGCTTCCTGGGGTACTCGACGTGGCGCTGGGGGGTGAGGGGGAGCTTTTCGCCCTGCTGCCGGATCGGGTGGTGGCTATCGATCGCAGGGAGAAGGTGGTGAAGGTGCGGGTGAGCGGCTTGATCGGTCCGGTGGCGCTGGATGTGGACAGGATGACGGGCGGCATTCTTGTGGCAGAGGGAGGCAAGGTGCAGCAGGTGAAGTGCTTTGCGGCTGACGGTACGCTGGTGGCAAGTCGAGGTCGGCTGGGTGGACGGCAGTTGGGCGAGTACGAGGCGAACGATTATGGGGATCTTGCCGGAATCGCGGCTGACGGGCGGGGCGGCTATGTCGCGATCGAACGGCGGGCAGTGCCCAGGCGCACGGTACACGTCAATGCGCAGGGCGAGGTGCGGCGGGAATGGTTCGGTGGCATGGACTTCTATTCGCAGACGGAGATCGATCCAGCCGATCCGACCATCGCGTGGATCCGCCAGGACGATACGCATCTGATCCGCGCCCGATTGGATTATGCTCGGGGCGAGTGGTATCCGCTGTCGACGTATCGCTGGACGGAGCTGTGGGATCCGGACGGCCCCGGAAGCATCTTCAGCCATGGACCCTGGCTGCAGCGGAACCCCACCTTTAACCGGATGCGGGTGCTGCGCCGGGATCTGACCGGATCCGGCACGACGCAGTTGCTTATCGAGTTCACGGCGCTGCCGATGCTGCTGGTGCACGACGAAGCGATGAACCGTCTGCGTCCGCTGGCGGCGCTGGGCATGCTCAACCGCGAATATTGGGCTGACAGTACGACGGCGGTAGATGAGTTGCCGGCAGCATGGGCGGAAGCAATGCGCCTGGCCGGGGCTGATCCCGCGGATGAGAGGAGCCGAAATGCCCATGCGCGCTATGCATGGGCGGACGAGAATGGCGACGGGCTTATCGACGCCAGTGAGCTTCGTCTCGGCGAGGTCCATCGGCATGCCAGCTCGCCGGTGCAGGGGAATGGCGGCTACTGCCTGGGGATCGACGATGACCTCACGTGCTGGGTGAGCAATGGGGACACGCGTCAAGGCGGGTTGTGCCGGGTCTATCGGCCGGAAAGTTTCACCGGGTGCGGCGCGCCAGTGTGGCCGCTGGAGGGGACCCTGCTGGGACCGACGACGGAAGGACGCGGCACCAGCACGGCGCTGGTTGCGGCTCGGGATGGAGGCGTCTTCGTGGTCATGCACGGCAACGGAGATGGTACCCGCCCATCCTTCACCTACGATACGGCGGTGCATGGCTGGAGTTGGCCATCCGTGATGACCGACGGCGTGGCGCTGATGCGGCTGGATGCCGATGGTCTGCCTCTCTGGCGCACCTCGTCGAAGGCCGCACGCTGGCCGCATCCGCGAGGGCAGTTGCATGGCCCCTGGCACCTGGGGGGCCCGATCCGCGACTGCGTGGCCGTATTCGACTGGCTGGAGCAGCCCTGCGAGTTCTGGACAACCGACGGTCTCTATGTCGGTGGCCTCTTCGATGGGCGCGATCCGCATGATGGCCGCGACTTGAGCCGACCGGGCAGTAAGCCGGATCCGCTTTATACCTGGCACGGGATCCGCGCCAAACGCATCGGCGGGAATCGCTATTTCCACGAGAATTCGCTGCTCGCGGCGGACGACTTTCGAACCGGTGGCGAGGTGGCCTTGCTGCCGGACGGTTCGGTCGCCTTCTTCGGCCAGGGGGCGAACAACAATCCCTGCTACCGGATTACGGGCTGGGACGGGTGGCATCGGCAGAGCGGCATCATCACGCTCGCGGAAGCCGCCCATGCTGGAGCTGTGGGCGAAGGGCGCGGGCTGCGCGCCGAGATCTTCCCCAATGTGGAGCTTTCCGGGGAAGCGGTCAGCCGCATCGACGAGCGGTTGTGGTTCGGCATCGACAAACCGTGGCCGGCGGGTACGCCGGAGAGCGATTTCAGCGTCCGCTGGAGTGGTTTTCTGGAACCGCGCTTCAGTGAGTCATACTGCCTTAGCATCTACGCGCGTGGAGAGTTCACCCTGTGGGTGGGTGGAGAGCAGGTGGCGTGGGCGCCCCAGGATTATCCGCGCGACCGGGAGATTCGCAAGGGGCATTCGCCGGCGATCCATCTGGAAGCTGGCCATCGAGTTCCGATCATGATCGAGTACCGCGCCACGATGACGACCAAAGCGCCGCATCCCGATCCCTCCTTCCACCTGAACTGGGAAAGCATCAGCCAGCCCGTGGAGCATGTCCCAATGGCTTACCTCTATCCGAGCGTGAAAGAAGCGGTGGACGAATAGAATTGCGCTGAGCGCTCTCGTCATGAAGGAGATGCGCGGCTATGTTGAGGGGAAACCAACGAGGAGGGAGGAGCGATCATGACGCGACGGGAAGTAGTGAGGCGGGCGCTGAATCATGAGGCGCCGGAGCGCATCCCCATGGACTTCGGCAGCACGGCGGTGACGGGTATGCATGTGAGCTGCGTGGCGGCACTGCGACACGTATACGGGTTGGCCGACGGGCCGGTGAAGGTGACGGAACCTTACCAGATGCTGGGTGAATTGGACGAGGAGTTGCTGGATGCACTGGGGATCGACACGGTGGGGCTGCCGCCGAGGTCGACCCTCTTCGGCTTCGCAAATGAAGGGTGGCGGGAGTTCCGGATGCCATGGGGGCAGGAGGTGCTGGTGCCGGAGGGTTTCCGCACCACCACCGATGCCAATGGGGACCTGCTGATCTATCCGGGAGGCGATACCAGCGTGCCGCCAAGCGGCCGAATGCCGGTGAGCGGCTACTTTTTCGACACCATCATCCGACAGGAGCCGGTGAACGAGGCGGCGCTCGATCCGGCGGACAATCTGGAGGAATTCGGGCCGATATCGGCGGAGGATCTGGCCTACTTCGCCAGGGAAGCGGCGCGGTTGTCGACGAGTGGCCGGGCCGTGGTGGCGACCTTCGGGGGGACGGCCTTCGGGGATATCGCGCTGGTACCGGCGCCCTTCCTGAAGCATCCGAAGGGGATCCGCGATGTGGCGGAATGGTACATCAGCACCGCGACGCGGCAAGAGTACGTCCACGCAATCTTCTCGCGGCAATGCGAGGTGGCGCTGGCGAATCTGGAGCAGCTCCACAAGGCGGTGGGCGAATCCGTCGACGCCGTCTTTATCTGCGGGACGGACTTCGGCACGCAGAACTCGACCTTCTGTTCGCCACGCGCCTTTGACGAGCTGTACGCTCCTTACTACACGAAAGTGAACGCGTGGATTCACCGGCATACGGGGTGGAAGTGCTTCAAGCATTCGTGCGGTGCGGTGGAGCCCCTGCTGACGCGTTTCATCGACTGCGGTTTCGACATTCTGAATCCGGTGCAGTGTTCGGCAACGGGCATGGCGGCCGAGGGGTTGAAGGAGCGGTACGGGGAGCGTCTGGTCTTCTGGGGAGGCGGCGTGGATACACAGAAGACACTCCCCTTCGGCACTCCAGCGGAGGTTCGCGAGCAGGTGAAGCAGCGTTGCGACATCTTCTCGACAAGCGGCGGTTTTGTCTTCAACAGCATTCACAATGTGCAGGCTCAGACGCCTGTGGCAAATATCGTGGCGATGGTCGAGGCAGTGCGCGACTGGCGTCATTAGAAGGACTGGCATGCGGCTATTCACGGTGCATCGGCGGCGGCGGACGCAGTCGCTGGATGGTTTCTGGCACTTTGCCTTTCTGGGCGATGTGGCGGTGGACGAGGTGGCGCTGGAGTCGATCCGTTATACGGAGTTGATGGCGGTGCCCTGCTGCTTCGACGCGACGCCGAAGTACGCGGGGAAGCGAGGCCTGACGGCATATCGTCGGACGATCGAGGCGTGGGACGACAGCCTGCATCGGCTGATTTTTCACAGCGTCCACCATTGGGCGCGGATTTATGTGAACGGGAGACCGCTGGGGGAACATCGGTGGGGGAATACGCGCTTCGAGATCGACTTCAGGCCGGAGACGACCGGATGCCTGGATCTGGTGGTGCTGGTAGACAATCGCTTCGACTTTCCCCGGGTGCCGATCCATTTTGCGGGCTATGACTGGTATCAGTACGGGGGGATTACCAGGCCAGTGGAGCTGCAGCGCCTGGGCGAGAACTGGCTGAATAGGATGCTGGTGGAGACGCTGGATCACGCGCGGCGACAGGTGCGAATCGTCATTCGGTATGGATCGAGGCGCGGCGCCGAATCGATGCCGCTAAGGCTTCTTCTCGATGAGCGGGAGGTGGCAAGCGAGACGGTGACCCTGGCAGCCGGCGGCGGGACGATCGAACGGCTCCTCGAGCTGCCGGAGGCGGAATGCTGGTCGCCCGAGGCGCCGAATCTGTACCTGCTGCGGGCCGAGCTGGGCGATGACGATCTGACGGAGCGCATCGGCATCCGGCAGGTTCGGGTGGAGGGGCGCCAGCTTCTGCTGAACGACGAACCGCTGCGCTTGCTGGGGGTCTGCCGTCACGAGGCGCATCCGCAGTTCGGCGGAGCCCTGCCGGAGTCGCTGATGCTGAGCGACCTGCAGCAGATACAGGAGCTTGGCTGCAACTACGTGCGGGCAGGACATTATACATGCGACGCGCGCTTCATCGACCTCTGCGACGAAGCGGGGATCCTCGTCTGGGCGGAAGCGAACAGCTGGGGACTCCTGGAGCCGGAGCTGAAGGATGCGGATATCGTGGAGGCCGTCCGCGGCAATATCCGCGAGATGGTGGATGAACAGCGGAATCATCCCTCCATCATCATCTGGGGCCTGCTCAACGAATGCGCCAGTGAGCTGGCATCGAGCCGCCCTGCCTACGAGACGCTGGTGAATGAATATCGGCAGCTCGATGGGAGCCGACCGATTGCCTTCGCGAGCAACCGGGTGCTGCGTGAGGACGCGTGCCTCGACCTGTCGGACATCATCGCGATCAACGACTATCCCGGCTGGTATCATGTCAGCATCGAGGAGATCGGCAAGCGCGTCGACGCGGTCTATGAGTGGCTGGACGGGCTGGGCCTGGGGGATCGGCCGATCATCCACAGCGAGATCGGCGGGGGTGCAATCTATGGATGCCGCGATGCGCATGGCGAGCGGTGGAGCGAGCAGTACCAGGCGCGCCTGCTGGACGAGGTCATCCGGCAGCTTTTCGTGAATCGGGAGCGTGCCATCGGCGTGAGCATCTGGCAGTTCTGCGATGTCCGCACGAGCACACATGCCCGCATGGCCATGATCCGGCCACGGTGCTTCAACAACAAGGGCATCGTGGATGAGTACCGCCGGCCGAAGCTGGCGTGGGATGGCATTCGCCGGCTCTACCGCGAGCTGGGCAGTAAGCCATGAGCGACACGGCCAACTATGACGTGGTGGTGGCGGGCGGTGGCCTGGCGGGGTGCTTTGCCGCGATTGCCGCCGCGAGGGAAGGTGCCCGCACGGCGCTGGTCGAGCAGTATGGGTTCCTGGGAGGAACGGCAACGACGGCGCCGGTGGCGGTCTTCATGCAGTACCACGTAGCGGGCCAGGGAAAGGAGATCCACCCGCTGGTGGGCGGGCTGTTTGCCGAAATGGTGGAGCGGCTGCGCGGGGAGTCGGCGATGCTGGAGACCCCCTTTTCCTTCGACGACATGGTGCTGCGCGGCATCCTGGACGACTTGCTCGGCGAGGCCGGGGTGGAGGTCTATTTCCATT
This sequence comes from Lentisphaeria bacterium, assembly GCA_041690595.1. Lineage (GTDB taxonomy): Bacteria > Verrucomicrobiota > Lentisphaeria > JABSQK01 > JAWLHB01 > JAWLHB01. Next base: position 48,893 of record JAWLHB010000009.1, read on the forward strand.
GCACCTTGATGCAGGCGGCAACGAAAAGGGAACGGGTTTCGGAAGCGCTCTTCTGCACCAAGGGAGGGCTGTTGAGGCTGGGGGCAAAGGTTTTTGTCGACGCGACCGGCGATGGCGATCTCATGGCCATGAGCGGAGCGCCCTTTACGATCGGACGCGAAAAAGATGGACGGGTCCAACCCCTGACGTCGACCTTCTGCCTCGCGGGCGTGGATGCGGCAACGTTGACAGATGGCGGGCGTCGCAGCCTCGCGGAGGTGAGACGGGAGGTGAATCGATGCTTGCGCGAGGCCCATGCGGCTGGGCAGGCGAGCGTGTCGGGAGTCGGTTTCTGGCCGACACCGAGAGCGGACATGCTTTTTTTCAATACCTCGCATGTGTGGGTGGAATCGCCACTGTCTGTGAGGGAGCTGTCCCAGGCAGAGATCGAGGGGCGGCGTCAGGTACGTGCGATAGTCGGCGATCTTCAGCGATTCGCGCCGGGGTTTGCGCAGGCTTATGTGGCTCGGGCGGGGGTGCATATCGGAGTGCGGGAGTCGCGCCGCCTGATGGGGAGGTACACGTTGAGCAGGGAGGATATTGTCACAGGACGTCATTTTACAGATGGGATAGCCCGTTGCGCCTACGAGATCGACATACACGGGCTGGAACCCGGAGAGGCAACGGAGCACGTGGTGCTGGAGCGCGGTGTCTATTACGAGGTACCCTACCGCTGCCTGACACCCGCGGCTGGACCGGAGAATCTGCTGGTGGCTTGCCGGGCGCTCAGCGCCAGTCACGAGGCGCTGGGAAGTGTGCGGATCATGCCGACGCTGGCGGCGATCGGTGAAGCGGCCGGGCTGGCCTGCGTGCGGGCTCTGCCCGGGGGTCAGGTTGCATGCGTCGATGGAGCGGCGTTGAAGGCAGAACTGCTTCGCCGGCTGATCATGCCGCCAGTACCGGACGAAGCTCGGGTCGTCGGTTGATTGCCCTCAGACGCTGAAGAAGATGATGCAGCCGACCGCGATAGCGAGAGCGGCTTCGAGGAAGCCGGCATTGGTGTTGCGAACGCGGGCAATTTCGTCACTGAGTCGTGAGCGCGGGAGAAAGATACGGTCATTGATCAGGCGGACAAGCGGGAGGAGGATGACACCAAAGAGCGCGTAGTAGAGGAAGTGGTAGAAACGGTGGGACAGGGGCATGTCCATGGGTATCGCGGCGGCCATGGTACCGCGCATCAGGACGATGGCGTAGGCGATCATGTTGCCGCCAAAAGCGATGCCACACGCGAGGTTCTGGTTGTCGACGAGTTCTTCGCGGTCATCGTAGCTGGTCGCAAGTTGGCCCACCAGAGCGTAAATGGCGAGAGCGATCTGGCCGAGAAGATAGGCGCCCAGAATGTAGAGGAGGGAGGCTCGTCCATGGATCGCTCCGGCGACAATGAGACCTGACCCGGCAAACATGCATCCCATGATGACGCCAACGCTGATATTGCGCTTCCCAACGATTTCTGGAGTGTTGCGGATGCCGCGGAGGATGATGGTGTCATTCAGCCAGCCGCTGAAGAGGACGAGCAGGAGACCGTAGATTGCGGTGGAAACAGCCGGGCGAAGATTGATCATGAACTGTGTGAAGGTAAGCTCGGCGACCACCGCATGGCCAGAGAAAGCGCCGCAGAGGACGGCGACAACGCCAAAGACGTATCCGATCAGGACAGCCCCAAGGGCGGGATTGTCTCTTTCGGTTACCTGCACAGTCACGGAATATGGCGTGATATGATCAAAGGTCTTCTTTGCCAAAGCCAGAAAAGCCAGAGCCACGGCGATGAAGCCAAGGCTATATGCTGCCCCACCAATCCAAGTCCCCATTCTTACCTCTCCCTTGCGGAGAACAACGTACGTGTCCGGGCACTCCATTGCAAGTGTCGTCGGGCGAAAGTGAACAGGCAGCACGGACATCTGGCCGCATCTTCGTGAGGCGAATTCCTGCGATCGCCCCTCCGGCGGGTCATCGCTGTAACCCATCATGGATGGCGGCGTCCACGCCCACACAGCCTCATCAACCCGGCAGCCCAATTCCCCCTGCCCCATTCGATCATGACGAAAGTTCTTAGACTCTCGTCTGCACGTTGACTCTGGACTTCAAATCCCCCTTCACCGCAGCCTCTACAGCATGATCATCGTCGGCGAGCGTGAAGCGCCCGACAAAAGCCCCCACCGCCAATCAGCCACTCCGTCCGAAGATAGAACGAGCATCCGTCACTCGCGCCTCCTTCCGGAATCCTCCAGATCAATAGTGCCGTTCCCCATCCGCCGCACGTCACAAGGTCGTGACGCACCCGAGCCGTGAGCGGTGCCTCCTGTGCGGCTGCTTGACAAACGTGCGGCACTGCTTAGCTTTTGGTGTTGCCGACGCACCTCAACTGCCGAAGGAAACCGCCCATGCCAAGCCAGCTGGATCATATCGAGATCGTCCTGACCGACCCGAATGGTCAATCGAAGTCCATGAATCTGCCGCTCGGCACCTATGTGCTCGGCCGCGAGGATGACTGCGACATCCGCTTTCCACCGGCTGCGAAGATGGTGTCACGGCACCATGCGCGACTTCTGGTGGAGCCCGATCGCGTCCAACTGGAGGACCTCGAGTCTCACTGCGGAACGCGCGTCAACGGACAGGTCGTGCGCCGGCAGGAACTCCAGGACGATGACGTGATGGGGCTCGCCAACTACTTTGTGCGGATACGCTTTCCGGCCAAGGAAGGCGCCGAAGGCCCCCCCGAGAGTGGCGGCACGGCCATCGTCGTGGGAGAGAACGGGGCCGATGCGCGGGAAGTCCAGAATCTCGATGCCGACCTGCTGGCCGTCTCAGCGGCGACCCATCGCCTGAATCGGGAAATCGCCAAGCGCATCGTCGGCCAGGAGTCGATCGTGCGCGCGGTGTGGGCCGCAATCCTCGCCAATGCGCATTGCCTGATGATCGGCGTCCCGGGGCTGGCGAAGACCTACATGGTGACCACCTTTGCCGACGCGTTGGGCCTCCAGTTCCAGAGGATCCAGTTCACCCCCGACCTGATGCCGTCCGACATCATCGGCAGCAATGTCATCCAAGAGTCGGAGGATGGGCGCCGCACCTTTGAATTCGTCCAAGGCCCCATCTTCACCCAACTGCTCCTGGCGGACGAGATCAACAGAACCCCGCCCAAGACGCAGGCGGCGCTGCTCGAGGCGATGCAGGAGCGGCAGGTGACCGTGGCGAATCGCTCCCTCAGCCTGGCATCGCCCTTCTGCGTCATCGCTTCACAGAATCCCATCGAGCAGGAAGGAACCTATCCCCTCCCGGAAGCGCAGCAGGATCGCTTCATGCTCTGTCTCGTCTTGGATTATCCCAATCGCGACGAGGAGATCGACATCCTCAAGCGAACGACGCATGGCGGCGAAGTCGAAGTGGAGGCCGTGCTCGACTACCAGGAGATCCTGCGCTTTCAGAAGATTGTCGATGACATCTCCGTACCGGCCGAAGTGGCGACCTATGCGGCGGATCTCGTGCGGGCAAGTCGGCCCGGGCGTCCCGAGAGCCTGCCGTGGATCAACGAGATGCTGGACTGGGGGGCGGGTCCACGGGCGGGCCAGTCGCTGCTGCGATCGGCCAAGGCGCTGGCGGCGATGGATGGCCGGCCGGCCGTTTCCCACGGGGACCTGCGAGAGTTGGCCATCCCCGTCATGCGTCACCGCATCCTGTGCAACTATCGCGCCCGCACGGAAGGCTACACCGAAGAGACCATCATCAAGCGCCTCCTGGAGGAGGTCAAGGAATCGTAATGCAGCGCCTTTCGCCCCTCCTGCCGATCCTCCTCCTGGCATTCGGGTGCGTGACGCCAACCCGCGCTGAGGTGACCGATGCGCAGGTCACCGCGCATATCGAGATACTGCAGAGGCAATTGCTGCGAAGTCAGCAGAGCGACGGCTTGTGGTTCAATCCACAATACCCCGTTGGACTGACCGCACTGGTCGTGCAGGCGCTGCTGCGTTCAGGGCTGAAGCCCGATCATCCGGAATTGGCCAGAGCAATCGCGCATCTTGCCGACAACACCGATGAGAAAGTCTATTCCGAAGGCTTGGTGCCGCCAGCCCTTGCCATGGCCGATGGCCGGAAGTACCGGCGGCGCATCTCGGAGGCGGTCAATTTCCTCCGCATGTCGCAATTGGCGGGCGGGAACTGGACGTATGGCATACGCCAAGGCGGGGGAGGCGACAACTCGAATACACAGTTCGCCGTGCTCGGGCTGGCGGCTGCCATGGATGCAGGGGTGGCGATCCCGGAGCAGACACGCCAGGCCGCCATCGACCACTGGAGCCGAACGCAGAATGCGGATGGCGGCTGGGGCTACACCGTCAATGGCGGTTCAACGATGAGCATGACCTGCGCGGGCATCGCCAGCCTCAACATGCTCGGCCTGAAACTGGCGACGAAGCAGGACTGCTGCGGTGAATACACGTACCGTCGCGAACTGGTCAACGGCTTGCGGTGGCTGGGGCAGGCGCTGGTTCGCGATCCCCGGGAGGTATTCGGGGCAAGCAACCAACCGTTGTACACGCTGTACGCGCTGGAACGGGTGGGTATTGCGCTCGGAGTCAAGGAGATCAGCGGGGTAGACTGGTATCGGTGGGGAGCAGACGCCATCGTCAGCCACAACATCGGCGGCAGAAACACCGTGGATCAGGCCTTTGCACTCCTCTTTCTGAGCCGAGGCTCAGCCCCCATAGCCTTGGCCAAATGGCGCTGGCAGGGAGACTGGAATAACCAGTATGACGACGCGCGCAACTGGACGATCCATGCCGGGGAGGAGCTGGGCCTGGAACTCGATTTCGTGGAATCCCGCCTCAACCGCATGGATTCCCCCGCGGCCAAGGCCAGCCTTATCTACCTGAACGGTTCAAAGCCTTTCAAAATGACGGACGACGAGTTGGACTTTCTGCGCGCCTTCCTCGACAACGACGGCACGCTTGTCGCCGAACCCACCTGCGACGGCACCGCCTTCTACGATTCCTTCCGCAAGGAGATCCTCGTCCGGCTATGCCCCGAGTACGGCTCCAATTTCGTGCCGCTCGATATCGATCACCCGGTGCTGACGGCGAAGTACCAGCTGATACCCGAAGAGGTCGGAGCCCTGCAGTTTCAGGCCGGCTGCAAGCAGTACCGCATCATCCTCCTGACCCGCGGCATCTCCTGCGCATTGAACGGCGACGTGAACAGCCGAGCGGACCTGCCGCGAGCACGCAAAGTGGCGACCAACCTGCTCGCCTGGGCCATGGAAGCCAAGGGTGCCGAACGCAAGCTCGACGAGCTGACGCTGCTGCCCGAAACACGAAACGAAGTCCTTACCCTCGACCAGATCGAGCGTCGCGCCACACGATCCGGCCGCCGCTTTCATCAGCCGACCGGCCGCCTTCGCCATCGGGGACAGTGGCTGGCCGCCCCCGGCTTCCTCGCCACGCTGCGCACCAGCCTGGAAAGCGAGCCCAACCTTCCCCGGTTCGATGGTGAGATGTATCTCAATGCCACCGATGAAGACCTTTTCCACGCGGCGGTCCTCTTCATGAGCGGCTATGACTACCCCACCTTGCCCGAAGCCGACATCGTCAGCCTGCGAGGCTACCTGCAGAATGGCGGCTTCCTGCTGGCGACGAGCGCTTGCAGCAACGACAGCTTCGATAAGGGCTTCCGGGAGATCGTCCGAAAGCTGCTGCCCAACGACAACCTGGAGCCGATCCCCCCGGAAGATCCCCTCTGGAAGAGCGCCTATCCCCTCCTCCAGGGAGCGCCCACGACCACGCGCGCCTACCAGACGAAGTATGATCAGCGTTGGGCACCACTGTACGGCATCCGTCGCGAAGGGCGTTGGATTCTGGTCTATTCACCAGTCGATTTCTGCAGCGACATGGTCGATCCCCTTGGCGAGGCAGTGATCGGCTACCGCCGCGAAAGCGCCTTCAAGTTGATCGCCAACATCTTGCGGCAAGCCTTCACCCCATGAAAAGCGACGACCCGCATCGTTTCGATCCCGCGGTGCTCCAGACACTGGGGCGCCTTGACCTCATTGCCAAGGTGATCGTCAACGGCCTGCGCCAAGGACAGCACCGTTCGCACCGCCGTGGCTTCAGCACCGAGTTCAGCGACTTCAATCCCTACACGCCCGGCGACGATCTCCGCTTTCTCGATTGGCGCCTCTATGCGCGAACCGATCGACTCTTCACCAAACGCTTCGAGGCAGAGACCAACCTCGAGGTGACCCTCATGCTGGATGCCACGGCCTCCATGGCGTGGAGCTGGCAACAGAGCATCGACAAGCTGCGGTACGGGATCAACCTGCTGGCCGCGCTCGCCTGCCTGCACATGCGCCAGAACGATCTCGTGGGGCTTTTGGTGCACGACGCGCGCGACCTCCATCACCTGCCGCCCCGCTCCCGGCGCAGCCACCTCGACGCCATGTTCGCCACCCTGGACGGCGTGCAGCCGGGGCATGCGGAAGCCTTCCCCCGGATGATCGACTCGCTGGCCCAGTTTCGCCGTCATCGGGGACGTCTGATCATCTGCTCCGATCTGGAGGAAGACGAAGGGCGCATCGGTAAATCGCTGGAGGCGGTGGCCGGCCATCAGGACGAAGTCATCATGCTGCACCTGCTTCATCAGGCCGAGATCGACTTACCCTTCGACGACGGTGCCACCCATCTTCGCGACAGCGAGACCGGCCAGCTCCTGCGCGTGAACATGACCCAACTCCGCCGCGAGCAGGCGGAGCAGGTGGCCGAGTTCCGCGAGAACTGGCGGCAGCGTTGCCTCACCCACGGCATGATCTATCGGCCGGTTCATACGGGTCAGTCGTACGTCGAAGTGATCCATGAACTCTTCGAAGCGCTGCACGGCGAGTGATCCGCGGAGGCCCGAGAAACGGAACTCCCGAATCCTTACTGAGCCGCGAGCTGCGCGATGAACGCCTTCCAAGTCACCTCGAGAGCGGCAACATCACCGAAGAAGTCGGTGATCTCGGCGGCGATCAGGCGACTGCCGCGGGGGCCGAAGTCGGCTTCATGCAGATGGGCGAGGTAGCGGCGCAGTTGATCGGGCTTTTCCTGCATCAGCATCACATAGACGGCCCAAGCCTGGGCGTAGACGATGCGGGCCTGCCGTGCATCCTCCGGCGAGCGCGAAAGCGTCAGAAACTCCTGCAGGGGCAGGAGGTTGCGATCTTCGTGAGCCTGGATGAGGCGCTGGCGGCGCAAGGGATTGGCTGTAGCCAGATCGGCATCAGGGGCAGGAAGATTCTCAAGCGCCGTCGCCATCCCCTCCGTGACCCAAATGGGATAATTGACGCCACGACTCAGCAGCTTGCGATTATACGCCAGCTGATGGATGGCCTCGTGGGTGGCAATCCGCATGGCCGTACTCATCTGGGGATCATGCTCGTGCAGATTACTCGCGAAGGCTGCCTCTTTGTCGGCGGCCTGCGCGGCACTGCGGCGGGCCGAGGCACCCACCAGCGCTACACGATTGCTCCACTCCGAGTAATAACCGTCAAGGTGGGGCAAACGAACCAGGTCCGTGTTGTAGGAGTAAAACTCAAAATCCTCACGCCGGTCAAAGCACACCCAGTTCAATGTACCTTCGGGCGCATCCAGAGAAAAGCCATGGCGGGAGAAGCGTTCCTCGAACTGCCGATTGGCCAGTTCAAGCCGCGGTCCAAGCCACTTTGGCGCGTCGTTCGCACCGATATGGAGAATGCGATAGTGCGTAGTCTCGTGGACACGGGCCTGAAGCCCGCGCTCAGCGGCATACGCCTCGCTGATCTCCGTTTTTTCCCAATCCAACTCCGCCTCATGTGCGTAACCATGCAGCACAACAAGCAGGAGCAAGGCGATACCAAACCTCAACCAGTTAAATCTTCCCACGGATCCATCCGTGGCCCGTCCCCCGGGCCGGCAAGCGAAGCATTTCAAGTGCAGTGATTGTGCCGGAGTTGTCCCTCACCGGCAGGCATAGTGTAGGACATAATCTGACATAATGCCAGGCCTGATCACCCAAAAAAATGGTTCCGAGGCTGAATTTGCGGAGGATTTGCGCCTTGCTGAGCGTTGGCTTTAGGGGCGCATCGTTTGTTTTTGCGGATCTGAGCATGGGTACATCCCCTTGCTCATCCGACAGCCGCGTTCAGAAAAACGGGCTGCCTCCCATTCTTCCTTTGCCCCTTTTTCGCCTATAGTAGTGGATCACATCAACACGACCCGCACCGCCCGCGGAAAGGCATCTCCATCATGATTGACTCGGATTTTTATCTCTCGCGACGGGAATTTCTCGAAAGAATGACGCTGGCGGCACTGGGGACATCCTTTGCGGCGATGACTCTGCATGCCGCCGCTCCGGGAGGCGGAGGCGTCTCGCCACGCGCGGAGTTGCCGCGACGGCGGTATGGCCGAGGCGGAGAGCAACTGTCGGTTGTGGGATTCGGCGGCATCGTCGTGATGAACGCCGAGCAGGAGCATGCCAACCGCACCGTGGCACGAGCTGTGGAGCAGGGAGTCAATTATTTCGACGTGGCGCCAACCTACGGCAACTCGGAAGAGCGACTCGGCCCAGCCTTGGAACCTTACCGCAAGGCGTGCTTCCTAGCCTGCAAGAGTCACGAGCGAAGCGCGGAAAAGGTTCGCGAAGAGCTGCAAAGATCCTTGAAGTTATTGCGGACGGACTACTTCGATCTCTACCAGCTGCATGCGCTGAACGACATCGAAAAGGATGTAGACGTGGTTTTCGGAAAAGGTGGCGCGATGGAGCCGATTCTCGAGGCCAAGGCAGACGGCAGAATCCGCCATGTCGGCTTCTCCGCCCACTCGGCCGAGGCGGCCCTCGTCGCCATGGATCGCTATGATTTCGACTCGATCCTCTTTCCGGTCAGCTTCACCACCTGGTACAAGGGCAACTTCGGCCCCCAAGTTCTGGCGAAGGCACTGGAGAAGCAGGTCGCCGTCCTCGCGCTGAAGAGCCTGGCGCGGCAGAAGTGGTCGAAGGGACGGGACGATCCCGAGCGCAAGCGTTTCGCCAAGTGCTGGTACGAGCCCGTTACCGATGCGCGGGAGCAGGAGCTTGCCTTGCGCTGGACGCTGAGTCAGCCGGTAGTGGCCGCGGTCTCCCCGGGCGAGGAGGAGCTTTTCTGGCGCGCGGTGGAGCTGGCGCGCGAGCTGCGGCCAATCACGGAAGCGGAGAGCGAGCAACTGCGCCAACTGGCGGATTCTCTTGATCCCCTCTTCCAGGCTTAGGACATGCAGGAGCTGGCCCACTCCATCCTGAGCACCCTCCCCATTCCCCCGGATACCGGTGGCCAGATCCTTGGACATTCGCGCCAGGGGAGAGCCATCCGCGGCTTTCGCCTCGGCCGCGGCACCTTGCGGATCAGCCTCATCGGCGGTGCCCATGCCGACGAGCCGGTGGGCCCCTGGATGCTGCGCCGGCTGGTGGCGTGGCTCCAGGCGCGGGAACCCGGTCATCCCCTCCTCCAACGTTACCAGTGGTGGATCGTGCCCCACGTGAACCCGGATGGCGAGGTCACGAATGCTCACTGGTTCGATCCCCTCGCGGAATGCTGCGACTTGGCGACCTACCTGCGCCATGTGGAGCGGGAACCACCCGGTGATGACATGGAGTTCGGCTTTCCCAAAAATGAGGACGATGACGGATCGCGGCCGGAAAACCAGGCACTCTGGCAATGGTGGCGAAGTGCAGCTGGCGCTTTCGCCCTGCATGCTTCCCTGCACGGCATGGCTGTCGCCAACGGGCCATGGTTTCTCATCGACCGCGCCTGGAGTCATCGCACCCAGCAGCTGCAGCAGACCTGCCGCGACGCGACAAAGCGCCTGGGATACCGACTCTTCGACTGGGATCGGGGTGGAGAGAAAGGCTTTACCCGCCTTGCTCCCGGCTTCTGCACCCGCCCCGACTCCCTCGCCATGCGCGAACACTTCCTCGCTCTCGGCGACTCCGCCACGGCGACACGATTTCGCCCCAGCAGCATGGAAACCATCCGCGACCTCGGCGGCGACTGCCTCACTCTCGTCTCGGAGATGCCCATCTTCATCGCCGACGCCCTGCCGGACCGGCTGACGCGAGACGATCCCGCATGGTTGCGACTGCGCGAAGAACTGAGTGCCTGGCGAGAACGCGGCCGCCTCGCGAATGCCGATTTCGCCGAGCTGTCGGAACTTGCGGATCGCCTGCGCCTTCGCCCCATGCCCCTCCTCGACCAGATGACCCTGCAGTGGACCTTCATCGCCTCCGGACTTGCTGCCGTTAATGGCGCATGAAGAGCGATCCGCAAGGCTGGATACCTGCCCGCGGCATGCTACTGTACAGGCTCAACCATGAACCCGAGGGGAGTGAGAAGCCATGAGCGTACTGGACAAGCTGAACCCGAATGTCAACGCCATCATGCCATACGAGCCGGGGCGCCCCATCGAAGAAGTCGCCCGCGAGCTGGGCCTGGATCCAGACAGCATCATCAAGCTCGCCTCAAACGAATCCGCCATCGGCGCTTCGCCAAAAGCCATCGAAGCCATGCGCCAGGCGCTCGACACCGTATACCTCTATCCAGATGGGGGCTCCTGGCTGCTGAACAACCGGCTGGCCGACTTCCACGGCGTCGATCGTCGGCAGGTCATTGTCGGCAACGGCTCCAACGAGATCCTCGAGCTGGTCGGACACTGCTTCCTCAATGAGTCGACATCGGCCGTCTTCAGTGCCCATGCCTTCGTCGTCTACAAGCTCGTATCGGTCCTCTTCGGCGCGCGGCAGATCGAAGTGCCGATGGCCCCGGGCCTGCTCCACGACCTCGATGCCATGCTCGCTGCCATTGCCGACGATACCACCGTCGTCTTTGTCTGCAATCCCAACAACCCCACCGGCACCATCCTCGACGTGGAGGCGCTGGAGCGCTTCGTCAGGCAGGTCCCCGAGCATATCCTCATTGTCCTCGACGAAGCGTATGCCGAAATCGCCCTGCGCCCCATGCCCAGAAGCATCAACTTGATCCGCGAGCGCCCCAATGTCCTGGTCTGCCGAACCTTCTCCAAGGCCTACGGTCTGGCGGGGCTCCGCATGGGATATGGCCTCGGCGCTCCCGAGGTCGTGACCGCCTTGCAGAAGGCCCGCCAGCCCTTCAACACCAATCTCCTGGCACAGGTCGCGGCCACCGCCGCGCTGGACGATGCCGCCTTCGTCGAGGAAGGACGACGCATCTATGCCGCGGGAAAGGAACAACTCGAGAACGGCCTGCGCGAACTCGGGCTCGACTTCGTCCCCGGCTTTGCCAACTTCATGCTGGTGAAGGTCGGCGACGGCGGTGGCATGACGCGCAGGCTCCAGGAAGCGGGGGTCATCGTCCGCCCGATGGGGGGCTATCAACTGCCGGAGTACCTCCGGGTCACCTTCGGCACGCTCGCCCAGAATGACCGATTCCTCAAAACACTGGCCAGCCTGCTTTCCTGAGCGAAGGTCATCGGGGGGAGGGTAGATAGCGGCTGTGGTACGAGATTTACGCTTGAGCGAGCATTTTCGCGAACAGGACCATGTGGTGGTGATTGCCCATCGGGGCTTTTCCGCCCAGTATCCCGAGAACACCATGCTCGCCTTCCAGAAAGCCGTGGACCAGAAGGTCGACGTCATCGAGCTGGACGTGCGCGCCAGCCGCGAAGACATCCCCATCATCCTACACGACGCAACCCTCGATCGCACGACCAATGCTACGGGCTCCCCCAACGACTATTCGCTGGAGGAGCTGCGCTGCATCAACGCGTCCCACTGGCGCGGCGGTCAGACAGACGGCTATCGCACCACGCAGCCGGCCTATCCACGTATGCCCATACCTTCCCTGGAAGAGGTGCTGCACAAGCTTGCCCATCAGGTCTGCTTCGACCTCCATGTGCATGAAACCCAGCCCGCCTTTCTGGATCGCATCTCGCGTCTCTACGATGAATTCGACCTTTACGAGCAGGCGATCGTCTCCGTACGCAGCTTCCGGCAGGCGGAGCAGATTCGGAAGATCAATCCGTATGTCGAGTTGTGCGTGCGCGAGTGGCGCGGCAGCGAGGAGCGGGAGGTCGTCTCAGCTTGGCGGGACTTCGGTTGCCGCTATGCCTCCCTGCGTACCGCGGAGGTCACGCCCAAGCTGCACGAGGCGTTGCGCGACTTCGGCATCCACGTGAGTGTGGGGGCAGTCAACGACCGCCCGGCGGTCTCCGAACTCTTGCGCGCCGGCGTGCGGGGCATCGTCACCGATCATCCCGACATGGCCACCAGCGTAGCCCAGGCCCTCGGCCTGGAGTGAAGCACCCCCCGATCCGTCCGATCCGCCTGATCCCCTTCCCCTTATTCCCATACTTCCCAGCGTGTGCTTGCTCATACTCATTGCCGAAGCGAGCCCGAAAGGCTACATTGCCGGCATGAACGCAGAGCAAGACAAGTTGCGGGTGCTCCATTGCCTGAGCCGGAGCCAGATCGGCGGCGCCCAACGGCGCGTCGTCTGGATCGCGGAGCCGCTGCGCCGGCACGGCATCGACTCCATCGTGCTTTTCCCGAAAGACGGCGACCGGGAGTACGCGGACTGGCTGGAGAGCATGGGGCTCCCGTATCATCGGCTCCCCTTCGCCTACCTGCGCGGCCTTCGACGGATTTGGAACAATGCCCGCTTCGGCTTGACCATGCCAAGAGTAGTAAGGCGCATCCAACGCCTGCTTCGCGAGGAGCGAATCGACCTCCTCCACGTCAATGGCGTGACCAATCTGCAGCCGGTCCTGGCGGGCTTGCGCAGCGGCGTGCCACTGGTGTGGAATCTCAACGACCTGCTGGCGCCGCGAGCGTACGTGCGGCTGGTGCGCCCATTGATGGAGCGGCCCGGCGTGCGCATAGCCGTGGCGACGGAAGCGATCATCGACAATTACCACCTGCACGATCTGCCCGGGTGGCAGTACCTGCCGGAGATCAGCAGCCCCACCCCGCCCCGCACCGGCCGGAACGAGCTTCGCGCGGCGCTCGGCATTCCCGTGGATGCACCGGTCCTTGGCTGCGTGAGCAACCTGGTCCCGCTCAAGGGCTGCGTCGATTTCGTCGCCGTCGCGGAGCGGCTGCTGGCGCAGAATCCACGCCTGCACGCCGTGCTGGTCGGTGGCGAGGCGGAATCGCAGGCAGGCTACGCGGCCCGGGTTCGCGCCATGGTGGCGGCCTCGCCCCACGCGTCCCGCATCCATCTCCCCGGCTTTCAGAATGATGTACCCGCCTGGCTGCGCACCTTCGACGCCCTCCTTTACCCGTCCCATACGGAAGCCTGTCCCATTCTCGTCCTCGAAGCCATGGAGGCCGGATTGCCGATGGTCCTGACCGCGGTAGGAGAAATCCCCAGAATGGTTGACGGCATCGACGTCCCCCTCGTCCGGCCAATGGATCTCGACGCCATGGAGCAGGGCGCGCGAAGCATGCTCGCCCTCGATGAAGCGACCAGAATCAGTTTGGCCCGTGACCTGCGGAAGCAAGTTGCCCAGCATTATAGCCTTGAGGCAATGATCGAGCGACATCTGGCCATGTACCGCCAGTTGACCGAACCGGTTTGACCGCGCAACTGTCCAACCTGCCATACAGATCCGACTATGAAACTGACGGCATTTCTCGACCAGCTTTACGACCGGGGCGATGTCTTGGTCGAGCACGGCCTGGTCGAACTTGACGAGCGGGATCGCGAGGAATCGACGGCTTATCTGGAACGTACCTACCACGAGGACCGTCTAACCCTTGCAGGCGAGGCCCCTCCATTCGCACCGGAGGCGGCGGTATGGGCTGCTACCGTACTCTATCGCGCCTGCCAGTGCCTCGTCCAGAGACAGATACCCGCCCGCGAGGTGCGCCAACTCCTCCAACCCGAGTATCCGATGGTGACCCCGGCTGTTGCCTACAGCGCCGATCTGACCTTCCGCTCCCTGCGTGAGCTGCTGCGCCTCGCCCGCGGCCTTGCGCCCAGCGACGCGCTCGTCGAAGCCCTCCTCGATCTTGGGTCCCATTGGCCATTCTCCTCCACCGGCATCGACCATCTGCCCAAGCTGCGCAACCTGGGGACGATTCTGGAACATCCCGGCCTCCTTGCGGCCTATGCGGATCGGATCATCCTGGCGAAGGACGCCACCCGGCTGGAACCGCCCGAGGTAAGGAGCGCCATAGCAGGCGCACTCGGGGATCATGCGGAGCACTACTGGCCGGAGTATTCAGCCATCGTCTCGAACCTGAAGGAGAACCCGCATGCGTGACACCGCCCGTCAGCCATCCACTCTGCCGCGGCTCCAAGGCCATGTTCTCGACGCCATGAAGCGCACCTTTGTCGGCAAGGACGAGATTATCGATCTGCTCGGAATCTGCCTCGTCGGCGGCGAAAACCTCTTCATGCTGGGGCCGCCCGGAACCGCCAAGAGTGCCCTCGTCCAGGAACTCGGCAGGCTGATCGATGGCCGCACCTTCGACTACCTGCTCACCCGCTTCACCGAACCCAACGAACTCTTCGGCCCCTTCGATATCCGCCGCCTCCGCGAAGGAGAACTCGTCACCAACACCGAAGGTATGCTTCCCGAAGCGCACCTCATCTTTCTCGATGAGCTGCTCAACGCCAACAGCGCCATCCTCAACAGCCTCCTCCTCGTGCTCAACGAGCGGATCTTTCGCCGCGGCCGCGAAACTCGCCCCCTCCCCACCCTGATGGTCGTCGGCGCCAGCAATCGCCTCCCCGATGATGAGGCCCTGCGAGCCCTCTTCGATCGCTTCCTCATCCGCGTTCACTGCGACAACGTCGCGCCCGACCTGTTGGCCGACGTCCTCTCCGCCGGCTGGGCGCTCGAACAGCGCCAGGGCCTTCCCGAGATGCCCATCTCCGCCGCCGACGTGCAGGAGCTTCAGCGCCAGTTGCCGGAGGTCGAGCTGACCTCCGTGCGGGACGCCTACCTCTCGCTGGTCCAGCATCTGCGCAACGCCGGCATCGCCATCTCCGACCGGCGCGCCGTCAAGCTGCAGCGGCTCATGGCCGCAAGCGCCCTCCTCTGCGGGCGACGGCAGGCGCTCCCCTCCGACCTCTGGGTGCTGCGCTATATCTGGGACAGTCTCGAACAGCAGGAAGTGATCGGCGCAATCGTCGACGAAGCCATCAGTCAACACGAAAAAGAGCCCCGCGAGCATCCCCGAGCCCGGAGCAGCCAGGCGCCGGACCCCGAAGAACTCAGCCGCGAACTCGACGGCGTCGCCAGGCGCCTCGCCGCCGCCGACCTGACCCTGGCCGAGCAAGCCGTCCTCAAGGATCGCCTTCGTCACCTGGCCGGACGCTGTGAATGGGTCCGCGACGAGGAACAGCGCGCCACGCTCCAACACCATGTCGATGACCTATGGCGAGAGATAGTGAAAAACTAGCGGAAAGCCCCTGGGCGGTCGTCCTCCAGCGCCATCGCGCCGCCAGCCTTGGATCCCTGCGCCACTTGCGCAACATCGATATCCTGGTGCGCCAGGAGTCCATCTGGCTGCAAGGCTCCGAATGGACGGAGGAGGTCGCCCACCTGCTCCGGCAAATACCCTGTGACGGGCGTTACCGCCTGTTGGAGGATCGACGTCTCCTCCCAATGGGCAAACGCTTGCCCACCGGGCGTCTGCCCGAAGGTCCGTGGGCGCCGCTGGCACACTTTCTCGTCCCCCGCTTTCAATCGGCCGCCTTTCCGGGTGAGATGCCGGCCCCATGTCCCGTGGAACTGATACGCAGCGCCGACGAGCAGCCAACGGTAGCGATGCTCACCACCCTGGCTGATTGGCTGGCCTATGGCGAATCGGCCCCCGGCGTGCGACTGCGCGACCTCTCTTTTGCCATTGCCAACGACGGGCGCGTGCTCGTCCTCGGCCAGCCGCCGCCATCGATGCCCGGCACCGGTTATCACGCGACTGGCCGGATCCTGATGCCTGCCGGCTACTGCTGCACCCTCGCGATCGTGCCACGGCTCCTGTCCAAGACCCTTCGCCTCCGCCAGGACGATCGCGCGCTTCTCCATGCCGACGGCACTTGCGAAAAGCTCCCGGGCGATGCCTTTGTGGCCGCCTCCCGCTCCGCCATCCGGCTCAGTTGCGAGGGCACCCATGGCTGAACTCACTTCCACCACCCTCCACTACCTGATGGCCGGAAAGGATTACTTCTGGCGATGGGAAGAAGACGGCGACGTCATCTGCTGGCGCAATGGCACCACCATCGTCTTCCGTGATGAACTCTGCGAGCTTCTCGAACCCCTGGCCGGCCAGGGGCTTCCTCCCTTCGGCGCCATCCTCATCACCCTCGCCGCCTGCCGCCCTGCCTGGAATGCCCACAGCGCCGAGGCCGGCATTCTGCAGGGCGTCGGCATGCTCGCCGGCGGCGTCCCCGACGGCGACCTCAACCTCGGCGTTCGAAATGTCCTCCGGCGACTCGACGTCGTCGCCAACCTCCCGGAGCCACTCCGCCACGGCCTCGCCGCCAAGGCCACCCTCCTCGCACTCCTCTTCGACTCCACCGCCGAGCGCTTTTCCCGCCGAGAATCCCGCCACGTCCTCGATGCCCTCCGCCGTGAGCACCTCGACGAAACCCTCGTCGGACAGATCGACCGCGTCCCCGTTCTCTATCGCCTTACCGGCGACCTGCGCGCCTTGCGCGAAGCACTCCGCAACCTCGACAGCGAAAGCCTCGCCCGCCGCCTCAGAACCTCCCTCGATCGCCTGCCGATCCCCACGCAACCCGCAACCGACCAGTTGCCAGAGCTGGCCGGCGACAGCCTCTTCGACCAGTTGAGCGCCGATGCCGCGACCGCCGGCCTTGCCCGCCTCGGCCGACACATGGCCGCCATTCTCCGTCTCCCCCGCCAACAGAACCGCGGAGGCCAACTGCCCCTGGACGGCTTCGTCGACATTGCCAACCGGGGCAGCTTGGACCGCCTCCTCGTCAGCGAACTGGCGATGGATGACCTCACTCTGGCGGTGCGCCTGGCAAACCATGAGGCCCTCTTTCTGCGGCGGGAGGCAACGCCCGAGCCGTGCCGCCGGCGGCGGCGGATATTGCTCGACCATGGCATTCGCATGTGGGGAACACCGCGGATAGTCGCGCTCTCGGCAGCCTTGGGCATTCTCGACCGGCATCGGGATGCTGAGCTGCTGGTGCACCACGATGGCCACTTCTCGCCGATCTCGCTGCACACCGTGCAGCAGGTGCAGCAGGAACTGGAGCGGCTGGAACCCGCCCCCCACCCCGCCATCGCGCTCCAGCGCCTGCTCGCCGTGACCGACGGTGTGCAGCGTGACGATATCCTGATCACCCACCGCGCCGTGCTGAAGGATCCCGAGTTCGAGAGAATCTGGCGAGAGCTGGGAGAATCTCGCCCCGGAGCCCTGTTGGCCATCGGCAATCGCGGTGAGCTGCAACTCCATGCGGTCTCTTCCCAGGGGCTGCATTCGCTGCTGGAAGCCAAGCTGGATCTGCAACGGCTGCTCGGTGATCCGGCTGCACCCGTGATGCCCGCCGAGAGCATCGTGGCCGGCGACGTGCAGCTCCCCGTCATCCTCTCCTGCCAACCCTTCCCCCTGCTGCTGCCCGCCACCCTCGCCACCGGCGGCGAACCCGGCGCCTGCCTCCCCGATCTGGGCATCGTGGGTGTCACCCGCGATCGACGCCTCATGCACTGGCCCCCCAACACCTCTCGCTATGGGCGCCAGCTGCTCGATACCGTCCCCCCCGCCGACCGCTACTGGGTTTCACTCGGCGAAGAGGGCCAGATCGCCGTTGTCGCCGCCACCGACATCAGCGACAGTGAGCAGGAAACACGCCTGCTCGTCACCGACCTCAATGCCCGTGTTCGCGAGCTGTACAGCCTCGGCATCGCCACCGAACCCGTGCGGTTTGTCCACCGCAGCCATGACTGGATGCTCATCTTCAGCGACCACTCCGTCCATGCCGTCGATCCCGCCAGCGGCCGCATCAAGTACCGGTACATCTACAGCCCCGGCGAGGAATACTGGCAGGGCCCCTTCCTCAAGCGGGGACTCGACACCATCCTCGTCCTCATCCATTCTCAGGCAATCTGGCATGAAGTTGTCCCCGACGATTTTGCCATCGGCGACCTCGTCCATCCCTACGACCCCGCCCACTTCGATGCGCTGCCGCGCCAGGCCGCCTGCCTCCTCCCCGCCGTCGAAGGCATCGGGATCAGCAGCAGCGGCCAGTTGACCCTTATCCAGGAAGACGGACGCCGATGGAGCCTGCGTTTCGGCGCCCACTCCCTCCGCTGGACCCTCAATGCCACCGAATCCGCCGAACGCCTCTCGCGACACCTCGCCCTGAAACCGACCCCCGCTCCACCCGGCGTCGGCTACAAGCTCCGTAACGCCGTCTGGCGCGATGGCTCGGCCGCCTTCGTCGATTCCAGGGGGCTGCTCCACCTCAAGAGCGCCCAGGCCGCCCTGCCCGAGGTCACCATCGTCCTCGTCACCGACCAGCCCGCCGCCTGCTGGGCCTCCGACGGCACCTGTTGCGGCCCGGCCGGTTACCATGGCCGCACCGGCATTCCCGCAAGGGACTTCCACCACAAAATCAGCCTCTTCATGAACGGCCTCCCATGATCGACCTCCCCGTCCATCTTCGGATTGCCTCCACTCCGCGGGAGCCCGCCGCCGCCCTGATTCGCGGCAACACCAGCGAGCTCTGGCTCCGCGAGCTTTCCGCGTGGCCGGGCGACCCCCTGCGCTTGCGCCTCTACATCGTGCCGGCCTCCCTGCGGGACCGTTCCCCCGCGGGATTGCTCGTCGTCCCCACCGACGGCAGCCTCCCGCCGCCGACCAGCCGCCTGCAGCATTACGCTTGCCTCGCCGACTCCCTCTACCTTCCGGTGAACAGCCAGCTGGCCGCCGCCATTCGGCCGGAAGAGCTGCACCAGCTCCTCGTCTGGCCTGTCTCCCTCCTGCATCCCACCATCGGCCTCGTCGGATTCGATGACCGCGATGCCATCGATATTGCCAGCCTGATCGAACCACCCAAACAGCGCGATACCCTCTGGAATGGCGCCAACCCCGGCTTGCCTCAGGCCCCTCCCCTGCACAGCGTCCAGTTGCTGCCCGCATCCGCCCAGGAACTGCTCATGGAAGGGCGCGACGAGATCGCCAGCCGGGATCCAGGCATGCTGCCCGCCGACCCCGCCGCCGGCACCGATGAACAGGGCTTCGCCGACAAGATCCAGTACAGCGTCCTCAAGGCTCTGGCGGCACTGCGCCGCAAGGAACCGGCCTCCGCCGACGCCGGCCCCTCGAACCAGGCTGCCGCGGAGCGTTCAGGACTCTGGCAGTGGGTGAACGATCGCCTCGCCGAGCTGGACAATCTCCGCCAGCGCGAGGTCGATCGGCTGCTCAACCTCATGGAGCGCAACCCGGATGAAGCTCTCAAGTACGCGGTCCCCCTGGCAAACCCCTACCAGTATCGCGGCCAGGCCAAGCCCACGGGAACCCTGCGCAGCCAGGAAATCGACTTCAACCTTGCGCATCTGGGCGGCGGGCAGGCCACCGACGCGTGGCAGGTCGATCAGGCGGCCTATCGGCGGCTCCGCGACCATTACCTCGCCGCCACCCGCCGCGAGCTGAACCTGCGCCGCTATCGGCGGGCAGCCTTCATCTTCGCTCACCTCCTTGGCGATTACCATGCCGCCGCCAATGCACTCGAACAAGGCGGCCATTATCAGGAAGCCGCCATGCTCTACCGCGATCACCTCCACCGCCCTCTGGCCGCCGCCGCCTGCCTGCAGAAATGCGGCCTCTACGAGCAGGCCGCCAAAATTTATGTCGACGAGCAGCACTTCGAGCAGGCCGGCGACCTCTACATGAAGCTCGACGAAGGCGAACGCGCCACGGCCTGCTACCGCCATGCCGTGGCGGCACTGATCAGCAGCAGACTCGACTACATCGGCGCCGCCCGCATCCTCCACGACAAGCTGCAATGCCCCGATGAAGCCTTGACAACCCTCCTGTCGGCGTGGCCGGAAGCCAACCAGGGCGAGCGCTGCCTTCAGCTATGGTTCGAGCGCCAAGGCACCAACGGCCGCCACGATCTGGCTTCCTCCCAGCTTCGCCACCTTGCTGCCCAGCCCCTCACCGATCGCCAGCTCGGCAGCTTTGCCGCTGTTCTCTGCGAACTGATCCACAGCTATCCGCAACCCGCTTTCCGCGAGCTTGCCGGCGATACCGGCCGGATCCTCATCGCCGGCCGCCTCCAGACCACCACCAATCGCACCTTCTCCCGCCAACTCCTCGACCAACTCGCCAGGTGCGCGCCCGATGACAAGCTGCTTGGCCGCGACTGCATTCGCTTTGCCGCCAGCCAGCCCGTCGTCCCCCTGATTGCCGCCAACGCCGAGAGCGCGGAGCGCCTGCAACAGCCGCGACGCGTGCTCACCCCCTTCGGCGAGACCCTTCGTGAATGCCTCACCGCCACCACCTGTCATCAGGGCTTTCTCGCCCTCGCTTCCCTGGATCACGGCCTCCAACTCATTCGCGGCAACTGGGATGGTTTCCTGCAGAGCAACACCTGGCATGACGTGCATTCCCTCCGCGCCATCGGCCTCACTGTCGGCGGCCCCATCGGTGGCGACGGACATGCCGTCGAGACCGCCATCGTCTTCTCCCAGCTCACCAGCCGCGTCCCCCTCCGCAACCTGCCGCCCAACAACGACTTCGAACTCGAACTGCAGGTCGGCGCCCCCTCCTGGCTGCCCGAGAATACCGTCAGCCTCTGCGGCAACGATGATGGCGGCTTCCTCGTCCTCCAGCGCCAGCAACACGGCTTTGTGCTCTGCGAGTACAATCACCGGGGCCAGCTCCTCGTCACCCGCGCCTTCGATTTCGGTGACCGCTCCGTCAACGAAGCCGCCGCCATGCCCTTCCTCGCCAGTTGGCGCGATCATGCCTACCTCTGCTGGGGCAACCGCCTCTGGTGGCTGCGGCCCGGCACGCTCAGCAACCGCCGTCTCGAGCTGCCCGACCGCGCCCGTCTCTTTGCCGCCTGCCGCACCCTCGCCTATCCGCAGATGGCCATCGCCACCACCAGCACCTGCCTGCTCTACTGGCCCGATATCGATACCGACGACTATCGCGAACGCACCATCGAGGATCTGGCTCCCACCGCCATCGGCTTTCTCGAAAACGGCGATCTGGTGATCTGCGAAGAGGCGCTCGCCCACCTCTACCGCCTCCGCCACGGCGACTACACCCTCGACTGCGACTTCGCCTTGCCCGGCACCGGCATCGCCGTCCTGCCCATGGACCGCGGCGCCACCTTTGCCGTCCTCACCCGCTGTGGTCGGCTGGTCCAATGCCATGCCCGCTGACGCGACACGTCAGGGCTTGCCCGCGGCGTACATCTCCGCCACTTCCCCGGGCGCGAGCGCCCGCTTGAAGACCAGCACCTCGTCGATGAATCCCTCAAACCAGGGGGGCATCGTGAACGAACTGAGCCCGCTGCTGTTGAACATGGGCGCATTGCTGCCGACTCCGATGTAGCCAAAGCACCACGGTATCATCGGAGCCGTGGAGCGTAGCGGCCTGCCATCGTGCGGATCGCTGAAACTGCCGGTTGCCGTGCCGGCCGTGGTCAGTTGCGCCACCGGAACCTCAAATCCGTCGACAAAGAGCCGTTTGCGGTTCCCCGAGCCCTCTTTGTCGTACGTGCCCACCACCAGGTGCCACTTCCCGTCGCTCAAGGACTTGTAGCGCGCTTCGGCCGAACTGGCCACCATCAGGTCATGCGTGTCGCTGTTGGACGAGGTCGTGTGCCAACCCGCACCCCCGCTGCCATACACCGCCGTGAGCCGCCAGGCTTCCGAACGATCATTGTCGACGAGTATCTGCGGGGTCGCTTTGCTGGTCTTGAACCAGGCCGCCACCGTGGCAGCCGGCCACTTGTCCCGCGTGTGCCAGCCCCCTCGCATCGCCACGAAATCGTCCTGACCGTCAAAATAGAGCGTGCTCTTCTTGTTCAGGCGTCCTCCCTTCCCTATCCACAACGGCCGGTGCGAACCATCGGCGAGGAGCGCGTCATAGGTGTCCGCGCGATAAGCGACATCGTCGCTTCGGCCCACGGCCAGATTGGCCGAATCGACACCTTCACCTTCCTCGAAGGTGTAGTAGCGATGCAGCGCTGGATCGTTGCGAATGGTTCGACTGTAGCTGAGCCAGCGGCTCTTTGCTGCCATTCTCGGCGCGCTCATCACCGCCGGGATCGTCATAGCGATGATGACCCCGATCACCGCGATGATCACCAGCAACTCCGTCAGCGTGAAGCACCTGGCGTCACCGCTCGACTCCATTCTACCCTCCCCTTCACTCACAGGACAAGGACACCCTTTTGTTACGGAAGCCGCAGTATACCCCGCAACCTCCTCATTGACAAGCTGTTAAGCCCTTTTACCGCCAGTCAAATCTTACCAACGCCCCCAACGCGGGCGCCCCCAACCAACCTCCTTCTGCCGTTTACTGCGTCTCCTGCGCTTCCTGCCCAACGGGGCTGCGTCCGCTGCCGTCCACTGCGTCCACTGCGTCCTGTCCCAATCGCACGGGTCAAAAAAGAGCGACCGCCCTGGGGGTGGCAGGGCGGTCGCGAGGTCAATCAGGGTAATGGGGGATGCAGATTAGCCGAGAATGGCCTTGAGATCCTCCTCGGGCGTGCCGATGGGTTTGATCTGGAAGGTCGTCACCAGCACGTTCAGCACGGCCGGCGTGACAAAGGCGGGCAGTGTCGGCCCAAGGCGGATATCCTTGATACCAAGCCACAGCAGGGTCAGCAGGATCGCCACCGCCTTCTGTTCGTACCACGAAAGCACCATCGATAGCGGCAGGTCATTCACCCCGCACTTGAACGCATCCGCCAACGCCGAGGCAATCTTGATCGCCGAGTAGGCATCGTTGCACTGACCAACGTCCAGCAGACGCGGGATACCGCCGATGTCACCGAAGTCGAGCTTGTTGAAGCGGAACTTGCCGCAAGCCAGCGTCAGGATGACGCAGTCATCCGGCACCTGCTCCGCGAACTCCGTGTAGTAGCTCCGTCCCGGCTTGGCGCCATCGCATCCGCCCACCAGGAAGAAGTGCCGAATGGCGCCGCTCTTGACCGCTTCGATAACCTTGTCGGCAACCCCCAGCGTCGCGTGATGGCCGAAGCCGATCATGATCGTCCTGGCCTCCTCATCCGCGGCAAAACCTTCTTCCGCCAGAGCAGCATCGATGACCGGCTTGAAGTTGCCGTTGGCCACATGCTTGACGCCGGGCCACTCCACCATGCCCGTGGTGAAGATGCGCGCCTGGTATTCGCTCCGCGGCTTCTGGATGCAGTTGGTCGTCATCAGAATCGCCCCGGGGAACTCCTGGAACTCTTTCGCCTGTTTCTGCCACGCACCACCATAGTTGCCGATGAGATGGGGGTACTTCTTCAGCTCGGGATAAGCCAGCGCCGGAAGCATTTCACCATGGGTGTACACGTTGACGC
This sequence comes from Lentisphaeria bacterium, assembly GCA_041690595.1. Classification (GTDB taxonomy): domain Bacteria; phylum Verrucomicrobiota; class Lentisphaeria; order JABSQK01; family JAWLHB01; genus JAWLHB01. Next base: position 72,465 of record JAWLHB010000009.1, read on the forward strand.
CGGTCCCGACCGTCTGCTCCAGCAGCTCCTTCAGATCCCGCAGATCATGGCCGGAGACGAGGATGGCCTTGCCCTTGACGGCGGAGATGCGCGCCGCCGTGGGTTGGGGATGGCCGAACTCGTCGTTGTGCGCCTGGTCGAGAAGCTCCATCACCTTGTAGTTCAGTTCCCCCGCCTTGAGACACCAGCCGAGGAGGTCGTCCACGCTCGGGGCCGGATCGGCCAGGAAGGCCATCGCATCATGCAGGGTGCTGTAGATCTCGTCGCTTTCGTAGCCCAGGCGATAGGCATGGTGGGCATAGGCGGCAAGCCCCTTCAGACCATAGGCGAGCATTTCCTGCAAGCCCGTGACATCCTCGCCCAGCTTCTTCAGGCGAGTCTCGATGGAGAGTAGCCGTGCGTCCGCCAGGGTGATGTCCATGTCGGCTTCGTAGGTGAACTCCGCCGGGCCGGTGATCAGCGCGGGCTTGGCGCCGGCGCCGGCCGCTGCCTCCGTATACAGGATCCTGGCCTTGTCCCGAACCACGGTCGCGCCCTTCACCATGTTGTGGATCGTCTCCGCGTCAAAATTGACGTTGGTGACCGTCGTGAAGAGGGCGTCCAGGACGAAATGATCCACATCCCGATCGTGGGCGCCGAAGGCCCCCGCCGCGGAAGCGTACTGCGAGATGCCGACGGCCGCATGAAAGAGCAGGTCCTGCAGCTCCGCGGTAGGTTCGTCTTTCCCGCAAACGCCAATGGTGGTGCAGGCTTCGCCGCCCCGGGTTTGTTCACACTGATAGCAATACATCGTTTTTTTTACCCTTCAGGTTTTTGGTAATCGTTCACGGACAGGTGGTGGAAAATGCGGGTGCGTTCAGCTCACCGGCCGAATCACCCTTGACATCGCCGCGAATGCCGATCACGACAGTTCGCAGCTCGAGTTCACTGGAAGCTTCCAGCAGCGCCAGGCGCGCCACCTGCGCCAACCCCGTGCAGCAGGGAACTTCCATATGCGCAACCGTCAGGCTGCGCGGCGCGGCGGTCTGGATGATTTCCGCCAGCTTCGTCACATAGCTGCGTGCATCGTCCAGTTTCGGGCAACCGATGACCACCGGCTGACCCTTGAGCAGATTGCCGTGAAAGCCCGCGTAGGCGACCGGCACACAGTCGGCCACCAGCAGCAGATCGGCCCCACGCAGATACGGCGCCTGGGGCGAAAGCAACGTCAGCTGCACCGGCCAGGTCGCCAGTTGCGAGACCGCGCCGCCGCCGGTTGCCTCAACGGGCGGAGCCGGCCGCTGGAACTGCTGCATGCGGTTCCCGGGGCACCCCGCATGGACCGGAGGCGCAGGTGCCTTGGGTGCCAGATGCGCCGCGACCGCCGCTTCATCGAAGGCATCCGCCTCTCGCTCGATGATGCGAATGGCACCTTCGGGGCATTCCCCCAGGCAGGCGCCTAACCCATCACACAGATTCTCCGCCAGGAGCTTCGCCTTGCCATTGACAATTCGGATGGCCCCTTCGGCGCAATTTGGAACGCAGAGGCCGCAGCCGTTGCAGCGTTCCTCGTCTATCTCGACAATCTTACGCGTTCCCATATTGCAGATCTCCAAGCTTCATGCTTTCCGCCAGGGTGGCAAGCGTTGTCTGCCCGAACTCCTGCCGGATCAGGTGGTGTACCTTGACGACAAGCCCTCCCAGCAGGCATCCTTCCGATACGCATTGCCCCTTACCAAGCAGGCAACCGGCCTTGCCGATCGGGCCGTCAACCGCCTCGAAAATCTCCAGCACCGTCACCTCCTCCGGAGAACGCGCCAAGGTGAACCCCCCCGTAGGGCCGCGTTGCGATTCAACCAGCTGCGCTCGGTTCAGCCGTTGCATCACCTTCGCCAGGCTGTGCTCAGACGCATCCAGAAGTTCCGCCATCTGCTGGTTCGAAAAGCGCTGCTTCTGATGGCGCGCCAGCAGCGACATGGTGTGCATCGCCAGGGATGCCGCTTCGGATATTCGCAAGAGATGGTTCATGCTCGTAAATCCTATTGTTGAGAAATCGGTACTACATTACCTCTATAAAATCCGACCTTCAAGTGCAATTCGGTACTTTTTTACCAAAATATAAAACCCGACCTCCCTCCCAGCCCAAAAATCAATGCCGACTTGCATTATGTACGTGACCGGGGCTGTGGTATGTTAAAGCAGTGTCGTTACCCGTTCATCCTTTGCGGCCGGTGGTCTGTCGCCCGACATGAAAAAACAACTCCTGCTGGACATGCTGTGGCAGCCTGATGAAGAGAGCTGTGGTCCGACTTGCCTGCATTCGGTCTATCGCTACTACGGCGAGAACTGGTCGCTGGCCGAGATCTCGGCGGCTGTCCCCAGGCTCGACACCGGCGGCACCCTCGCCGTCATGCTCGGCTGCGACGCCCTCACCCGTGGCTTTCGTGCCTTGATCTATACCTACAATCTCCTCGTCTATGACCCGACATGGTTCGCCGAAGGGGCAAACATCAATCTCGAGGAGAAGCTTGCCGCGCAATCGGCCTCGCGCAACGATGGACGGCTCCGCGTGGCAAGCGAAGCGTACCGGCGTTTTGTGCAGCTCGGCGGCACCATCCGTATGGCCGACCTGACCAGCAAACTCATCCGCCGCTACCTCGATGCGGACATCCCCATCATCGCCGGTCTCAGCGCCACCTGGCTCTACCGCTCCTGCCGTGAACGCCACGGTACCGTCATCGACGACGATATCGGCGGGGTCCCCGCGGGCCATTTCACCGTCCTCAGTGGCTATGACCGAAAGGAGCGGACCGTCACCGTGGCGGATCCTTACATGAGCAATCCATCGCGCACCGCCATCTACCACGTCGCCATCGACCGGCTGGTCTGCGCAATCCTGCTCGGCATCGTCACCTACGATGCAAACCTGCTTATCATCGAACCCAAGCGGAGAAAATCTGAATGAATGCCCTGATCGTAGTCAACAATCCGGACGACTGGGGCTTTGACATACCAGGTGTCGAAGTAGTGCGCGCCAAGGATTATGTCACCCACCCCGAATACAGCGACCGCCGCAACCTGCGCGTCTACAATCTCTGCCGATCCTACCGCTACCAGGCGCTCGGCTACTACGTCTCCCTGCTCGCGGAAGCCCGCGGCCACAAGGCCATTCCCGATATCGCCGCCATCCAGGACATCAAGAGCCAGACCGTTATCCGGCTCGCCAGCAACGAGTTCGACGACCTCATCCAGAAGAGCCTCGCGCCCCTGAAGTCCGAGCGCTTCACCCTCAGCATCTACTTCGGGCGAAATACCGCCAAGCGCCACGACCGGCTGTCGACCTACCTCTTCAACATGTTTCAGGCCCCCTTCCTGCGCGCCGAGTTCGTCTTCCACGACAAGTGGCAGCTGCAGAATGTCGAGCCGATCGCCGCCAGTGATATTCCCGAACAACACAAGGAATTCGCCAGCGAGCAGGTCCGCGAACACTTCGCCGGCCGCCGCACCTCCACCCCCCGCCGAAAGCGCTATCGCTACGACATGGCCATCCTCCACAACCCAGAGGAACAGGAACCGCCCTCCAACGCCAAGGCCCTCCAGCGATTCACCCGCGCCGCCGAAGAACTTGCCATTTCCGCGGAACTGATCACCCGGGAAGATTACGGTCGCGTCGCCGAGTTCGATGCACTCTTCATCCGCGAAACGACCAATGTCAACCACCATACCTATCGCTTCGCCCGCCGCGCCGAGGCCGAGGGACTGGTCGTCATCGACGATCCCCTCTCCATCCTCCGCTGCACCAACAAGGTCTTCCTCGCCGAGCTGCTCGACCGGCACAAGGTCGCCACGCCCCGCACCACCATCATCCACAAGGACAACCTCAAGGAGATGGCCGCCACCCTCGACCTCCCCTGCATCCTCAAGCAGCCCGACAGCTCCTTCTCTCAGGGCGTCATCAAGGTCGAAACCCGCGAAGCCCTCCGCACCGAAGCGGAACGCCTCCTCCAGCGCAGCGCCCTCCTCATCGCCCAGGAGTTCCTGCCTACCACCTTCGACTGGCGCATCGGCCTCTTCGAGGGACGCCCCCTCTATGCGTGCAAGTACCACATGGCCAGCAAGCACTGGCAGATCATCGCTCGCGATCACGAAGGCAATCCCCGTTACGGCCGCTTCGATACCATTCCCGTCGAGATCGCCCCAGCCAACGTCGTGCGCCTCGCCGTCAAAGCCGGCAACCTCATCGGCAACGGCCTCTACGGCGTCGACGTCAAGGAGGTCAACGGCAGCGCCTACATCATCGAAGTCAACGACAATCCCAATATCGACTCCGGCGTCGAAGACGCCATGCTCAAGGACGAACTCTACCGACGCATCATGGAAGGATTCCTCCGCCGCATCGAACACAACAAGGCGGGTAATTCCCGATGAGTGAGACCATCGCTCCATGGCGCCTCTTCGATGTCTACGGCATCGAGCTGGAATACATGATCGTCGACCGCGACTCCCTCGCCGTCAAACCCATTACCGACGAGATCCTCCGCGATCTCGCCGGCGAGTATGCCTCCGAAGTGGAACGCGGCGACATCGCCTGGTCCAATGAACTGGTGCTCCATGTCCTCGAATTCAAAACCAACGGCCCCGCCGCCAGCCTCGCCGGTCTGGCCGAACGCTTCCAGGAGAATATCCGCGAAGCCAACCGCCTTCTGGCCCCGCGCCGGGCACGACTTCTGCCCACGGCCGCCCATCCCTGGATGGATCCACATCGCGAGACCCGCCTCTGGCCCCACGAGAACTCTCCCATCTATGACGCTTTCAATCGTATCTTCGACTGCCGCGGCCACGGATGGAGCAACCTCCAGAGCCTCCATATCAATCTCCCCTTTGACGGCGACGACGAGTTCGGCCGCCTCCATGCCGCGATACGCTTTCTCCTGCCACTGATGCCCGCCCTTGCCGCCAGCTCCCCACTTCTCGACGGCAAGCCCACCGGCCTCCTCGACAGCCGCCTGGAAACCTATCGGCACAACTGCCGCCGTATTCCCCAGGCAACCGCTGCCGTCGTTCCCGAAGCTGCCTACTCCCGTGACGAGTATCAGCGCATGGTCCTCGATCCCCTCTACGCCGCCATCGCCCCGCACGACCCCGACAACATTCTCCAGGAAGAATGGCTCAACGCCCGCGGCGCCATCGCCCGCTTCACCCGCGGCTCCATCGAGATCCGCGTCCTCGACCTTCAGGAGTGCCCCCAAGCCGACCTCGCCGTCGCCGGAGCCATCTGCGGCATCCTCGAACGCCTTGCCGACGGCAGCATCATGCCTCACCCCCTCCTGCGCCAATGGCCCACCGAACGGCTCGCCAACCTCCTCCTTCGAACCATTCGCGATGCCGATCTCGCCCTCATCGAGGATGCCGACTACCTCGCCGCCTGGGGCCTGCCACCCAATCCCATCACCGCCCGCGAACTCTGGCAGCACCTGGCTGACCGGTGGCTCGTCCAGATGCCCTATCGCGCGGCCCTCGACATCATCCTTCACGAAGGCGTGCTCGGCCGCCGCATCCTGGCCGCACTCGGCGACTCATTCGACTCACACACACTTCAGGCACTCTATGGCCGCCTTGCGGATGCCCTGGAAAACGGAGAACTCTTCCATGCCTGAATTCTGGCAATATCTCGTCACCTGCGAACACGCCGACAACCAGGTCCCCCCAGACTATCATTCCCTCTTCGCCGGCGCCGAAAAGCTCCTCCAGTCCCACCGCGGTTACGATCCCGGCGCCCTCCTCCTCACCCGATCCCTCGCCGACAGCGTCGCCGTCAAACCCATCTATGCCGAGATCACCCGCCTCCTCATCGACATCAATCGCTCTCAGCAGAATCCTCAGCGCTTCTCGGAATTCTCCCTCAAGCTGCCCAAGACCGAACTGAAGCGCCTGCACAGCGAGCTGCACGTCCCCTACTGGCGCAGAGTCGAAAACTGCATCCGCGCCGCCAATGAACAGGGCCGCCCCATGCTCCACCTCTCCGTCCATACCTTCACCCCGGTACTCGATGGCGAAACGCGCGACGCTGACATCGGCATCCTCTTCGACCCCTCGCGACCCGCCGAAAGCGTCCTCGCCCAAACCTGGCTCGACCTCATCCGCAAAGCCGACCCCTCCCTTCGCTGCCGACTCAACTATCCCTACCTCGGCACCGACGATGGCCTCACCACCGGTATGCGCAAGCACTTCGCCGATGACGAATATGCCGGCCTCGAACTCGAGCTCAACCAAGCCATCGCCGCCGAAGAAGGAACCCTCCGGCGCCGCGTCCACGCCATCCTCCGCACCTCCTTCACCCAAGCCTGCCAGCACGCCCTCCCCTGAACCACCATGGAGCAGGACGTGCTGACAACGCCAGTACCGCGTGGCGGAAGTCTTTCCGCGCTTAGCAGCACGGCTGGGGACCTCGCTCCGTTGTACGCCTCAGCCTGCGGACAGGTACTTCCACCCACGGCACACCAGAGGATTTTGATTATCATACTTCCTCCCTCGCGCAACGCGCAAGAAATGCCCTGACGGGGCATCGTCCCATAGCCCAGGGTTGTCCCGCCATAGGGCGGGGCTACCCTGGGTATCCTGCCCACCACCCATCAACCCTGAAAGGGTTGCGTCCACCGCATCATGTACCAGCTACTCTTCCAGGCTGATGAGGATATTGTCCAGAAGGAAATCTCCGTCGGCAACGGTCGTGCCGCCGCCAACAGTGACGGTCGCGAAGACGATCTCCGTGACTCCGGCCGGCAGCAGCACCTCGAAGCTCTTCCAACTGGAGGTCAGCGTCAGCGACGTACCCTCCGCCGGATCACCCAGAGGACCGACATGCAGGGCCGTCGCGCCCGACACCCATCTGGCGTGGAAAGTGAGCCGCAATTGCGGCAAGGCGATATCGCCGATCGGACTCGAACTCAGGTCGCCCACCAACCCGGTATTCAGAACGGTGCGACCAGCGCCGGCCGTCAGGAATCCGCGTAGCGCACCGCGGGTATGGGTAGTGCGAACTTGAGCCGGATCCCAGTAGACCGGAGCCGCGGACGGCACCCCATCCTCCATGCCCCGCCACCCAGCCAGCTTCCCAAAGAGATACGGGTTTGTCGCCAGCGACGGTACGGCCACGATCTGGACATTATCCAGGAGAAAGGTTCCGTCGGTAACCGTCAGGGATGAAGTCTTGGCGGCGAGGGATGTCACGGGTGCAAAGAGGATTCCCGTGCTGTAGTAATCGAGGTTGAACTCCGCCTCGTAGTAGGCCCAACTGCTGGTCAGTTGAACATTGTACGATTCCGAACCGCCCCAGATCCGCTGCATGTGAAGGTACGGTGAACCGGCGATCCACTTGGCATAAAAGGAGACCTTGATGCGCGAATAGTCCGGCAGACTCAGGTGCGTGGCGAGTGCGCCGCTGCCGTTGGAGGAAAGAGGGCCCGCACCTTGCGTGTCGAGGTTGACACGGAGTGAGCCGGCCGATCCCCAGAGGGTGTCCGTCGTCTCGCGCGTCAGCATGCCGGGGGTGCTCTGGCCGCTCAGATATCCGGCCCAGGAGGTGATGTCGCTCTCGAAAGCAGGATTGACCACCGTGTTCGCGATCTCGATGATCTCCACATTGTCGAGGAGCAATTGGGCATCCGCGGCCTTGCCATTGGCACCAATGGGACAGAAGATCAGGCCGCTCCCGGAGAAACCGGTGGCGATCTCCACCATGTAGCTCTCCCAACTGGAGGTAAGCTCGACGATAGCCTGGGAGGAGCCGCCCCACGCCCGCCTTACGCTCAGCAGCGGTGTCCCGCTGACGGCCTTGGCGTCGAAGCGTACGCGGATCGTCTCATGCGCGACGACCGCTGCGTGGTTGGCCATGGCGCCGGAGTTGTGCGAGTTGGCGGAGGCGCCGCCGGTCTGGAAGTTCAGGCGGAAGGCGCCCGCGGAGCCGCCAGCGGTGTCGGTGGTTTCCCAGCTTGCCGCCCCAGGTAGTGAGGCGCCGGCAAGGATCACGCTCCAATTGGAGATGTCGCTTTCGAAGGCGCCGTTGAGAGCCTGATTGAAGGGACCCTTGCTGTACCGGGTCGTCAGGGTGCCGGACGGGAAGAGGTGCCTGTCCCACACTTGCAGATAGGTGGCATCCTTCACCCAGTATTCCTCGACGCCATCCAGACCGACCACGATCTTGAAGAGCTTGGCATCCGTGAGTACGGGGAAGCCACCCGCCTCGAGCACCAGAGCATCGCCTGCCTCGTTGATGCCATAGAGATCCCACCGCCATGGTTCGTCATGCTCATAGAGAAAGACGGACTGCGTGGCGCTGTCGAGGAGCCAGGTGACATTGTCGACGAGCGTAGCGGCGTCATCGGTCGGGTTGTGAGGCAGCAGAAGGGAATGGAAGTGAGTCGTGGAAGCCGGGGCATGGGGACCATCCAGGCGCTTCCACAGGCGCCGCGCGGTGGTGTTGGCGACGATATCATCCGTCACGCAGGGCTGAGAGGTGACATCCGCGATGTCGAGAGTCGCCAGACCTGTCGAGTCCTCCATGATGACCAGCAGATCCTCCGAGCGGTTCTCCAGGTGCATGAGGTACTTTTCCAGCCAGATGTAGGTGCTGGGGACGGCCGCCATGGCGCTGTTTGCCCAGTTGCTGCCCGAGATGCCATAGAGCCACCCAAGTTGCCAGGCAGGGCCAATGGCGCCGTCAAAGGTGGCCGTAACCGTGCAGACATCCTTCACCCAGAGCCCCAGCTCGCCAAGCATGAAAACATGACGGCTGACATCCAGTGGCTTGTTTGCGTACGATTGCATATCCAGCCGTGCATAAGCAACCCCAGGTGCCGAATCGAAGAGCGAGACGCTGACAGACTCCGTGCGCTCTTCCGGATAACGACCGACATCGATCGCCACTTCCATGGCCCCGTCGACCGCCGCCGTTGTCAGAGAGAAGGCGCCGGACGTCGTCGTCTGGACGCCCCCGATGTACGAATTCCAGCCGGAAAGACCGCCGTCGAAATCATCGCTGAAGGCGACGTTTGGATGGCTGACAACCAGGTTGTCGATCTGGAAGATGCCGTTGGCAACCTTGCTCGAACTGAGGCTTTCCACCGTACAGATGGCGAGGTTCCAGTTGGGATAGGGAGGCGAGAGATCGAGGTCGATCTGCAGCTCGTGGTGCGTCCAGCCTTCATTGAGCTTGGCGTGCACCCCCGTCGCCGTCCAGAGTGGGCTCATCCAGAGATACGGCGAGCCGGAGATCGCCCGCGCATCGAAGCTGATGAGGAGCGTCGGCGACTGCATGACGCCGATCGCGTGCGTGGCGCAGGTCCCCCAGGCGGAAAAGGAAGAGGCAGCCGGATTCGCGGGCTGCGCCTGAAAGGTGTTGTGATTGGCGGTCCCTTTGATGAGGTATGGGGTATCGACCAGGAGCACGCTGCCGTCGTTCACGAAGCCATTCACCGATCCCGTATCGTAGTGACCATGACCGCTCGATGTGCTCGCCTCGACCATGGCGAAGAGATCGCTCTCCCCCCACCCCGTGCGCAGAATCACCTTGTCGGCAACGACTTCCTCCAGTACCTCGTAGAAGTCGCCGGGGCTGGCATCACGCTCTTCCCGAGTCCGCTGGCGGACATCCTGGCGGAAGGTGACGAGACTGCCGCTCTCCGGCACGACTGGAGCGAGGGTGTAGTCCGCGGCCAGACTGGCTTCGAGCAGACCGTTCAGATAGGAAGTGAGGATGTTTCCCCACTGCACCATCTCCACGCGATGAGCGACCACATACTGGTGCAGGCGGTGCGCCGCCCAGCGGTAGCGCCCGTCCTGATAGGCCGCTCCACAGGCTTCGAAGATGTAGATCCAGTGGTTGATGTTCGCGGCAAAACCGACGCTGTCACCATAGTGCGCCGTCGGCCCCAACGGCGTCACATAATGCAGGTAGCGCCCCGCAATCCAGGGAATTCGGTCCGGATCCTGAAGCAGGGCTGGATTGCCTTTGGTGTCGATCCACCAGAGGAGTGTTGCCAGGGAGAGTCCCCCGTAACCGTCACTGTTTTCAGTGAAGTCGCCATGCGTCCACCACGAATTCCAGATGGCGTCAACGTAGCTCTGCCGCCCTCCCGTGGGAGGCGCACCTACGGATTCGGTGGGATCGAGTACGATCAGCAACTCTTCGCCGACGGCCGCATTGAAGGAACGGTTCATGGCGCCATACTCGAAAGCGGAATAGAGTCCCTGCCGCACCTCGATAGCAGCCAACCAGTCGCGAATGCTGGTGACGTCCGCCGGGCTGAGTTCACTGAAGCTGTCGAGCAAATGGAAGGTGCGGGCAGCAACGCTCATATGGGCGGCCGCGGCGCCGGAATTAGCCTGATTGACGGCCAGATAGGCGGATTCACCACGGATATAATCCATGGCCAGCTCCATCCACTCCGCGGAAGTCTTCGCCGTCAACCCACCCTGCCCAGCCGCTTCAGCGCGACGCTCCACCAGGTACCAAAGGGCGGCACCGTACGCGTATTGTCCCTGATAAGCAACCGTGCTGCTGCCGGCATTCACCTCGTTTGCCTGCCGATACTGAACATAGAGGCTCTCGGCAAAATCCAGGTAATCGAGCTGGTCAAAGTCTGCGGGATAGGCCGAAGCCGGCACGGGAAGTGCGCCGCGCTGCGGATCCAGCGGCTTCTGCTCGGTCCATGGATCCCACTGCTGAGCATCGAGAGGAACTGTAGCCAGGGCGATCAGCATGACGATGAGAGCAGCGCGACAACCAGATGCATTCATGGAATTCTCCTTCTCCGGCCGGTTCATATAGAGTGCCACACAGCAGAGCGAAACCGATTAACCCTCCATCTTGGTCTATCATACCAATTACAAACTGCAACCAATCTTATCATACAGACACAACAGTAACAGTAAAAACGATAAACTGAAAAACAAACGCAGACATGACCCGAACCGCTAACGGCTCAGGAACGCCCTTGGTTGCCACCACCCAGCCATCATCAGCTTTGGCAGGCCTTGAGCGTCTAGTTGAAGCTGTGAAGGGCCAGGAATTGCTCTGGTGCAAGCACAGCAATCGCGTCAGATGGGAAATGCCCCGCATCGCGTGTGAGGATGCAGTCAGCATGCGCGCTGGTTGCGCCCATGTACTGAATCGCATCCTCGAAATCGGCAAACTCCGTGGCGAGAGCCCTGTCGACGCTAACCTCATCACAGGCCACCAACTCAAAGGTCGTGCGAATCTTGCGAACCATGGTCAGTGCCGCGTCGCGATCAGCTGCTCGCCGCGCGATGTAGTAGATGTTCGGTAGGGTCAGTACGGAAATCATGCCTTCGATCCGGCGCTGCTCGGCAAGGCTCCAAGCGCGGCGCGCATGCACAGCAAACGGCTCGCGATCCAGCAAGACATCGAGCAGAACGTTGGTGTCGAAGAATACCCTCACCGCCGCTCAAGCCCATACTTCTTGCGCATGCCGTCATACCGAGCATCGTCAGCGCTCATGCCGACAGGCAATTTGATACTTCCAGCCAGCTGGCCAACGATGGATTCCGGCTGCACGTCGTCATCCTGCCGCGCCTCTTGGGACGCCATCGTCCGCACGAGGTTGGTGAACATCGCCGAGACGCTCTGCCCACGCCGCTTGGCGATGCGCTTGGCTGCGGCAATCAGCTCTTCATCCATACTCAGCGTGAGTTTTGTCATAGAGCAACCTCCACATACGCATTGCTAGTACATTACCATACGTATCGGCGATACTGGTGTCAAGATCGACAGTGAGTATAAGTGAGTACAAGGAGCTAAGGACGTTGAGGCTGGTCGAGGACGGTCGTGGCCGGTCGAAGCGACCGCCTTTCTATTTGGGAAGAGGAGAGGTATAGTAACGTTTGCTTCGGGCTCACCGCGGCGGCGATGATGTGCCTGATTTTTCTTGTGTAAGGTGCGAACTGGGGAGTATTGGACGATGCTGGATGACGATCGCTCGGTGGGGCAAGGCAGCCAGATGGTGACGGTCTACATCATCGTGGTCACCGTCATTGCCTTCATACTTCAACGTATGCATCCAGAACTGACGGATCTGCTGGCGATGCACTCCACCGAGGTGAGGAGCGGCGAAGTCTGGCGGCTGGCGAGCTACATGCTGATGCACGACCCCACCTCGATCTTCCATATCCTCTTCAACATGTACGTACTCTTCCTCTTTGGCAGAATGGTCGAAGCCCGCATGGGCAGCCGCCGCTACTTCGGCCTTTACATCTTCTCTGGGCTTGTCGCGAGTTTCTGCTGGCTGATCTTCAACTGGGAGCTGCCCAACGGCATGATCGGCGCCAGCGGTGCGGTGATGGGCGTCATGGCGGCAGCCGGCATTTTCTTCCCGGACCAGCGGGTGATGCTGATCATCCCGCCAATCCCCATGAAGTTGCGAACGATGGTGATCTGCATCATCATCGCCGAGCTCTTCTTCGAAGTGAGCCGCTCGCAGACCGGCGTTGCCCATCTCGCGCATCTGGGGGGTATTTTCGGTGCAGTCGTCTATCTGCTCGCCTTCTATCGGCGAACGATTTCGGCCAAGGCGGTTCAGCTGCAGCGGGGCCAGGAGTACAGACGGCGGAGTACGCCGCCCGAGATCATGCACCGATGCGAGGTATGCGGAGCCACCGAGAAGTCACTCCCGAACGCTACATTCCGCGTCTGCAGCCAATGCACCGGCGCCAAGGAATACTGCGACCAGCACCTGCCCACGCACGACCACCATTGACCAGGAAAAGTGCGCCGAGGCGGGAGTGCCCCCCGGGCGCACGCATCAGGTCGTCCGACTTGTCCGACTTGTATGGTGAGCGGCAAAAAGTGCTGAAGTTGGCCTAGATTCCCGGCATGACATTGCCTCCGCAGACCGGTATGTAGGCGCCGGTGATGAAGCTGGAGAGATCGCTGGCCAGGAAGGCCACTACGTTGGCAATCTCCTGATCGGTTCCGCGCCGCTTGAGGGGATGCCGTTCCAGGTAGGAAGGCGGCGTCACCTCCACCGGGTGATTATCGCTGATCGTCCAGCCCGGGGCAACCTGGTTGACCGTGATGCCATGCGCGCCGATTTCCCGCGCCAGGACCCGCACGACACCGTCCAGCCCACGCTTGGCCGAGGCATAAGCCCCTTGGCTGGGAGTGCACTGCATGGCACACTCGGTATTGATGACGATCACTCTGCCCCAACCCGCCTCAATCATGGCCGGCGCGAACTCCTTGGCCATCATCACGTTGTGCAGGACACACGAGCGGAACTGGCTCTCGAAATCCTTTTCGTCCTGTTCCAGTATAGACGTCCACTCGTACTGTATCACCGCATTGTTGACCAGAATGTGCGGGGTGCCGAGGCCGTCGCGAACAGCTTTAGCCATGGCCTGCACGGAGCCCTTGTCAGTCACGTCCGCCTGCACAATCTGGGCGCGCACGCCCAGCGCCAGCACCTCCGTCCGCAGCTCTTCCGCCTTGGTGCGGTTCTTCAGGTAGTGGATGACAACGTCGGCGCCAGCACGAGCCAACGTGCGAATCATGACCCGTCCGAGTTCGCCGGTGGCGCCGGTGACAAGCGCAGTCTTGCCGCTGAGATCAAGTGGAATCATATCAACTCTCCATTGTCCACCGGACCGCGGGAAGGGGACCGCCCCAGCCTGGCTTCTCCGGCAGGTTGTTTAACTCGTCGTACTCGAAAATGACCGCCCTGCGCGACTGCGCCGATCGGTTGCTTTCCGAACGGTGTATCGTGAGCGAGCCGAAAAAGATGGCATCGCCCGGCTCGGCGATGAAGGGAACCTCTACCGCGCCAGAAGGAAGATCACAGACCCAGTGGCGCTCGCCGCTTACGGCATGGTACTCCTCATGGTGCGGCAGCAAACCGCCTGTATGGCTGCCAGGAAAGAGCCGAAGACAGCCATTGGCCTCGGTCGAGGGATCGATGCAGACAAAGACCGCAACCTGGTTGGCCCGGTTGGCCTGCCAGTAATAGTAGTCCTGATGCGGCGGCTGGGCGCTGCCGCGACCGGCAACCTTGCACATCAGCTTGGTATGATCCAGCCGCAATGGCGACTTCAGCATCACCCGGGCACGACCCAGCATGGCATCCGAAGCAATCACCCGCCTAAGCGTCGGAGAATGATCGTACGGATTGAAGATCACCCTCGCTACCCCCTCCTCCTCGAAAAGGTGGTTGCCCCGCCAAAGACCCGATTCCACGGCCTGCTGCACCGCTGCCAACTCCGCCGTCAGATCCGCCAACTGGGCGCCGACAACAGCCTGCCGCAGGATCAGGTAACCATTTTCCTCGAAGAATGCTGCTTCACTGGTCGTCATGAGAGTACCTCGATCACGGTAAAGGTTAGGTTATGTCGATCAGACGCAACACGCCTGATGCCCGCCATCGACGCGGAGGGAGATGCCCGAGACATAGTCTGCCTCGGGGGAAGCGAGAAAGAGTGCCACATTGCCGATGTCGCGCGGGGTGCCGATGCGCCCGACAGGAACGCGGTTCTTGATATACTCGGCGGGTCCCGGCTGTAGCCAGTGGTGCTCGGTCATGGGCGTGAGGATCATGCCCGGCGCGATGGCATTGCAGGTGATGCCATGCTTGCCGAGTGCGGTGGCAAAGCCGACCATGGTCATGCGCATGCCGGCCTTCGAGGCGCCGTAATCCACCTGCGCGGGCCCCGTGACGTTTTCCGCCAGGGAGGTAATGAAGATGATCCGTCCGCCTTCGCCCCGTTCGATCAGCTTGCGGGCAGCGACCTGCGTGCAGTGAAAAGCACCCGTGCAGTTGACGTCGATAGTCTTCTGCCAAGTCTCCGGCGTCATCTCCATGACGTCGACGAACGGGCAGATGCCGGCGTTGTTGATGAGCACGTCGAAGCTGCCGTAGTAGGCGCACGTCGCCTCGATCATGGCCTCGACTTCGGAGCGGTTGGTTACATCGCAGCGTACGCCGAAAGCATCCCCGGCCCCCATCTCGCGCAGGCGATTGGCCGATTCCGTCGCCTGGGCCTTGTCAAGATCCGCAATGACCAGCTTCGCCCCCTTTTCGGCGAAGCATTGAGCGATCCCGTAGCCGATGCCGCGGGCTGAACCGGTGATGATGACCACTTGTGGAGACTGCATGGAGACCTCGGGTTGGTGAATCGACAGGGAAGGATGCGAAGCGAAGGCGCCGGCTTTCCTGGAGCAGAATGCGCGCTATATGTACAGATAATGATTGGGCCGCTGAACGCCATAGGAGGATTTTGATTTTTATCATGGATATTTATGATATCGAGCCAACACCGGGCAAGGTATTCAGCTATCCGAGTCCATTGACGGCGGAGCTCTGGGGCGAGGAGCTGTGGGAGAGGCGCTCGGCGGAGCTGACACCGCGCTATCTGCATCGCTACGGAGGACCGCGGCGCGAACGCGATGCGCTGGATGCCCATGGATTCTGGGAGCTGACCTTCGCTTTCAGCGGCGCTGGAAGCCTCGTCACGGCCGAAGGGGATATCGCCCTGCGCGGGTGCGGCGCGATTCTGGTGCCGCCCGGCTTGTTGCACGCGGAATCCGCGCCCGAGCCATGGGATACGCTCTGGATCGGGCTTGCGGGAAGCCTGCTCGACGGGCTTGCCCCCAAGTTGCTGATCCTTCAGGAGGCGTCACCTCTGGCGCCGCAGGCGGAGCTGCTCTGGCGCTGGAGCCGACGCCAGATCGGCCTGATCGGTCCGGAACTGGACGCAGGTATCCGGCTGCTGGTCACTGGGGTCCTTCGCCTGGCGCGACAGGGCGGCCAGAATCGCGACGCAGGCTGGCTGGCGCGTGTCCTGGATATGCTGCATGCGCAACTGGCGGAGCCGCTGGAGATTCCCGACCTGGCGCGTGTGGCCGATTTCAGCGTCGGCCACTTTCAGCGGCGCTTCAAGGAGGAAACGGGGGAGACGCCGCTGGCATACCTGACCCGCCTGCGGATGGAAGAGGCGCTGGTCCAGGTGCGTGAAAGCAACATGCCGGTCGCCCGCATCGCGCGCCTGGTGGGCTTCCGCGATCCCCTCTACTTCAGCCGTCTCTTCCGCCAACACTTTCATGCGTCGCCAACGCAGATTCGCCAAGCCCACCCTCCCGCGCCTTCCAGCCGTGAAAGCGATGGAGACGGCGATGGATTTCATCGTGGCGCGGGTTAAAGTGATGGTTGTGACTCTCGTGCCGATGCACGCCATCGGCGTCATGCCACCGCCCATCACCCCAGGGGAGTTCAATCATCATGTCACTGAAGCCCGTCAAAATCGGCGTCATCGGCTGCGGCGCCATCAGCAATGCATATTTCTCAGCCAACAAGATCTTCGAGATCATCGACATCGTCGCCTGCGCGGATCTGATGCAGGAGCGGGCGGCAGAGAAGGCCCGTGAGAACGATATCGCGCGGGCATGCTCGGTAGAAGAGCTGCTGGCAGATCCCGAGATCGAGATCGTGCTCAACCTGACGGTGCCGAAAGCGCACGCTCCCGTGAATCAGGCGGCACTTCTGGCAGGCAAGCACGTCTACGTCGAGAAGCCCCTGGGGATCAGCCGCGAAGAAGGCCGAGAGGTCATGGAACTGGCTGCCGACAAGGGACTGCGGGTCGGCTGCGCCCCGGATACCTTCCTGGGCGACGGTATCCAGACCTGCCGCCGCCTGATCGATGAGGGAGCTATCGGCGAGCCGGTCGGCGCCACCGCCTTCATGATGTGCCGCGGTCACGAGAGCTGGCACCCCAGTCCTGAGTTCTACTACGAGATCGGCGGTGGACCACTCTTCGACATGGGCCCCTATTACCTGACCGCACTGGTCAACCTGATCGGCCCGGTGCGTACGGTCGCGGGCATGAGCCGCATCAGCTTCCCGACCCGCGAGATCACCAGCCAGCCAAAGTTCGGCACCATCGTCCAGGTCGAAACACCGACCCACATCAGCAGCGTGCTGGAGTTTGCCAACGGGGCGATTGGCACGGTGAACATGAGCTTCGACGTGCAGACGCACAGCCATTCCTGCATCGAGATCTATGGGACGGAAGCCACGCTGTACGTGCCCGATCCCAACGGCTTCCAGGGAGTCGTCAAGCTGGGCTCGCGCCAACAGGAGACACGCGACATGCCGCTGACGACGGGGCACCCCGAGTACCAGCGCGGCGCCGGCTTGGCCGACATGGCTTACGGCCTCCGCACCGGCCGCCCCCATCGCGCCAGCGGGCAGCTCGCCTATCACGTGCTGGACATCATGAGCGCCACCCTCGAAGCAAGCACCGATCGCCGTTACATCGAACTGAGCACCACGACGGAACGGCCCGCCGCTATACCTGACGGGCTCGCCTACGGCACGTTGGACCACTAGCCGCATGAAGCTTCGGCTCGACAAGGTGACCCTCCGCCACGGAGACGCAGCGCCACTGCTGGCGGAGGTGAACCTGAGTTTGGACCCTGGCGATTTCGTCCTCATCGAGGGGCCGTCGGGCTGTGGCAAATCATCGCTCCTGCGTCTGCTCAACCGCCTGCAGGAGCCAGCCAGCGGCCAGCTCCTGGTGGATGGTGAGGCCGTTATCGAATCGGCAACGCCCGCCTTCCGCCGCCGTAGCGCCTATCTGCAGCAGACGCCGGTCATGCTCGATGGGAGCGTGCGAGACAACCTCCTCCTCCCTTTCCGCATTGCCAGCACCAGGCGAAGCCTCCCCAGCGACCAGACCCTGCGTCAGTGGCTCGACCGCTTCCTCCTGCAAGCCGTGAAGCTGGAAGATGTCGCGCCGCACCTGTCTGTCGGCCAGCAGCAACGGCTGGCGTTGATCCGGCTCCTGCTCACCGAGCCGGAGCTGCTGCTCTGCGACGAACCCACCTCCGCCCTGGATGACGACTCGCGACGGATCGTGCTGGAAGCGCTGCAGCAGGCCAATCTGGAGACGGGGATGGCGATAGTGCTGGTCTCCCACGATGGTCTGGTACTGGACAAGGTACAGCCACGCCGCCTGCGTATTGTCGATGGGCACTTGGAGGAAGCATGAATGTGGAACCGATAAGCTGGTGGCAGCTTGGCCTGTGCATGATCTTTGTGATCATCGCGGGTACGGGCTCCATCATGCTCAAACTGCGGTTGGAAAAGGATCTGGCCTGGGGTACCGTGCGAACCTTTGCCCAGCTCTTCCTGGTGGGGTACGTGCTCAAGTGGGTCTTCGCGATCGACCATCCCGTGCCGGTTCTCCTGCTCTACGTCGGCATGATCCTCGCAGCCGCACTGAACATACGCGGCCGGATCAAGCAGCGCCAGATCCCTTTCTTTCTACCCACCTTTGCCTCGATGGTAGTCAGTTATCTGCTGGTGACAACGCTGGTGACGGCGGTGATCATCCAGGTAGAGCCGTGGTACAAGCCCCAATACTTCATCCCGTTGGGGGGCATGATCATCGGCAATGCGATGAATGCCATCACCATCGGGCTGGAGCGCCTCTTCACCGACCTGCGCAAGCGACGCGCGGAGATCGAACTGATGCTCTCGCTGGGCGCGACCTACCCCGAAGCCACCGAAGCCATCCTGCGCGATGCGGTGCGCGCCGGCATGCTGCCCTCCATCAATGCCCTGATGACGGTCGGCCTGGTTTCCCTGCCTGGAATGATGACGGGCCAGATCCTGGCCGGGAGCCCACCGATGACGGCGGTCAAGTATCAGATCGTGGTGATGCTGATGATCGCCGCGGCGACCGCCATCGGCAGCATCATTGTCGTGCACCTGGTGCGCCGCCGCTGCTTCACCCGCGCCCATCAACTCCGCGTCTGAAGTCTGCCCTCACTCGACCGCGCGGCAGGCGGATGGAGTCGTGGCGAAAAGGCGGCGGAAGCGCGTGGCGAAGTAGCGCTGATCGTGATAACCGCAGGCAGATGCGATCAGCTTGATGGGCAACCCCGTAGTCAGCAGCAGGCTGCGGGCGTGGTTGAGGCGAACGCGCTCGTGCCAGGCAGCCGGCGGGACGCCGGTGTGGGCAAGAAAAAGATCCCGCAGCCGCGAAGGCGAGAGGCGGCAGGCGGCGGCGACCTCGGGAATGGTGGGCGGGGCGTCGAGGCGACGGGTAAAGATCTCCATGGCCGCGCGGATGCGCGGATCTTCCCCGGTACGGGTCGCCTGACGGTCCACATGCAGCCAGAGCAGGGCGCGCTCGAGGGCGTTCAACGCCAGCGCTTCGCCGCCATGCCCCATCGCCACCAGGCGACAAGCTTCGCGCAAGGCACGGCGAACGTGACGCTCCGCGGGCCTCCCCGTCAGCGACAGGTGCGTGAAGCGCGGAAACTCCTCCGGCAGATCGAGCAAGGGCAGCCAGCTCGGCGGTGGAACGAAGACAAAGTAGATGACCAACCAGGCTTCAGTGGCGGCGACGGGCACCTGCCAGCTATGACTGCCCCCCGGCTTCAGCAGCATCAAATCCCCGCGCTGCTGCCGGGTTTCGCCACACGCAAGAATCTCCCGCACGGAGCCCCCGAGGGTATACGAAAGATTCCAGTGATCGGGCGGAGCCGTCCATGGCTGGCTCTCCTCTCCGGGAGGAAAGGCGACCTGACTGGCAAAAAGCGTGCTGCGATGAACTGGCGGCATGATTGGTGTTTCTCGAACATGATTGATTGATTCTTGAACAAAGATGCCGTGGACTTGGGGCTTTGGCAAGGCTAATGTTGAACAAACCGAAACGAAAGAGGAATGCCCCCATGACGCCACGTGACCGATTTCTCAAGACCCTCGCGTACGAGCCGGTAGATCGTGGCGTTTATGGCATGTGGGTCGGCTGGTGGCCGGAGACGACGGCGCGTTGGCGCGGGGAGGGCTTCGATCCGGTGCAGGGTCACGGTTTCACGGTGGATCCCTACCAGTGGCAGGGTGGCTGGTTCTTTCCTCGGCCGGCGTTCGAACGCAAGGTGCTGGCGGAGGACGCGGTGACCATCACCTACGTCAACCATGAAGGGATCGTCATCCGCGAGCGAAAGGACAATCCCCAGTCGTCGATGCCCCAGTTCGTGCGCTTCCCGGTGGAGACGCGAAAGGATTTCCGATCCTTCTGGAAGGCGCGCATGCAACCGGAGCTGACCCAACGCATCGGCGACGAGTACGCGACTCTCCTCGCGAAGCTGCGCGAGCGGGAAGAGCCGCTGATCGTCATCGCCGATCGGTGGGGCGGCTTCTTCGGCGGCCTGCGCAACCTGACAGGAGTCGAACGGCTCTGCACCCTTTTCCACGACGATCCCGCCTTTGTGGAAGAGATGATGGAGGCGACGGCGGACTTCATCATCGCGGTCATGGATCGCATTCTGGAGCATACCGACATCGATGTCTTCGGTTTCTGGGAAGACATGGCCTACAAGACCGGGCCGCTGATCGGGCCGGCACACGTTCGCCGCTACATGCTCCCCCGATACCAGCGGGTGATCGAGCACCTTCGCAAGCGCGGGGTCCGCTGGTTTGCGCTCGACAGCGACGGCGACATCAGCAGCCTCATCCCAGTCTGGCTGGAGGCTGGCATCAACATCCTCTATCCGTTCGAATGCCAGTGCGGCATGGACGTCGTGCAGGTGCGGCGCCAGTACGGGCGTGACCTGCGGTTATGGTTCGGGATCGACAAACGGGCGGTGGCGGCCGGCCCGGCTGCCATCGATGCGGAACTTCGGCGCGTCGCGCCCCTGGTCGCCGAGGGCGGGTACATCGCCGGGCTCGACCACTCGATGCCGCCGGATGTCTCTTACTCCAACTTCCGTTACTTCATGGAGCGCCAATGGGATCTGGTCACAGGCAACCTCTGAGCGAACGGGTGGAGCGGCTGAGGGCACAAGCGCTGCGCAGCCACCACATCGTCGACCCACAAGCCGCTGAACTTGAGCGGGAATCCCTCGCCGACACCGTTGGCGAGCCGGAAATCATTCGCCAGGCGAAGGCGCTTGCCCACGCCTTTCAGCATCAGGCAGTAGTCATTCACGACGACGAGCTGTTGGTCGGCAGCCGCCCCGGTCTCACCTTTCTGGACGGGCCGGAGATCACCCAGCGAATTTTCGGCCGCCGCACCTTCGCGCCCTCCTGGCCGGTGCCTGACGATACGGCGCCATACTGGAACGAAGGCATCTTCGGCCCCGCCGGCAACCACACCACTCTCGACTACGAGAGCATCTTCGCCAGCGGCTTTCGCGGCATTCTCGACCGGCTGGACAAGCGTCTGGCCAGCCTCCCGTCGGCAGACAGGCAGAAGCGCGAGTTCCTGACCGCCCTGCGTAGTGTCGGCGAGGGCTACCTGGCCCTGAGCGACCGCTATGCGGAGGCGGCTGAGAAGCTCGCGGAGAGCGCGGCCCCGGAACGAGCACGCGAATTGCGGACGATCGCGGCCAATTGCCGGCGGGTCCCTGCCGAGGCGCCACGAACCTTCTGGGAAGCCTGCCAGTGCGCCTGGTTCTCGTTCTTCTTTCTGCCCGACTCACCCGGACGGGTCGACCAGTATCTTTATCCCTGCTACCAGCGCGAGCGGGAAGCGGGCACGATCAGCGAGGCATTCGCCCGTGAGCTGCTGAGTTGCCTGTGGCTGAAGATCTTCTGCCAGGCCGGAGCAGGCAGCGGGGTCAGCGCCCACAATCACCTCACCCTCGGCGGCGTGACGGCGGCCGGCGCCGATGCCGCCAATCCGGTGACGGAGCTTTGCCTCGACGTCACCGCGGCCTTGCGACTGCAACGCCCGCAGGTGGGGCTCCGCGTTCATCCCGGCACCCCGACTCCCCTCCTCGAGCAGGCCGTGCGCGTCCTGCGCAGTGGCACCTCGAATCCGGACTTCTGCAACGACGACCAGATCGTTCCCGCGCTCACACGCATCGGCGTCGCCCTTGAAGATGCACGCGACTTCTCCCTTTCGGGCTGTCATGAGGTGATCGTCACGGGCAAGGCGCAGATGGGATCCGTCGAAGGCTTCATCAACCTGCCCAAGATCCTGCGGATGGTCCTCGGGCTGGAGCCCGCGCTGTTGCCCGATGCTGACCCCGCCGCCCTCACCTCGCCGACGGCCTTGCGCGAGGCGCTGACCGACGCGATGAAGGTGGTGGCCGCCCAGGCCCATGCGTCGTCGATGGCACGCGATGAAACCGCGGCGAAAGCGGCGGGCGGCAACCTGGCCGCCTCCCTTGTCGTGCGCGACTGCATCGAGAACTGCCTCGGCTATACCCAGGGCGGAGCGCGCTACAACTTCTGCAACTGGGACATCATCGGCCTCGCCAACCTGACGGACTCGCTGGTCGCGATCGATACGCTGGTCTTTGCCGAACGGCTGGTGGATCTGCCATCCCTTGCCGCCATTCTGGCCCGCAACTGGGAAGGCGCCGAGTCACTGCGCCAGCGCATCGCCGGGGCGCTGCCCCACTTCGGCAACGACTGCCCGGAGGTGGATGCCATCGCCCGCTGGCTTATCGAAAGCCTCGACGACAGCTTCCGGATACACAGGCCGTATCGAGGCGGGAGGTACATCCTCGGCACGCTTGCCGGCGGAGAGAACATGCACGTCGAGTTCGGTCGCGTCACCGGCGCCACACCGGATGGTCGCCGGGCGGGCGACTCCTTTGCCGACAGCATCGGCCCCGCGCAAGGCCACGACCGACGCGGCGTCACGGCGATGCTGAACTCCGTGGCCGGCCTGCCCCATCACCTGCTGCCGACCGCCGTGAGCCTGAACGTCAAGCTGGATCCAAAGTTGCTTGCCACGGAGCAGGGGGTGGCGGCGATTGCGGCCCTGATCCGCGGTCATTTTGCCGGTGGAGGGCAGCAGTTCCAGTTCAACCTGGTGGATCGAGAGACGTTGCTGGCGGCCAGACGCGAGCCGGAGCGCTATCGCCACCTGATGGTGCGCGTGGCGGGCTACTGCGCCCCCTTTACATCGCTGTGGGACGACCTCCAGGACGAGATCATCGCGCGAACATCTCACCAGGTGGAATCATGACACATCGCCAGAACCTGACCCGGCTGCTGGCCGGCCAACAAACCGACTGGGTGCCGAACTATGAGCTGGGTGCCTGGGGTCAGACCGTCGAGCGCTGGTGCCAGGAGGGCATGCCGCCGGGCAAATCGCGAGTCGGCACGATGAACATGTTCGAAGGCGAGAACCTCTTCCAACTCGATCGTCGGGCTTTTGCGGGTCTGGACACGGGCATGCTTCCCGGCTTCACCCCCGAAGTGCTGGCCGAAGACGCCGATACGGTGACCGCCCGCCACGCCAACGGCGTCGTCACCAGGGCGCTCAAGACGGGTACCGTTCGGGGCACACGCCTCTCGATGGATACGTACCTGGCATTTCCGGTCACCGATCGAGAGAGTTTTCGCCGCCTCGCACACCGCTACCGCGCCAGCGACCCGGTGCGTTATCCCTTCTGGTGGGACGAGCAGGTGCGCCTCTGGGAGCAGGCCGACTACCCGGTGATCCTGCTGAACAACGGCGCCTTCGGCCTCTATTCGCAGCTGCGAAGCTGGGTAGGCACCGAGCCCCTCTCCTACCTCTTCTATGACGATCCCGCCCTGATCGACGAGATGCTCGAGTTCGCCACCGATTTCCTTCTGGCGCTGGTGGAGCCAGCGCTCAGTCAGGTGAGCTTCACCTACTTCAACTTCTTCGAGGATTGTGCGGGCAAAGGCTCCGCGCTCATCGGCCCGAGCCTCTTCCGGCGCTTCTTCATGCAGCCCTACAAGCGCATCATCACCCGCTTGAACCAAGCGGGAATCCAGAGCATCTGGGTAGATTCAGACGGGGATTGCGAGGCGCTTCTGCCACTGTGGATGGAGGCGGGAGTCAACTGCTCGTGGCCCTTGGAGCAGGCATCGGGGATGGATCCGATCCGACTGCGCAAACGCTTCGGCCGCGATCTGATTCTGGCCGGCGGCATCGACAAACGGGAGCTGGCGAAAGGGCCTGCCGCCATCGACCGCGAACTGGAGAGCAAGCTTCCGGTACTGCTCGCCCAAGGGGGATACATCCCCTTTCTCGACCATACCGCTCCGCCGGAGATCTCCTACGCGAACTACATGTACTACATCGAACGCAAACTCGAACTCATGGGGCGTGGATAGACCGCGTCAGCCTGAGCAGGAGAGAAAGATGAAGATGCAAGCAAGCCAGAGCACCACCCTGAGCCTGACCCAACGCCTCCGCGGAGCACTGCTTGGCGCGGCCATCGGCGCGAAACTCGGCGCCATGCGGCTGATCAGCCCCGAAAGCGGTCACGCCGACAGCCCGGCCGACATGCTCACCAGGAGCCTGCAACCCGCTCCAGCCGATAGCGACGCGGCGGATCTTGCCATGGTAGACGTGGGCGTCCGCACCTTCCTTGCCGCCGGCGGCAGGGCAACGCCCGAGGATCTCGCCCCCATCTTTCGCGACCATGACGGCGTCGCCACCCCCTTGTTCAGCTTTGATGGACTGCACACGATTCAGGAACTCCTCAAGGAGGGGATGCCAGCACGAATCAGCGGGATGGGCGCCTGCCTGAACGGGTACTGGGCGGCCGCGATGCCGGCAGTGGGCGCCTACCACTTCGCGCATCCCGATACCGCGTATCTCGACGGCGTCGAGTTGGCCTCCGTCGGTCAGCCACGGCTGGGCGCGGACTGGGCAGGTCTTGCCGCCGCCGCCGTTGCCGCGGCCTTTGCCCCCGAAGCGACGGGCAGCACCATCGTAGACAGGGTGCTTGATATCGCCTTCGAGCACAATCGGGACCTCTTCTACGAGCTGGACATGCGTCGGCGCCTGCATAAGTCGCAGGATGAGAGCGCTTTTCTGGCGGAGTGGCATCGCGGCGCGGCAAACCCGCAGCTTCACAAGGATAATGTCTGGCATGCCTACAATCCCTGCTGGTTCATCCTGCCGGCGGTGGAGCGTTACCTGGACAAGCCGCGCGAACTGCTCGGCCTTCTGGTAAGCTCGCCGGACTACCGGCTGGTCACCCCCACCGCAGCAACCTTGGGGGGCGCCATGGCCGGGGCGGCACACGGAGAGGAGGCATTCCCCGCCGAGTGGCGAGCCTGGGCAGAGCCGCTTGCCAACTCCTGGATGGCGCTGGTCGACGTCGTGACAACACGCCTGCGGCACGAGCGGAAGATCGTCGCGGTCATCGAGGAACTCAGCAAGACGCCGACACCGAGCGGGGATTCGCTATTGCTGGACAAGGTGCGCGGCTGCCTCCTGGCCGGGGCCATCGGCAACGCGATGGGATCGCCCGTCGAAGGTCGCTCCTGGCAGGAGATCGACAACCGGCATCCCGGCGGCATCATGACGGTGCTCGATCCATCGCGCCTCGAAAGCGAGGACGACAATCAGATGGCGATGCACCTGGTCGAGACCTACCTGCGACTGGGTGGACGACCAGCCATGGCGCGCGATTTCGGACAGACCTGGCTTGCCCAACTCAACCGCCACCACTTCTACCCCTTCTGCATGGGCCACGCCTACGAGCGCCTGCGTGCCGGGGACGATCCGCGCCTCATCGGCCACTGGTCCGTCGTCACGGGGTCGACCGTCATGTGCATGGAGCCGGTCGGCATCTATCGGCTTGCGGATCCGGAGTTTGCGCGCATCGAGGCGACGGCGATTTCCTACATGTACCAGCGCGGACTCGACGTCACGGCGGCAGCCATTCTCAGCGCCGCCGTCGCCGAAGCCTTTCGTCCTCTCGCGACGGTGGAGAGCATCTGCGCCGCCGCACTGGCCGCCGCGCCGACAACGCCGCTCCGCACCTTCGATCAACGCCCTTTCGGCAGCTGCCGCGACTACCTCGAAGCCTGCCTGGAGGTCGCCGCCGATTACGACGACGTCCTTGCGGTGCGGCCTGCCCTCTACGAGCGGTGCCTGCTCTATCACATGATCGACCCGCTGGAAGTGATCGGCTTTTCCCTTGCCATCTTCCAGGTGGCGGACGGGAACGTCCGGGAGGCGGCCATCGGAGGAACGAACATTGGCCGCGACTCCGACACGATATCGGGACGCGCGGCGATGCTCTCGGGGCTTCTGCGAGGAGCCGGCAATGTGCCGGCCGAATGGGTCGCCATGTTCGGTCAGGCGGCAATCGACCGCATCGACCAGAACGCCAACCAATTCGCCTCGCTCATCCACACGGGGCCGCTTGCCCGCATGAAGAGCCGTCTCCAACTCGCCGATGAGCGTCCGGGCTAGAGCAGCTCCGGCTGGATCATCGTGCGACTGCTCTCCCTGCCGCGGATCTGTCGGTCAAGCTGCGCCAGAACCCCCTGCGCCAGCGCATCGATGGAAACGCAGACCCAGTCGACGGGCACCGGGCTGAAGAGGTCGATCTCCCGATTGCGATGGACCACCAGGCGCAGCTCCTCAGGCACCTTGACCGCGCACTCCTGCAGCGCATGAAAAACGCCGCGAGCGAGTTGATCGGGAAAGAGCAGGAGCCCATCCGGGCGCTCGGGCAACTGCTGCAGCCGCAGGAAACTCTCGTAACCGAATTTTTCCATGCTTGCCGGAAAGTCCGTCGCGCACCGGAACCATTCGGGCCGGACCTCGAGGCCTAGTTCCTGCGCCTGCTCCCAGAGCGAACGGTAGAGCACGACATCGGCAAAGGGGCCACCCGGCGCCGCCATGCCGGCCGTGGGCATGTGACTGATGATGCCGAGGCGGCGGCAACCGTGGCTCGCCAGCCGCTCGACCGCCAGCTTCGCCATGCAGGCATCGTCGACACAGACGCCGCCACGAATCTCCTGATGCGTGATGCAGGCCATCGGCAGCCCCAGACGCTGAAGCCACGGGAGACTCTCCTTGTTGGCACAGGTGACCGCAATTGCCTGCACACGCCGATGCGTCACCGCCTCCTGCAAGGCCGGCAGTGGAGTCGTGCGACGAAACTCCGGTCGATGATCGAACCAGGCCTGGATGTTGGCGCCGCTCAATGCCAGGCGCTGGAAGACAGCGGTCGTTACCAGATTGGCAAAAGCGTCCGTGGCGTCGGCGGGCACATGATCGCAGTAGATGCCGGCCAGTTCCAGACGCCGCGGTTGGTCGGCCACGAAGGTCCCCAGGCGCGGCCGCCGCACGATCAGGCCGGCTTCGACCAGCGGCGTCAGCCCCGATTGCACCGTATACTGGCTGGTGTGCCAGATCCGCGCCAGTTCGCGAACATTGGGCAGGCGATCATCCGGCGCGAGCACGCCACGCATGATGAGATCACGCAGAAAGGCGGCGATCTGATGCTGCATGGCGACGCCATTGACCGGTGTCAGGTCGGCATAGACGGCGTTGGACGGCATGGTGGGAAAGGAGTGTGGTGTGGTAGTCATTACAAAACTAACATACTACCCCATCCCGCCTCACCCGTCAAGGCGCAACGTCTGCCAGCCACACCATCCCCAGGATCTTCCTCCCCCCAGCAGCCGTCGGCCGCAACCAAAGGTTTTCGGTCTCGGGGCTAAACTTCACGTCTTTCAACATCTGACGCTATCAGGATAACCACGAAGAACACGAAGAGCACGAAGTTGACGATAAGTAATGATAACAATCATTCCTGACTTTAGTACGATTGCCACTGACCTACCATTATTTTTTATACAGTCTATCAACACATCCTTCGTTCTCTTCGTGCCCTTCGTGGTTAAATATTGTCCGATTCGTTCTCCCGAAACCCTTGCACAGCAGACAAGGTTCTAGCGGATAGTAGTACGAAGAGCCTGATAAGCGTCTTGAGGCGCGCACCTGCCAATCACCAAGTCCTTGAGTAATACCGATCTTTTCCCATACACGTAAAAGTGGAAGGCAAAAAGAATGAGGAAAGAAACGATCACAATGGCCACGCGCCAATTTTTCATCTTAGCTGAATCCATGAGTTACCGCTCCCGTAAAATCGCATCATAATCAAGATTCAGAAGCCCGCCCATCGTCTTCTGTCTTCACCGTGCACAAAACCTGGATCGTCGAGCCGTACGGTCGACGATAGACGTCCTCTTAGTATCGCACGGTTCAACGCCATTTCATTTATCATGAATAGCCTCGTTCTGCTTGTCTTTAGCTTGCTGCCAAGCCTGTGCCTGCTTGCTATCGATTCTCCGGAAGAATGCAACAAATTTTTCAAATGCCGTTTCGCTTTCATCAATGGGCAGCGTCCGCAAGCTTGGGTGATAGCGAAATGCCGATAGTTTGGCCTTCTCCGCTGCAGCAGGCCGATCAAGATCCTTGTTTAAATAGTACAGGCGAATGTAGCTACAACCAATCGTCATATCGACAAAGTAACGTTGTCGTTCCGATGATAGCGTGGGCTGCAGACGCATCATTTCCGAAATCAGATCCCTCTGACTGATCAGCTTCAAAGCCGGATCGGTGGTAGACTCATAGGCAAGGAGAAAAGGGCGAGCCTTCCTCTCCAGCTTAATCAGCTCATCGTCGGTGCAGCTGCACCCAGTGGCACATAACAGAAACACAGTGCCCACGGAGACCCACCAGCGCCAGTATCGGCATGGTTTGCTGAGAATCGTCGAGAACCTCGATATCTCCATTTCACTATTCTCCCCACGATAACATTTGTCAACCCTGGCAAACTGCATCGACACGTTGAACCTTACGGCTCTCGCCAACCTTCGTGCCCTTTCCGCTATTCGTGGTCCGATCCCGCCCCCCAAGCAGCGCTCACTCTTTCTACTGATAGTATACATACATTCCTGGCATCAATAGATACACTGCCACGGGTAATGCAATGACGGCCATAACTGTGGCCATCCGTTTGTTCTGTCTCTTCTTGCCCAATAAGTCAACTCCCAAGTTTACTGCCAAGCTAATTGCGGCCAGCGTCATGCATTCAACTGGAAAGTTGGGAATGCCCTTGTCCTTCATTTCCGTCAAATGCATGACCCATAGAAAAAGAAAAGCTACAAAATGTGGGATCAAGAACCCCAACTGCACCATGCCACGCATTCTTCTAATCAAGAACAAGGGGGCTCCAATCGCAAGGGTAACGAAGACAAAAACAATGAAGCCAGAGAAAAAAAAATCCTGACATAACAGGTTCTCCATGTACCATATGGAATAATAGCTGGCGTTGATGGACTTTCAATGCTTCCACCAGACTTCTCGTCGCGGAGTATCTATAGCCTATCAACCCATCCTTCGTGCTCTTAGCGCACTTCGTGGTTAAATCCGTCCGGTTCGGATCCCCTTCTGGGTGACCGCAGTTTCGGATCTTACTCCACGAAGTACGTTGGAGGTGGGCGGACGCCTCATGCCCCTGATCTTGGCGCTGATTCTCCCGAAACTTTGTACAGAAAAGGGGCAACGTCCAACGCCGGGGCCACTCAGGCGAGTAGCGTGCCTAGGGTGCGCGCAATGGCAGGGCCGCTGGAAACGGCGTTAGGCGCCGTTCACTGAGTGGTTATGGATCGGTCGCCTGGGCCAGAAAGGCGGCCACAAGCGCTTCGACTTCCTCGACGTCGTGGCTCTCGAGCAGCTGCATGCGCAGCTCCTTGGCGCCGGGAAAGCCGGTAGCATAGGCTTTGTAATGCTTACGCATCACCATGAAACTCTTGCGCTCGCCGAAGATTCGCAGGTAGAGGTGCGTGTGCTCGAGCATGACCCGGAGCTTCTCGCGCAGGGGTATAGAGGCGTCGTCCACCTGAGGATTGAAGAACCAGGGATTGCCGTAGACACCCCGCCCGACCATGATACCGTCGAGATCATGGCGAGCCGCAAGCTCTCTTCCTTCGGCAAGGGAGGTGACATCGCCGTTGCCGAGGATGGGGGTCTTGCTGCCGGTCCGCCGGACGCAGTCAGCGATTTCCCCCATCACCTCCCAATGCGCGGGCACACGCGACAGCTCGGCCCGTGTGCGGGCATGGACGGTGAGGGCCGCGGGTTCCGCTTCGAGCACCGCCGGTATCCATTCACAGAAGTCGATCCGATCGTAGCCAAGCCGGGTCTTCACGGAGATGGGGAGTCCGCCGCTTCCTCGCCGGGCAGCCAGCACGATATCGCGCAGGAGGGCGGGTTCGCGGGTGAGCGCCGCGCCGGCGCCCTGCTTTTCCACGCTGCGGTCGGGGCAGCCGGCATTGATGTCGATTCCGTCATAGCCAAGTTCGGCAACGAGGGTCGCGGCGCGCTCGATGTTGTCGGGATTGGAGCTGAAGATCTGGGCGACGATGGGGCGTTCCTCCACGGAGTACCAGAGATCGTGGAGGAGGCTTTCGCGTCCGCTCGAGCAGAGGCCGTCGCAGGAGACGAACTCCGTCATGATGACGTGAGGCTTGCCGTACTTCGACCAGATGCGGCGAAAGGCCGCATCCGTGACGCCGGACATGGGGGCCAGGACAAAGATGGGGCGGGGCAGATTCTGCCAGAAGTCGGTGATCATGAGAGTAAACGCGGAGGTGGCTGGGTTGGGGAAAGGTGCTTACGGTGCCGTTTCCGGCCGCGTTGTCAACTGCTCCCGTGGAAACTTGAGGGTGATCGTCAGAACGACGTCTCCCTCCTGCAGTGCCTCCGCCTTCAGCTCGAAGAGGTAGTCGTTGCCCCTGTAAATGGCCACGGCGCATGGATAGACGCTGGAGACTGCCTTACCGACGTGAATGCGGGGAACGACCACCTCGGAGAGGAATGGGTCCTGAGTATGGGTGTGCAGCTTGACCAGAAAGCGATGCGAGATCGGGTTGACGGCGGCTTGGGAGAGAAGGCGGCCGAGGATGCTGCCGGTTGGCAGGAGGTAATCCGCTCCGACAGCGCGGAACTTGGCTTCAGCCTCCTCATGATCGACGCGCACAACCGTCTTGAGGCCGGGGTTGAGACTGCGGGCGGAGACGAGAACGAAGAGGTTGGTCGTATCGCTCGCGGTGGCGATAATGATGCTCCTCGCCGCGGCAATGCCGGCGCGCTTGAGGACATGGTCATCGGTGGGATCGCCGCTAAGGTATTCGCCGTCGCTGATGAGCTGGGCAAGCTGCTCCGAAAGCTGGTCGTAGGGTTTCTTGTCGACGATCAGGATGGGCCGGTTGTCCATGCGGCATTCAGCAATGATACTGGGCAGCATATCGAGTTCCGCGGTAACGATGGTGTGGTCGATGAGCTTGCTCATGCGCCAGCGCCTCCAAGTGGTTTCGAGGTTTCTGAAGAACGCTTCCAGGAGCACCAGCGAGACGCCCAGGAAGATGGTCGCGGGGACAAGAGCATTCATGATGGTTCCGATCTTGCCGGCAAAGGTAGTCGGATAGATGTCCCCGAAGCCAATCGTGCGGGTGGTGATCACCGTGAAATAGAAGGCGTCCATCAAGGTGAGGTTGGGTTCGACGAAATAATAGAAGACCGTGAAGAAGAGCATCATCACCGCCATGAAAAGAAGCGATGAGATGGCATAGAAGCGAATGCTGCGCAGATTACCTGGCACGGGACCTCCTGTTGTGGTCGATCTCGGTTCTGTCACGTAAAGTAGCGGCGAATCCATGCGGTGCCAATGCAAGCGTCTCGCCAGAATGCCAGCAGTCACGCAGGAAGAGGATTGGCGCCAGCGACTTTTTGGGCCGGGCAGGATTGACATCCGGCGGAAGACCGGCATAATAAGGTGGCAACGAATCGGGTGCCAGCCCCGGCAGCACAGGCACTGCCCCGGTGGAGGTTACGAAGGGGCCAGCGC
The DNA here is from genome assembly GCA_041690595.1 of Lentisphaeria bacterium. Lineage (GTDB taxonomy): Bacteria > Verrucomicrobiota > Lentisphaeria > JABSQK01 > JAWLHB01 > JAWLHB01. Next base: position 104,107 of record JAWLHB010000009.1, read on the forward strand.
CACAACATCCAGCAGGGTTCTAACGCGTGCGCTTCCAATGTTCCCATTGCGGCAGCATAGTCGCCATCGATGATTCCGAGTGCGGAAGCCCTGTCGGCTGCGGCAAGTGCGGTGGCGTCACCACGGTACCGGAGACCCGCTTCTCGCCGGGTGCCGTCATCAACGATTTCATTATCAAGCAGACCATCGGCCACGGCGGCATGGGGCAGGTCTACCTGGCGCACCAGCAGTCCCTGGACCGTCCGGTCGCCCTCAAAGTGTTGATGGACGAATTCTCGCGCAACAGCGAGTTCATCGTCGACTTCGTCAAGGAAGCGCGAGCTGCCGCACGGCTCAATCATCCGAACATCGTGCAGTCCTACGCGGTGGGTGAAGAAGACGGCGTCTATTTCTTTGCGATGGAGTATGTCGAAGGCGAGACGTTGACGGATATGCTGCGACGGGAGGGAGTCCTGCCGATGGAGCACGGCATCAACATCATCATGCAGATCGCCGAGGCGCTGGATTTTGCCTGGAAGAATCAACAACTGGTGCATCGGGACGTGAAGCCGGACAACATCATGCTCACCAGCCGGGGTGTCGCGAAGCTCGCGGATCTGGGGCTGGCGCGAGCAGCCAGCGAACTTGCCGAAGAACTGCATCAGGACGAGGTCATGGGCACGCCCCAATACATCTGCCCCGAGCAGTTGCTTGGCCAGCCGATGGATACGCGCGGCGATATCTACTCCCTTGGCGCTACCTTCTACCAGACCGTGACCGGCACCTTCCCCTTCGACGGCAAGTCCGCGGCGGAGATTGCCCGCAAGCACCTTCAGGAGCCACTCGTTCCGCCTCACGAGATCCAGCCGGATGTTCCCGAAGCCGTCAGTTACGTGATCTGCAAGATGATGTCCAAGAAGGCTGAGGATCGTTACAATGACGGGGCTCAGCTGGCCAACGACCTGAGCTTGATCCTGCGAGGCGACGTACCCCATGGCTTCACCGGCAAGAAGCCCGACAGACAGTCACTCCGGCGCGCTCCCAGGCCGCTGGCCGCCGTTCCCGTCGCCGCCGAAGAAGTCGATGAGGACGCAGAGGATGAGGACGAGGCATTCGTCGAAGAGGGCGTGGAGCAAAGCAGTGGCGGCGGCATGCGGTTGAAGAAAAAGCCCGGCAAGAAGACGAAGCTGAAGCTTGGTTCGAAAAACAAGAAGAAGCTGCGGACCGGGACCTCCACCAATCCAGCGCCACTCAGCGCCGATGTCGTGGAGGAGGATGAGGACGACGACGAAGAAGCCGTGGCGGTGGCGGAAGACATTGAGCAAACCACCCAGGTTCCTGGCTTGGCGGGTTCAGGCCGGCGCAAGAAGCTGCCCTTGATACTTGGCGGGATCGTCGTGGCCCTGCTGCTCATCGGCGGCGCTATCGCGGGTTTTATGCACATGCGCAGAATGGCCGCCCTGCCCACGAATGCACAGGAGGCCGAAGCCTACTATTTCAACGTGGAGAGCACGAAACCGGCTGAGAAGGAAGCTTATCTGGAGCTGAAACCGTATATCGGCAAAGTCGACGAGCACGCCACGGACATCGAGACGCTGCAGCGCGTGGTCGCCGACAGTGCCAGCTTCATCCAGAAGTTCTCCAGCAGCATCTTCCGCAAACAGGCAGACGACATTGACTACGGCGACGCCTTTGGCGAGCCCGACTTCATCGCCGAAAAGATCCGCCCGCACGCAAAAGTGCTCGCTGGCGTGATTCCTGAGACGCTGACTGCCTATGAGGAAGCACTGGTGCGGGCGCTGCGAGCCGCGCAGCACGAGCAGGAGTTGCAGGAGATCGCCGCTCGCAAGACAAGTGCGGCAGGCAAAGCGGCCTGGGACCAGGCCCAAGCCCAGATTGAGGCGTATGTCGTCCAGCGACAGAAGGAGATGCGCGGCACGTTGAACAAGTACGCCTCCAGCCTCAAGGCTATTGAGAAACGGCTGGAGGAGGAGAAGGCGGAACTAAGGCTGGCCGTCTTCCAGCAGACGATGAATCAGAATTTTAACGAGGCGCGTGACATCGTGCAGAAGCGACAACTGGAACGACCGGGCTACCCGCCGCTGGTCGAGACAGCTGTAGCCATCCGACTTCGCGAGGATGAACGGGAGGTGGCGAAGCAGCAGCTTCGCAAGATCGCACAAACCGTCGACGCAAACGAGCGGAACCGCGTCGATCAGGAAATGGCCCGACAGCTGAACACCTCGGAGTTGCGCACGATCCGCCAGGAAATGGAGGCTGTACCGGAACGTGAGAAGGAGCTTCTGGCGCTTCGCGAGAGCTGGCTGAAAGAGCTGGATGCCACTCTGGAGCTAGCCGAACGCTACCATGGCCTGGTAGCCGGAAGCGGAGACAAGCTCAAAGGTGAACGCATCAAGGTGGATATTCCGCACAGACCAAGCCAGGAACTGCGCATCGGCGTCATCACCAGCTCGATCATTGTGGTCAACATCGTCGAGTATGGCACCAATAATCAGTACGTCACCAAGGGCACCAAAGAATGGCCCATAGCCAACCTGCCCATTCGCGAATACATGGAGCTTGCCAAGAAATCATGGGGCCCCCAGGATCCGAACGAGTACAATCTGCTGCTGGGCAGCTACCTTTTCTACACGCTCTATCTTAAGGAAGCTCAGACGCTTCTTGAAAATTCCGATTCCAACCTTGCCGCCTTCATGATCGACCAGCTCGAACCGGTAAAGAACATCCAGTTGACACTGCGGATGAATCAGTTCGTGCAGAACGTGAAGCGCCTGGTCGACGAAGGACAGGTGGCGGCCGCCAGGAAGTATCTGCAAGCACTCGAGCAGCGCTATGGCGAGACCCCAGAGTTCCAACAGCGGGCGGAGGAATTGAGAACGCTTACCGGGACCACGGAAGAACCGGTCGCCGAGTAAGCGAGCTATCATGCGTATCATTCACTTTTCCGATATTCACGCGCGCGCTCGCCTGGAGACCGTTGGCCACCTTTTCGACAAACGGCTGCTGGGCTTCTTCAATTACCTGCTGCGTCGCCACCTCCATCAGGACTGGCGCCGGATCAAGTGGATGGCCGAGCAGATCGCTCACTGGGAACCGGATGTCGTCGTCTGCACAGGCGACATCACCTCTCTGGGCGGACCGAAGGAATTCGAGATGGCTCGCCAGGCACTCGCCCCCCTCCGCGACAATCCCGCCATCGATTTCCTCTACGTACCGGGAAATCACGATGCCTACGTGCAATGCCGCCGATCCAACAAGGCCCTGAACCATGCCTTCAGTGACCTCAATCGCGGACGGTGGGAGCTGAACCAACTCCCCATCATCCACAGCCATGATGCGATGCGTTTCCTGCTCATCAACCAGGCGGCACCCGCACCGCTGCTCGCCTCCTACGGCGCTCTCGATATGGCAACCCGCAACTGGCTCGACGCTCACATGGGCGAGATTGTCGGCGACCATCTGCCTCCCCTTGCCCTGATCAGTCACTTCCCCCTCTTGGACGCCGCGGGCAACGCCCTCTCCTGGCGCCGTGCCTGCCGCCACAACGAGCCCCTGCGCGACGCCTTGCGGGACGGTCACATCCGACTGGCTCTCTGCGGTCACATCCATACTCCATTTGCCAGGCAGGAACCCGACGGCGGGCTCGAAGTCTGTGCCGGATCCCTCACCCATACCGGCATCTTCAGCGTTGTCGATTACTCCCCGGAGAACGATACCCTGGCGCAACAGTGGATCGAGTTGAAGTCCCCTGCTGACCCCGTTCCTGACGGATAGTCGTAAAACCTGATTAGGTTCTAAGGTATTAAGCAAAAAAATGCTCGATGAGCATTGCCATTCACCATGAATCGGCTTACCTTACCTCTTTATTCAGCTGCACGTTTGTGCATGTTGCCACGGTTGACAGAGGCCCGAAGTTGGTAGAGCAGCGTATGACGGACACCACACGACAACTGACGACAGCGGAATTTCTGGAGCGCACGTTGAGCTGCATACGCAGCGTCTTCGATCCTGTACTGGAAGCCATTGGCGAAGCTGAGCAGAAGAAGGTGAAGGCAATCCGCGACTGCCTGCAACCGGGCAAAATGCTTCGGACGCGCCTGGCGCTGGCGCTGCTGCCAAAGCCGCCGGCGGACCTTGATCCGATCATTCGCGTCTGTGCCGCTACCGAGCTCATCCACACGGCTACCCTGTTCCATGATGACGTGATCGATGGGGCCAGCCTGCGCCGCGGTCAGCCGCCGCTGTGGGAGCAGGTCGGCGCTACCGGCGCGATCCTCATGGGCGACCTCTTCTTCAGCGCCGCGCTCGATATGTTGCTGCAGAGCGACGACCTCTACCACGGGCGCTCATTCGTCCGCAAGGTACGTGAAGTCTGCACCACCGAGGCGAGCCATGAACTCGTTCTGCGCGGCAAGATGGTGGATGTGGCAACGAGCATCCGGATAGCCCGCGGCAAGACAGGCGCCCTCTTCGCCTTTGCCGCCGAAGCCTGCGGCGACACACCGGAAAAGCGAGCCGCCCTCGAAGAAGCGGGTTATCTGGTCGGGACAGCCTATCAACTGGCGGATGATCTGATCGACGAGGCGGGCGATGAGCGCGTGGTCGGCAAGACCCTCGGCACCGACCGCAAGCGCCGAAAGTACACTTTGATGCAGGCCCCGGGCGCCACCGAGCAAGGCGTTCTGCAGCAGATCCAGGCTCTCTGCGAACAGGCGGTAGCCCAACTGCACGAATGGCCGGAGCTGGCCCAAAGCCTCACCACCTATATCAACGATTTTCTGTCAGCACCCAAGAAACTACATTTTGCAAAAGTGAGTTAAGTACGCCTAATGAAACTCGACGAGACGACCTATCGCCTTTCGGGCACGGAGAAAGTAGCAAAGGGACTGTTGATCGGGGGAGTACTGTTCCTGGTGATCAGCCTTATCGGTTTACTCAAGCCGCAGCCGCAACAATTCTACTTTTCCCTGCTGACCAGCTGGATCTTCTGGATGACCATTGGCTTTGGTGGCCTCTTCTTTGTCATGCTGCACCACCTCGTGGGGGCGACGTGGAGCATCGTGCTGCGCCGCATCGTGGAGACCGTCATGGTCGTGCTGCCGGTCATGTTTGTCTTCGCGCTGTTGATTGTGCTACCCTTCACGGGGCTGCAGCAGCTCTACGAATGGGCGCGAGAAATCGCCTCGGGACAAAGCCTGACTCACCTGCTGGAGGTAAAATCGGGGTGGTGGCTCAATGGCCCCTTCTTCATGCTGCGTACTCTCTTTTACTTCGCCATTCTCTTTCTGCTCACCCGGATCCTCTATCGTACATCCCTCAAGCAGGACGCTGGCCATACCGACAGGATATCGAGCGTCCTGAAGCTGACGAGCGGCCCGGGAATGGTGCTCTTCGCCCTGGTCATCACCTTTTCTTCGTTCGACTGGATCATGTCCCTCGACTACAAGTGGTACTCGACCATCTTCGGCGTCTACGTCTTCTCCGGTTCCGTCGTGGCCATCCTCAGCTTCACGACGCTGGTGGCGCTCTTTCTGCGTTCCCGCGGCTTTCTGAAGGAGAGCATCACCGTAGAGCACTATCACGATCTGGGCAAGCTCATCTTCGCCTTTCTGGTCTTTTGGGCCTACATAGCCTTTTCCCAGTTCTTCCTCATCTGGTACGGCAACATTCCCGAGGAGACGGACTTCTACATCAAGCGCTTCGCGGGCAACTGGGGCACCATGGGTGTTGTGATCCTCTTCGGCCATTTCTTTCTCCCCTTCTTCCTCCTGCTCAGTCGGGTACCGAAGCGCAATCCGCGCATTCTGGGCATCATGGCCGTATGGATGCTCTTCATGCACTGGATCGATCTGCATTGGCTGATCATGCCCAATCTTCATGAGCAACTGGCCCTCTCGTGGCTCGACTTGACCACCTTCCTTGGCGTCGGCGGCATCTTCCTCTGGCTCTTCCTCAGCCGCCTGAGCAGCCAGCCGCTCATCCCGGTCAAGGATCCGCAGTTGCAGGATTCCGTTCAGTTTACCAACACCTAACCCTAATCGAACTCCTCACGCTTATGACAATCCCCGCCAAAACACCGCCACCTATAGAACTGGAAGAGACAGGCGACGGTTACGAGAAGCGCGACGTTAACCTCAGGATGGTCGTCGTCCTTTCGGTTGCTTCCGCCCTGCTGGTGATCGGCTTCAGCCTCATCCTCAACGAATACTTCCTGATCACCAAGAACAAGATCTACGAAGAGCAGGTGCTGGCGAAGGAGTCACCGCGGCTGATCGAGTATCAGCGCGAGACGGAGGCTCTGCTGAACAGTTTCGGGGAGATAGAGGGGAAGGAAGGGACGTTTCGAATTCCGGTCGAAAGCGCCATGGAACTGCTGGTCAAGCAAGCCCAGGCCAAATCCGCTGACTGAGCTGACGATCGCCAGTCTGCACCACCTCCATCCATCATTTTCCCTATGACACTCAAACCGCGGCATTTCCGGCGACGGATGTGGCGAGCCTTCGCCCTCCCCTGCTTCGTTGTCTACTCAACCGTGCTCTTCGCACAGTTGATCGACAACCAGGCTGACGACATCTATGATCAGACCGGCATCAGTGAGAAGTTCGGTCAGCAACTGCCGCTCGACCTCACCTTCACGGCTGAAGATGGGCAGCCGGTGCAGTTGAAGAGCCTTTTTCACCAGAATCGGCCGGTCATTCTGGTGCTGGCCTATTATGAGTGCCCGATGCTCTGCACGCTGGTACTGAATGGGCTTCAGGAGGCTCTGCCGAAGGTCGATCTGGAGCCAGGTGTCGACTACGACATCATCACGGTCAGCATCGATCATGAGGAAACGGCGGAGATGGCCGCGGCCAAGCGGGACCGCTACCTGGCGACATTGGGCAAGGAAGCGCCCCCAGATGCCTGGCGTTTTCTCGTCGGTGAAAAGGAGGCGATACGGGAGTTGGCCGATTCCGTGGGCTTTCGCTTCACCTACGATGCTGAAAACGATCAATATGCGCACGCGGCAGTCCTGCATCTGGTGACGCCGGGGGGACGGCTCTCCCGTTACCTCTACGGCATCAAGTTCGATCCCCGGGACATACGGCTCGGACTGCTGGAAGCATCGCAGGGGGAGATTGGCAGCTTCGTCGATCGCATCCTGCTTTACTGCTATCATTACGATCCCAAAGACAAGGGCTATCGCCTCATGGCGGAGAACATCATGCGGCTGGGCGGCGCAGTGACCCTGCTGGTACTGGGGAGCTTTCTCGGCGTACTCTGGTATCGGGAAAAGCATCGCCCCGACGATAGTGCCACCACGGAACGGCATCAGGATTCCACCACCGACTAAGCGCAGGGTAGTAGACAAAGACTATGCTCAACCTACTGGGTATGCAGATTCTCGGGGCTGTTTCCCCGACCACCAAGATGGTCGACGATCTCTTCTGGTTCGTCTTCATCGTATCGGCTTTCTTCTTCGCCATCGTCACCGGCGGCATCATCATTCTGGTGGCGCTCTACCGCCGCCGGGGCAAGCCGGGTCTCACCAGCGGCGCATCGCACAATACCGCCTTGGAGATCGTCTGGTCGATCCTGCCCGTCATACTCGTGGTGATCATCTTCTTCTGGGGATTCCAGGTCTTCATGCGGCTCTCGATCTCGCCTGGCGACTCGATGGAGATCCGGGTCACTGCCCGCAAGTGGAACTGGCTCTTCAAGTATCCTGACGGTTCACGCAGCGGCCAGCTGGTGGTGCCGGTGGAGCAACCTGTGCGCCTTGTCATGTCCTCGGAGGACGTTATCCATTCGCTCTTCATCCCCGACTTCAGGGTCAAGATGGATGTCCTGCCCAACCGGTACACGACCCTCTGGTTCCAGGCGGACAAGGCCGGCGAGTACGATCTTCTCTGCACCGAGTTCTGCGGCGACGGACATTCCCGAATGTATACCAAGGTCATTGCACTGCCCAAGGATGAATTCGAGAAGTGGCAGACCGAAAATCAGGGGACCGCATCGGGTCCGGATCTCTTCGTCATGTACGGCTGCGCGACATGCCATTCCCTCGACGGCAAACCCGGGATCGGTCCCACCATGAAGGGACTGCACGGCAAGACGGAGACACTGGCGGACGGCACCACCGTTGAAGTGGACGACAATTATCTTCGCGAATCGATCCTCGAGCCGCAGGCCAAGATTGTACGGGGCTATCAGCCCGTGATGCCCGCGCAGCCGGACATCACCAGCGACGAACTGGACGCCCTGATCGACTTCATCAAATCGCAGCAGGAGTAAGAGAGAATGGAAGCGGCACCGCGGTTGAATTACATAACGCAGCGCAAGGGAATCCTTTCGTGGCTGTTCACGCTCGATCACAAGCGGATCGCGCTGATGTATCTCTTCATGATCATGATCTTCTTCCTGGCGGGCGGCCTCTATGCGTTGCTGCTGCGCCTGGAACTGTGGGCGCCAGGTGAGCAATTCATCGGCCAGCGCGCCTACAACCAGGCCTTCACCATGCACGGCGCCATCATGATCTTTCTGTTCATCATTCCTTCCATTCCGGCGGTCCTCGGCAATTTCCTGCTGCCGATCATGCTGGGGACAAAGGATGTGGCCTTTCCGCGGCTCAACCTGGCAAGCTGGTACGTCTACATGTTCGGCGCGATCTTCTGTCTCTGGTCTCTGGTGCAGGGCGGCGCCGACACCGGTTGGACCTTCTATACCCCCTATTCCACGCAGCACAGCGAGACGCCCGTCATCTCGATCACCTTCGGCGCCTTCATCCTGGGCTTCTCCTCCATCTTCACTGGCCTCAACTTCATCGTCACCATTCACAAGATGCGGGCGCCGGGCATGACCTGGTTCAAGATGCCCCTCTTCTGCTGGGGCATGTACGCGACGGCACTGATTCAGATCCTCGCGACGCCGGTGCTGGGCATCACGCTCATGCTGCTGATCCTGGAGAAGCTGGGGATCATCGTCGTCTTCGATCCCACCCGCGGAGGGGATCCCGTCCTCTTCCAGCACTTCTTCTGGTTCTATTCTCATCCGGCTGTCTACATCATGATCCTGCCGGGTATGGCGATCATCAGCGAGCTGATCGCGGTTCATGCGCACAAGAAGATCTTCGGGTACAAGTTGATCGCCTTTTCGTCAGTGGCGATCGCCCTCCTGGGTTTCCTGGTGTGGGGCCACCACATGTTCGTGAGTGGACAGTCGCCCTACGCGGCCATGGTCTTCTCCTTCCTCTCCTTCTACATCGGCGTACCATCCGGCATCAAGGTCTTCAACTGGATGGCGACCCTTTACAAGGGGTCGATCTCACTCACCGTGCCGATGCTCTACGCCCTGGCTTTCCTCATTCTCTTCACCATCGGCGGCCTGACAGGCATCTTCCTGGGCGCCCTCGGCATCGACGTGCAGATGCATGACACCTATTTCGTCGTGGCTCACTTCCACTACGTCATGATGGGAGGAACGGTTTTTGCCTTCTTCGGGGGCATCCATCACTGGTGGCCGAAGATGTTTGGCAGGCTCTACAACCGGACGGCCGCTACCTTTGCCTTCGTCCTCCTCTTTGTCGGCTTCAATCTGACCTTCTTCACCCAGTTCATCATGGGAGCCAAGGGGATGCCGCGGCGATATTGGGATTACTCCGATTTCCTGAACGAAAAAACCTACCATATGTACCATGGCTTCTCGTCGATCGGCGCGATGATCCTGGGTCTGGGCTTCTTCGTGATGGGTATCTACCTGGTGCATTCGCTATTCCGCGGGCAACGCTGCGGCTCCAATCCATGGGGCGGCCTTTCACTGGAGTGGGCGACGACATCACCGCCACCCACCGAGAATTTCGAGCATCCGCCGCGCCTGACACATGGGCCGTACGACTATGACAAAGTATTGCCGGAAAATATCTGATCTATGAGCAGCAAGACGGATTCTACAGTAGTACATGCAGATCGCCATGAGGAGCATAATCCCAACCTGGCGCATCACTTCTTCACCATGGAACAGCAGCACGAGTCCCTCAAGCTGGGCGTCTGGCTCTTTCTGGTGACCGAGATCCTCCTCTTTGGCGGCCTCTTCTGCGTTTACGCCGTCTATCGAAACTGGCATCCGGACATGTTCATCGCGGCGCACAAGTTTCTCGACGTGAAGATGGGCGCCATCAATACGCTGGTTCTTATCGGCAGCTCCGTCACGATGGCACTTGCCATTCGATCCCTGCAGAAGAACCGTCCCGACCAAACTGTGCTGCTGCTGATCGTCACCATCCTCTGCGCCTTTGTCTTCCTCGTCATCAAGTATTTCGAATACAGCCACAAGATTCACCTGGGGCTGCTGCCCGGCAAGTTCTTCAGCAATACCGAAGTCATGGGAAGCAATCCGCAGCTCTTCTTCAGCGCCTACTTTGCCATGACCGGACTGCACGGACTGCATATCATCATCGGTATGGGCTTCCTCTCCTTCCTGCTCTATCAGACCATGAACGGCAAGTATTCCAGCGAGTATTACAGCCCCGTCGAGATGGGCGGCCTTTACTGGCATCTGGTCGACCTTATCTGGATCTACCTCTTTCCACTGCTCTACCTAATCGGCTGAACGAAGGCTTTCTACGATGACCGAACACGAAGCGACAACTCCAGCACACAGCGCGAGCTTTCATCCACATATCACGCCGCTCAAGGTCTACATCCTGGTCGGAGCAACCCTCTTCCTGTTGACCGGCGTCACGGTCTGGGTAGCGCAGTTTCACCTCGGCACCGTCGGCAACCTGATTGTGGCGATGACGGTGGCGACCATCAAGGCCACGCTGGTTGCCTTGTTCTTCATGCACCTGCTCTACGACAACAAGCTCTACCTTGTAGTCTTTCTGTCGGCGCTGCTCTTCCTGAGCATCTTCATCAGCATGACCATGATGGACACCATGCGGCGCGACGACCTCTTCAGATATGAAGAAATGCCCGCCGCCATCGGCACCTCGCTGACCCTGGAAGAGCCGACGTCGCCCGAAGAAGCCGCCGCGACCGACAAGACAGGCAGTGAGCCGGCCGAGACTCCAGCCAATCCGTGAGCAAAGAGCAGCGCCCTGCCCTCACGCCCTGATCTGGACGCGGCAGCCAAGACACGTTGCCACCCAGAGCAGCTCGATGTCCCCGTCTGCCATGGCCACGCACCCAGCCGTTCCGGAACGGCCGATGCCCCCCCCGTGCAGTCCGATTTCCCCACCGAGCCCAGTGTACCAGTTGGGCACGCCGCCCGCGGCAAGCGGCTCGACTATCGAGCGATAGCCGGCCTCGTCCAGATCCCCTCGCGCGAGGGCCGCCGCCGCATCGTCGGCGTTCGGATAGCTGAGTCCCAGGAAGAGGTGAAAGCGACTCTCGTCATTACGGTAGCAAATCGTGTACTCCCCTTCCGGCGTTCGTTCATCGCCCTCCCGCTGCTTGTGCCCCAGTCCGTTGCGCCCAACGATGACCGGCAGCTCCGCCAGACACTGCTCCCCCAGCAGGATCCGCAACCGCCGACGGCCCTTCTCCACCAGCAAGGAAACCATGGTCGAATCGATGGAGCGACTCCCGCACAGGCTCTTCCATCGGGCTACTGCCTCTGTGTACTGCATCATCACCGAATATCCCGTAGCTTTCGATAATACTCGTTGACGACATCCTTCTCCTGCGTCGTCAGACGCTCGCGGACCTCCTGGTACATCGACATGCGCGCCTCCCGTTCAGTCGGCGAAAGCGGCTCACCGGATGGCGGGTCCGTCGTCTGAAGTGCCTCGACACGAACGGCTTCGGTTTCCGTCGGAGCGGGTTGTTCATTGCCATTATCGCGAGAGTCCCGCTCACGAGCGGCGATTGGCTCTTCAGCCTCACCGTCAATCGGATCGACTGGAAGCGGCTGAGTCGGATCGTTGCGCCCGAAATCGACATCCGCTCCGCTCCTGACCTGATCCGTCGCCTCCGCATCGCCGAGAGCGTCCCGCGTCGTCGTCTCGATGTCATCCGGAACGACGTCCAGATCCTCGGCTGACCTTACGACGCCGACACCTGGGGAGGCGTCATGACTCCGCGCCCCAGCTCCGCTGGAATCGCCCGCCTGTTGACCTTGACCCGCCTGTTGACCTTGACCCGCCTGTTGACCTTGACCTGCCTGTTGACCTTGACCTGCCAGTTGACCTTGACCTGCCTGTTGACCTTGACCTGCCTGTTGACCTTGACCTGCCTGTTGACCTTGACCTGCCTGTTGACCTTGACCCGCCTGTTGACCTTGACCCGCCTGCTGACCTTGACCCGCCTGTTGACCTTGACCCGCCTGTTGACCTTGACCTGCCTGTTGACCTTGACCTGCCTGTTGACCTTGACCTGCCTGTTGACCTTGACCCGCCTGTTGACCTTGACCCGCCTGCTGACCTTGACCCGCCTGTTGACCTTGACCCGCCTGTTGACCTTGACCCGCCTGTTGACCTTGACCCGCCTGTTGACCCTGCCCCGCCTGCTGAC
>JAWLHB010000009.1:116694-227102 GCA_041690595.1 Lentisphaeria bacterium
CTTCTCCAGGCTGACCTTCTCCAGGCTGACCTTCTCCAGGCTGACCTTCTCCAGGCTGACCTTCTCCAGGCTGACCTTCTCCAGGCTGACCTTCTCCAGGCTGACCTTCTCCAGCCTCCTGACCTTCTCCAGCCTCCTGACCTTCTCCAGCCTCCTGACCTTCTCCAGCCTCCTGACCATCGCCAGCCTGCTGACCCTCGGCGGCTTGCGGCCCCTCGCTGTCAGGCTGAGATGAATCGGGCTCAGGCGCTTCGGGAAGGTCAGATTGGTCGGGTTCGTTATCCTGATCTGGCGGGTCAGGCCCAGCAGGCGGAGCATTGTTGGCGATCAGATCATCCGCGGGAGGCTCTTCCTGCTCGTCTTCTTCCGGCGGTCGTTCATCTGGATCACCGGCCAGCAGCGCTTCGACATCTTCCGGCGAGTCTGGCTCCTCTTCGGGCGGAGGGTCAGCGAGGTCGGCAAGCTGGTCAGCCAAGGGCCTGTTATCGGCGGCGTCGAGATCATCCGGCGACGTTCGACGAAGAACGCTTTCCCAGAACTCGCGCCTCGCCAATTCAGGGGCGGCCTCAGGGGCGGAGGGTGGCGGCGGCAGCAGCAGGTGGTGAATGGCGGAGACGGTGACCTGTGGCGGTGTGGCGTCATCCACCATGGCGACGCAGAAGCCGAGAAGCTCGCCCCTGCGTTCGGCAAACGTGTCGGCCGACAGCAGCATGCGACTGGTAACGCGCTCTTCACCGGGCACCATGGCGAATGGCAACTCACGAACGACGCGCAGATCGTAGAAGTCGCTGACCAACAGGTATGCACGGCGGATTCGGCCATCATCCTGACCGGTGGCGGCAATGACCACCGTTTCCGGCACATCGACCAGATCCGTCTGATCGATGGGAAGCTCGAGCGAAACGACCGGCGGCTGATCAGTCAGCACGGCAATATCAAAGGATTCGCCACGCCGTATGCCACCGCGGGCAAGCTGCCAGTAGACAGTGAAGGTCTCTGCCTCCTGAAGGAGTATGCGAGCCTGCCAGTGACCGTCGACGGGGCCCGGACTAAGCGCGAGCTCGCCCCCGCGCTCGCGGCCGATTCCAAGGGACTCGAGGGGGCATGCCGCCTGGGCGATGGTGAAGGTGACCAAGCTGCCGGCATGCACTGCGGGAGTCCCCTCCTGCCAGGAGAGTCGTCGCTTGGTGGCCGTCTCCGGCGACTGGGCCTCGACGCTGATCATGCGCACCGGGTGCTCGGGATAGACGGCATAATCGATCGGCGGAGAGGTGAAGCCTGCCGATCGCAAGCGCAAGCTGACCGGCCTCTCCGGCATGGTGACGACACCGGAAAAGGCGGTGGCCGACTGACCGATCTGGTCGAGATCGACGCGGCTGACGGCATTCCCTTGAGTCAACTCCAGATACGGCGGCTCGGGAGGTGGCTCGGCGAGGACGATCCGCACCGGCAGCTCCTCGCCCTTCTCAAGCCACACGTAGGTGGGCATGAACTCCACGACCCGCAGTGGTTGCAGTTGCGGCTGATGGAAAAGGACCTGCCCGAAACGGACAAACTTGCTGGTCAGCGGCCGCGGCGTGATCGTCAGAAGCGTAATGACCATCGCGGCGGCCAGCAGGAGGATGGTCGGCGGCCACCAGGGAATGCAGACCGGACGGCATGCATCGCGTTCCGGAAGCATGGACTGGAGCCGACGCGTGAGAACCGCGCGCGCGGCATGCCAGCGTCTGTCGGTCGTCCGTGCACAGAGCCAGGCATCATACGTTCGCGCCGCCGCGGGGAATCGGGCAGTGAGATTGTCCCGTATCGCTTTGTTCAGCGTTTCAAGGCGGCAACTACGCCAGGCGCCACGAACGCTCACCGGAAGCCAAACGCCAAGGGTCAGCCAGAGCAGCAAGGTCGCCCGCCAACTGAAATCGGGGCCGGTGATGGCCAGATTGAGCACCAGCACCATGAGAAGAAGGCCGGTGACGGCCATGCCGATCCACCAGCCAACGACGAGCAGTCGCAGATGGAGGACCATGCGCCGCTGGTACTGTTGGGCTCTGGGTGTTCTCCTGAGGGACATGACATTCACCTGGCGGGCTCTTCATGCAGACGGCGTTCGATGGTCCATTCCAGCGCCACTACTAGAAATGCGATGACGGCCAGAAGCAACTCGCGTTGACGGTTTCGCTGGCGCACGGGCGGGCGGGGAAGGTCGATGTCGAGGGGGCGGATCATGGCGCGCAGGACAGGCGCCGCCTCGCCGGCAAAGGCAAAGCGCTTGGGCTCTCCGGCAAGCGCGCGCAGGATGTCCGGTTGCGGAGCCGTATCGAGGATTTCGGCGCCGTCACCGGAAGCAACGATTGGGCGGCGCTCGCTGCGCCACGCGTCACCCCGGTGGATGGCATGGGCCTGAAGATAGATGGCCGCGGGAAGCTCATCGGGAAGGGGGAGATCGTAGGTAAAAGCGTCGCCATCTCGTGTAAGAGGCAGCGTACGTGTCTCCTCGCCGATGGTGATCTCGAGGCTGGTCTCCTGCAACCCTGCAAGTGCGGCCAGATCGCGCGGCTGAACCCGGATAATCGCGGCGACCTCCGGATCATCGCTCTCGATCGTCTCGAGGAGAAGGGGTTGACGCTCCCCCTGCTCGCCGAGAAGCCAGGCGAACAGGACGTTCCAGAAGAGACGATACTGGTACCGCACGGCAGCTTCAGGATGCATCGCCCACTTCCACGTCGTATCGCCGAGCATCACCAGGCGAGCGGGTGCGGCGGGATCATCGGCAGCGACAAGGGGATAACGCTGCTGCCCGACCTGCGCCTCGAAGAGCGTCATCGTACCACTTCGCAGGCGAGCCAGGCCGACGAGATTCAACTCGAGCGCGCTGAAGTCGAGACTATGAAAGGCGGGCAGGCGGTTTCCACTGGCGACGGCGATGCCGGCGGGCGTGCCAAAGCGGTCGGTCATGTCAAGCTCGCCCAGAAGGTTCTCCACGGGCAGCTCATCCAACTGCCCGATCCAACTGGACAGACTGCCCGTGCCAAGCAGCATCACCGGCAGCTCGCGACTGGAGATGGCTCGACGCAGCGGAAGCGGCAGTTGTGACGGATCCGTTTCGCTCAGCACAACCAGCCGACAGGAGGCAAGGTTGACTGCGGCCAACTCGGCACTGCCGGCCTGCAGAACCGAAATCCGGTCGCCATACTCCGCCTGAAGGGTGCGAACAAGATGCAGATTTTCCCGCCGGGGACGGCTGTAGACGAAGAGGAGGCGATTGGGCGGCGTGACCCGATAGACGGCAAGCTGGCGGTTGTTGCGCGTGGTCACCTCCCCGGCAACCGGTACGATCCGAGCCTCAGCGACATGCCAGCCGTTGGCGGTTTCCGGCAACCTGAAGCTCAGCCGCTGCCTGCTGCCGGAAACCACCGCCTGGGTGGAGACCGGCCGGCCGTCAACCCGCAGTTCGACCATGACTTGGGGCACGCTTTCGCCGTAACTGTCAACCGTGACCTCGGCATGCTGGGGATTGAGCGGCAGGCTGTCAATAGAGAGAAGACGCGCATCGAAAAGGTTGGCGTCACGCTCGACGGTGCAGATCGCGGCCAACTCCAATCGACGATTGGCCATCCAGTCGCGCAGGTAAGCGGGCGGCAAACCGTCACTGCCGGCACCGTCGGAAATGACGAGGATGCGGTCGCTGCGAAAGCGGCTCAAGGCCATGCTGAGTGCCCGGTTGAGATTGGTGGAGTGGGTCTGAAGGCTCTTTTCGTCGGCCTCGGGCACGAGATTACCGGCAAAGAGCAGGTGCTGAACGTTGGGGGGCGGCTCCGCGCTGCCGATCAGGTGGTCCAGCTGTAGCTGAAGATCTTCCGCGGTCTGCCGCCTCGACTTGCCATTGCCGGCGGCATACTCCATGCTCAGGGACCGATCATGCAGGACGAGGAGTCGCGGCGGTTGAGAATCGCCCTTGCGGGGCGAGCGCTCCTCGCGGTAGTCGAGAAACGCCGTGTGCAGCAGGAAAGCAAGAACGATCAGGGCTGTCAGGCGAAGACAACCCGCCAGTAGTGCCACGGGATGCCGCGACCCTCGCCAGAGCAGCAGGACACCACGTGCGAACATGAGCACGAGCAGCGCGGTGAGGAGAGACAGCACCCAGATGGCATGATTCTGAATCATGGTTGCCTCCGGCCTTGCCATATCCGCCATAGCATTACGGCTTCCAGCGCGAGCGCGATCAGCAACACCAGGCCGGCCAGTGGTCCGAGGTCATAGGTGCGAGCTTCCGCCTGATGATCGCGGTCGCCAAGGCGCACGACCGCCTGCCCGTTCACCAGCGCCATGGGATCGTACCACACAACCCGAGTATTCGGCCGGGCGCGTGCCCACTCCTCCCGGCTCGCCAGGCGCGGATCCGATTCGCGAGGATAGTTGGCCGGGCGACTACTTGTCGTGCCATCCTCCACCAGCCGATAGATCCCCGCGGCGTCAATCGGCAGAAAACGCTGCTCGCCATGCTCGACCCGCACATCCAGCCGCTCCCCTTGCGGCGTCATCAGTTCACCGTCAATACGGTTACGCTCAAACCAGATCCCTACGGAAACGGACTCGCCAACGAGCGCCTCCAGGCTCTCCTGGCTCGCCTGTGCGGCCGAATGGAGCAGACGCGCAACGAGCAGCGGAAAGAGGGGGTGGAACATCGGACTGCCGTCCCGCAGGTTGAGCGGTACCTGGATCAGGACAAGCTTGCCGCTCCCCTCTGTCTGCTCGACACGCACGAGCGGCCTGCCATCCCGCGTTGCCAGGACAATGTCGCTCTGCTGCCGCCCCTCGTCTACCGGCGCATACAGGTTGACCGGCATGTCGGCAAGGCCGCTGAGGATCAGCTCATCGAGTCCCGGCACCGGCAGACGCCGCGGCTCGATGACCTGTAGTGGCCGTGCGTTCGCCGCCTGCAGCTCCTCGACTGGCCGCCAGTGCGGGTACCAGGGCAACTTGGGCGGGCCGTGAGCGGAGTCTCCGGCACTGGGGAAGCAAAGGATCGTCGCCCCCTGGTCGTACCGGTCCTGCAACCAGCGGCCGACGGAAGATGGCGCCTCATCGCCAATGCAGATGATCACTGGCGCGGGCGGCAGCTGCCTCGCCATGGTCGCACCGGCATCGACATGCTGGATCGGCATGGCGGGGAATCCAGCCTGCAGGATCGCCGTGATGAGATTGTCGGCAGTGATGCCGGGTGGATCCGGTTGACGTACGATGATGGCCGAATCGAGTGACCGGCCTTGGCGGGCAATGCGAAACCAGAAGCGATGCCAGGGATGATCGACTTCATCAACAACGGCGAGTTCAAAGACGGTGTCAGGTGGGCTCTCGGGCAATGCCAGTTGCGCCCATCCGCGCAGGGCGTCGTGGGGAGTCAAGGTGTAGCTTCGCGATTGCGTCTGCTGCCAGAGCAGCATCAGCTCTCGTCCTGCCATGCGATCCGGGTTCCCCTGCAGCCGCACCTGCACCAAGTTGGCGTTGTCATGCGTGACCTGATCGATGTAGATCTCATGGCGATGGGAGGAAGTATCGAGAAAATGAACGGGGAGCGGCTGCTGGAGATCCGTGTCGGGCGTCAGATCCTGCCAGAGTTGCAGAGAGCGGGGAGCGGCAACAAGAATACATCCCAACTCTCCGCCAAGGTCGGCGGCAAGGCGCTGCAGAGCCAGAGCCGCCTCACCTCGCCGCGGCAGGATGCGATAGGTGTCGAGCGCGCGCAGCGCCTCCTGCCGCGACATGGGCATGGAAGGAAAGGGACAGGTGGTGGAGATGAGACGAAAATGGGTGGTGGCAGGAAAACTCTCGATCTGCCGCGTCAACCAGGCGCGACTGAGATCGAGGCGGCTGCCATGGACGGTGCCGTGCAGTGCACTGAGGCTGTCGTCAATCAGAATACCAACCTGAGCAGGCGGCTGCCGCATGCCTTCCGCGAACGGCAGCGGCAGAGAGCGTCGAGTACGCACGAAAGGCTGCGAAATGATGAGTACCAGGGCGACCAGCATGGCGAGGCGGGCGATCAGCAGCAGCAACTGCTGCATCTGGAGACGGCGATTGAGCTTCTGGACCCGAACGAAGAGGCGCAGCGAGGGCACTATCTGCACCTGCTGGCGACGCCGGCGGAAGTGAAGGTAGAGCGGCCAGGCAATCGCGGCCAGGCCAAGCAGCGCACCGCCGAAAAGGAAGCCTGCCATCTACTCTGATCCCCTGCGTGTGGCGGTTGTACCTCACCGTGCTGACGAAGGCAGCCTCGCAGCCAATGCGCGGCATCACACCATACCCATTGCCGACTGCCGCGTCAACCGCTCTTCGCGCGCAGGGCACGCACACGCTGCAGAACGGGAGGATGACTGTACTCGAGGAATACCTTGGCCGGATGTGGCGTCAGATCGCTGGAATTATCGACGCTCAGCTTCTTGAGCCCGTCAATCAGGGCTTCCGGTTTGCCGAAAGTGTCGGCGGAGTAGGCATCCGCCTCGAATTCGAATCGGCGGGAGAGAGCATTGGTGACGATGCCGATGACGGTAGCAATGGGAGAATAAAGGAAGCCGATAAAGAAGAGGCTGGCGTAGATGGAGGTCCGCTCCATGCGAAAGGCGGCGAACAAACCTTCGTTCTCGATGAAGAGGGAGAGCAGGAAGAAGAGCAGCGCCGTGGTGAGCGCCGAAATGAAAAGAAGCTTGTGGATGTGTTTCTTCTTGAAGTGGCCCATCTCGTGGGCAAGGACAGCCATCAGCTCATCGACCGTGTGCTTTTCAACGAGTGTGTCGAAGAGGACGATGCGGCGATAACGGCCAAAACCGGTGAAATAGGCATTGGCCTTGGTGCTGCGGCGGGAACCATCCATCGTATAGATGCCACTGAGCTGAAAGCCCTGACGTCGGGCGTACTCCTCGATGGCGTGGCGAAGCTCGCCTTCCGGCAACGGCTCGAACTTGTTGAACAGCGGCATGATCACCAGAGGCGCAAGATAGAGGATGACCAGTTGCAGAAGCATGACCGCGGCCCAGGCGTAGATCCATGCCGCCTCCCCTGTCTTCAGAAAGAACCAGATGACGACGGCGAGCAGGATGCCCCCGATGATTGCACCCAGAAGCAGCCCCTTGAGCTGGTCGGTCAGGAAGGTACGCCAGGTCATCTTGTTGAAGCCGAACTTCTGTTCGATGCCGAAGATGCTGTAAAGGGAAAACGGCAGACCAACCAGATAACTGAGCACCGCGATGATGCCGGCGAAGATCAGGCCGGTGAGTATCTCGCCCGTGGCGACGCTCCGGGCAAGCCGATCCGCCCAGTTGAAGCCGCCGAGGAGAATGAAGGCAATGACCAGCGGCAGCATGATCGTCTCGCGCAGCAGGTGAAAGCGGGTCCGGACGCCCTGGTAGCGGCGCGACGTGGCATACTTCTCTTCGTCGAGTACGTCACGGAATTCTTCCGGAACCTGGGGGGAGCCGTGGCGCAGATTGAGCCACTCCACCACGACGTCGACCAGGTAGTCGCCGACCAGGATAAGCAGCACCAGAATGAGGTAAACGTTGATCATGAGGTGGCGCCGGCTTCCTGTTGGCAGATGAAGGGCAGGTCTGCCTGAACCGGCGTCTGAAAGAAGTCGCTGACCGGACGGAAGCTGCGACGGTGTATCGGGCAGGGGCCGAGGGCCATCAACGCCTCCACATGCGCCGGCGTGCAATAGCCCTTATGCTGAGCGAAACCATATCCCGGATACTGCCGGTCATACTCCACCATCAGGCGATCCCGGTGCACCTTCGCCAGGATACTGGCCGCGGCGATCGACGCGCACTTCGCGTCTCCCTTGACGATGCTGCGGCTCGGCGACGGCAGCCCCCGTACCGGACTTCCATCGACCAGTATGAAGTCAGGCTCTACAACCAGCGCAGCCTGCCGCATGGCCATCCAGGTGGCTTGCAGGATATTGACCCGGTCGATCATCCCGTGGTCGACAACCGCAATGCCATAGCGTACGAGTGGATTTGCGGTAAGCGCCGCATGCAGGAACTCCCGCACCTCCGGCGTCACCTGCTTGGAATCGTTCAGCCCATCGAGCTCGAGGTCGAGGGGAAGACAGACGGCCGCGGCCACGACAGGACCGGCCAGCGGACCGCGCCCTGCTTCGTCAATGCCTGCCACGCACCGGTAGCCGGCGGCGGCAGCCAGGTGGGCATAGAGATAGAGAGAAGCAGGGGCGTCCGGCAAATCCATGACTGCTTACTTCGCGCCGCGCATCTTCTCCTTGATGCGTGCGGCCTTGCCGACACGCTCGCGAAGGTAGTAGAGCTTCGCCCGGCGAACGTCGCCGCGCATGCTCACTTCCACCTTGGCCACGTGGGGCGAATGCAGCGGGAAGACGCGCTCGATGCCTTCACCATAGGCAACTCGACGGACCGTGAAGGTCTCGTTCACGCCCGTGCCCTTGCGACCGATGACGGTGCCGGGGAAGACCTGAATGCGCTCCTTCTCACCTTCGCGGATCAGAACATGAACGCGAACGGTATCACCGACGTTGAATTCCGGAACATCCGTCTTCTTCTGCTCTTGAGTAATTTTTTCTACGACGTTCATGATCGGGGCTCTCCATGGTTGTGCAGGTCGTTGTTGAAAAGGTCTGGGCGGCGTTCGCGGGTACGTCGAACAGCTTCCCGTCGTCGCCACTCGGCTATGGCCTGGTGATTTCCCGAGAGAAGTACATCCGGGACGCGCATGTCGCGAAAGACTTCCGGCCGCGTGTACTGTGGATACTCCAGCAAGTCTTCGCTGAAGGACTCCTCCTGGGTGGAACTCTCGCATCCGAGCGCTCCCGGCAGCAGGCGTATAACGGCATCCGCCAGCACCATGGCTGCCAGATTACCGCTGGTCAAAATGTAATCGCCTATCGAAATTTCCTCGTCCACCAATGCCTGGCGAACTCTCTCGTCGACTCCTTCATAATGTCCGCAGATCAAGATCAGGTGCGTCTGTTGAGCGAGCTCGACAGCCTTGGCCTGGTTGAACCTCTGCCCTTGAGGGCAAAGCAGGATGGCTCTTGAACTCTCACTGCTAACGCTTTCCACCGCGGCGAAGAGAGGCTCCGGTTTCATGACCATGCCCGCTCCGCCCCCGTAGGGACGATCGTCGGTGGTATGATGCCGATCCGTGGTGAAATCCCTTGGATTGACCCAGTTGACCTCGACTATGCCTTTCTCGCGGGCCCGTTTCACGATCGACTCGGTAAACGGCCCCTCATACATGGCTGGAAAGATCGTCACGATGTCCAGCCGCATCAGTCCTCCATCACAATGACGCTCGCTTTCTGATTCTGACGTGCGGCGGCGCCTTTGACCAGGGAGCGGATGGCTCGGATCGTCTTGCCGCTCTTGCCGATGATGCGTCCGACTTCTTCGGGATGGCAGCGAATGCGAATGAGCAGACCCTGTTCATCGATTTCCGAAGAGACATTCACCTCATCTCCATGCTTGACGAGAGCGCGAACGACAAAATCGACGAAAGCAGTCAGGTTGGCTTCGTTGAGATCGTCCTGCGCGGTCGGTTCAGCCTTGGAGCTGTCAGTTTCAGGTGGTGGCGTTGGGGTTTGGGGTGTTTCGTGTTGGGGTTTGCTGACTCCGAACAGTTTCGAGAATATATTGACCATGAGTGTGGGCTATGTTAATCCAGCAGCGGTAACCGGCGCGTCGAGACGAGATGCGGGAATGCAGCGGCATCAGAAGGAAGAGCAGACAGCCGCGTCAAGTACACTATCTTCGCCATCGCCATGCGTGGCCGGTAGTTCGATTGAGTTGATCGCCGGGGGTTCTGCCCGACATCGGCATCTTCAAGAGAGTCGGTGTCAGGTCGAGCAGAGCACCAGGCGCCGGTACGCCAAGCTGG
The DNA here is from genome assembly GCA_041690595.1 of Lentisphaeria bacterium. GTDB lineage: Bacteria > Verrucomicrobiota > Lentisphaeria > JABSQK01 > JAWLHB01 > JAWLHB01. The sequence goes on from JAWLHB010000009.1 coordinate 126,595, forward strand.
GCATTTCAGGTTGTGGCCGACCAGGGTCGTCGTTATTCGGAAGCTTTTTCCTCGTCTTTTTCTTCTTCCGCGGGGGCAGGGGCTTCTTCAGCCACCGACGTCGCTTCAGCAACAGGCGCTTCCTGCGCGGCTGGTGCAGCTTCTTCGACAGCCTCAGTCGCCGGCGCGGGTGCGGCGGCCGCCTTGACCGGTGCAGCTTCAGGCTGGACCTTCTCTGGTGGCGTCATCAGCTTGCCTTCGCGGGCGCGGCGGATGATATCCGCGACGGTCTGCGAGGGCTGAGCGCCGTTGGAGAGCCAGTACTCGGCACGCTCAAGATCCAGCCCCTCCTGCTCGCGCCGGGGATCGTAGAAGCCCAGGATCTCGATGAATTTGCCATCACGAGGGCAACGCTGATCGGCGGCTACCACGCGGTAGGCCGGCTTGTTCTTGGCGCCCATTCGGCGAAGACGCAGTCTCACTGACATAACTCGGTGTCCTCAGGGTTGATTCGCATTCACTCGCCAGCAGGCAACAGGCGTATAGGTAAGCCGCTTGCCGTCTGGATAAAAGAAACTCTCTGCATTTAAAAGCGGATAGGTAATATAACCGCCCATACCTGCGGCGCAACTTCTCCTCCACTTTTTTACACTACCGGATCAGTTGGACAAAAAAGGGCCGGCTTGCGGAGGAATCCGGAAGCCGGCCAAGACCACTGGCAGCTCTCCCTTCGAGCGGCTAACCGCCCAAGGTGTCGATGAGCTTGATCAGGGGCATGAACATCGCCAGAACAATACCACCGATGAGCACACCCAAGACGACGATCATGATCGGTTCAATGAGTGAAGTCATGGCTTCGACCGCCATGTCCACTTCTTCTTCATAAACTTTGGCAACACGGCTGAGCATTTCGGGAAGGGCGCCGGTCTCTTCACCAACCTCGATCATACTGACCACCATCATCGGGAAGACGCCGGTGGATTCGAGTGGTTTCGCCATGCCTTCACCTTCCTTCACCGCATCGTGAACCAGCTGCACCGCCCGCGCCACGCATTGGTTTCCAGAGGTATCCCGCACAATCTGCAGGGCGTTCAAGACCGAAACGCCTGAACTCATCAAGGTACCGAGGGTGGAACAAAATCGAGCCACGGAAGACTTGACCACCAACCCGTTGAAAGGCGGCACCTTCATCTTCATGTAGTCGATGCTGTACGACCCAAAGGCTGTCTTCTTGTACATCTTGTAGAGGAAAATAAGGACACCAATCCCGATGAGACCGAGAATAGATCGTTCCTTGAGGAAGGTACTGATGCCGATAACGAAGTTGGTGAGGGCGGGCAGCGGCTCGCCGGCCAGCATTTCGTCGAACATCTTGGCGAACTTCGGCACGATGAAGATCATCAAACCCGCGGTAATGGTCAACGCGATGAAAAGCACGACCACCGGATAGACCAGGGCGGACTTGACCTTCGCCTTGAGGCGGGCGGACTTTTCCATGTACTCCGCGAGCCGGGTGAGTACCTGTTCGAGAGCACCGGACGCCTCACCAGCACGAATCATATTGATGTAGAGCTTGTCAAACGACTTGGGATGCTGCCCGAGAGATTCGGAGAAGGTCATACCACCTTCGACTGCGTCGGCGATTTCCGATATGATGGTTTTCTCGCCGACATCCTTGGACTGACGTTCGAGCGTACGGAGGGCACGCACGAGGGGCAGACCGGCGTCGAGCAGCGTCGCAAGCTGCCGGGTGAAGGCAGTGAGGATCTTCTGCCTCAGCTTCGGTGTGCCAATGCTGATATTGAGGCCGCCGCCGTACTTGCGCTTGGGCTTGCGTCCACCCTTGCCACCAGCCTTCTGCTTGGTGCCGCCCACTTCATCGAGCCGTTGCGGATAAAGACCGCGTGCCTTCAGCTTCTTGGCGGCGTCGTCCTTGCCATCGGCCTCGATACGCCCCTTCTGCTCTTTGCCCTTATTATCGACAGCCACATAGTTGAACTGAGGCATGATGACTACTCCTTGTCGTGAACGTCCCGTCGCCAGCGCCGACGATGTACGGCGCATCAGACAGACTGATGGCGACTAATATAGCGGGGGGTAAAGGGGTTGACAAGCAACAGTTTCCGCGGAATAACGCCGGGCCACTCCCAGATGCATGATGCCCGCGAGTCGCATCACTTGTTGCCCTGCAGATTGTTGATGATGGCGCCCGGATCCTTTGACTTGGTGATCAGGTCACCATAGGAGATCTTGCCTTCTTCATACAGGCGAGCCAGATGCGAGTCCAGCGTATTCATGCCGAATTTCGCGCCGGTCTGAATGTCGGAGGTGATACGATAGGTCTTGTTGTCGCGAATGAGGGCGCGAATGCCGGGTGTGCAGATCATGATCTCGAAAGCGGCGACGCGCCCGCCCTTGTCGGCGCGCTTCATGAGGACCTGAGAGATGACCGCTTCCAGGGAACTGGCGAGCTGCGTACGCACCTGCGACTGCTGGTCGGTGGGGAAGGCATCGACGATACGGTCGATGGTCTCGGCGGCGCCGGTCGTATGCAGGGTACCGAAGACCAGATGGCCGGTTTCCGCCGCCGTCACGGCGGCTTCGATGGTCTCCAAGTCACGCATTTCACCGACCAGAATCACGTCCGGATCCTGTCGCAGAGCGCGCTTGAGAGCTTCTTCGAAGCTGGGCACATCCACCCCAATCTCACGCTGAATGATCAGCGATTTCTTGTGGTCGTGGTAGAATTCGACGGGGTCTTCCACCGTAATGATGTGGCAATCGCGTTCTTCGTTGATGATATTTATCATCGATGCGAGGGTGGTCGATTTTCCGGATCCGGTAGGGCCGGTAACTAGGACGAGACCGCGGGGACGAAACAGAAGATCCTTGACGGATGGCGGCAGACCGATGCTTTCCAGCGTCATGAGGTCATTGGGGATCATGCGGAGGACCATGCCGACGCTGCCCTTCTGCTTGAGAACACTGACGCGGAAGCGGCACTTGTCGCCAAAGGCGAAGCCGAAGTCAACCCCGCCATTCTGGCGGAGCGCCTGCTGATTGGCGTCCGAGGTGATGGCCTTCATGAGGTTTTCGGTATCTTCAGGCGTCAGTGGCTCGGCATTGAGGTTTTCCAACCCCCCATGCACGCGCAAAGTGGGTGAAACGCCTACTTCGATATGCAGATCACTGGCGCCCTCGTCCAGGACGAGTTGCAGAAGGTCGTCCATTTCAAAATCCAGCAAGTGAGTACCCTCCCCCTTGGCTTTTACGTGTACTTGAGAATCTCTTCAGCGGTCGTGTCACCCTCAAGGATGGCATGAATGCCGTGCTCCCGCAGGGTCCGCATGCCTTCTTCGCGTGCTTTGGCAAAAAGCACGGCGGCTGGTTCCTTGCGGTTGATGAGCATCTTGATGGGGACGGAAGCCAGGAAGAGTTCAAAAAGGCCTGTCCGGCCCTTGTAGCCGGTATCGTTGCATTCGCCGCAGCCGCGTCCGTACCAGAAGCGACGGTCGCCAATGTCGGCGCGTGAAATATCCAGTGCTTCCAGTTCCTCATCCGTGGGCTCGTACTGCTCGCGGCAGTATTTGCAGACGCGTCGAACGAGTCGCTGGGCGAGCACACCTTCGATGGTGGAGGTGATGAGGAACGGCTCGACCCCCATGTCGATGAGTCGCGTTACGGCACCGGGAGCGTCGTTGGTATGGAGGGTGCTGAGCACAAGGTGTCCCGTCAGCGAAGCCTGCACCGACATACTGGCCGTTTCCAGGTCGCGGATCTCGCCAATCATGATACGATCCGGATCCTGACGAAGGAAGGCCTTGAGTGCGCGCGCGAAGGTCATGCCGATACCATCGTTGATCGGGACCTGGATGAGACCCTCGATGTCGTATTCCACGGGGTCTTCGGCGGTGAGGAGCTTATCCTCGATGGTATTGAGTTCCTTGAGACAGGAATAGAGCGTCGTCGTCTTGCCTGAGCCCGTTGGCCCGGTGACAAGGACGATGCCATTGGGCTTGCGGATAATCTCGCGCAGGTCTGTCTTGATGGCGTCGGGCAGACCGATCGCATCGAGGGAGAGGTTGACGATACTCTTATCGAGTACGCGCAGCACGACAGACTCGCCGTGCTGCGTCGGGAGCGTGGACACGCGCATGTCGATCTTCTTGCCGGCGACGCGCATTTCAATGCGTCCATCCTGAGGCAGGCGACGTTCGGCGATGTTGAGGCCGCTGACCACTTTTACGCGGCTGATGACGGGGATGGCCAGATGCTTTGGCGGTGGCTGCATTTCATAAAGCACGCCGTCGATGCGGTAGCGAATCTTGAACTCGCTGGCAAAAGGCTCGAAGTGGATATCGCTGGCCTGATCCTTGACCGCTTGATAGAGAATGATGTTGACGAAGCGGACGATGGGGGTCATGTTGGCCCGCTCTTCAAGCTCCGCGGCCGTGATGTCCTCTCGTGCGTTCTCGTCGGTTTCGCCGGCATCTTCTCCGAAACCCTGCATTTCGGCGAGAACGTCATGCATGGAATCGCCCATGGATTCCGGATAGAAGTGGTCGATGGCTTCGAGGATGGCTTCGGGTTTGGCAACGACAACCTCGACCCGATCACGCCCGAGAACATAGGGCAGCTCGTCGATCATGCGAAAGTTCATCGGTTCAACGGCGGCGATGGTGATGACGCCACCGTCTTCAGCAACAGGAAGAACGCCATACATGCGGGCTATGTGGCCCTTTACCGACTGGATAACCTCATCGGAAATGTGGATACCCTTGATGTCGACATATTCGGAGCCGAGGGTTTCAGCGATGAGCTTGAGCAATTGTGCTTCACCCACGACGCCATAGTTGTAGATGGTCTGCTGGAAGGTGAGGCCGGTGCGTTCATGCTCCTCCCACAGTTCCACCAACTGCTCATCGTCAGCCAGTTCATTGTCGGTCAGCATGTGCCAGATGGCGCTGCTTTCGGAATCGAGGTCGGGCATTTTAGGGCTCATTCTGGCTCACACCTCTGCTTCGACATCTTCAGCCTTGGTAATGCGTATGACTTCTGACAGGGTGGTGATGCCGGCGCCGGCCTTACGCAGACCGTCGTCGCGCAAGGTGCGCATCCCCAGCTGTTTGGCTCGATCACGAATGACGTTTGCGGGCGCGGATTCGTAGATCAACTGAATGATGGACTGCTCGACCACGAAGATCTCATACAGGCCAATGCGCCCGCGATAACCGCTGCTGCTGCATTCACCACATCCCTTGCCTTTGGAAAGGTCGGTTTCGTCAAAATACTTGGCGGGCAGATCCAGCAGGTGCAGCTCTTCAGCGGTGGCGGTGGTGGGCGCCTTGCAGGTCTTGCAGATGCGTCGGCTGAGGCGCTGTGCCATGACGGCCCGGACAGCGGAGGCGACAAGAAAGGGCTTTACCCCCATATCGATCATACGGGTGATGGCGGTGGGAGCGTCGTTGGTATGCAGCGTGCTGAAGACCATGTGACCGGTGAGGGCGGCGTTGATGGCGATACCGCCAGTCTCGATGTCACGGATTTCACCAACCATGACGATGTTGGGCGCCTGGCGGAGCATGGCACGCAGCGCACGGGCGAAAGTGAGCCCAATCTGGTTGTCACACTGGACTTGATTGATGCCCCCCAACTCATACTCGACCGGGTCCTCGGCGGTAATGATCTTGCGGTTGGGCGTGTTGAGGGTATTCAGGAAAGCGTAGAGAGAGGTAGTCTTGCCGGAACCGGTCGGCCCCGTCACCAGAAAGATCCCGTCGGGCATGGCGAGGATCTTTTCGATCATCTGCTGATCGTCGTTGAAAAAGCCCAGTTCGGGAATGCCAAGCTGTACGCTGCTCTTGTCGAGGATACGCATGACGATCGATTCGCCGTGCACGGTGGGGACGGAGGAGACGCGCAAGTCGATAGATTTTCCGGGCATGTTGAAGAGGATACGACCATCCTGCGGGACGCGCTTCTCGGAGATGTCCAGCCGGGCCATGATCTTGAGGCGCTGGAGGATGTTTGGCTGCAGGTACTTCGGCGGATTGTCCATCTCGTGAAGTACGCCGTCGATGCGATAGCGGATGCGGAAGCGCTTCTCCATGGGCTCGAGGTGGATATCACTGGCGCGCTTGCGGTAGGCTTCGACAATGATGAGGGAGACCAGTCGGATGATGGGAGCATCGTCCTGACCGGTGATCTCATCCTCATCCTTTTCCTGTTCCATGGTGACGACGTCGATTTCTCCACTGGTGACGTCCACGATGAACTGCTCGACTGCGTGTTCGGCCGTTCCATAGAAACGGGCAAGGGCGCGCTCGATCTCATCTTCCTTGGCGACGACGGGCTCGATGTCTATCTTAAGGATATAGCGGAGGGAATCGAGCGTATCGAGGTCCGTGGGATCGGCGATGGCAACGGCAAGGGTGTTCTCGTGCTTCGCCACGGGGACGACGTGGTAACGCAGGGCAATCTCATCGCTGATGGACTTGATCACCTCGTCAGGAATGCGGTAATCCTGAAGGCTGAAGGTTTCCATGCCATACTCGGATGCTATGATGGAGAGCGCTTCATCCTCGGTGCAGTAGCCGAGTTCTTCAAGGACCTTGAAGACGGATCTACTCTCTTCTTCGCACTTGGCGCGGACTTCCTCACCCTGTTCGTCGGTGATGATTCCCATGCTTACCAGAACATCGGAAATAAATTCAGGATCGATAGGCACGTATTCCGCTCCCCACGTTCTTGACCGCGTGTTTCACCGTAAAATCAGGATAAGGTAGCACACCACCCCAAGTGAAGCAAACCGCACTGGCCGCGAAGTCCCCAAGGGTAGAATGGTTGCTGTTTTGAGGCTGTGATGCACAGGTTTACGCAGTACCAAAAAAATGTGCTTCCACCATGAGGCAAAGACAATGGTATACCGGCAGGTGCAGTTCCTGTATACGATACGTTTCAGTCTCGGGCACACGTATTGCCACATCGCACAGGGAAACCATGGCGCCCCCGTCTCGTCCTGTCAAGCCGACGGTAACGATTCCTTTGGCGGCAGCCACCCGCAGGGCATGACAGACGCTTCGTGATCTGCCGGACGTGGAAATGCCGAGCAGAACGTCCCCCTTTTGTCCGAGCCCATAGACCTGCTGGGCAAAGGCCAGGTCGCCGGCGACATCGTTGGCCATGGCGGTAGCCAACGCGGGGTGCCCGGTGAGCGCCAGGGCAGGCAGCGCCGCCTCGAGGTGGTTGGCAAGGTAGTCGCCCTCGGTGGCATCCTGGCGGCGCAGCTTGTCGGCAATGTCGGGAGGTATCGGCCGTGGCAGCAGGAAGCGCTTCAGCATTTCGCCCGCAATGTGCTCGGCATCGGCGGCACTACCGCCATTACCGCAGATCATGAGCTTCCTGTCGGCTTCGATCGCCCTCACAATAAGGTTGACGGTGTCGAGAATATCGTCGCGGCAGGGAGTGAGGACGTGGTACCGACTGATGAGATCGTCGAGAAAGTGAGTAGCTTCGGTCATGGTATGCGCTGACTGCTCCTGAGAGAGAATACGACGTGGTGTGGTTATGGCATCTAATATTCACGGGTAAGGCCGTAAGATCAACCGGGGATTGACGTCAGCTTCAGGGAACCATGGGGGGGGCGCTGGTTTCTATAAGGTCTAGTCCGTGTCGGCAGGCAGGAGTTGCGGAACGAGTAGCTTGCATGTGTGAATCTATCGTCTTTTGGGGAAACATGAAGAAGATTTTGATCCTATTGATTGTCTTGGTGGCAGCCGGTGGGGGTATTGCCTGGTATTACCGGCAAGCGGGACCCGACCAATCCTTGAACCGACTGGCCGTGTACACGGTTTCACCTCAGAACATGCTCATCTCGGTCACCGAAGGTGGGACGCTGGGGGCGGTCAACGAGATCACCATCACGAGCGAACTGGAGGGCAACGCGCAGATCATCCAACTGGTCCCGGAAGGGACGATCGTGAAGAAGGGCGACCTCCTCGTGGAACTGGATTCATCGGATCTGCAGGAACGCTTGAGCCAGCAGCAGATCAACTACCAGAACGCGCTCTCCACCTTCACCCGCGCCGAAGAAGATCTGGCCATCCAGAAGAGCCAGAACGAGAGCAATATCCGGGAAGCCGAACTGGCGGTCGATTTTGCGCGCATCGACTTGGAGAAGTACCGGGACGGCGATTGGCCGCAGGATCGCAAGAATGCTATCTCCGCCATCACCATTGCGGAAGCTGAACTGAAACGCTCCCAGGACCGCTTGACCTGGACGAAACAGCTCGAGGGGCAGGGCTACGCGACCCGCACGGAAATGGAAGCCGACACGCTCACGGTGACGCGAAAGGAATTGGAGCTGGAGCAGGCAAGGGAGAAGCTGCGTCTGCTCGAAAAGTATGAGTACCCGCAGAAGCTGCGTAAGCTGCAGGCGGAAGAGGAGCGGAAGCTGGAAGAGATGGAACGGGTGAAGGTGCGCGCCCTTTCATCACTCAGCCAGAAAGAAGCCGATCTGGAATCGAAAAAGGCGACACTGGAATTACAGGATGCAAAGCTGCAGCGCCTGATGGCGCAGTTGGACAAGACACGTATCGTCGCCCCTCAGGGAGGGATGGTCGTTTACGCGTCGAGCACCGGCAATCGCCGCTATAACCAGGCCCAGATTGTCGAGGGAGCGACGGTACGTCAGCGGCAGGAACTGATCAAGCTGCCGGACACAAGCCAGATGCAGGTAGAAGTCAAAGTGCATGAATCGAGGATGAACCAGATCAGCCGCGGCCAGATGGCTTATGTGGTGATTGACGCGATGCCGGACCGGCGCTTTCGCGGACGCGTTTCGAAGATCGGGCTTCTACCTGACGCACAGAGCAACTGGATGAATCCCGACCTGAAGGTCTACTCGACGGAGATCATCATCGAAGAGCCGCTGCCGCCGGATGTGAAGCCGGGCCTGAGCGCGCGGGCGGAGATCATCGTGCAGAAGCTGGAGGACGTGTTGACGGTGCCAATTCAATCCGTGACTTCTGTTGGAGATGACCAGGTCTGCTACCTCGCCGGCGTGACTCCCACTCCGGTGGTCGTGGAGATAGGCGCCTACAACAAGTCGCACATCCATATCCTGAAGGGGCTGGAGGCGGGGCAGGTGGTGATGCTGAACCCACCAAAGACCGAAGATCCAACCAGCCTGCAGTCCGGCGTCATGAAGGAATCCGAAGTGACCCGAGAAGATGCCGAGCCGCGTGTCCCCCCCCCAGCCGAGACCGTCGTCGCGGAGGTGACCGAGGAAAAGAGCGCGGCAGTCGATGACGTAGAGACGCGCTTCCAACAGGCGCTTGCACGCATGCCGGAAGAGCGGCGGGAGCAGGTGCGCGAAGCGTGGAAAGAGTTGAGCGCGGAAGCCCGGCTGGAGATGCTGCAGCGCATGAGCCAGCGAGCGCGTGGCGCACAGCGGGGAACCGGCGAATGAGCGGCACGCCGATTGTCTGCCTCGAAGACGTCGTCAAGACGTATGTGATCGGCGATGTGGAAGTGCATGCGCTGCAGGGCATCAGCCTGAGCATCGCGGAAGGCGACTACGTGGCGATCATGGGAACCTCCGGCTCCGGCAAATCGACGCTCCTGAATCTCCTTGGCTGCCTGGATCGGCCCACCAGTGGCCGATATCTGCTGGGCGGCTCAGACGTCTCCCAGATGAACGACGATCAACTCTCGGCCATTCGCAATCAGCGCATCGGTTTTGTCTTTCAATCCTACAACCTGCTGCAACAGCTGACGGTGCTTGAGAATATCGAAGTGCCGTTGATCTATCAGGACTGCCACCCCAGGAAGAGCCGCGAGCGGGCGCTGATGCTGGCCGACCGCGTGAGCTTGAACGATCGCCTGCACCATCGGCCGCGAGAGCTGTCCGGCGGGCAGCAGCAGCGCGTCGCCATCGCACGCTCCCTGGCGACGGACCCGCTGATCATTCTCGCGGACGAGCCGACCGGTAATCTCGACAGCAAGACCGAGCAGGAGATTCTGGATCTGATCGACCAGCTGAACGACGAAGGGAAGACGATCATCATGGTTACGCATGACGATCATGTAGCTGAACGCGCCCAGCGCGTTGTCCGCCTCAAGGACGGCGTTGTGGATGTCATTCACGAAACCACCAGCACGAGGGCGTGAAGGTGCTCATGTTCCTCTATCCGCGAAAGTACCTGCGCACGATCCAGTTGGGCATCAAGAGCCTGATGCTGCACAAGATGCGCTCGCTGCTGACGATGCTGGGCATCATCTTTGGCGTCAGCTCGGTGATCTCGATGCTGGCGATCGGCGAAGGCGCCTCCTATGAAGCGCGCGAAGCGATCAAGCGCCTTGGCAGCACCAACATCATCATCGAAAGTGTCAAGCCGCCCGAAGACCAGGATAGCTCCAGCGAGGGCAACTCCTTTGTTCTCGAGTACGGGCTCACCTACGATGATGTGCTGCGGGTCGGCACCACGGTGCCCGCGGTTAAAGCGGTGTTGCCGATGCGTATCATTCGCGAGGATGTTCAGTTCGCCTCGGCCAAGCGTCAGTGCCGGGTGATCGGCACCCTGCCCAATTACCTGCAGTCGCAGAGTGAAGAGATGGCCCTCGGTCGCTTCCTCACCGACAATGATCTGCGCTACCAGGACAATGTCTGCGTCTTGTCCGGGCGATTGGCGGAGAATCTCTTCCCCTACCAGGATCCACTCAATCATGCGGTCAAGATTCGCAGCCACTATTATCGAGTGGTGGGCGTTCTGGGGCAGGTGCCACTGAGGCAGCGAGAAGGCACCGCGGCCGAGTTGGATCCGCGCTCATGGGAGCACGAAGTCATCATTCCGTTGAGCACCGCACGCTCCCGCTTCGGGGAAAACATCATCCGCCGTACCTCCGGCAGCACCAGCGCTGAACGGGTGCAACTGCACCGGATTATCGTGCAGATGAACGGCACGGAGGTAGTCGAGGAAGCAGCCGGGGCCATCCAGACCCTGCTCAATCGATTCCACAAGAAGCGCGACTACGAGCTCACCGTGCCGTTGCGCCTGCTGCGACAGGCGGAAGAGACCAAGCGCATCTTCAATATCGTTCTCGGCAGTATTGCCGCAATCTCCCTGCTGGTCGGCGGTATCGGCATCATGAATATCATGCTGGCGACGGTGACGGAGCGAACGCGCGAGATCGGCGTCCGCCGCGCGCTGGGAGCACGACGGCGCGATATCGTCGTGCAGTTCCTGGTCGAAACCGTGGTCCTGACGATTGGCGGCGGTATTGCCGGCGTGGCACTCGGCGTCCTCATCCCCACAGTCGTTTCGCATCTGCGCGACATCTATACTATCGTCACCCCCTGGTCGCTGATCATCGCCTTTGGCATTTCGGCGCTGGTCGGCATCGTCTTCGGCATTTACCCGGCCCAGCGCGCGGCGAACCTGGATCCAATCGAAGCGCTGCGTCACGAATAAGCCGCTGAAGTCGAAAAATCGTTGATGAGATCGCTTGCAAAGGCGAGCGTCTCAGTTAGAGTAAGGGCCTGTAGTTTGCTTTCAGTATGTGGCAGAGTGGCGGAATTGGCAGACGCGCTAGGTTCAGGTCCTAGTTCTCCTTACCCGAGAGTGGGGGTTCGAGTCCCCCCTCTGTCACCATTTTAAGAGCCTTGAATCGCGCTATCCGCGGTTCAAGGCTTTTTTTCTTTTGGGAATCGTGTGTGCGCCGGGCGAAGGAGGGACGTCACCCTGCGTCGCTTTGGCGATATGGGATTGCCAAACGGGTGATTTGGGGGTATAGGGAAATGTGGCTTATCGTGATACAAGCAGCGTTTTCGGGGAGGCTGCCTTGCGGCTCGCGAGAGCAGGACTTGTCGTTGAGGAACTACCAGTTGATCCGGAGTTACAGATGCCCGAAAGATTGCCGCACGCAGACCGCCCCCCGCGGATATTATTGTCCAGTGTCGTCGGTCCCTTCGGGGTGGACGACGCGTTCGGCCGCAAAGAGAACATCATGGAGCTGCTGCACAACCAGGTAACGCGCGGTCAGGGTATCGCCTCCTGGCGCTTTCACCATCGCTCCTTCGGCCTGTACCTGATGGCGGCCAATCTCGATGCGGATGTGACCATTCTTGACTTCCCCTCGATGAAGCGCTTCGTGCGGGAGGTGCGCAAAGGCTACGACGTGATCGGGATATCCTTCATTACGCCGAACTTCCTGAAGGCGCAGGAGATGGCGCGGGTCGTGCGCCGGGAAGCGCCGGGGTCGGTGCTGGTCTTCGGGGGACATGGCGCGGCTATCGAAGGCGTGAAGGAGCTGATCGAGTGCGATCACATGGTGCGCGGTGATGGAATCCGCTGGTTTCGGGAGTTTCTGGGGCAGGATCCGCTCGCGCCGATCGCCCACCCGGCCATGCCAAGCATGGAGCGGATGTCCGCCTATGGGGTTCCCTTCCCGCGCAAGGGGGCGAACCTGCTGATCACCGGCGTCGGCTGCGTGAATGGTTGCCGATTCTGCTCGACCTCGCACTATTTCGGGCGGGAGTATACGCCTTTTGTGGGCAGCGGCGAAGAGCTGTACGAGCTGGCTTGCAGCATCGCCGATCGTACCGGCGTGAACGAGTTCTTCATCATGGACGAGAACTTCCTGAAGACGCGTGAGCGCGCGGAAGGACTGCTGGCAGCCATGGATCGGAATCGGCGCTACTTTACCTTCCAGATCTTCTCGTCGGCGGAAGCCGTGATGGCCTTCGGAGTCGACAATCTGGTGCGGCTGGGGGTGGATTTTCTGTGGATCGGAGTGGAGGCGTCGACATCGCAGGGGAACTTTGACAAGAACATCGGGGTGGATGCAAAGGCGCTGATCCACGAGCTGCGGGAGCGCGGCGTACGGGTGTTGGCATCGGGAATCCTCTGCCAGGAGCATCATACGCAGGCAAACATCCAGGAGGACATCGATTTCATGATCGATCTGGAGGCGGATCTGGTGCAGTTCATGCTGTTGACCTCCCTGCCGACTACGGCGCTCTATCGCAGCCACAAGGAACGCGGGCTCCTGCGCGAGGAGCTGCCGTACGAAGAGTGGCATGGGCAGAAGTACCTCAATTACCGCCATGCGGAATTTCCCGGCGATGAGCCGGAGCGCTGGCTGAAGTCCGCTTTCCGCCAGGAGTATGAGATGAACTCCAGCTCGATGTATCGCGTCATCGCGACGGCCTTCCGCGGCTGGAAACGCCTTTCCGCGATGACGGATCGCGATGCATGCCTGGATCAGCGCATGGAGGTGCTGCGGGCGAGCATCCTCGAGTACCGGGCGATTCTGCCCGTCATTGTCAGATACGCGGTCAACGAGACGGAACGCCGACGGGCGCGGGAACTCGATCTCGAGCTGTCCGCGGCCCTCGGACCACCCAGGCTGCTGGAGAAGATGACCCGCGCGTTGATTCCCCTGCTCGCGGCATGGTGGACTCTGCGCATTCGACTCTACGGAGATGTGATGCAGCCGAAGACCATCCTCTCGCACTTTCCTGCTCAGAACAACGATCTGGCAACAGTACCGAATCCGGCCGCATGCCCGTTGACGAAGGCGCGTCCGGTCGGCGCACAGAGCCCTACTCGCCGCTGACTCCCCCAAGCGGGCTGACAACAACCGCGGCCTGTGTGCCAGTTGCGGAGCTGACGGCGTTGACCAGAAGCAGACACTTCATGGCGGCGTCCGTGTACATGGCGCCGGCGTCCGGCTCAGCGTTGCTGACAGGTTGCCAGCCGTCGGCGCGCAGCGCGGTATCGTACGTCGCGGTAAAGGCGGCTGGGGGAAGGGAGAGACTGAACATGGCGCACGTCATATCGCGACCGGCAAAGGTCATGACGGTCCCAATCTGTGCCGCCGGAGGCCTCGGGAGAAAGGCAGGCCATTGGGCCTCACCGCCACGCTCGGCGGTGCGGCGACTGAGGTTCATGCGAAAGACCAGCGTCCGTTGTCGCTGACCTGTGGCAAGAAGATAGAAGCGGACAAGCCGATCCTCGCCGACAGGCGTCTCGATGATGACGGAGTTGGCGTTGCCAATGGCCCGAAAATCCCGCAGAAGCGGCGCGAGACGACGCAGCAAGGCAGTGAGCTCTTCATGGCTGAGGCCGACGCGCAGCCTGGCAACGTCGCCATTAATAGTGACCTTGTCTTCGCTGACCTCCCGCAGGTCGAGCTCCTTGTCGATGGAGGCCGCACCTTTGCCGTCATGGGTGGTAAAAATCATCGCCGACGCGGGAAAGGCGATGGCCAGGAGCAGGCAGAAGAGGACCGGAACGCGCATGATGACTCCTCAGTGAATGATGCCGGGGCCACCGCGGGACCCGCCGCCGGGGCCACCCGTGAAGACCGGCTCGCAGGGATCGCGTTGATCGTCCTCATTGCCGAGGATACCATCCTCGCCTGCCATGTAGTCGTTCCGCCAATCGTCGAAGTCAAACCAGCCGACGCGAAAATCGGAACTCATGTTATTGAACAGGTTGATGGCGCTGAGGAAGTAGGCGTACCGGTTGAGGAGATCCTCGGGAACATCGGGGAAGTCGGGGTGGCCAAAATACTCGATGAGAAAGCGGTAGAAGCTGGGTTCGCGATCGACGATGTTGCTGTTGAGGAGGCTGACGGGTATTAGGCGCACCTGCTCGAAGACGGGAAGGACGATACCAGAACGGTGGGGCGGATCGCTGCCGAGGCGCCCAAAGGGCTTGGCTGCACTGACGCTCTCCACCATCTCGCTGGAGCGCAACGTTCTGAGGCCGTATTCGGCGCGAGAGAGTTGGCCGGAGCCCCGCATGTTCAGCGCAGAGCCGATACTGGAGAATTCCTCCTCGTTTTCCGGCTGCCCGTGTTTCCACGACCAGCGCCCGGATATGATGGAGGGGGCCGCATGCGTGATGATTCGGGCAGCAGCGCCGCCGTAGGTGTATTCACGGCGAAAGTCACTGCGCAGGTAGCCGTTCACATAATCGTAGATGGCGGTCTGCCCCCAGCCCCACCCATCGCCTGTGAGGTCGTACACCGCCCAGGTGATCTCCGGCAGGCCGGGCTGAACCGCGGGAATCGGCTCCAACTCGCGTGAAGCCATTTCCTGATACATGACAGCGGGATCGTACTGAGCGCCGCTGCCGAACTCCACATAAAGCGGGAGAATCTCACTGCCGGGAAACCAGGATTCGGGCGTGAGATCGAGGTTGATGGCTGAAATGTCGATCGGGGGTGCATCCGGCCCCATGCCGCGCTGATAGAACCAGCAGTAGTTGCGCGAATGAACCGCGCGATAGAAGTCGAGGTCGAGGAGAAGATCGGCGCCGGATCCATTCAGGTGAGGCGAACCGAAGAGGTAGCGGCTGTTGACGGGTCTTGCCGCTATACCTCGCCAGGCGATCTCCTCGAGCATTACCTGATAGGAGGATATCCAATTGTACCCAAGGCCGCGTGGATCGTTGCCATAGATGTTCTCGTACAGAGAGCCGCCGCGCCAATCCATCCAGGTGTTGATGTGGTAATAGATACCGCTCGTGTAGCTCCCTGAGGTGCGAAGTGCATTGCCCTTGGCGCTCTGCTGCGCCGCGGCCAGGCCGATCAGTGGCCCGACATAGGTGAGGCGGGTCTGCATGTTGGTGAGCAGGTTGACCGAAGCAAGCAGCTCTTCTTCCGGAATGGGCAGCGGTTCGTCGGGAGCGGCGGTTGGCGGAATGCCATAGATGAGCATCGTCGATGCTTTGATGAGGTTCAACTCGCCGATCGTGTTCAGCGTCCGCCCCTGCCAGGCCGCGGCGGTAAGGGCGGCGGCATCGGCGCCGTTCTGCGTCGTGGCGCGGACCCGAATGACGTTCTGCACGTCATAGAGGAAGAAGATGACCACCAGAATGATGAGCATGATCATGACGGCAAAGATCAGGACCTGACCTTTCTGCCGGCGCCGGTTGAGATGGGGGTGGCTCATGATCATGGGAAGGGGGAAGAGCGGGGATGTACTAGTCGAGGTAGAACCCGGCATGATTGTGCAGGCGCATGCGACTGCCGAAATCGATTGTATCGTTGCGGATATACGCGCGATGCATGGGCATTTCCAGCGGATACTCGTTCACGTGGATGCGAATGTTTGCCTCACCCTCGCCGCCAAGCATGGGGAGATCGGCGCTGATATGCGGCCAGTGCTGATACCAGAGGGTGTAGCCCCGGGTCTGCAGGAACTCTTCGATCAATTGCGGCTCCATGGCGCCAAGCTGCGCGGGGCTGAGGTTGCTGAACGCCACGGGCTGCTCGATGTGTCCGGACATGGGGATCGTGCCGACTTCCCGGGCCCGCTGCACAATATCGTTGTCAAAGCCGACGATATAGCTGCGGGCGGTGACAAAGGAGGCATGATCCGAGACCATCTGCGCCATGTAAAGGATGGCCACCTGCAGCAGGGCAAAGAAGATCAGCAGCAGGAGCATGATGCCCATGACCGACTCGATGATGGCCTGCCCGCCGCACTTGCGGCGCAGGCGCCTGGGCTTGGCTCGCATGGCGTGGCTTCCCGGAGTAAATCGATGAACCGTCGCGGCGCTCGCGGCTAGTTCGAGCCGCCCGCGCCCAGATCCCTGAACTGTTGCTCGGAACCTTCCCCAGTCTCCTGGTCGACATCACTGGCTTTGGAAGGATCGAAGACCGTAATGATGCCCCCGATCTTTTCGCGAACCGTATCGCTGAACATGGCCAGAATGCCAATGGCCGCGACAACAACGACCGCGATAATCAGGACGTATTCGGTGATGGTCTGCCCTTTTCGACGATGTCTGCGATGAAGTCTGTTCATTCTCGCGATCCTTGGCTGTAGTGTGTGTGGGGATACTGACGGGATGGGCGCAGGCACACCCCGCTGATACGTTGGACACGCATCTTGATGACAATGTTCACAGGGTCACCGGCGTCATGGATATTCCAGGCCGATAAGCGTCAGTATGCGCCACCCATACTCACTGAATACAGCAAGGAAGAGAACAGTCGTCAAGACGATAGAGATGACCATCGCGAGCATGATGGTGAACTCCGTCAGCGCCTGTCCGCTGATGCGAGCTTTTCTGATGGCGGGAGTATGTTTCTTCATGGTGAGGCAGAGGGTTGGTTATCGAAGCGAAATCCAGGCATCACCGCATTGTCAGTCAAAGTCAGTTGGGAAACTTGCCGGAACATGAGCAACTGAAGAGCGGGTTCCACCTCGAGGGAACGATTTTCGGAGCCGCCATACAGATTGGCGGCACTGGCGAGTGAATCAAGGTCAAGCAGTAGCGGGAGACTGCCGGTCATGCCGTACTGGGGCGTACCAGCCAGCGTGGAGAGTGAAAGTGGCCACTGCACCTGGTTGCGGAAAACATTCAGGCTGTCAGGTGAGGCACTGGTGCCGTCAAGAGTGGCGAGAGTCGGCACGTCATCACGGGTATAGCGTAGCTCGTCAGGACCATTTTGCCAGTCTGTAACATAGGAATTGCGGGCGCTGAGTTGATCGCCGAGAGCGGCTCGGTCCGCTTCAGAGCGGGCAGCATGTGCATTGAGGATGCTCTCGTGGCCCAGGCGGGCGACCTGAATGAGACCAAAGAAAATAAAGGAGAGACCTATCAACGCAATCACGATCTCAGCTGTCGCTTGACCTTTACAGGATGCCCGGTAGGATGTTCTCATGGTTTGACAGTCTTGCCTCAGCGAATGGATGGCGATAAACCGAGTCTACTTTAGGCGATCAAAGCGTGGGTGTCCACCCATGGAACGTGGAAGAGGTGTAATTATTGTGTAGACTGGTTGCGACAAGGGCGGCTGTGGGTATATTCTGCAATACCCGGCCCTACTTCGACACTGCAACTTCCGAGCCAACTTCCATGCGCAACTACATCTTGCTGACGCTGGCGGTGCTTGCCGGCATATTGGCCTTCTTCATTTCCAAGCGTCAACTGGCCCAGGAGTACGCGAAGATCAAAAGCCAGACCGAGACGGTGAGTGTCGTGGCAGTGACGCGGGATATCGTGGCGGGGGAAAAAATCGAAGCCGGCGACCTGGCGGCTATCGACATGCTGCGCAACCAGATGACGGCGAACCATGACTACGTTCTGGAATCCCAGGAATGGCGGGTTGTGGTCGGAGAGCGGCTGCTGGTGCCTTTGCGCCGCGGCGACGCCTTGCGCTGGGGCTACCTCAATCTCCAGGACATGGGCCTTGGCGCCAACCTGCTCACACGCCGCATCCCCAAAGGTGAGCGCGCCCTCAGTATCGCGGTCGATAGTGTCTCGTCCGTCTCCTCCATGGTTCGGCCAAATGATCGCGTCGATCTCATCGCCACCTTCCGTTTTCCTCCCGAGGCCGACGGCAGCGGCCTCGATCAGGTCACCATGACTATTCTGCAGAACGTGACTGTTCTGGCAGTCGGGCAGCAGCTCGCCGGAGCAGTCGGCCCGACCGGAACCAATCGTTCCTACTCCACCGTGACACTCAGCGTCACGCCCGAGGAGGCGGAGATGCTCGTTTTTGCCCAGCAGAAAGGGACTATGGTCCTGACGCTGAGAACGCCAGCTGACATCGAGGCCGTCGAGAACCCCCAGAACGTGAACTTCGACTATCTGAAACGAAACCTGAACCGCTATAATGAGCTGCGCAGGGAGCGGATCGGCCCGGCGGCGGTGAGTCCGTAGGCACACCAGGCGGCAACGCATTGGCACTCCCATGTACGAGATCGTTATAAA
This sequence comes from Lentisphaeria bacterium, assembly GCA_041690595.1. Lineage (GTDB taxonomy): Bacteria > Verrucomicrobiota > Lentisphaeria > JABSQK01 > JAWLHB01 > JAWLHB01. The sequence continues at coordinate 145,308 of JAWLHB010000009.1, forward strand.
GCTGCCGGGAAAACCGGAAACCACTGGTAAGCTGATGCCGGGCACGTACCGCATCGGCAGCAGTCCCGCCGCCCACATACAGATCGAGCTACCAGAGGTATCGAACCGGCATGCCGCGCTCATTGTGCGGGAAAACCAGGTTCTGGTTGAAGATCTCGGCAGCACCAATGGTACCCGCCTCGATGAGAAGCCCGTCAGCGGCGGTCCGGTAACGGTGCGTCCCGGTGGTGTCATCCACATCGGGCAGGCGACGATAACCGTGCGCGACAAGGTGGGCGTCGATCGTGCCGTCAAAATGAACGACACGATGATCGGCGCCGAGCTTTCGCGGGCCAAACATGACCCCGCCGTGAGCAGCCATGCCGCCACCCCCTCCCAGCGCATCAATCAGAGCGCCGCCATGCTGCTGGTATCCGGTATTCCCTACGAGTACCGCAAAGTCGTCCAGCAATTGAAGCGCGAGGTTCATGAGGAACTCCTGAAACGCATGAACCTCAAGAACCTGACGCTCTCCGGTGCAAACGCGGAAGAAGTGCGTCGCCAGGCAGGCGAAACCGTGCGCGCCATCCTGCTGGAAAGACGGGATCGCATTCCCGCTGCCGTCAAGATGGACGTGCTGCAGGAGGAATTGGTCAACGAAGCCGTGGCTCTGGGGCCCTTGGAAGGACTGCTCGCCAACCCCGATGTCACGGAAATCATGGCCAACGGCAGCACGAATATCTACGTTGAAATGAAGGGGACTCTCCATCGCACCGACCACATGTTTGCCGATGATGACCAGTTGCTCACTGTGATCGAACGCATCGTCGCCCCCCTCGGCCGGCGCATTGACGAGAGCCAACCTCTGGTCGACGCGCGACTTCCCGACGGCAGCCGCGTCAACGCCATTATCCCCCCCCTCGCGATCGACGGCCCAACCCTCACCATCCGCAAGTTCTCCAGTGAAGTCATGACCGCGGACATGCTGATTGGCTTCGGCTCCATGAACCAGGAGATGGCCGAGTTCCTCCGTCTGGCCGTCCTCTTGCGCAAGAACATCCTGATCTCCGGCGGTACCGGCTCCGGAAAGACAACCCTGCTGAACATGCTGAGCAACTTCCTGCCCAACACGGACCGCATCGTGACCATCGAGGATGCGGCGGAGCTGAAGTTGCAGAAGGACCATGTGGTGCGCCTCGAGTCGCGGCCGCCAAACATCGAAGGTCGCGGCGCGATCGCCATTCGCGACCTGGTGCGCAACTCGTTGCGCATGCGCCCGGATCGCATCGTGGTCGGCGAGTGTCGTGGCGGCGAGGCGCTCGACATGCTTCAGGCCATGAATACCGGCCACGACGGCTCGCTGACCACGGTCCATGCGAACTCTCCCCGCGATGCCCTCTCCCGCCTCGAAACCCTCGTCCTGATGGCCGGCTTCGACCTACCGCTGCGGGCAATCCGCGAACAGATCACCAGCGCCATCGCCCTCATCGTCCACATCAGCCGCATGAAGGACGGCACCCGCAAGGTACGGGCTATCACCGAAGTCACCGGAATGGAGACGGATGTGATCACTACCCAGGAGATCTTCGAATTCGAGCCGCAGGGGCTGGACGAGAATGGCAAGGTGCTTGGCCGCCACAAGGCCAGCGGCGTGGTGCCCACCTTCATCGACGAGATGCAGTCGGCGGGCGTTCCCTTCGACATCGGAATCTTCAACGATGGGCAATAACTCGCCATGAGCATCTCCTTACGCATAGCCATTCTGCTGGCGGCACTCGCGGCCTTCTGCGCGGTCTGGGCGATCGGGGACATCCTCTACCGCATCATCCATCGCTGGCAGGAGCGGTATGTGCGCGAAGCCGAATCCCAGATGCAGGAGATGCTCTTGCAGATGTCCGCGCGCCAGCTCCTCAACTACACTCTCATGGGAGGCGGGCTTGTCGCGCTGATTTTGTTCGGGCTCGTCTCGATGGCCGGTACCGAGTTCAACTGGCGGATAGGGATCATCTTCGCCATGGTCGGCTTCTGCGGCGTCGTCATGCTGACCCGCTGGATACTCAAGTTCCTCAAGCAACGACGCTTGCAGGCATTCAACGACCAACTCGAAGAAGCGTTGATGAGCATGAGCAACTCCCTCAAGGCAGGCTTCAGCATCACTCAGGCGATCGAGTTGGTCATCCGCCAGAAGCGCTATCCCATCTCCATCGAGTTCCGCCTCATGGTCCAGCAGACACAGCTCGGCATGTCCTTCGACAATGCCCTGAACGTCATGGCCCTGCGCGTCGGCAGCGAGGATTTCCGTCTCGTCGCCAGCGCCATCAGTACGGCCCGCGTGACGGGCGGTGACCTGACCGGTGTCTTCGACCGCCTGGCGCACTTGATCCGAGAGCGCCTCCGCATCCAGCGACGCGTCCATTCACTCTCGGCGCAGGGGCGCTTGCAGGGGATGGTGCTGGGCGCCCTTCCCCTCCTGCTTCTCGGCATCATGCTGGTTCTGGATCCCCCCCTGATCATCGGCTTCTTCACCCAACCCATCGGCATTGTCATGTTCGTGCTGGTCTTGCTCCTCGAAGTCGGCGGTTTCTACACCATCCGCAAAATTGTCAACATCGATATCTGATGAACGAAAGCCTGACCATCCTGATCTGTTCACTGCTCTGGGGCATGAGTGTCCTGACGCTTACCTATATGGGGCTGAAGCGCATCTCGGGCTTTCGTCTCGAGAAACGAAATTTCAGCACCAAGCTGCCGCTTTTCTTCAGGCTCTTCCTTCCCTTCGCGCAACCGGTGAGCAAGCTTCTCCAGCGTCCCGGTTTCGAGCGAATCCGCACGAATACGGACATCCGCCTCATCCAAGGGGGCCTCGATCAATCCATCTCGCCCGAAGAATTCCTGGGCCTTCGCCTGCTGTACCTCTTCTTCTTCTCCTTTCTGGGCCTCTTCTTCCTGATCAGCAATACTCGCGTACTTGTGCTGCTCGGACTCATCTTTCTGATCTATGGCATCGCCTATCCCACCGTCTGGCTCACCCTGCACATCCGCGCCCGTCACCGCTCCATCCAGCGCGCCCTCCCCAATGTGCTCGACCTCCTCACCCTCTCCGTCGAAGCAGGCCGCGATTTCATGACTGCCCTCCGAGATATTCTTCAGCACCGCGAAAACGACGCGCTCGGCATTGAACTCGAGCGTGTTTTCCGCGAAGTCCAACTTGGAAAGCAGCGGCGCCAGGCTCTGCGCAATCTCTCCGATCGCGTTCGCCAGTCTGATCTCTCCTCTGTCGTCGAAACTCTGGTACAGGCGGATGAGCTCGGCGTAAGCATCGGCCACATTCTGCGCATTCTGGGCGACCAGATGCGCCAGAAACGCTTTCAGCACGCTGAAAAGCTGGCCAATGAATCACCGACAAAACTCCTCTTTCCCCTCTTTGTTTTCATCTTTCCGGCGGTGCTGATCGTCATGCTGGGGCCGGTCATGATGCGCGCCTTCAGTCAGTTCCTTTGACACTGGGCCTGACCCGCGCCAGCCGCCATCACGCCCGCGTCACCAGCTCAGGCAGTTATCAGATGACGGTACAATTCCGGGGCCGCCTTGTCGCGATACCCCACCGGATCCAGCCGAAGCTCCGTGACGAGGGCGTCCGCGGGGGCATGCACCAGTGCTTCACTGCAACTGAGCTGCCCAATAAGGACCTGCTGCACCCCGGGATCGATGAGGATTCCGTGCTCCCCGGTGAAACTACACCCCTCGATGCGCAGCCGACTGGCCGCGGCCTGCAAACGCAGCTGCGCCCCCGCCATCCTGCCGGACTTGCCATTGTTCCTGAATTGCGACCGGTAAAGGTGAATATCGCTCACCTGAGACGGCTCAGGACAGGCGCGCGCCAGCACCCCCGGACCATGATTGGCGTTGAACTGGCAGCGCTCGATCAGGTTGTGACAATCCCGCGTGCCGATCGACATCCCAAGGTCGTTCCCGGCAAAGCTGCAGTCGCGAACCGTAATGTGATTCGCGCGTACGCAGAAGAAAAAGCCGGCTCCCGCATTCCCGTCCGCCGTGCAGTTCTCGAAAAGCGTGTTGGTGCTCCCCGCGCCGGGATGAAAGCCATTGCCCGTATTCTGGTGGAAGTGGCAGTCGATCACCCGAATGTCCCGGCACATCTGGTACCCAAGCCCTTCCCCCCCAAAGTTTTTCTCCCTAAGCTGCCGGAAGGTGCAGTCGCGGCTTTCATAGAGATAAACTGCCGCCCCTCGGCACGCATCCATCGTCGCGCCATCTTCGTTCCGACTCCCTTCGAGCGTGAGCTGCGAGACCGTTGCCCCCGTGATCCGATGTCCGCAGATCAGTGGGTGCGCCGTCGTCAAGACTGGCGCGGCATCCGCCAGCAGATCAGCCTGCAGCCCCCGATCCAAACCCACCCACTTCTCGTCAACCCAACGAATTGTGGCAAAGGTGGAGTAAAAACCCCGCCGCAGATCGTCAAGTACGGAAACCGTCATACCCGGTTTCAGTCCCGCGGTTGTCCGTAGCGGCACATCGCACATCCCATAGTTGTGGTACCCATCCATCGGATAGCAGCGCGCCGGGAGCTTCCGCAGCAGGGTTCCATCCTGATGCCCCCGAAGATGAATCCCAGAACGCAGGTGCAGCGCTCGATCCAAGGTGATCACCCCCGCGGCCAGGATAATCGTGCCTCCCCCAGCCGCCCCCATGGTATCCATCGCGTGCTGGATGTCCGCGGCGAATTCACTTTGCCGCGGCGTCAGGGAAACTGTCTCCATAGGGCTCATCCTCCCGAAAGGCGTGAAAAAGTTTACATAGTGTATCCCATGGAATTATCATCGACAAGCTCCGTCCGGAATGCCACTCGATACTGGCGGATAATTCGTGTGGCTCTCCCTTTCCTGAGCGCCAGCCCCCCGCGGGCAGCGGCACCTGCGCGGGGATTGACCGCCGGATTCCTGTGACCAACCGACACGGCTTATTCATCATATGGCTGGAATGCCTGCCGTTGCGAGGTTATACTTCATTCTGCGTGCGACCGTCGGCAATGATGTACGAGTCGTGATGGAGTGGCGCCGGAGGGCGTGAACTTTCAAGTCGGCAAATGGAGGCTCCATGAGTGAACTGGTAGTCCTGATAGCGGAAGACGATGATGGGCATGCTCGCCTGATCGAGCGAAATCTCCAGCGGGCCGGTCTCGCCAATAAACTCCTCCGATTTCGCGATGGCGAAGAAATCCTGAACTTCCTCGAACACCCCGGACAACCGAATTGTCGAGACCTCAACCAGGCTTATCTCCTCCTCCTCGACATCCGCATGCCCAAAGTCGAAGGAACGGAAGTTCTGAGACGCATCAAGAATAACAGCGCCCTGCGAAAGATGCCCGTGATCATGGTCACCACTACAGACGATCCGCGGGAAATCGATTTCTGTCACGACTTGGGCTGCAATCACTACATAACGAAACCGGTCGATTACGAGAAGTTCGTCCATGTGATTCGTCAGCTGGGCCTCTTTCTGGCTGTCGTCGAAGTCCCCAAATTGAATAGTCTCTGAAGCGTGTAACGGGAAATCATATGTCAGCGCAATCCGATAATCTGGACCCTGAGAAGAAGGATGCCGCATTTGGGCGCGACGCCATCCCCGTCCTTGTCGGGGAAGATGATGAAGGCATGTGTCGGCTGATTCAGCGGGTCCTCGAACGCGAAGGCTTTCGCGTCACCACCGCCACCAGCGGCAACGGCGTTCTCGCACAGCTTGAATCCCTGCAGGGAGAAGCTGTCCTCCTTCTCGATTATGATCTCACCGACATGCAGGCCGACGCCGTCGCGCTGGAGTGGCAGAAACGCCGGCGCCGTCCCACCTTCGTCATCATGACCGGCAAGGGCGACGAATCCCTTGCCGTCAAGCTCATGAAGCTCGGAGCCACCGATTACCTCGTCAAGGACTCCACCCTCCTCAACCGCTTGCCGCGTGTCCTGGACGCCGCCCTCGAACGACGTTCCACGCAACAACGCCTGGAAGACGCCGAAGAACTCCTCCGCCAGAACCAGGCCCGCATGGACCTCGCCCTCTGGGCCGCCGAAGCCACCCCCTGGGAATGGCAGGTTCACAACGACGAGCTGCGCTTCGGCAAACTCCTCTCTTCCCTGCTTGGCGAAGATGAGCACGAACAATGCCTGCCCTTCGCCGATTGGCTGGCACGCATCCACGTCGACGATCGCGATCGTACCGCCGCCGCCTTCGCCCGCCTGAAATCCGGTCGCCGCCCGCTCCTCGAGGTCGACTACCGCGTTGCCGGTACCGCTGGTCGTTGGCACTGGCTCATGCAGCGCGGCAAAGGGGTTGATTATGCCGACGGCGGACAGCTGCTTCGGGCAGCGGGAACCATCGTCGAAACCACCGCCCAGCGGGAGTTGGAAGGGCAGCTTCGCGATGCGCAGAAGATGGAGGCCATCGGCCGACTGGCGGGCGGAATCGCCCACGACTTCAACAATCTCATGACCATCGTCATCGGCAACTGCCAGCTGGGTCTGCAGCGGCCCGATGAGCCAGCCAAGATGTGCGAACGCTTCGAACGCATCATGAAAGCCGCCAAACGGGCCGGCGATCTCACTCGACAACTCCTCGCCTTCAGCCGCCGACAGGTTCTCCTCCCCAGGCAGGTCGCCGTCAACGACGTCATCGGCAATTTCATCGAGATGGTCGACCGAACCATCGGGGAAGATATCGAGCTACAGGCCAAGCTCGGTACCGAGAAGATGACCGTCTACGCGGATCCCGGACAGCTTGAACAGGTTCTCCTCAATCTCGCCATCAACTCGCGTGAAGCCATGCCGGGTGGCGGCAAGCTGGTCGTCCGCACCTTCTCCCTGAACCGCGCCGAATACTACCTCCGCTATACCGAAAAGACCGACGCGGCCAACATGGTTTGCATCCAGGTCGAAGATAACGGCAAGGGCATCGACGCAGAGCAGCTCAAGAACATCTTCGAACCCTTCTACACCACCAAGGAACCGGGCAGCGGCACCGGGCTCGGCCTCGCCACCGTCTATGGCATCATCAAGCAGAGCGGCGGCCATGTCGCCGTGCGCAGCGCCCCCGGTCAGGGCACCTGCTTCGACATCTGTCTTCCCATGATCAATGGCGACGGCACCGACGAAAAGGCCGATACCGGCGAGCTGCCCGGTCTTGGCGCCGGCACCGAACATGTCCTCGTCGTGGAAGATGAACTGCTCGTCCGCCAGATGGCCAGGGAATCCCTGGAATCGCTTGGGTACCGCGTCCTCGAAGCCGAAAATGGTGCCGAGGCCCTCCGCGTCTATCTCGAACATCGGGATGAGATAGACATCGTGGTCTCCGACATGATCATGCCCGTGATGAGCGGTCAGGAACTGGCCACGCGTCTCCGCGCCATCGCCCCCAGCCTCCCCCTCATCTTCATGTCCGGCTATCCCCTCCAGCACGACAAGATCCTCAACCAGCTCGGCGATTACACCGTGTACCTGCAGAAGCCCTTTTCCCCCATCCGCCTCTGCAACCTCGTCCGCTCCACCCTTGACGCCATCCCCAGTTCCAGCGATTAGCTGGAGCCGTCAGCGTGACTTGGGGGACCAGGGAATGAAGGCGCTGGTGGTACGGCAGTAATCGGCATAGTCGGATCGGTGACTGAGAGCCTGCTTCTCGGTATGCGGTATGCCGGTGACCTTCCACAGAAAGAGGAGCATGATCAACGGACCTGCCACGCCCCATCCCCACCAGGGGGAGCCGATCGCGAAGCAGAGATAGGCAAACCAGTGCAGCCACTCGAAGAAGTAGTTGGGGTGGCGCGAGTAGCGCCAGAGCCCCTGGCGGCAGGTAGTCCCACGGTTGGCGGCGTTTTCGCGAAAGCGAGTCAACTGGCGATCGGCGATGAATTCCCCGACCAGCGCAACGCCGCCGATGAGAAGTCCGATCATATCCCAGCCACGCATCCAGGGTGCGGGGTTGGCGGCCGCGGCGAAGATCGGGGCGGCAAAGAGCAAGATGAAGCCGGCCTGGAGCTGAAAGAAGAGAAAGAAGCCCACCTGAGCGTAGGCCCCCATGGCGCGCCGCATGCGATCATATCGCCCATCCTCCTCAGCCTTGCCGTTGAAAACGCGTTTGAAGAGAATGAAGCTGCCCAGGCGGGCGGACCAGATGAAGGCCAGCAGACAAACGACGAGGGTCCGCGCCGACTCTCCAGGTGCCCAGAGAAAGAAGGCGATGGCTGCCCCGGTCAGGCCGTAGGCCCAGCCGGCATCGACGATGCCCGCGTCGTGGGTGAAGAATTGTATGAGCCAGAGGAGGGTCATCCAGACAGCGGCACCGATAGCCAGATAGAGGAAGATCGATATCATGATGAACGCTCGGGGTTGACGGTATTGGATTGGCAGTGGCTTTCAATTGCGGCATGTGCAAAGAGCAGCAGTGGCATGCAGAGAGCCCATTCGATGGCCACCGGAAACAGGCCGGCAGGCAGGCTGACCGCACCGAGTCTGGCACCGCTGGCGTAGGCAAGCGGCCCACCGACCGCGCCAAGGAGCGCCGCCAGAACATAGCGCTGGCGCAGCCAGCCCAGTGAGCAGGGAAGAGCAGTAGCCAGATTTACCCAGAGGCAGATCATGAAGGGCGGGCTGAGAGGGTATGACCAGCGAGGATAGGTGATCGCGCCAGTCTGTGCAAGGATGGTATCGGCCATCAACCCCAAGGCAGCGGCCGCTGCGGCAACGGCAAGGATCTGGCATCCAGGCGTCAGCCAGCGGCGGTGCACTTCCAGGCTGAGCGCGACCGTCACGGGTCCTGCCCAGCCTGGCCCAACCGCGGCGTCCAGGACAACCACGAACCAGACGAGTTGGACGAGGATCAGATTGGCGATGAAAGGGCTCATCTTCATACGCTCAATACGGGGGGTAGTTGGCAGCGGGGCTTGGTCAGCAGCATCTGCACATCGCCCAGGCAGCGTTCGGCAAAGCCCCCCTCGCAGTAGGAGAAGTAATAGTCCCAGAGCCGGATGAACGCGTCAGAGAAGCCGAGGGCGCGTACCTCGTCGAGGCGGTCGAAAAAGCGCTGCCGCCAATCGTGAAGCGTACGGGCGTAGTGTGGGCCGATATCTTCAAGATGAAAGAGGCGCAGGTCGCTCTCCTGGCGGATGGCGGTGGTCATCGAGTGGATCGACGGGATGCTGCTGCCGGGGAAAACGTAACGCTGTATGAAGTCAACGGAACGCCGGGCACCATCGTAGAGCCGGTCGTCGATCGTGATTGCCTGCAGGAGCATGCTGCCGTCGGGCTTGAGCAGTCGTGAGCAGGTACGGAAATATTCACCCACATACTGCCAGCCAACGGCCTCGATCATCTCGATCGATACCAGCTTGTCGTACTGACCTTTCAACTGGCGGTAGTCGTTGAGCAGGACGCTGACACGGTCCGCGAGACCGGCGTCGGCGACACGCTCGACCGCCAGTTTGTGCTGTTCGGCGGAGATGGTCGTGGTCGTGACGCGGCAGCCATACCGGGTAGCTGCATGGATGGCGAAGCCCCCCCACCCGGTACCGATCTCCAGAACATGATCGGCCGGCGTCAGAGCCAGCTTGCGGCAGATGCGGTCGACCTTTTCGATGGCAGCCTCTTCCAGGCTGGTGTCGGCGCGCGGATAGACGGCGGCTGAATACATCATCGTCGGGTCGAGAAAGAGCGCAAAGAAGTCGTTGCTCAGATCGTAGTGCGTGGCGATGTTTCGGCGGCTACCGGCGACGGTGTTGCGGTGCATGGCGTGGATGGCTTTGCGTACGGGGGAGGCTAACCTGGCGAAGCCGCCCTCCATGCCGTCGAGCACCTCGCGGTTGCGAATGAAGAGGCGGACGAGGTCAGTCAGGTTGGGGCTGCGCCAGAACCCCCGCATGAATGCTTCGGCGGCGCCAATGCTGCCGCCGAGCACGGTATCCGCGTAGAAAGCGGGATCGTCGACGATCAGTTCTGTATCGAGATCGGTGTCGCCGGGCTGTCCGTAGGTCGCGGTGGTGCCATCTTCATGGAGGCGGAGGCGCCCGTGGCGAAGGCGGCTGAGTTGGCGATGCAGAAGGGAACGGCAAACGCTGGTTACCCAATCGGACGAGCGGACGCGGTTCACGGCGGCGGGGCGTATGAGATCGGTGGCCAGAGTAGCGGAACGGAGGGTCATGACATCGACTCCATTAGTCAGTGGTGGCTGTCTGAGGGTGGTGATGGAAAGGGGTGCCCTTGCACCAGTGGCGAAAAGCCTGCCAGTAGATGCCGGCCACCACGCGGATGGTCATCAGCGGATACTCCGCGAGGACGCGGGTCAGGGCCAGACCGGTTATCGGTCGGCGCTTCAGGGTGAGCGTTGCGTCGAAGACTTTGTCGCCCTGCCGCCAGTTCTCCATGTGCACATTGAGATGCTCACCGGGCTGCCGGAAGCGCCAGTCATAGGTCATGTCCATGCCCATGAACGGGGAAACATGGAAGCGCTTGGGCATCCGCCATTGGAGGAAGTGGGGGCTGGGGTGCTCGCTGTGGCGCCGGTCCAGAACGTAGGCGTGGCGCTCGCCCCACGGGGTGTTGGTGATCTCCGCGACAATCGCCTCGACCTGCTGCCCATCGGCGCTGAAGCAGTAGTAGAAGCTGACCGGGTTAAAAATGTGCCCCGCGTATCGCAGATGGGTGAGCAGGCGTATCGGACCGACCGGCTCCCAGCCGAGGCGACGCTTGACCAACTCCCGCACGGCCTCGTCCAGCGGCAGCGTGGCCGGACCAAGATAATCGGCACGGCGAAACCAGGCCGGGGCCGGCCGTCGCGCCGACCAGAGCGGATTGACGTCGAAGAGGTCAGGCAATTCCGCAAGGTCGATATACATCATGCAGAGCCGGTAGCGGAAGGCGTGGGGACGCAAGCCGTTGCGGCGGTGGCGTACCCAACCGGCGTAGATGCAGCTTTTCGGATCGGTAATCATGCGATGACACTCTCCTGATTGTACGCCAGACCTCGACAGACTTCCAGAGCGCTCACGACCCCATCCTCATGGAAGCCGTTGCGCCAGTAGGCTCCGCAATAGTGGGTGCGCTCGCGGCCACTGATCTCGCCGTGACGGGCCTGCGCGGCCACTCCCGCCGCTGTCATGAGCGGATGATGATACGTGTAGCTGCCGAGAATCGTGGCGGGATCGATGCGGTCGCGGCAGTTGAGGCTGACAAGGTACTCCTCGTCGGCGGTGAGCGATTGCAGGATGTTCATGTTGTAGGTCACCGCGACGCGTTCCCGAGCATGGCGCGGCAGGTGGTAGTTCCAGGCGGCCCAGGCAAGGCGACGGCGCGGCATCAGGGAAGCGTCCGTGTGCAGCACCACGTCGTTCTCCTGGTAAGGAAGGGCTCCCAGGATCGCCCGCTCACTGGGCGTGGGGTCGGCCAGCAGGCGCAGCGCCTGGTCGCTGTGGGTCGCCACGATGACATGGTCGAACTCTTCCGCTTCACCGTTGACCGGGATCACCTGCACATGGTCCTCGGAACGACGGATCCCGGCGACCGGCGTCCGCAGTCGAATACGATGTCCGAAGGGTTTGATGAGCGCATCCACGTAGCGGCGCGAGCCGCCCTGTACGACCCGCCACCGCGGCCGGTCGCTGACGCTCAGCATGCCGTGGTTCTTGAAAAAGCGAATGAAGAAGCGAACCGGAAAGCGGAGCATGGCATCCGCCGGCGCGGACCATATGGCGGCCCCCATGGGAATGACGTAGTGCTCTCGGAAGTGGTCCGAGTAACCGTTGGCGGTCAGATAGTCACCGAGCGTAAGGGTATCTTCACCGTCGGTAGCCATGGCAGGAGCTTCGCGGTTGAAGCGAAGGATGTCGCGGATCATCCGGTGAAAGCTTGGTCGGAAAAGGTTGCTTCGCTGGGCAAAGAGCGTGTTGAGGCTGGTACCGTTGTACTCCAGGCCGCTGCGCTCGCAACGCACACTGAAGCTCATCTCCGTCGGCTGAGAATCGACGCCCAATTCGTCCAGCAGGCGGATGAAGTTGGGATAGGTCCAGTCGTTGAAGACGATGAAACCGGTGTCGATCTCCCAGGTGCGCCCGCCGCGCTCCACCTCGACCGTGTGGGTGTGGCCGCCGACCCAGTCGCTGCTTTCGAAGAGGGTCAGGTCATGCTCGCGATGCAGGCGGTGGGCGCAGGTCAGGCCGGCGATGCCGGTACCGATAATGGCTATCTTCATCGAGTCTTCTCCAGAAGGTTGCGATGGCGGACTTCGACGGGTACTGGGCGAATTGCCCACACCAGCCCCAGCCGGCCGAACAGACGCAGGATGTAGTAGGTGATGTCGATCTCCCACCAGTAATGACTCTGTCGGCAGGAGACAGCATAGCTGTGGTGGTTGTTGTGCCACCCTTCGCCCAGCGTAAGCAGGGCGAGCAGCAGGCTGTTGCGGCTGTCGTCGCCGGTGGCGTAGCGGGCACGTCCCAGCCGGTGGGCCAGCGAATTGATGCAGCAGGTCGCGTGGAAAACGATCACCGTCGAGATTGCCCCTCCCCAGACCAGCAGTTGCCATCCGGAAGTCCCAAGAGCGGGCACGTATGCCCGCAGTACCTCACCCATCAGGTAGAGCAGCGCGAAGTAGAGCGCCGGGGCCACGATGTCATAGCGATCGAGGAAGCGCAGCTCCGGATACTTTGCCAGGTCGCGAACGGCAGACAAATCCGTTCGAAAATTGCGAGGGGTCAGAAACCAGAGGACATGACTCCACCAGAACCCATGCTGGCGAGGCGAATGAACGTCTTCGGTCGTGTCGGAGTACTGATGGTGCCTCCGGTGATGGGCGGCCCACCAGAGCGGACCGCGTTGGGCAGCGGAATTCCCCAGGACGGCAAAGACAAACTGGGTCACCCGTCCCGTCTGGAAGCTCTTGTGACTGAAATACCGATGGTAGAATCCAGTTATCGCGAACATGCGGACCAGGTAACCCGCAACTGCCACGATCAGCGCCGTCCAACTCCAACCCACCCAGATGATGCCGAGACAAGCCGCATGCAGCGCAACGAAGGGAAGGACTCGAAGTCGATCGATCCGGTTCGCGTCGGCTGGAACCGGATCTTCGGCGGCGCCGGAATCGATCCAGAGCCGGATGGTATTCAATGGGCTCCTCATGCTTCTCCTCAAAGGGTGCGCGGGTTGGTCGGGGATCTTCTTCACCTACAATAGCCGCATGTCTAAGTTTTGTCTATCTTGATCGTCAAAGCTTTGGCAATATATTTTGTTTTTTATATCGACAACTTATAGAAACTTCTTCGACAACGACTACTGTAAAGATATGAAAGACACCTCGAACTATCCGATTCGGGCGGTGAGCCAGCGCACCGGGCTGAGCGCTCATGTGATACGTGCCTGGGAGAAGCGGTATGGCTTCCCGGAGCCAGCTCGCAGCGAGACCAATCGCCGCTTTTACAGCCAGACTGACATCGAGACGCTGCTGCTGTTGAAGCAGCTTATCGACAAAGGTTACGCGATAGGCCAGATCGCCCGCCTGCAACCCGACGAGCTGCGTCAGCTGCTGGCTACAGTCTCTGGTTCCAAGGCGAACCGAGCGGAGGCAGGCACGGAGGCAGGAAGCGTCGCGGAGGAAAGTCTGGTCCGCTGCCTGGATGCCGTCAACGCGTTGTCTGCCGAAACGCTGCTGGCGGTTTTGCGCCAGGCCACGCTGACCCTCAGCAAGCCTCACCTGCTCGAAAAACTGATTTCACCGTTGATGGAGGAGATCGGTAACCGCTGGGAACGCGGCGAGCTGCGCGTGGCAAACGAACACATGGCGTCGGCCGTGGTGCGCACCTTTCTGGTCAACCTGCTCGATGCCGCGACGCCTGACGCCGAGGCACCGGCCATCGTGGTGACCACACCGCGCGGGCAGACGCACGAGATCGGAGCGCTGATGGTCGCAGTTCGGGCCGCTTCGCTGGGTTGGCGGGTCACCTACCTGGGGGCCGATCTGCCGAGCGACGAAATCGGCGCCGCCGCGCTAACCCTGAAGGCAACGGCCATCGCGCTCAGCCTGGTGCATCCCGCGGGCCGCATCGAGGTGGTTCACGAGATACACGCGCTACATGATGCCTTACCGGCAGTACCGATCATCGTCGGCGGCAGATCCATCGAGAGCTATCGTCTCCTTCTCGAAGCTCGTGGCATCGACTGTCTCGCCAGTCTGGCCGATCTGCCCGGCGCCCTCCAGCGCAAGGTCCATTCCCAGAAGCCCTCATTGCATTGATCGAGATCCCGTGGCAAACGAGGGACGAGCTTCTCGTTGCCCCGGAGAAGTGACGGATCAACCGAACTGAACGAACTCCGGGGTGTCGAGGAAGGCGGGTGTCGTGCCGCGCCATTGCCGACGATAAAGCTGGCGACGCTCGAGGAGCCAGATGTCCATGAAGAGCGTGCAGCCGGGCGCGGTATCGTCCGGGTGGCAGGGGGTGCCTGTCAAGCACATGGGACCTGACGAATCGCGCTGCTCCATGAGTTGCTTGAGATTGTCATAGCTGGGATTGAGGGAAAGCTCATCGATGTAACGGGCCATATTGCACCACGTACCGTCGCAGAGACGCCAGAAGGCGGCATCGGCACAGTTTTCGTCCTGGCCTGTCAGCTCGAGGTGTCGGCGGCGCATGGCCCGCTGATGGGCGCTGATGCCGGGATCGAGCGCGCCCATGCCGGTGATCCAGTTGATGCCGTTGGCGTTCGGACCGCGAGCCGCCACCCGGCAGCGGGTCTTCTCGAAGGCCACGGAGTTGCCCTTCTGGTCGTGCACCAGCAGATTCTGGCTGCTCCAGAAGTATGTGTACCGTACCAGGAACTCACGCGCCTCGTCGACCGTGGTGCAGAGTTCCTTCGCCATTTCGCGCGCATCGGCGGGAAAGATCTCGGGCGGTGGCTCGTCGATATGCAGCCCGCTGCCGACGCCGTCGAAGCAGAGTGGCTCGTTCCAAGGCCAGGGGGTGCCCGGAGCAATGGGCGGACGCGGCGTGAAATAGGTCAGCGGATCATCGACGTTCTTGGCGTGCAAAGCGCCGCGATCGCTCTCTGGAACGTAAACGATGCGGCATTTCTCCGGCTGGGGAGCCGCATGCCAGGCGCGGCCAGTCTCTTCCACCAGACGCACATCCCGCCAGAAGTTGAGCGAGACGCTGTAGGCGATGGTCAGCTCATCGACGCCGGCATCGCGCATGCCGCAGTACTCCTCCTCGAGTAACTCACGGTAGCCGCGAAGCTCGGGGTAGATAGAGAGATCCGGTACCGCATCGAGCCGCTCCCGGTGATAACAGCTGACCCGCGTCGCGATCTCTTCATCGGAGATGTCCAGCAGTAACGCCAGGCCATGCGCGGCATCCAGCCAGTAGCGCCGCCCAACATAGCTGTCCGCCAACATCCTGCGCCCCCTGGAAAGCCCCTTGGCGTAAGCCCTTTCTTTCCGCTCTGTTTGCATGAGTCGCGATCTCCAGAAGTTAAGTCGATGATGCGATGCCGTGATTGCTAACTATGCGCTGCCGCCTACCCGCTCGCCACTCTTTTTCTCGCTGCCGCTGATGATTTTTACTGGAATGCTGTCTATCTTTCAGCTGCAATTCAGTCACAACGCGCCCAATCCCGGAGAGATCCATGAGCCCGATACCCAGCCTGACTATCCATGAACCCGATCTTCCTTTTGCGACGGGGATGCCGGTGCCGGCAGCCGAAGCCGAAAGCTTCCTCTCGGGCGCGCTGCTGACCGATGCCGACGGAGCGGTTCATCCCCTGCAGGTGGCAGCGCTGATGCCGCCGACGCCGGATGGATGCCGCTGGCTGGAGATTGCGGGCGCTGGCGCTGCTGCCGGTCCGGCCACGGTGGCGCCGGGCAGTATCGATGCCGGAACAAGCCTGGTGGCCGGCGAAGCGGGGGCGGCGCTGCTGACGGTGGGTAAGCTGCGCCTGACCTTGAAGACGGATCCCGCGTCAGCCCCTCTGGTCGTGGAGAGGCGCTGCGACGAGGGCAAGTGGACATGCCTGGGCGAGTTGTCACCGGAGGTCGTCACCGAAGGTGGTCTGGTGCATCTGGAAGGGCCACGAGCCGAGCGGGAGCTCCGGGTGCTGCGGAACGGAGCCGTACGCGGCCAGGCGGAACTTACTGGCCGCCTCGAGCAGCGGCCCGGCGAGCCGTCCATGCACTACCGGCTGACCGTCGAGGTCTGGCAGGGAGTGACTGGAGCGCGCATCGACTTCATGCTTACCCACGCGGTGGCCGGGGTTGCCGAGATGGCCGTGCAACGCGCCACTCTGCGCGGACTATGGGAGGTGGGAGAACCCACCTTGCGTCGCTTTCTGCAACAGAATCACGGCCCCTACTACAAGCGCCGCGAAGTCGCCAATCCGCGTAGCGTGGCGCTGATCACTGACGACAGCTGTGGCCCCGTCCATGTGCGCGACGCCCAGATGCTGCTCGATACCGTCGCTTATGCCCACTATCTGCAGGCGCCGTTGATCCAGACGGGCGACTGGCTCACCCTTGCCGGCCCTGAACGCTGGGTGACCATGCGACTGCGCGATTTCGTTGCCACGCGTCCGAATCAATTGCGCAGCGAGGGACAGGAGTTGAGCTACGACCTGCTGCCGGACGGCCATGGTTGCTCCTGGCCACAAGGGCGACGCAAGGAACAGACGTTGCTCCTGACCTTCGGCACAGGCGAATCGACGCAAGCTGCCGGCGCCATGGCCAATCTTGAAGCCCTGCTCGTCGATGGCCGGGCACAGCCGGCGCCGGCCTACCTCGCAGCCATGCGCAATTTTGACCTTCACCACGCGATGCCGGCAGTCAAAGGGGAGAACGTGCGTCTGAGCATCATCCTGCGTCGTCTCTGCCAGTTGAAGACGCCAAGCTGCAAGTGGGATCTGGGGGATACGATTGACCCTGGCTATACGCGCACCTATCCAGCGGTGCCGCACCGGCTCGAATGGCTGCCGGGTGCGCCGGAGGTGCCGGTTCGCTTCGATGCCGCCGGCCGCTCGCTCTGGGGTGACAGTGTGCCGCACCTCATCGAGCCGGTCTGGACAAACAACGAGTACGACATCCTGCATGCGCTGGCCAGCGAAACAATGCGCTGCGGCGGCAATGACCACCTGCAGATGCTGCGCTGGGCCTCCAGGCACGTTATCGAGATTGACTTCCGCAGCTACTCCGACGACCGCTGGCACCACCAGGCGCAGCCCGCGCATTCCGCTCATCACAACACCACCGGCGCCTACCCCAGTCATTTCTGGACGCAGGGCCTGCTCCAGTATTACGCCTTGACAGGTGACCGGGACGCGGAGCAGGTGGCCCTGGCGCTTGGCGACAAGATCATCGAGCACAATCACGTGCCGGAGATGCGTCAATGGGGCTTCGATCGGGAGTTGGGGTGGGGTTTGCTCTCGCTGGTCTGCCTGCTCGAAGCCGGTTATTCACGTTACCGACAGGAGGCCGATGCCATCGTCGAGTACCTGATGGCCTACGACCGGGCCGCCTATGCCGGTGCCGTCAACCTCTCCGCCGGCCGCGCCGGCCGCAGTCTCGAACGCCAGATGGTCGACAATGGCTTCGGCTATTCATCCATGGTCGAGGCAATCGACCGCTACCAGCGGGTGACTGGGCGTGACGATACCGCCGCGTGGCTCGAGACACTTCTCCGCCAGCTCAAGGGCGAGTGCTGGAATGCCATCGACGACGGAGAAGTACCGGGTGTTCGCGGCATGATGCCGATGGTCATGTCGATCGGCTACGCGCGGACCGCAGACGAGGATTTCATCGCGGTCGGGCTGATCATGCTGGAGTCCTTCTTCGATGCGCTTTCCATGGGAGAGGAGGCGCACTTCGGCTACGTGAAGTCGAATGCCATGCTCTACCGTGGTCTGGCACGCTTCCTGGGCGACGCACACCGGCTCGACCGACTGGCCCCCTTCGAGTTCGCCTCACTCCTCCGGCGACGCGGGAGATAGTCGCTGGCCACGATGCGATTCCAGGAGGGCGGCGGCGCCCCAGATCAGCAGCAGCAATGCGAGGGTCACGGATGAATAGAGCAGTCGTGCGTCGAGCAGCGGTTCAGCCTCACGCATGAAGCTGAGCCCGCCGCTCGACCACCAGGCCATCTGGAAGAAGCCGGCGGCAAGGAGGGCGAAGCCGAACCAGGCCGCGCCGACGCCGATAAGGACGAGCCCCACCGCGAGCATGCCCAGCCCCCACATCCAGAGCGTGCGCAGCGCCTGCACGCGGGCCTCCGTCTGCTCGCGATCCAGGATTGTCTGGCGCAGCTGGGCTTCGCGTGCGTAGTCGCTTGCATACAACTCGCGCAGGGCCTGCCGCAGATGCTCTGGCTTGCCGCTCGCCTCTGCCTCACGCTCGTTAATGCGCCAGCGCGCCTCCTCGTACAGGGGCCTGAGTTCCCGCACCGAACCGGCCGGTTCCACGGCCGGTTTGTCGAAGTCATCCAGCAGCGAAACGCGGGGCTGCAGGAACTTGACATAGAGGATCCGGCTGGTCTGCGCCGTCAACACGACCAGTGCGCCTAGCAGGAAGAGTCTCTCGATTAGTCGTAGCGCGCCCATCGGCACCTTCCTGTGGGTCACGCGGTGGCGGTGGTGGCTTCGGCAACTGCTTCGCGCGCCAACTCCACCCAGCGCGGCAGACGCTCCGGCTCGTTGTTGAGAGTATGAACATCCTTCATGACGATCTCCAAGCGGCAATTCCCCGCCGCGGCCAGAGTCTGGCGAAGGTCCTCCCGGATCGCTCCCTCGTTGAACCGGTCAGTACTGATCAGCGTCGGGTTCGGCTTGCGGGAGAAGACGATGCGATCGCCGCAAGCCTTGGCCATGACCTGCTGATCCGCCCATGGCGAGACGGAGACTCGGGCCAGGTTGGGCATCTTGGCCAGCACCTGCCAGCGGCTGTGCACCGGTTCGCAACAGCCATAGTAGACCTTGCCAAACTGCTCCGCGATGCGAGCCTGATAGGGAAAGATGAATTCCTCGAACTGCCGAGGGCCAACCCCCACCGTCTCCTGCGACTCGAGAAGGGCCCACTGGTCGCGGGTGGTGACCGGCGCGCCGGAGCCTTGCGGCAGATCGCGGGTGTAGCCCATGCTGCCCGAGCCGATGTAGTCATTCTCGTTGTTGAGGCAGAGCAACCCTTCCGCTTCCAGCCACTTCGCGTAGTCGAGATGGTCCTTGCAGAGGAACTCCATCAGGCGGTGCAGCCCGCTGGGATTGTCGAACATGAAGAGCATCAGGTTATCAAGGCCGATCAGGTCGATGGCCCGGATGGTCATGCCAAGGGTCCACCAGTATGCGCCGCGTATGCGGACCGGGAGAATGCCGTCAAAGATCGCTTCCAGTCGCTCGACCGCCGCATGAGTGGCGGCCCGGTCAACCGAAAATTTCCGCGGCCGCAGCTTGTGGAAATCGCGGTCGAGGTCGACCAGCGGCGCATCCCACTTTTTCGAGCCCATGCGCTCGGTTTCATCGGGACGATGAACGACAGCTTCGACGCCATACCCCGTGGTGGTGACGCGCCACGGGGTGTTGATGACAGGCTCCACGATGTGATCGTCACGCAGGTTCTCGAAAAGATAGACCGTGGTGCGGAGGCCGCGCTCCAGGCCGCGGGCGAATTCGTCCTTGCAGAGGAGTAGTTCCTCGGGCAGGGGCCGCCTGGGGTCACGCACCCCGCCATGCTCGGCAAGGATCATGGGCCGGCGATCGGGCGCGCCGCTGTCCAGCTTGTACCAGGCATGACGCCGTTCGACGTTGATGGGATCGGCGGCAATTTCCGCCTGCCTTTCGGCCAGGCGGCGCAAGATGGTCAGGTCATGAGAAGAAAGCTGGCTCGAATCGTTCATCGAAATGGTTCCCGGCAAGTTCAGGCTAGGTCTAAACGTGATTACGCAACATTAGCTCTTTCGGATACGGGTTCAAGTACGCCTGCTGATGGACCCACTCCGGGGCATGGTGGTGGAGGAGGTGGTGTTTGAGCAGGGTGATCGGGACGATCAAGGGGACGAGTCCCTCCCGATAGTCATCAATGAGGGCGAGCAACTCCTGTTTGTCGTCGCTGCCCAGACTCTCCTTGATGAACCCCATCACGTGCTGGAGCACATTGGCATGGCGGCCGCGACTGCCCACTTCCCGCATGGCCTCCATGAGGAGGAGGCGATAGGTGTCGTGCAGGGGCTGCCACTCGCTCTTTCCCGCGGTCGCCACCAGGCGCCCCAACTCCCCATACGCCTCAGGGCTGTGCGCCATGACCGTCATCTTCATGGTGGTGTGGAAAGCGACCAGGCCGCCTGGCGTGGGCTTCTCCCGCATGGCGAGCTGAAAACGGTAGCAGGTGAAGATGCGATCGATGAAGTTCTCCCGCAGTGGCTGATCGTTGAGACGACCTTCCTCTTCGACCGGCAGCCATGGGAATCGCGCCATGAAGGCGCCGGCAAACATCCCCGAGCCGCTGCGTTCCGCCATGCCGCTCTCGTTATAAACCTTGACCCTGAAGGCGCCCGAGCTGGGAGAGTCCTTCTTGAAGACGAAGCCGTGCAGCTCTTCGCCTGCCAGTTGCGTGAGCCGCTGAGAGACCCAGCTCTGCATCTTGTCGGTGAGGTCGACGCCAGAGCGGCTCGTCACGAGCCGGGGCGCCTCCGGGCTCCCCATCAGTCGCATGCTTTCCCGCGGAATCGGCAGGCCGCATTCCACCTCGGGGCATACCGGCACCCATTCGACAAACTCGCCGAGCACCCCCGTCAGATAGCGGTCATGCTTGTGACCGCCATCGTAGCGGACGCTCTGCCCGAGCAGACAACTGCTGACACCCAGGCGCAAGGGAGGAGGTGGTGCGGAGGAACCGTTCATGATGCTGCCTCAGTTCTGGTTTGGGCCCTGGGAGGGCGGTGGCTGATTTGGGTTGTGCTGCGCCAGAAAGAGGCGCCGCATCATCACGGGAATGTCGTCAAGAAGAAACTCCAGCCAGTATTCGCCTTCGCTTTCGAAGCGCGGCTGCTGAACGTTGAAGGTGACTTCGACAACTTGGAGGGGATCTTGAAAACGCAGTTTCCCCTTGATGCTGAATGCCACGGCCCCGCTTTCCTGATGCCGGCAACGGACCTCCGCATCATACTCGCCGCGACCACTGGTGGCGGAAACAAAAATGGAGAGCGCCGGATGCACACAGGGAAAACGCGATGCGGCCAGCCGGTCGAAAAGTCCGATAAGGCTGCGTTTATTGGTGGCTTTGTCCTGAATGACACTGTCGCACAGGATCAAGGCCAGCCCGATCGGTGTTTCCTTCTTCATGAATAGAGATCCTGATGGTTGGCGCCGCGGCTGCCAACGCTTTTTTGGTCGGGGCAATTTACAATCTGCCCAGACGCGCTATTATTGTTAGCTTTTCCTGTTGTGAGATCAGTGAACCATGCGGAGACCACGCGGAGTTGAATACCCCTAATCGGCTCATCATCCACACAACGCAAATTAAGGACGAAGGGCTGGAAGTCAAGGGAGAACTGCCCGCTTCCGTTCTCGACCTTGGTGACGGCGAGACGGATCGCCAGTCCTGTCCGAACCCGTTGATGTACGACTTGACTGCCCGTCTGGTCAGCCAGGGGCTGCTGGTGCAGGGGCAGGCCAGCACTGTCGCGCGCTGTCGTTGCGACCGGTGTCTGCGCTTCTACGACCTTGAACTTCGCGCCGACGATATCTGTCACTTCGAAGAAGATATCAGCGAGGGCATGGTCGATCTGACTGACGAGCTGCGTGAGGATCTGCTGATCCTGCTGCCCACCCGCAACCTCTGCGAGGAGGAATGCCAGGGCATCTGCCCGAAGTGTGGCTGCAACCTCAATGCGCGCGAGTGCGAATGTCCACCGGCAGAAGGTGAAGATGACGTCTGGCATCAACTGGATGACCTCAATATATGAGACTAGCTATCGACGCGATGGGCGGGGATTACGCGCCGCAGTCTATTATAAAAGGTTTGGCTCTCGCTTTCCGGGACTTTCCAGAGATCGAGAAGTTCCTGGTTGTCGGCGTTCCCGAGCGTATCGGCTGCGAGTTGCAGGCATGTGAGCTGGATCCGGCACACCATCGGCTGGAAATCGTGCCGGCAAGCCAGGTCGTGGAGATGAACGAGCCCTCTTCGGTGGCCTTGCGGCAAAAGAAGGATTCCTCGATGACGGTGACCGCCAACCTGCTCAAGGAGGGGCGTGCCGATGCGATCATCAGCGCCGGGCATACCGGGGCCGCCGTCGCCGCCACGGTCGTCAAGGTCCGTATGCTTCCGGGCATCGACCGGCCCGGCATCGCCACGGTTTTTCCGGCGCCGCCAGGGAGATTCGTCCTTCTCGACGCGGGTGCCAACGTGGACAGCAAGCCACTGCACCTGGCCCAGTACGCGCTCCTCGGCGAAGCCTATTCCCGCTACGTCCTTGGCATCGCGGAGCCACGTATCGGTCTCCTTTCGGTGGGGGCGGAGGAGGGCAAAGGCAACGAGAGCACCAAGTTGACCAGTCGCCTGCTGAAGCAATTACCCATCAACTACGTGGGCAATGTAGAAGGGCACGACCTTTTCGCCAATCATGTCGACGTTGCGGTCTGTGACGGCTTCGTTGGCAATGTCACCCTGAAGTGCTGCGAAAGCATCGCCAAAATGATATCTTCGCTGCTTCGCGACAATCTGCGGAAGACGCCCGTGCGGATGGCCGGGGCGCTGCTTTCCAAGAACGCCTTCAGGGAACTGAAGGAGATGACCGATCACGAGGAATATGGGGGAGCGCCGCTGCTGGGTATCGACGGCACCTGTATCATCGCCCATGGCTCCTCGTCTCCCAAGGCTATTCGCAACGCGATCCGAGTCGCTAAGGAAATGGTCCGGCAACAACTGAACACGCGGATCACGAGCAAAGCACAACTGGTGGATTGGCAAGCGCTGATCGCCGGCAATGCGTAAGCGCCTGCCGCGCCTTCAACCGCGCGGCCCCGTATGCAACTGTCCAGGCAACCAGAGATCACTATGGATATTGGAGTGAAAATCGCGGGCACCGGATCTTACTTGCCCGAGCGGATTCTGACCAACTTCGACCTCGAAAAGATGGTCGACACAACAGACGAGTGGATACGCTCCCGCACGGGTATTCTGGAGCGCCATGTCGCCGCGCCCGAGCAGGCCACCAGTGATCTTGGCGCCGAGGCCGCCCTCCGCGCACTTGACGCCGCCGGCATGTCGCCGGCAGACGTTCAACTCATCATCGTGGCCACCATCACTCCCGACAAGATCTTTCCGAATACCGCCTGCTTCGTGCAGAAGCGCATTGGCGCCCTGCGCGCCGTCTGTTTTTCCATCGAGGCTGCTTGTTCGGGCTTCACCTATATGATGGAGATCGCCTCCTCGCTGCTGCGCACGGGCGCTTATCAGAACGCGCTGATTATCGGCGCGGAGAAACTCTCCTGCATGCTCAACTGGACGGACCGCACGACCTGCGTCCTCTTCGGCGACGGCGCGGGGGCGGTGGTGCTGAAGGCTTGCCAGGCCGAGGAGAACAGCTACATCGCCTCCACTCTGGGTTCGGATGGTCGATACACCGAGATTCTCCACACGCCGGCGGGAGGCACCCGCACCCCGGTCACCCATGAGAATCTGGATGCGCATCTGAACACCCTGACCATGTCCGGCCCGGAAGTCTTCAAGCTCGCCGTCAACAAGATGGGAAGCGCCGCCAAGGAGACACTGCGCAAGGCCCGCATCGGCGTCGATCAGGTGCGTTGGCTCATTCCCCATCAGGCCAACACCCGCATCATCGGCAGCATCGCCAAGCGGGTCGGCATTGACGACGATCACGTCTATATGAATCTCGACAAGTACGGCAACACATCCGCGGCCTCCATCCCCATCGCGCTCGACGAGCTGGTGCGCGGCGGACTGGTGAGCCACGGTGATTATCTGCTCTTCGTCGCCTTCGGCGGCGGTCTCACGTGGGGCGCCAACCTCGTTCGGTGGTAGCCTCATCAATGCCTTCGGCAATCGCGTTCCTTAGTATGAACAAGAGGGAGTTTTGCACATGAAACTGAAAGATCGAGTCGCCATCGTCACCGGTGGTGCGCAAGGCATCGGCAAGGCGATCAGTCGCCGTCTAGCCGACGAAGGCGCCAAGCTGGCCATCGTCGACATCAACCTTCAGGTCGCCCAGCAGACCGCTTCGGAGTTCGCCGCCAGCGGCGTGGAAGCGCGTGCCTACCAGGCCAATGTCGTCAAATTCGACGATGTGGATGCCATGGTCAAGCAGGTGATCGACGACTTTGGCTCACTGGATATTCTCGTCAACAACGCCGGCATCACCAAGGATGATTTGATCATCCGGATGAAGGAAGACGCCTGGGACGCGGTCATCGCCGTCAACCTCAAAGGGGTCTTCAACTGCACCAAGGCGGTCGCCCGGCCGATGATGAAGTCGCGCTACGGCAAGATCGTCAACATCGCCTCCGTCGTCGGCGTCATGGGCAATGCGGGTCAGGCGAACTACGCGGCCAGCAAGGCCGGCGTCATCGGCTTGACCAAGTCGACGGCCAAGGAGCTGGCATCGCGGAACATCAACGTCAATGCGGTGGCCCCCGGTTACATCCAGACCGAGATGACTGCCCACCTCTCGGACGAGCAGAAGGCGATGTTCCTGCAGAATTCGCCCATCAAGCGACCAGGCAGCCCGGAAGACGTTGCGGCTGTCGTCGCCTTCCTGGCGAGCGCCGACGCCGATTTCGTGACCGGTCAGACCATCAACGTCGATGGCGGGCTGGTTATGTAGAAAGCGATTTGACTTTTGGTCCGGTAATCCCATATTACCGTTCTATCCAAACGCTTTCTTTGCTCAAAAACTTGTTTTTGACCACCCTTAGTCATGGTAAATCTGGAGGATAACGAATGGCTTCTATTGCAGACCGCGTGAAAGAGATTGTGGCCGATCAGCTTGGTGTGAGTGCGGACCGGGTTACGCCGGACGCGAAGTTTATCGACGACCTTGGTGCTGACTCCCTCGACACCGTCGAGCTGGTTATGGCACTGGAAGAAGAATTCGGAGCCGAAATTCCTGACGAGGACGCGGAGAATCTGCGGACCGTCCAGGATGCTATCACCTATATCGAGCAGAACTGCAAGGCCTGAGTCGCCTGAGTTTTGCCGTTTGGCTGCCTTCAGTGGCGATTCCCGCTGATCTCAACCGCAATCTTTCCTAATTGCCTTAGTTTATGTCATTCTCTAAACGCGTGGTCATCACCGGAACCGGTGCTGTAAGCAGTCTCGGAAATTCCGTCGATGCATTGTGGCAGGGCGTCATCAGCGGACGCAGTGGTATTGGACCGATCACTCAGTTCGATGCCACCGAATATCGCTCCCGTATCGCCGGCGAAGTGAGGGATTTTGACGTGACGAGCGTCATCCCCGCTAAAGACGCGAAACGGTACGATCCCTTCTGCCATTATGCTCTGGCTGCTGCCGATGAGGCACTGAAGGAAGCCAAACTCGATCTCGATTCCACGGACAAGAGCCGCATCGGCGTCTTTGTCGGCAGTGGAATCGGGGGCATCCTGACCCTCGAAGCCCAGCTGAGGCGCTTCGTTGAAGGCGGCCCCGGCAAAGTCTCTCCGTTTCTTATTCCCATGATGATTGGGGACATGGCGGCCGGCAGCATCTCGATGTTGTTCGGCGCCAACGGCCCGAACTTCAGTATCGTGAGCGCCTGCGCCACGGCTACCCATTCCATTGGGGAAGCCTTCTGGTGCATCAAGCGCGGCGATGCGGACGTCATGTTCGCCGGCGGGGCCGAAGCGTGTATTTCGCGCATTGGCATAGCCGGTTTCTGCGCCATGAAGGCGCTCTCCGAACGTAATGACGATCCACTGCACGCCAGTCGTCCGTTCGACGCGGGCCGCGACGGTTTTGTCATTGGCGAAGGCGCCGGTGTCGTGTTGCTGGAAGGTCTCGATCATGCCCAGGCGCGCGGCGCCAGAATCCTCGCCGAAGTGGTTGGCTATGGAGCCAGCGCGGACGCTCATCATCTGACCGCACCCTGCCCCGGTGGGGAGGGTGCTGCTCTTGCCTTGACCGCGGCCATGAAGTGCGGCGGTTTGAAGCCGGAGGATATCGGTTATATTAACGCCCATGGAACAAGTACGCCGCTCAATGACAAGTACGAGACTATGGCGGTGAAGCGCGCACTTGGCGATCATGCCTACAAGGTGCCCGTGACCAGCACGAAAGCGTTGACTGGACATGCCCTTGGAGCCGCGGGCGGCCTCGAAACCATTATCTGTGTCAAGGTCCTCAACGAAGGCATTATTCCCGGAACCTATAACCACGAGACTCCGGACCCCGACTGCGATCTGCAGATCTTGCCGAATCAGAACCTGAAGGCGGATGTAAAAGTGGCTTTGAATTCCAACTTTGGGTTTGGGGGGCACAACGGCGTCCTGGCGCTCCGCAAATATGAAGACTGATGCATCCGGAGAGCGATCCGCGCTGCCGCGCGCCGCTCTTCGCCCATATCTGGCGGCATTGCTGCTCGGGCTTCTTTACGGGAGCGGCTGCGCCACCCAAGACTCTCCCGCACTGACCGCGCCTTCGCAGGTCGCGGAGCGGGACGAGTGGGCTGCCGTATTGCGCCGCTGGTATCCGGAATGGGAGCATGACGGAGCAGTGGAGGAGGAGCGTGTTCCACTTACCGACGAACAATTGCTCTGGGCTTACCGGTTGCGGCAGTGGTATCCCGACTGGCAGCCGTCGCCGCTGCCGCAAGCCGTGCGCTCATCGTCATCGACCTTCCGGCAGCCGCACCGGCGCGAGAGCGCGGCGCCGCCCGCCAGCCGCGCGCCTCGGGTGCAACCGACGCCTGCCGTGGCGCCGCCCCCGTCAGCCGCCGTGGAAGCTCCCAAGCCTGACGCCAAGGCCCTGCCGGCGCTGAGTATCCAGATCCCCGCTCCTGCCCCCGATCCCGATCCCGATCCTGGCGCTGCCGGTCCGTCCGGTGAGACTCCTGCCCAGTTGCAGCCTTTCAAGATCGTTCCGGAAGGCGAAGCCAACACCACTGCGAGGAGTTACGTGATTCAACGCGGCGATACCCTTTCGCGGATCGCGGAGAAGTTCTATGGCGACGCAGGGGAATGGCGGCGCATTCGTGACGCCAATCGGAACCTCATCACCAATCCGAATCAACTGACCGCGGGCGTTACGATCCGGATTCCCTGATCGTCGTAACTCCTTCCTGGACAGATGCCGTCATGTCTTTTCTCAAGCTATTCAAATGGCGCAAGCGCAGCGAGTTGGAGCGTAAAGGCCCCGCCAGCAAGAAGCGCCGCAACGGCGACACGGCCACACAGGTCATTCGCCGCCCGGTGATGGGGCGTGTCCTTCCCAGCCTGGTGGTTCTGCTTACCTGGCTGGTCTGCGCCTTTACCATCCTTTATCGCGCCCCCCAGAACACGCTCGACCTGGTACGCGGCCAGCGCTCGCCCACCAGCGTCGTCGCGCAGGTCGACTTCTCCTATATCGACGAGGCCGAGACCCAGGAGGCGCGGCAGCGCGAGGCCCAGAAGGTCCTCGACTATTACCGCCTCGATACCACCCGGAAGGAGCAGAGCCTGCAGGCCTTCCAGCGCCTCTTCGACTTTCTTCAACAGGAGAGCGAAGGACCACCGCCGGCTGGCGGTAGTGATACCCTGGCTGCCGTGCTGGACAATCTTGGTGAGCGCGAGCGCGCCGTATTGATCGCCATTTTTCGTGATGCGGACAACCAACGCACCTTCCTGGAGACGCTGAACGATTATCTGCAGAATGGTGTGGTCCAGGCGGACAAGGAGTGGATCACCGACCGCACCGAGCGCATCATTGTCGTCGATCAGCACAATCGTAAGCCGCTCGATCAAAGCAAGCAGGGTGTGAGCACGTCGGACTTGCTCACACCTGAAGCCGCCGCGGCTAAAGCGCTCGATAGTGTGATCGGCAATCGCGGGCGAATCGACGGCATCGATCTCAGGGGGTTGAATCTGGCGGCGGCACTCGCGCCTCTGGTCAAGCCCAACCTCGCGTTCGATGCCGATCTGCGGCGGGTGGCGCGCGAGCAGGCGATGGAGCGTGTGCAGCCGGAGATGCGGCTGGTCAACAAGGGAACCGTCTTCATTGCCCGCGGCAGCACCGTCAGCGAGCAGGATATCAACAAGCTGAAAGCGCATGCGCTGATGATCGAATCGAGCCGCGACCTCATGCTGGAGATGAAGCAGGACATCAAGCTTCTCGTCATCAGCCTGCTGTTGCTGCTGATCGCTGCCATCTATGTGCGGCATCAGCATCCAGAGCTGGTGGCCCGCAAGCTCAGCCTGATCATGCTGGGGACGGTTGGCTCGCTGCAGCTGCTGATTGTCTGGGCAACCGAGGAGGCGATGCACTTCTTCCAGGCGGGGATACCGGTCTTCGTCTATCCGGCGCTGCCCTTGACCCTGGCGCCGTTGCTGCTGGCGCTCCTTGTCGGCAAGAAGGCCGGCCTGAGCGCCGCCATACTGCTGCCACCGCTGATAATCGTGGTGGGAGACAAGCCCTCGGAAGTGCTTGTCCTCGCGATCGTGACCTCACTGGTCGGGGTTATCGCCATCTACAAGTCGCGGACACGGGTGCAGACCTTTCGCGCGGCCTTGTGGATTCTCCTGGCCGGCTATCTGGTGGAGGCGGCCTACCTGTTGCACAATGGCCTTCCGTGGCACCACTTCCTTTATGTACTGGGCGTTCTGGCGGCCTCCGCCTTCCTGACGATTCTGCTCGTCAATCTGTTGCTGCCTCTCTGCGAGTTTCTCTTCCGGTTGACCACCAACATCAGCTTGCTGGAGTTGAGTGACC
Organism: Lentisphaeria bacterium; assembly: GCA_041690595.1. Classification (GTDB taxonomy): domain Bacteria; phylum Verrucomicrobiota; class Lentisphaeria; order JABSQK01; family JAWLHB01; genus JAWLHB01. Next base: position 174,222 of record JAWLHB010000009.1, read on the forward strand.
TGAATCATCCACTGCTCAAGCGTCTGCAGCTGGAGGCACCAGGGACCTATCATCATACGCTCATGGTGGCCACCCTCGCCGAGCATGGCGCCCAGGCCGTTGGCGCCAACACGTTGCTTACCCGTGTCGCGGCTTATTTCCACGATATCGGTAAATTAGCCAACCCCAGCTACTTCACCGAAAACAGTTTCGGCCAGAACCGACACGAGGAACTCAGCCCCCGAATGAGCTCGATGGTCATCCTCAACCATGTGAAGGAAGGGCTGGCCATGGCAGCCAAGTACAAGCTCAAGGAGCCGATTCGCGAGGCAATTGCCACTCATCACGGAACCAGTCTCGTCTATTATTTCTATCGCCGCGCGCTCGACAGCAACCAGATCAACGATGCCGCCGATGAGGAAAACTTCCGCTATCCCGGCCCCGCGCCCCAAAGCCGCGAAGCCAGCATCATCAGCCTCGCCGATTCCTGCGAGGCCGCCTCGCGATCCCTCGAAAAGCCGACTCCCCAGAAGATCGACGCACAGGTCGAAGAGATCTTTCACAACAAATTGCTCAACGGCCAGCTCGACCATAGCCAACTGACCATGGCCGAACTCAAGATCGTCGTCGAAACCATAAAGAAAACCCTCCACACGATGCTCCATGGAAGAGTCGCTTATCCCAAATTCTCCGATACTGAACCTGGTGAACAGGCAAAGAAAACAGCCGCTCGCAAACCGCGAAGTGCTGATGAAGGCACTGAGACGGTCGATGAGCCGCGTCGACCTCAGCCGGAAGCCGGTGGCGGATCGACCGACGCCAGTGACCGTGCCGCCTCCATTCGCGGAGGCGACACCATCATCATCGAACCTGGAACTTATGATAACCCTGATCGGAAAGAAGCGGATCGGTTACATTAACCAGGCGTTTCTTGGCCATCACGGAGCCACTGATGTCATCACGTTCGACTATCGTTCCGACGGTTCGCCTGCTGAGGGTGACAGCGAGGAGGCAACCGTCATCGGCGACATTCTCGTCTGCCCTGAAGTGGCCGCCGAGGCGGCAACAGTCGCCGGGACGAGTGTCGGCTACGAAGTGGTGCTCTACGCCATACATGGCATGCTGCACCTTGCCGGATATGACGATCACGAGGTGGCGGATGTCGCCGCCATGCGCGAGGCCGAGTCCTCGATCATGAACGACCTTTGCCATCATTACAACCTGGACAGCATCTTCTGATGCATCCGGCGGCGAAGGGCAACCTGCCTTCACCGTCCTCATTTCTAGTTGGAGACGCTCTCGCAACGTATGCAACCTGAGTACTTGCTGATACTGCTGCTGAACCTGGCACTGGGTACCTGGCTGACCGCCGTGTCAACCGCGGTGACAGAGCTAAGCTGGGGGAAGATCAAAAAACTGGATGCTCAGAAGAAGCGTCACCTGATTTCGATGGCGGAGACGTTGCTGGAGGGACGCCGCGAGCACATTCTCGCGCTGCGGCTGCTCAGTCTGGCCAACATCGTCCTCTTCGCCATCCTCTGCTATCGGCAGCTGTATCCATTTCTGATGGAGGCAACGCCGGCTGGAATTGCCATCAGTGCAGCGATCACGACGTTGAGCTTTCTTCTGGTCACGGAGATCGCGGGAAACGGGCTGCTCGCCTCGCACCCGTGGTCGCTTCTCTACGTGTCGCATCCGCCGGTGAGACTCATCTACTTCATCCTCTTCCCGCTGGTGCAGCCGACTCTCTGGCTCCAGGAGCATGTCCACAGCCTGCATGAGCTGGAAGACGAAGAGGAAAAGACGACCACGGCCGACGAGATCATCTCCCTTGTGGAGCAGGACGCCCATGAGGAAGACGAGGAGAGCGATCTGGAGGACAGCGAAAGGCGGATGATCCGCGGCATCTTCGATCTGGACGAGACTCTGGTCAAGGAGATCATGAGCCCGCGCGTCGATGTCGATGCGCTCAGCATCGGCTCCAGCGTCGCCGAAGCAAAGCGGCTGATCGTCGCCTGCGGCCACAGCCGTATCCCCATCTATCGCGATTCCATCGATCACATTGTCGGCATCGTCTATGCGAAGGATCTGCTCAATGACGACCGCATCGGCGTCGATGGGCAACTCGACACCTTCCTGCACGAGCCGGTCTTTGTGCCCGAGACGAAGAACATCGGCGATTTGCTCGACGAGTTCAAGCAGAGCAAGAAGCAGATTGCGGTCATCATCGACGAGTACGGCGGCACGGCCGGGCTGGTGACGATCGAGGACATCCTCGAAGAGATCGTCGGTGAGATCCGCGATGAGTACGACATGCATGAAGTGGAAGAACTGTATACGATCGACGCCGAGGGGCGAGTTGCCGCGGATGCCCGCACCCCCATCGACGAGATCAACGAGCTGCTGAACGTCAACATCCCGGAAGATGAAGACTATGATACGATCGGCGGCTACATCAGCAGCAAGCTCGGTCGAATCCCCCGCGCCAGTGAGGTCATCCAGCTCGACAACCTGGAAGTGCAGATCATTGAAGCAGACGAGCGGAAGATCGCGCGCCTCAATATCCGGAAGCTTGATCTGGAAGAGCCGGTTTCCGAGAATGGACGCAACGGCACAAAGTGACGCGAGTCGTTTGCCCATGATGCCCGCAGGGGTTATTGTACGCGGACTTTGTTTCAGACGCAATACGCAACCCTCAAGGGCTCTTCTTACCGATGACGCAATCACGTTGGAACTGGCGCGAAAAGCGGGAAAAAGCCGCCTTTCTGGCAATGGAAGATGGCACTGTCATGCGCGGTTGGGCCTTTGGTGCCCGTGTCGACACCGTCGGCGAGGTCGTCTTCAACACCGGCATGACCGGATATCAGGAAGTCCTGACCGATCCCTCCTACAGCGGTCAGATTGTCACCATGACCTATACCGAGATCGGCAACACGGGCATCAATGCCGCCGACGCCGAGTCCCGGCAGACCTTTCTGAGCGGCTTCATCGTACATGAGACCAATGAACCCGCCAACTGGCGTTCCGAGGTGAGCCTCGACCAGTTCCTCAAGGACCAGAAGGTCCCCGGCATTGGCGGCCTCGATACCCGTGCGCTCACCAGCATGTTGCGCGACAAGGGAACGCAGAAAGCCTTCCTCTGCGTTACCGGCGAAAAGAGCCCCGAAGAGGGGATCGAGATCGCCCGCCGGTGGCCCGGTCTCGATGGGCAGGATTATGCCAGCAAAGTCACCTGCGCCGAGATGCACGGCTGGGATCCCGACAATGCCCACACCATCAGTTGGGGAATTGCCGACGATCTGCCGCCCGTCGACCTCAAGCTCGTCGCCTTCGACTATGGCATCAAGTGGAACATCCTGCGCTGCCTGCGCAAGCTGGGCATGGACATCACCGTCGTACCCGCCAAGACGAGCGCGGAAGAGGTGCTGGCGCTGAAGGCGGATGCGGTCTTCTACTCCAACGGCCCCGCCGATCCGGCTGCCGTCCTGTATGCCATCGAGACAGCCCGCCAATTGATCGGCAAGACACCGATCATGGGTATCTGCCTCGGACACCAGTTGCTGGGGCTGGCGTGCGGCGCCAAGACCTATCGCCTGAAGTTCGGCCATCATGGCTGCAACCATCCGGTGATGGATTTGGAGACGCGTGCGGTGGAGATCACCACGCAGAACCACAACTTCGCGATCGATCCAGCGAGCATTGAAGCCGCCAATCTGCAGGTGACCCACCTGAACCTGAACGATCAGACCATCGAGGGCATCCGTCACAGGAGTGAGCCCGTCTTCGCGGTGCAGCACCATCCCGAAGCCGGTCCCGGCCCCCACGACTCGTCCTATCTCTTTACCCGCTTCAAAGAGCTGATCGCCAAGGCGTAGGAGCCGGGTCGGACGAGGGGGACGTTCTCAGGGCTGCTCCTGGAGGGGCTTGGGGAGGCGGACGGGGCGTTTTTTGTCGACGGAGATGCAGGCGTGGATCGTGTGGCCGGTGGCCAGGAGGGTGCCTTCGCGCCACACTTCGCAGTTGACCTTGATGCGGGTGCGGCCGAGGGCGGAGGCGCTGCCGCGAATGCTGAGCAGGTCGTCATAGCGGGCTGGGGACTTGTACTCGCAGTGGGCCTCGAGAACGGGCAACTGGAGACCGTCGGCCTCCATTTCACGGTAGGTGTAGCCGGCGCCACGCAGGATCTCGTTGCGGACGCGCTCGAAGTAGACGAGGAAGTTGGCGTAGTAAACGACGCCCATCTGGTCGGAGTCGGCGTAGGGGACGCGGTAATCGATCTGTGCGGTGAAGGGCACGTCAGACTCCCTGGTTGTCGAAGCGCAGTTCGCGGGTCGGGCGCTCGTCGCCGGTGGGCATGGCCAGGGGGCCGTAGAGTTCGGGGCGGCGGGTGCGTATCCAGCGGCGGCCGGTGGCGTTGCGCAGGAGGGAGGCATCGAGGTCGGCAGTCACCATGAGGTCGGCGGCGCGCCAGCTTTCGGTGAGGATGCGACCATAGCAGTCGAGGATCATGGCATTGCCGGTGCGGATCTCGTCATCGTCGACGCCGACGCCGTTGGCGAAGGCGAGGAAGAGGCCGGAATCGTGAGCGCGGGCGGGCAGCCAGCGCATCAGCCATCCGCGTCCCTTGCAGCCGTAGAACTCGGCCTCGATGGCGGCCGGGTTGGTGTGGCGCTCGTCCCAGAGGCGGCGGTCGATGAGCCCCATGGTATGCGGATCGGGCGTGGTGCAGCCGCCGGTCTGGTGGGGTGCGAGCAAGAGTTCGGCCCCGTGCAGCGCGGTCATGCGCACATTCTCGACGATGTTGTTGTCGTAGCAGATGAGGATGCCGACGCGGCAACCATGGGGGGTATCGAAGACGGTATAGGTGTCGCCGCTCGACATGTGTTCGCTGACAAAGCAATGGAGCTTGCGGTGGCAGGCGAAGGTCCCGTCGGGCATGGCCACGACATAGGAGTTGTAGAGGGAGCCATCGACGGCGATTTCAACGAGGCCGGCGCCGATGGTCAGACCATACTGGCGGGAGAGGTCGAGCAATTCGGCGGTGGAGGGACCTTCGGGGATCGGTTCCGCCAGCGCCACCAGCTGAGCGCGATCGAGATGGCGCAGGTACCAGTAGCCGGTGATGCAGCATTCGGGAAAGGCGACGATCTGGAGCTTCTGCTCGGCGGCCTGCTGGACAAAGCGCCGGATGACGGCAAGGTTTGCCGCCTTGTCACCATCGCGATGCTCCATCTGGACCGCGCCAATGCGAATGTCCTTCATGATTGGTCGCCCTCTTTGCCTGGTTGATCGGCTTCGGGGAGGAGTCCACAGGCGGCCATGGCTTCGCGAGCCACCTCCACGTCATTGAAGGGATACTCCACGCCCTGAATCTCCTGGTAGCATTCATGTCCTTTGCCGGCGATGAGGATCGTGTCGTCGGGGAGGGCATGCTCCATGGCATAGTGGATGGCGGCGCGACGATCCGCGATACGGTGATACGGCACCTCCGGCGGAATGCCGGCGGCTATCTGGTCGAGAATGGCCTCGGGATCCTCGCCGCGTGGATTGTCGCTGGTGATGATCAACTGGTCGGCGGCTTCGGCGGCGAGGCGCGCCATTTCGGGACGTTTCGTCGTATCCCGGTCGCCACCGCAGCCGAAGATGACGACCAGCCGCCCCGGCTTGTGCGGCGTCAGGGCCGAGAGGCAGTTGGCGATGGCGTCGCCGGTGTGCGCATAGTCAACAAAGACGGCGATGCCCTTGCGCCCGTCGATGCGTTGCAGCCGTCCGGGTACGCCGGTGAAGAGCTGCAGGGCATCGTGGATGGCACCGGAGGAGAGACCGAGCGCCCATGCCGCCGCGGACGCAGCCAGCGCATTGCCGATGTTGTACCTGCCGGTGATGTCCCAGCGGATCGGCAGGATCTCCCCTTCCAGCACCAGCGTGAAGTCGGCGCCCTCGCGATACAGGTCGATGTTCCGGGCCTGCACATCGGCGGCGGGATCCAGACCGTAGGTGAGGATCAGCAGATCCGGGCGCTTCGCGGGAAGCTCCTCCGCGAGGCGTCGTCCATACGTATCGTCGATATTGATGATGGCATGGCCGCCGGGAGCCAGGTACTCCTCGAAAAGTATCCGCTTGGCGACGAAGTAGGCCTCCATCGTATGGTGGTAGTCGAGGTGCTCGCTGGTCAGATTGGTAAAGATCGCGGCGTGAACCTGGGCACTGCCGAGGCGTCGCTGATGCAGGGCGTGGCTGGAAGCCTCCATGACCACATCGTTTAGCCCCGCTTTCACCATCTGGGCCAGCAGCTCCTGCAGCTCGAGGGGGGTCGGCGTTGTACGGCGGGCGCTGATCACCCGATCGCCCACCTCGTATTGAATGGTGCTGATCAGCCCGACCTCCCGCTCCTGCCGGCGCAGCATGGAGGTCAGCAGGGTGGCGACGGTGGTCTTGCCATTGGTACCGGTGACGGCGCTCACCCGCATCTGCTGGGCGGGATAACCATAGGCCAGCTCGGCAAGTCGACCGAGGGCGGCATAGTCATCGTTGAGCAGGAGGTGGGGGACGGAGATCTCGCAGGGGGCGGGAGGCATGAAGGCGACCGCGGCGACGCCGGCCTCCTGAGCCGCGGCCAGATAGCGACGCCCGTCCTGCCTGGCGCCGACGATGGCGACAAAGAGATCACCCGGGCGTGCCTGCCGGGAGTCGCTGATCACGCGCCGGATCGCTGTCTCCGGTTCCCCTGTCAGCTCATCCGCCCACTTGCCGCAGGCGCGGAAGTACTCGTTGAGCGTGTTTTGCCTTTGTTCCGTCATCCGTGCTTGCTCCTGGCGGGTACTATAGCCATGTTGGTGCCTCGACGCCATATCCGGGAATCAGCCATCTTCCACTTTCTTCGGGTTGAACCAGCCGGCGGCATTGTCTGGACGGATATCGGTGAGATCGCCACGATAATGGCGCAGCTCGCGCGGCTCGAAGGGATGCTCGGCAATGGCCTCCTCGTTCAGCTCGATGCCCAGCCCCGGGCGATCCGGAACCCACATGCGACCACCTTCGAAGCGGATGCTTTCGTCACAGATATCCTTGCGCCAGGGGACATCGCTGGCCATGGTTTCGAGCAAGTGGAAGTTGGTGGTGGAGGCGGCGATCTGCAGGGCCGCGGCATTGGCCACCGGGCCGCTTGGATTGTGAGGGCAGATGGCGATGTGGTTGGCTTCCGCCTGGGCGGCGATCTTCTTCACCTCGCCGATGCCACCCACGTGGCTCAGGTCGGGCTGCACATAGTCTGCACATCGCAACTGAAAGAAGCGCTGGTAGTCCCAGCGACTGTAGATGCGTTCGCCGGCGGCAATGGGCACGCGCACCCGCTGCTTGACCTCGAGGAGGGCTTCCAGGTTGTCCGGAGGGACCGGCTCCTCAAACCAGGTGATGTCGAAGGCTTCGAGCGCGCGCCCGATGCGCACCGCCGTCGCCACGTTGAATCGCCCATGTCCTTCGACGAGGATCTCCACGTCGTCGCCGACGGCATCGACCACGGCTTCGACGCAAGCCAGCGCCTGGCGGAGCTGGCTCTTCTCGATGTTCAGGTAGGCGGCGCCGAAGGGATCCCACTTGAGACCTCGGAAGCCTTGCGCAACGGCCGCGCGGGCCTTCTCGGCGAACTCCTCCGGCCGCTTCGCCGGCGCAAACCAGCCGTTTGCGTAGCAGGGCACGCTCTCATGCACGCGCCCGCCGAGAAGCTGGTAGACGGGAACGCCGAGCGCCTTGCCCTTGATGTCCCAGAGCGCCATCTCTATCCCGGAGAGGGCACTCATGAGGACGGGGCCGCCCCGCCAGTAGACGTTGCGGTAGGTCTCGTGCCAGATGGCTTCGATGTCGTGGGGATCGCGCCCGATCAGGCTCCGCTCCAGTTCCAGCATCGCCTGGGCGACGGTCTGTTCGCGGTACTCCAGGGTCGCTTCGCCGACGCCGTGGATTCCCTCGTCGGTGGAGACCTTGACGAAGACCCAGTTGGTGCGGTAGGCGTGGCAGATCAGGGGACGAATCGAGGTGATCTTCATGGGGTTGACTCCGGCGCTTTGAGCAGAGCAAGGACGGACTCGCTCCGCAAGGTGAAGGTGCCGCGCAGGTCACGTCCCTCGCCGGTCTCGAAGTCGACCCAGGGACCGCTGTCAGCCAGCTCCACATCGATCGAGACATCGTGCGCATTATGGTTGATGATGAAGTAGAGCAGGCCACCGGGGCCGGTCAAGCGGCAGACCTCGACGTTCTGGGAGTCGCCGGATACGCGGGCGGTGGGTTGCACACCCGAGGCGAGAATCTCGCGCTGGAGCAGGGCGGTCATGGCGGGTTGCGGATCGTTGACGTACTGGCGGAAGATCTCGGTTCCGGCGAGGAGGGTCCGCCCCTTGCCGAAGGAGTTGCCGACCACCGCCACACCACCATCCGCATAGTGGGCTATGGCCTGGCCGCTACTGAGGGTGAACTCGTGCCAGAAGAAATGGACCTTGGCCTGGCCGTCCGGGCACATCATGGGGGAGGCCGTCTCCCAGCCCTCGCGGTCGCTTGTCCACCCGCCGAAGAGCTTGTCGAGGCCGAAGCCCGGGGCGCGGTATTGCAGATAGTTGTCGCTATCCTTGAAGGCGAAGGGACTCTCGGCGATCAGCGTCCCACCTGCTTCGACGTAGCGGCGGAGCCGTTCGGCCATGGAGGCGCTCATGTTCTCCACCATCGGCAGGAGGATGACCGCGAACTCACCCATCTGATCCAGATTGTTTTCCGCCAGGCAGTCGACGGGGATGTTCAGATCCCAGAGGAGCTTGTAGGCGCCGAAGCGCGAAACGTGCTGGTCCACGTAATGGCCGCCGTGGGTGACGCTCGAGAGCAGCTGCTGTTCCTCGGTTACCAGCACGGCCGCGGCCCGCTGTGGATAGACCCGGTTGAGGGTGCGCGCATGGCGTTGGAGCAGCCCGGCGAAGTCGCCGATGCTTCGGGCGCGGCGGCTTGGGGTGCCATCCCATTTCTGCAGGTGAAAATAGCCAACCTGACCGTCGGAGAGCCGGCTGCGATAGTTCCACAGGATGATCGACTTGGCGTTGTGGCCAAGGAGGTGGTAGAAGCGTTGCCGGCGCTGGTGGTCGGTGATCATGCGCACGTAGGGCCCCGCCTCCGTCTCCAGCACGAGCGTGCGTCGCGCGGGATCGCGGGAGGCGCTGCGCAAACGGCTCAGCTTGTAGGCGGTTTCCCAGGCTGGTCGCGGATCGAAGGGGTGGGCAATAGTGTAGCAGGAGACGCCCATGATGCCGAGGGCCTGGCCAACCTGCGCCACGTCCAGCCCGAGGCGCGGGCCGTGCATCTCCGCTTCGTTCGCGGTGTGATGGTAGACGAGGTTGGCGGTGGTCGGGCGCCGGTGCGGATCGTACTCACCCACCAACTGATCGATTTCGCTCATGGTCTGCGCCAGGCGGTGCTGGTTGAAGGCCAGCCAGTCCCGCCGCGCATTGAGGGTGGGCACCCCAATGGGAGAGATCTCGTCCCAGCAGTCGAACTCGATGGGGGACTCGGTGCTCCAGCAACGATTGAGAGCGTCGAGGTTCTGGTACCGGTGTTTCAGCCAATGGCGAAAGAGGTCGAGGGTGTGGGTGCAGCAGCAGGCTTCGCGCCGATCCGGTTCGTTCCAGATCATCCAGGCAATGAGGGCATCGGCCTTGGCGTAGCGCTCGATCGTCCGGGCCATGAAATTCATGGCCTTATCCAGATGGATGGGGTCGTCCGGGCAGATGCGGTTGGGCATGGGGGCCGTCACGCCCGGTGCCGTCTGATACTGGTGGCAGGAATGGTTCTCCGCGAGCCAGCGGGGTTGGTAGCAGCCGCACGGATTGCGGAAGAGCCCACCCATGTTGAGGATCACCTTCATGTCGTGCCGGGCGGCGATCTCCAGCATGTAATCCTGCTTACTGAAGTCGAACTCGCCCTCCCGCCTCTCGATGCGGTCCCAGGGTGCGAAAATGCGCACGGTGTTGAAGTTCAGTTCGCGCATGGTGAGCAGGTCTTTCTCCCACTCTTGCATCGGCCAATCCTGGGCTTTCGCGTACGGTGCGGTCGAAGCTCCGACAAGAAAGAGCCCATCGTCATCAAGCTGCATCTGCCTCTCCCCGATTAGTCTGCAATCACACTCAAGGGGCCTCGCATGAGGCGCCCTTCAACGTCGACGTCCCCTTCCCGCGACGTACTCAAGATCAGGTAGCTGCCGCCCGGAGTGGTGACGCGGATGGCGAGAGCCTCGGTCGGCGTCAGGGGTTGTCCGTCACGACTGACGTTAAGGCGCTGGAGGGTGGCGCCGGCCTCCGCCGCCGCTTCACTGCCGGTATAGGCCGCCGCAAACCAGGTGTTTTGAACAGCTTCCTGACGCATGGCAAGAACCGGCACTTCGCGCGGATGCCATCCGGTGGGGGCGCGCATGCGCACGACCTTCGTACCCTCGGGATAAAGCAGGCTAAGTTCGCCATGGGCGGCAGCTTTCGCGCCGAGTACATAGGGGAAGCGGCGCGGCGCATCGCCATCGGCCATCTCCGGGGAGAGGAAGTACTGGTAACCACTGCCTTGTTCACTGAAGTCGGGGATGGGTCGCCAGGCGGTAGTCTCGCCATCCGCCGCTTGCAGCTCGCCGGAGAGGTAGGTCAGCCAGTCCAGGCGGACTGGGCGCTTGGCTTCGACCTGATCGAGGACGACGGCGGTATCGCCGCAGAGGGCGAGGGTGCGCGCCCACTGCACGCCCTGCGCCGGAGGGCGGGTGAAGGGAGCCAGCCAGCGTCCGGCGGGATAGTCGCCATCGAGCACGGCGACCTGATCCGCCCGCAACATCGAGTGCACCTGCCCATCGATGACGATGCTGTTGCCGGCCGCGGTGGTGTAGGAGAAGCCGCTCTGCTCATAGCCGTAGCCGATGCGGGCCACCATGGTGTTCAGTTCGTGGCCGTGCCAGGTGAAGTGGGGATTGAGGAGGACGCGGCCGCCACGATGGCTGGGCTCACCCCAATTGATGGTGGCAGTGACGAGGTTGGCGTCGCTGGTTCCCGCCCGCAAGACGGTGAAGCCGCCCTCCGGCAGCACGCTGTTCGGAAAGCCTTCGGGCATCGGCGGCAGGGGCTGACGACGTGCCGCGGCAAGGGTGCGCGCATAGAGCGGGTCCCCGTACTTCTCCAATCCTTCCAGGAAAGGCATGCCGATCAGGTCGCGGCTCCGCAGTACCGGCGCATCGAAGAGCTTCTTCAGGCGCTCGTCGAAGACAGGCACGCCGTTGGCATCGAGGGCGAGGGCGAAATCGAGAAAGGGCTTGGCGGCGGCGCGATGGTAGCCCAAGTCGCGCTCCATGGTCCAGCCGTCGGCATCGAAATCGAGTCGCCACTGGGCGCGCATGCCGTATTCGCCGTCGAGAGCCTCAGCTGCCAGCACGTGGTGGCGGATAGCCAGGGAGCCGATGCCGACGCTGCGATTGTACTCTGCCTGCTGATTGGCAACCGAGCGATGGACCCGCATGGCCATCACCCCTTCGAGGACGAGGTCGCGGCGCACCAACTCTTCCTCGTCCTCGCTCCAGATACCGGCTGCGCGCACCAGGTCGTAGGCATGTGGAATGGGGTCGAACCACCAGCTCTCCTGCAGGACGCCCCAGCCGATCCGCGACTGGAAGCCGGTGGCGCTCGGCTCGGAGACCGGGTAGGTCGGATAAAGGCGCGCAATGGTCAGCAGGATTTCGCTTGCCTTGTTCATGTATTTGCGATCGCCACTCTTCCAGCCGGCATCGGCGAGGGTGTGGGCGGCTTTCGCCAGGTAGCCGTGGTGAGCGTAGGCCGAGGCGCGCTGGACCTTCTCGGGCACCGTGGTCAGATCGACAATGTGATCGCCACGCTCGCACCAGTCCTTGCCGGGGCCGCGGAAGCGGATTACCGAGTTGTGTACTGGGCAGAAGTAGTGGTTGGGGTTGCCGTGAAGGAGCGTGGGCGGGGTGGGATCGAGGGTCAGCAAGGCATCGGCCTGCTGGAGCAGGCGGGCCTCGGCCGTCGAGTCAGCCTCCCCGGCCAGTCGGCGGCGTCCAGCTTCGGCTTCTTCGCGCGGGAGCAGCACAGGCGCTTCGCGATCCGGCAGCGGCACGGCTCCGCGAAGGCGATTGAGCATGTAGCCGCCATTCCACGGTGTCGTCCAGTCCGGCTCGCCGACTACCCTTGCGAAGACGGCGGCCTCTTCAAGGTAAAGTGGCGTCAGGCGGGTGGCCTGCTCGGCATCCATGGTGATGCGCGCCTCGACGGAGCGGCTCTCGCCAGGCGCGAGGGTGAGCGCGTCTTCGGCCAGGGAAACCTGGAAATGGACCAGGTTGGCAGTGTCGACATGAAGGGTCGTCTGACGCGGAGTCTCACTTTCGTTGGTGAGCAGGAGGGTGTAGAGCTGGCCGATGCGTCCCCCTTCATCGAGGTCCCGCACCGTACGCATATCGCTGGTGAGTTCAACGGGGAGATCCACCAGTTTGACGTCGGACAGGCGCAGCCCGATCCGAGGGGTCGCGGAAGGAATGGCGACGGGGTTGAGGCGCAGGAGGAAGCGCAGGCGCAGCTTGCCTTCCGGCAACTCCACCTTCGGCAGGTAGACACCGTCGTCATCCAGGCCGAGATCCAGCCATACATGCTGCCAGGTGCCGGGGGTGGAGGGGTTCTTGAAGAGGTAATAGTTCCGTCGCAGCCCATCGGGATAGCCCTCCAACGCCACTTGCGCGAGCATCTCGTCGCCGGTGCTCCGCCAGTCGAAGGTAAGCAGGTCATACCGGCGCAGATCCTGCCAATCGAAGTCGAGCACGATCTCGGTGCCGGAGGAATCGAGCGTCTCGGTATAATCGAGGGCCAGCCGCCCTGTCTTTTCGTCGACTACGTGTTGGAAGGTGCCGGCGCCCTGCCAGTCGCCGCGGAATTCAGGCGTCTCCAGTGGCAGGACAGGGGCCTGCGCTCCAAGGCGCAGGGAAAGGCATAGAATCAACAGGGAGTACCAGATGTTGCGTGACATGGAGAATCCTCATCATGTTCAGGTTAGCCAGCAGGGCGATACGTACCATGGCGTCAGCGGAGGCAGTCGGCAAGCCGCCGAACGCCTCTTTCTGCAATCTTCGCGGCTTCTTTTGCTGCTATTGCAGTCGCGGATCGCCGAGGGGGAGATAGAGGGTTTCGCCGGCGCGTTCCACGACGAAGGTGTCGGGATCCAGGCGGCAGGCGGCGAGGTCGACGTCGGCGGGATCGCACCAGTCGATGCCAACGCGCTCGCAGGCTTCACGCGGGATGCCGGTGGCGAAGGTCACCTTGATGCGGGGATGTTCGCGCCCATCGCGGTAGGTGCCGCTCCCCTTGACCAGCGAGCAGTAGGCCATGACCGCGCGGGATTCCTTGGCATAACGCTCCCAGTGGGCGGTGTAATAGTCCGCCACATGATAGCCGACTCGCTCCACCGTCCGGCCATGTACCTCCGAGAAGGCAGTGACATGGGGCGCGTAAATGATCAGCTCGCCGCCGTTCCGGACGATCATCTCGCATTTGTACATGCACTTGCCGCCAGTCCAGAGGTCGGGATACATGGCGGGACAGCAGGCGATGAGACGCGAGTACATCCGCGGCTGCGGCGTCAGGTGACTGCGTGCGGCAACGTCGGCTGCCCGCCCCCACGCCGCGTGCAGTGAGCCGCTCTCGAAAGCGACGATCTCGTCGTCGTGGACGACGAAACATGCTCCCAGAACGGGAAAGGGGAGGCGGTCCACGGCAGCATTGAGGACCCGCCGAATGGGGGTGTCCTTGAAGCCGATGGTGCCGGCGCTGGTGCGCAACGCTCCCAGCCAGTGGGTGAAGTCGATCATCTCCGGACCGGAGATCCCCGGAAAGATATACTTGCTGCCACCGGAAAAGCCGACCAGCTCATGCGGAAAGACCGGCCCCAGGACGAGTACCGTATCGTAGTCGGCGACCTGGCGGTTGACGGTCAGGGCCACCCGCTCGCTGAGCAGGCCATCACAGAGTTCCGCCACCTCGTCAGCCTCGAGATGGCCAAGGGTGACGAGCGCGGCAGGCTCATCCCAGACATGGTTGAAGCAGTTGACGCCGTCCCAGTGTTCGCTGTCGTCGATGCCCAGGTGGGCGACGATCTGCCCATCGTCGAGAGGACGGTGGGTCCCGAGGGCGATCATGAAGTCACAGCGGGCGCCCCGGTCGCGCAGCCAGCGTGCCGCCAGCGGGGCCAGGCGGGCCATCGGTGCGGTGCGGGTGCGATCGGGAACGAGCACCAGGACCCGCGAATCGGGGCCAATGTCATGGTCGAGGCCGGCGGTGAGTCTGGCAAGGATGGCAGCATCGTCAAGAGGGGTCATGGGCAATCTCCGAGGGTAAAAACGGTGCGAATGGTGGCCAGTTGCTCCATCTGGTGAAAAGCATCCTGCCATCGATCGATGGAAAGCGAGTCAGTGATCAAGGCTTCGGCCGGGACTCTGCCGTCCCGCAGATACTCCATTGCCTTGCACCAGTTGCGGCGGCGTGAGCTGTACGAGAAGGCGAGGGTGGCTGCCTTGGCCACCAGTGTGTCCCATGCAACCGGAATGGTCGGTTTGCCGGTGATGCCGATGGCCACCATCCTGCCGGCGCGTCGCACCAGCCTGGTCGCCAGATCGATGGAGGCGGCGGCTCCCGCGGCTTCCACAACGACATCGGCGCCGAGCCCGTTCGTCAGTTCCAGAAGGTGAGCGGCAAGGTCGTCGGTCTGCACGTTGAAGCAGTCCAGCCCGAGCTTAGCGGCACAGGCGAGGCGGTCGTCGTCGCGATCGGTGCCTGCCATGATGACGCGCCCGGCTCCTTCGGCGCGGGCGACCAATCCGGCGAGCAGGCCGATGGCGCCCGGCCCGAGCACCACGACCACGTCGCCCCGGGTGATTCCGCAGCGGTCCTCGACGGCATGCGTAGCCACCGCCAGCGGCTCCGATAGTGCGGCGGCCTGCCAGCTCACCCCGTCCGGAATGTGGTGAAGCAGCACGGCGGGCAGCACGACGTAATCCGCGAAGCAGCCGTCCCGCCTGAAACCGATTGCCCGCTTCTCCGGGCAGAGGTTGGGATAGCCGGAGGCGCAGACGCCGCACGTTCCACATGCCTGAGGATTGTTCTCGCTGACGATGCGGTCGCCAACGCTCACCTCCACCACCCCAGGACCCAGCTCACATACTTCTCCGGAGAACTCGTGGCCCAGGATCAGCGGCGGCTCACAGGGAAAGCTGTCATGATAGAGATGCAGGTCGGATGCGCAGACTGCCGCCACCTTTACCCGCACCAGCACCTCGCCCGGCCCGGGCACGGGTGTCGCCACCTCGCGCAACTCCGTCAGCCCGGGACCTTTCGCATATTTGACCAGCGCTCGCATCATGGTTGCTCCACGCGGCTGGCGGGCGTTCCGATCGCCAGCGATGTAAGGTTTTCATCTTCCACGGCAGCAGCATCACCGCCATCGAACCAGGTCGCGCAGCCTTCCGGATCGGGAAATTCCGTAAGCTCGACCTCGAGCGTCTCCCCGGCAGCTGGATGCGATGCTCTCAAGCGACAGGCCATGCCGTCCGGTCGAATCGCCGGCGAGTCGGCCACCGCCAGGCTATCCGGAATGATGCGCAGCGCGGCCGGATCGAGGATCGGGCTCGGCTGACGGCTTGGCGCAAGGCAGAAGAGGCTTGGGCCGCGCATCACGGCCACTTTGCCTTCCTGGCGGCGAATGCCGCGAATGAAGCGCCATGGCATCGCCATCTCCACATCCAGGCAATCGCCCGGCTTCCAGAGCCGGCGGATCGACACAAAATGTCCCGCCTCCTCCATCTCCGCCACCTCGCCCTTAGCGATTGCCTGAAAGCTCCCGCACCAGCCAGGACGGCGAAGCCGCAGCGTCAACTCTGTTGGGCGATCTGGCGCGACGACGATGCGGATGCGGCCGGAGTTCGGATAGTCGGTCATCATCTGGAAGGTGACACCGCGGCTCCGAAGCTCGCACTGGGTGTAGAGGTTGATGGTGAGGCCATCGGCCTGCTCGAAGGCGATCATTGCCGGGAGTTCGCCGATGATGCGGCGGAAGTTGCCGGGGCAGCAGTAGGTATCGCGATCCCAGTAGACGCGCTCGCCTTCGAAAGGGGCGTAGTAGCGCAGCTTTCGACCATCCGGGGATTGGGCGGCAAAGAGGGCGTTGTAGATGCTTCGCTCCATCCAGTCGCCGAAAGGGCCGTCGCCCTGGATGCAGAGCAGCTTGGCGAGGAGGCGGATGAGGTAGGCGGTGGCGCACGTTTCACCGAGATCGCCGCTGCCCGTGTGGTCGGAATGCCAGCACTCGGCGATGCTGTTGGTGCCGGTGATGACCATCGCCTGCTCCTTGCCCAGATAATCGAGCGCCCGTCGGGTGGGCCCGAGCAGTCGCTCATCACCGGTAAGCGCGTACAACTCGACCTGCGCCAGGCAGCGGGTCAGGTACGCATACATGTGGCCCTCCACCGGCAGGAAGCGTCCTTCGACGATGGGGAAATCCCACTCGGGCAACCGCAACGTATCGGTCACGAAATCCAGGAACTGGCGATCGCCGGTCATGCGATAGAGGTTCAGCAAGGCGCGATCGAGGCCGAGTATCGCCAGATGGGGGCAGACCTCGCCCCAGGATTCCTGCCGCCCAACCTTCGCCATGGTCGCCTCGTCGAGTTGGCCAATCAGGTAAAGGCCAAGCCGCTCCGCCGCCAGCAGAGAGTGCTGCTCGCCAAAACACTCCCAGTCGACGAGGAGGGCCATCAGGACATACGCCTGCTCGTGAAGATCCCAGAGGCGAATGGTGCGCACTTCAGGGGCGTAGATGCCGAGGTAGCCGTCGCTTCCCTGCGCTGCGAGGAGGGCATCGAGTATCCGGTGGCGCAGATCGAGCAGGCGCGGTTCGCGCGTATGCGCGGCCAGGCGAATGAGTCCATCCAGGCTCTTTCCCATCCCGACGTAACCGCCTGAAGCCACCGGCTCGCGGAAGGGCTTGACGAAGTCTTCCTCCCAGTCCAGCGCGAGGAGATTGGCGCGCCAGGTCAGCTCGATGCGCTGGCCGATGAGGCCGCCAACCTTCACGTCTGATCCCGAAAGGGGCCGCATGGCAGGAGCGATACGTGGTGAGACGGGCATGGAGTTGTCCTTCGTATCAGTAGCGGTTGAAGCAATCGTGATGTGGACGCAGGGAGCCATCTTTTTCGACGAAGGCCATGTAGCCGGCCGGGCTGATCGGGCCATGGCCGGGACGATGTCCGTCCGCCACCAAGGTATGATGGAGCAGGTGGGCGGTGAAGCCGATGCCGCGTGCCGCCAGTGCGCCCAACTCGACCGCGAGGACCTCCGCGCGCTTGGCATCGTCGAGGGCACCCCAGCCGGTTTCAGTACCGAGGAGAGCCTTGCCCTTGGCGTTCGCCAGTTCGACGGTGGCATCGACATTCTGCTCGAAGTGTTCCGGCGAGGGGCACCAGGCAGTGTTCCATGCATAGTAGGGATGGAAGGTTATGACATCGGAGATCGGTTCAAGCTGCCGCACCGTCTCCACGCTTGGGATGCTGCCCACGCAGACCGGCGCGGTCGCTCCCAATTCCTTGCAGCGCGCGTAGAGTCCCTCCAGCCACTGGTAGATCGTGGCGGTGGCTTCGGCGCTGCGCACCGTGTTGAACGGCTCGTTGCACAGGTCCCAGAGGAGGATGCGCGGGTCGTCGCGGTGGGCGCTGACCATGGCGTCGAGGAACGGGGTGAAGACATCTTCGGCGCCCTCTTTGCTGCGCCATGCGAACATCTGCTCCACGGTGATGCCGCCGAAGTTGGGCCAGCTGTGCCAGCCGTTGAAGAGGGTGGCGATCACCTTGAGGTCGTGGCTGGCGGCCGCGGCGAGGGCCGCCTCGAAGCGCTCCGCGACGACTTGGCCATGGCGAATCCATGCATCGTGGGAGAGCCAGAGGCGCAGGGTGTTGATGCCGGGGAAGTGACGCTTGCCGTGGCCCATTTCGACGGCGATCAGCTCGGCGTCGAAGGCATCTCCCCAGATCTCCAGACCACTGCTGCCGTAGCTGGGCTGGTAGTTGAAGCCGCGCACCTGTGCATGGGACTGATTCTGAAGGATCTTCATCGTCATGACTCTGTTATGATTCAACGATACTTGATGTAAGCGACCTTGTGCTCGGTAAAGAACTCGATGCCCGACTGGCCCGCCTCCGGCAGGCCCGCGCCCGACTCCTTCACCCCGCCGAAGCTAAGCTGCGGCTCCTTGTGCGCCGTGTGCATGTTGACATGGGCGAGCCCCACGTCGGTATGCTCCAGAAAAGTCAGCGCCCGGCTCAGATCCTGGGTGTAGATCGCCGAGGACAAGCCGTACCTGACGTCGTTCGCCAGCTCCAGCGCCGCTTCGAAGCTGTCGACCGACATGATCGCGAGGACCGGTCCGAAGACCTCCTCCCGCGCCAGTGTCATCGTGGGTGTTACCTGATCGAAGATGGTAGGTGCGATAAAGCAGCCATCGTCATAGCCGTCGCCGGTCAGCGCCTCGCCACCGCAGAGCAGCCGCGCCCCTTCTTTCCTTGCGGTCTCGATGTGCGCCAGAATTCCGCGCTTCTGAGCGGTGCCGCAGACGGGGCCCATGTGGACGGATGGATCGGTGCCGCGCCCGACACGGATTGCCCTGGCTCCCGCCACCACCTTCTCGGTGAAGGCGTCGACAACGCTCGCCTCGACAATGGCACGACTCGTGGAGGTGCACCATTGCCCCGCGCAGGCAAAGGCCGCCTTCACCGCCGCCGCCGCCGCCTCGTCGAGATTGGCATCCGCCAGCACGACCAATGGATTCTTGCCGCCGAGTTCGAGCTGGGTACGGGTCAGGTTGGCGGCGGCTTCGCGCTGGATCTGCTTGCCGACCTCCGTCGAACCGGTAAAGGAGATGGCCCTGACGCGCGGATCGCGGACGATCTGGTTGCCGATCCGGCTGCCGGAGCCGAAGACGCAGTTCCAGACGCCGGCCGGCAGTCCAGCGTCGGCCAGCAGCTCGGTGAAGAGCCGCCCGCTGGCGGGGGTCAGTTGGGCCGGCTTGAAGACGACGGTGTTGCCGGCCATGAGCGCCGGAGTGCCCTTGCGGCCGGGCACGTTGAAGGGGAAGTTCCACGGGCTGATGATGGCGACGACACCCAGGGGGACGCGCAGGTGGAGCCCCATGGCGCCCGACATGCCGATTGGCACCGTCTGCCCGTAGAGGCGCAGCCCCTCGCCGATCTGGAAGTCCATCTCGGCGATGGCGGCGTCGATCTCGGCCCGCGATTCGTCGAGTGTCTTGCCATTTTCGTTGGTGAGGGCAAGGGCAATTTCCTCGCGGCGTTCACCCATGGCCACCAGGGCCCGACGCAGGATGGCCGCGCGTCGTGCCGGCGGCATGTCGCGCCAGGCCGGGCAGGCTGCGCTGGCGGCGGCAAGCGCGCGCTCGACATCCGTCTCGTCCGAGCAGGGATAGTCGCCGGTGATCTCACTCAGGCAGGCCGGATTGCGTTGCGGCGCATGGTCGCCGCTCGCCGGCGCGATCCACTCGCCATCGATGTAGTTACGGTAGGGCATCTTCATTTCCACTGCCTCCTTGCCACGTCGGTGACGAGCCGCTCGATCTCCGCGTCCTGAAGCATCACCGCGGCTTCCAGCCAGCGGGACACCGAGGGCGGCACATCCTTCGATGTGAGGCAACAGACAGGGCCGTCCAGGTCGTCGAAGAAGCGCTCGGTGATCTCGCGTGCGATGGTACTGCCCAGAGTCTGGCTGCGGGCGCCCTCCTCGGCAATGACGACCGCGCCGGTCTTGCGGAGACTCTCCCCGATCAGGGCGTAGTCGATGGAGGGATAATCGAGGGTGCGCAGGTCGATCAACTCGACGCTGACCCCCGCCTTTTCCCAGGCAGGCAGCAGCTTCCGGCAGCGGGGCACGAGGTGGCTGTAGGTAAGCAGGGTGACGTCGCTGCCCTCGGCAACGCGGCGCGCCTTGCCAAGCTCGATCAGGTAGTCGAGGTCGTCCTCCGGCAGTTCCGTCACCTGGTCATAGAGGGCATGGTGTTCGAGCACCAGCACCGGGTCGAGTGAGGTCATGGCGGCGTTGAAGAGGCCGACATAGTCGAAGGCATCGGCGGGCGCCACGATACGCCAGCCGGCAAAGAGCGCATAGAGGCCGGCGGGATTCATCGAATGCTGGCCACCATAGCCGCATCCGGTCGCCACGCGGGTTCGCAGCACCAACGGCAGATCGGTGGTATTGCCATACATGTGGCGTGCTTTGGCGGCCTGGTTGAAGACCTGATCCGCGGCGACAAAGGTGAAGTCGGGGAACATGATCTCGACAACCGTCGGGAGGCCCGACATGGCCATGCCAAGACCGAGGCCCATGAAGCCGCCCTCGGATATGGGCATGTTGAGGACCCGATCCGGATACTTGCCAGGCAAGTTCTTCGTGGCCCCGTAGGCGCCGCCGCCGAAGTTGGCGACTTCTTCGCCGATCACCATGCACTCTGGGTGGCGCTCCAGCCAACGGCCGGTGGCGGCAGCAATGGCGTCGTTGAACTTCATCTTGCGGAAGGCGGTGAAGTCGTCGCGTTCGCGGTAGACAGCCGCTTTGAACTCGCTGCCGTCGCTGCGAAAGCCGTCACCCGCGGAGGCCGGATCGGGGATGAGGCTGGCGCGTACGGTGCGGGGCGAGGTGTTCTCGGTGTTGGCCTCGACGGCGGCATCGACGGCGGAGCGGCTGAGCTGGCGAATGTGCGCCACCTGCGCCTCGCTCAGCACCGCCGTCTCGATCAACACTCTGGGGAAGCAGGTGACGACTTCTTTCTCCAGCCAGTCGGCCTCCTCTTCCTTGCTTCGGTACTTGTAGGAGCTGCCGGTGTTGTCGCCAGCGTGGTGATAGCGTCGATAGCAGTGTGCGTCGACGAAGACCGGCTGGCCGCCGCGCGCCCGCCGCACCGCTTCGCGCATCAGGGCGTGAAGGGCGACGATATCGCTGCCGTCCACACTCATGGCGGGCATGCCATAGGCCTGCGCCCGCAGTGCCAGGTCGGAAACCGCGCAGACATCGTCGATACGCGTCGCTACCGCATAGTAGTTGTTTTCCAGAAAGAAGATGACCGGCAGGTGAAAGCAACCGGCCAGGTTAGCGGCTTCATGGAAGGCTCCCTGGTTGATGGCACCGTCGCCAAAGAAGGCGACGGTCACATCCCCGGTGCCGCGGAACTTGTCGGCAAAAGCGGCCCCGACGGAGAGGGGAATGCCCCCTGCCACAATGGCGTTCGAGCCAAGGAAGCCAGCTTCCTTCCAGCGCAGGTGCATGGAGCCGCCGCGCCCGCCGCCGAAGCCGCTCTTCAGGCCCATGATCTCGGCCAGGCCGCGGCGAACCACGGTCAGCCCTTCCTCGGGCAAGGCTTGGTCGGCTGGATTCCATTCGGCCGGCAAGGCGTAGTTGATGGCCTTCGCCAGGAACTGATGGTGAGCCCGATGGGTGCCGGTGAACTTGTCGCTGTCGCGGCATGCGGCCGCGCTCGCCGCGGCGATCGCTTCCTGACCGACGCTTGTGTGGGCCGGTCCCCAGATGCAATCCTCTTTTTTGAGCGCCAGGACGGCGTGCTCGAAGTCCTGGATCAGCATGACATCGAAGAGCATGCGGGCCGCGAGCTTCGGGTTGAGAGCCGCAACATCGTCGCGGCTGGAACTCCAGGTTGTCCAGTCGAAGGTGGCGGTCAAGGGACGCGCCATCGAGCTGGTCGCTACAGGTGCATTCATCTTAATCCTCGGGGGTTTCGCGGAGTTCGACGACTTCACCGTCGGGACCGCGGAAGTAGACGATCCAAACATGCGGCCGAAATTCGACCGGATCGCTGAGAAAATCGACGCCCAGAGCGGCGAGCTTGGCATGATCGCCGCGTACGTCGTTGGAGCGCAGGCCGATGTGTATCCAGCCATGGTCGGCCTGCCGTCGGGTGGGTGGGATGGGTTCGCCCTCGGGGGTCAGGTACTGAAAAAGCTCCAGCATGACGGCGCCCAGCTTCAGGTGGGCGATTCGGGCTTTGGCGCCGGGAATCCCGACGACGGTGCCCAGCGGCAGGGCCGGATTGGGCTCCAGGATGCGGATCACCTCGAAACCGAGCAGATCCCGGTAGAACGCCAAGGCGCGTTCGAGGTCGGCGACACTCAGCGCCGTATGGTCAAAAGCTTTGATCATGACTCTCCTTTATACTCCGGAAAAGGCGGTGAAGCCGCCATCGAGAGGGATCACGGCGCCGGTCATGAAGCTTGCCATGGGTGAGACCAGCCAGAGCGCCAGCGCGGCGATCTCTTCGGGTTCGCCAAAGCGCTTCATCGGCACCTGGTTGATGATGGTCCGGCCGCGCTCGGTCAGTTCGCCGCTTGCTTCGTCCACCAGCAGGAAGCGGTTCTGATCGGTCAGGACGAAGCCCGGGGCGATGGCATTGACGCGAATGCGGGGCGAGTACTCCTGGGCCATGTGGACCGCCAGCCATTGGGTGAAGCTGGCGATCGCCGCCTTCGCGTTCGAATAGCTGATGGCGCGAGTCAGCGGCTGCCCGCCCGCGATGGAGCCGATGTTGAGGATCGCCCCCTCGCCCTGCTTCGCCATCAGTCTCCCGATAGCCTGTGCCGGCAAGACGGCGCTGAAGTAGTTGAGCGCCATCACGGCTTCCATCGCCTGCGCATCGAGGTCGAAGAAGGGGAGCTGGGGCGAGGTGGTCGTTTCGCGGCGACTGCCGCCGGCGGCATTGACCAGAATGTCCACTCTGCCGAAGCGTTCGACGGTAGCCGCCAATGCCGCATCGACGGCCGGTCGATCGGTCACGTCACAGAGGCAGGCGAGCGCGTCGCCGCCGCCGTTGCGCAGCGTGGTACAGCGGGCCTCTCCGGCGGTCGGGGAGATATCCCAGATGGCAACGCGCGCCCCCTCGGCAGCGAGCCCGGCCGCGATGGCACCTCCAATCGCGCCACCGGCACCCGTCAGCACCGCCACCTTGTCCTTCATGAGCAGATCCATCTCAGCACAACTCCTTCGGCGCGGGACCCAGGACCTCGGCGCCGGTTTCAGTGATCAGAATGTTCTCTTCGATGCGGATGCCGCCCATTTCGGGCAGGTAGATGCCGGGCTCTACGGAGGTGACCATGCCGATTCGCAGGCGTTCCTCGCTGCGCGGCAGCAGAGTCGGCGAGGGCTCGTGGTACTTGAAGCCGAGGCCGTGGCCGGTGACGTGGATGAAGGCATCGCCATAGCCGCCGTCCCGTATGACGCGCCGCGCGGCTTCATCGACCTCGCCAGCGGTGACACCCGGATTCGCGGCGGCAATGGCCGCCTCCTGCGCCTGGCGGATCAGCGCGTGAAGGCGCCGCTGGGTCTCGGTGGGCGTGCCGGCAACACGTACGCGGGTGCGATCGCTCCAGTAGCCATCGACGACGACGGCCAGTTCGAGCAGGGCCAGCTCACCATCCGCAAGGGGACGGCCGGTGCTGATCTCCATCGGGCGATAGCCGATCGAGGTTTCTTCGGCGCCAGTGGCAACCTGGGCAAAGGCGCGGACCCGCCTGGCACCCTGATATCCGGTCCCCTGCCGCATGATGGCCGACTCGACCGCCGTCACCAGCTCGATGCCCGTGACGCCTGGCGCCACCAGGTCGTGGAAGGTGCGCAGGCCGATGGCGGCGATCTCGTTGGCGCGGCGCAGCTTCGCCGCTTCGCCGTCGGTCTTACAGGCACGCTGCGAGAGCAGCAGCCCCGTGGCATCCACGAGGTTGTCTTCGCCAAAGCATTGCTGGAGCATGGCGTGCGTCACCGCGGCGGGAACAGCTCCTTCGGCCGCATTCCAGGCGGGCGCCACCGTCTCGAAGCTCCCTTCGTAGCCGATCCGCCGCCAGCCTGGTTCGGCAGCTTCTTTCAGCAAGGCCTGGATCGCCGTGAAGGGATCGCCGCCTGCCAGAACGCCGAAGAGGAAGGGACGCACCGCTGCTTCCCACAGCTCGGACCGCGCTTCCCGTTCATCGCAATGGGGGGTCACGAGAGTGGGTTTACCGTCACGCGGGAAGAGCAGGAAGGACCAGCCGATCAAGGGCCAGTGTCCGCTCAGCATGACGATGTTTTCCGGGAGGCGGCAGACGAGAGCGTCAAGGCCGGCGTCCGCCATCGCCTGGCGTACGCGCTGAAGGCGTTCACGATCCATGATCATCCCTCCCAGTAGGCGGCGCCCGGCAGGCTGCCGTCCATCACATAGCCACCATCGATGACGATTACCTGCCCCGTCATGTAACGCGATTCGTCGGAAGCCAGGAAGAGCGCACCGCTGGCGATCCATTCGGGCTGGGCGATCTCCTTCATGGGCACCCGCTCGAAGAGGGATTTCTTGACCTGCTCGGTGTACATCGGGATCGTCAGTTCGGTATAGGTCGCGCCGGGCTGGATACAGTTGACGTTGATCTTGTGGGGTGCCAGCTCGGTGGCCAGGGTCCGGCTGAAGGCTTCCATTCCGCCCTTTGCCGCCGTATAGGCTCCCGCCGAGGGCTCCGACAGGGTCGCATGGATCGACGAGATGTTGATGATCTTGCCGCCGGTGCCCTGGGTGATCATCTGTCGTGCGACATTGCGGCTGCAGAGGAAGCAGCTCTTGAGGTTGTTGCGCAGGATGAGGTCCCAGATCTCCTCGGAGGTGTCGACCACGGCGGCCTGGCGGATGATGCCGGCGTTGTTTACGAGGATGTCGATGGAGCGAAAGACGCTGAGGGTTTCGGCGACCATGTCGGCGACATCGCCGCCCATGCCGACGTCGCACTGCATGGCGATCGCCTCGCCTCCTTCACTCCGGATCTGGGCCGCGACCTTTTCGGCGTTTTCCAAGTTCATATCGGGAATGGCTACCTTTGCCCCTTCGCGGGCGAAGCCAAGGGCAATAGCCTTGCCGATGCCGGAGCCGCCCCCTGTTACGATGGCAGTCTTATCTTTCAGTCTCATCGTTCTCTCCCTCGGTGACGTGGTGAATCTGCTCTTCGAGTTGTTCGGTAAGATCTGTTTCCGTGATTGCCAGATGCTTTCGCATGGCCTCCGCCGCGCCGTCGCCATCGCGGCGGGCGACGGCTTCCACAACGGCCTGATGCGTGAGGTAGGGTCGCTTGAAGCCGGTGCGGGCAATCGTCAGCTTGCGGCTTTCTCGGCACAGCTCGACGATGCTTTCGAGCATCAGCTTGAGCACGTCATTGCCGCAGTGATTGGCCAACGTCTGGTGGAAGTCCGTATCGGCCTCCACGGCCTCCTCGACAGTGACCTCGGGGGCGGCCAGCTTTGACTGCGCCTCGAGCAGTTGCCGCAAACCGTCGCCATCCATGCGACTGGCGGCGAGGCGCGCGATCTCGACCTCGATCAGGAAGCGTGCCGCCATGGCTTGACGGAGGCGTACGGCGAGGTCGGGTATGAGCAGGGAGAGCGACGCCATCACCGGCTTGTGCAACCGGCGCGAAGCCCGCAGCCCGACGCCGTGCCGCACATCCACCAGCCCCTGCAGTTCGAGCCGATTGATGGCTTCGCGCATCACCGTGCGGCTGACGCCGTACTTGGTGCTCAGTTCCTGCGTGGTCGGCAGCCACTGGTCATCCTCGCTGGAGATGGCCAGAATGTGCTGCGCCAGACCATCGTAAACGTCTTCGACCAGCGAAGATCGTGAAGACTCGCTCATCTTTATTCCTTCTCCGGTGGAGTCAGGTGAATCTTGATCCGTTCGTCGGCTTGCGCCTGCTGCAACTGGAAGGCATCGGGTGCGTCTTCCAGGGCGAAGTGGTGGGTGATCAGCGGCTTGACGTCGAGTCTGCCGGCGGCCATGAGGCGCAGAGTCTGCTCGAAGGCGTTGGGACTGGCGACGGAGCAGCAGAGGGTGAGATCGCGGACGACCGCCATCCCCAGATCCAGCTTTTCGATCGGCCGTTCGTAGATGCCGACGACGGAGATGGTGCCGCTCTGGCGGGTGGCGGCCAGGCAATCGTTGAGCGCCTGGCCCTGGCCGCTGGCCTCCACCGCATAGTCCACCCCGATGCCGCGGGTGTGATCCATGATGAACTCGGTCACATTCTCTTCGCGCACATTGACGGTGGCATGTGCGCCGAGGGTTCGTCCCAATGCCAGCTTGGCCGAGCTGGCGCCGCTCAGCACCACCCAGCCCGCGCCGTAGGCCACCGCCGTCTGCATGGCAAGAAGACCGATCGGGCCATCGCCGGTTACCAGCACGGTCGCCCCCGGATCGAAATGGGCCTTGCGGATGGCCTTCACCACCGTGGCCGCCGGCTCGACGAGGGCTCCCTCGTCCAGATCGACCTCGGGGGGCAGCTTGTAGCAGTGGCGCGCCGGCATGGTGAGGAATTGGGCGAAGGCGCCGTCCTTGTTGCGGCAGAGGCCCACCTCCTGCTTCACGATGCAGACATTGTAGAGCCCGCGCATGCAGTTAACGCATTGTCCGCAGCCGATGGTGACGTCGCCCGTTACCTGATCGCCCACGGCAAAGCCATCGACGCCGCTGCCGACCTCGACTACCGTCCCCGACCACTCATGGCCGAGGATCACGGGGTACTGCGTCCAGCCCAGCCGAAAATAGGGCATGGTTCCGTGCAGCATTTCCAGATCGGTACCGCAGATTCCCACCACGTGCGTGCGGATCAGCAGTTCATGTTCCGTGGGCCGCGGCCGATCCATCTCCACCAGCTGGCCTGTTTCCGGCCCCGTCAGTTGATAGGCATACATGCTGTACCTCCCGTTGCTTTCGAGATCTCTTTGCGCCTTGGGATCAGAGGATATCCTATCTCTGCACCCATTTCAAGAGATCTTGGATGAAAATCAGCATATTTTTGTCGACTCGAAAGCCATAGAGGTAGTATCTCTAGCTGGTGAAGAGATAACAGGAGATTTTTCTTTGTGGGGGGATTGACGGTGGTGGTTGGTGCGGCTACGTGTAACTACACGGACAATCTTTTGAGCACACGTTGAGGCCACCAACCCGAGGAGAATCCATGACAACCGCGAGCGGGAAGTTCAACAGCCGGTATGAGGGTCAGCGCGGCGATTACGTGTCGATGCCGATGGGTGGCTTGGGGGCGGGAATGCTCTGCCTGTCGGGGACGGGAGGGCTCGAACACGTGACGTGGCGTCACAAGCCAGCACTGGATGGGTTCAAGAGCCTCTTTGCGGCGTTGAGCGTGCGACAGCCGACGGCGTCGGCGAAGGTGCTGGAAGGACCTGTGCCTGGGTGGAAGATTTTCGGACACAAGCGTGGCGGGAATGGAGGCATCGCCAACAACCATGGTCTGCCGCATCATCGCCACGCCTCCTTTACCAATCGCTTTCCGTTCGGCCAGGTGGAGTTGGACGATCCGGCCATGCCGCTGGCAAGCAGCGTCACGGGGTGGAGTCCCTTTGTGCCCGGCGATGCGGATGGCTCCAGTCTGCCGGTAGCGGGTCTCGAGTATACCTTCACGAATCCCGGCAGTGAAGCGGCGGAGGCGGTCTTCTCCTTTCACGTCAGGAATCCGGTCGCATACCAGCATGAATCGAACGTTACCGGGGAACCGGCACCTTCCGAGGTCCGGCGAATCGAGAAGGGTTTTATCATTTCGCAGCCCGCCCGCCCCGGGCAGCCGCACGAGGAGGGGCATGCGGCGGTGATGGTGCTGGATGAGGCAGATGCGGCCATCGACGCGCACTGGTTTCGCGGTGGCTGGTTCGACGCGATGACCATGGTCTGGAACGCCATCGAGAGTGGCTCGGTGCTGAGCCGTCCGGCGCCGAACGACGGTGGTCAACCTTCCCCCGGCGGGAGCATCTACCTGCCCTTTTCGCTGGAGCCGGGAGCCTCGAAGACCGTGCGTGTCCTGCTCGCGTGGTATGTCCCCTACTCGAACGTACACGTGGGCGAGCCAGCGCCTTCGTGTGGCTGCGACGGGGAGTGCGCTCCCGATCCCGCGTCTTTCTATCGTCCCTGGTATGCGAGCCGCTTTGCGAGCATCGACGCGGTGGCGGCACACTGGTATCGCGACTACGCGGAGTTGCGCCGCAAGAGCGCGCTTTTCGCGGATGCGTTCTTCGCGGCAGATCTTCCGGCGGAGGTGCTGGAGGCGGTATCCTGCAACCTGTCGATCCTGAAATCCCCGACGGTGCTGCGTCAGTTCGACGGTCGCCTCTGGGGCTGGGAGGGATGCGGGGAAAGCTCCGGCTGCTGCGCCGGATCGTGTACGCATGTGTGGAACTACGCGCAAGCAATCTGCCACCTCTTTCCGAGCTTGGAGCGGAGCCTGCGCGAGACGGAATTCCTGGTCTCGCAAGACGAGCAAGGTCACCAGAACTTCCGCTCCTGGTTGCCGATCCGGGAGTGCGCTCACAAGAGCCTCGCCGCGTGTGACGGTCAGCTTGGGGGCATTATCAAGGCCTGTCGCGACTGGCGGATCAGCGGCGACAACGACTGGCTCTCCCGCCTCTGGCCGGCCATCCGTCAGAGCATGGTCTACTGCATCGAGACCTGGGATCCCAGACATCTGGGCCACATCACCGAGCCGCACCACAACACGTACGACATCGAGTTCTGGGGGCCGGACGGCATGTGCATGAGCTTCTATCTGGCGGCGCTCCAGGCCGCCGCGCTCATGGGAGAGGCGCTCAGCGACGATACCGCGCTCTTCCGCGAGCTGCTCGCCAAGGGAGTCGACTACTGCGACCGTGAACTCTTCAACGGCGACTACTACAACCAGAAGATCGACTGGTCCGAAAGCGGGGCGTCGCCCATCGCCTTTTCGGAAGGGAGCAGCGTCATTGCCAGCACGTATTCGCCCGAAGCGCGGGCGCTTCTGGAGAAGGAGGGGCCCAAATACCAGTATGGCAACGGCTGCCTCTCCGACGGTATTCTCGGAGAATTTCTTGGCTGGGCGGCGGGGTTGCCGGCGGTCCTGCCCGAAGAGCGGCTGAAGAGCCACCTGCTGGCGGTTCACCGTTACAATCTGAGGAGCGATCTTTCCGATCATCCGAACCCCCAGCGGCCGGGCTTTGCGATCGGCGAAGAAGGAGGGCTGCTCCTCTGCTCGTGGCCGCATGGGGACGCGCTGAGCCTCCCCTTCGTCTACAGCAACGAGGTGTGGACGGGCATCGAGTACCAGGTGGCGGCGCATCTCATCGGCCTCGGCGGAGTCGAGCAGGGGCTGGAGATCGTGCGCGCCTGCCGCCAGCGCTATGACGGCACCCGGCGAAATCCGTACAACGAGTACGAATGCGGCCACTGGTACGCACGGGCCATGTCCAGCTATGCCCTGATGCAGGCGCTCACCGGCTTGCGCTATGACGCCGTGGAGAAGGTGCTGCACCTCGCCCCTCGCCTGACCGGCGATTTCCAGTCCTTCCTCTCAACGGAAAGTGGCTTCGGCATGGCGGGTGTTCGCGATGGGAAACCGTTCTGCGAGGCACTCCATGGCACGATCGAGGTGGCGCGCTTCGAGATGGCCCAGTGATCTCTTCGCTCGAACTGGCACGGTTGTGCGGCGTCTCGCAAGGGACGGTCGACCGGGCGCTGCACAACCGCCCCGGCATTCGCGCGAGTACCCGGGAGAAGATCCTCCAGATTGCCGCCGAGCATGGCTACCGGCCGAACCCCGCCGTCCAGGAACTGCTGAGCGGGCAGAGTCAACAGATCGTGGCCATCTTCCCGGGGACGCTCAGCATCTTCTTCATGGATCTGATGAATGCGCTGAGCGGAGCGTTGGCGGCAAACGGTCTTCGCCTGGTGATGATCCCGGCGGCCGGCGGTCGGGACCTGCTGACGATTCTCGAGGACTGCGCGGCGCGGCGAGCCGCGGGGATCGTCATTGTGCCGCCGCGCAGCTCGCTGACGATCCCCCAGGCGATCTCGACGCACCTGCCGGTCGCCACGCTGGTCAGCAAATGCCGGGGAACGAGTCTCTGCCACATCGCACCGGATGAGGTGCTGACCGGACGAACCGCCGTCGACTATCTGACGGGACTGGGTCATCGGCGCATCCTCCACATCACCTACCCAAGCCGGCACAGCGCCGTGCGCGAACGTCGCAAAGGGTATGAGCTGCGCATGGGGGAGTTGGGCCTTGCTCCCCGCGTTGCCACTCATCTGGATGCGGCGGCTTTGTCGCAGGCGCTGAAGCGCCATGCCCCTACAGCGGTCTTCTGTCATAACGACTGGCTGGCACTGTCGGTCATCCGACAACTCCATGCTCTCGGTTGCCGGGTGCCGGAAGCGATCAGTGTCCTGGGCGTGGATAACAGCCCGGCCTTCCATGACCTCTGCCCCACCATTACCAGCCTTGCCTATCCCATGCGGCAAATCGCCGACGCGACGGTCGCCTGGCTGCGCGACCGCCAGCCGCCACCGGACTTCGGCGCGCTCCCCGTCATCGAGCGCGAGACGACGCGTCGCCTCGCCTGAGGCGGGGAATAGGAGGCGGGCAGGCGGGGCGCTGCCCCGGACCCCGCTGGGGAGGCGCACCTCCCCAGACCCCACGATGCTTCTTGTCGATGGGGGTGGCGCGGTTTTGACCCGCCACGATCTCGGGGCGAAGGGTTCACATGGTTCAACATCCGACGCTGTTAAAAAACCACGAAGGACACGAAGAGCACGAAGTTACAATAAGGTAACTATTAAAGATTTTTTATGGCGTTTTATGCTGCTCTTCACGCACTTCGTGGTGATTGCTTTCGCATGTCAGTCTTCGGGACCGTCATTCACCTGCCGATCGTGATCTCAGGATCTCGGCGAGGAAATCATCCACTTCCTTTCTGTCAGATTCTGCCTTACCGTGAAGGTACTGAAAAACATCATTCTCTGCTGCTTCTGCCTCCGCGGCAGGGATAAGCCTCGGGTGTTCCTCGCGAAATTCAGCCAGACGCCTCAGCGGCCCCATAATAGCAGATCTGGCAGAACGAGGGGCGGAATTGAGCCTGTCCTTGGAATCAAGGACGCATAGATCGAGCAAAGCATCGATAAGAATCAGGACGCGGTCTTCATCTTTGCTTTCATTCAGTCTCTTTCGGATGACCATGTATTCCATTATCGGGATACCAAGGGTCGGACGGCTGCTGTCAACGATAAGCTCATCGTCATGGTACCTGGATTGATAAGAGAAGAAGGATTCCTGTTGTTCCTCCTTGCCAATCAGGAGACCTGCAACGATCACTACCACTATGATTGCCGCGTATATGACGTGGACGCGGCAACGTCTTGCAAGATCAGGCTTGTTAACGGTATCTGACATTTCTCTGGGGAACCGAGTTATGATCAAGCGGCCACAAGCGATGGAGCCAAGCTGTTTGATGGGCATGGGTAGCCGTGGATACACTACCTTCCTTCAGGACGCAGTCACAGAGAACCGAGTCGTCCGCGTTGCGGTACTATAACCAATCGCCAACCTCCAAAGCGTATGGGATTACCGTACCAGCGCGGTCAAGGCGTTGCAAGTGGTATCGGGCGCCAGTGGTGAGATGGACACAATGACAGGCTGGTGGTGCACGTGAGGGGTTCCGGGCCAGGGAGAGGTGCCTCAGCCAGACACGTGCTGCTCAAGTCGCGGCTCCGAGAGCTCATGCATCCGCCGCGTGAACGTGGCGGGGAGGATGGTTTTTCTTCGGCGACTGGATTTCCTTCAGTACAAGACAGGGGCGTTGGCATATCTTTGCTTGACACGACTTTATATGTCGATATGGTGATAGCCATGGACTATGATTCGATTCGGCTTATTACTTGCACTATAAACGCACGTCCACAACCTACGGTCATGTCTGCCTTTAGTCCAGATCCCGATTGTCATAATGTCTGGCCGCGGCAGGCGGCCTGACACACCTGGAACCTGATAAATGGAGAAAATGATATGTTGGAGGATTGCATCCGCTGCGGCAAACAGGTACGAAAGATGGTGAATGGCGATTGTCCATGCTGTCAGTTGTCGTTTGATAAAAACTCGGCTAAGGGTTACACAGGAGACCTTGACGAGCAAGATCCTTCTGATGACTTTTCCTGGTTCCATGCTTTTTTCTCACTTTCGGGAAAAATAGATCGCGGAACTTGGTGGTGTGGTCATATAGTCAAAATCATCGTCGCTCTATTCTTATGGTTTGAACAACCACTCTTTGCCTATTCGACTAACCTTGGCCCACATTATATAATCTTTGCAATATTTTCATATGTTAATGTGGCTCTGGATATAAAACGATGCCGTGATCGAGGTTACAGTGGTTGGGTGCTGCTGATTTTCTACCTTATTCCCATAGGCGGATTCATCTGGGGGATTGTTGAGATGGGCTTTCTACCCGGAAATCAACATAACGATCTGGACGCCAGGTCTGCTCGTGCGTCAGGCTAATGTGGCCAGCGCTGCCAGGATGCTTTAGAGCTTGAAGGGTATGAGGGGCGGATCCGGAAATTGCAGCTGACGACTTGACTTTTGAGTTATCTGTGCTATGCTCAATAGAGAGTGCGATGAGTTCTTCCCAGTGGGACCAACCGGAGAACGCTTTGGATTTTGACAGGATGATATACGATGTACAGAGTTGGGGCACGGACCGAGGGATGTGGCGGCAGCCGGGGACGCGGGGACGCGGGGACACGGGGACCGACCTTTCGACCGAGGTTTTTGGCGAGATGGACGCGGCGACATGGGGACGCGGGGGACCGACCTTTCGACCGAGGTTTTTGGCGAGATGGACGCGGCGACATGGGGACGCGGGGGACCGACCTTTCGACCGAGGTTTTTGGCGAGATGGACGCGGCGACACGGGGTACACGGGGACCGACCTTTCGACCGAGGTTTTGGCAAGATGGACGCGGCGACACGGGGACCGACCTTTCGACCGAGGTTTTGGGAAGATGGACCGAGGTTTTGGGAGGGGGCGAGGCGGAAAGAGGCAACTCAGGCGACTGGCGTGCCCAGGATGGGGCCGCGGCTGCGGCCGGGGACGCGGGGACGCGGGGACCGACCTTTCGACCGAGGTTTTTGGGAAGAGGCGAGGCGAAAGAGGCCACTCAGGCGAGTGGCGTGGCCAGGATGGGGCCGGGTCTGCGGGTCTTGGCTTGCCGTTGGGGCGGGGTGGAAGTATGCTTATGGAAGCTGGTAACCGCAACGAGGTGAGGGGTTATGGATGTGACGTTTGATTGTCCGTACTGCGATCATCGGATCTCTGCCGATACGACGCATCTGCCGAATGGGCGGGTGAATTGCCCTGGGTGTCATGAGGTGGTGCTGGTGCCGGCGGGGGGAATCGAGCCGGGGATGAAGCTGGGGGATTTCCGGATCGAGCGGTGTCTGGGGGTCGGGGGGATGGGAGAGGTCTTTCTGGCGGTGCAGGAGGCGATGGATCGGGAGGTGGCGCTGAAGGTGCTGCCGCCGGCGGTGACGGGGAATAAGGCGCTGGTGGATCGGTTTCTGCAGGAGGCGCGGATGGCGGGGAAGCTGGAGCATCCGAATATCGTGACGGCGTTTTATGCGGGTCAGGACAAGGGGTATTACTACCTGGCGATGTCGTATGTGGAGGGTGAGGATCTGGAGGCGCGGATCAAGCGGGAAGGGCGGGTGCCGGAGGCGGAGGCGGTGGGGATCTGCGTGAAGGTGGCGCGGGCGCTGGATTATGCGTGGGAGAAGTATCGGTTGCTGCACCGGGATCTGAAGCCGGCGAATATCATGATCGCGGCGGATGGTGAGGTGAAGCTGATGGATATGGGGATCGCCAAGGCGCTGACGGAGGATTCGAATCTGACGATGGCGGGGGTGCTGCTGGGGACGCCGTTTTATATGAGTCCGGAGCAGGCGAAGAATGTGGGGGAGCTGGATTGCCGGAGCGATATCTATGCGCTGGGGGGAACGCTCTTTCATCTGGTGACGGGATCGCGTCCGTATGACGGGCCGACGGCGATTTCGGTGGTGGCGAAGCATCTGAACGATCCGGTACCGTCGGCGCAGGTGCAGTGTCCGGATGTGAGCCTGGGATGCGCGCGGCTGATCGGGCGGATGATGGCGAAGGATCGGGAGCGGCGCCCGGAGAGCTGGTCGGCGCTGGCGATGCAGCTGGAGGGGGTGCTGGAGCAGGCGCCGCGGACGCTGCAGTTGAAGGTGACGGAGTCGCAGGAGCGGCGGCTGGAACGGGGGCCTGCCGCGGAGGCGGAGGTATCGGGGGCGACGCTGGCCCCGCTGGGGGGAACGATGGCGACGGAAGAAGGGACGATGGTGGGTCGGCCGCCGGTGCCGCGGACGGCGCAGGAGTATGTGGATAGCCTGCCGCCGAATCCGGCGATGCCGCGGAGCCTGAAGCTGGCGTTTGGGTCGATCATGGTCTTGCTGGGGGCGCTGCTTTTTGTGTGGGTGAGCAAGGAGGGGTATGAGTATGCGCAGCGGCGGGCGGCGGATAAGGCGCAGGTGGTCCAGTCCGAGCATGATCGGCGGATGGAGGAGCAGGAGGTGGTGAGTGATGTGGAGGCGCGGATCGCGGCGGAGCGTCGGCGGGTGGAGTTGACGCAGGAGGAGCGGATTCTGCAGCAGCGCCTGCAGGAGATGCTGGAGCATGCGCGGAGCTACAGGCGGGAACATCCGGAGGATCTGGAGGGGGCGCGGGAGATGTTGCTGAAGGTTCGCGAACGGGCGGCGGGGACGAAATTCGAGTTGATGGTGGAGGATGATCTGCGCGGACTGCGGCAACAGGGAGAACGGCTGCGGCAACGGCAGCTGCTGCTGGCGGGAGCCTGGAAGGTGACGGAGATGAGCGGGGGTGAGCCGCGGAAGGATACGGCGATGGATCGGCTGCAGTTGCGGCTGAATGGGAGCATGGTGATCACGACGCGGAATGAGGCGACGATCGCGGGTACGTGGCGGGTGGCGCGGCAGGAGCTGATTCTGAGGCGGGATGACGAAAGCGTGCTGGGGAGCTGGCCGTTTGAGGTGCAGGCGAATGTGCTGACGCTGCGCCCGCGGGAAGGGATCGAGATCACGCTGCAGCGTGATCGTTGAAGGGCGGCTTAACTTGATGGGAGGGGCGATGGAAGCGGAGTCGAGGAATGGACGGAGGCTGGTGGCGATTGGGGCGTTGCTGTGGGTATGCTTCTTTCTGCTTTACCTGTTGACGGCGCGGGCGCGGCTATATGCCGGCGACGATATGTTCTACCTGAACCTGGCGCGCAACTGGCTGAAGTACGGGACGGTGCAGTTCGGCTTTTCGGCGGAGGAGCTGGCGATCAGCAAGTACAGCCTCGGGCAGGTGCTGCTGAATCTGCCGATTGCGCCGGCGCTGGACGTGGTTATGAGCGATGGAGCGTCGTGGCGGGCGTTTTTGTTGGCAATGCTGGTCATCGGCGGCTGGCAGGCGGGGCTGGGGGCTTGCCAGATCGTGCTGATGTGGCGGGTGGCGGTGCTGGCGGGGCTGCGGGAGCGGATCGCGCTGGCGACGGCGCTGCTGTATGGGGTGGGGACGATGGTGTGGCCGGGGGCGCAGCGGGCATATGCGGATCAGAGCCTGGCGCTGCTGCTGCTGGTGGTCTTCTGGGGAATGCTGCGCTTTGGGAGGTCGCGGCGGTGGGGGGATCTGCTGATGGCGGGAGGGGCGTCGGGTTTCGCTCTGCTGGTGAAGCCGACGTCGGTGCTGTTTGCGATGGTGCTGACGCTGGCGGTGGGGGGGATGCTGCTGATGCAGGAGCGGGGGGAGTGGCGGGGGATCTTGCGGCGGCGGCTGGAACTGGCGGCGTGGATTGTGCCGCATCTGCTGGGGGTAGCGGGGGTGATGGGCTATAATTTCTGGCGGTACGGGGCGCTGCTGGAGTCGGGGTACAACAGCTCGTACGATGCGGCATTTGGTTTCAATACGCCGCTGCTGACGGGGTTGTTCAGCATGCTGCTGAGTTCGGGGAAGGGGGTGTTGTGGTACAACCCGATTCTGATTCTGGGCTTCTGGGGGATGGGCAGGTGGTGGCGGAGCTGGCGGCTGGGGTTGCTGGCGATGCTGGGCTGCCTGGGGTCAACGCTGGCTCTGCATGCGCCGTTCTGGGCGTGGCATGGCGACTGGTACTGGGGGCCGCGCTACCTGATGCCGGTGCTGCCGCTCTGGTTCCTGTCGGTGGGCTTTGCGCTGGAACGGCTGGCGGGACTGGCGGGGGAGTGGCAGCGACGGCTGGCGGCGGGAATCGTGGCGCTGCTGACGGCGCTCTCGATCGGGGTGCAGCTGATCGGGACTTTCAGCATCAACAACGAGTATTTCCGCTTTACGGCGGAGGAGCTGGTGCCGCTGATCTTCGCGCAGGAGCAGTGGAAGTCGCCGGCGGGACCGGTGACGAATCCGGCGCTGCTGATGCATTATGTGCCGGACTTTTCGCCGCTGCGGGTGCAGGCCTGGATGATCCGGGTGATGGCGGCACCGGAGGGGAAATGGCAGGAAGTCTATCGCCGCCCCCCCTGGCGGAACCATACGCCGGAGTGGATTCCGGAACCGCCTCGGGCGAAGCCGTTCACTTTTCAGCCGTGGTGGCTCTTCACGCTGACGCAGCCGGTTCCGGAGAAGGGGTGGCCGACGGCGCTGGCGATCGCGCTGGCGATAGGGCTGGCGGTCGGCGGCTGGCAGCTGCGGCGGACGGTGGGCTTGAATCGGGCGGAGAAGGGATAGTTCAGTATGGTTATGCTGAAAGAACGACAGCTTGGCTCGACAACGTTGCGACCTTCGGCGCTCTCCATGGGGTGCGCGTGGATCGGCAGCGTGTCGGACAGTGACCGGGAAGCGATCGATGCGGTGACGAGCGCCTTCGACCTGGGGATCACTTATTTCGATACGGATCCATCGTATATGGATGGGAAGGGGGAAGAGCGGCTGGGGAGCGCGCTGCAACGCCTGCCTCGAGAGAAGATCCTGGTCTCGACGAAGGTGGGGACGCGGCCGGGGATGGCGCAGGATTTCTCGGAGAAGGCGGTACGGGAGAGCCTTCGCCGGAGCCGTCGGAGCCTGGGGATCGAGTATCTGGATCTGGTGCTGATCCACGATCCGGAGGAGATCGAGCCGGTGCTGGTGCCGGGAGCGGCGCTGGATGTGCTGGTGGCGATGCGGGAGGCGGGGGAGATCGGGGCGGTGGGGATCGGCTGCCGGGAGCACACCTACCATCAGGCTGCCATCGCGACGGGAAAGGTGGATGTGGTATTGAGCTTTCGGGACTACACGCTGCTCGATCAGTCGGCGGCGGTCGACACGATACCTCTGGCGCAGCAGCATCGGATCGGAATCATCCTGGCGAGTGTACTGGATATGGGCACCCTGACGGGGGAAGAGCCGGAGACGGGCAGCCGCGTGCACGCTATGTGGAATTGGTGCCGGGAGCGTGGCTACAGCATTCGGGATCTGGCGATTCAGTTCGCGCTGGCGCTGCCGATGGATGGCTGCATCCTGGTGGGGCCGGCCACGAAGGAGCAGGTGCTGGAGGTAGTGCGCTCGGCGGAGCGGGAGATACCCTCGGAGGTGTGGCAGGCGTTCCATGCGGCTTTCGGCCTCAGCCCCGGGGCACCCGCGGGTACGGAGCAGAGCGACTTTTGAACTTGTGGCAACTTAGTTGTAAATCCCCGCGGGACCGCTCCTATTATAAGGAGAGGGCATGTGGTCCGCGACCTTGTGCAACCGGCAGCGGTATCGCGTGTCTCAATGAGCGTGACGGTGACGCCGCCAAATCCTTTTTTATGAGGTTCGTCATGTACAGATCCGTTTTCGTGCTCTTCACCATGCTGTTGACGGCGACACTGGTCACCGCCGGCTTGCTCGACGAGATGGGCATCGACAGCACCGCGAGTCAGAAGGTCAAGGAGCAGGAGTTCGCGCCGAAGCCGAAGATGGCGCCTCCCGCCCAGCACAGCGGCGCGGAGTCGATTCCACCGCTGCCACTGCCGGCGGTTCCGCTCCGCCGCACGGAGAAGAAGAATCCGCCGCGGCCGCCGGTGCTGATGGCCAAGCTCGCCAACAATGACCGCACCGACTGGGCGACGAGCCCCGAAGACGCGGACAACCTGCTCAAGTTCATGGCCAAGGAGCTGAATGTCAATTTCAGCACGATCAACCTGCCGGAGAGCCAGATTCCGGCGAATGCCAGCGAGATTCCGGTCCTGTACCGGAGCGGGATCAAGCCGTTGAACTGGACGCCCCAGATCCGGGAACGGCTGCGGAGCTACCTGCTCAGCGGGGGGACGCTGATTCTCAATGCCTATTGCGGGCATCCGGACTTTGCACGATCGGCGATGGAGGAGATCCAGAACCTCCTGCCGGAACGGACCCCCTACCGCCTCTCGGAAGATCACCCGCTTTATCACTGTTACTACGACATCGACAAGATCCGCTACCGGCCGCTGGCCCTGGAGGCTGGAGCCAGGCACGATGTGCCCTCGGCGATCGGTATCGACATCAACACGCGGACGGCTGT
Source organism: Lentisphaeria bacterium (assembly GCA_041690595.1). GTDB lineage: Bacteria > Verrucomicrobiota > Lentisphaeria > JABSQK01 > JAWLHB01 > JAWLHB01. The sequence goes on from JAWLHB010000009.1 coordinate 212,715, forward strand.
CTTCTTCTTCCGCTACGACCTGGCCTCGGCGTGGGACAACATCCCGGACAACATCCGCCACTGCATCGGGTACGACCTCGGCACCAGCAAACAATTGGGTTCGAACCTGATGGCGTATGTGACGGCGGAGCGCAATACGGCCACGTCGCTGGCGCAGGCGATGGAGTTCGTCGACGCGGGGAAGGAAAAGTCGGGCAAGTTCATGATCGCGCAGGCGCGCTACCATGGCCTCTGGAAAACGCGCGACAATGGGCTGAGCATGCTGCTCAACGTCTTCCATGAGAAGACCTCGACGCCGGTCCGCTTCGAGAGCCGGGATGTCGATCTGGATTCGCCGGAGTTGTTCGAGGTGCCCTTTGTGTACCTGACGGGGCAGATGGATTTTCAGTTCACGGAGAAGGAGCGGCAGGGGTTGCGCAGCTACCTGGCGCGGGGCGGCATTCTGATGGCGGAGGCCACCTGCGGGCGCCCCTCCTTCGACATCGCCTTCCGCCGGGAGATGAAGGCCATCCTTCCGGAGGCGCCGCTGGAGCGGCTGCCCGCGGAGCATCTGGTCTTCCGCTTCCCCAACAACATCCAGGCCGTGACGCCGCGGCCGGCGCTCGCGATGCAACTGAAGGCGAACGGGCAGATCCCGCCCTTCCTCTATGGGGCCACGATCGACGGGCATCTGGCCGTCATCTACTCGCCCTTCGATCTGAGCGGCGGCTGGAGCCTCGCGCAAGGGCCGTACAATCAGGGGATCGCCGCCAACGATTCGCTGGCCATGGGCGTCAACATGCTCACTTACGTGCTGACGCAATAAGCTGTTCCCGCACTGAATGTTGGGAACGGATAGGTATTTGACGATGGGCGCGATGGCACCCTTCGCCAGAACGGCTACATTTGGCATCGTGTTGCACTCTGTCTCCTTTCGAGAGATGCCGGATGCCTGCAACCGCGACGGGTGACGACGACTTCGGGTTGGCCCGCCGCACCACCTTCAAAGATCTCATCCGCGAAAAGGAAAAGCCGCATGGACGTCAAGAATTTCATCATCGTTGGCGAAAACATTCACTGTACGCGTATCGTGAAGCGGGGCGGCATCAAGATGACGACGCTTGGCGATGGCACCGAGGGTGTCCTCTTCGAGCGCAACGGGAGCGAAGCGGTTCTGCCGGTGCCGGCCGGTTTCGGCGAGTTCTCGCCGGCGTATGAAAAAGGCAAGTGCAAGCACGTCCAGCTGGCGATCTACCAGATGCTTAACGGCAACGCGGAAGCGCGGCAGCTCGGGCAGGATTACCTCTGCTATGTCGCCGAACGACAGATCGAGAACGGCGCCACCTTCCTCGACGTCAACGTCGATGAATACACCTCCGACTCCAACAGCAACAACGCGGTCATGGAGTTCGTCGTCAAGTTCCTGAGTGAACGGTACGACGTGGCGCTCAGCATCGATTCGTCGCATCCCGAGACGCTGGCCGCGGGACTGAGCCATTGCCGTACCGACATACGTCCGCCAATGGTCAACTCGGTCAGCCTGGAGCGGGTGGACTCGATCGACGTGGTGAAGCAGTTCCATGCGGACGCCATTGTGAGCGCGGCCGGCGAACACGATCTGCCGAAGGACGATGAGGGGCGCATGGCGAATTTCCGCCGGATCATGGCACGACTGGAGCAGGTTGGCATTGCCCGCGAGAAGCTGCATCTGGATCCCCTCGTTCTTGGGGTGGGCACCGGCGATCACCTGCAGGGCAAGTACTTCCTCTCGGCCACGACTCGGGCCAAGAAAGAGTTCGAGGGCGTGCACCTGAACGGCGGCCTCAGCAATGTCTCGTTCGGTCTGCCCAACCGCAAGCTTCTCAACATGGTCTTCGTTCGCCTCTGCATGGAAGCGGGCACCGACGGCGGCATCATCGACCCGGCCAGCATCTCGCTGGCTGAAGTCGCCGCCATGGACACCGAGGCGCCCGATTACCAACTGGCCAGGGCTGCCCTTACGGGCGACGACGAGTACTGCATGCAGTACGTCATGGCAATGAAATAACTACCCGGCTGCAAAGGAAGACCATCATGGCTGCACTCACTCTCGACCCGACCCAACTCAAAGACTGGCAAATCGCCGAAGCTGCCGAAAACCACATGCGCTCCATGGCCGCTCTCGCCGAGGAACTCGGCCTGCAGGGCGATGAACTCATTCCCTGTGGACGCAATCTGGCGAAGGTCGACTACCGGCAGGTACTGGATCGCCTCGGCCCCAACAGCCCCGCCGGCAAGTACATCGACGTCACCGCCATTACGCCGACGCCGCTCGGCGAGGGCAAGACAACGACCTCCATCGGGCTGATCCAGGGGCTGGGCAAGCTTGGCAAGCGCGTGGTCGGTGCGATCCGCCAGCCCAGCGGCGGCCCGACCTTCAACATCAAGGGATCGGCGGCCGGCGGCGGATTGGCGCAAGTCATCCCTCTCGCCCCCCTGTCGCTGGGGCTGACTGGTGACATCGACGCCATCAACAACGCCCACAACCTCTGCATGGTCGCCCTCACCGCGCGCATGCAGCACGAAGGCAACTACGACGATGCCCGTCTGGCGAAGATTGGCCTGCCTCGACTGGACATCGACCCAGCGCGCGTAGAGATGAAGTGGGTCATCGACTTCTGCGCCCAGTCGCTGCGCAACATCATCATCGGTCGCGGCGGCAAGATGGACGGCTTCGAGATGGAATCGGGCTTTGCCATCACGGTCTCCAGCGAGTTGATGGCGATCCTCGCGGTTGCCCGCGACCTGCGCGATTTGCGCGAGCGCATCGCCAGGATGGTGGTGGCTTACAGCCGGAAGGGCGAGCCAGTCACGGCCGCCGACCTCGAGGTTGACGGAGCGATGACAGCCTGGATGATCAACACGCTCAATCCCAACCTGATGCAGACGATCGAAGGGCAGCCCGTCTTTGTCCATGCCGGCCCCTTTGCCAACATCGCCATCGGCCAGAGTTCGGTGATTGCCGACCGCATCGGCACCCGTCTCAGCGACTATCACGTTACCGAAAGCGGCTTTGGCGCGGATATCGGCTACGAGAAGTTCTGGAACCTCAAGTGCCGCTATTCCGGCTTGCAGCCCAGCGCAGTCGTCATTGTGGCCACGATCCGGGCGCTCAAGATGCATGGCGGCGGTCCCGCCGTAAAGCCCGGCATCGACCTGGATGCCGCCTATACGTCGGAGAACCTCGGGCTGGTTGCGGAAGGCTGCGAGAACCTCATCGCCCACATCGAGACGGTCAGGAAGAGCGGCGTCCGCCCAGTTGTCTGCGTCAATGGCTTCTATACCGACACCAAGGCCGAGATCGATCTGGTGCGGCGGGTTGCCGAAGAGCATGGCGCTCTGGCTGCCTACTCGCAGCACTGGCTGAAAGGCGGAGAAGGCGCACGTGAACTCGCGGAAGTGGTCATCGCCGCTGCCGAAGCGAAGAACGACTTCAACTTCCTCTATGACCTGAAGATGCCGCTGCGCGAGCGCATCTCCATCATCGCCCGCGACGTCTATGGCGCCGACGGCGTCACCTACGAAGCCAAGGCGCTCGACAAGGTCAAGGCCTGCGAGAAGGATCCAGAGACCGCCAAGCTTGGCACCTGCATGGTCAAGACCCATCTCAGCCTCTCGCACGACCCCGACCTGAAGGGTCGTCCCAAGGGATGGACACTGCCCATCAACGACGTCCTCGTCTACAAGGGGGCGGGCTTCGTGGTCCCGGTCGCCGGCACGATCAAGCTCATGCCCGGCACCGGCTCGAATCCGGCCTTCCGCCGCGTCGACGTCGATGTCGACACGGGCAAAGTACGCGGCCTCTTCTGACCCTCGCGGAACCTCTTCCTCACCGGACGGGCAAGTCACCGTCCGGTGAGGCTCTATCGGGCAGCCAGCCGGAGAAGCTCCTGGCCGGAGTCACCGCGCTGCATGTGGGCATCCGGCAAGGCAAAACCATTCATGAAGACCCGTCGCCAGTGGCGCGACGTGTTCGGTTTACTGCCATGCAGGGTGTACGGCCCATAGGCGATCGCGTCCCCGGCCGCCAGCATCGGCGCCACCGCTTTCGCCAGTTCCGTCTTCGCGGCCAGCACCCGATCGCGATTCTCCTCGGTCAACCCAAGGTCTCCGAGCCGATGGCTTCCTGGAATCAGCTCCAAAGGTCCATTCCGCGCCGTCACGTCATCGAGCATCAAGGCGATTCGGACGAAGCTGCCGCGCCCATTGACATCGCGGAAGCCGCCGCTCCCTGTGCCCAGATGTGCCACTCCCTGATGCCAGTGGAAGGCGGTTTCCTCCCGCGGCGACCTGTAATCCGCCTGATTGACCAGCCGGATCATCTCCGAAGAGCCAAGCAGCTCGGCTGCCAGCGCCAGCAGGCGGGGATCGCGCCCGAAGCTGTCCAGCGCCGGGGCGATCTTCCCGCACCCAGCCACGTGGCGGATGTAGTAGCAGCCCCCATCGAGAGAGCGCCGATAGGTGAACCGCGCCCGATGATCCTCCACGCTGAAGACCGTGCCGGGCGCTGGGACCTCATGCGCCGCCACATACTGCTCCAGCACCTCCTCCGCGACCTCATGCAATCCATCGAAGGCCGATTGCAGTTCCTCCACCTCGACACTGTCGAAGAGCTGAGTCACGATCACATATCCGTTCTCGCCATACCTCTCGACGATATCCAGAGTCTTCATTCCAGCCTCCTCGCGTTACCGTTACCCTACGCTTCTTCTCGTAACATTGGCAATTCCAGACTTGCCTGAATGGTAATTCCAGCCAAATCCCCGCCCCCAGAACACATGTCCAGCGCTTCCACCTCTTACTGCAGACACCTGCCCAGCTCCTGAAAATACCGTTCTTGCCGATTGGCCAGATTCTGCTTTTCTTCCCACAACCTGCTGCCGCGCAAGGCTTTACAAACTATAAGAACGGCTCTAAACATAGCCCCTGTAAAAAAACTTCGCCTTTTTGTTGCATCATCACTTGCAACATTACCCAGTTATCCTTATAGTGATTATAGAAAATGGGGCACGTCAACGTGTCGATTCCCCACGACACAGTGCCCCGGGATAAAGATCCCACCCCTGACAGCGCAATGCTGTCACCTCCCCACTGAGCGGCCTTTCCCCAGGCCGCTCTTTTTTTTGCCCTGAAGATGAATCCCATCAGCGCCGGAATGGTAAGCGGTCAGAGCTGCAACACCTGGCGGAGGATCCGCACCATGGCGTGATTGGCAGCCCCGTCCTTCACGGCGAAGCGCACCGACTGCCGCAGATCACTACCCATGTTGGTGGCATCGCGCACATAGAGGCCATGCTCGCGGCAGCGCTGAACCAACTCTGCCGCACTAAGCAGGTCATGACGCAGATGACACAGGATGAAATTGGTCGTGCTGGGGATCCGCTCGAAGACGCCCAGACTATCGAGCTCGGCTTCCAGTGCACCCCGCAGCTCATGCGTTTCCCGGTAGCGCTCCCGGTAATACTCGGGATCCTCCAGCGCCTTCACCGCCGCCACCTGACCGGGAAGACTCACCGCCCAGGGAGGCGAAATCGACCGTAGCCGTGCCGCCTCCTCCGCACACATCACCAGGTACGCCGCCCGCACTCCACTGAGCGCATAGACCTTCGACATCGACTTGCAGACGATCACGTTCGGCAACCCCGTCGCCACCTGCTCGACAGACTCCGCCGCCCCCACGTAGTCCACATACGTCTCGTCGATCCAGAGTCGCGTCTCCGCGGGAAGTTCGCGCAGCAGCGGCTCCAACTCCGCGCGGCGGAAGTGCGCGCCGGTCGGGCTGTTGGGATTGACCAGCACGATGAAGTCATACCTGCGGGAAAAGGCCTCGCGCAACGCCCTCGCGTTCAGCCGATAGCCATCGTCCGGCGGCAGGTGCAGCCGATCCACCCGGCAGCCGATCACCCGTTCCAGGATGTGCCGGTATTCGCCATACGACGGGTCCAGCACCAGTGCCCGTGAACCTGCCTCCAGCCATTCGCGCAGGCAGAGATAGATCAGGCTCGACGAACCGGCCCCGGGAATGACGCATTCCACCGGCACCCCACGAACCGCCGCTATGGCGGCGATCATCCCTTCGCACTCCGTCGGCGGCGACGTCCGCAACAGCCAGTCCAGATGCGCCCGCAACGTCTCCGCCACCCGCGGCGAAGGCGGAAACCACGCATCGAGGACATCCGCGTTGATGACATGCTCGCGCCGCGTCAGATCATCGAAGCGAGGGCCGATCGCATCGAAAAAGGCGCCGCCATGCATGCAGACAGCGACAGATGGATGCGTCAACTCATGGGAGAGGTCAGCCACGGCACGTTTCTCCTGTTAATCGGTCATGGTCTGCAGTACCATACCCCCTGCCGGCGCGGATGCGATCTATAGTAGGTGCATTCTCACGCTCAATCATGCCACAGGAGGCAGATCCCCATGTCCATCCCCCGCCAGCTCATCATCATCCTCTTCGCACTCGCTCTGCCGCTGCTGGCGGAAGAGGATATCGGCCGGATTCTCTTCGTCGTCACCAATCACACCGAACTGGGCACAACCGGCAGGCAGACTGGCTACTTCCTGTCGGAAGTCACGCATCCGCATCACGTGCTCCACGAGGCCGGCTACAAGATCGACTTCGTGAGCCCGCAAGGCGGAGCCGTCCACATGGACCCCAAGAGCCGCAATCTCGATGATCCCATCAATCGACGCTTCGTCGCTGACAAAGCCGTGATGAAGCGGTTGGAGACCACCCTTTCCCCGGCGCAGGTGGAGCCGAAAGCCTATCGCGCCATCTTCTTCGCCGGCGGCCACGGTGCCATGTGGGATTTTCCGAATAACGAGCGGCTCGCCGACATCACCGCGACCATCTATCAGGCAGGCGGGATCGTCGCCGCCGTCTGCCACGGTCCAGCCGGACTGGTCAACGTCACCCTGGAGAACGGTCGCCACCTCCTCGCCGGCCATCGCGTCACCGGCTTCACCAACGCGGAAGAGGAGGCCGTCAAGCTCACTGGCCAGATGCCCTTTCTCCTCGAAACGAAACTGAAGGAGCGCGGCGCCCACTTCATCGGCGCCCCCGATTTCCAGGAGAACGCCGTCGTCTCCGGCCGCCTTGTCACCGGCCAGAATCCCGCCTCCGCCACCGCCGTCGGCTCGGCCATCAAAGCCTTGCTCGCCGGCACCAGGCCCACGCTCGATCTGGTGGCTGAATCGCCGCACCAGTGGACCGGCATCGCCCTCTCCCAGCAGGGCCGCACCTTCGTCAACTTCCCACGCTGGAGCGACAGCATCCCCATGTCCGTTGGCGAACTCCAGGCCGACGGCACCCTGAAACCCTATCCCAACCAGCTCATTAACAGCTGGGAAGAAGGCAAGGATCCAGCCGACCATTTCGTCTGTGTGCAGAGCGTTGTCGTCGACAATCGCAATCGCCTCTGGATTCTCGACCCCGCCAACCCCCGATTCAAGGGAATCGTCGCCAGCGGACCAAAGCTCATGCAGGTCGACTTGGAAAGCAATCAGCCCCTCCGCACCTACCGCTTCGTGCCTCCTGTGATCCATCCGGACAGCTATCTCAATGATGTCCGCGTCGATACCGAACGCAACATCGCCTACATCAGTGATTCCGGCCGTGGTGCCATCATCGTCCTCGACCTCGAAAGCGGCAAGGCCCAACGGCGACTCGACGGCCATCCATCCACCTCCGCCGCCGACATCGACCTCATCATCGGCGGCAACCCCTGGCGACGCCCCGACGGCTCACGGCCGCAAGTGCACTGCGACGGCATTGCCCTCACCGGCGACGGCGATACCCTCTACTATCAGGCGCTCACCGGCCGCCACCTCTACAGCATCCCCACCATACACCTGCGCGATGCCGCACTCGGCGACGAAGAGCTGGCCGACCATGTCGAGCTTCGTGTCGAAGCAGGCGCCTCCGACGGCCTGATCATCGGCCCGGACGGCTCCCTTTATCTCTCCTCCCTCGAGTATGATGCCGTGCGACGCTGGAAGCCCGGCATGGACTATCCAGAGATCCTTGTTCAGGATTCTCGCATTTCCTGGCCGGATTCTTTTGCCTTCGATTCGGATGGGTGGCTATATTTCACCACCAGCCAGATTCACCATGGACAGGCGCCGCCGGAACCCTACCGTATCTACAGGGTCAAACCATGGACAAAAGCCACCCCAACCTCGACCCCATGAACGCCACCACATGACGCGCCATCTTCGCCACCTCCTCTCGGCCATCCTCGGGCTGCTCTCCATCGCGCTGATCGCGCAGCAGCCCGTTGAAGGCGACGCGAGCGCCATCGAGATGAAGAAAGTTGGCCCCTACTCCGTCCGCATCGGACAGATGGTGCAGGACCGCAACCTCTTCAGCATCTACCCCACCGCCATCCCCTCCCTCCTTCAGGAACTGCGAAAGCTCACCAGCGTCAACATCGATCCTGAGCCCATCATCATCTCCTCCTTCGCCGATCCCATCCTCTTCGAGCTCCCCTTCATCTACGTCAATTTCGGCCAGCGCGAGGATTGGACGCTCGCCCCAGAGGAAATCGAGAACCTCAAGGCCTACCTCGAGCGCGGCGGCTTCCTCCTTGTCGACGCCGGTATCACCGCCGAATTCCTCCGCGACACCCCCTTTGCCGCCCAGCATCACAGCTTCGCCGAGTGGCGCGCTCGGCCAGAACTCCAGGAGGTCATGAAACAGGTCTATCCCGAGAAAAGTTTCGAGCACCTCCCGCGAAGCCACCCAGTCTATTCGATCTTCTACAGCGGCCTCCCCGATGCCACCATCCTTCCGGAAACCGTCCGCGAGTACGTCGTCAACGAAAAATGGCCGCAGGGCACCTACTCCATGGTCGGCATGAAGGTCAACGACCGACTGGCGGTCCTCGCCACCCCCATCATTGCCATGGGCTGGGGAAAGAATCAGCTCGGCACATGGACAACCACCATCGGCTTCCGCATTCGAGAATCCGCCCCCGACCTCGATGCGAGTCTGCGCACCGCGGCCTATGGCGGCGAGCGGTTCGCCGTCGAGCGCGAAGATGGCGCCGAAGATCTGATCTACTGTCAGCAGCCCGGAACGCCGGCCTGGATACACGAGGAGCGGGAAGGGCGCTACCGCGTCTTCCGCTACTACCACAGCAGCGAGATCAACGAGTTCGCTCATCAGTTCTATACCCAGCTCGGCATCAATATACTCCTCTTCGCCATGACCCACTGAGGGGGCCGGAATGCAGGCCGCTCTCCTGGCAATCGACGTCGGACTTCGCAGCGGCCTCGCCTGGTATGCCGCCGACGGTCGCCTCCTCGCCTATCGCTCACGCCACTTCAGCAATCGCGCCGCCCTCCGCCAGGCCGCCTGGCTGATCCTCCGCGACGAACCCAACCTGCAATGGGTCGTCCTCGAAGGCGGCGGCCCACTCGCCGACATCTGGAGCCTGGCCGCTCGTCGCCGAGAACTCCAACTCCTGCAACTCGCCGCCCATGACTGGCGTGCCGACCTGCTCCTCCAGCGCGAACAGCGCTCCGGCGCCAAGGCCAAAGACGTCGCCGGCACCCTCGCCCGCCGCGTCATCGCCTGGTCGCACGCCCCCAGCCCGACCTCCCTGCGTCACGATGCCGCCGAGGCCATACTGGTCGGCATCTGGGCCGTGCAGCATCTCGGCTGGCTACCCAGTCTGCCCCCCGAGCTTCAGCGCGGCCAATAATCCCCCCCTGCGCCCCTCACCTTGCTTCTCCCTTCGGCATGACAAATGACCCTCGCAGCGTTACCTTAGCCCCTGCAACAGGGGGACCCATGCAGCAGGCGACGCGAAAATTCATCGGCTTCATCACCTTGAGCGCGCTCAGCTTCGCGGTCAACATCGGCATCACCGCCCTCTGCCACGAGCTTCTCCACCTGCCCGAAGAACTCGCCTATGCCATAGCCCTCGTCACCATCTTCTGGCAGAACTTCCTCCTCTGCCGCTACGTCGTCTTCCGCAGCAGCCATCGTCCATTCTGGCCCCAGGTCGGCGCCTTCACCGCCGCCACGATCCAGTTCCGCCTGGCCGAGTATCTCGTCTGGCTTCTCCTCCTCCACCTCCTCCACCTGCACTACCTCGTTGCCGTCATCCTCGTCAGCGGCTTCTTCACCATCCTCAAGTTTTTCTTTCTCGGCAACCGTGTATTCCCCGGCACCGGCGATACCATAACGCAATCTCCCCAACAGAGGCCGCATGAAGCTGATCATTCAGATCCCCTGCTTTAATGAGGCGGAAAGCCTACCGCTCGCCCTCGCCAACCTTCCGCGAAAGCTCGACGGTATCGACAAGGTCGAATGGCTCATCGTCGACGATGGCAGCAACGATGGCACCGCCGACATCGCCCGCCAACTCGGCGTCGACCATGTCATCGTCCATCGCCGCAACCGCGGTCTCGCCCGCGCCTTCATGACTGGACTCGAGGCTGCACTCCAGCGCGGCGCCGACATCATCGTCAATACCGATGCCGACAATCAGTACGATCCCCGTGACATCCCCCTCCTCGTGCAACCCATCCTCGCGGGAGAAGCCGACATGGTCATCGGCAACCGCCAGGTAAGCACCCTCGCCCATTTCTCCCCCATCAAGCGCCTCCTGCAGCGCCTTGGCAGCGCCACCGTCCGCCGCGTCAGCCGCACCTCCGTCGAAGATGCCCCCAGCGGCTTCCGCTGCCTCACCCGTGATGCCGCCATGCAGCTGCACGTCTTCAGCGCCTATACGTACACGCTCGAGACCATCATCCAGGCCGGCCACAAGGGCATGTCCGTCATCTCGGTGCCCATCCGCACCAACCCGACCCCGCGCCCCTCCCGCCTCGTGCGCAGCATCCCCTCCTACGTCTGGCGCTCCATCGTCACCATGGTCCGCATCTTCGTCACCTACCGGCCCTTTGCCTCCTTTGCCGCCCTCGGCGCGATCATCTTCGGCGCCGGCTTCCTCCTCGGCCTGCGCTTTCTCATCTACTTCATCCAGGGCGATGGTCAGGGCCATGTTCAATCCCTTATCCTCACCGCAGTCCTGCTCATCAGCGGCTTCTATGTCTTCCTCGCCGGCATCCTCGCCGACCTCATCTCCGTCAACCGCAAGCTCCTCGAAGAACTCAGCTGGCGACTCTGGCGACTCGAGCAGCACCAAGACGACAAACCCAACGGCGACGGCAATGGATGACCCCATCGTCGTCGGCAACTACTTCAACAAGTACGAGAGTGGCAACCCCCTCGTCCGCCGCCTGATGCAACGCTTCGCCCGCGGCTTCGACGAACTTGCCGCCCTCTCCGGCGCCACCCTCGCCCATGAAGTCGGCTGTGGCGAGGGATATCTCTGCGAGCGTCTCCTCACCGCGGGATTCCACGTAAAAGGCAGCGAACTTTCCCCCGACGTCGTCGCCGTCGCCAAAGCCCGCCTCGCCCACCATCCCGGCCTCATCGGCCTCAAAGCCGCCTCCATCTACGATCTCCAGCCGCGCCAGGATGCCGCCGGCCTCATCGTCTGCTGCGAAGTTCTCGAACATCTCCCCGACCCCGATGCGGCCCTCGACATCCTCGCCGGCCTGGCAGATCCATGGCTCCTCACCAGCGTCCCGCACGAACCGTGGTGGCGCATCCTCAACGCCGCCCGGGGCAAGTACCTCGCCCACCTCGGCAATACCCCCGGCCATCTCCAGCACTGGTCCCGCACCGGCTTTCAGCGCTTCCTCAACCAGCGCTTCGATATCGTCGCCAGCCGCCCCGTCTTTCCATGGACCATGTTCCTCGCCAAGACCAAAGAAAAGGGCGGCTCCCAGAGAGCCGCCCCATAGTTCGATTAGTCGGTAATCCTCAATGACCAGTCAGGTGATCAGGCCTGCACTTCCGATTCCTCGGTGACGGTCACCATTTCCAGTTCTGATACGGACGTGTGATGGTGATCATGAACACGATCGAGATGCTTGCGAAGTTGCGTGTTCACCTTCTCGCTCGCTTCCGCGAACGCTACCGGCAACTCATGCGCCTTCGTTCTCGATTCGATGCTCAGGTTCTTGCCGCGGAGCACGATTTCCGCTGAATACCAGGTCTTCTGCATATCAAGCACGACCCGGGCGGAAGTCAATTTATGATACTCGGATTCGATCTTACCGAGCTCGTCCATGATCAAAGCCTTGGTGGCTTCGTCTAAATCGAAATGTCGGCTGGCGATGATCTTTTCCATCGTTGGCTCCTTGGGGGTTTTGTGTTCGTGTGGTGTGAAAGGGCATGGCTACTCGGCCGTGCCCCGGCGGGCCCTATACCGCAAATTGCGGGCCCAGATAGACATCTCTTGCCTGCGCGTCATTGATCAGGTACTCGCGATTGCCCTCGCATAGAATTTTACCCTCACAGATCAGATAGGCTCGATCCACGATCGCCAGCGTTTCCCGCACGCTGTGGTCCGTGATCAGAATGCCCAACCCCATCTCCTTCAACTGCGCTATGATCTCCTGTACATCGTGTACCGCGATCGGATCCACCCCGCTGAACGGCTCGTCCAGCATCAGAAAACTTGGATTCGTCACCAGCGCCCGCGTGATCTCCAGCCGACGACGCTCCCCACCGCTCAGCGTGATCGCCTTCTGCCCCGCCAGCCGTGCCAACCCAAGACTGTCCAGCAGATGCCGAAGACGCTCTTCGCGCTCCTCCCGCGTCAGATCCAGCGTCTCCAGAATCGACATGATGTTGTCCCGCACCGTCATCCGACGAAAAATCGAGGGTTCCTGCGACAGATAGCCAATCCCCAGACGCGCCCGCCTGTACATCGGCAGATCCGTGATCAGCTCCTCGCCGAAGTGGATCGCTCCAGAATCCGGCCGGATCAGCCCCACGATCATGTAGAACGTCGTCGTCTTGCCGGCACCATTCGGACCAAGCAGCCCCACGATCTCTCCAGCGTCGATCTTCATCTCGACACCGTTGACGACCGGCTTGCCCCGATAGCTCTTCACCAGCCCCTCTACTCTGACCAGTGGATTATGCAACATAGATCCTGTTATCGTTGCCGCTGGCGCGGCGATAGTGGCATGATCAGTGAGTGTATGCATCGCTTCCAACGGCAGCTTTGCCGTCACCTGCTTTCAGCGCATCCACCATGCTCCCCTGCTCGTTGTCGCTACGGTAAAATTCGATTTTCGGTTTACCACCGTCCGTGTAAACCCGCTCCTGCGCGCGATTGAAAATGACATCGCGGGCACCCGTTATCTTCGAGTTGCCCTGAATAAGAATCGGCTCCCCCGTCAATACCACCAACCCCTTGTCGACATCGTAGTTAGCTTCGCTCCCCGTCGCCACCACCTTGTCCCGCGTGATGACCACCTTGCCCGTCGCCACGATCCGCTGCACCACATCGCGACCCTCAGCCTCCGAATACACAAAATGGATCACCATCCGGTTCGCCCGCAGGTCGATGTCCTGATCCACCACATGCACATTCCCCTCCAGATGCGCCAACTTGTTCTTCATGTCATAGTCAAGGGTATCGGCCGTGATCTCCGTCGGCGGTATCGCTGTCTCCAGCTCCTTCTCACCCTCGACCGCCGCTGGCGGCGTGGCTCCTGCCGCCACCGGCTTCTCCTCTCCACGCACGACCAGCGTCGCCAAAAGTAGAAGTGTACTGCCGGTAACCAGAACCCGATTGCGCCTGTGTGATGTGCTTCTCATGACGATGTAATCTACTCCTTTAATCCGCGATTGCCAAATTCCGGGCTCTCCGTTCGGGACAACTGGATGCGCACATTGCGACGCACCAGCAACTGATGCTTCTCCAGATCGAGGTCGAAGCCGTCCCCCGTGATCACCATGCCCTTGCCGTGGACGGCGACGCCGCTGTGGCTGCGCACGATGCGCGCCCCCCTGTCGAAGCGGCAGGCCGGGCTGCGCACGATCGTCGTCCGATCCCCTTGCCGAAGATTCGCCTGCACTACCTCCAGCGTCACCCGATCCCCCAACACCACCGCCTTCTCGCCGAACAACGCCCAGTCCAGCTCACCCTCCGGCGTATACTCCACCACCTTGAAATTGTCGACAGTCATGGAGTTGCCGCCAAAACCGCTCTGGCCCTGCATGCCCACTGTCAGCAAGCCACACACCAACCCCATCACCATTTTCCGCGTCATCGTATTCATTGCTCCTTAGACGCCACCGTCTGGTTAAATATTCATGCCGCCAACCCACTTGTCAACTGCCATCGCGCGATTGTCGCGACACCATTTTTCCCGTGGCGCCATCCATTCCCGCACCTTGCTCGCCAGCGCTGACGAATCAGGATTCTTCGCGCCCTGATTGAGGCGAAGTTGTCCATTGCAAAGAATTATTTCTTCGCAATGGCCAGTTTTGGTTGCAAA
>JAWLHB010000010.1:0-225975 GCA_041690595.1 Lentisphaeria bacterium
GCTCATCCTCATGATCTCCTGTAGGGGGTTCAAGTCACAGGAGATACTGTGCGCACGAGCAAGCGAATATTCACCATGGGGTATTTTTGACGCTTACGTCACTACGGCACCGTGCTGCTGCCGTCTAAGCCTGGCGTACCCCGGCATAAGGGGAAGGTGGAAAACAGCGTCAAGTACGTTCAGAACAACGCGCTGAAGGCACGCACGTTCCCCTCGCTGCAAGCTCAGAACGAGTACCTGGCTTATTGGGATCGCAATGTGGCCGACACCCGCCTTCACGGCACCAGTCGGGAGCAGGTCATGGCTGCCTTCAAGCGGGAGAAGTCCCACCTGCAGCCACTCCCCGACACGCTCTTTCCGGTCTTCGAAGAAGGCGAGCGCAAGGTCCACCGCGATGGCCACGTGGAGGTCGCCAAAAGCTACTATTCGGTGCCCCCGGAGTATGTTCATCGCACCGTCTGGGTCCGCTGGGACATCCGCACCGTGCGCATCTTCCACCCGCGCAATCGCGAGCAGATCAAGGTGCATGCACGGGTCGAGCCGGGCCGCACGCAGACCGATCCACACGACATCCCAGCCAGCAAGATATCCGGCATCGAAAAGGACAACGCCTACTGGCTCAAGCAGATCGAATTGGCCATCGGAAATGAAGCGCTGCGCTGGTCCCACGCCATGCTCAAGGACCGCGGTATCATTGGCAAGCGCCTGCTCCTGGGGCTGATCGGCCTGAGCCGCAAGCACGCCGCTGACGTCCTCGATGCCGCTTGTCTGGAAGCTCGAAAGCGGCAACTGTGGCGCCTGCATGATCTGCGCGAACTGCTCAAACAAGACATCATCGACCAACCCGAACTGGAGCTCCAACAAGAACACGAGATCATCCGCAGCCTCGACACTTACCAACAACTCATCGGCGACTTCGCCTCCTGAATGAAAGGACATCCAGCCATGCCCATCCCGGACACTATCCAACACACGCTCCGCACACTCCGCCTTAGCGGCCTGCATGTGACACTCGAACAGCGGCTGCAGGAAGCCCGCGGCAACCAGCTCGACTACCTCGAGTTCCTCGAACTACTCCTGCAGGACGAACTGCATCTGCGCCGGCAGCGTCAACTACAGCGCCGGCTCAACAAGGCCAGCTTCCGCGACCACCGCACCCTTGAAGACTTCGACTATGCCTTCAACGGCTCCATCGACCGCCGACAGATCGACCAACTTGCCACTTGCCAGTTCATCGACCAACAGCGCGATATCCTCCTGGTAGGCCCGCCAGGCGTCGGCAAAAGCCACCTCGCCCAGGCTCTTGGCCGCGCTGCCATTCGCCAAGGCCACGGCGTTCTCTACAAGTCCATCTTCGACGTCGCCCGCGACCTGGCCCGCCACGACGACGAGCGGCTCCTGCGCGACTACCTCAAAACCGACCTGCTCATCATCGACGACATGGGCATGAAAGAGCTCACCCGCCAAGGTGGTGAAGCCCTGCTGGAAATCATCATGCGCCGCCACGGCTTGCGCTCCACCATTATGACCACCAACCGCCCCCTCGATGACTGGGGAAAGCTTCTCGGCGACACCGCCACCGCCAGCGCCGTCCTCGACCGTCTACTGGGCTCCGCCCAACTCATCGTCATCAAGGGCCGAAGCTACCGACTCAAAGACACCGCTTGCAACAACCAACTCAAGGAATTATCCGTACCGAACATCAACCAATAGGTGGCACAGTTTGGGGTGCCCACAAGTGGCCCACTTTGGGGTGCCCGGTGACAGCCGCGAGTAGGCTTTGTCGTCCAGCCTGATGGTTCTGTCAAGAACATGCACTGACAACCGTTCCTGCCTGAGCCAGCATCGCCACCGGTTCGTCAGGTTGTTGGTGCTCTGCTGCCGAACCCGCCCGTGAATTGTGCGCACTCCAAGCCGACAGGGCACGGCGCGGGAGCAGGGAGCCCGACAATGAATAATCCCGAGGAACCAAACATGACCCTCCATGAGTTTACTGCGCTGGTCGCTGAAGCTGAGGCCGCACACCCGGTGTGGTTCGGGTTGGCCTCGGATTCAGTGCCTGCCGACTCCGGTCTTGCCGCCGCTGAAGCGAGTCTGGGGGCGGTATTGCCGGAGCAGTACAAAGAGTTCCTTCGCCATTACGGAGGTGGCGATTTTGCCTTTACCAACATCTTTTCCCTGGACGAAGCCAGCGATTGGAACCTGCTGCGGATTCATGCCGATATCGGCCTGCTTGCCGACCGTTTCCTCGCCATCTCCGACAATCAAGCAGGCGATTACTATGGATTCATCGTGGCAGACGGTTGTTGCTCTACGGAGCTTTATTTTTACGATCACGAGGATGGTCAGATCCGCGCGACTCAATACGAAGACATCTTCTCCTACATCGCGCAAGTTGGGCTTAGGTTAGCCCAGGCTTGAGTCCTCCAGAGAGGGTCTGAGTATACTCCCCGCCTCAGCGACCGCTGAAACACCTGTGTCATCTCCCCCACCGCAACCACCCACATCATCCGTCAATGCGGTCAACACGGTCAATGAGGTCCTGCGCTCCCACCCGTCGACCATGCTTCCCCTTATTCCCATTCTTCCCACCTGCTGTCGCCATTACCCTCTCCGCTCGCTGAGCATGGGATCCGCAGGCATAAAAAAGAGGCCCCGGGTGCCATGCATCCGGGGCCTCTCTCATTTACGCTTTCAGACTATGCGCCGAATTTCGCCAGGCGTCCGGCATGTCCCATCGCCATCGGCAGGATATCCGCCGCCATAAAGTGGCCGAGACCGCCGTTCATGCAGGCGCGCTCGCCAAAAGTGGTGGCGTTGTCGGGCCGAACCAGTTCTCCCCGGAAGAGCACGGGCACTTCGTGGAACGAGTGGGCCTTCATGGCTGCCGGCGTGGAATGGTCGCCGGTGACCACGAGAACGGAAGGATTCAGCTCGGCGATCTGGCCGATATAGTCGTCTACTTCTTCAATGACCTTGACCTTGGCATCGAAGTCGCCATCTTCACCCCGGCTGTCGGTATACTTGAAGTGGACGAAGAAGAAGTCGTAGTCGTTCCAGTGCTTGCGGAGGGTATCGATCTCCGATGCCATGGAATCACCGGTAGGCAGGATATCCATGCCACACAGACTGCCGACACCACGGTACATGGGGTAGACGGCCACCGCGGCGGCGTTCAGCTTGTAAACGTCGCGGAAGGTGGGAAGCCCAGGATCCTTGGCCAGGCCGCGAAGATTGCAGGCGTTGGCCTTCTTCTCGTCCTTCAGAACGTCCGTCGCCTGTTTGACCCAGTCATTGAGCAGCTCGGCCGTGCGCTTGGTATTCGGATCGTCATTGGTCGGTTCGATCGGCAGCCGCGGTACTCCGGTCTGCTGCGGATCCGTCTCCGTCAAACCGTCGCGGAGGTTCGGACCGCGCATGACAAGGACGAAGCGGTACTCCTTCACCGGACGCACAAAGATCTCGTAGCCGGGAATGGAAGTATGCTTCTGCAGCTTTTCGCAGATGCGCTTCCCTTCTTCCGAGGGGATGCGGCCGGCGCGACGGTCGGTGATGTTGCCACTGGCGTCAATAGTGCAGAAGTTGCCGCGGGCCGCGAGATCGTCGGCCTTGAGGGGAAAGTCGATACCAACTGCTTCCAGAACGCCACGACCGATTTCGTACTGCAGGGGATCGTACCCAAAAAGGCCGAGATGGCCCGGGCCGCTGCCGGGGGTAACCCCGCGAGAAACGGGAATGCTCTGCCCGCACGACCCTTCTCCGGCGAGGCGATCCAGGTTGGGCGTCTTGGCGGCTTCCAGTTCGGTGGGGCCGCCGGCTTTCATCGGCATGCCGCCGAGGCCGTCGAGGACGGCAAGAACGATCTTGCCGCCACTGGGCAGTGTGCTTTTCTGGGCGAGGCGTTTCATCAGATCGAGACTCATGCGGAACTCCTGCTGAAGGGGTGTTGCTTTTCGGTTCAGATCAAGGGGTAGGGGAGAGTGCCTGGTCGTCCCAGTAGACGTCGCTGGCCATGAAGACGGGACCGTCCATGCAGGTGCGGATATATTCCCATCCATCGGCATTGTCGGCCTTCAGCTTGACGACGCAGGTGAAGCATGCGCCGACGCCGCAACCCATATGCATGTCCATGCTGAGCGCGGCATCGTAGCCGCGCGGCAGGCAAAGATCGCTGACGGCGCGCAGCATCGCGTTCGGGCCGCAGGCGTAGATGGCCGCCGGCCCAGATTCCTTGTCCAGCTCGTCCAGAAGCAGGTCGGTGACCAGCCCCTGGTGGCCGAGGGAGCCGTCATTGGTGGAAGGTCGCACGGAGAAACCAGTGGCCGCAAACTCCTCCTGTACCAGAATATCGCCGGCGCTGCGCCCGCCAAGCATGGCAACGCCGGGACGCTGCGCACCTTTCGCGATCAGGTAGGTGGCGGCACAGCCGTATCCTCCGGCCACGATCAGGATGCGCTGATCAGCGGTCGCGGGTGGAAAGCCGTTGCCGAGCGGCCCAAGAAGGTTGACCATCTGGCCCGGCTGGAGCTTCGCCATCGCACGGGTGCCGACGCCGATCGCCTTGTAGATGAGCGTAAGCACACCCAGGGATGGATCCGCATCGAAAATGCTGAAGGGACGACGCAAAGTCAGGTGCGGGTGATCGGGAACCATCAGGTGCACGAACTGGCCAGCCTTGACCAGCGGCACGATGGAAGGCGCGGAGAAGCTGATCCGGAAATAGTCACCGCGATAGTTCTGGTTGACCAGTATCTCCGCATCTTCCTGGCATCTAGTCGGCTGCATTCCGCACTTTCTGTTTTTCGCGTTCGCATTTCTCGCGCAACGATGTCAGCTCGGCTGCGAGACGCTCAGCTATCTCGCGCTGACGATCGCGATTGTTTGACGCCGCGGCCAGCGCATCCTTGGCGCTCAGCTCGGCTTGGGCGATCCGGGCTGTATAGGTACGCTCCACCTCCGCGATGGCCGCCTTCTGTGCATCGTTCAACTTCTGCACGGGATCATTGCCAAAGCGCTCGAGGGCGCGATCATAAGCACTTTTCATGTTCTGCTACTCCTGGCTGTATCTTAGGCATCGCCGCGAGGCGGAAAATCGAAATGTCGCTCGAACAACTCCAGCATCTTGTCTGCCATCTGCTCGTCGTCCGGCCCATCTACCGTTATCGTGATCGGTTCACCCTCCTGAAGCCCCAGTGAGAGTAGATCCAACAGGGAGGAAATGGTGATCTCCCCTTTCCCATCAGCGCTTAGCATAACGGTACCGGCGTAAGGACGGCATTCGTTGATGATGATCGCCGACGGACGGCAGTGGATGCCGTGCGCGTTTCGAATGGTTGCCTTGCGAATGGCCATGTCCGCTCCATGACAAATGGTAATGAAGGAAGAAGCGGAAACCGTCAGGGCGTCGTTTCTGGAGCTGCTTCGGTCGCTTCTGGAGCTGCTTCGGTCGCTTCTGGAGCTGCTTCGGTCGCTTCTGGAGCCGCTTCGGTCGCTTCTGGAGCCGCTTCGGTCGCTTCTGATGCGGGAGCAGGAGCTGACGGCAGCACGGGCGGCGCAGCTTCCTCGGCGGCATCCTCCAACCCAGGGACCGGAGTCGTTCCACTCTCGATCAGCTCTTCCACCTTTGTCGAAGATTCCCGATCGATACGCTGAAAAACCGTCAGCGCCAGCGTGTTCACCAGAAAAAATAGCGCCAGCACGACGGTGGATTTCGTCAGAATATTGCCTGTCTGCGCGCCGAAGACTTCCTCCGTGGCACCGCCACCGCCGCCGGCGATACCGCCAAGGCCGCCGCCACTTTTGCTTTTCTGCAGAAGCACGAGAACGATGATGAGCAGAGCCACGATCACCTCGAGCGCGGTCATCAGCCAGATAAGCGCGTTGAACATATGCTTGCCGGTACCTGTACTATGTGGAGATTGAATTCAGGGAAATAGCGTAAACGAGAACTATAGAGGCAGTATGCAGCTTTTCAAGGCTTACCGAAAAGCCATTGTACCTTTTCGAAGCCGCCTCCCCCGAGAAGAGGGAGACGGCTCTCCAAAGATTCGCCGCTTACTGCGCGTTATGGAGCAGTTGGCTGAAGTCTTCAGCCTTGAGACTGGCTCCGCCAACCAACGCGCCGTCGATATCCGGGCAGCTCATCAGCTCGGCAACATTGCTTGCCTTCACGGAGCCGCCGTACTGAATCCGCACCTTGTCGGCGACGGCGCCGTACATCTCGCGGACCAGGTTGCGGATCAGCGCGTGCACGTCCTGTGCCTGCTGAGGAGACGCGGTAAGGCCCGTGCCGATTGCCCAGACCGGTTCATAGGCGATGACGATTCCGGCCATCTGCGCGTCGGTCAAACCGGCAAGTCCAGCCTTGATCTGTGCCGAAACGATCGCTTCGGTCTCGTCGCCCTGTCGCTGGGCATACGTTTCGCCACAGCAGACCATGGGCTTGAGCCCGGCGGCCAACGCGGCATGCAGCCGCTGATTGACGCTCTCATTCGTCTCCCCGAAGAACTGGCGGCGCTCGCTGTGTCCGATGATGACGTACTCGACGGCCAGCTCGCGCAACATCTCGGTCGAGATCTCGCCGGTGAAGGCGCCGCTTGCTTCCCAGTGCACATTCTGGGCGCCGATGCCGACATTGCTGCCGCGACAAACCTCGACTGCCGTCGCGAGCGAGGTAAAGGTCGGGCAGATGGCAATATCGATGCTCTTGATATCGGCAACCTTGGCCTTCAGTTCCGTCAGCATGGCTTTCGTTTCAGCCATCGTGTAATTCATCTTCCAGTTGCCGGCGATGATCAGTTTTCTCGACATGGTTTTCCCCTTCTCTCGTTGTGCCCGGAAGTGGCGCGCATGGCTCCTCCCCCAATGGGCGTTAGGCTGACTTTACGGCAGCTCCTGCTACTTGTTGTCCAGAACGGCGACGCCTGGCAATTCCTTCCCTTCCAAAAACTCCAGCGAGGCTCCGCCGCCGGTCGAGATGTGGCTCATTTTGTCCGCCATCCCGCTCTTGTTGACCGCACTGACGGAATCGCCACCGCCTATGATCGATACGGCATCGGCATCGGCGACCGCCTGGCAGACTGCCAGAGTTCCCTTCGCAAAGGCGTCCATTTCAAACACGCCCATCGGTCCGTTCCACACGATCATCTTCGCATCCTTGATGGCAGCCGTGAAGCGCTCGATGCTCTTCGGACCGATATCCATCCCCTGCCATCCCTCTGGAATATTTCCTTCCACCGTTTGCGTATTCGCATCCGCCTTGAAGTCGTCAGCAATCACCGTGTCGACCGGCAGCAGGAAGTTGACCCCCTTTGTCTTGGCCTTCTCCATCACCGCCATGGCGGTGTCGAGCAGATCGTCTTCATGAATGGACCCGCCGATGGTTTGCCCCTGTGCCTTGAAGAAAGTGTAGGCCATGCCGCCGCCCACGATCAGCGTGTCGACCTTGTTAAGCAGGCTTTCCAGCACTTCCAGTTTGCCCGAGATCTTGGCTCCGCCAATGATCGCCACATACGGATGCTCCGGACTTTCCACTGCTTTGCCCAGATAGTCGATCTCCTTCTGCATGAGAAAACCGGCGACGGCGGTATCGATGAAGTCCGCAATCACTGCCGTCGAGGCATGCGCGCGATGCGCCGTGCCAAAGGCATCGTTGACGTAAACGTCGGCCAACTCGGCAAGCTGGTGAGCCATGATCCGCTGCTTTTCCTTCATCTCCTGCTTGGCCTGCTTGGCTTCGGCATCCGACATCCCATCAGTCTTCGCCTTCCCTTCTTCCGCAGCGTGAAAACGGGTATTCTCGAGCATCAGGATCTGACCCGCCTTCAGCTCGGCGGCCTGGCTGCTCACCTCATCTCCAACGCAGTCCTTCGCCATCTTGACCTCCTTGCCGAGAAGGTCGGCCAGGTAGGAGGCAACGGGCGCGAGGCTCATTTCGGCATTGCGCTTCCCTTTCGGCCGCCCGAGATGGCTCATCAGGATGAGGCTGGCGCCCTGCTCGAGGATGTAGTTGATGCTGGGGAGGGCGGCGCGGATGCGGGTGTCGTCGGTAATCTTGCCGTCTTGCAGGGGGACATTGAAGTCCACGCGCATGATCACTTTCTTGCCGGTGAGGTCGATGTCTTTGATCGTCTTCTTATTCATGCTGGAATCCTCTGGGTAGGTACTGATGGCGGTTTACGCAGGTACCGCGAGTCGAACAGTGAAAATAGCACCAATTTGCCCGGTTGCCTGCTCATTTCAGCGCATTTTCTTTGCCTTCAGGCAAAATTATTCGGCCCAGCGCGAGGGAAGACCCATCAGCGGCCATCCAACCGTTCCCTCCCCAAGGCTACAACCTCACACCCGAGAGGCTGTCTTGAGCGCAACGGCCGCTTCGGCGGTCAGCGGCTTTACCCGCTCTCCTCCTTCGACGATGATCCGGCAGGCCAGCTCGAAAAAGACCGCATTCTGAATGGCCAGATCGAGGCTTCGCGCCGCGGTTACCATCCCATGGCTGTGCAGCACCGCCAGGTTGTGCGTGAGCATCGTCTTGACCACCGCATCCGCAAGCTCCGGCGATCCGGGAGTGATATAGGGAACCATCCCGATCTCCCCGATATAATACGGTATCTCCGGCACCATGAAATAGTTGATGTCCTCCGGTGAGCCGCACGCCAACGTCGTGGCATGGGGCGACTGAAAATGCAGAACCGCCTGTATCTCCGGTCGCGCTTGCAGGATCCCCAAATGAAAGCGAGATTCCACTGACGGTGTTAAACCATTTAACACGATTCCATCGCTCAGGCGACAGATCGCGATCTGATCCGCACGAATGTCCGCCATCCACGTCCGAGAGGCCGTGATCAGAACATGGTCGCGATCGGCGCGATACGAAAAATTGCCGCTGCTGCATTGCATGAGCTGGTAGTCGAGAGCGGCGCGGCGAGAGGCTCGAACAAGTTGCTCGATCTGAGGCATGAAAGCTGAGAGCATGGAGGCTTCCGGAATTGGTGGTTGTAAAGCTGACAACGCTGCCTACTATACCCATTGGTGGAACGATTTCGATGACAACTGCCGTGGTTCCCGTTGAAGAGGTGAACAATGGACGAGTACCAGGATCTTCTTGAGGCTGTCGCGAACCGAAACCAGAGTGTTTATCAGCGGCGACGACTCCTCGACAGACTCGTGGCGGAAGAGGCGGATGGGACCGCCGATGCCCTTCGTCTGCTCCTGCGCGACGACGACCGCTATTTTCGCCGGGATGTCGTAACCGCACTGGCAAAGCTGACCGCGCCGGCTGCCGTCGATGCTCTCATGGTCGCATGTGACGATGAAGACGAGTATGTGCGGCGCGATGCCGTGGAAGCACTGGCCGAGCGCGGCGACGGCCGCTGCATACGTAAACTGGAGGCCATGGCTGACGACTCGTATTATGGTGTGCGCGAAGCCGTCAAGACGACCCTGACACGCCTGCGCGAGCGGGGGGAGGTGATGCCGGCGGATGCATCAGCGGATACGCCCGCGCCTGTCGCCAATCGCCGGCAAGAGCCGGTGCGAATTCCCGCCAGTCAGGACATCCCCGGCCTGAAAGACGAGGAGACGACCAAACCAACTCCTGATGCCCCGCGGCTGGAGAGATCCACGGCTCCGCCTCCCGCACCCGGCCTGGAGGGTGGGGCGCTCTTTCATCTCGATCTCAGCAGAGCGCCCGACTGGCAGCGCATGCCCCGCCTCAAAAGCTTCTTCGGCGACCGGCTCGACGCGGCCCGAACTCTCTATGAGCGGCTGCGCGCTGTGCAACTGCGCCTCCCCCAACTGGCTGAGAGTATCCAGGGCACACTGGCCGAGCTGACTTGGCATCGGGCCGACCTGGAAGACGATCTTGCCGACTGCAAACGGCGCATGGCGGAAACAGTGACCAAGCGGCAGGAGGCCGAAGTGCATGAGCGCACCGCCCGCGTGACGCTGGCCGCGGAGCAGAGCCGAGGCGCTGCCTGGTGGTTTCGCGCTCTCTCCAGCATACACTCCCGCATGGCGGTCGACCATGGAATCCGTATTGCCGAATTCGAAGAGGAGCTGAAGTGCGCCGTGGCCGATGTGGACGAAGCTCGCCAGGCCGTGGCGGCACTGGAGACGGAGACGCAGCGTCTGGCCGAGCCGATCGAGAAGCGCCGCGAAGCACTGAAAGCGCAACAGGATACCCACACCGGACTGGCTGACGAGTTGATGGCCGCCGATTCCGCCATCGATCTCCTGGTGCTCGACATCTTTCTGCGGACTCCGGAACTGGAGATTGACAGCCGCTTGGCCCCTCTTCTTGCCAATGCCGCCAATCCCACCTTCTTCAGGCAGGGAAAAGAGCATCTGTTGCGCCTGCTGGCGGAACTCAAGCAGGCACGGCGCCAACTCGTTATCGCCGAAGCAGAGGATGACAAGGGTGAAGGAGCCGTTCGCGATGCTCTCGATGCGCTCGGCAAAGAAATAACGGACGCCTTTCAGCTCGGTGAGCGGGAAGTGTCCGTGGTGACGCGGCTGCATGGACAGGTGGAATTCAGCCGGGGGCCACTCTCCATAGGTGTCGCTGGAACCGGAGTGGCGACGGGAAAAGCCAAGGCCACCTTTATGGTGACCGAGGTCGAATGGCGGGCTCCAGCGGAACTCGAGCCACGCATCGTCGCCTGTTCGGAAGCCTGGCGCGAGCTGGGGAAGCGTGCCACCAACGCCAGGGCAGCCATCGCCGGCCGTGATGCCGCCAGGCGCAAGCTCCTCGAATGGATCCGCTTCGTACGCCTCGAACTGGAGCGCGATTTTGCGGAGAGCAAACCATGAGCTGCCCACCCAGATTGATCCGATTCTTTGGCGCCGACGTGTGCGGTGTGCTCGCCACCTGGCGCGCCCTCCAACAGAGTCGTCAACTCCTGACGGCGGTGCGGCGGGACAAGGATGCGCTGCAACGTGAGTTCGAGACCATGGCGGCTCGGGACCAGGGAGGCGTGACAGAGCTGCAGGACGCACTGAAACTCAGCGCCGAAAAAGAACTGGCGGCGCGAGAGCGACTCGGTGTACTTGAGCAGGAGATTGCCGGGCTCCAACACTCCATCTCCACCCCCACGCGACGCTTTGGACTCAGCATGACCAGCATGTTCGACAAGCGTAACCTCTCCGTGCCCCAGATCATGCTCCAGATCCGACAGCGGGAAGGAAAGCTCGGTGAGCTGCGCGAGAAACTGCGCAAAGCCGAAATCCGCGTTCGCAACCAACGCGATCAGCTTCAGAAGCTGGCAAACCCTTTGGATAGCCTGCGCTTCGCCATCGACTTCTGTGCCGAGCGCGAAGCAGCGGAAGTCGACACCCAGGAGCGACTGCAGAGGCAACTGGAAGAGGCTGTCCTGCACACTGCCCGCGATAATTCCGTTCACATGCTGATGACCAAGGCGCATTCCCTCGCTGAGTTCTGCGACAGCGAAAAGCTGCTGCGCGACCTGATCGAGATGAAAGAAATCGACGTGGAGTTGCAGTCGCATCACGGGCTTCTGGAGGTGGAGGCGGACTCCGGCGAAGCAATCGGCCATGAGGCGCTTGCATGGGCCATCGTCCGCGGCTTTCGTCCCCATGATGGCGAGCTCAAAGGCACGGTGACCATCAGAGGTATAGCCACCCTTTCCGAGCGCAAGCGCTATCGCGATATACATGGGCACTCACGAACCCGCATCGTCCCGCGTCAAGTTGACGTCGATGAGGATTTTCGTGTCGCAGACGAGTTCACCACCACGAGGTGGCAAGCGACCGAAACGGCCGATGTTCTCGTACTCCTTGCAAGAGTCGCCTATCGAGACGGGAGGCGACAGGCAATCACCGAGCACCTCGCGCCCATGCTCACATCGCTCGGCCAACGTGCGCAACTCCTCTGTCGGGAGCTGTTGAGCACGCTTGAACATGATTTTTCTTCGGAACAAGAACCAAAGGACATGAGATGAATGAGAAGATCCGTGATCACCGCAGTTCCGACTGGCAAAGCTATACGATGGTCTACGCCGAGCCCCATCAGGAACTGGAGCCGGTGCGAAGAGAAGTACTGGTGGTCGAGCAGGCGCTGCGTTCCCTTCGGCAGGCGGGCATCCTGCCCCACATTATCTATGATCGGGAGAAAATGCTGGCCCATCGTCAAGCCGTCCGCGAGCTCTTCGAGATCCCATGGACCGCCATTACGCCCCGCCTGCAGCGTCTGCTCTATGCGATAAATGCGATTCACCAGCCGGCCAACCTGCTGGCGGCCGGCATCTTCTGCGGCAACACCTTCATCTCGAATGCAGGCGCCGCGATCGGGCCAGGCAGCTGCTATCGCGCCAACCGTCTCGTCGGTGTCGAAATCAAGCCCGAAGAAGCCGAGCGAGCCGCGCGAAACGTTGCCCGCATCGATACGCTCGGCGAGGCGCAAATCCTGGCTGCTGATGCGGTGCAGGTGGCGCGTGACTGGGAGGGCCCGATCGATCTTCTCTATCTGGATGCCGACGGCCAGGGCAAGCGCGTCTACCTCGACATTCTGGAAGCCGCTTATCCCAAGCTGAGTCCAGGGGCGCTGATCCTGGCGCACAACAGCATCAACGCGGCGGAACGGCTGTCGGAGTATCTCGCCTTTGTCCGGGACGAGAGCAAGTGCCAGGCCAGCGTCAACATCATGATCGATGGCGAAGGACTCGAGGTCAGTTGCCGGTAGCGCTACCCCGACTTCCCCAGTTCAGCACGCACCGACCTGTCAGCCCCGTCATCCGATCCGTCCGAGCCGTCCGATCCGTCCGATCCCTCGGGACCAGCCGCCTTGGCATGCAGCCGGCAGAAGGTAAAGTAAAGCGGAAAGAAGTTATCCACCCCGATCGGGATCTGCAGGACGGATTTCTCCTGGCCTTCCGCAAAAAGGTGGAAGACACCTTCATGCAGCGTATGGCCAGGGATCTCATGCCAGCTCAGACTGAGCGTCTCTCCCTTGCCGAAGAGCTTTGACTTGGTGAAGGTCAATCCGTCCTGCCCGAGCTGCGCGCGTGGCCCCCAATTGACGGATTGCCCCGCAAGGATCTGGTCATGAAACCTGGCTGCAAGCACAGCGCTGATATGGTCACGCAGGCTGTCGAGGTCGTCATCGGCATTACGGATCGTGGTGGAATACGAGATACGTGTGCTCTTGCCCCCTTCCGTGCCCCCAAAGGTCATGGCGAGCGCCGTGCCGATGTAACCGCCATTGTAGTATTGGCGGGTGGCGCTGTACTTGAAGAGGGTCATGTCACGATAGGCGATCGAACGCTGCCTGAAGAGCTTGCGGCGGCGCACGCCCCCCTCCCGGATGTCCAGATTTAAGCGCCACATTCGCACCCCGAGAAGCGCGGCCGCAACCCCCGGAATGATCATGAGCGACCAAGTCGAGAAGCTGCCGGCATGGATCTGTATCACCAGCCCGCCCGCAACCCCTGCCACACCAATGATAACAAGAAGCAAAGCGCCCAAGCGCGAGCAGGGACGGCGAAAAAGAATACGGCCAAAAGATGTATCGTCCGACTCCACGACAGGCTCATCACGGTCGATATCCTCCTTGACAAGAGAGAAGAAGACACAGGCGTTCGGCTGATCCGGATCGAGGCGAAGAAAAGGCTCACTTTCCGCCTTTCGCCAGAAGCACAGCTTCTTGTCAAAAATCCCTACCGAGACGATCTCCGCCAAGGGAAACTGCAGGTTCCGGGTTCGAAGGATGCCCCGTTCGATGGTGATCTGTCTGCCCAGCATCAGTCGCTTGCCGCTGGCGATCTGTCCTCGCATGCTTACGGTGAGGCTATCCAGAATCTTCTCGTTCATGGCGCCGAACACGCTGAGTGCGGGATCCTCGCTCTTGAATCTGCCGTCGATGATGCACGTCGCCCTCGGGTGTGTCAGGGGATCATGACGCCAGAGCCGTGTGCGCAGGTAGTGCCCTTTGAACAAGCCGTTGGCATAGAGGTTTTCCGATTGCAGCGATGCCGCCTGGATCTGGTCGAAGGGTATCCGCATCTGACGGCCACCACGGCTGAACACAATGCCCGACTCAAAGAGATCCAGCGTCAGGGGCCTGAAGAGATGGACGATCAGCGGCAAGAGCCTGAGCAGCAACAGGCTGCCAGCCGCAACAGCATAGATGAGCGTCCGGGTAGGCTGCATCTGGACGAATGCGTGGATCGCCAGGCCGATAGCAACTGCCACACCGATCAGGAGGAGAATGCCGGCGCTCCCCATGGAGGGCGCTTTACCTTTGAACCGGATCGGTCCCGCAACATGTTCCCCGATATGCGTTGTTGCCACTCGAAGTCCTCCACTTGCCATGAAACGTCAAGCACGTCCAGGCAGAAGTCTGCCTTGACAGGGAGAATAGCGTCTCAGCCCGCAACTTTCCACCACGAAATCTAACGCACGGCCACTTTTTTCAGGCTTTTCAGGGCCGTGTCCAGATGCGTGAAATAGATGCTGATGATGTCGTCGTTCAGGCCGAGCGGCCCAGAACAGGTGACTCGGTGGACACCCACATCGCTCTTCCAGGAATGATCGCCATCGCCCAGCACATCATTGCCGATATGGCTGCCCGCCACGAGCATCAGCGGCACGAAGTGCACCGCGTCGACAGCCGCCGCCGCGCTCTTGATCTCCTGCAACGGCGCCCGACCCGGCATCCCTTCGAGGCTCGCCACCACCACATTCTTGAAGCGCTGCCGAAGACGGACGTCAAGCAGTATGTTCTGCTCGTTGTACGCCGGGAACCGGTCATTGCCGTGTGCGACCACCACATTGGGAATATCCGGCTCGAAGCTTTCCGCCATGGCATCGATCACCGTATCCAGATCCGACTCCTGGGAGAGGAGCGGAGTACCTACCGCGACATCCATGCCAAGATGATCCAGCTCTTCCAGATGGGCGTATTCCTCACCGGGAACCACATGAAAAGATTGAATCACCACCTGGTCATGACCGGCTGCCCGCAACCGCGCCAGAGCTTCCTGAGGACTCAGAACGGGTTGCTCATGCTTCTCCATGTGCCGTCGTACCGAGCTGGCGGTGAAGCCCCAGATCACCTCATGACCCATATAACGCACGCGGGCGCGGCTCTCCAGATGGTCATAGACCCGCCGTGCTTTGGGCATGATCGTGCCGAAAGCGACGAGAATGATGGGTGGCTTCATGGGGTCTCCGTACTGGTTCTTCCGTTAGGCAACAACGAGCCTTTACAGTAGCAGCCCTTTGCCCATACTTCCAGTCAGACCGACACATTCAGCCGCGCCCTCGCCTCAGGAGGCGGGGAAACGATCGTAGTCACGCAGATCGATGCGCTTCCCTGGACGCGTCCACGGGAACGCTTTGCGCTCAGCCGGCAACTGCTCGTCATCGAAGCACGACTGCCAGGCTTCATGCAGACCCTGCACATAAAGCAGCTGCTCTCCGGATCCGCCTACGCGATGGATCATTTCCGGCGGAACGGCCACCGGCTCAACGATCGATTCCTGCAGGCCATTGACCACGAGAGTATGGGATGCCGCGGCCAGCGCATTGCACCGAATCGGCCCCTCGCCGCGCGCGGCCTTCACGGCCTGCGCGAACTTCCCCTGCTGGTCGAGGTTTGGCGTGCCGTAGCTCTTGCGCGAGCCGTCCGTGAAGACCGCCGTGAACTCCGCATCGGCGGTGGCGGCGTCGATCCGCACCGTCGCATTTGAAAACCGATACTCCGCGACAGGTCCAATCTGCTCGCTCACGCAATGGGCCGTGTAGAAGAGGATCGGGACACCGCTCTGCGTGGTGCAGCGCAGGGCGGCAGCATCGTAATTCTGGATGGGATTGGCGCGATAGGCCTCGCCAATGACGTCGCGGGGTAGGGCACTGGTGCATTCGCTCTCCCCAAGAACGTAGAGCATGTTGTGAAGGTAGTGCGCGGTCGCATTGTTGACGGGGCTGTCAAGCACCCAGCTCCCATCGGCCGCACGCAGCGCCCCAGCCCAGTTGCTCCGCTTGAAATAGCTCTCCTGCCGGGGCCAGCAGACAAGGGTCTTGAGCAACTCCGGCGTGCCGAGCGTACCGTTGAGGATGTCCGCCTTCAGCCGGTGCACCGAATCCGAAAAGGACCACTGGTAGCCGATCGCCACAAACTTGCCTGCCCTGTCGGCGGTCTCCTGCATCTGCCTGGCTTCCTGAATGGTGGCCGCCACCGGTTTCTCACAGAGTACGTTGGCGCCGCGTTCAAGCGCCTGACAGCTCTGGCGGCAGTGCCATTGGATGGGGGAAGAAATGATGACCAGGTCAGCGGTATGCTCGGCAAAGAAGGAATCGAGGTCGCTGTAGATGGGGATCTGGCGATCCTTGATCGCCTGAAGATAGGTGCATTTCTCCGGAGAGACATCGATTACCCCCACAAGCTGAATAGAATCGTCCGTGGGTTCGTCGAAGAAGTAGCGCAGGTATGAACTGCCATAGCCACAGATGCCAACCAGTGCTATCTTAACGCTTCCAAACATGAGAACTCCCTCATTTTCAGGCTGGATGGCCTGTTTAATTCCGAGCAGACGGGTGAGCGCTCGCCATGGATGCGGGCGCCAGTGCAAAAATAAGAATGCCCCCGCAGAGCCAGTTTTGCAACTGGGATTTCATCCTTTGGGGAACCTTTACCCTGAAGCAGTATCCATACATGAGAAGTATCAGACGATGCGGAACGACAAGGAATCGGTAGGATAATGATCAAGTTTGCGCAACAGGGTGTCGTCCTTGTCTTCCTCCTCTGCCTCACTCGGAGTGGGACGGCCATCGCCGGGAACGAGGAAGCAGAGCAGGGACCGCCGCAAATCTCCGCCTATATCGACTATGCGCGTACCACGGCGGCACTTGTCGATGGGGTCATGAGTGACGATCTGCACAAGCGGCGCGGATCCTATGCCCATGCTGTCGACGTTTTTCGGCAGACGTGCCGGGAGCGTGGCAGGAAAAAGGAGATTGACCGCGGCCTCGCCGCCAGTGCCTATGACATCGCCGGCATCCTCCTGGACGTTCTCGACGAGTGGGAGGATTACCAGCAGAATCTGGAACGCGTGCGCAACGACAAGACCTTGCTCAAGACTGCCGATGCCGAGCGCAACCGCAAGGAACGCGATGAACGCATCGCCCGCAAGACGCAGAATCTCGAGAACCTCTGGAAGCAGTATATCAGGGAAAAGGAGCTGCTGATTCAGCCGTTCAAGGCCAAGCTGGACAGCCTTCAGGAGAAGCTCGATGGTGCTATCCAGGAGCGGCAGGTGCTGGTTCAAACCAAGGACACTCCACCAATCGCCGCCGCGCGCGAGGAGAAAACAGAGCCTCCCCCCAGGCAGGAAAAGGAGGAGACCGCGGAGCCGCCCGCGGCCGACCCGCCCGCCGTCAGAATGGGAGACGAGCTGAAGACTCCGGAGCATCTGCTGCCGGTGGTCAAGGAGCTTGCCCAATGGTTGTCCATGCAGCAGCGGCGCGTCGGCGGACAACTTGCCAGCCGGATGTATGCCATGAACACCGGCAACCGCTGTTACCTCTACATACAGATGACGGATGTCTTCAGCCAGAATGTTGGCCATGCCGACAAGCTGCAGTTCGGCACCAGCGTCCAGCATTTCTGGGCGATGAAGTGTACCCAGTACAGAAAGGTCGGCAGCGAGCGCCATGCCCATATCATCATGGTCGACGCCCAGGACAATGTCCTGGTAGCCTCCGATTCGACCGATGCAACCCTGATCCGCGTCATCCGCTGACCACTCAGGTCACCCGCATCTCGCGCCAGGCACCGTTATGGAAACGCCAGTAGAAGACCCCGCCAAGCGCAATGATGTAGACCGTCAGAATCGTCCAGATCGCGTAAATGCCCGCATCGAAGAGGATGATGGCGGCAAGGGAGGGCAGCACCAGCCCCACCAGGCTCATGCCGAGCATCAAGTGCATGACAAAGCGCGTGTCGCCAGCACCCTTGATGGCGGAAATGAAGATGATATTGAGCGCATCGAAGACGCAGTAGACCGCCACGAAGCGGAGCAGCACGATCGTCAGCCGGCGTACTTCCGGCAGGGTGGTCGGATCGGCCTTCGCGGCAAAGGGATGAATATAAAGGTCGGGTAGA
This sequence comes from Lentisphaeria bacterium, assembly GCA_041690595.1. Lineage (GTDB taxonomy): Bacteria > Verrucomicrobiota > Lentisphaeria > JABSQK01 > JAWLHB01 > JAWLHB01. The sequence goes on from JAWLHB010000010.1 coordinate 18,119, forward strand.
AGAACATAGGTGGCCGCGATCACCGTCATGTAGATTGCCGTCAGGTGAAAGCCGGAGTAGACGCCATACTGCGCATTGTCGGGATCGTTGCTGCCCAGGCAGCGCCCCACCACCACCGATACCGCGATACCCATACCCATCATCGGCATGAACGCCAGCATGTTCACGTTGAACGCAAGCGTCGACGCTGCCAGCTCCACCGTGCCCAGACGTCCGATCAGCAGGATGAAGACCGAAAAACCGACTATGTCGACGAAGAACTGTATCCCCGAAGGCAGACCGAATTTCAGCAGCCTCCAGAATAGCACGGGGTTCGGGCGCCAGCCGCGGCGGACGTAGAAACGGGTATCGTGCTTGCGCTGACTCAGCATGATCATGAAGCAGATGCAGCTGAAGGTGCCGGCAATGACGGTCGCCAGCGCGGCCCCGGTGATTCCCAGCGCCGGCAAGCCGAAGCGACCGAAAATCAGCGCGTAGTCAAGGATGATGTTGACCAACGTGGCGGCAAGGCTGACCCACATGATCGGTGCGGTGCGCCCCAAACCGGTATAGAAGCTGTCTAACGAGCAGGCGAGGAGGGTCGGTACCGCCCCCAGGCACAGAATGCGGAAGTAGATGACCTCTTCCGCCTGCACCGCGGCTTCATGCCCCACGAGCGCGAAGAGTGCCGGGCTGACGAACCAGAGCAGCATGATCAGAAATCCACTGACAACGGCCACGTAGATGGATTGCCAGAGGACTGGCCCCACCTGATCGTCTCGCCCGCTGCCGAAATACTGCGCGATGAAGACGTTGACGTAACGCACCGTCCCCATCGCCAGGCTCACAACCGTAAAAAAGAGCACACCCGCCGACATCGAAGCCCCCACCGAAACGTCCGAATGCCAGAAGAGGAACATGCGGTCGACGAAATGCTGTATCGAGAAGGCGCTCGTCGTAACTACCAGCGGCCCAGCGATCACCAGCAGCTCCCGATAGCCGCAAGTACTCGACCAACGCTTGGCGATGGATTGCGAAAATGACCGAAAGAATGGCATCGACATGTTCAGCTTGTCCCGACGGCATGAAAAAAAGCGCACCGGGATTGAAAGCCGCCAGTGCGCATGAACTAGCTAACCGTAACCTGCATGCCGGAATCCGCAACCGCGAAATCGACAAAGCGCGCAAGCGGATTGGGGGGATTGGCGAGAAGCCGTCGGCGAATCCGTTCGCCTCCTTCCGGAGACGAGGCGCAGATGAACATGTAGCCGCCTCCACCGGCGCCAAGCAGTTTGGCTGCGGCAAGATCCTCCCCGCAGGTCGCGAAGATGGCCTCGATCTGATCCGTGGTCGTGTGCGGATCCAGGCGTCTGTTCAGGTGCCACGAACGATCGATCCCCCGCAGCAGCGCCGCCTGCTCGGAGGTGAGAATGGCATTGTAGACCTGTTCGGCATTGGCGCGTATGAGCGAGAGTGTATTCAGCGTCTCCCGTTCGCCAAGAAACATGTTGCGGACGATCTTCTGCAGGATGTCCTTCGCCAGTCGGGTCAGGCCGGTGTAGTAGAGAAGGCAGGTGCGATTGGCGTGGACCGGCGAAAAGAGGAACTCGGGGAGGTAATGAACGACCGGGTGCTGCCCCGGCCCAGGCTGCGTCTCGATTCGCTTGATGCCGCGGTAAAGCGCGCCCGCCTGATCCTGCCAGCCACCACCCGTCGTCAGCAACTGCTCCATCGCCAGCACCCGATGGTAAAGCTCTTCCGGCCCGAAATCGAGGTTGCAGGCGCGGCCGAGGGCGCCCAGCAGGGTGGCGGCCAGTACGCTGCTCGTGCCAAGCCCGGATCCTTTGGGCACCGCGCAAAGCAGCGATAGCTCCAGCCCGCCACCGAAAGCCTCCAACTGCTCACGCAGGCTGCGATACGGCGATCCGTCGTAGAAGCGTGGATGAAAGCCGCACAGGTACAGGGCCGCCTTGGGCAGGCTGAATGCCGCACCCGGTTGGTTGAAGTCGGCTAGATCGTCGAAGTCGTGCAGCACCTGTTCGAAGCCCAGATCGATGGAGCGCAGGCGAAGCTCCGGCTCTTCCAGCACCCGCGCGATGACCTGGATCGGCGGCTGCCCATTGAGCATCACGGCCATATTGACAACCGAACCGCCGAACTCGATGCAGTAGGGCGGGGTATCCGTCCACCCGCCCGCCAGATCGAGACGAAGCGGACTTCGCGCCCAGACGATCTGATCCCGCTTGAGCGCAAGTTCCGGTATGACGCTGCCGACATGGCTCTCGTGGGTGATGGCCTCCCGCAACTGCCGGAAACCCTCTTGCGTCAGTGCCTCTTCCTCGTCAGCTGAACCGGCCAGTCCAGCCAGAAACAGATAGAGCCTGGCGCGATTGCTGGGGCGCCAGGTGCTGTCGACGAACGCATCGCGATGCGAAAGCAGGTACTGGCGAAGCTCGGGAAGATCGTCGCGGATGAACTCTGCCAACGCGGCAAAGTCCTGATGAAAGAACCGTTCCGAGACAAGGCGGTCCAACTGCCGGAAGCGGCGGTCGATGGTCGCCGCAAGGCACTGCTGCCGGTTCGCCAACTGGCGCGCAATATCCGCATCCTCACCGATCTGACGACTCGATCGGCGCGGCCACTCCCGAACCTGCTGGCTGATCTGGTGGTCGGGTTCGACGGCAAAGAACCAGTCGACGAGGGATTGGCTGATCTGCTCCGGCCGCAGGATGGGATAGATGGTCAGATTGAAGACGTCGGTGTCACAGGCTGGAAAGCCGCGTGCGCGCAGCCAGTGAGGCGCGGGCAGGCCGCAGATGGTCGACGCCTCGTCGTTGGCGGGGCCGCGAAAGTTGTCCTCCAGGTGATACGGCCTCAGGGCGTAGCCGCTGCCATCTACCATGGGCGTGACGTCCACGCACCAGCCGCGATCGAGGGAATCGACGGCGTTGCCGGCCGGAAGGCCGGTAAGCATGTTGTTGCCATTTGTATGGATCGGCGCCGCGAAACTGCACGAGTCTGCCCAGACCGGGGACTTTGAGTCGGGACGCAGACTGTCATCAGGTGTGCCAATAAAGTAATATTCCTGGCGCTGGTGCCCGGCCAGTTGACTTTCTTCCAGAAAGGAGAAGATCTGCTGCGACGAGCCCAGATGAAAAAATCGCGCCGCCGGCAGGGGGACAACGCTTCGCGTGAGATCACCGAAACCCGCCTCGGCAAGGCGGGGGGGCAAGTCACCATCACCCAGACTGGTGCCGATATCGGTGTAGAGGTCGAGAAAGGCCGGATAGCCATCTGGTGTGGCGAAGGTGCCATTCTTCTCGTTCCAGCCACAAGCGCGGAAAAGCACCTCGACCGCTTTGGCCGAGAGCAGCCACATGCCGGTATCGACATAAAACTCATGCTCGGCAAGCCTGCCGCGTATGTCGTCGACTGACGGCTTCTGCAGGAAAAGCGCGATCTCTTTTTCGGGCTGGCGCACCGGTACGCGGCGATCGATGAAGAAGACGCCGAAGTGCTGGGCAAGCGTCGGCGATACCCGCATCCCCAGCCCCACTATATCCGCCTGCACCTCCGGTATCGACAGCGGATTGAACTGCAGCAGCACGTCGCCCGAATTGATCATGATGGCGGGCTTGCTGCCGGCTTCATGCAGGACTTGCCGGTAGGGGGGGATCTGGAAGTCAGCCAGAATCTGATCGAAGCGCTGATGCGAGAGGCCGTCGATGAAGGGGACGGGCAGAAAAAGCTTGCCGATGGACGCGTACGCTGGCAGCCGGCGACTCTGCCCCCCCGCGTGGATGATCAGGCGCTGACGCTGGCTCAACCAGTCGCCCAACGGCTTGTCGCAGGAGCCTTGCTGGCGCTTGCATTCGTGGAGCAGGTGAATCGTCCCCCCGCCAGAGCCAAGGCGCGAACCCGCCGGGTCGCTGGTTACGAAGACTTCCGCATCGGCATCGGCCCGAAGACGTCGACGACACCAGTCCGACTGCTGCTCGTTGAGATACTCAGACATCCCCGGCGGAACCGATATGAGCGTTTCTATTGTCTTCAAAACCAACCTCTACGAGTTCGTTACCGGCGCCGGCGCCGCGCTTACCATCTGACGCTGGCGCATCTTCATTTCGAGTATGGTGCGCATCACCCGGTTCTTCTCTTCCAGATCGGCGGCTCTGGCCAACTCCTGGCCGAGGATGCTCAGTTCCTGCGCAAAATAGTTGTCAATCAAGCGCTTCCGGCAATCGCGATAGGCTATGGCAAGGCGCTTCGGTGCGGCGTCGCGGCCATATTGTGGTGCGACCAGAATGCGGCTGATGGCGGGAACCTGTTTTGCCGCCAGGGACTCGCGCAAGGCGTCTTCGCAATCCTCCCACTCGCCTTGCGCTGTCAACGCGATGCACAGATTGAGCGCCTTGCCTACCTCGCCCTCGCTGATGTACTCGCGCGGCACCTCCTCAAAAAGGCGCCTGGCGTAATCCTGGTGGTTGAGCGCGATATCGAGTAGATCGGCTTCGGCCTTTTCGGTGACGGACTCCTCCGTCGCCGGAGGGGTGGCAGAGGCAGCCGGCGCGGCATCTTCCTGCTGCGACCGGTGCTGTTGCTGCCGATAGTGCTGGGTGCGCTTGTGCCGGTTGACGATACCGTTGAGCTGCTGGAAGACATAATCTTCAGGAACGCCCAGCCGGTCGGCAAGCCGCCGGCAGTATTCCGCGCGAGTCACCATGTTCTCGATGTTGGAGATTGCCTGCAGGTAGGCAGCGGCAATCTCCCCCTTCCCTTGCGGCGTGGCCGGATCGTGCTCGCGAATCAGACAATCCAGAAGAAACTCGAAGAAGTCCTGCGCCACCTCGATGCGTGCCTGCAGCGCCTCCGGACCCGCCGTGCGAACGAGACTGTCGGGATCTTCCCCTTCACCCAGCAGCACCACCTTGGCACTCAGGCCGGCGGGGACGAAAATCTCCACGCTGCGCATCGCTGCATGAATACCCGCATTGTCGGTGTCGAAGCAGATGACAAGCTGCTCGGTATGCCGCTTGAGCTGCCGAGCCTGCTGCTCGGTGAAGGCCGTCCCCTGCGGAGCCACAGCATTGGTGAAGCCGGCCCCATGGCAGGCGATGACGTCCATCTGCCCCTCGCACAACAGCGCATACCCGCGTTCGCGGATCCCTTGACGCGCCAGCGAAAGCCCATAGAGAACGCTGCTCTTGTCGAAAATCAGCGTCGCCGGAGTATTCAAGTACTTTGGCCCGGAATCCTCGGCAAGTGCGCGGCCGCTGAAGCCGACCGTGTGCCCCTGTGGATTGGTTATCGGGAACATCAGGCGGTTGCGGAAGAGGTCATAGGCGCCATCCTCGGGGCGATCCGGGTTGCGAGGCTTCAGAACTCCCGCATCCAGCATCGCCTCATAGGGGATCCCCTGCCGCGATCCCCACTGGCAGCAGGCATCCCAGCTGTCCGGCGCATAGCCGATCCCAAAGGTCACCATCAGATCATCCGTCAGCCCTCGCTTGCGCACATAGGCAAGGGCTTCCCTCCCTGCCTCTGAACGAAGGTTGCTTTGATACCAGCCGACCAACCGCTCGTGGAGGTCATAAAGCACCTCCTTCTTGTCGCGATGCACTTTGGCCTTGACCGGGTCGAAGTTCCCGCCAGACCGCAATTCTTCCTCTTCGAACGGTATCCCGGCAACCCGCGCCAGGATGCGCAGCGCCCCGATGAAGTCGACCCCTTCGTACTCCATGACAAAGGTGAAGATATCTCCCCCCTTGCCGCAACCGAAGCAATGGAACATCTGCTTGCTGGAGTTGACGTTGAAGGAGGGGGTCTTTTCCTGGTGGAACGGGCAGCAGGCAACATGATTCGCTCCGGCCCGCTTCAAAGGCACGTAGCCGTTGATGACGTCCACCACGTCGCATCTGGCGCGAAGCTCTTCCTTGATCTCTTCAAAAGTCATAGTCAGTAAGCGAGTCGTTCGAGCCGAGCCTGCACTTTGGCGCGATCTTCCGATTCCGCGGCAGGAAGGGCTTCAAGATACATCTGGTAATAGCGATGGGCAGCTTTCTGCACCTGGTCCCCATCGAAGATGACGGCGATATTCCGGTAAATGACGGGCGGTACCTCACCAAACGTTCGCGTCTCGATCAGCTTCTCCAACGCTTCTCTGGAACGTCCGCGTCTGAGTAGCCAGATCGCCCATTCATTATAGATGAAGCTGTCGCGGCGAAACTGATCCATCTGCGTCAGGCTCTCGAAGTAGGTGCCTGCCTCGATATGATCGGCGCGCCGCGCCGCCAGCGCGAGCAGCAGGCGAGCATCGGTACTCTCTGGATTGAGCTGGACGGAAGTCTGCAATTTGGGAACGGCTTCGGTGTAGTTCGCTTTCATGTAATTGGCTTGCCCCATAACATAGTTCAGGATGAAGCTCCCCGGAAAATGCTCCAATCCATCACGGCTCACATCCAGGGCCCGATGATACTCCGCGAGCCGCGTAAGGCAGAGCGCTTCCAGCTCGAATACCTGCTGATTCGGCTGCTCGATCCCGCCCCGGATACGCTCCACCTGCTCCAGCGCTTTCTTCAGATCTTTTTCTTTACCACCAGCCGCAAGTTTCAGGCACTCCCGCAGGGAAACATCGCCGGAGTTGATTCCGCAGCCGCTCAGCGTCAGCATGGTCAGCATCAGTACCGCTGTAAATATACGCATCATCACACTATCCCCTCCCGTTTTGGCCTTCTACACTTCGGTGCGAACCTCACCATACTGTAGCCGTCGACGGCCAAATTGGTACCGCCGTCCAGCAATTAAGTCGGGACGATTTCGCAACCTTCAGGACGATGCCATCGCCTTGTAGCCGCGCGGCTCCATCGAGAAGCTGCCGCGACCGCCGGTCAGCTTGGGGAGCGCCTTGCTGAAGCCGAACATCTCCGCCAGCGGCACTTCGCAGATGACTCGCTTGAGGTCCACGACATCGATGACGTTGTGGATCAGGCCGCGCCGCGTGTGGACATCGTTGGTGATATCGCCAAGGTGGCTGTCCGGCGTAAGGATGTCCAGTGTCATGATCGGCTCCAGAATATGCGTGCCGACATCGTTGACGGCTTTGTCAAGCGCCTGGAGAACAGCGCCGAGAACTGCCCCTTCGGTCGTCTTGCCTGGCTGCACGTCGAGTTCGTTCAACTCAGCCGAAACATAGATCAGCGGATACCCGGAATGCCCTCCGGTCTTGATGCCGTCCGTCAACGCGTCAACCGCGGCCCGCAGGAGCTTCTTGTCGAGATTAGGGGTCCGCACCTTGTTCTCGATCAGGAATGGCGGGTCCTGCTGTTCCTTCGGGCGCAGGGTGAGCGTCACCTTGGCGTAAAGCTCGGCCTCCCCAGCCATGCGTTCGAAGGTGAACGCCGCGGTCACCTGCCGATTGATGGTTTCCCGGTAGGCGACACGTGGCTCGCCGCACCGCACCTGCAGGTGGAACTCCTGCTCGATACGGTTGGTGTTGATCTCCAGGTGCAGCTCCCCCATGCCACTCAGGATCCGCTGCCCAGTATTCTCGTCCCGGCTGACGGCCAGCGTCGGATCTTCGCGAGCCAGCAACTGAAGCGCCTCGTCAAGGTGATCCTTGTCCTTGCTCGATCGCGGCTCCACCGCCATCGAAAGCACCGGTTCCGGAAACTTCATCTGCTCGAAGTAGACCGCCTGATGGCGGGTGCAGAGCGTATCGCCGGTCATGATCTCCCGGGGGCCGGATATGCCGACAATGTCCCCTGGACCCACTTGCTCGATCGGTTCGATCTGCTTGGCGTAGAGACGCAGAATGCGCTTGACCCGAATCGTCTCCCTGGTGCGCGGCACGTAGAGACTATCCCCCGCCTTGAGCGTGCCGCGGTAGGTTCGCAGGTAGTACAGGTCGGCCGTGGTGCTGGCGATCAACTTGAAGACGAAGCCCGCAAAAGGAGCAGAAGGATCGGGAGCGATGGTCACGGGTTCGTCATCCGCGGCGGAAAAAGCAGGACTCTCGGCTGCCTCGGCAGGATTGGGCAGATAGCGGAGCACCGCATCCATGAGGGGCTGAATCCCGATGTTGCGCTTGGCGGAACCAGCCAATACCGGGACAATGGTCGTGGCAATTGTCAAGCGGCGAATCTCGTCGGCAATCATCTCGACGGTGATCTCGCTCCCTTCGAGAAACCTCTCGGCAAGCGCATCCGAATGATCGGCCAATCGCTCGATGAGATGCTCGCGTTGACGTTGCGCGTTCTCCTTCTCGGCCGCGGGAATCTCGACGGACTCAACACGCTCACCCGCTTCCCCGCCGAAGGTCAGCATCCGCATCGACAGCAGGTCGATAACCCCGCCAAGCTCGTTCTCGATACCAACCGGCACTTGGAGCGGAACAGCCTTCCCGCCAAACTTGGCATTGATTTCCTCAAGCACCCGCGGAAAGGATGCGCCAATCCGGTCCAGCTTGTTGATGAAGGCCAGGCGCGGCAACGCGTACAGGTTGGCCTGATGCCAGACCTTCTCGCTCTGCGCTTCGACCCCTTCAACTCCGCTGAATATCACCACCGCGGCATCGATGACCCGCAGCGAACGCTCCACTTCCGCCGTGAAATCGATATGCCCCGGCGTGTCGATCAGATGGACGAGATGCTCACGCCAGGGAAAGGAGGCGGCCGCCGAGACGATCGTGATGCCGCGCTTGCGCTCTTCGTCGAGATAATCCATGACGGTGCTGCCGTCATCGATGTCGCCGATCCGGTGCGTCCTGCCGGAGTAATACAGCATGCGCTCGGTCGTTGTCGTCTTGCCTGCATCGATGTGAGCGATGATGCTGATGTTACGAATGGTTCGTATGTCATCCATAAGGAGCCTTTCTCCTTGAGGTGCCTGTGGGCGGCCACATCAGACGGGCAGGGTGATTCCCTCGCGTGCCCAGAAGAAGTTGAGCTGATTGTCGCCGGTGTCGAAGCGTTCTTCCAGTTCGAGCAAATACTCGTCGAGCATCGTATCCGAATGCTGCGGATCGTGATGGAAGATAGCCAATTGCTTGACCTGAGCCTGCTGGGCAAGCTCGATCAACACCGGGACCGTCGTATGCCCGAAGTTCTGCTTGCTGATGTACTCGTCGTCCGTATACTGGCCATCGCCGATCAGAAGGTCCGCCCCCTCGATGAAGGCGAGGTAATCGCTCAGCTGCTGGCGCTGCGCTGGATCGTTGGCATCGAGTTCCTTGTTCAGTTCCACATCGGAAGCATAGACGATCCGCTTGCCGTTCACCGTGAACCGATACCGCACACACCCCCCCGGATGATGGATCTGCTCTTCCCAGTCGACCCGAACGTCGCCGATCTGAAAGGTCGAATGGCTGAGTTCCTGCACATGCAACTCCGCCCCAAGCGCCGACATGCTCACCGGAAAATACTCTTCGTCCATCTGACCGCGAAGAATGGATTCGAGGAAGCCGCCTTTGTGCGCCGTTCCATAGATGCGCAGCTTGATGCCGGGGCGATAGGCCGGCTGAAAAAACGGGAGTCCCTGGATGTGATCCCAGTGGGTATGACTCAGGAGCAGATGCAGCTCGGATCCCTCCGAAGCGTCGGCATGCTCTTCGAGATAGTCGATGCCAAAGTTGCGGATCCCCGTGCCCGCATCGATGATGATGATGGTACCCTCATGCTCGATGGTGATGCAGGGGGTATTGCCGCCATACTTCTCGGTCGCTCTGCCCGGGGTCGAGATCGAGCCGCGCGTACCCCAGAAGGTCAACTGCGTCGGGCCAGGCGCATCGGGCTCCATCATGGCTTACCTACCGTCTTCTCTTCCAGATAGTGGATTCTGGCTTCCCCGATTTCAATCTGGTCGTTGTTGCGCAAGACGCATTTCTTTACGCGAACGCCGTTGAGGTAAGTGCCATTGGTGCTGTCCATATCTTCAAGATAATACTCATCCTTTCGAAAAACCACCTGCGCATGCTGGCGCGAGATGTTGGCAAGCGGCAAATGCACCTCGCATTCCGGGCTGCGGCCAATGGTCACAATCTGGTCGCCCAGCTCGATCGCTTTTACCCCTTCCTCCAGCCCGTGAATCTCAAGCACCACCTTGTTGGAGACCTTCGGACGCGAGTAGATGGTCTTGCGTGAAATCGGCATGGTGTTGCTCAACGGATGATTGCGCACACCACCCCGATTGGCAAGCGGGTGTGGAATGCCTACTTCCGTATCATGGCGATCCGCCTTGTCGGATTTGTCCTTATCTTCCATAGTGCCAAGTATACAATGCTGCGCCACCTTTGTCAACAGTGGCGCAACGTTCCAGCTTTAGCCCCCCTCATCACATCAGGACGCCGAATCTCCCGGATTACCCCCGGGACGAATGCCGCATCTCGGTACTTGTCCCGCTCAAACGCTCCACGGGCAAAGGACGGACCTGCGGCGCAGGCTCCACCTGCACCTCCCAGAGGTGAATCGCCATGCCTGACGAATTCACCGCTTCCAGCCGAATCAAGTGTCGCCCCCGAACCGGGACCTGCCAATAGAGCATGCCGCCTGGCGTCACCTCGATGCCGCTATGGCTGCAACGAAAGACCGGGGCCGGAAAACCATTGGCGGCCAGTTGTATCTGCAACGGTACGCCCGCGATCACGCGGGCCGGCAACTCCATCGTGAAATCCGGACTCACCTGCGCCGACGACGTCGACATCCCCTTTGCCAAAGCCCAGCCCAGCAGCAGCGCCACGCCAAATCCCAATACGATATCAATCTGACTGCGATGGACGCGGCTCCCCATGGAATCTCCGGTGTTTGCGGTCAACTGAAAGCACTTTGTCTCCCCTTTGACGCGCCAAGCCATCAGTATGTTCATCGCACGGCGATACTATTTTCGATCATCCCATGCGGCTGCGCACCACCACAAAGTACACGACCAGCACCAGCGCGAGCAGGTACATGAGCCATTTCACCTCACGCCCGCGCCCACTGCCGAACTTGATGATCGGATAGCTGATGAAGCCCAGCGCCAGACCATCGGCGATGGAAAAGGTGAGGGGGATGCCCAGCACGATGAGGAAAGCTGGTATCGCCTCGCTGTAGTCTGCCCAGTCAATCCGCGTCACATTATGGATCATCATCGACCCGACAATAACCAGAGCGGGGGCGGTGATGGGGGCATAGCTCCCCACCATCTCCACCAGCGGACTGAAGAAGAGCGCGATCAGGAACAAGGCCGCCACCGTGAGGCTCGTTAACCCCGTGCGACCGCCTTGCTCGACCCCCGATGCACTCTCGATGAAGCTGGTGACGGTGCTCGTCCCCAGGCAGGCGCCGACTACCGTGCCGACAGCATCCGAAAGCATCGCCTCCTTGGCGCGCGGCAGTTTGTTGTCCTTCATGAAGCCGGCCTGTTCACTGACGCCGATCAGCGTGCCGATCGTGTCGAACATATCCATGAAGACAAAGATGACGATGAAGGGCAGCATGGCAAGGGTGCAGGCGCCCACCAGATCCATCTGGAAGAGGGTGGGGGAGAGCGGTGGCGGCGTGGAGACGATCCCCGAGGCCACAACGAACTGGGTCATCAGCCCCGAGTCCTTCACCGCCTCCAGGTTCGCCACGGCGGGAAAGCTGCCTGCCGTCAGCTTCATGACCAGCGCCAGCATGGTGCCGCCGACAATTCCCCAGAGTATGGCGCCGCGCACTCGCCGCGTGTGCAGTATGGCCGTCAACAGCAGGCCAAAAAAGAAGATCAGAAGATCCGGCGAGAAAAAGTCCGGATTTAGCATGACCAATGCCCCCGGATTCTCCACGATCAGCCCCGCCTTGTTCAAGCCGATGAACGCGATGAAGAGGCCAATCCCTGCCGCCATCGCATTCTTCATGCTGGGGCTGATCGCGTTGAGCAGCATCTCCCGGACTCCCACCAGTGTCAGCAGCAGAAAGATCAGCCCGGAGATGAAGACGACACCAAGAGCTACCGCCCAGCCATTGGCGAAGCCCGCCGCCGTTGCCGCCGGCACCACCGACAACACAAAGACGAAGTTCTCGCCCATGCCCGGCGCCTGCGCAATCGGGTACTTCGCGTAAAGTCCCATGATCGCCGTCGCCAGCGCCGCCGCAAGACACGTCGCCACCATCACCGCCCCGGCATCCATCCCATTCGAGAAGCCGAACAACGCCCCCGTCAGGATCGCCGGCTGCAGGAAAATGATGTACGACATCGTCAGAAAGGTCGTCAGCCCCGCCAGCACTTCGATACGTACCGACGTCCCGTTCGCGCTCAGCTTGAAATACCGCTCCAGCATCCGGTCCCCCTGATGAATTCTTCTCATATTCGACTACTTTATTGAACCTGCCACGATTTTTCCACTCAGTACAGAGAGTAAACAATGCGCTTGATCATGATGGTTGTCGGCATTCTCGGTTGTATGGCAAGTCAGGCAGTGGATGAGGCCGAAAAGAACTTCGTCTTGGTAATCGAACCCTATCGACACTACGAAACATGGGTATTCGACGATAAGGCCGCGGGACTCGATAAGGAGCCCTTCTTTGCCGGCGTTCCCAGGATAATCGACAAACTGGTCGAGGACATCCCCGACGCGGACAAGGGGTTCCGGCTGCTGTTCTCGGCAAAGGCATTTCATGGCGCGACGCATGTCTTCCACTGGCGGCGGGGTGAGCAGCAGGGAAATTGGTATTATTCCAAAGAACTGGACATGGAGGGATGGCTTTGCCCCGCCCTTTTCAAGTACTTTCGCGAAGCTCCCAGAAAGATCTACGTCAAGGCAGAGCCGCGGCAAGCGGCCGAAGACCCTCCCCGCGAAGAAATCGTACCGTAAGCCTGTCTGCTGGCAGCTTCCCTGAGGAGAACTCATGCTCATCGATGTACACGCTCACATCGGACAGGTTCGACCATGCCCCGAGTGTATTCTGGACGCTGACGATTTGCTCCGCAAGATGGACGCCTGGCAGATTGATCGCTCCTGCATTCTGCCGCTCAGCGAGCATCCCGACCCGAATTACTGTAATTCCGATACCGAGGATATTCTCGCTGCCTGTTCTCGCCATCCAGACCGGCTGACGCCCTTCTGCCTTATCGACCCCCGTATCACCTCGGACAACCGGGAGAGACTCCTTCGCGAGCGGCTTACGGATTACACCGATCGAGGCTGCAGGGGGCTGGGCGAATTACTCCCTGACATCCCTTTTGACGACCCTCGCTGCATTGAGCTTTACTGCCTGGCCGGCGAGTACGCTCTGCCGGTCCTCTTCGACCTGCACGATGTGCCGGGCGAATACGGCCTGCGGGACAGCGCCGGTCTCCCTGCCATGGAGCGCGCCCTGCGCGCGTGTCCGGATACCATTTTCATCGGCCATGGTCCGACCTTCTGGGCTGAGCTCTCTGCCGATGTAACCGCTTCGCAGCGGGAAGGATGGCCCTGGCCAAACGGTCCAGTGAAACCCGGCGGCGCAGTCCCCCGACTCATGGCGGCATACGACAATCTCTGGGCCGATATCTCCGCCGGCAGCGGATTCAACGCCCTGAAACGCGATCCCTCCTTTGCCGTCAGCTTTCTTACCACCTTCCAGGACAAGATCCTCTTCGGCACCGATTCCTGCCGGAGGTTCGATGCTGAACCTCTTTCTCCCAACCGGGAATGGATGCGCCGAATGCGCGATGAACGACTCCTCGACGAGGAGGTCTGTTCGAAGATCGAATCCGGGAACGCACGTCGACTGCTGCATCTCTGAGCCAGGGACTCTGCTTTCCTGAGAAATTATCATCAGTATATGCTGGACAATTCCGGAATTAAAAGTATGGTATCGCCAACATTCACCTGAACGAGGGGCGGCCATGGGCATGGCAACGGCAAGGAAAGCTCTCGCACGGCTGCGAGAGGGAAATGAGCGCTTCGCGGCAGACGTCCGCGAGCACCGAACCGGCATTGACGAAAGCCGGCGCAGCGAGCTGGTCGCGGGGCAGGAGCCTTTCGCCATCATCCTTGGCTGCTCCGATTCGCGGGTGCCCGCCGAGATCGTCTTCAATCAGGGACTGGGGGATCTCTTCGTCATTCGCGTCGCCGGCAACATTGTGGCACCATCGCAGGTCGGCAGCATCGAATTTGCCGCCGAGCGCTTCGGCACGCGTCTGGTTGTCGTCCTGGGCCATACGCAATGCGGTGCCATAGCGGCGACGATCGAAGAGTTGGAGAGACCCGAGGAGATGCGCTCTCCCAATCTGGGCTCTATCGTCAATCGTATTCGTCCATCCGTTGAAAGTCTGCTGAACGCGGAAGACGAGTACGATCATGATACCTTGGTTCACCACGCCGTGCGCGCCAATATCCGCGCTTCAGCCGACCACCTGCGCCATGGTTCCGCCATTCTCGAGCAGCTTATCCGGGAACAGAACCTCCTCGTCGTCGGCGCCGAGTACTCCCTCGAAACCGGCATCGTCGACTTCTTCGACGGCCTCCCATAGCGTCGGCGCGCGTCAGTCGATGGCGTGGCAGGCGGCCCAGTGGTTGGGGCGATGCTCGCGCAGAGGCGGGATGTCGTGCGGGCAGCTATCCACACGAATCGGGCAACGAGGATGGAAGGCGCAGCCTGGAGGAAGATGCATGGGACTGGGAAGATCGCCGATCTCCTCGGTCATCCTGAGACGCGAATCCGGATCGGCCACCGGAACGGACTTGAGCAGCAGCCGCGTATAAGGATGAATGGGATCGGCGAAAAGGTCGTCGGCATTCGCCAACTCGACGATGCGCCCGAGATACATCACGGCGATCCGGTCGCTGATGTAGCGCACCACGCTCAGGTCATGGGCTATGAAGAGCATCGTCAGTTGCTCGGATTCCTGAAGGTCCTTGAGCAGGTTGAGGATCTGCGCCTGGATCGAGACATCCAAGGCGGAGACCGGCTCGTCAGCAACAAGTAGAGTTGGATGCAGGGCGAGCGCCCGGGCTATGGCAATCCTCTGGCATTGCCCCCCGGAAAACTGGTGAGGATGCTTCCGCAGGGCAGACTCCGGCATCGCCACCAGCTCGAGGAGTTCCCGGATGCGATCTTCCCGATCGGATCGGCTCCAGCCATGGGTGGACAGCGGTTCGTGGAGAGCCCGGCGGATGGACATGCGTGGATTGATCGACGCGTAGGGATCTTGGAAGATCAGCTGCGCCTGGCGGCGGTGGGCCTTGAGCCGGCGCCCGCGTATATGCGTGATGTCCGAACCATCGAAGCCGATCGTGCCCCCATCGATATCGAGGAGGCGGAGGAGGCAACGGGCAAGCGTGGACTTGCCACAGCCGGATTCACCGACAAGGCCGAGAATCTCCCCCCGGCGCACCCCGAGCGTCACGTCGTTGACGGCACGCACAACGCTGTCGGCTCGCCCCAGACCCCCACGGCTGGTGAATTCCTTGGTGATGTTGTGTGCATCGAGCAGGTAGTCATTGGACATCGCGCACCTCCCTTTCCCAGCATGCAACCTGATGGTCGGGAGTACCTTCCAGCGGCGGATGCCTTTCCCCGCAGTGAGGTTGAGCCAAGTCGCAACGTGGAGCAAAAGGACAGCCTGCGCCAAGCGACTTGAGTTCTGGAGGCTGGCCGGGGATGGCAGGAAGACGGTCGGGCGGATCGTCCCCGGGGATCGTCGCGAGCAACCCTCTGGTGTAGGGATGTGTCGGGTGCTTGAACACCTCCTTGACTGGACCTTGCTCGGCAATGCGGCCGGCATACATGACCATGACTCGGTCGCAGGTCTGCGCGACCACGGCAAGATCGTGCGTGATCAGCAGGATGCCGCAATTGGTCTGCTGCCGCATGTCGAGCATCAACTTCATGATCTGCGCCTGGATGGTGACGTCGAGGGCTGTGGTCGGTTCATCCGCGATAAGGACGTCCGGACTGCCGATGGTCGCCATCGCAATGACGACGCGCTGCCGCATGCCGCCGCTGAACTCGTATGGGTATTGATCGGCACGCTCGGCGGGGGAGGGAATGCCCACGCCACCAAGGCTCTCCACCGCCTGCCGCCAGGCGTCGCGACGATCCACCCCGCCATGCAGGCAAGGAACCTCCGCGACCTGGGCGCCAATTCGGTAGACAGGATTCAGCGAACTCATCGGATCCTGGAAAACCATCCCGAGGCGATCGCCGCGCAACGCGCACCAGTCGCGCTCGGTTTTTCCCGCCAGCTCATCGCCGCGAAGGCGGATACTGCCGCTGACTTGCGCTTCCGGCGTTTGCTCGTGGAGGCCCATGATGGCACGCGACAGCGTCGACTTGCCGCAGCCGGACTCGCCGACCACGGCAAGCATCTCTCCGGGATGCAGGTCGAGATCGATGTTGTCCACGGCGCGCAATCTTCCCTGCCGCGTCTGGAAATCCACGCTGAGACCGCGGACGATTAAAATCGGTGCTTGTTCGTTCATGATCAGGAGGCCTTGCGGGCTTTTGGATCGAGCAGATCGCGGAGTCCGTCGCCCAGCAGGTTGCAGCTCAGAACCGCCAGGGTAATGGCGATCCCAGGAAAGAAGGCGATCCACCATGCTTCGCCCATCCAGTCCTTGCCGCGGCTGAGCAGGATTCCCCAGGAGGGCGTGTCCGGCTCCACCCCGAGCCCGAGAAAACTGAGCGCGGCTTCCGCCAGAATGGCAAAAGCAAACGACAGCGTCGCCTGAACAATGAGCGGCGCGCTGATGTTCGGAAGAATGTGGCGGCGGATGATCGTGAAGTTGCTGACGCCCATCGAATGGGCCGCCTCGACAAAGGACTCATGTTTGACCGAAAGGGCTGAGCCGCGCGCCACGCGGGCAAAGATGGGGATGTAGACGATTCCGATCGCGATCATCACGTTAGTCAGGCTGGGGCCAAGGATGGCCATGATCGCCAACGCCAGAAGGATATCCGGGAAGGCAAAAAGTACATCGACTACTCGCGAAAGCAGAAAATCGACGATGCCCCCGTAGTAGGCGGCAATGAGGCCGATGGCCGTGCCGGCGAAAAGCGCGATCGTCACGGCAATACTGCCTACCTTGAACGAGATGCGTGCCCCGTGAAGAACCCGGCTGAAAATGTCCCGCCCCTTCTGATCCGTGCCCATGAGGTACTGAGGAGTCGGGCTGCCCAGAACATGCTCCACCTGCATGGCGTACGGATCGTGCGGGCTCAACCATGGTGCGCCGATGGCCGCCACCGCCATGAGCGACAGCACCACCAGACCCAGCATGGCGGGCTTGTGACGACGAAGTTGGTACCAGAATTCACGCATGGGTCAGAGACGGATCCGGGGGTTGAGCCAGGCATACAGGATATCCACGATCAGGTTGATGAAGACAAAGCTGACCGCTACGAAAAGAATCACTCCCTGCAGCATCGGATAGTCACGCGCATTGATCGACTGCACGGCCAGCCGGCCAATGCCTGGAAGCGTGAAGATCTGCTCGATGACCACAGAGCCGCCCAGCAGATAGCCAATCTGAATGCCGACGATGGTGAGCACGGGAATCAGGGCATTCTTCAGGGCATGCACCCAAACGACCCGCCGCGGTGACGCCCCTTTTGCGCGGGCCATGTCGATGTAGTCCATGCGAATGACCTCGAGCATCGACGAGCGCGTCATGCGCAGGATGACTGCGGCGACTGCACCGCTCAGCGCAAGCGTCGGCAGCAGCATGTAACGCAGATTGCCGACCAGATCCTCCGTTGGCGATATGTAGCCCCCCGACGGCAGCCAGCCCAACACCAGCGCAAAGAGCAGCGTGAGCATGGTTCCCAGCCAGAAGTTGGGAATCGAGATGCCGAGCAGCCCGAAGGTACTGGCCAGGATGTCCGGCGCCCGATGTTGGCGCATGGCGGCGGCGATTCCAAGCGGCACGCTGACCACCAGCGCCAGAAGCACGCTGCCCACGGCAAGCTGCAGGGTTACCGGCAACCTCTCGAGGATGGCACGCGCTACCGATTGATCATGAAGCATCGAATGGCCGAGATCGCCCGTCAGGACATGCCGCAGCCAGACCAGATACTGCACCACCATCGGTTTATCGAGCCCATATTGCGCCCGCAGCTCGATGGCCTGCTCTTCGTTATACTGGATTCCCAGCATTGCCGTCACCGGGTCCCCAGGCACCAGGTGAATCAAGGCAAAGGCAAGCATCGAAATACCCAGCAGAACCGGCAGCGCCACAGCAAGTCGTTTGGCTATGTAGACGATCATGACCTGATGCTCACCTCTCCCATCACTCGTCCAGCCAGGTGTCGCGGAGGAAGATCGAGCTGACGGTGGCATGCGGCACAAAGCCGTAAACGGTCCCCTGCATGGCGACGGTGCGCGCATTCGCATAGAGGAAGGCCATCGGGGCATCGCGTGCAATACGCGCCTGCACCTTCTGATATATGTCGCGGCGGGCGCTGCGATCGAAGGTGCGGCGTCCTGCCTCCAGCCAGCCATCCACCTCGCTGTCGCTGTAGCCCTGTTGATTCCACTGGGCGTCCGTGTGGAAGATCGGGTACGTAAACTCGTCCGGATCGACTGCCCCCAGCCAGCCAACGAGGGTCATGTCGAAGTTGCCGCTGCCAAGTGAGTCGAAGAAGAGACTCGACTCCATGGCCTGGACGCGCACATCGATGCCGACCTCCTGCAGAAACTGCTTCACCGCTTCGGCGGCATTCACTTGATACGAATAGTCCGACCCGACCTTCAGCACCGTGTCGAAGCCATCCGGGTAGCCAGCCTCGGCAAGAAGCTCCCGAGCCTTCTGAAGATCGCGCTCAGGATAAGTCTCCAACTCCTCGGCATGCGCCCAGTGACCCGGGGGAATGTGGCCGCCCATCAAGGGGATCGCCTGGTCGAACTTGACCAGCTTGTTGAGCATCGCCCGATCGATCGCCCAGGCGACCGCCTGACGCACCTTGACCTGATCAAACGGCTTGCGAGTCGTGTTCATCCCGAGGTATTCCCAGAACGTTCCGGGAACCGTTTCGAGCTTTACCGACGGCACGTTGCTGAGCGTACGCTGATTTCTGGCGGCAACATCGAGAATCATGTGGATCTCGTTGTTCCGCAGCGCGATCATGCGGGCCGTGTCGTCCGGAATCGGCCGAAAAGTCAGCGTGTCGAGAAAAGGGCGGTTCTCGACGTGGTAGTCATCGAACCTCTTCATCTTACAGTGCAGGTCGTTCTTCCATTCGACGAGACTGAATGGACCGCTTCCAGCATCGACGCGATCGATGTTGCCGTCGTGCTTCTCGACCAGCTCCTGGTCGAGAATGGCACTCATCGGGTGAGCGAGAAACGTGAGCAGGGGCGCCATCGGCTGAGAGAGCGTGAGGCGTACCTTGTCCGGTGCGAGCACCTCAACCGAATCCAATGCGGTGAACTGCTGCCGGCGACCGGCGCTCGTCTTCATGCGAAGGAGCGAGAACTGCACATCGCTGGCCCGCAGAACCCGGCCGCTGTGGAAGCGAATCCCGGAATGCAGAGTCAGGTCGAGCTGCAGATGATCATCGCTGAAAGCGTAGTCGGCAACCAGGTGCGGCTCGATCTCGCCATACTCCGGTGCATAGCGGAAGAGCGTGCAGTAGAGATTCTCAGAGAGGCGCATACTGGCGGCATCCGATGCCTTGTGCGGATCCAGCGTCTTGCCGTCCGCCTGCAGAGCGACCAGAAGGTCACCGCCCGGCTCGGGCTCCCCTTCCGGCTGGCGATCCGCCGCGGCCTGAGGAGAACTTTCCGTTGACTTGCCGCAGCCGGCAACCGCCAGCAACAAGGTTGCCAGCACAATGGCGAGAATAGAACGATTGGAAGGGGCTTCAATGATCATCGGATTTGGGTTTCTTTCCTTCTGGTTGATCGACGAGAAAGCCTTCCGGTGCTTCCTTGACGAGCACCTGGTCGGCATCGGGTTGGGTGGAAAAGCCTTCGAGCGGCGCCAGCCGCATGCGGTCGCGGGCAAAGGTGAGCGGCGATTGCACGTAATACGTGAGCAATTCGGCCAGAGAAGCCAGCGAATCCATGTGGGTGCGCTCATAGCCGTGCGATCCATCGACACCGAAGCAGACCAACGACGAACGGATGTCGTTCCCTGCCTCGATGGCTGAAGCAGAGTCGCAGCGGTAATACTTGAAGACATCACGGGTAAAGGGTATGGCGTTTGTCTCGCAAAGGTGCATCAGTTTCTTGTTCAGGTGATAGTCGAAAGGACCGCTCGAGTCCATCATGGCGATGGTTACCCCGTACTCAGAGGAGTTCTGATTGGGAGCGACCGTGTTGTTGTCGACACTGACCATTTCCGCCACCTCGCCGTGAAGAATACTGGAAGCTCCGCTACCAACCTCTTCAAAGATGGTGAAGAGCAGAAAGCACTTCACCGGCAACGGCACCTTGTTGTCAAGAAGCCACTTCGCGGCAGTCAGCACAACGGCGACACCCGCCTTGTTATCGAGATGGCGGGAGTTGATGAAGCCGTTCTTGTTGATCTCCGGCAGTGGATCCAGCGCGACATAATCACCGACGTCTATAGCCAACTCCCGAACATCTTCGGCTGTACAGACCTTCTCGTCGAGTCGGATCTCCGTCTGCTCCCAGGTTGTGGGTTGGGTGTCGACCAGCAGGTTGTAGGTATGGCCCGAAGCCAGGAGCGGCAGTATCGTGCCCCGGTGACTGCCTCGCGTCGTGAAGACGGTGACTCGCCCCCCTTCCGCAAAACGCGACGACCAGGAGCCGACGGGGACGATGGCGAGGCGGCCATTCGCTTTCACTTCGCGCACCATGGCCCCCGTCGTATCAAGATGCGCGACCAGGGCGCGATGAGGTTGTTTGGCTTTCTCGGTGCCCATCCTCGCGCGGATCGCCCCGCGCCGGGTCAGTTCAAACGGGATGCCGAGTTCTTCGAGCTTCTCGCCGACCTTGTGGACGATGAGGTCTGTGTAGCCTGACGGGCTGGGGATGTGCAGCAGCTCGAAAAGGGTCTCTACAAGGTAATTCTTGTCAATATGCACACTGGACATGACTTCAGCCGTTGACGGGAGGTGGGACAGGCTGCTGCACGGTCTGCGGAAAAAGCAGATCGATGAAACGCTGCGCGGTTGGCTGGGGCTCGTGATTGGCAAGCCCGGGGCGCTCGTTCGCCTCGATCGTCACATAGTCCGGCTGGCGGTGATCCTGAACAATGAAATCCATCCCCACCACCGGAATCTCAAGTGCCGCCGCTGCCGCTACCGCTGCCTGTGCAAGGTGCGGATTCAGCTCTGCCGTCACATCCTGCAGGATGCCGCCCGTGTGCAGATTGGCCGTCTTGCGCACATGCAGACTCTTTCCCTCCTCCAGGACGTCATCGAGATCATGGCCGCAACGGCGCACGCAGCGTTCCGTCTCGTCATCGAGGGGTATCGTGCTTTCGCCGCAGGTCGCCGCCGCTCGACGCCGGCTCTGCTTCTCGATCAGCTTGCGTATGGGATGCTGACCGTTGCCGACCACCGAAGGAGGAATCCGCAAGGCCGCCGCAACGACCTTGTAGCCGATCACCACAATGCGCAGATCGCAGCCGCTCACACATTGTTCCAGGACCACGTCGTCACAGATCCGCGATGCACAATCGATGGCTGCGCGCATCTCGTCCGCGGTCGTCACATCGACGGCTACACCCCGTCCCTGTTCGCCGCGGGCAGGTTTCACGACGATACTGCCTGCGGTCTTCAGGAAAGCCTCATTCTCGGCATTGCTGCCGACTGACTGCTGGGCGGGTACGCTCAGCCCGGCACGCTGAAGTATGCGGCGCGTAATGCGCTTGTCGTCGCAACAGGTCATGGTGACCGCCGAAGTCAGATCCGTGAGCGATTCATGACAACGGATCGTACGTCCACCCCAGGTCAGGTTGAATATACCACTCTCTTTGTCCAGCACCTCCACCTGGATGCCTCGCCGCCGTGCTTCCGTCACGATGATTTCCGCATACGGGTTGAACGACACGCTCGGCTCCTGAGCCGTGAAGAGTGGTTCATTGATCGGGTTCTTCCGCTTGATGGTGAAGACGGGCACCCGTTGGAAGTTCAGCTTCCTGTAGAGATGAATAGCGGCCTTGTTGTCATGCATGACGGAAAGATCCATGAACCGGCGCCCGCGGGAGTGGAACTCCCGGGCCATGTACTGAACCAGGGCACGACCGATTCCGGGGTAGGGCGCTTCCGGCGCAACCGCCAGGCACCACAGGCTGCTCCCCTGCTCCGGATCCCCGAAAGCGGCTACATGATCCACCCCCGTCACGGTTCCCAGCACATCTCCCGACTTCTCATCCACCGCCACCACGTGACAGACGGCATCGGATTGGCGACAGTCCAGAATAAAGGTCGTGGGCGCCTTGACCATGCCGTTTGCCGCATAGATGCGGTTCAGTGCCTTGCCGTCTGCGACAGTCTGAACGCCGCGCATGTGAAAGCCGGCCGGCTCGGGATCCAGCCTCTGCGCCTCGTTGAACCACAGGCGAAAGGTGTGGGAGGGGTCGAGAAAGAGTTGATCAGGCGCATACGAGAGCACCACATGGGGATCCGGCAGATAGAAGGCGATATCCCGCTCGTTCGGCTTCTCCTCGCAGAGGATACCGGCCAGCTTCCCGGAGTCCTTGAAGGTGTGGGCAAAGATCAGGCGCCCCCATCCCATGTCAAGTGTCACGTCGCTTTGTGGCCGTCGATGATCGCTGGCATCGTCGCCATCGTCCAAGGCCGACCAGTGCCGAAGGGACGGGGGAACCGCACGCTCCAGATCCGTCCTTTCCTTTTGTTGCTTCTTCGTCATGATAATACCTTCACAGCGCATGGGTTTGCAGCCATAATTCCAGCAGGGCAATCTGCCAGAGTTTGGAGCCGCGGAGTGGCGTAATGTGCGACTCGGGATCTTTCAGCAGGGTACTGACATAATCCTGCCGGAAAATCCCTCGTTGACGGGCAGCGGGGTCTTCCAGGATGGTGCGAACGAAGCCGAGATAATCCCCGCGCAGATACTTGAGTGCGGGGACCGGAAAATAACCCTTCGGTCGATCGATGACGGCGGCGGGTATCACCTGCCGCGCCGCTTCCTTGAGAACATGCTTGCCACTCCCCTTTACCTTCAGCTCCGCGGGCACACGCGCCGCGAGCTCCACCAATTCATGATCGAGAAAGGGTACGCGTGCTTCCAGCCCCCAGGCCATGGTCATGTTGTCCACCCGCTTCACTGGGTCATCGACCAGCATGATGCCGGTGTCCAGGCGTAACGTCTTGTCGATGGCGCGCGTGGCGCCGGGTAGGGCAAAGTGGTCGCGAACGAAGTCCATGGCAAAGTCTTCCGTGGCCAGACCCGCTTCCACCACCTGCGAGTACTCCGCAAAATCGCGGTCGAAGAAGACGCTTGCGTAGTCGCTGACGGGCGAACTGCTTTCCAGCATGGGCGGATACCAGTGATACCCGGCAAACACTTCGTCAGCCCCCTGACCGCTCTCCACCACCTTCACATGTCGGGCGACCTCCTGCGACAGAAGGTAGAAACCGATCAGGTCATGGCTCACCATCGGCTCCGACGACGCGGCCACCGCATCCGGCAGGGCCGTCAGCGTGGGGGCTGCATCGATACGAATCTGGTGATGGCGCGTCTCGAATTCCCGTGCAATGATATCGGAGTACTTGAACTCGTCCCCTGCCTCCTCGTCGACCGAATCGAACCCGATAGAGAAGGTCTCGATATGATTGTGCCCACATTCCGCCAGCAGGCCGACGATGAGGCTTGAATCCAATCCGCCCGAAAGCAGGACACCGACGGGCACGTCGGCGGTCAGCCGGCGTTCCACCGCCCGCCGCAACTCCCCGAGCACGCACTCCTGCCATTCCTCCTCGGATCGGCCCGCTTCCCCAGCTCTGGGGCCGAAATGGGGCTGCCACCACGTACGAATCTGCCGTTTTCCGCCCGGCTCGATTGTCAGGGTGGAAGCAGGCGGCAGCTTTCGTATGCCATTCACGATGGTGTGCGGGGCCGGTACGACTGCATGGAACGACATGTAGCAGTTCAACGCGACAGGGTCGATGCTCGTGTCGAGACCATCCACATGAAGCAGCGCCGGAAGCGTCGAGGCAAAGTGGAAGACGTCGCCGGAATCGGCATAATAGAATGGCTTGATGCCCAGCCGATCACGCGCCATGAAGACGCGATTGGAATCGCGCTCGTGTATGGCAAATGCAAACATGCCATTGAAGCGTTCAACGCAGGATTCGCCCCATTCGGCGTACGCTTTGAGGATAACCTCGGTATCTCCCTTGGAAAAGAAGAGATGCCCCTTGGCCCGAAGCTCCTCGCGCAGTTCCACATAGTTGTAGATCGCCCCATTGTAGACAATCGTCAGCCCGAGGGCGCTGTCCACCATCGGCTGGCGGGAGTGCTCGCTCAGGTCGATGATTTTGAGGCGACGGTGGCCGAAAGCCACATTGTCAAAATGTACAACACCGCTGCCATTCGGTCCCCGCCGCGCCATGGCATGCGTCATCTTCTCCACGGTTACAGACGAGGCGGCATTCTTATCGAAGCGGATCTCTCCGCAAATCCCACACATTCTGAGAGTATCTCCTTGGCAATTCGAGGCCAGTCAGAAGGCCATGCTTGCGGTTCTCGCTGGCACCTCCGACATAAACGAAATCGCCACACCGCCCTGAAGTGTGAATATAATAGCGATTTTGACGATCCGCAAATGCTTAATCACCAAACTAGACGTTTTTGACTATTTTAAGATCGTTTTATCCGTGAAAGCCGATACCGGATTAGGTCAGCTGAAAAGCGACGAATAATTGTCGCTTAAGATCGCTGAGTTACGCCAGCTTCTACTTCCGAATGCAGGCGAGACGATGTACTGGCCCATCTGCTGATCGATAACCGACTCCGAGCCCGATTCATCACTCAAGATCCCTTCAGTTCCTGCCGCGGCAGCGCAAGGCAGACCACGATCGCCGGCGTCCGCGAATGGACGCCGTCACCCACGATACGGCGCAGACGCGCCGGATGATCCGCACACAGCCCAGTCAGGTGTGCGAATCAAGTAGGGACGCAGTCGTGGTTCAGAGAATGCGGAGCATCTCGTCGAAGGAGGTGGTGCCTTCGAGGACATGATGGATGATGTGAGTACGCAGGGGGATCATCTCCGCATCGAAGGCGGCCTTCTTGAGATTCGCCAGCGACGGATCGTCAACGATCGCCTGACGATAGCTGTCGTTGAGCTTGAGGATCTCATAGACGCCGATGCGCCCGTGATAGCCGGTCTGCAGGCAGTTGGAGCAACCTTTGCCGCGGTGGAGCTTTACCTCCTTGTCCGGGGCAATGCCCAGCTCCTCTTTCTCCTTCGCCGATGCATCATAGGCTTCCTTGCACTCCGCGCAGACGCGTCGCACAAGCCGCTGAAAGATGATGCCCGCCACCGCATGGCTGACCATGAATGGCCGCACGCCAAGCTGAATGAACGACGAAATGCAGGTAGTCGCGGAATTCGCATGAATGGTCGACAGCACCAACGAACCCGTCATGGCGGCTCGAACCGCAATCTCGGCGGTTTCGTCATCACGGATTTCGCCCACCATGATGACATCCGGATCTTGCCGAAGGATCGCCCGCAGGCCCAAGGCAAAGGTGACACCACGCTTGAGGTTGACCTGCATCTGGTTGATGCCCGCAATGTCGAACTCCACCGGATCCTCGATGGCCACGATATTGTGCGTGAAGCAATCCAGGGCGTTGAGACACGAATAGAGGGTGGTCGTCTTGCCGCTGCCGACCGGGCCGGTGGTTACCACCAGGCCATTTGGCAGGCTGAGTATGGAACTCAGCAACTTGCGCTGCTCCGCGGTCATGCCGAGCTGCTCAAAGCTGCTGGAGGCCATATCCGACTGCACCAGGCGCATGGCGATCTTTTCACCGTAGATGGTCGGGATCGTGCTGATGCGGAAATTCCGCTGCCGTTCCTGTACAGTCAGAATGAGATGGCCATCCTGCGGCAGGTGGCGCTGGGCGATATCCATGCCTGCCAGCGACTTGATGCGCGAAATCACTTTGCGCGATGTACTGAGGTCCAGGGTCATCACGTCGTGCAGAATGCCATCGACGCGATAGCGGACGCGGGCCGCGTCTTTCTGCGGCTCAATGTGGATATCGGTCCCTTCGCTCTTCAGGACGCCGCGGACGATGACCGTCACCAGCTCGACCGCAGGCGTGACGCTCCCCGACTCGTCGACGTGAACGGACTCCTCGTCCTCTCCGACGGCCAGCTTCGAGTCATCCTTAGGCACGTGGCTCTCCATCAGCGAGTCGACCATGGAAGCAGGAGCAATGACCGGCTGCAAGTCCGATTCGAGCAGAAGCCCCATCTTGGCGAACTCGTGCACGTGGTGCGCTTCCTTGAACGCGACATGCAGCGTATTCTCCACCAGTTTGTAGGGAAGCGCCTGGTGGCGGCGCAGCAGGAATGGCGGCAGCATGCGAACGATACGCGGTGGAATGTCCATTACCTCCTCCAGCGAATCAAAGGGCAGGTCGAGATCGTACGCAAGGGCGCTGGCGTACTGGACTTCAGTCACCTTGCCTTCCTTCAGCAGGCGATGCCGGAACTCTTCCTTGGCGCTGCTGGCCGCTTTCCAATGCGCATCCAGCTCATCTTCCGTCAGGATATTCTGATCGATGAGATAGGTGCAGAACTTGTCCCGCGGGCGGTTGCCGAAGGGCAGGCGAATCGGCGTGGAGAGTACATCCACCACATCCTGGGGTAACGCCATCTTGAGCTGCATGAGCGTGCGGTAAAGGGGCTGCCCAGTCCGCTTCTTCTGCTGCTGCGCTTCCTCCAGCTGCTGCGCATTGATGATGCCGCGATCGAGCAGCACCTGGCCGATAGAGTCGCGGACCGCATCGCGGTTCTCCCGCAGCTCGTGCAGTTGCTCTTCCGTGATCCACCCTTGCTCCAGCGCAATGTCGGCGATATCCTTGCCCTCCTGAGTGGAAATCGGCATCGGGATCTCGTACGACAGGACGTCCTTGATCGACTGCCAGGAGACATCCTTCTTCAGCAGCGCATAAAGAGTAGGCTGCTTGGCGCTCGTGCTGCTCTTGCCGACAGGCTGTGCGCCAGCCTGCCGCGTCGTATCCTGCGTCTCCTGTTTCTCGTCAGGGGTTGTATTCTCATTCATTGCGCCTATTTCTCCGAGTGCGGGTTGACCATCTCGTGTGCCAGAGTCACCATAACATAAAGAGCGAAACTTGCATTCCAAGTGCATCATGAGCAGAGGATAACGGTTGTGCTACCATGACAGACCATGAAACCAGAGACCGTGAAAGTGCCGCCAACCGGATGTACTGGAACGAGCTTGCAGCTGACTATCAGCGGGTCACCCGCATAAATTGTACCGGCTTTCACCTGGGGCCCCTGCTGCCCGATGCGGCAGAGCTGAAGCTCTTGCCGGAGGTCGGCGGCAGACGTTGCCTGGAGCTAGGCTGCGGAGCCGGCCAGAACAGCATCTATCTGGCATCGCGGGGAGCCCGTTGCGTGGCGGTGGACGTGTCGGACG
Source organism: Lentisphaeria bacterium (assembly GCA_041690595.1). GTDB lineage: Bacteria > Verrucomicrobiota > Lentisphaeria > JABSQK01 > JAWLHB01 > JAWLHB01. The sequence goes on from JAWLHB010000010.1 coordinate 45,649, forward strand.
AGCAACTCGCTCATGGGCGAGGGCTTGCCGCGGCGCACAAGGTCGAGGTCAATTTCCGGCAGGCCTCACTGGATGCCCTGCCGCTGGCCGAACTGGGCACCTTCCACTTCATACACTCCACCTTTGCACTGCCTTTCGCCAGCGACCCCGCCGCCGTGCTGCGGGACATCGCAAGCCTGCTGGAACCGGGGGGAACCCTCCTCCTGTCGACGGCGCACCCGGTCTTCGCCGGCGAATGGCTGGAGATCGAGGAGGAAGGCGAGGGGCTCTTCCTCGGCAACTATTTCGAGCCGCCGCCCGATGTGCGTTTCAGCGAGATGAATGACGGCCAGGTCTTTATCTGCAGCCGGGCTTATCCTCTGGGGGTGACCATCGACTGGATTCTCGACGCGGGGTTGACCCTGCGGCGCCTGCTGGAACCACGCCCCCTGCCCATCCCGACAATGTCGGAAGCCGAGATTCGACGCCAGGTCCCCTACGACAGCCCTTCCTGGCGCGAGCTGTACGGGCAGATTGCGCGGGTGCCCGTGGTGGCCGTCTTCCTCGCCGTGCGCCAAGAGTGAACTATAGTAAATCCCCAGCAGGAACAACAAGGAGGACATAGTGTCGGAACTGGTCGTAATCGGGCTCAACCCGGCGCTGCAGAAGGCGCTGATCTTCGACCATCTGCAGGTGGGGGAGGTGAATCGCGCCCGCCACATGAACCGGGTGCCCGGTGGCAAAGGCTATCACTGCGCCCGGGCCGCCGCCACCATCGCTCCCGCAAGCTGCACTGTTGCCCACTTCCTGGGCGGAGAGACCGGGCGCTTTGTCTCCGATTTCCACGACCGTCTCGGCATCCGCCAGGCGACCGTCGAGATCGAGGGGGAAACCCGTACCTGCACAACCATTCTCGATCAAGCCACCGGCCAGATGACGGAGTTGATCGAGCCTTCAGCGACGGTGCCCCCGATAGCCGTCGACGCCATGCGGGAGAAACTCGAGCCGCTGCTTGCCGGGGCGCGCGCCATCGCCCTCTGCGGCACCTATCCGCCAGGCGTCGATGATGATTTTTATGCCTGGGTCGCTCGAAAAAAGAGCCAATCCCTTCTCTTGCTGGACGGCTATCGGGGTGTTGATACCACCCTGGCCACGGGCAAGGTGGACATCCTCAAGATCAATGCACGCGAATTGCGGGCCTTGATGAACGAGGACGATCTCGATCGGGCGGCGCGTGCCGCCATGGAGAAGCACGCTCTTGCCTGTGTTGCGATCACCGACGGACCGCATACCGCACACCTTTGGACGCCGCGAGCACACTGGCAGTGGCAACTTCCAGAGCTTGACCAAGTCGTTAATCCAATCGGCGCGGGCGATACCGTGGCCGGCGTCATGCTGGTATATTGTCTGCGGGGTGCCGCGGTAGAGGATGCCTTTGGGTGGGGACTTGCCGCCGCTTCCGCCTCCTGCCGGCATCTGGAAGGCGCCCGTTTCGACCTCGATTCCATGGCTCGGGTACATGCACAGATCATTCGGAAATCCATTTAGAACCATGAGCACCGCATCGCCACGCAAGCATCGCCCGAGCACACCGTCACGTCAAGCGCTCGTCTTTGAAGTCGCCTGGGAAATCTGCCAGCAGCTCGGTGGCATCTATACCGTGATGCGCACCAAAGTGCCGGCCATGAAGGAACACCTTGGCGACCGCTACGTGATGGTTGGCCCCTACAGCCCACGCCTCTCGCCCATGGAATTCGAACCCGCCGAGCCGGAAGGCATGCTCAGTGACGCCATCGAACGGCTGGCCGGGGAAGGCGTAAAGGCACACTTCGGCTACTGGCTCTGTACGGGACGACCGGCGGTTGTCTTGCTGGACATCGCCACCGATCCAAAAGAGCTGGAGAGCATCAAGTATCATTACTGGCGCAATCATTCGATCAACCTGCCGGGTGGGGATCAGTTGCTGGACAATGTTCTGGTCTTCGGCGATCGCGTTCGCGCCTTCTTCAAAGCCGTGGCGGAAGCGGCGACAGAGACGCCCCTGCTGGCCCATTTCCATGAATGGATGTCCAGTACCGCCATCGCCGAGATCCGGCGCCTGCAACTCCCTGTTGCCACCGTCTTCACGACCCATGCAACGCTGCTCGGCAGACACCTCGCCATGCGCAACCCATGGTTCTACAACAGCCTGGAAACCACCAACTGGCTGCAGGAAGCACAATCCTTCGGAATCGAAACACAGGTGCGCCTCGAACGCACGGCGGCAACCCATTGCACGACCTTCACCACCGTCAGCGAGGTAACCGGACAGGAGTGCCAGTACCTGCTGGGACGCAAGCCGGACGTCATCCTGCCGAACGGCCTGAACATCGAACGCTACGCCGCCGTCCACGAGTTCCAGAACCTCCACCGGATCAACAAGGAACGCCTGCATCAGTTCGTCATGGGCCATTTCTTCCCCAGCTACACCTTCGATCTGGAGACCACCAGCTACTTCTTCACCTCCGGAAGGTATGAGTACCACAACAAAGGCTTCGACCTGACACTCGAGGCGCTCTCGCGGCTCAACCTGCGCCTTCGTCAGGCCAACAGCGATCGCACCGTCGTCTTCTTCCTCGTGACGCGCCGCGATTTCCATTCGATCAATCCGGACGTGCTCAACCGGCGGGCCATGATGGAGGAGATGCGCAACACCTGTGAAGAGGTGCAGCGACAGGTGGGTGAGCGGCTATTTCAGGCTGTTGCCGCACGCCGGTCGCCCAGTCTCGACTCTCTGGTGGACGAACGCTGGAAGCTCCGTCTGCGCCAGTTCATGTATGCGTGGCAGACGGAGCAGTTGCCGCCCATCGTAACGCACAACCTTCATGACGACCGCCACGATCAGGTTCTCAATCAGCTTCGCGCGAGCAACCTCATCAATCTGCCCGAAGACCGAGTGAAGGTCGTCTACCATCCAGACTTCGTCACCCCCAGCAGCCCCCTTTTCGGGATGGACTATCCGCAGTTCGTGCGTGGCTGTCACATGGGTATCTTCCCCAGCTGCTACGAACCGTGGGGCTATACGCCAATGGAGTGCGTGGCCAGCGGCATCCCCGCGATCACCAGCGATTTTAGCGGCTTTGGCGCTTACCTGCTGAACAACCTGCCAACCTGCCAGCGCAACGGCTTGTACGTCGTGCGGCGGCGAAACCTGGATTTTGCCGGTGCCGCCGACGATCTTGCCGATTATCTGTGGCGCTACCTCAAGATGGGACTCCGCGACCGCATTACCATGCGCAATCGCGTGGAGGCTTTCTCCGAGAACTTCGGTTGGGTGAAGCTGGTCAAGTTCTACCTGCAGGCGCACGATGATGCGCTGCGAAAGGAGGCCAATGGCGGAGCCTGATGCCAACAAGAACCCTTTCCGTCGTCTGCGCCAGGCGCATCTGCGCTTGGGACGGCGCGGTGAGGCCGTCGCCTGCAGGCTGCTGAAGCAGCGGGGCATGGAGATCATTACCCGAAACTATGTCGGTCCACATGGCGAAATCGATATCGTCGCCCGTGATGGTGCCACACTATGTTTCGTGGAGGTGAAGACGCGTCATCGCCCCGTCAACTCCCGGCCGGCCGATGCCGTGACGCCGCGCAAGAAGCACAACCTCATCCATACCGGCAATCGTTACCTTCGCCTGCTCGGTTCGCCCGAGCTGAGGCATCGCTTCGACATCGTCGAGGTCATCTACGAAGGGCGGCGCCTTCTCGAACTGCGCCACTGGCCCAATGAATTCACCCGCGAAGATATTCGCTACTTCATGGACGACAAGGTTTACATTCTGGATGACAGCGGTGAGATCCGCTGATCCAGGCAAACGACAAGGGATTCTTCATGGTGACTTGCAGAGTGATCGCGGTGGCAGTGGTGGCATTTCTGCAGCTTGCCGCTGGACAGGATACCGATGTGAAGGAGCATATTCCCGGTATTCGATTCAGCCGCGAAGTGCTGGCGGAACCGCGGCCGCTGAACATCTGCCGCCTGCGTATCGATCTGACCGATGAGCGCGTGAGACTGGCGGCGGTGGTCACACCCGATCCGGATGGCGACGGTCCTGCCGAAGCTGTCCTCCAGGAGCCGCTCATCCTTGCGGAGGAAGCGCAGTTGGCGGTGGCCATCAACACCAATGCCTTTCGGGTCCTCAGTGACGATCCCACGGTGCAGGCCGTCAAGTACCTCATCGGGGTACATGCGGACATCCTTGGCCTCGCCGTCGACTCCGGCGAGATCCGCAGCCAGGCGCAGGCCAACTACTTCTCGCTCTGGCAGGGTCAGGATGGCAGGTTACACCTTGGCCATCCACCCGAATCGGCAACGATCATCCAGGGCGCCGCCGGCTTTGGCAGCATCCTGGAGAAAGGCAGGCTGCTCGGTAGTGACGGCCCACGGCATCCGCGCACCGCGGTTGGGCTGGACCGGGACGGCACCACATTATGGCTGGTCGTGGTCGATGGGCGACAGCAGGGCTTCAGCGAGGGGATGACCACCGCCGAGCTTGCCGCCTATATGCTGGCGCTTGGATGCCACGATGCGGCGAATCTCGACGGCGGCGGCAGCAGTATCATGCTGATGACCGATCCTGAAGGCAAGCTGCGCGTGATGAACAGACCTTCAACTCGCATTGCCGGCATCTCCCTCAACCGACCGATCCCCATGCTCTTCGGCGTGCGGCGGCTCCTCCAATGAACCAGCCGGATGGCCCCAGCCATGTGTGAACAACCGTCCGCCAGGATCTACCCGGTCAGCCTGCTGCTGGCGAATCGCTCGTGTGTCGTGGTCGGCGGTGGCCCCGTGGCGGAGCGTAAGGTGCAAAGCCTGCTGGCGGCTGAAGCCAATGTAACCCTGGTGAGCCCCGAGGCAACATCTCTCTTGCATCAATTGGCTGGCGAGTCACGGATTCTCTGGAAGGAGCGGAGCTTTCAGCAGGACGATGTGAGCGGGGCGCGACTGGTCATCGCGGCGACCAATCTCCAGGAAGTCAATCGACGGGTCCTGGAGTGTTGTGCCCGCTCCGGCATTCTGGCCTCGTCGGTCGACGGTAGCTGGCCGGAGGGCGATTTCATCTCACCCGCCGTCGTTCGCCACGGCGACTGGACGGTGGCCGTGAGTTCTGGCGGCAGCGACCCGGCAAAGGTGAAGGCACTTGCGGCTCGCCTGCGTCACTGGCTGGCGGAAGGCGCGGAAGACTCTGGAGCCGGGGAAGGGTAGGGGGCTTCCTGGGCTTGAACCGGCAAGTGGGGCCGAATCCACTTGGTGTACCAGGCCGCGTGCGTGGCGTGGCCAAGAATCAGGGCCACAAGGATGATCGCGAGGATGATCGGGACCAGGCGCCAAAGCCAGAGCCCCAGCGTCACCAGCGGCGGGCGTGGCGGCGTCGGCGCGGGAAGGCTGCTCAACGCGCTTTGCGGGTTCAAGACGGGAATCGGCTGATTCCTGGGGGAGACGACCAGCTTCTTGCGTCGATGGCTTCTGGTGGTGGGTGCCTGCCGCGGCGAACGGCGGGCAGTCTCCAGATCGGCAACCACCTCCAGAACATCCCCGTAATCGCCAGGGCGTTCCGTCGGGGTCAAGGTAAGCATGCGCAAAAGGAGCGTGGCCAGAGGGGCAGGGATCTCACTGCGCAGCTCCCGCGGATCCTTCGGCGGACCGGCAAAACATCGCTGCATGATCTCGTGCAGAGTCGCGCCGGGAAAGGGCGGTTGCCCACAGATGGCGTGATAGAAAGTGGCACCCAGGCCGTGCATGTCCATGGCGAGCCCCTGCTGACCGGTCGTCACCCGTTCCGGCGCAAGGTACCAGGCCCGGGGCGGCTGAAGCAGCGCATCGAATGCCTCCGAATCGATCGGTCCCTTCGGCATGATCAGGTTGGCCAGGCCGAAGTCGGCCACCTTGAGGTTGCCGTCGAGGTCGAGGAGCAAGTTGGCCGGAATGATATCCAGGTGTGGGATCTCCCGTTCGCGCGCCGAGGCAAGTGCTCTCGTTGTCGCGCCCAGCCAGGCGACCGTCTGCGTTACGGGCAGAAGTTCCTTCTCTTCATGCAGGCGTCGTTCCAGGCTTCTTCCCGGCATATACTGCATGATCAGAAAGACGCTGCCCTCCACCTCACCGCAGGAGTAAATCGGAAGCACATGAGGGTTGCTCAGGCTCGAGACCGCACGAGCCGCCTTGATGAAATCCGAGCGTACACCCTTATGCTCTTCCTTGAGCACCTTAACCGCAACCTCTCGATCCAGCGCCACGTCCATGCCCTTATAGACGGTCGACAGAAGACCGCTGCCAATCTCCTTCTCGAGCAGCAGGTCGCCGAATACCTTCGGCACCACCATATCCGCCTGGCAGACCGGGCAGGCAATGGACGTGAGTGGCGGGACGTCGCTGACGTCGAGCTTCTGGTTGCAGGAAAAACAGCGGATTTTCATGAGAGGAAGACTCGCCGGCTACACTGCTCGATCAGCTGAAAGCCGTGGGGTTTGCATTGTCGGGCGAGCACAGCGCGATCAACGGCTCCAGGTTGTCCATGAATGCCTTGAACTCGCTGCTGCGGATCTGCTGAGCCGCATCGCTGCACGCTTCAGGTGGATTCGGGTGCGTCTCGACGATGAGACCGTCGGCGCCGCACGCAATGCTGGCCCGCGACAGCGGCAGGACCAGATCGGCAACTCCGGCCGGATGACTCGGATCCACGATCACCGGCAGATGTGACTCCCGCTTCGCTATGGCCACCGCACCAAGATCGAGCGTGAAACGGGTGGCATTCTCGAAGGTGCGAATGCCACGTTCGCATAGAATCACGTTCTGGCAGCCATGCACCATCAGGTACTCGGCGGCAAGCAACCATTCCTCGATCTTCGTGGCCATGCCGCGCTTGAGGAGGACTGGGCGCCCCATGTCGGCAACCATCTCCAGCAGGTGATAGTTCTGGCAGTTGCGAGCCCCGATTTGAAGCACGTCCGCAACTTCGGCGGCAGCCTTCAGGTGAGTGACGGCGAGAACCTCGGTGACGATGGCAACCCCGAATTCATCGCGAACCTCCGCCATCAACTTCAGCCCCTCCTCTCCCATGCCCTGAAAGTCGTACGGCGAAGTGCGCGGCTTGAAGACGCCGCCGCGAATGACCTTCACCCCCGCCGCCACCGCATCCTTCGTCACCTGGCGCAGCTGCTCACGGCTCTCCACCGCGCAGGGACCCGCAATCATCATGAAATGACCCGCCCCTATCTTTGCAGGTCCCAGATCGATGATCGAGTTCGAAGGGTGAAACTCCCGGCTGACCACCTTGAAACGTTTCTGTACGGGGATGACGCGTTCGATGAAGGGCAGCACCTGGAGAGCCTCCAGGGACTGATGCTCGATCTCATCGCCCACACAGGCAATCACCGTGCGTTCTACGCCGCGAATGATGCGTGGCTCGTAGCCATATTCCAGCACCTTGGCTTCAATCGCCCGAACATCCGCTTCGTCCGGATGCGGTTTGAAAACGATGATCATAAATCGATTACCCGCGTAAGGTTGTAGATACAGTGGGGAAACGATACTATACAAAGCGCCAGCTCTTTGTCCATGCGTTTGCACCTCTCTCTTCCCAATCGCCGACAACTCCCATGATCAAATTCCCGATCCGCAGGATCATACTCCTCTTCGTCTGCCTTGGTCCACTGTTCTTGGGGGCGGAAGTCCAGCTCACCATTCTCCACACTACCGATATTCATGCCCACCTTGCTGATCATGTCTCCTCGGAAAATGGGGGCGACTGGCTCCGTCTGGCGACGCTTCTGCGCCGCGAACGGGCTGAAGCCGGCCCCGGCAACATGCTGCTCATCGACACCGGCGATACCATCCAGGGAACACTTGTGGGTACACTATCACAGGGGGCGGTGGCGCTACCCGTGCTGGCCGCGCTCGAGGTGGATGCCTGGGTAATCGGCAATCACGAGTTGGATTTCGGCTTGCAGCGCCTTCGGGAACTGACGAAGCTGGTGCAGGTGCCTGTGCTGGCCGGCAATCTGACGCTGGAAAACGGACGTCCGCTACCGGCATACCGCATCTGCGAAAAGGGTGGGGCGCGTATTGCGATCATCGGCATGACCAGCGGTTACCTCCACAACTGGTTCACGGGCCCCGATTACGACGGCTTCACCGTCGAAGACGCCACTCTGGCCATCGAGCGAATCATGCCGGAAGTGATGCGCCACAAGCCGGACATGATCGTGCTGGGCATTCACCAGGGATTCCAATACCGCGACACGCGCGGTGTAAACGAGGTCAGAAGCATTGCTTACCGCTTCCCGCAGATCGACCTGATCCTTGGCGCACATACCCATCAGCAGTATGGCGGTCAGCGGATCGGGGGAAGCTGGTACGTACAGCCAGCGGAGCACGCCGCCGAGTACGCGCGCATTCAGGTCCGCATCGACATTCGCCGGAAAAAAGTCCTGGACATCTCCTCCACTCTGGTGAAGGTGCCCGGCGACACACCACGCGATCCCCTGGCCGAGGAAGCTGCCGCCGCCTGGCTGCAAGTGGCTGACCGGGAGGCGATACGCACCATTGCCACCCCGGCCAGAGCCGTCACCAGCAAGGGGACTCCAGGCATCGACTGTCAGATCAGCGACATGGTTTGCCGTGCCATGATGAAGCAAACCGGCGCCGTGGCCGCGCTCCATGGCGTTCTGGCCAGACTCTACTGGCCGGCAGGAAAGCCCGTCACCCGGGGCGATCTCTTTCGGGCAATGCCATACGAGAACAAGGTCTGCGTGGTGAACCTGACCCGCCTGGAACTGGCGGACGTAATCGGCGAGCAATTGGCGCTGCGCCAGGCTTACACGTATAACGGGATCCATGGCGTGCATGTCGTAGCTGACCGGGAAAGCGGACGCGTGATCAACGTGACTCCTGCCCACGGAGTGTGGCCGGAGGATGAACGGCGCCCGGTTGCCATAACCAGTTACAATGCCGCTGGAGGCGGGGGACGGTATCCTCGGTTGCGGGAATTGTGCGCTCGCCCGGAGAGCGGGCTGCAGGTGGAGCCCAGCGATGCCAGAGAGATTGTTCGGCGGTACATGGAAGAGAACCGCGAGTGGACCGCGCCACCGACTCGCTGGATCACCTGGCAGCCTGGAGGGTAGGGCGGCTGACTATCCCGGATGTGGAAAGCCTTCGTGGCGAATGCGCCTGCCGACCTCCAGCAGGGTCTTTTCGTCACCCAGATCTATCGCTCCATCGGGCAGGGGGCCGGTGTTGAGTAGCAGATTGCCCCCCTTGCCCACGGATTGACGCAACATGGTCCAGACTTCTTCCGGGGAACGGCCGGGCATGCCGGCAGTATAACCCCATCCACCGCCAAGATGGCCACAAAGCTCCCACGGACGGTCCTCCCTGTCAGGCGGCTCGAAATCCCAGTTCATCTCGGGGGCCAGATAATCCTCCGTACCGGTGAGCCCATCCTTGTAGGCGACCAGCACCTGCGGCTGGAGCACCCGCAGATGATCGTAGAGCTCCTGGCATCTGAAGGCCTGCCAGTCGCCGGCTCGTGGTGTGCCGATCCCGTCCAGCCAGATCGAAGCGACTGGCCCATACTGAGTCAGCAACTCCGTGAGCTGCTCCCTCACGAAATCGAGGTAAATCCTCAGGTTGTGAGCGGGAGTGACTGCGTAAGCTGCCTCCGGCGGATCATACTGGGGCCGCGCCGTCGGACCGTACTTATCGTTGTTCGGAGCATGCGGATGCCGCCAGTCGCGACCATGTGAGTAGTAGAGGCAGAGTCCCAGTGCCCGTTCTTCGCAGGCCTCGGCCAGCGCCCATACCAAGTCTCGGCCGCACGGCGCGACGACGGAATTGAACGTGGTCTGGGCCGTATCCCACAGGCAGAAGGAGTCGTGATGGCGCGTGGTCAGGCAGATGTATTTCATCTCCGCGCGTACAGCCAGATCGGCAATCGCTTCCGCATCGAAGGCATCCGCCAGGAAGTACTGCTGCAGCGTGGCGTAATCCGCCACTCGGATCTTTTCGCGGTACTGAACCCATTCATGCCGGCCCAGCAGCGAATACAGCCCGTAGTGAATGAACATCCCGTACTTGGCGTCTCTCAGCCACTGACGACAGGCCTGACGCGGATCCTCTTTGTATTGAGTGGCGTAGTTCTCCAGGAAGGAAGGAATGCTGCTCATGGGGTGCGCCCTCCGTGTCCAGCGTTGCAGAGAAGGATCTTCATGAAGATACCCGATGCACGCCGATTTCGCAATCTTCACGCCGCCAACTCTCCATTTCGCTCTCCCGGACCACCTTCCCACCACCGACCCGATTCAGCCTGAAAGTTCCCGACAGCTTATCAACAGGTCGCAGGGAAAACTTATCAACAATTTCCATAAGTCCATTATCCACAGTCACTTATGGATTTTCCATCCGAATTACGGTGACTACCCTCGTCGACATAACATATATTATGCGACGTGACAGTAGAGCCTTTCTTGCCCCGGTTTTCATTCTGCTTCGATTCATGTACTTTATGAAGTGCGATCACCGATTCGGCGGAGTATGCAAATCTTGCGAGTTCTACAGGAGGGCTGGAATGGCTAAGTTGCTGACACGGGTCATGGGGACGCTGGTTCCGGGTGTCTATGCGGCTGTGATAATTCTTTTAACAAGTTGTGTGGGGTCGGGCGTATCCAGTCAGCATCTGGCGGAACTATCTCTCGGCAACGAACGGCCGACGCATTACGCGCTGCTCTATTATCCGTACTCGGTCTCGCTGACGCACATTGCGGCCATGCCGCATCCGCTTTATTCCGGCTGGCCGCAGCATCGCATGCGCCAGGATCTGCGCCGGATCAGGGAAACCGGAACCGATCTGCTCCTGCTGCATACCGATGCAGCCAAGGTGTTGCAGGATCGAGATCTGGCTCAGCTTTACACGGCATTCATCGGGTATGCGGCTGAAGCCGGGGTCGATTGTGCGCTTTATCTGGACTGCGAAAAGCTTGACGACGGTCAGGCAACAGCGCTTGTCCAATGGCTGCTGGCGCTGAACCTGAACAACGCTTCCGCCTACTGGAAGGATGCCGGGCGGCCTATCGTGGTGCTCGTCAATGCGGCTGAGATCGAGCAGATTCGCCATATCGGCTTCGATTTCCGCCGCTGGGAATGGCAGCCTGCCTCACGACTGGCACGTGTGTCGGGTCTCTCCATGCCAATGCTTGCCGATCAAGGGCGCGTCTTGCGTGTGCGGGCCGGCTGGATCAGAAACGGCGCGAGCAGCCCCGACGACGTCAAGTGGGCCGTGAAACGCCGCAACGGAGATACCATCTTCGAGGCGGTCACCGTCGGTGCGCGGTTGAATCCGCGGATACTGGTGGTAGACAGCTGGAATGACTATGCGCACGGCAGCTTTGTCGAACCGAACAGCCTGGATCAGGAGCAGGCGCTGATGCGGTTGCGCGAGGCCATCCGCGATGCAAGGACTCCGATAGCGGAGACGCCTTGATTTGCCACCATCGAGGTTATAGAATAGGTGCTTCATACAGACGCATTACGGCAATCGGCATCAGGCTATTCTCAGGTTAATGGATCATTCCGCCCCATGAAACGACTACTGATCGCGGGCACCGAAGCTGCCGGAAGAAGCTTTCACGAGCAACTTCTCAAACTCGACTTCGACCTCACTTACCTCCCGGATCCCCTGCGTGTGGTGGGGCTGGTGCGGGAAGGACGGGTGGATGTCCTCATCATCCCCCCCTACCCTTACTGTGCTCAGCCGGAGTTGATTCTGCGCGAATGCGGCGATCATAATTGCGAGACATCCGTCCTGCTATTTGCTGCGTCGCAATGCAGCGACACGCAGCTTTCTCCCGCGATTCGGGCACTGGCGTACCAGGTGCTGCTGCCGGAAACCCCCGCGGAAGAGATCGTGGCCGCTGTGGTCCGCGCGTCGGAACGGACTTCGCTGCTGGGCAATGTCGACTATCTCAAGCAGCAGGCCACTGGCTTGCAGCTCAGCCTGGCTCGGGCTCGGGATATCCGCCAGGCACTATATCGACCGATCGGAAGCCGTGCCGCCGCCGGCTTCGCCATGGAAGGTTTCGATATCGGTGTTTTCGAGCGGCCGGCAGAGGGTGCGGGCGGTGATTTCAATGGCTGGTTCGTCTTGCCCGGAAACAAGCTGGTCGTATACCTTGGCGACGCGGCAGGTCATGATCTGGCGGCCACGGTCATCCGCGATTATGTGACCCATGAGCTGGATCTGATGTATGCGCGCGAAAGCTGGGAGCTGCTGGGAGATCCGGCCCGACTGCTCGCCCATCTGAATGCCCTCATGCACCCAGCGCGCCAGGTTCACGCCTCCATGCTCTACATGGTCATCGATCAGTCATCGCACAAGGTCACGTACGCTTCGGCCGGCCATACCCCCTTTGTTGCCCGCACAGCCCAGTGTGACATCAATCTTTACTTCAGCAATTCCGTCATGCTGGGCATGGAAGCACAGCCATCCTACAAGACCGCCCAGATTCTCCTCGACCATTATACCCACTTGACCCTATACAGCGACGGCTTGCTCGACGCACGCGAGCTGGTTCGACGCGAACAGCGTCATGGCTACGATATGGAGGACCTCAAGTACTTCCAGCGCTTCGCCACCGAAGATCCGCGACCTTTCGCCCAGATGATCTTCCGGCATTTCCTCCAGATCTCCGGCGTCAATCGACCCCAGACCGACGATATCTCCATCATGGTCATTCGCACCGGTATCTCTTACAATCAACAACCCTTCGAGGAAGAGCTGCCGGCCATCCCAAGCAGCAGTCAGCAGATGGCTGACGATCTACTCGGCATCAACCGCAGCATCGGTGCGGAAGCCGGCTACGATGCCGAGAAGGCCGCCTACTACGTGGCGATTCATGGCAAGGCGGACTATGGCATCGCCAACGCCTTGATGCCGAAGATCGAACAGGCACTGCAGCAGGGCATGCGAACCCTGATTCTCGACTGCTTTGACATGACCGCGCTCGACAGCTGCTTCATGGGAACCTTGCAGGAGTTGAATATCCTCTGCCGGGCGAACGACATCAGGCTGCACATCAGCATCGGCAAGCGCGAGTTCATCGACAACCTCAAAGAGCTATACCTGACTGAGGTTGTGCAGCAGAGTTCGCCGGAGCGTTGGGAATGGCACAAACAGCTGCGCCCCATTTGTCGCGAACGCAATCTGGACAGCCGTCGCGCCGCGGAACACCTCTTCCGTACACACGAACTCCTGGCCGAACAGAGTCCGCAGAACCGGCAGCGTTTCGAGCAGCTTCTGGCCTTGCTCCAGGCCGAACTCAGGAAGTTCGATGATTGAAGCATCTGGTGCTGGCATTCCTCCCGTTGCCCTCCGGAGGCGCAGCCAATGAAGATCATTTCCCTGGCTCTGCCCGAGGTGAAGATCATCGAGCCTCGGATCTTTGCCGATGAACGGGGCGTTTTCCTCGAAAGCTACAATTACCGTCGCTTCAGCGAACACGGCATCCCGGAAGTTTTCGTTCAGGATAATCATTCCCAATCCGTCTGCGGGACCATCCGGGGCCTCCATTACCAGAAACTGCCCGGCCAGGCGAAGCTGGTGCGAGTGGTGCGAGGGAGCATCCTCGATGTGGCTGTCGACGTGCGTCTGCGATCCCCCACCTTCGGCGCGGTCGTGACGTGCAGGCTGTCCGCCGAGAACCGGCGGATGCTCTACGTTCCCGTCGGCTTCGCGCACGGCTTCTGCGTGCTCGATGGACCGGCGGATGTCGTCTACAAGGTGGATACCTATTACGATCCTGCGCTTGAGCGCGGCATCCGGTATGACGATCCCGCTCTGGACATAGAGTGGCCGACGGATCACCCTGTCGTTTCCGACCGGGATCGCGAGCTGCCTTTCCTGGCGGACGCGGATCTCGACTTTCGCTACGAAGGTGCCACGATCTGAATGAGGGCGCCCCACCCTCTTCTGCTTGCGCTGACGCTCCCAGCCGGTACATTAACGGCTCCTGTAACCTGATCCATGGAGAAGCATGAAATCGATCCTGCATACATCGCGAATCGCCATAGTCGGTCTTGGGCAACTGGGCACCTCCCTGGCGCTGGCCATCAAGGAGATCGGCTGCCGCGAACTGCTGGCCGTCGCCCGCCGTCCCGAATCACTGCAACGGGCCGTGGATAAAGGGATTATCGATGCCGGCAGCACCGAAGCCAAAGACGTGCTGCCCGTTGTCGATCTGGTCTTTCTCTGCCTGCCGCTGACCCCTTCCATCGACTTCGTCAGGGAGAACCTGGAGCACTTCCGCTTCGGGGGGCTGGTCACCGATGTGGGCAGCGTCAAGGGCGAGATCGTTCGCGAGGTACGCCCCCTTCTGGCGAAGCACGGAACCTGGTTTATTGGCTCGCATCCCATGGCCGGCAGCGAGAAATCCGGCATGGATGCGGCGCGTGCGGATCTCTATCGCGACGCCATTGTCTTTGTCACCCCCACGGCCGACGATGATGAAGACGCCATACGGCTGCTCATCACCTTCTGGGAGGCCATCGGTTGCCAGCCCTACGAACTCGATGCCGAACGCCATGACCTGGCCGTCGCCAACAGCAGTCATCTGGCGCACGTGGTTTCGGCAGCCATCGTCCGCGGTGTGCTTGGTCAGGGCGACAGCGAGGCGAACCGGCTGGCATGCGCGGGTGGCTTCCGGGATGTCTCTCGGATCGCTGCCAGCAATGTCGACATGTGGACCGATATCTGCCGCCAGAATGGTACCGCCATCCTGCGCAGTCTGGATGCATTCCAGGACGAGCTGCATGAGATACGGAGCGCGCTCGAAGCCCAGGACTGGGAGAAGGTCGCCGCCTTCCTGGCCGCGGGCAAGGCCTTGCGCGACGACTGGTTCGAACACTTTGGCAAACCACGAGGCTACTCCGCATGACCGACGACAAGCGCACCGGCCGCGAAACTCTATCCATCCTGGGCAGCGGCGAACGCACCTACCCGCAAAATCCGGATGAGGCGCGGCTGGAAATCTTCGACAACCGCTATCCCGAACGCGACTACTGGATCACCTTCGACTGTCCGGAGTTCACCTCCCTCTGTCCGGTCACCAATCAGCCGGACTTCGGGCACATCGTCATCCGCTATGTGCCGAACCGGTCGTGCGTCGAGAGCAAATCGCTCAAGCTCTACCTCTTTTCCTACCGCAATCACAACACCTTTCACGAAGAAGCAGCCAACCGGATACTCGATGATGTGGTCGCCGCGTGCCAACCGCGTCGGGCGACGGTGATCGGTGACTTCAATCCGCGTGGCGGCATCAGCATCAAAATAGAAGCATCGTATGAAGACCCTGCTGGAGATACTCCAAGCGAGTGAACGTTATCTTTCCGGCAGAGGCTTTGCCAGTGCCCGAAGCGATGTGGAGTGGCTGATAGCCCATGCGCTTGGCATCCGCCGCATCGATCTCTACCTGCAGTTCGAGCGTCCATTGACGGAAGCAGAGCTGGATGCCACGCGGCCATTGCTGCGCCGGCGCGGCAGTGGCGAACCACTGCAGTACATTCTGGGGACGACTCAATTCTATAACTGTGAACTGAGCATCGGTCCGGGCGTGCTGGTGCCGCGTCCGGAAACGGAGCGCCTCGTCGAAGTGGCCCTCAAGCAGTACTCCGGAGAAGGTCCCATTCTCGATCTCTGCACGGGAAGCGGGGCGATCCTCTTCGCTCTGGCGGGGGAATTGACCGCCCCACCCTGCATGCTTGGTGTCGATATTTCGGAAGATGCGCTGGCGTGGGCGCGACGCAATCGGGAAGCGCTGGGCTTTTCCACCATCGACTTACGCTGTGGAGATCTCTTTGCACCAGTGGATCGGAAGGACTTCAGCCTGATCACCGCCAATCCGCCCTACGTCACGGAGTCGGAATATGCGATCCTGCCCGATGAGGTGCGAGCGCATGAGCCGGCAGGGGCGCTCCTGGCAGGCAGTGATGGCCTGGCGGTGATCCGGCGCATCGCCGCTGAAGGACTCGATTACCTGGCCGATGGCGGGTCTCTGGTCATGGAAATCGGGGAGCGTCAGGCAAGTGCGGTTACCGAACTCCTTCGAGAGCTGCAATGGCAGGATGTGCGCATCGTCCAAGACTATACCCGGCGGGACCGAATCGCCGTCGCCCGCAAAGCGGCGGCCGACTAACCATGAACCTGTATCGGCTCTTTCTGCTCTGTCTGATGCATTTTCTGGTCGACGCCCTGGCATCGTTCCTGACCCCGGTGATGCCGAGCCTCGAAGAGCGGCTGCAGGTGAGCGGCGCCCTGATCGGCATCATGGCGGCGGCACAGATTCTGGCGGCCAGCTTCAGTCAGCCCTTCTGGGGTACACTCAGTGATCGCTGGGGGCGCGGCAATCTGGTGCTCTTCGGGCCGCTGATCGCGTTGATCATGCTGAGCCTGGTGGGACTTACCTTCTCGTATTGGATGGTGCTGGTTCTGGTGATCGGTTCAGGACTTGGAGTTGCCATGTTCCATCCCGAAGCTACGGCGCACGCCGGTGCCGCCAGCGCCCGCTTCCGCTCTGCCGGTGTGGCGCTCTTCGTCATCAGCGGCCACGTTGGCTTGGGCGCCGGACCGATGCTGTCGGGTTGGCTGACCGAGGCGCATGGTCTGGAAAAGAGCTGGTGGCTGCTGGCGCCCGGCCTGCTGCTCTGCGGTGCAGCGGCATTGGGGCTGCATCGTTCCCGACCGGTCACCAAACGACGCCCGCTGCCGATCCATGCGGCCTGGGGCAGTCATCGCCGGGTCATGATGCCCCTTCTGATTCTCTCCACGCTGCGAGCCTTTGTGGGAACCTCACTCAGTTTCGGCATGCCCTTCTGGTGGAAGGATCTGGGTATGAATCCCCAGCAGATCGGCCTGCTGAGCGGGCTCTTTCTCTTCAGCGGCGGCGTCACGGGCTTCTTCTGCGGTCTGATCGTGCGGGATGGCCGAGAGAAACCATGGATCGTATGGAGTTTCCTGGTGACCCTGCCGGCTCTCTACTGGCTCTCACGGCAGAATGCCTATGGCGCCATGATTCTGGGGGTCATTCTTGCCGGTGCCGCCCTCAATGCGACGATCCCCATGGTGCTGGTGCGGGCGCAGCGGGAGATGCCCGGCGGTGAGAGCGCGGCCGCATCGCTGATTCTGGGGGTGGCGTGGGGCCTCGGGGGAGCGATCGCCCCGCCGCTGATGCGCCTGGCTCAGCCACATCTGGGGCACATCGCCACTATCCAATGGCTCTCCATCGGGCTGATCGGGGCGATCGCGAGCAGCCTCATCCTGCCTCGTCGCCCGCTGGCGGCGCCACTCGACGCCACTGCTTCGTGATGATCTGGCACGCTCTTCGCGATCTGGGTATCGTTCTTGATGTTTGGTCAGGCTACACTATTAGTAAGAACAGTGAGCTTGACAGCCACCCACTCTGACCTCTATCTCCCGCCACCGACGCTTTGACAACCAGGCAGAGGGTTCATGAAGCACGACCTGAAGATTCTGGTGATCGACGATAGCAAGACAAGCAGAAAGCTACTCAGGACTTACGCCTGCGCAACGGACTTCAAGGTGGAAATGGCTGAGGCCGATGATGGACGTACCGGGCTCAGGCTTCTGGCTGAAGACCATTATGACTGCGTCTTTCTTGACTATATCCTGCCGGACCTGGATGGTCTTCAGGTGCTGCGGCAGATCAAGCTTGGCGGCATGGACATCCCGGTGATCGTCCTGACGGGCCAGGGCAGCGAGCCGCTCGCCGTCGAGATGATGAAGGCCGGCGCCGACGATTACGTCCCCAAGTGTGATCTGACGCCGGATGTCCTCTACCGCTGCCTGCGCAACGCGCAGCAGTTGGCGGAGGTCCGCAAGGATTTTCGCGAGGCCAACGCCAACATGGTCATCGCCCAGAACGAAGCGGCGCAGGCCCATCGCGCGCAGAGTGAATTCTTTACGCGGATGAGTCATGAGATCCGGACCCCGCTCAATGTCATCCTGGGTACCACTGACCTTCTCAAACAAACTCAGCTTACGCATGAGCAGCATGGTCTGGTCGAGACATGCGAGCGAGCCAGCAGCATGCTGATGGTGCTGATCAACGACATCCTTGACCTCTCGAAGGTGCAGTCGGGTGAACTCGAATTGAAGAGCGTGGCCTTCAACCTGCGGAACAGCTTTATCAATACATGCAAGATGATGGCGGTACAGGCCAAAGGCAAGGGGCTGGTCTTTCAGCATGAATTCGGCCCGGAACTGCCGGAGATGGTGGTGGGGGATTCAGACCGTCTGACCCAGATCCTGGTCAACCTGACCGGCAACGCGATCAAGTTCACGCGGCAGGGTTCCGTGCGCGTGATTGCTGAAGTCGATCCGGATCGCCCCGCACCGGGCGCCGTCCGCTTCCGCGTTGAAGACACGGGTATCGGGATTCCAGCCGATAAACAGGAGATTATCTTCACCAGTTTCAACCAGGCGGATCGCTCCGTCTCGCATGAGTACGGCGGCACCGGCCTTGGCCTGGCGATCACAAAGACGCTGGTGGAGAAAATGCACGGTCATGTTCGCGTCGAAAGTGAAGTCGGCAAGGGCAGCATCTTTCAGGTCACCGTCCTCTTCGGACTGCCCGAAAAAGCTGCATCCCCCCTTGCTGAAGACAGCGTACCTGAGCCCATGCGGCCGCCGCCTGTCAGCAAACCACATGCCCGCATCCTTGTCGCCGAAGACACCTTCGACAACCGCCTGCTGATCAAGAGCTTTCTCAAGCGCGCACCGGTGGAGGTGGAGTTTGCCTTCAATGGCCGTGACGCCTGCACCCGATTCCTCGAAGGGCATTTCGACGTCATCCTCATGGATATGGAGATGCCAGAGATGAACGGCTTCGAAGCTGCCGCCAGAATCCGCGAAATGGAGCGTGCGGCCGGTAAATCAGCAAATGAGTTCATCCCGATCATCGCCCTCACCGCGCATTCCTTTGTCGAAGAGAAGAACCGCTGCTTTGAGGCTGGATGCAGCGATTTTCTCATGAAGCCATTCAAGCGCGGCACACTGCTCGACAAGTTGCGCGAGCATGTCGGATCGCTCCCCGAGAGTTGAAGTATGGGGTTGGCGCCTGTAGTTTAAGGCAAAGCCAATGTACATCAGCGATGCAGGATGGAAGATCCAATAGACAGCGACAAGAGCGTCGACGAACGTCGACGCATGATTGAGCAGATATCCCGACACGGGGTGAAGGATGCGCGTATTCTCTCGGCCATGGAGAAGGTGCCCCGTCACCTTTTTATTCCTGTTAAGGGAATGGCTCTTGAGATGGCGTATGGCGATCATCCCCTGCCTATCGGATACGGGCAGACTATTTCTCAACCGTATATTGTGGCCTATATGACGGAGCGCCTGGATGCTTCCCCCGGAGAGAAGATTCTCGACGTGGGAACTGGCTCCGGCTACCAGGCAACCGTTCTCGCGGAAATCGGTTGTGACGTCTATACCATCGAATTGGAGCCCGAGCTGGCGGAACATGCCTGCAATCTCTTCAAGAAGCTCGGCTACGATAAAATCCACTGCAGACGGGGTAATGGTTATGAAGGTTGGGCGGAACACGCTCCCTTTGATGGTATCATTGCTGCGTGTGCACCCGAACAGATACCACGACCGCTTGTCGAGCAGCTTGCCGAGGGCGGACGCATGATACTCCCCGTAGGTGGGCAGGCGCAACGCCTGGTTATCGTGCGCAAGGAGCATGGCAGAATCGTTCAAGTTGACGATCTGCATGTTCGTTTCGTGCCCATGCGCGGCGAAATCGCCGGGGAAAATCCATAACATTTGAGGAACCGATACATGCCTGAATCCATCGAGAAGCTTTTCACCGAAGAAGCTGGCGCCGTTTGGCGCCACTTCAGCGACATCAGCAGCATTCCGCGTCCGTCCAAGGACGAGGAGAGAATCCGGGAGCACCTGCTGGGGGTGGCAAAGAGCCATGGCTGGTTGACCCGCACCGACGCAGTGGGTAACATCGTCCTTTGCGTACCGGGAGAAGGACGTCTGCGCAATGCACCCACCCTGATTCTCCAGTCGCACATGGATATGGTCGGCGAGAAGAACAGCGACGTCGAGCATGACTTCAGCACAGACCCGCTCAAGCTCATGCTCGTCGATGGTTGGATAAAGGCTGACGGAACCACGCTTGGCGCCGACAACGGCATCGGGGTGGCCTTGAGCCTTGCTGTGGCCGAAGCGCCACTGCCGGATCGGCTCCCCCTCGAACTGCTTGTCACCGTCGATGAAGAGACGGGGCTGACCGGCGCCATGGGCCTGGATCCCGATATCGTCACCGGTCGCCACCTGCTCAATCTTGACAGCGAAGAAGACGATCTTTTCATCATCGGCTGTGCGGGAGGTATCGACATGGACGCGGCCTTCCCGGTCGATACGACTCGCGGCCCCACAGCCCCGATCATGAGCATTCATCTTCGCGGCTTTCGCGGCGGCCATTCCGGCGTCCAGATCGATCAGGGGCGGGAAAATGCCATTCGGTCGGCGGCCTTGCTGGTTAATCGTCTGCGTTCCACCCGGCCTGGATTCGCCTTGCACTACATGGAGGGCGGCAACAAGAAGAACGCCATCCCGCGCGAATGCCGGATGATTGTCTCGGGTGTCCCCAAGGTGGCGCTCCGCGATGCCGCGGAGCAATTCCTGCAGGAGCTGCGGGTGACGGAATCGAAAGCGGTCATCGACGTGGCGGAGTGTGATGAGGTTCACAATCAGGTGCTGTCGACAGGCGTCATCGATATGTTGCTGCGAGTGCCCAATGGAGTGATTGCGCGCGATCAGGCCATCGACAATCTGGTCCGCACGTCGAACAATCTCGCGGTAGTCCGGCAGGAGGATGGCGTCGTCCGCCTGACCCTGCACGGTCGTTCTTCATCGAATGAAGAGATGCAGACTCTGGCGCGCCAGGTGGAGGATCTTACCCGGGGATTTGGCGGCACCTTTACCGCGGGTGGAGCTTATCCCGGCTGGGAACCCGATACCGGCTCCGCGCTCCTGCGCAAAGCCAAAGCCGTGTACACCACCATGTTCGAGAAGGAACCAGGCGTCGTCTCCATCCATGCCGGATTGGAAGCCGGCATCATCGGGGACAAGCTCCAGACACGGGAACTGCTCTCCATCGGCCCCAATCTCGTCGATCCGCACTGCCCGGATGAACGGGTGGAGGTCGAGTCAGTGGATCGGGTCTTCCGGTTCGTGAAGGAGATCGTCAGTCAGTCCATGCTTCCCAGTCCGAGCCCCGGCCTGCGATAGCCGCCAGACGATGGCGCGCAGCAGGTCGATTCCCATCGCCTGCTGCGCTCAACACCTCCTGTCAAAAAAACTTTTCCGGGAAATGACTTCGTTTTAGAACGGTTCTGAATTATAGTCTGTGTGCGGCGCTTATGCCGCTACCGAAGCCGAATAAATCCAATTCAAGGAGACCACATGAAGAAGCTGATCATTGGAGTCTGCTCGCTGCTGACCGCACTTTCCGTTATGGCGGGCCCTGCCTGCTGCCCGACGCAGGCCAAGAAGACTGCTGAAGCAGAGGTCAAGGCGAAGCCCGTTCTTGCTGCCGCCGAAGCCAAGGCTGAATGTGCGGTCAAGGCCGATTGCGCTGACAAGACTGAATGTGCGGACAAGACCGAGTGCCCCGTGAAGCTGCAGGCGAGCACAGGCCAGATTGACACCAAGGCCCTGGCCGCGCTGCTGAAGACGGATGCCAAGGTCATCGTTCTCGACGCGCGTACAACCAAGTATGACAATGGCGAACGTATTCCTGGCGCCAAGTTGGTCGGGCCGACTCCGACCGATGCCCAGATCGCCGAGATGATTCCGGCAAAAGATTCCACCGTGGTCACCTACTGCGGTAGCGTCAAGTGCCCCCTGAGCGGCAAGCTCGCCACCAAGCTCCGGGATCTTGGTTACACCAACGTGCTCGAGTACAAGCCCGGCATTGCCAGCTGGGTAGAAGAGGGTAACAGCACGCAGAAGCTCGCTTCGAACTGATAGTCCGTTTCGCTCTCAAGGGCCGGCACGTTCTGAATGTGCCGGCCTTTTTCGTGTCTGCGCATGTTGAGAGACGACGGAAAGCTGGCATAGTGTGGGTAGCACAGCGAGGGCAATGCATGAGTGGCCGCATCTACATATCGAGTCGACGGGATACTCCCTTCAACCTGGCTATGGAAGAGGAGCTGATGGCTCGGTTACAACCCCAGGGCTGGTTCCTCTTTCTGTGGGCTGGGGAACCGGCGGTCGTGATCGGCAAGCACCAGAATCCTTGGGCGGAGTGCCGCCTCGCGGAGATGGAGCGCGATGGGGTCCGCCTGGCGCGGCGCGTCTCCGGCGGCGGCGCCGTTTACCATGATCCCGGTAACCTCAACTACAGCTTCATCGTGCCGCGCGACCATTACGACCGCGAGATCATCCAGAGGATTGCCCTCGCAGCCATTCACCGGCTGGGTATTCCGGCGACCATCGGAGAGCGCCATATTCTGGAGGTCGACGGGCGCAAGTTCAGCGGCAATGCCTTCTGCTATCGCCGGCAGGCCGTTCTGCATCACGGGACGGTCCTGATCGATGCGGATCTGGAGCGCCTGCACCGGTACCTGGCGGAATCTGAGCGAATCGAGACCAGTCGGGCCATCGCCTCAGTTCCCTCCCCGGTCATCAACCTCACGTCCATCCGCCCTACTCTCACCGTTGCCGAGACCATTCAGGCATTTGCGGCTGCGGCGGAAGATCATTTCCAGACTCCCGGCATACTTCCCGAAGATCCCGCGATGCTGCTGACACCTGACCTTCAACTCAAGATCGAACAGCATACCACCTGGCGATGGCTCTACGGAAACACGCCCCTCTTCAACGTAAACTGGCAGCTGGCGTTGCCCGGTGGTCATGCGCAACTGGCGCTCGACATCAATCGCGGCATTGTCACCAGCGCCAATCTCAGCGGGACGCCGCCGGAGCTGGCGGTGAAGACCGCCGAGCTTCTTTCCGGTTGCGCCTTCATCCCCTTTCACATGGCGCAACGCCTGCGGGAAAACGCGGGGGGCCTGGCGGCTATTGATGACCTTGCGAAGTGCCTCCTTTCACGCGCCTCCACCACCCTCACTTGACCTGCCAAAGGATTTCTATCATGAGCATCACTACTCGCACCGGCGACACTGGCACCACCAGCCTCTATTCCGGTGAACGCGTCGACAAGTGCTCCGCCCGCCCCGCGGCTCTCGGCGATCTGGATGAACTGGCATCCATTCTCGGTCTGGCGCGCCTGCACTGCACCAGCCAACGCAATCGCAACCAGCTTCTTACCCTCCAGAGGCGGCTCTTCGTCGTCGGTGCCGAGATTGCTACCACGCCTGAAAAGCTGAGCCGCCTGCGCCGTCGCCTCGATGACGATCTTCTGGCGGAACTGGATGGCTGGCGCGATGCGCTGGAGGCGGAAGTCGAGCTGCCCAACGGCTTTGTGGTACCCGCCGCCTCACCGGCCGCGGCCTACCTCGATCATGCCCGTGCCGTTTCGCGCCGTTGCGAGCGCGACATTGTAGCCCTGTACCGCTCGGGCGATGTCACCAACGAACAGTTGCTGGCCTGGGTGAATCGTCTCTCGGATTATCTCTACCTGATGGCGCGATCGGAAGAGGAAGAGCCAATCATGGTGAACGTGGAATGACGACCGCAACACGCTGGGAAGAGGCCGCGATGCGATTGCGCCAGGCGCGGGTTCAATGCCGCCAGGATGTGCCACTGACCGAGGTGACGACCTTTCGCCTGGGTGGTCCAACGCCCCTGCTGATCGACTGCGAGAGTGCCGACGAGTTGATCGTTACCGTGAAGCTGCTTGCGGAATGCGCCCTGCCCTACGTGTTGATTGGCGGCGGTTCAAACCTACTGGCTGCGGACGCGGGGCTTTCGCGAGCAGTCGTGCGCTACCTCCGCCCAACTCCCCAACTGGCATTTGACGGAACGTGCGTGGAGGTTAGCGGCTGCAGCTCGTTTGACGACTTGGCGCGGCTTTGTTCCGAGCGTGGCCTGGGTGAAGCTGTTCTTGGATCAGGAATCCCCGGGACCGTGGGGGGCGCCATTGTGGGCAATGCGGGTGCGTTCGGCTGGCAGATCGGCGACAGCGTGCTGGCTGTCCGCCTGCTGGGCCGCGATGGCACCGTACGCGAATGTCCGGCAAGCGACGTTACCTTCAGTTATCGGCACTCCTCGCTGAAGGAGAGCCAGGAGATCGTCCTCTCCGCGACCCTTTGCTTCCCGCTTGCCGAAGCGGCGCAGATGCAGGCAGAGCGGCAGCGGATACTTGCCTTGCGCAAGGAGAAGCATCCGGACTTGGCTCATGATGGCTGCGCGGGCAGTTTCTTCCGCAATGTCGAGCCGACCAGTCGTGCCGAGCGGCGTCAGGCAGCCGGCTGGTTTCTGGAACAGGTGGGAGCGAAGGAGATGCAGGTAGGCGGCGCGGGCGTCTTCTCCCGGCACGCCAACATCATCGTCAAGCGCACCAGGGACTGTACCGCGGCGGACGTGCGGGCCCTCGCGGAAAAGATGGCGCGCGCGGTTGAGGAACGTTTCGGCCTGACGCTGGTCAGAGAGGTTGAACTACTGGGGATGGAATAGCATGAAAATAGCGGCACTGATCCTGGTTTCGATGACGTTGATGGTCCGCGGCAGCGAATGGCCCGTCTATCGCGGGGAACGAAACCTGCGCGGTATGACCAGGGAACAGGTGCCCGACGCGCCACAACTCCTCTGGCGGGTGGAAATTGGCGGCCATCTGCCGGGCGGCGCGATCCTTTCCGGCGGTATTCTTTATTCGGCGTCGACCAAGGGGATCGTCGTGGCGCTCGATGCCGACACGGGGGACGAGCGGTGGCGACGTACCTTTACCGAGCCATTCGAGGCGCCTCCACTTGTCCATGATGGCTGGCTTTATCTGGGCAGCGCCGACGGCACCTTTCATGCCCTGGATGCCGCCAATGGCGAATCGCGTTGGAGTTTCGCGGCGGACGACCGCATTCTTGGCGGGGCCACATGGCTGCCAGCGGCAGGCGATACCCCGACCCGAATTCTCTTCGGCAGTTACGACACGAAGCTGTATTGTCTTGGCGCCGAAGACGGGAAACTGCTGTGGAGCTATGCCACCGAGAACTTCATCAATGGCACTCCGGCGGTGGAAGGAAACCGGGTCGTCTTCGGCGGCTGTGATTCACGTCTTCATATTCTGGATGCGACCACGGGGCAGCCCCTGCACAAGGTTCTCCTTGCTGAATATGTCGCCAGTTCACCCGCGCTTGCCGACGGTATTGCCTACGTCGCCAACTATGGCAGGGAGTTGGCCGCCGTCGATCTGGAGAGCGGCAAACTCCTCTGGTCGAATGTCGAGAGCGGCGATGCCTATTTCACCACTCCCGCCGTTACCGAGACCCAGGTGATTGCCGGCAATCGTGATCGGCATGTGCATGCTCTGTCACGACAGGAGGGGAAGCTGGTCTGGAGCTTTCGCGCGCGGCATACCGTCGACAGCTCACCCATCGTGGCGGGTGAACGCGTCATTGTCGGTTCGACGGACGGGCGGCTCTACCTTCTCGATGCCGCCAACGGTCGGGAAGTCTGGTCATATCTGGTTGGGAAGCCGATCGTGGCTTCGCCCGCCGTCAGCGGTGGCGTTATCTACATTACTGCCGGCGACGGCGCCATCTATGCCTTCGGGGAAGGATCGGAGAAACCATGAGGATCGTCCAGATTACCGCCGGCACCGGCAGCTACCATTGCGATACCTGCCTTCGGGATCATGCGATGGTCCGCGCGCTGCGCTCCCTGGGGCATGATGTCATGCTTGTCCCCCTCTACCTGCCGCTGGTTCCCGAAATGCCGGAGGAACAGGATACGCCTCTCTTCCTGGGCGGCATCAATGCCTACCTGCAGCAGAAAGTGCCGCTCTTCCGCCATACGCCAGGCTGGCTGGACAAGCTGTTCGATGCGCAGTGGCTACTCAAAACCGCGGCTGGCTTCAGCGACATGACGCAGCCCCGCGATCTGGGCGAGATGACCATCTCCACGATCAAGGGCTTCGATGGAAACCAGCGCAAGGAAATGCATAAGCTGATCGACTGGCTGAAGCTCCAGCCTCCGGCCGACCTCTACTGCCTCTCCAACGCTCTGCTCATGGGGTTCGCCAAGCCATTGCGGGAAGCCTTCAATACGCCGATTCTCTGCACACTCCAGGGGGCAGACTACTTCATCGACAACCTGCCGGCCCCGTATCGTTCACGCTGCTGGGAGCTGCTGCGCGATCTGGTTCCGTACGCTACCGGCTTTGTTGCGGTCAGCGAATTCTATGCCGGAGTCATGAGCGAACGCATGGCGATTCCATCCGAGAAACTGCACGTCATCCGCAATGGCATTGACATTGCCGATTTTGCCGGCTATGAGCCCCAGCCGGAGATGGCGACCATCGGCTACTTCAGCCAGATGACCCCGGTCAAGGGGCTGGCAGAGCTGATCGATGCCTTTCTCGTGCTTCGCCGTCGCAACTCGATCCCCGATCTTCGCCTGCGCATCGGCGGGAGCATCGTACCCGCCTGGCGTCGGTTCGTACATGAACAGGAATCGAAACTGGCGGCGGCCGGCGCCGCGGATTGCTGCACCTTCGAGGAGATTCTGGATCGGCCACGCAAGCTGAGCTTTCTTTCGCGGTGCACAGTCTTCTCCGTCCCGACTCAGTTTGCCGAACCATTCGGCATCTATGCGATCGAGGCCATGGCCATGGGAATCCCCGTCGCCGAGCCTCACCGTGGCGCCTTTCCTGAATTGATCGAACTGACCGGCTGCGGCGAGTGCTACGACCCGGCTTCCCCTCATGGCCTTGCCGATACACTCGAACGGCTGCTCGCGGATCCCGACCGGCGGCGCGTGATGTCCGCCAAAGGTCGCGCGGAAGTCCAGCGTCGTTTCAGCGCCATGCGCATGGCGACCGATCTCCTGGCAATCGATCTGCATGCCCACGGGCAACGGCCTACAACCGTATCCCAAGGGTGAGGCCAAAGGTCCGCGGCTCCCCGTTGTAGCCCGCCCATCCGGACGAGGTCGAGGCGGGAATGGCGATCGGTACGTAATCCTCATCGCCGAGATTGCGGATCCATGCCTCGAGCGACCAGCGGCCACGGCGCAAACCGGCTCGCAGGTTGACCATGGTGACGGCATCCTGCCCCTCGGTATTGGCGCTGTCGTACTCGATGTCCCCAAAGCCCACCAACTCGGCGCGGGAAAACCACGACAACTGCTCGTTAAAGTTGGCGCCAACCTGCAGACCGGTGTGCCAGGTATACCGCGGCGCATACGGCAGTTCGTGGCCCGCGAGATCAGCGCCGGTATTGGGATCGGTGTAGTCCGTGAACTCCGCGGCGGCAAAACCGATGCCACCAAACCATTGCAGCCACGGCAGCAGGTTGGCTATCGCCTCGGCCTCGATACCCTGGCTGCGGGCATCGGCGGCGTTGTCGAGAAAGTACGAACCGGCGGGGAGCCCCTGAATCGGCACGTCTACCTGCATGTCCTGCCAGTCGATACGGAAAAGCGCCAGATTGAGCATCAGGCGATCGTCAAACCAGCGACTCTTCATACCCAACTCATAGGTCCAGCTGCTTTCTTCATCATAAGTGCGGTCGCCCATCGGCATCGTGTTGAAATTGTAGCCCCCGGCACGGTATCCCCGGCTGACGGAAGCATAGGTCATCAGGCGCTCCGTCCATTTGTAGCTTACACTTGCCCGAGGCAGGAGTTGCCGGTACTCTTCATCGACCGTTCCGCTGATTTCCGGCATTCCAGGAAAGCCCAGGCGGTAGTCGGCTTCCCGCCGTTCATACTCATAACGCAGCCCCAGCGTCAGATCCCAATGATTGCAGATGTTGAGAGTGCCTTGGGCAAAGGGAGCTACGCCCCAGTCCTGCAGGCGGTAGTCAGCGGTAACAAAGAGAGGTACCGGCGCTGGATTGAAAGGGGAGCCGGGGCGAAGCTCGTTGCTGCTGTAGTGATCCTGATCCCCGTAGAAGAAGGCCAGGCCGGCCATCCAGCTGAGGCTTGTCACCGAGCCCAGCTCGATGGGCGCATCGACGGCAGACTGCAGGCGGAACTCCTGGAAAGCCGCATGCTGCTTCTCCCGAGTGGTGCGCCGCATCCAGTCATTGGCGCTGAAATCCAGATCCGTGCGGGCCGATGTCTCCCAATACTCGTAGGCAGACGTCGAAATGAAGTCGATATCGCTGCCATAGACGCGCACAATGGCGGAGGGCATCACCACATCCCGCTCGACCATGCCTTCATAGTCATGGTTCACCTGCCAGGGATTGCGGCGAAGACTCTCCAGGTCATAAAGTGCGAAGCCACCTTCCCGGTCCCGCTCTCCGAAGAGCGACAGGGCGATCTCGATCGGCCCAACCGGATTGAGCAGAAGCTGAGCACGACCGGCGGCGCTTTCGCGCCCATCCAGATCCTTGCCGGTGAGCAGGTTGTCTGTATAACCGTCTCGCCCCATCCAGCTTCCCGCCAGACTGTAGGCGGTGGTGTCGTCGAGCGGGCCCGCCATGCGCAACCTGTAGCGCTGCTCGTCATCACTGCCAAGGGTGACGGAGCTGTCGAGTTCGAACTCCGTGGGAGGCCGACGCGTATGAAGAGTGATGGCGCCGCCGAGGGTGTTTCGGCCGTAGAGTGGCCCCTGGGGACCGCGCAACACCTCGATGCGCTCGATGTCGAGCAACTCGAGATCGACCGTGTTGCTGGTCAGTTGGGGAACGCCGTCAAGAAAAACCGTGGCGACAGGAGCGCCCTGCCCCGCCGCTAGGCCGCGTACGAAGGGAAAGCGGGTATGGCGAGGGCCGAAGCCGCCGATGAAGAGGTTGGGAACGTACCACGACGCGTCATTCAGATCCCGGATGCCTGCATTCTCGATCTCTCGGCTGTCGAGTGGTGTGATACTCAGGGCAACGTCCATCAGATCCTCGGCCCGCTTTTCGGCGACGACAGTGATGTCATCCAGCCGCAAGGCACTGAAATCCGCCTCATTTCCCCATAACCCACTCATCACCCCAAACAGAGTTGCCGCAAAAAGCCAGAATCGCATCGTCTCCCCTCCGGTTGTCGCTGTACACATGCGTAAAATTCTTGTACTATAGTCGAGTGGCAACTATTGTCGAGCCCGCAACAAGAGGAGAGAGAGATGGCGTATGAGTTCTGTTTCCGGCGACGCATCGAGTTCCCCGATACCGATATGGCAGGCGTAGTCTATTTCACCAACTATCTCAAATACATGGAAGCTGCTGAGCATGCATTCTTTCAGTCGCTGGGCGTATCCGTCTTTGGCGACGTGGACGGCAAGCGGTATGGCTGGCCGCGGGTCCATGTAGCCTGCAGGTACCTGGCGCCGCTGCGTTTCGAGGACGAGGCAAGGATTCGGGTTCTGGTTCGCACCCGCAAAACGCGTTCGCTGGAGCTGGTCTACCTGGTGTATCGTGAAGAAGAGATCCTATGCGCTGTTGGGCGCATGGTCATTGTCTGTGTGGCCTTTGATCCGAAAAGCGGCGACATGCGCGCCTGTGCCATTCCCGCCGCCATGGGCGCAGGTCTGGAAGCTGCCCCCGCTAGCGCATTTGCAGAGATTGAAATACCTTAGCCTTACCACGAAAAAGGATTGGACATGAGCTACGAATCGCCGATCGCGAGCCGCTTGACGGCGGAACTCGGGACAACGGCCGCCGGTCACTTTGCGCAAGCTCTCGATGAGCGCAGCCAACCTCCGGCGCTGGTGCCTCAACATGAGGCGCCCTGGCGTATCGACTTGGCGCAGCAGATCTCATCCATGACCCCGGAACAGCTATGTGGCGGATCCGTCAAGGATCTTGAGGGTGGGAAGGCGGTCAAGAGCGGCCTCCTCCTCTGGAACGACGATCTGGACAGTTCGCATACCATCAGCCAAAGCCTGCAGGGTCCGACCGGGAGCTACTGGCATGGCATCATGCACCGCCGCGAGCCCGATTACAGCAACGCCAAGTACTGGTTTCACCAGTTCGGCGAGCACCCCATCTTTCCGGAGTTGAAAGAAGCAGCGGTGGCTGTGGCCGGCCATCTGGAATTGGAGGAGTGGCAGATCAAGATCGAGAGCAGCTATGAATGGAACGCCATCCAGTTTATCGACTGGTGTCAGGATGCCGGTGGCGGCAGACTCACTGCGGTGCAGCTGCAGTTCCTGCGTCTTACCCAGCTCGAAGAGATCCGCCTCCTTCTCATCCATTCCTACCGTCAGGCTCAACGACGCCGTTGAAGCATGTCGTCTCCACGGCTCAGCGGGGCCAGTCCACCAAGGCTCCCGCGTCCTGCAGGCTATGACGGAGTGCGGCGGTATCCACTTGCTTGAAGCTGGTTCCGCCTTCGGCGACACAAGCAGCGGCCAGACCAGCGGCCTGCCCCATGGCATAGCACGGCGCCTGCACCCGTAGAATGCCGAGGACATCGCGCTCGACACTGACTGCGCGGCCAGGGCAGATAAGGTTCGAAATGGGCCGTGGCAGCATGATCCGGTAAGGGATCGGTGTATAGCTGTGGCGCCGGATCACCTTGCGCTCCACCATCGGCTGGCTGTCGGCATGTACGGGATCGGGCAGATCCCAGCCATAAGCAGAGAAGCCGACAGTGTCCTCGAACTCGCGTCCCTTCACCAGATCGTCGACCGAATAGATGTAGTCCGCTACAATGCGGCGCGATTCCCGCACTCCCAGCATTGGCGCGACCGACCGCAAACGAGCCTCCTGAAAGCCAGGGAAATGAGTCTGCATGACCGCGAACAAACGCTGCACATCTCGCCTTCCCTCCATCATGGCGCGCGAGACCGATCGTCCGTCCGTGGCATCCACATCGATCAGCCGATTGGCGTTGACCAGCAGTGTCCCCGGGCTGGTCAGTTGTACCATCGAAACCAGTTTGTAATCGAAGGGCCATTTGCCATCCGCCTCCAGCCGTGCCACCAGCTCCTGAAGCTGGGGTGAATGCGTTCGATAGATCTCCGACCGTAGCGCGTCCTGCCAGACGTGATCGACATGGAAGAGCAACGTGGCGGGAGTCGTCCGGTTGTCCACCGCACGTCCCATCACCACCTCGCAGCCGGTGCCGGCAGCGATATCGGCATCTCCCGTGGCATCGACAACCGCCTTCACTCGATAGGCGCCAAGACCGCTCTTGTTGTGAACAATCAGCTCTTCGATCCGCCCCTCCTGCACGTGGGCACTGACGATATGGGTGAAGAAGAGAACATCCACGCCGGCCTCGAGAATCATGTCATCGAGAAGGGCGGCCATCGCCATGGCATCGAAAGGCACCCCATAGCCCGCGGAGCTGATGAAGCCGGTGCCACCATACGGATTGTACTTCTCAGCCGTGATCGATTCCGGGTGGACCGCCCCACCCCGCTCGACCAGCCGTTCGACCACTTCCGTAAAAATGCCCTTCACGGCCCACTGGCTGTTGTTGCTGGTTCGTCCGCCAAGCAAGCGCGAGGCACCGCCACTCGTTCCCGTGCCGCCAAGTTGACCCGCACTCTCGATCAACAACACCTTGCGCCCTGCCCTGCCCGCGGCAAGCGCGGCTGCCACACCGGCTGGGCCGCCGCCGCAGACCGCAATGTCATAGGTATCGATAACTGGCACATTGGCAGTGAAGGTGAAAGTACCTTGTGTCATGATGGCGTCGAGGTTATGGGTTGCGGCTCAGTCCAGAATGGCATCGACAGGCAGATACTCCATGAAGAGCGTCTTGTCCGATGCTTTCATATAGGCTTCCATCGGCGTGATCTCCTCGTTCTCCAGCGCCTTCTTCAAGGTGGCATCCATCAGCATCATCCCTTCTCCAGCGCTACCCTGAATCAGACTTCGCAACGAGGAAATCTGACCTTCCCGGATGATGTTCGGCAACGATTCGCTGCGCAGAAGCACCTCGTGCACGGCCAGGCGTCCCTTGCCATCCGCCTTGCGACAGAGCAACTGGGATACCACCGCCGACAAACACTCCGCCAGCATCGTCCGAATCTGAGGCTGCTGATCCGCCGGAAAAACGTCGATCACCCGGTCAATTGTCTTCGGTGCATTGTTGGTATGCAGCGTACCGAAGACAAGCATCCCCATGGCGGCGCAGTTGAGGGCCAGTTTGATTGTCTCCAACTCGCGCATCTCGCCCACGAGGATGATGTCCGGATCCGCGCGCATGGCGCCACGCAGCGCCTGACCGAATGACTTGCTGTGTTCGCCCACCTCGCGATGGACGATGATGGACTTGTTGTTCTGGTGAACGAATTCCACCGGATCCTCGATCGTGACAATATGCTTGACCCGGCTGCGGTTGATGTGGTCGATCATCGCGGCCAAGGTGGTAGATTTGCCGCTCCCCGTTGGACCGGTTACAAAGACCAACCCGCTGCGCAAGTCGCAGATACGGCGCAGCACCGGCGGAAGATTGAGCTGCTCCATGGTCAGAATCGTCGACGGAATCTGTCGGAAGACCGCACCGATTCCATAGTGGT
The DNA here is from genome assembly GCA_041690595.1 of Lentisphaeria bacterium. Classification (GTDB taxonomy): domain Bacteria; phylum Verrucomicrobiota; class Lentisphaeria; order JABSQK01; family JAWLHB01; genus JAWLHB01. The sequence goes on from JAWLHB010000010.1 coordinate 78,268, forward strand.
TGTCCAGGTAATTACAGCGGAAACGAGCCAGTCCTTCGATCTCGTACGCGAAATCCAGATCACGGTTTGTCATGAATTGCTGCCAGCGATTATCCGGGCAGATTTCACGCAGCAGGCGCGTGATGCTGTCGATCGTCAGCTCCGGTCCGTCCAGGTTCTCCAGACGGCCATGAACACGAGCGCGCGGGGGCAACCCCACCGCCAGGTGGAGGTCCGATCCGCCTTTTTCGAGCATCATCCGCAGCTGTGAGTCGAGTTTTGCCATCAGCGGAACCATCCTTTCTTGCGCTTGGCGTCATCGCCGTCCAGGCTTCTCTTGTCCGCGCTTGCGGAGATTTGGTCTTCCATCCCCTTGATGCGGCGAACCAGTTCACTGTCCTTGATGTGCGCCAGTGCCACCTCTGTACTCACCCGCCCTTCGCTGTAATGATTGAAAATGGCCTGATCCATCGTGCACATTCCCAGCTTGCTGCCGGTCTGCAGCACCGCCTTCAACTGGTACATCTTCCCCTCGCGAATGATGTTGCTGACGGCAACCGTGCCAATGAGCAGCTCCTCCGCGATGGTCACCCCGCCATCCGTCGACGGGATCAGCTTCTGACAGATGATCCCCCGCAGGCTCTCCGCCGTCATGGAACGAATCTGCGCCTGCTGCGAGGGGGGAAAGACATCGAGTATCCGGTTGAGCGTCGTCGCGGCATCACTCGTATGCAGCGTACCGATCACCAGATGGCCGGTTTCGGCAGCGGTGATTGCCATCTCAATCGTCTCCAGATCGCGCATTTCGCCGATGACAATAATGTCTGGATCTTCACGCAATGCTCCCTTGAGGGCCGTGGCAAAGGAGCGCGTATGCCGCCCCACCTCGCGCTGCGTCACGTTGCAGCTTGCCGAACGCTGCACGATCTCGATCGGATCCTCCACGCAGATGACGTGGTCATAGCGTTTGCGGTTCAGCAGATCCACCAGAGCGGCCAGCGTCGTCGTCTTGCCACTGCTAACGGGGCCGGTCACCAGGATAATCCCGTTGTGGTGATCCAGCAGCTTCTCGATGATGGCGGGATTCCGGAAGCCCAGTTCTTTCAGCCCGCGTATCTCATTCGGTACCAGGCGGTAGCTGGCGGCGATGCCTGAACGATGGCGCATCAGGTTCACCCGGAAGCGATTGCGGCTGTCCAGCGACAGAAGATAATCCAGATCCATTTCCGATTCGAACTCTTGGCGCTGCTCGGGCGACAACAGGGCCAGATTCAGTGCTTCGGCAGCCTCTGGCTCCACGACCTCATCTTCCAGATACTCATTGTTGAGGTTCACCCGTGCGAATGGTCGTGCCCCGCCGCAAAGATGCAGGTCGCTGGCGCCACGCTCCCGCACCCCGATCAACAGGCGCGCCAGTATCTGACCCGCTTCCGCCGGACTCTTGCCCTTGGCGCTGTTGGCCGACGGTATCGGCTGTCCGGCAAATCGCCTGATTTCCGCGGTTGCCAGTCGAATTGGCGTTCCTGAGGATGAGGTGTCGACAGCTTCGGCTTCTGGTTCGGGGGTGGACTCGGGTGCGGCAGCTTTCGCCTGCAGTCTTGGGCGAACGGGCGACGGAGGCTCAATCTCAACCTCGCTCTCCGCCTGCTCGCCCTCCGCCTCGAGCGCGAGTGCCTTCAATTGAGAGCGGACGGAGGACTTTTCTTCCCGCTTCAGACCGAGCGGACCCGCCGTGGGACGCCGCTTGGGCATAGGGGCTTCATCTTCCTCTTCGGCAGGAGACACCGCTTGCCGCGGAGCGTCGACGCTGCTGGATGTCATACGCAACCGCAACGGGGGCCGAGTCGGGGTCTCGTCCGCCGTTACGGGCGCGCCAGCAGGTTTGATAAAAATATCAACCGGCGGATCCCCTCCTTCCTGGCCAGCGGCAAAGGCTTGGTCCACCAGATTCTGAATCATCTCGTAGTCTTCCGTCAGGCCGCTGTCCACCACCGCCTGTGCAAAGTCGACAAAGTCTGCTTCACCCTGCAGGCTGCCTGCCACCTCCCGGACCTGCTCCGGCTCAAGCACGCCTTCCCGCACCAGATAGTAGCCCAACCATTTCAATTCGCTAGATAACATAGGCACCTGCAAGCCAGTAGGATCCAATCTCTCATGAGTATATAAGGAATTAGAGTAAATCGCCGGTTTTTTCAATCTTGCCCCCAAAATAATCGCCACACAAGCGAATGAAACTTTACTTTTGAGGCGACATCGAGTGTAGAGTAGCTTTCCGGAACCACCCCGATGTGAGCTTCACCCTGGAGGAATTGTTGTGTCCACACGCCCTGATCTTGCCCGTATGTTGAAGGACATTCCGGCACTCGCCGTGCTCTCCCCTGAAACGCGTCAGAAGCTGGCTGAGACCATGGAATCCTGCCGATATGAGGAAGGAGAGCTGCTCTTTGAGGCAGGTGCCAGCTGCCGCCATCTGCATGTGATCGGCGAAGGAATCGTGCAGGTCCTGCTACCAGGAGACGAAACGAATCCACACCTGCTCCATCCCGGCGACGCTATCGGCCTGCGCGCGCTTTTTGGTGATGCGCCGCATGACTACACGCTCAAGGCGCGAAAGAAGGTTCTGGCCTGGCGCCTCTCCTGCGACAGCTTTCGCGATCTCCTGCGAAAGGCACCGGACGACGGCTGGCGCCTCCTTCAGCACCTCGGCCAGGAGCTGAAGCCGCGAACCGGGGCCATGCGTCAGATCCATAGCGAACTCGCGCCCGAACACTTTCGGGTGGCGCTGTTCGACACCAAGCCCTACACGGAAACCGTCTTCCGCGAGCACACTCCGAAGAACCTCGAGCTGCAGTTTCATGAAGCTCGGCTTTCACCGCACACTGCCGCACTGGCGGCTGGCTGCCAGGTGATTGTGCCATTTGTCAACGATCAGGTCAATCACGATGTCATCGAGCGACTGGCGGACAACGGAACCGGTCTTATCGCCATGCGCTGCGCGGGCTACAACAACGTGGATCTCGCATCGGCGCGTCAGGCGGGGATTACCGTGGCGCGAGTACCAGCTTATTCGCCCTATGCCGTTGCCGAGCATGCGATGGCCCTGATCCTGACCCAGAATCGGAGAACACATCGCGCCTACAATCGCGTGCGAGAAGGCAACTTCTCGCTCAACGGACTGGTCGGCTTCGACCTGCATGGCCGGACGGTCGGCATCATTGGTCTGGGCAAGATCGGCAAGGTGTTCGCGCAGATCCTCACTGGCTTCGGCATGCGCTTGCTGGGTTACGACAAGTATCAGGACGAAGCGTTCGCCAAGCGCGTTGGGCTAACTTACGTGGCGTTGGACGAGCTGCTGCGCGAATCGGACATCATCAGCCTCCACGCGCCATTGCTGGACTCTACCTACCACATGATCGATGCTGAGGCTATTGCTGCCATGAAGCGCGGCGTCATGCTGATCAACACCAGTCGTGGCGCGCTGATCGACGCACCGGCACTCATCGAGGGCTTGAAGAGCGGACAGGTTGGCTATGCCGGTCTCGATGTCTATGAAGAAGAGGAGGCCTACTTCTTCGAAGATCGATCCGGAGATGTCGTGACCGACGATGTCCTCGCCCGCCTGATGACCTTTCCCAATGTCCTGATCACCAGTCACCAGGCCTTTCTGACGGATGAGGCGCTCCGTAACATTGCCCAGACGACTTTTGCCAACATCGCCGAGTTTCGAGAGGGCAAACGCTTTGACGAGCTGACAAACGCGGTGCTGCCTCAGGGCGCCTGATCGTCCGTATCCTTGTAGTAGTTGGCGACGGCTTCGGCCGTCCGCAACTGGCGGTCGTAGAGCCTCAGAATCTTGAGGTCGCCCCGGAGCGTGGGAGCGAGAATGGCCCGTGCCGAACCATTGACGTCCCGGAGGTTCCATGGAAAGCGTCCCCACCCGTACTGGCGGACTTCATCTCCATCGCATAATTTGCCGTCGACGACTACGGAGATGATCTTGGGACCGCCATCGACAATGAAGGCGACCTGGTGGGCGCGCTGCGTGTCCAGAAGACCACGATCGGTTTCCCAACTTGTTTCGCATAAACCGCAGGACCAGCGCCCGCCGGGCTCCGCGTAGGTGCGCCCGCAGAGGGTGAGCCGCAGCGTTTCGCGATCCGTCAAGGTGACGGTCATCCCCTTGCCTTCGGCATCTCGACTGTCGAACAGGACCTGCCCCGGAACCAGGTTCTGGAACTTCATCCGCAACTCGAGCGTCAAGCCGCGACGCCGGGGAACGCCATCTCCAGGAACTCGCGGCGCGCGCGAGTAGAGGGACGGCAGTAGCGGCATGGCGACGATCTGGCCTTCGCGGCAGGCATCGCTGTCAAGCTCCAGGACCAACCCCTCTCGTGCCACGCTGCGATTCAGCCCTTGCTGCCACATGCCATCCAGAAGCGAACGATCGAGCGGGTGAATTCTGGCCACCTCCTTCTGCGTCTCGCTGAGATAGAATTGGCCATCCTGCTCGATCAGATCCGGATAACTGATGCGGACGCCTGGATTGTCGTCATAAAGAACGATCTCCGGCTCCGACCAGTGAATGTGGCCATTGCGCTCGATGCCGCCCAGGAGCCAGACGGGGTTACGGGATTCGTAGGCTCGGGAGCGCCCTTCACGCCCCTCGAAGAGTCCGGGGCGACCATGAAAGTGGAACCAGTACAGAAAGCGACCGTCCCTGGTCCGCCAGACCGGGTTGCAGGCGCGCGGGTTTTTCACGGGCCGTCCACCCGGAGTGTAGGTCATGTACTGAGGACTGGTCCAGTTGCGCCCGCCATCGCGGCTGTAGGCGTGGCACGAGTAGCCTTCGACCGTGCGGTAGGTGCAGTAAAGCGAGCCGTCCGCCATATACGTGTAGACGTGTTCGGCGGCGATGTCGTCGAAAGGCGCCTTGAGGCCATAGTCACCATCGGGAAGGGTCTCCCACAGGTGTTCGGCGGGATCCAGCTCGGTGGCCAGGTTGGAAGACATGAGGAGCATGCCTTCATTGCTGGTGAAGAAGCCGTTGCCGAAACCACCCACCTTGGTCGCCCCAAGGTACAGCTTGTCATCATGCACAAAAGGTTTGGCGACGCCCCAGAAGAAGCGCACCTTGCCGCCATAGGCGTTGCGTTCGTCAATCTTGAACGGGCGGACCGGGATTTCGTAGCGCTCTTCACACCAGGTGCGGCCATTGTCATCGGAGTATTTGTACGCATAGGCCCCGAGACTGTCGACGCGCGTGCACTCGCCGTCAGGAAAGATCGCCGGATCCCCCTTCACGCTGCGCAGGTTGTCGGTGTTGTAGGTGTAGAAAACGTAGATCCGGCTGCTCGGCAGCTTCAGCGGCACGGCCCAGGATGCTTCGGGTCCGTCCGCCGGCTCGATGTCGATGAGCGGCGACCACGTACGCCCCCGGTCGAGGCTGATGGTTGCCACAATGTGCTGCCCGCCGGCTCCCTCGCTGCCAACGCCGGTAGTCATGGTACACGTCCACGAACCATCCTCGTTGACGACGATGTAGGGCTGGTCACAGTAGTTCTCACTGGGAATGGGCAGGCCATTCTCCAAGTGTCGCCATTCCAGTTGCTCATCCATTGGTCTCGATTTCCTCTCCGGCCCGAAGCCTGAATGTTGAAAAGATTCGCCTACTGGGATTGCCCCTGCACCCAAGCACCGGAATAGTATACAATCACAGAGATTAATGCCCAACCTGGCCGCGGAGAAAAGTACATGATAACACGCCTGGCTTTCCTGGGCTTTCGCCATGGACACATCCTGTCCGTCTTCCAACAAGCGCAGAAACGCGATGACGTCGAAATCGTCGCGGTCAGCGAAGATGACGATGCCTCCCGGCGGCAGCTGGCGGCCCAGGGAATTTCCTTCACTCACGACAACTGCCTGTCCGCCCTTGCAGAAAGCAACTGCGACGCAGTGGCGATCGGCGACTACTATGGCAACCGCGGCCCACTTGCCATCGCGGCGTTGAAAGCAGGGAAACACATCATTCTCGACAAACCGATCTGCACCCGGCTGAATGAGCTGGAGCAGATCGCCGCCCTGGCATGCAGTCAGAATCTCAGCGTCGGCTGTCAGCTCGATCTGCGCCATACAGGCAAGTATCGCCGCCTGCGCACACTCCTGGCGGAAGGGACAATTGGCGAGGTTCATGCGATTGGCTTTGGCGGCCAGCATCCACTGCACTATGGCAGTCGCCCAGATTGGTACTTCGAAAAGGGGAAACACGGAGGCACCCTCAACGACATTGCCATTCATGCCGTCGACCTCATCCCATGGCTGACGGGTCACAAGTTCCGGCGGATCGACGCGGCGCGCAACTGGAATGCCGCCTGCCTGCAAGTGCCGCACTTCCGGGACGCGGCGCAGATGATGGCGACACTGGAGAACGACTGCGGCGTCATTGGGGATGTTTCCTACCTGTCGCCGAACTCCATCGGCTATCGCCTGCCCATGTATTGGCGCGTCACCTGCTGGGGGAGTCGCGGTGTTTTCGAGGTGGATAGCGCACATGCCGGCATCCTGTATTATGCGGATGGGGCCGAAGAAGGGGTTGAGCTGGAGCCGGATGCCGATGGCCCGGGCGCCTTCGACTCGTTCCTCAACGAGTTGCGGGGCACGCCGGGCGAGATCAATCCCGGCACAGCCGAGGTGCTGGCTTCCGCTCGCGTCTCCCTGATGATTCAGAAAGCCGCCGACGACGAATTGTTCGGTGTGCTGGTGTAGGCAGCGACATGAATCCTTCCACTCTTGATTGTTCCATCGTAATGCTGGCCCACAACGGCGCCAACTTCACGCGACTTTGCCTGAACAGCCTCCTTCACTCATTGCCCTTGCCAAAGGAACTGATCTTTGCCAACAACGGGTCGACCGACGGCACGGCGGATTTGCTGCGGCAGACACTGCCGAAGCTCGAGGCGGCGGGCATTTCCGTGAAGACATGGGAGAATGACCATAACATGGGGTGCTCGGAAGGGCGCAACATGGCGTGGGCCGAAGCTACCGGCAAGTACGTGGTCTTTCTGGATAACGATACCGCTGTCTGCTCCCGCAACTGGCTCGCACGGATGGCCGCGGAACTCGACCGGGATCGCGGGCTTGGCGTTGTTGGTGCCAAGCTGATCTATCCCTTCCTCCCCCACCCCATTCAGTGCGCCGGCGTCGGCATCAACCGTGTGGGTAGAATCCGCTTCCGGGGCCGTGGCGCCAGCCGCTGGGATCCGCGCTATCTTCTGCCGGCGAGAGTCCCGGCCCTCATCAGCGCCTGCTGGATGATGCGCACGCGTTTCCTTCAGGATGTCGGGGGGCTGGACCCGCTCTTTCATCCCGTCCAGTATGAGGATCTGGATTATTGCTTTCAGCTACGCCGGGCGGGGTACCATTGCGCCTACCTGCCGAGCGCCGAAGTCTATCATTTCGAAGGACGAACGACCGGCGCCAGAGGGCGGGATCATTATGTGCGTACCATTGCCGAAAACTCCATCAAGTTCCGCCGCAAATGGCGTGAAGAACTGAGCCGGTTGCCGGAGGATCCCAACGACTTTCGATGGCTCTCCGACGAAGAACTGGGGCTGACCGATGCTGTCTCCCTGAGGACCAGCGCCACCTCGCCAAGAGAGTGGCCATGCGACTGACTCCACCCAAGCCTTCAGCGCAAGGCGATCACCTGGCCATGCTCTTCGTATGGATGGAGCTGGTGCGTCTGCCGCGACTCCTGGTAGCGCCCGGCGGTGTGATCGCCGGTTACGCTCTTGCTGCGGGCGGATTGGGCGATGCAGCGCCTCGGGAACTCGCCCTGCCGGTGACCGCTGTCCTCATGCTCTACGCCGGTGCGCTACTGCTGAACGCCTATACCGATCGCTTTCGCGATCTGCAACGTCACCCGCGTCGGGCGCTGCCATCCGGCAGGATCTCCCCACGAATAGTCGCCGTGGCAGCCATCATGCTGCTGGTCGCCGGCATCGTCTGTGCCGGACTGACGGGCAGTGGCAGGATCTCCGCCATAGCCGTTGGATTGGCTCTCCTCGCAGTGCTGTTCAGCCTTCTTGGCGATATCCTGCCCTGGGTTCGAGCGGGACTGCGCGCGCTCGGGCACGGCCTGATCGTCCTGCTGGGCGGCGCGGTCGCGGGCGGCGGTGGTAGTCAGCGGCAGTTCCTCGTCCTTATCGCGATAGCGCTGGTCATCTTCTTTGTCTTTATCATTGCCGGTGCGCGGCAGGGATTTCCCCGTCAGCCACCGCGGCGATGGGTGAGCTGGCTGCTCTTCACGACGCCGCTCCTGCTGCTCGTCTCAGGAGTCGAAGGCATCTTCGGCGAAGGATGGACATGCGCCGGTGTCTGGGCGATATGGGCGCTCTTCACCTACACTATCATTGTCCTGGGCCGCCACCTCCTTCGCCTGCGGAAGACTGACGAAGTACCATGGTACGAAGATGCCCTCCTCCGCAATCTCATTTTCATGCAGTCATTCTGGATTGCCGCCAGCGGGGCGAGCTGCTGGTGGGGCGCTGGCGTGCTGCTGCTCTGGCCGATCAGCGGGTGGTTGCACAGGTGGAGCGAATGGCGGTGACACCCTTGAGCCACGCTACATTACCCTCATGACTACACTCTCCAAGGCCCAACTGCAGGCTATTATCGACCTGCTTCACGACCGGAGTGATCCGGAAGTCCAGAACATGCTCAACGAACAACTTCAGCAACTGGACACCAGCTCGCTCGAAGCCTTGCGCAGGCAGGCTGCCGGGGCCTCCGATCAGGCGCTCATGGATGTGGAAGCTGTCCTGCATCAGAAGCAGTGGGACGACCTCGGCGTCGAGCTGGCGTCGGCCAGCCAGCTCAACCAGAGTGCCCTTCTCGATCTCCTCCTGACGATCGCGCGCTTCGGTCACTTCGAGTGCGACGCGGAACAGGTGCGGGAGAATTTTTCGCAACTTGCCGACGGCTGCCGCGCCCTCTTCAGCGATACGGATTCCGAGTTGGAGCGCATGAACAAGGTGATCGGATTCCTGGCCGGCGAGAAGCACTTCCGCGGCAATGCCGACGACTACTACAATCCCGAGAACAGCTTCATCGATACCGTCCTGCGCACCCGTCTGGGCATTCCCATCAGCCTCTCGGCTCTTTATCTGGTTGTCGCGGAGGCGCTGGATCTACCCCTGCGCGGCGTCGCTCTGCCCGGCCATTTCATCGTTGGCCTCTTTGTCCTGAACCAGAAGGCGTGCTACTTCGACCCCTTTCACGAAGGCAGGCAATTGAGCAAGCTGGACTGCGCTCAGATGGTCAATGAGTACGGCCATAGTTTCGAGGAGCATTATCTTCAGCCGGTGACAACTCGCCAGATCATTCAGCGCATGCTCAACAACCTTTATGCGGCCTATGACTCTGCCGGCCAGGAGCAGCGCCGCCAGGGCATCATTCGCCTCATTCGCGCTCTGAGCTGAGATGTGGTTCGGCTTGGGTGAAGCTGCTGATCGCATGTAGAGTAGCAACTGATCATGAACAGGAGGCAAGGATGAAGTTCCGTACATTGGGATCGACAGGGCTGGACGTTTCCGTTATTGGAATCGGAACCTGGCAGCTTGGCGGTGAATGGGGCAAAGACTTCGCGCAGAGCGACGTGAATGGGATGTTCGCCAGAGGGCGAGAGCTTGGCATAAATCTGGTGGATACCGCTGAATGTTATGGGGATCACCTCAGCGAGAAGCTGATTGGCGGTGCCATTGCCGGTGATCGCGACCACTGGATTGTCGCCACCAAGTTCGGGCATCATTTCCACGGCGCTTTCGACCGCACCGTCTCCTACGATCCGGACGATGTGGTAAAGCAGCTCGAGGGCTCGCTGCGGGCACTGCGTACAGACTATATCGACCTTTATCAGTTTCATTCGGGTCCCAACGACGGCTTCGATACGGAAGGCCTCTGGGAGACATTGCATCGCCAGCAGGAGGCAGGAAAGATCCGCCATCTCGGTATTTCCCTGGGTGGCAGCGAAGACGTGCATGAGCACCAGATGAAGCATGCGCGCGAGGTGGGAGTGGAGGCGATTCAAGTCATCTACAACCGGCTTGATCGACTCCCGGAAAGCTTCATCCTGCCGCGCTGTCAGCAGGACAATCTGGGCGTGCTCACCCGGTTGCCCTTGTGCAGCGGCTATCTCACCGGCAAGTACAAGCCGGGGCACAGCTTCCCGGCCAACGATGTCCGCGAGAAGTGGTACAAAGAGGGACGTGACGAGAAGCTCATCGAGGCCAATCGCATACTGGACGAGGAGGTGCCGCAGGGAGTGGAGCCCGCCCAATGGGCGCTCGCCTGGTGCCTCCAGCATCCAGCCGTCACCTGCGTCATTCCCGGCTGCAAATCGATCGATCAGGTGGAATCCAACGCCGCCGCGGCCAACCTCATTACGGCCTGAGAGCGCACGGACAGGAACACTGCCCTCGTCTCCTCGTTTTTCTTGATTCACGGGTTGCAGTCTGGTTCTCGGCGATTTACACTAAGTTGTTGGACAAGTTGCCGTCATTTTCACCCAATGTCATTGGACAACTTATGGGCATCAAGTCAAAGCATGATGACGTATTGAGGCACCTGCGCCAGATTCTGGCGGAGGGGTGTTTCGTGTCTGGCGACCTCCTGCCGTCAGAAAATCAGCTGAGTCAGGAGCATGGGGTCAGTCGCAACACGATTCGCGAAGCGATTACGGTTCTTGCCAGCGAGGGATTGGTGCGCCGGGTGCAGGGCAAAGGTACTCTGGTGGAGTCACGCAAAGCCGCTTCGGAAGTCCGGACGGCTCTGCTGCTGATGCGGGCCGCGGGCGACGTTTACGAGCGCCAGTCGCATCGGCTGATCGCGGGACTGGAGGAGCATGGCATCATGCCCATGGTGGTGAACGTCGACGGGAAGGAAGAACGACTGGAACATCAGCGGTCATGTCTCGAACATGCCATCTCGATCGGCGTGAACGGCATTATCGTTGACGATCCCGCCAGACGTCTTATCCAAGACCACTTCGGCAAGCTGCCGCCGACAGTCATGATCAATGGCGCTGAATTCATTGCCGACCTGCCAATGCCGCAGATCCTGGCGGACTATCGGCAAGGTGCGCGGCTCGCGACGGAGCATCTGCGCAAACTCGGGCATGATCAAATACTCTGCGTCATTCACCGCAATGTCTTTCTCAAGGCGGGAGATCGGATCGAAGAGGCACATGGACTGTACGGGGAGATCATTCGCGGCTATGTCGATGCGCAGGGGATGGAAAAGGCGCGTTACCTTTTTGTTCGTCGCGAATTCATGGCGGCGGACGAGGTTCGTGAGTTGCAGAGCCTGTTGCGTTCGCGCCATCGCCCGACCGCCATCTTTGCGACGAGTGACTATCGCGCCAAGGTCGTTATCGATCTGGCGCGCCGCCTTGGCCTGCGGGTGCCCGAGGAGCTTGCCGTTGTCGGCTACTACAATACGCCGTGGGCTACCCTTACCGACCCGCCGATCACCTCCGTCTCCCTGCAGCATGAAACAATCGCCGATCTGGCGATCGAGCACCTTTTCGGCCATGCCCGCGCCTCGCTCGACGCGCGGCTGATAGTGCCCCCTGAACTGATTGTCCGTGATACCTGCGGCAGCCATGCCGGCAGCATCGCTTATCGCGAAAACTACAATGCCCAATAGCACAACACATCGAGGAACCCAAATGACCCAGCGCATTCTGCTTGCCGTGTTCAGCCTCTTCCTGGTCGTCAACGCACCCGCCCAGGATGCCTCGACAGGCGCCGTTTATCGTCTGTTGGGTGAGTTTGGCGCTTTCGACACGGTTCCCAATGCGGAGGCGGCATTCGCCAGGGCCATGGAGCAACTGACCAGCGAGAACGGCGGCATTCTCGTCGTGCCGCCCAATGCGCCGATTCGCGCCAGGCTGGAGAACACCGCGCGCTGGAGCCACAGCCTCAACCCCGCCTCGGGTCGTCTGCAGGATTGGAAGGTGGGGCCGGGCGTCATGGTCATCGACCTGCGGCACGGGACCACGCGCCTGATGGTACCGCAGCTCAGCGATACAGGATCTCGCGGCGGCCTGGTGCTGAACCGTGTGATGCGGATGGAAGAGGGAGACAGCCTTCAGCACTGGACGGAAGAAGGAATTGTGAGCATCGAAAACAGCGTCATCCACGGCCCCTGTAACTATCTCGACTGGATTGTCGCCCCGGTAACCGCCGGTCCCGATGCCCGCTTCTATGTGCCGCAAATACGCAACATCTTTCCGGGCATGTACCTGAACGCTCACGCGGGGCCTGGCTACAATGGCGCCGTCGAGCGTATCACCGTCAAAGACATCGGTTACGACAAGGAGAAAAAGCTCTATTACTTCACCGCTCATACCAATATCGACCATACTGCCGCCGCCATCGTGCAGAACAAGAGCCATACCCCCGCAGTGCGTATACAGAATGACTACCATGCCTCCAACCAGACCTTCGATGTTTATCTCGAGCGCAACCAGTACGGAAACGGCGACAGCTATCTTTTTAACGCGACCTTCGGCTACATGGGCAACGTGCATTCCATGGCTGGAGATGAGAACGGGATGTGCTATGTGGCATACATCCGTTCGCTGACCGATGTCTTCCGCGGGCAAGTCGGCGAGGCGGATACTGCGGCAGGCACCCTGAGTTTCATGCCGCAAGCGACGAATGCCCATACACTGGGCAACTCGCGCCCCCTGATCAACCTCAATCCCGCCAAGTGGATTACCCAAGGCAAGGTCATCGTTGTTCCCCCGGAGTCTTTCTACGATACGATCGACACCGGCAAATACGTCTACCAGGGAAAGAGCTGGCCGACAACGTTGGCGCCGACGCGCGGCAGTGGCATTAACGGCTTGCGCATGGGCGGGCTCATGCGCTTCACCGCCGATGCTCCCATCGATCAGACGGTGATCGGCCGCTTCTTCGCGGTTGACGAAGCTAACGAATATGTGCCGGGGCGCACCGCCAACCTTCGCCGGTGGTACGAGATCACCGCGGTCACCCTGAACGAGGATGGAACCAAGGACATACTGATCCAGCGTCACTGGTGGGGCGCCAAGGATGCAGGGTCCCCCACCCTATACAGCCCGGACAATTATACGTGGGATGGCCATGAGCGGCCACTCAGCTACATCATTGCTCCCGGCACCTACGTGAACGATCTTCGCGAAGCGGTAGGCACCGAGGCGGATCGCACCGGTATCGCGCCGCGCCGCCTCGGCATCAGTCCCCCGCCAGTCTCCGGAACGGCATTCGATTTTGCGGCAGGCGATGCCATCGAGCAAGCGATCGGCCCGGATCCTTTCAAACCGCAGGCCTTGCGCGCCTGGTGCTTCGATCAGGTGCCGGGCGCCTGGCCCGCAACCATGATCGAGCTGGCGAATCATGGAACCGTCGCCCGAGACAGCGCCATGACGGTCGCCGGCGGTCCCGTGACCGTCGAGGGCGTCGCCAGCCGGGTCGAGCAGCGGCCCGCCTGGGATTACGGCGTCAAGTTCAACTCGGCAATCGGCGTCGGCATTGCTTTCCTGGGAGATACCACGCGTGCGGCCATGCTCTTCGCCCAGCCAACTCAGGAGCAGCCGATCGTCTGGCAATATGGAGAGCGCGTGGCTGGACAGCCGGTCAGGGAAGCCTCCCTCAAAGTAGATCGCGAGAACGGCGATCTGGTCTTCAGTGGTGGTGCGATGCATGCTACGGGCGGATTGGTGACACAGGGGCTCTCCGCGGATGAGACGCCCGCCCGCAACCTGCGCGGCAAGAACGTCAGCGTGCCGGCCGGCGCGGAAGAGATCAGCATCACCTTTGCGCACGCTGAAGCCGATGCCAGTTATGCCGTCTTCATCGAGCAGAACTGGCTTGGCAACCGTGCGGTGAGCACCAAGACTGCCGAAGGTTTTACCGTTCGCTTTGCGCCAGCTGCGCCCGCGGATGCCAGCCTCGACTGGATGATTGTTCGTTAACCATGAAAGGCGATGCCACGTCCATGATTTCCAATTCTCCGAGTCTGAAACCTTCCGTATCCATCGATCAATCCGCTGCTTCGCTGACCTTGTCCTGGTCGAACGGATGCGCACTCTACTTCTTGCTCGATGGGGACAACGTCCGCGGGATCGGCGCCGTCTCCGTCAATGGCATACTGCTGCGCCATCCAGCGACGCTGTGGCGGCCCTTGATCTCGACAGCGGATGGGGTGCAGTATCCACGGCTTCATCTGGAAGCAATCCAGAAAGGGAAGGATGGCCGTACGAGTCTGGTGCTCGCAGCCCACGGTTGGCGTACGCGCATCCAGGAGGAGCAGGACGAATACAAGTGCGAGATCCTCGATCTGACACCGGATACCCCAATCGTCGATCGATTGATCTGGACGCTGTGGCCGAGCGAGCGCGAGTTCAGCGGTCATCGCTTTCGTGGCTTTGCGTATCAGTACACCTTCGAGTCCAGTGACCCGCGACGCACTCTACACAGGCTCTTCGACCTGGCCACATGGGAGATCGGTGGCACCGTCGACGGCAACACCCTCCTTTTTCAGGGGCAACTCAATCCGCCGGCGACAAAGCTGAGCACCGAGTCTTACTTCACCACCGAGTGCAGCTACTACGGGGCCGAGATGCGCGGCTCCCTGGGGCCGGGGCAGAAAACCTCGATGCAGCGCCTCCCGCGCGTCGGCACGGTACAGGCATTCGACATGCTCCATCATGACCAGGGCATCCTGGTCAACGTCTTCGACGGGCCCGAGGGGATCCTGTCGGTGCTGCACAAGAACGAAGGAGAGCCATGCCTGCACATTGTTGACGAGCATCGCGCGGCACTCACCGATCGTTTTACGTCGCAGCCCAAGCACATTCTCTTTCTGCCGACGGCTCGCCCTTGGCCGCGGGTCGACTACCGCAATCTTTGGCGTCGCCTCCTGGACGAGGTGCACGAGGGACTTCGCGCACGGCATGGCATCGTCCGCTCGCAGCTCCGCCCGCACGTCTGGCTGCCTCAGGTCAGCAATGATCACTATCGCCTGAATGGTCACTTCGGTAAGCGGACCGATTTCCTGCGTTATCTGGCCGATGAAATGGTCCCTCGCTGGGCGGAGATGGGGGTGCGGCGTGTCGTCGCCCCGTCCCTGTGGAAGAGTGACTATACGGAGATGCGCTTCGTCTGCAAGAACGACAGTGGCATGCAGGGCGGTTTCACCGTCAGTGGCATCTGCTGTGTTCACGAACACACCATTTCGCCGCTTTTCGGTGGTGAAGAAGCCTTGGCTGTGTTCGTGGAGAGCGCTCATCGCCATGACATCGACGTGCTGCTATGGTGGGCGACGCATCTCAGCCGTCGCGCGCCTATCTTCCAGCAGCACCCGGAGTGGATGGTGCATTCGCGAGATGGTCAGCCGGGATGCGGCGGCATCGGCAAGAGCGTCATCATCCCGCTCGACCTGAACAACCCTGCGTGCTTCGCCTGGGAACTGGAGCGCCTGCGCAAGGTGCGGGAGGCAACCGGCGTCGATGGTGTCTTCCATGATTCTTACGGCAACTATACCTTCCTGCCCATCAACTACGCCGAGCCGCAATGGCGGGCTCAGCACGACGCCTATGCTCGCCTGGTGCGCAAGATGCAGCAGATGGGAATGCGTGAGTTCATGATCGAAGGACTGGGGCCATGGGGCGTCGGCCACTTTGGGATGAACCTGGCGCCGCGGACGGGCGAGGGCAGCTACCAGAACGCCCTGGATTGGTGGCTCGGCGAGGAGGATATGGTTTACGGTCTGGACATGGGCATCAACGCGAAGATATGGCCGGAACGCGATGAAGAGGCCTTCCAATTCGCTTTCCGCTGCATCGCCAGCGGTGGACGCTTCGGTTTCACCGGTCATGAAGGCGGCTTGGAGAAATGGAGCAGCTGGCTGCGCAAGCTCAATCGAATGCATGCGAGGATCGTGCCTCCGCGGGGCGAGCGGACCCTGCTGCCGGAGGATCGGGGCGTACTCTGGCAGATTGACGATCACACACGATTGCTCTTCGCCTATCGCGCATTCGAATTTGCTCTGGATGGAGCCAAGGCAGCGGTTCTGGATGGGGAGAGCGAAAAACCACTGGATGAGGAGATGCTGAAGACGAGTGCGTATACGCTGTATAAACTCAGGATCTAGTGTATCCTGAACCAAAAGGAGAACGACATGAACAAAAGCGCCAGATTCACGTTGATAGAGCTTCTTGTAGTCATCGCGATTATCGCCATTTTGGCTTCGCTGCTGTTGCCTGCTTTGGCCAAGGCGCGAGACAAAGTAAAGACATCCTCCTGCGCCAATAACCAGAAGGGAATCGGCCTGGCCTTGACCATGTACACCGCCGACAATGACGACACCTATCCCTACGCCAATCCGGCCCGGCCCGGCTATTACAGCAATTGGTCTGCAGCCTATTGTTTTCCATGGATGATGGCGGTTCGCGATTATCTGGGAGGTTACAAGGCCAACGAGGTGGTCAGGCAGCTTCGCTGTCCAGCCAATGAGTTCGGGCCCTACTTCCAGAATGCCCAGAGCAATCCGCCCCCCACCTACGGCATGGGGCCCGCCTTTCCCAGTAACTGGCATGATCAGTCCGGGATCAATCCCACTATTGCCGGAAATGAAAGTCACTATGTCAATCCCATGAAGGACAGCCGCATTCTCGATGCGGCGGCAGTGCTGCTGATGGGCGAGGTGCCCAACGGCGATGCCACCACTACCGCCCCCTACTTCCGAAAGTTTGCGACCGTTACGGTCTCCTACGTACCGTTCTGGGTGTGGAGCTACTCGAACTACTGGTACACTGATGAAATCGCCGCTCGCCCTCCCAGTGGTGGGCCGATGATACAGATTCCACATGATGCCGCCTGGAATTCGCTGCATGCCGATGGGCATGTGCGGTTGGACAAGCGGGAGAGACTCATTTATCTGTCGCGTTTCATCGCTTACGCCGGCGTCGACGGTGAAGGCGATCTGTATTGGTTGAACCGACTCAAGTAAGGCGGATCCCAAAGCTGCATGGCGTTACGTCACCAAACAAAACTGCTGATATGCTGCCTCTTGGGCGCTGCCTCGACGCTTCTTGCGCTGGAACTGAAGAATGGACCAGACGGCACGGCCATGGTGCTGGACGAACGCGCTTCAGGGAGCAGTGCGGTGGCCATCGCCATTACCGAAGAAGCTGGCCAGGTGGAATGGCCCATCGGCGAACTGGCGCCCGGTCTTTACGAAGCCGTTACGCACCTGCACCTGCATCTTCCGGCGGCCTTTGACCACGGGCGGCTGCGGCTCACTATCACCTTGGCCAACGATGTGGGCGAAGAGAGTCTGGAACTGTTGCACACGCAGTTCAACAGCGATCCCGCCCGTTATACTCCGCTTCACCTGCCGCTGGAAGTTCTCCGCGCCGGCCGGCAACGGCTGCGTCTCTCCTGGAGCATCGCACCCCTGCCCTCTTACATGAAGGAACGGCCTGCCATGCCGATCGAGGCGCCTACTACTGCCGACGCCGGTCTTGGTCTTGGAACCAACCGAAAGCGTGCGGATGCCGCCGATGAACTTGCCGACATGATCATGGCTGACGAAGCTGTGGGGCTTGACACCATCACCTATCCGGCAATCCTTCTCGACACCATCGTCATCGAGACGCTCACCACCACCCTTGGCATTACCCGTGTCTGGCCCGCCAAGCTCCACGTTTACCCGGGAGAGGCGAATCCGGTCGACGTCACCGTACGCAATTACAGCGAGGAAGCCCATCAGGTGGTGGTTGCCCTGGCCCTTCACTGTGGCTTGGACGAGGTGATTGATGGTGGGCGGCAGAGCCTGGAGATAGCGGCCGGTGAGAACGCGGAGGTCCACTTCGAGTGGCCTGGCGGCGAGCGCGAGTTCGGCTACGAAGCACGCGCCACCCTGCTGCGGGATGAAGAGCCTCTCCACCAGGCCAGCGAGTATTTCTCGGTTGGCTCCCCGATCTGGAAGACGGCTATTCAGGGCAATGGCTTTCTCACCTGGTACGGGCGCGAAGATAAGTTCGCTCCGCACGTCGAGGCGAATCGCCGCAAGTACATCAACGTGGAAGAGGCCTTCAGTTGGCAGCCGAGTTCGTGGGACGACCTTACGCCTGAAGGTGATGACTGGTGGGCCGGCCAGAACAACTATCACAATTCCCGTTCCGGACTCGAGAACTGGCTCGACCTGAGCCATCGACATGGGATCAAAATGATCACCTACCTCTTTGCCACAGCCAGCGGTCCATCCGGCGCCGAGACAGCACGTCGGCTTCCCGACACGATCACCCATCAGGAACTGGGGCTTGTCAGCGAGTTTCATGACGTGGAGGATCTTCGCTTGTATGCCCTGACTCACGAGACTCCTTCACTCTGGCGCTTTCAATACGGGGTATGGCACTCCTTCAGCTTCAATCGAGGTTATCTGCGTACCATCGAGCTGGCGATGACCGAAGTGATCGCTTCAGCCCGCGAATTCGGCTGGGACGGCATGCGTTTCGACTCTCCTCCCAGTTGGGGCGCCATGAGTGCCGCGCAGGTGCACGAGGAGTTTGCCGACCTCGGTGTTGCGGAACTGATGGAGCGCCTGGTGCCGGAGTATGTCGAGCAGCGTGAGGGGAACTGGGATGCGTCCGCCATCTCCGTGCGCAACATCCGCTATGCCCGGCACCGCATGCGAGAGGAGCTTGGCAAGGACTTCGCTGTCTCCAACAATCTCGGCCGCGACGTGGAAGGCTCGCCTTTCTACCAGGACTGCGCCAGCGATGGCGGTCAGATCCAGCACGAAGGCATTCGCCACTCCCGCTCCTGGAAAGCCTACGAAGCGATCTGCCTGCAACAGAGTGAGCTGGCCCGCAGCCATGGCGGCTATCATTGCGTCTGCTCACTGGACGAGGTTGACGAAGCGGGTCGCGCCTACGCCGCCATCTACACGTTTGCCGGAGGCAGCCATCCCTACGGCGAGTGGGGATACCAATGGGATCGGCCGTTACCGGGCCCCTACTCTCGCTTCATGACGCGTTACGGCGAGCTTTGCTGGAGCCTCGATCTGACGCCGGCATCACCCGCGGAGGCAGGCTTTTCCGTCTCGGCACCCGCCCCACTCTCATGGGAATCCTACGTGCGCCGGCGTACTCTGCCGGATGGAAGGAAACAAGTGGTCTTGCACCTCATCACGCCGCCGCCGACAGACGAGATCGTCGCTTCGGAGCCGGTGCGACTACATCCCTGGCAGAGCGGGATTCGTGTCACTGGCGCTCACACCATGGCACCGGCGGTCTGGCTGCTCAGCGCGGAACCCCATCCGCGGGCGCAACGCCTTGAAGCTGAACCCGATGAAAACGGCATGACGGTAACCATTTCCCAGCATCATCTCTGGAGCATTCTGGTGTGGCATGAAGCAAACGACTGATCGCCTGGCATGGTGCCTTACTTTTTTTGTGCTGCTCTCCGTCACGGCGGAAGAGTGGAGCTGGCAGCGGACGCTGGTGCCGCGGGCGCTCCTGGTGGAAGGGCTTTGGAGCGATACCACTCGTCTGCGCGAAGCCGTTCGCGAAGCCGGCCTCCCGTACGATACGGCTTACAAGTCCCGCAGCGCGTACTGGCGTCCCCAGGATCGTCTGGTCGGCATGCCCGCCGAAGTCGAGCCCTACAGGAAGTATGCGGTCATCGTCCTCAATAACATCGACGCAGAGACGCTGACAGCTGAGCGAATCGCGATCATCGACCGGTTTGTGCGCGCGGGAGGTGGACTGGTGATTTTCGGGGGCCACTGGGTTTACGATCGCGGCGGCTATGGCGGGACCGCTCTGGCGGAAATGCTTCCGGTTACCATGCCACCTCAGCGTCGCATTCCTGCGCATCGGCAAGGACTTCCTCTCCATGCAGCGGCGGAGGCCAATTGGCCGCTCGACTATCCATTCCAAGCTGAACCCCGCGCCTTCTACGTGCAGGAACTGGCGCCAAAGACGGAATCCATCGTTCAACTGCAGGCCGGTGAACTGCCGGCAGTCGTAAGTGGCAGCTATGGCAAGGGGCGGGTTGTCGCCATGGCTCTGACTCCCCATGGTGAAGCAGGCGAGGGAGCGTTGGCGTTCTGGGAGTGGGAGTCGTGGCCGCGACTCTTCGGACAGATCATCGAGTGGGCCGCGGGCGGGCGCCCGTCCGGACGCGAGATGGAGCAATCTCAGGATGCAGGCGATGCCATTCTGGACGACCTGTTGGCCTTGGAGCTTGAACCGGACGCCTTGACGCCGGAGCTCCTGAACACAGCCATGCGGCAGGTGAATGCGCAGAGCGCGTCGCTCCTGCTTCGGCTGGCACTGGCAACGGATACACGCGCCATCGCCAGGCTGTCCCTGCTGCTGCCGCACCTGCTGCCCTTCGCCGAACCAGGCTGGGGAGACCAGCTTGAGATTGCCTCGGGACGGTTCAATGCGGATCTGGAAGAACGGCGCGCCGCCTTGATTCTCCTGGGGGCATCCCGCTCCTCCGGCTCGTTCGCGACGCTGTCGGCTGCCCTCGACGATGAGCCGGTGCGCACGGCCGCGGCCGAAGGATTGGGCCATCTGGGTGACGCTCGGGCAATCCCCATGCTGCGGAACCTTTATGCACGGGCCGGAGAAGCCGCCCTGTCGGACACATTCGTTGGTGAGATCGACCCGGAATGTTACGCGCGGGAGGCGGCCCATACGCTTCTGGCAGCCGCGCTGGGGCTGTACCGGCTGGGCGAGGAGAAGGGGGTTCCCCGCCTGCTGGAGGCGCACCAGCAGGCACACCTCTATCACCGCATCTTCCGTAACGCCGCCAAGCGTCGCGTTCTGGACAAGGACACTCAGGGTCTGGCCATCAAGCGCCAGATCATCGCGCAGGGGCAGGCGCTGGAGAGTTCCCTCGCGCATCTCTACACTGCGGCGCTGCCCATCCCCCCATCGCAGATCGAGGCGCTCACCGCCCGCTGTCTGGCACCGTTGAGCGAGGAGGATCTATTCCTGCTCGAACACCTCTTGCAGGCATCTGCCGGCGATACTCGTTTCAGCGCGGAGGAGTGGAAGCCCTTGCTGAATTCAAGCGATGGCATCATTCGCCGCATCGGCGTCGCACTGGTGCAGCAAGCCGAACTCAGGCCATGATGGCAGCCATCTGGCGCGAGATCTCCCAGGCTAGTGGCTCCCCCGCCAGATAGCGCCGCGTCTCCTCCACCATGAAGGCGCCCATGCGGGCGCACTCTCCATTCATGGAGCCCGCAATGTGCGGTGTGAGCAGCACGTTCGGCAGATCGTAGAGCGGCGACTCTGGCGGCGGCGGCTCCGGATGGGTCACGTCGAGAAGCGCCTGCAGATCGGGACGTTGCGCCAGCACCCGGATCATCTCCTCCTCGCGGACCACCGCGCCCCGGGCGGTATTGATGAAGGTGGCATTTTCCTTCATCGATGCAAAAAGCTCGCCGGTGATCATGCCTTCCGTTTCCTTGAGCCAGGGAGTATGGAGAGAAACCACGTCTGACCGGCGAAAGAGTTCCTCCAGCGAGACAAGCTCCACGCCGTACTTCTCACGCATCAGCTGGGCATCGGCAAAGGGATCGTACGCGATGACCTTTACACTCAGCGCAAGCAGACGTTCGGCCACCAGACGACCGATCATCCCCATGGAGACCAGACCGACCGTCGACCCATGGCACCCTGCCACCGGCAGACGATTGTAGCATCGGCTGGCGCGCACTTCCCGCGCATGGCGCCAGCCTTGCTTCAGCGAGATGATGATCTGGGCAAAGGTGTACTCGGCAACCGGTATGGCATTGGCGCCGTAAGCGCTGGTAATCCGCATGCCGCGTTCCCAGAATGCATCACTGACGATGCCTCTCACTGACCCGGCGCCATGGAAGACGATTTTCAGCTTCGGCGCCTGGGCCAGAATCTCTTCAGTGAAGCGCACACAACCCCAACCGCTGTATACCGCCTCCACCTCCCGAAGCACCGCCGGATCGGCTTGAAGGGAGGCAGGCGTTTGCAGGGGAGAGACCACCTCGGCAACGGCCTCCACCTGCCGCTGGATGACGGGGGGATAAATGAGATCGAATGCTTGATGAGAGAGAACGTAAAGAGCCTTCATCGCCGCCTTTCGTGCGTATCTTGTTGACTTATCGCGGGTGGTTCATCATTGTATCTGCCGAATGTCGAACATCAAGCACAATATACAGGATTAGAAAAAGATGTATCAGTCACTTCTGCATGCCCACTCTGGCGTGCGCTACCTTGTCATCACCTTGTTGGCCTTGGCAGCCTTGAAACACCTCATAGGCCTTCTCGGAGGCGGCAAATGGAAGATCTGGGATCAGCGCCTGCTGCTCTGGTCGCTGATTGTGGTCGATCTGCAGGTCGTGTTGGGGCTGGTGATGCTGATCCAGGGGCAGCGCTGGAGAATACCGCTCTACATGGAGCACGCCACCACGATGATTCTGGTCGCCGTCCTGATTCATGTGGCGCGCAAGCTGACCAAGAAGCGTCTGGAGGATGGCGCACGCTTCCGGCGCGCCGTCGCCTGCCTGCTTCCGGCAATTCTGCTTCTCGCGCTGGGCATCTACCGCGTGACGATGCCGTGAAGGAAGGCGAGCCAGCCATCGTACCTGACGACCCGCCGGAGGAGCGGCTGACAAGCGGCTGGCGACATCGCTTTTTCTGGATTCTGGCGGCTGTGGCTCTGGTGGCACTAGGGCTGCGGCTGTGGGTGGGCTTCGTTCTGCTTCACTCTCATCCCGCGGTGGCAACTCCTCTTGCCTCCACGGACATGGCCCAGTACCTCCAGTACGCGCGGCAGATCCTGGCTGGCGAATACGATTACAGCCAGGGCTTCTACTATCAACCCTTTTACTATGCCACCTTTCTGCCGATCGTTCTGCTCTTCAGTGGCGGCGCCATGGTGGGCGTTGTGGTGGCGCAGGCCCTGCTGGGGGCGCTTACCGTGGGCCTTGTGGGGATGAGTGCGGCGCAGCTCTTTGGCAAGCGGGCAGGTCTGGCCGCGGCCATCTTTCTGGCTCTCAGCCGCATGCACGTCTTCTATACACCTTTTGCCCTGATCGAGGTGCTGAAAGGCTTTCTCCTCGCCCTGATGATCTGGCTGGCACTGTTGGCTTACCGCCGGCGCAGCGTCTGGCTATGGCTGGGGGTCGGGTTGGTGGCGGGCTTTGGCAATGCGACCCGTGGCAACCTGATCCTGCTGCTGCCGCTGCTGATCATCCTGGTGGTGGTGGCCTTGCACGCTCATCGGCGGCGATTGGTTTCGGCGCTTGCCCTTCTGCTGGTGGCCTTCTATCTGCCGCAGCTCCCCTATGCCTGGATGAACTACCGGGCGCTGGGGCGGTGGGTAGGGCCATCATCAGCGGCAGGCGCCGTTCTGGCGCTGGGCAACACGCCCGAGGCGCCGCCAGGTGGTCGCGAGCCCTTCATGGGACCCGGCCCCATGGAGTATCCAGAGTCATTTGACGAATGGATGCGGCAGGAGAAGCTTCCCGGAGATCGAGCCGTCTCCGTGGGCGGCAACATGCTGCGATGGTTTCGCCGTGAACCCCTGGCATGGCTGGAGTTGAAGGGGCGCATGATGCTGCTCTTCTGGAACCAGATGGAGGTCCCCAACAATGTGGCGATCCCCCCACGCGAACAGCTTAGCCTTCCCCTTGTGCAGGGACCACTGCTTCTGGGCTTCCTGCCCATCGGCAGCCTCGGTCTGGCTGGGCTTCTGCTAGCCTGCATATATCGTCGACGGCACTGGGGCGTTCTTTTTCTGGCAGCTTCGGTGCTCGTTTACAGTGCATCCATCGTGCTCTTCTATGTTCTGGCGCGCTTCCGGCTGCCTGTCGTGCCACTGATATGTCTCTTTGCCGGCTATGGATGCATCTTCCTGTACGATGCCTATCGAATCTACAAGCGTCGGGGACAATCCCGACGGCTACTGGCCGGCATGGCGGCGCTGGTGGGCTGCGTGATGGTGGTCGGCTGGGGCTATCCCTTCTATCGGACGACCATCGAGCGCCACGCTCTGGCTCTGGCGCGCCCATCGGGGGTGCAGGTAAAACTGGAGCATGGCTGGAAGATCATGGATCATGGTCCACTCAATTTTGGTGGCTGGCAGCCACTGCCCATCCCGCGGGAGGTTTCCCTGCGCAAGAGCTTTGCGGTTCCGGAAGGCGTATCACCCGATGCACGAGCGACGCTGCGCCTTCGTCTCCTGAGCAGTGGCGGCACTCTGAGTATCCGACTCGGCGAAGGTGAATGGCAACCTTATTACCTCGATCGCGGTCTGCGGAGTATCGACATCGATGCCGGTCCCCTCTCCCAGGCAAATCCAGCCGTCATGCAGCTCCGGCCCCAGGGCATCGAGGATCTGCAGGTACTGATCGACCGGCAGCGCGATTACGCGCGGACGCTGGTCAATGGACAGTCTGTCGGCGGGGAGCTGGTGATCGAGCTACGTCTGGATGACACAGGCCAGTAGCGGCGAAACGGATCAAGGCTCGTCGAAGAGAAGCACGTCGCTGATGTCGTTGGTATCCGCCATGATCATGAGGAGACGATCGACGCCCAGGGCACAGCCGCCAGCGGGTGGCATGCCGTCTTCCAATGCGCGCATGAACGCCTCGTCAACAGGATAGACATCGCGTCCCTGTTCATGACGATATCGAGCGCAAGCCTCGAAACGGGCGCGCTGTTCGGCAGGATCAATCAACTCGCTGTAGGCATTGGCGATTTCGAGTCCGCTCATGTACAGCTCCCAACGCTCGGCCGTCTCCGGAGCATCCGCCTTGCGGCGAGCCAGGGCAGCCATTGAAGCCGGGTAATCCGTCAGGAAGGTGGGACACCCATAGCCAAGATGCGGCTCCACCTTCTCCACAAGCAGCAGCTCGAAGCGATCGTCGGCCACTGCCTGTACGGCGGTCAAGCCGGCATGGGCACGAAAGGCCTCATCGACAGTCACCACTTCCCACGGGCCTTCCAGATGCAAGGGATTGCCGCCATAGGTACCGGCAAAGCCAGTTGCCGCGGCGACCGCCCGTACCAGCTCAGTGGTGAAGTGGCGCAGATGGGTATAATCCGCACCAGCTTGATACCACTCCAGCATGGTGAACTCAGCGCGATGCCTGCGTCCGTGTTCCTCTGCCCGGAAGCAGGGGCCAAGCTGGAAGATGCGTTCCGCTCCTGCTGCCAGAAGACGCTTCATGTGCAGCTCGGGGGAGGTACGGAGCCATCGCCCGGCCGCCGGCAGCGCATCGATATGCTCTTCGAGCGCCGGGGCGGAGAGTGACAACGGGGTTTCAACTTCAGTGAAACCCCGTTGCCAGAAGAAGTCGCGTATGGCCCTTGCGGCTGCAGCGCGAAGCCGCAGGACATCAAGCCTTGCTGACACGCTCGATGTACTCGCCGGTGCGCGTATCGATCCGGATGATGTCGTGCTGATTGATGAAGAGAGGCACCTGAAACTCGTAGCCGTTGTCAAGCTTGGCCAGCTTGGTGACGTTGGTAGCGGTATCGCCACGCACGGTCGGCTCGGTTTCGATGACTTCCTTCTCCACGAACATCGGGATTTCGATGTCGATCGGCTTGTCGTTGAAGAACAGGATGGTGCAGGCGTCGTTTTCCTTCAGGAAGTAGCTCTTGTCACCAAGCATGCGGCCGGGGACATAGACTTCTTCATAGGTTTCATCGTCACTGAAGATGAAGTTATCGCCTTCGTTATAGAGAAAGCTCAGCTCGCGCTGCTCCAGATTCGGCCGATCGATGCGGTCATTGGGGCGCCAGGTGCGGTCCATCGTGCTGCCCGTGATCATGTTCTTCAGCTTGCAGCGGTAGAGCGCCTGTCCCTTGCCGGGCTTGCAGAAGTCGAACTCGGTGATCTCCCATGGATCCCCGTCAATCTCAACTTTCAGCCCTTTGCGCAAATCGGAGGAGTTATACATACAGACGTCGAATTCCTTGTTGTGTGTCAGATTGCCACGCTGTTCGAAGCAAGCGGAAAAGATACTCCGGAGGGCCGGCATTGCAAGTGCACAGCGCCGCCGCAAGCTATGCGCGGGTGGCGTCGGCGCGCGGTTACCAAGCTTCGGTTACGCCCTTCACGATCTGATTTGCGGCATCGGCCAAGGCAACTTCAAAAGCCCGTTGACGCGATTCGGTCAGATCCAGCTCTTCCGTAATGGTGGCTCTTCCGGTTACCGTCTGGGGTGCAAGGACGGGATCGTCACGACCCGGCTTCGAAACCCAGTAGACGACCTGCACCGAAATGCCGTAGATGATCGAGCGGTAGATCTTTTCGCTGTCCTCGGCACCAGGGTCGTTTTTTTCCGTGATCAATGCAGCTCCCTTGCCGACAACGCTCGAATCGACGATCCGCGTATGCAGAATGGTCTGGGCGCTCTCCTCGGGCTTTACCTTTATCGAGCCATCCACCATGAACTGGGCAGGCAGCTTCATCTGCAGATAAGGAGCCAGTCTCGGTTCCTGCGTGGCATTCTCCACACGAGCGATACCGATGTTCTCAAGTTGTGGATGCGCCAGGCTTCCCATCTTGTAGTGGCGACAGCTCGCGCTCCCGAGGACCACAGCCAGCATGCAGAGCGATCCCAAACCGAATCGAAGAAACTTCATAGAGTCGGGCCTTTTCCTTAAAGATCGTGTATCGGCAACAGCCATTTTTCATTCTCGTCGACGGGAGTAGCGGGCGCACCCGGTGACTGGCTGGAAGATGTATCAGCGGCCGGTGGAAGGAGAGTGTTCGGCTTATCCACGGGAACGGGTGTTCTGTCTGGCATTGCTTCGGGGGTGGACTCAGGGACAACGGTGCTCTCCGTCGCGGTCAGGTCAGCCAGAAGCTGCCGTGCATCCGCGGCGGCGGCGGTCTCAGCATATCCATCGAGGACCTGCTGCAGGTAGCGTTGTGCCGCCGGCTCCCGGCGATGTGCTTCACGGAGGTAGAAATTCCCCAGGTAAAGCAGGCGCTGAGCCTCGACTTCGTTCAACTCCTTGAGCAACTCCTGAGCCAGCTCGCGCGCGGAGTGCTCGGGGTATTCCTGGAGGAAGCGCTGCAACCAGGAACGGGCTTCAGCCATCAGGTTCATGTCGCCATCGGAACTCTCGGCTCCGGCCTTCAGGGATTGGGCCAGTTCGACCATGGCCGAACCGACCAGTCTCTGGATATCCGCGTTTGCCGAATCACCGAAGCGATTGATCATGGTGCGCAGATAAGCCGCCGAGGAAAGGTGTTCCTTCTGCCAGCGCTGGACAATGCCAGCCCAGAAGCCGGAGATGGCAGCCCAATAGGAATATGGCGCCGATCTGATGATGTGGTCGTAGACCTCACGAGCCCGCATGTTGGAGCGTTCGTTGAGGACGTTTCGAAGTGTTGACGAAGGTGGTTGCTGAAAGTAGCGGTTGGCAATGTGAAACTCTTGCGCCAGCACCTTGTCGAGGGGGATCAGATTGGCATACTTGTCTACAGCTTCTTCATAAGCCTTGAAGGCGCGCAGATACTCCCCATCGGTGAACTCCATGTTTCCCATGGCAATCAGGGAGATCGCCCGATTCCTGGGATTGGTCGACTTCTTCGCAATACGCTTATAGAGCTTCAGGCGACGACCCTCGTCTCCCACCTCGGTCATCGCGGTGAGCTCGGCAATGTCTTCCTCGACATCGGCCCGATTCCGGTTCGCCTGTGGTTCAGCTTCCCAGTTGCTGTCAGCAAGCTCAGGCAGCGTTGCCGAGGCTTCCGGTTGCTGGCCGTCAGCGGCCCAAACTGCCTGCAGGCATACTGCCAGCATACCTGCAAAGATCGCGCCCAGTACGCACCTCTTCATATAGTCCCGTCCCATTCCCGGTGATGATTGATCGACGTGTCGCGGGTTGAGGTGAAATGTCAACCCGCGACACTATAGCCGTGCGCAGGCAGCTCTACAACTCACTTCCTGTCAACTGAGCGTATGCCTGCAGATACTTCTCCCGCGTGCGGGCGACAACGTCTTCGGGCAGAGTCGGTCCGGGAGCCGTCTTGTCCCAGTCCAGAGACTCCAGATAGTCGCGAACGAACTGCTTGTCGAGGCTGGGCGGGTTCTTGCCAACCTTGTAGCCTTCGGCCGGCCAGAAGCGGCTGGAATCGGGCGTCAGCACTTCGTCGATCAAGATGATCTTGCCTTCATACATGCCGAACTCGAACTTGGTATCAGCAATGATGATGTTCTTCGTGAGCGCGTATTCCGCGCCGGCTGAGTAGAGCTTGAGGGTGCGTTCACGAAGTTCCGCGGCCCGATCCGCGCCCACCAACTCTACTGCGCGAGCATAGGTGATGTTCTCGTCGTGCTCGCCCTGCTCTGCCTTGAAGGCCGGCGTGAAGATCGGCTTCTCCAGTTTGCTTGCCAACTGGTAGCCCGCACGCAACTCGATGCCACAGACGCTGCCATTGCGCTGATAGTCCTTCCAGCCGGAGCCGATGAGATAGCCGCGGGCGACGCATTCCACCGGCATCGCATCGCACTTCTTCACCAGCATCGAGCGCTTCTCCAGGTCCTTCTCATAGCGCCGTAACGACTCGGGAAAGTCGCGTACTTCCGTCGCGATGATGTGATTGGGCATCCAGTCGAAGTGATTGAACCAGAAGGTCGATATGGAGGTAAGAACCTTCCCCTTGTCAGGGATGCCGTTCGGCATGACCACGTCGAAGGCGCTGATCCGATCAGTTGCGACCATCAGGAGCGAATCCCCAAGGTCGTAAATATCACGCACCTTGCCCCGTTTGGGCTCAGGCAGCCCTTCGATCCGCGTGGAGGTCAAGGCACCGTTACTGTCATACTGCATCAGTAGATCTCCTTTCCTGTCTTGACGTCGATGATATGAAACTCTTCCTGATGGATATTGGGATCCGCCCGGAACGAGAGGTCGCCACCGAATTCAGCCTCCATGGAGTGGAGGATCTTGGCGTCCTGGTGCTTGAGCCGCTGCAGTACGGCGGGATGAACAGTGACCCGAATCTGGCTCCTGCCCTTCTCGCGGCGCAACAATTCCCGCAGCCGCCGTTGGATTTCCACGCTGATCGATATGGAAGACTTGACCAACCCACGACCGTTGCAATAGAAGCAGGGCTCGAAGATCGAATCCTGCAGACTCTCGTGCTCACGCTGGCGGGTCATCTCCAGCAGCCCCAACTTGCTGATGGGCATGATCTTGGTCTTGGCGCGATCTCGTGAAAGCTGATCATGGAAGCGATTGTAGACCTTCATCTGGTCACGCTTCGAGCGCATGTCGATGAAGTCGATGACCACCAGACCGCCGATGTTGCGCAGGCGAAGCTGCCTGGCCACTTCGTCAGCCGCCTCGAGGTTGGTCTTGAGAATGGTGTCCGGGTGATCCTTGCCCTTGCTCTTGGCGGTATCCACATCGATGGCAACCAGCGCCTGCGTCTCGTCGATGGCGATCTCGGATCCACTGGGCAGCACAATGCGCCGCCGGAAGATCTTCTGGATCTGGTCATTGAGGCCGAAGTGCTCAAAGATGGGGGTAGGATCATTGTAGCGGCGAATGCGGGGGCGCAACTCCTTGCCCAGGCGCTTCGAGTAGGTAGTGGCCACCTGAAACGCGTCGTCGGAATCGACCACGATTTCATCGATCCCCAGTGACAGGAGATCGCGGATCGACCGTTCGACGAGGCTGGGTTCCTGATAGATGCAGACGGGAGCGCGGCGCTTGGCGGCGACCCGTTCGGCCTGATGCCAGTGCTCGAGCACCATCTCCATATCCAGGCGGAGGAATTCAGCTTCCAGTCCCTCGCTGGCGGTTCGGCAGATGCAGCCCATCGTCGGCGGCATATCGAAGGAATGCAGAATACTCTTGAGTCGTCCCCGCTCCTTGCGGTCTTCAATGCGCTTGGAGACACCCTTGTGGTCGGCGTTGGGCATGAGCACCATGTAGGAACCGGGGATGCTCAGGTTCGTGGTGACCCGGGGACCTTTGTCGCCAATCATGCCCTTGGTGACCTGCACCACCACTTCGGAACCCACCTTGAAACGCTTGGGAATTTCCGATATGTCGAACTTGCGTGAGCTGCCGCCTCTGCGACCGTGCTGCTGTTGCTGCTGCTGTTGCTGCCAGCCGTCATCGTCTTTCGGTCGATTGCCCGGCTTTCCGCTGTTGTCGCCGCGGTTGGAAGTGCCGTCGGCGTTGCGGGGATTCCGTCCATCGGCGGCATCGCGCTTGAACAAGCTCCGCAGCTTCGCGGCCAACCCAGTGGCAACCGTTACCGGTACGTCCGCCGGCTTCGCCGGCTTCTCTCTGCCCCCGGGCGCTGCCGGTCGTTTGCCTGCGTCTTGAGGCTGACGAGAGGCGGGAGCAGCGGCTTTTCTGGGCTGTGCTTCACGCTCGGCTGGCGCGTTGTCATCGCGTCCCGGAGCGGCTCCCTCGCGAGGTGGCGGCGCCCCGCCGCGTCCCCCGCGGCTGCCACGGCTGCGCCGATTGCGGCTACGGCTGGATCGGCCTGCCTCACCGCCTTCGCCAGCGGCCTCTGAGCGGGAAGCTTTATCCCTGTCACCGTGGCTACCGGAATCGTCGCGGCGATCATCGCGGCGGTTGCCGCGGGAGTCGTCGTCCCGGCTTCCCCTGGCGTCATCGCCATCCTGGCCGGAGCGCGCGTCGTCGCTGTGTTCGTCATCGTCGTCATCCTCGTCGATCTCGTTCGGCGGGATCATATCCCAGTAATGGAGAAAAGCGTTTTTCTCCAGGCCGATGTCGACGAAGGCGGCGTTCAGTGAGTCTTCCAGGTTCTTGATGCGTCCTTTGAAGATCGAACCGACGATGCGGTTCGAGTCCTGACGCTCAATGTAGTATTCCTGGATCTTGCCATCTTCAACCAGAGCGACCCGCGTTTGCAGGTGCTCGGCATTCACAATGAGTTGTTTCATTCCGCTGGTTGTAATCCCATGAGTGAAGGACGTCCACGTAGGTACTCCGCGCCCGTCATCTCCTTCTTTCCACTCGGGATAACGCGGTCCAGGCGCAATGCCTGTTCACCGCAAGCAACGATCCAGTCCTGCGAATCCGTCTCGATAAAGGCGCCGGGCGGTGCATTGCCCCTGCTCTCCACCACCGTTGAACGGGTGATGGTTATCTGTTGTTCGCCCTTGCCCGTGGATACACGAAACCAGGCCCCAGGCCACGGAAAGTAGCCTCTGACCATGCGTTCCAGTTGTACTGCCGACCGCTCCCACGTGACCCTCCCATGCGCTTTGGCCAGCTTCGGTGAGAAGCTGGCTGCTGCATGGTCTTGTTTCGCGGGCGTGAGACCGTC
This sequence comes from Lentisphaeria bacterium, assembly GCA_041690595.1. Lineage (GTDB taxonomy): Bacteria > Verrucomicrobiota > Lentisphaeria > JABSQK01 > JAWLHB01 > JAWLHB01. Next base: position 109,626 of record JAWLHB010000010.1, read on the forward strand.
GACAATGGCGTCGAGTGCGGGACATATCCTGTCGGCGGCGAGTTCAGCCAGGCGCTGCTCGAGTTCCGGGGCATACTCCCGCCCCGTCAAGTCGATGGAATGCCTGGCGTAAACCGGCCCGGCATCCAATTCGGCGACCATCTTCATGATGGAAATGCCGGTTTGCCGATCACCGTTGAGGATTGCCGCATTGACTGGTGCTGCTCCCCGATACTTGGGAAGGAGGGACGCGTGTACGTTCACGCTCCCCGTCTTCGGGAGCTCTAACAAACTATCTTTGAGGATCTGACCGAAAGAAAAGACCACGATCAGATCCACATCCAAAGCCGTAATCAGGCGGCGAAAATCGGCCGTATTCACGGAGGCCGGTTTGTGCACCGCTACATGGTGCTTCTCGCACCAGGCGCCGAGAGGCGTCGGTTCGAGAAGCTGTTTGCGCCCCTGTGGGCGATCCGGTTGCGTTGCGCATCCAACCACCTCGATGCCGGCATGTGCCAACAAGGCAGCAAGCGTAGGCAAGGCAATTTCGCCGGAGCCGAGAAAGAAAAGGCGGATGGGGTTGGGGCGCGTGGAAAAGGGCATGTTCGAAGCTATGTCATCCTGATGCAAGGTCGCAGCAGGCTCCTTGAACTCGTTGACAAGGTGAAGAAGTGATTTTATCTCCAGAAGATCGGTGATACTATACCACCATGAAACTGGAATCAGCACGACTAAAAATAGCAATCTTTTCTGGATTGTCATCCCTGATTTTCATTTTCCTCGTCAATCTCTGGCTGGAGACCTGGGGAGTTCCGGCCATGTACCACGATCATTTGCTCGCGACGATGCGCCGTCGGGGGGTGCATGTTCAGGCGGAATTGATCCAATTGGGGATCGTGCGCGGTGTGCGCCTGCGCAACGTCACGGTCTTCGACGAAAGTTTGAACAATTGGCCGCTGATTCAAGCGGAAGAGGTGCGGATCGTGCCGAATGTCGGCAGCCTGTTCAAGCCGAGCGCGGCAATCGACCGTCTCGAGATCGAGGAAGGACGCCTGCGAATGCCGCTGCCGGGCACGGCATCCGCGGATGCCGGTGAAGCATCGGTGCTGCACCTGCATAATCTGCGATTTCGCCTCCAGGAGACGGAGCATACATACGTGGTGCGCGATCTGCAGGCCCAGGTGGAGAACGTGGTGGTGCAGGCACAGGGCCGGCTGGTAAAGAGCGGCGTCGATGAACCGCCCGCCGGATGGGATGCGCTGGTAGCCTGGCTCAACAACCGCGAGCGCCTCCATGCGATGAATCCTGCCTGGCGAGAGCGCCTGCTCGATATCAAGAGCTTTCTGCGTGCGGTGAATTACCGCGCCGAGCCGTCGCTCAGCGTCAATTTCCGTGTGCCCCTGGCACGACCGGAGCAGGCACGCGTACGCCTGGGGCTGCTTCTGCGTGACTTTTCATGGCGGGGGCTTGGCGTTCAGCACGTCACCAGCAGGGTGAGGCTGGAACCTGGGAGCTGGAAGATAGAAGAGCTTTCGGTGCAGTTGACCGATCAGGAGTGGCTCCACGCCGAAGGGGTGATCGATCCCGCAAGCTGGCAGTTGCAGGCGATAGCCGCGCTACGCATGTACCCCCGTCGCTATTTCGTCCTGGCCGACAGCTGGCTCCTGGGATCTCCCTACTTTCCCGACTTCACCGGCGCCCCACCCTATGTTTCCCTTCGCATCGCCGAATCGCCACTGTTCACGCCGGAGCGCTGGGATGTGACTGCCTTTGCCGAGGTGGAGTCCGCGCGAATGTTCGATACGGCGATCCGCACTGCTCGCGGCCGGGTGGCCTGGAACGGTGATCGTCTCCATGTCACGGAGTTTCGGGCAGTCCTGCAGGACGAGGCCCGCATCGAGGCAGACTATCTCTACCATCCTCACGAAGGCCGTATGCTCCTGCGCGCCAACGTCACCGGAGAACCTCATTTTGTACCTCAGTTTACTCCGGATGAGGCGTTTCGCGACTTCTATCCAAAGATCTGGGAGAGCTTTGACTGGCGATCGGCCATACCACCACATTTCGAGTTCGACCTGTACCGCTATGCGGGCGACGATGGCAGCAACCTCTTCATCCATGGCCGTTCCGAAATGCGGGACTTCAACTACAACGGCCAGCACGTGGATTCGGCGACGGGTTCCGTTTACCTCGACCTGGCCAGTGACCAACTCCTGATCACCGATCTGCACGTGGTACAGAGTGGGCAGCAAGCCACCGGCAACCTGCTATTCCAGTTTCAGGATGACGATTCTCACCTTCGTTTCGATGTGGACAGCCATCTGGAGTCGCGGGTCCTGCTCAATCTCGTACACCCGGAATGGCGCGCGGCCCAGGAAAGGCTCGGCCTGACCTTTCCAGAGGGAGGACACTTCATTGCCCGGGGGGCCATTCCGCTGGACGGCGACATGCTGGCGGAGAGCGTGGCCTCCGGCACTCTCTTTGCTGAGACCGCGTCCATTCGTGGCAGCACGGCCGAGGGGCTGCTGGCGCATGCAAACCTGACCCATGGCAATCTGCACGCGACCGCCATGGTCAACCGACTGGTGCGCGACCACGACGCCTTGAATCAAGTCGAGGCAACCATCGAATCGGACTTTTCCATGGTGTCACTGGTGGCGACCGCCCGGAGTCTCGACAACAGCAGACTCTCTGCGACGAGCCCTGGCTGCGCGCTTGTCTGGGAGGATGGGAGCTGGAGTGGCGGGCTTCGGGCTGAAGCTGCCGCCTGGCGCGACCACAACGGAAAGCCCCTGCTGGATATCGGCAATGTGGAGGTCAATGAGCTGGCAATCACCGCCGAGGGTGTCACCGCGGACATCATCGCCATCGACCTCTCCAGCCCGTTTGCCAGCATGAGCAGTTATCAGGGCAACGTTATGCTTCAGGACGAGCGGCCACGGCTCTCGGGCACGGTCCATGATCTGCGCATTCCCGTGATCTCGGGCGTGGCCGCCGAAGCGAAGCTAACGGGGCATATTGATGACGACGGGGCCATGCACCTGTGGCTGGAAACCGACACAATGAAGGGAAGGGACGAGGTGACACTCCAAAAGCTTTGGGTACATCTCATCGACAAAGAGGAGCGCATCACCTCGGTTTGCCGAGTCGAGAGCCTTTCCGTGCCGGATGTGGTCAAGGCCGAGGAGGTGCTGGGGACCTTGCAGATCATTGGCGACACGGTGCATTTCGAGACAACCGCCGGCCGTGTTGTCACCTCACACGTGGATTGCGGTGGAGTCGAAGCGTGGGGCACGAGGACAGCGGGCGATCTGGTGGCCGACGTGAGCGCCAACGAGGTGCGGCTCAGTCAGGATTATGTCCTGACCGATCTGCGCGGCCCGCTGACCTACCGCAATGACGAGCTAGCCCTGCACAACATCACGGCCAATGCCTACGGAGGCAGGATCACCGGGCAATTTCACCTGGCACCTCAGGAGCGCGGCGGGACGCTTCAACTGGTCATCAATGGTATGAAGCTGGAGCACCTGCCGACCGCTGACGACACGAACGACGAGCGAAAGGATCGCCCAAACGAAATGCACGGCGCCATCGATGCCCAGATCGGCACCCGATTCAGCTACGAAGGGGAACAGGGGCTGGTGATCCATGGCAATGGCGAGATGACCATCGGAGATGGGGCCATCTGGCGCTTTCCAATCCTCAGCGAGTTCCTCGACCTCCTCAACCGGGTGAATCTACTGGCAAAGCTTCGCCTGGTACCGGACGAGGAATTCGGCAGAATAACGCAGTTGAAGTCGACCTTCGAGTTCCAGGGCAACCGTATCTATGTCGACAGCATGCGGACGAACGGCAGTATTCTTGCCCTTTCTGGAGAAGGATATTACTGGTGGAAGACGCAAGGGGTGGATTTTCGGCTGCAGGCCCATCTATTACGCAATCTTCTTCCGGTTCCGCTCTTCAAGCCGTTCATGGCTTTCTTCGAGCGTCGCCGTCTGGGAACGCTGAAAGATGGCAGATGGGAAGAGCTCACCGCTTTGCGTGATGTCTTCCGCTCTGAGACGCCCCCGGTCGATCCCACCATAGAGGCGGAAGCTGAACGAAAGAGTAAAGAAACCGACAGTGATGAAACACCTCTGCCGCCTGCGCTCAACGAGGATGTACCCTGAGCGTGTGATGACGCGGCAGCGCTGTAGAGATAGCCTAAAGGACGATGTATGAAGCAAGCAGTGATTTTTGGAGCAGGTAACATTGGCCGCGGATTCATTGGCCAGCTCTATTCAGAATCCGGATATCATGTAACCTTCGTCGATATTGACGAGACGGTGCTCAACCTGCTGAACGAACGCGGCACCTACCGGCTGCAGGCTGTCTTCGATGAGCAGGTGGACGAGGAGATCATCGGGCCGGTAAGCGCGATTCACGCCGGTGACACCGAAGCCGTCATCGAGGCGGTGTGCCGGGCGGAAGTGGCCGCGACGGCGGTCGGAGCGCGCGCCTTGCCGGCGGTGGCGCAGGCCATGGCTGCCGGAATCGAGGCGCGCGCGGAACAGGATCTCCCCCCCCTCAACATCATCCTGTGCGAGAATTTGAAAGGCGCCGCCCAGCTCGTACGGGAGATGGTCGAGAAGCATCTCACACCGGCAGCTCGCGAGTACGCCCGGAGCGCCGTGGGCTTCGTCGACACCGTCATCGGACGCATGGTGCCCTTGCAAACGGAAGAGCAGCGCGCAGCAGATCCGACCTGCGTTCGCGTTGAACCCTACAAGGAACTGCCTGTCGACCAGAGTGGTATCCGGGGAGAGATACCCACTATCGCTTCGCTGGTGCCGGTTGCCGATTTTGGCGTCTATACAGCGCGCAAGCTCTACATTCACAACTGCGGTCATGCGCTCTTTGCATATCGCGGCTATCAGCTTGGTTATGAATATGGATATGAAGCGTTGGCCGACAAGCGCGTGAGCAAATTCCTCTTTGCTGGCTGGCAGGAATCGCTCAAGGGGATTGTTCACCACTACAATGCCGATCCGCAATGGATTCGCGACCACATGGAAGATCTCTTCCGGCGCTTCCAGAATAAGGCGCTGGGCGATACCATCTTCCGTCTGGCGCGGGACCCGGTCCGCAAGCTGCACTCATCGGACCGCTTGATCGCTCCGGCACGACTCGCGGAGGAGGCGGGCATTCTGCCAACCACGCTGGCTGCCGGCATCGCCGCCGCCTACCGTTTCGATGCACCGAATGACCCTGTTGCGGTTCAGCTTCAGGAGCGGTTGAAGGCGGACGGACTGGGGCCAGTCATGGAGGAGATCAGCGAAATCTCGATCGACGAACCGCTGGGCAAAGCGGTGAAGGCAGCTTACGACCAGGCTGAATCAGGGGAGGGGGCGTAAGATGATCGGCAAAGCAGTTGTCGCGGGGCATGTTTGCCTGGATGTGATTCCCCACATGGATCGCGAGTTCGATCTGCTGCCGGGGCGGCTCTACGAGGTGGGTTCGGCATTGATGGCAACCGGCGGCGTGGTTTCCAATACCGGCGTCGCGCTGCACCTGCTGGGTATACCCACTGTTCTCATGGGCAAGGTGGGCGAGGACAGCTTCGGCAAGTCCATTCTGGAGATCTTCGAAGGCTACAGCCCTGACTTGACCATGGGTATGCGCATTGACCCGCGGGTAGTAAGCTCCTATTCGATCGTGATCAATATTCCTGGTCGCGATCGCGCCTTTCTCCATTGCCCCGGCGCCAACCACACCTTCGGGGTCGACGATATCGACTACGAACAGACGGCCGGCGCCGCACTCTTCCATTTCGGCTATCCGCCCCTCATGGCAGCGACCTACGCCAATGATGGCGAGCAGTTGGAATCGATGTTCAAGCGCGTCAAGGAGGGCCGAACCGCCACCTCGCTGGATATGGCCATGCCGGATCCCGGCAGCACCAGCGGCAAGGCAGACTGGCAACGCATTCTCGCCCGCACGCTCCCGCACGTGGATATCTTCCTGCCCAGCGCCGATGAGCTGCTCTACATGATCGACCGGGATGCCTATGGACTTGGCGACGATCTTGACGGCGCCCGCATCAGCAGCCTTGGCGAGCGACTGCTGGAAATGGGGGTGGCCATCGGCGGTGTCAAGCTGGGAAGCCGCGGTCTCTATTTTCGTACGGCTGACCGGGAGCGGCTGGCCAAAGCGCTACCCTTCATAGACGCGGCCGCCTGGGCAGACCGGGAACTCTGGTTTCCAATCTACAAGGTCCCCATGGTTGGCGCGACTGGCGCCGGAGATACGACTATCGCTGGCTTTCTCGCCTCCCTCCTCCGTGGACTTTCACCTGAAGAAGCCGGCACCATGGCAAATAAAGTGGGTGCGATGAACGTTCAAGCCGCCGATGCACTCAGCGGACTTCGAGACTGGGAGACCACCCGCGCCACCATGGCACAGGTGGTGCAGGTTCCAGTCGAAGCACGAGCCGAAGGCTGGCGGTTGGCCGACGGTGGTTTCCTCATTGGGCCGGCTGACGCGCGACGCTGATTCCCGCGATTATCTTACCTGCTGCTGTTGGAAAACAGCGACCTTCATCTATACTTAATGAGGGTCGTGATTATCTGTACACCACTGAGGTTAGTTTACCAGCATGGATTCGATGATAGCCAGAAAGTTGACGATACTCGCCACTCGCTTGATTGACCAGGAAAAGGCGCATGTGTTGGTCCCCCCACAGCAGGCCGCCGCGGGCTTCTGGTTCGGGGGCGGTAACATGGTCCGCCTCGAAGATGGTTCGCTGGTGATCTGTGGCCGGTATCGCAATTATGGCGACTCACGCACCGGACTGGCCGCCGGCGAGCGCGGACTTGAACTGGCGCTCTTCCGGGCGGCCGCATTTTCGGGACCATGGGAGAAATTTATCAGCTTCAAGAAAGCTGATGTGCAGGTCGATACGACGGAAGTGCTTTCCATTGAAGGCTCCTCACTCTACGTCAGCGAGCGTGGCGTCGAGCTTTTTCTGTCGAGCGAGAAACAGCTTCAGTATCCTCCCGGGCTTGACCAGTACCGCAAACCCGGAACGGGGGTCTGGTCGATCGACGTCATCCACGCATCGTCGCTCAGCGGACTGGAATCAGCGGATATCGTTCCAGTGTTGAGTTCAGAGGATCCGCCCTTTCTGCATGTCAAGGATCCGGTGGTCTTCACCAGCCCCAGCGGCAATACCGCTTTGCTGTACTGCAGCCATCCCTTCGCGTGGAGCAGCTCGAATACTGGCCTGGCCTCCCGCGAAAGTGGTGAGAACTGCTTCTGCAAGGTCGCTGACAGCGTCATGTCGCGAGGCTTTGTCTGGGATGTCGCGGCCACCCGCATCACCGATCGCATGCCGGTTCCGAAGCTGGGCGTCCTCGCCAAGCTGCCGGATATCTCGCTCTACTTCTATGATGGTGCCGAATGTGTGCGCCAGCATGACCAGAACGCGAACGCGGTGCAGCGCCCACGTGGCTATTCCTGCGAAGAGATCGGCGGTTTGGCCGGCGGATATGACGAAGCCTTTCCGGAGATCGACCACATCAGCGTGGAAGCCCCCCTCTTCATCTCGCCATGGGGAACCGGCTGCAGCCGCTATGTCTCCACGCTGGTTACCGCCGATGGCATCCATGCAATCTGGCAACAATCCCGGCCCGACGGCTCACAGCCTCTCGTCGGGCATTTCCTGCCGATGGCGGAAGTGGAAAAGATACTCAAGCCCTGAGCAGCGTTTCACGGGCAGCCCTTACCAACGGATCAGCTCGTCGACCTTCACCGGGTTGCCGGTCACGATCGAGATGTTTCCCGCGATGCCGGACATGATCGAGTTGACGCCGTCAACGTAACCGGCCGCACGACCGAGTGGATCCGGGCCGGCACCCCGGAAGACGTCGTTGAGCAGACGCACGTCCCCACCACCGTGACCGCCAAGGTTCGTCTCTTCGTACTCGATCACCTGGGGTTTGCCCCAGAGCGGCTGGAAGATGATCTCGGGGACGAGTTCCTTCTTCTCGCCATGCAATTCACGCATGCCGGGCATGTTGAAGTCCTCATGCTGACCGCTGACATAGGCCTTCTCGACGACATTGAATTCGAGCCGTCCCTTCGTGCCATTGAAGGCAACCCGGTATCCCTCCCAGGGGCAGTGGGCATTGAGGGAATAAGTCATCATCGCCTTGTTGCGGTAGGTGATGTTGACCGCCATCGTGTCATAGATGGAGATGCCGTCGCCAAAGACGCTCTGATCACGGAAGTAACCGTCTTCGTGCTCGGCATCGAAATAGAGCCCCTTGAGCACATCGTCCTCATCCGTCACATGCAGGGCAAAGGGATCGGCGGCGGCGATCTGGTTATCCCTGGCTCGCGAATAGAATTGCGAGACGCCCCGGTTCTCGGCATTTTCGCGGCCATAGTAGCGCAAACCGCCTTGTGCATAAACGATCGCGGGAGAGCTGTTGATCCACCAATTGACCAGGTCGAAGTGATGGGTCGCCTTGTGGACAAGCAGACCGCCGCTATTGCGCATGTCACGGTGCCAGCGCCGGAAATAGTCGGCGCCGTGCTGGGTGTCGAGCAGCCATTCGAAGTGGACGGAGAGGATGTCGCCCACGACGCCACTCTGAATGATCTCCTTGATCTTCGAGTTGCGTGGCGAATAGCGATAGTTGAAGGTGACGATCAGGTTCCTGCCGGTCCGCTTGACGGTATCGATGACCTGCTGGCACTTCTCGACATCGACGGTCATGGGCTTCTCACTGATAGCGTCGCACCCCAACTCCATGGCCCGGCAGATGTACCGGTGATGGGTGCGATCGACGCTGGTGACGATGACGCAGTCGGGCTTCTGCTCGGCAACCATTCGGTCGAATTCATGCGCGAGGTAGGTAGGGCGTGGCTCGGCGTCGAAGAGCTTGGCGAAACGCTCGTTGTGGAAGTTCATCCGACTTTGATTCACGTCGCAGAGGGCGACGAGCTCGGCAGTGTTGGCGAAGTCGCCAAAGATGGCGTGCGTGAACATCTGGGAGCGGCCGCCGGTGCCGACGATTGCATATCGTTTCTTAGCCATGGGAACCTTTCTTGACGTAGGCAGAGTGGATGACAACGTTGACGGGAACAGAGAATATAATCGTGCCGGAGGGCATGTCTACCCCCACTCGTTGATCATTCGCAGTCACTCCTTCGGGGGATGCGCCTCGTCCGGCAGCATGTACTTGTGCAGGATGAATCCCTGGGCAATAATGAAGGCGATGGTCAGGCCAAGGAGACCGAAGAGCTTGAAATTCACCCACGCATTCTCCGAGAAGGTGTAGGCGACATAGAGATTGAGAGCACCCGTCAGGATGAAGAAGAGAACCCAGGCCAGATTGAGGCCGATCCAGAGAGCCGGAGGTGGTTGTACGGCTTTCTCCATCATGCGCTGGATAAGAGGCTTTTCGCCGATGAACTGGCTTCCAAGGAAGACGAGGGCGAAGAGCCAGTTGACGAGGGTGGGCTTCCACATGATGAAGCGCTCGTTGTGCAGAATCAACGTGGCCCCGCCCAGAACGGCGATGATTGCCAGGGTCGCCAGTTGCATCTTTTCGACCCTTCGCTTCACGGCATACATGATGGCCACCTGGAGGGCGGAGACCACGATTGCCACCCCCGTGGCCCAGTAGATGTCGGCGCTCTTGTAGACGACGAAGAAGAGGATGATCGGCAGAAAATCAAAGAGCAGTTTCACAGGGAGAATCCATGGGCCTGGGTGATGGAGTTGAAGAAAGGCAACGATTGTGCCGTTGCGACCGAAATGCAAGCTTGTTTTCGAGCAGAATGTGAACTAATCTTGTAGGGGAAGGAGAGAAATTGGCAGCAGCGGCGACGCCTTTGTCAGCGCCTGCCTTATCAAGAACCTGGCATGAGGAATGGTGATACTGGATGAGTGAAAGCATACATGCGCGAGTGGTGGTCATAGGCGGTGGTCCCGGTGGGTACGCGGCAGCTTTCAAGGCAGCCGATCTGGGGCTGGAGGTGACGTTGATCGACGAGGGCGAGAACCCGGGAGGCGTCTGCCTCTACCGCGGCTGCATACCGTCGAAAGCGCTGCTGCACGCGGCCAAACTGATCAATGAAACGCATGAAGCCGGGGAGATGGGGATCACCTTTACCGAGCCCGAAATCGATCTCACCAGGATGCGCGCGTGGAAGGAGAGTGTCGTCAAGCGGCTTACCGGCGGTCTCGGTCAGCTCACCAAGGCGCGCAACATCCGCTATCTGCGGGGGACGGCGGCCTTTACGGATTCCACCACCCTTGCCGTCGATCTTGTAGATGGTGAGGAGCAGATCGTCACCTTCGACAATGCGATCATAGCGGCCGGCTCGTCGGCGACGCGTATTCCCGGGTTGTGGATCGACAGCCCGCGGATGATCGATTCCACCGGCGCGCTGGAGATTCCGGATATCCCGGGCAGCATGCTGGTGATCGGCGGCGGCTATATCGGCCTGGAAATGGGGACGGTCTATGCATCGCTGGGTACACGGGTTTCCGTGGTCGAGATGCTCTCCGGGATTCTTCCCGGCGCCGATCGAGATCTGGCCGACGTCCTCAAGAAGCGCCTGGACAAGCTCTTCCACGAAATCATGCTGGAAACCAGTGTCACTGGTCTGAAAGAGACGGACGACGGTATTGAGGTCACTTTTGAGGGAGAGAATGTGACGGAGAAGACGCAGCTCTTCGACAAGGTGCTGATGTGCGTGGGCCGGAAGCCGAACAGCGCGAATCTCGGGTTGGATAAGGCGAGCGTGCAGGTGGGGATGCGAGGTTTCATCACGACGGATCAGCAGTGCCGCACGAACATTCCCCACATCTTTGCCATCGGCGATATTGCGGGTGAACCGATGTTGGCGCACAAGGCGTCCCATGAGGGGATGGTGGCGGCCGAGGCCATTGCCGGCGAAAAGGTTGCCTTTGAACCTCACGCCATACCCGGTGTCGTCTTCACCGATCCCGAACTGGCCTGGTGCGGCTTGACGGAGGCGGAGGCCGCCCGGCGTGACATGGAGGTCAAGGTGGTTCGCTTTCCCTGGGCCGCTTCCGGACGCGCCACCACTCTGGCGCGCAATGACGGCATCACCAAGCTGCTGATTGACCCGCGGACCGAGCGAATCCTCGGTGTCGGCATCTGCGGCTATGGCGCGGGCGAGATGATCTCGGAAGGCGTGCTGGCGGTGGAAATGGCAGCGCTGGCCTCCGATCTCAAACTCAGTATTCATCCCCACCCCACCCTGAGCGAGACCGTCATGGAAGCCGCCGAAAGCTTCTATGGCTCCAGTACCCATCTCTACAGGCCGCCCAAGAAGAGCGGGAAGGGCTGAATCGCATGCCAACAGCACGACGTATTCCCGGGGCGGAAAAGGCCATGCTCGGTGAGGGACCGATCTGGTATGGCGATTTGCTCTACTGGGTTGACATCGACAGCTGCCGCGTCTGGATCAGCGAACCGGAAGTTGACCGGCATCGCATGATTCAACTCGATCGCAAGGTGGGCACCGTGGTCCCGCGGGAAAGCGGTGGCCTGGTGGTCGCCTTGGCGGACGGCTTTGCTTTTCTGGATCCGGAGACCGAGGAGTTGCTGCCGATCGGTGATCCAGAGGCGGGCTTTGCGACGCGATTCAATGACGGCAAGTGCGACCCGGCCGGCCGCTTCTGGGCCGGGACCATGGCTACCGATGGCACCTCCTGCGCCGGTTCGCTTTACGTGCTTGACCGCGATCTCCAGATTCACCGGCGCCTGAGCGGCGTGAGCTGCTCCAACGGCATCTGCTGGAGCCTCGACGCCGAGACGATGTACTACATCGACACGCCGACACGTCAGGTTGCCGCTTTCGACTACGATCTGAAGACGGGGACGATCAGCAGGCGACGGCCCGTGATCGCCATCGACAAGGCCAACGGCTCGCCGGACGGCATGACGATGGATGCTAACGGGAACCTCTGGATCGCCCTGTGGGGCGGTTGGGGCGTCGTCTGTTACGACCCGCGCACCGGTCTGCTGAAGGAGCGAATCGAGGTGCCGGCGAGTCGCGTGACGGCCTGTGCCTTTGGCGGCGAGAAGCTGGATCAGCTCTTTATCACGACCGCTCGGGTGGGCCTTGCCGACGACGAGGAACCCGAAGCGGGTGGCCTGTTCGTCGCCGATGTCGGCGTCAGGGGTTTGCCGGCAACAACCTTTTCGGGGTGACCATGAAGTTTCTGAGTTGCGACTGGGGAACCACCACCTTTCGCGTCCGCCTGGTTGATGGGGAAGAGAAGGAGCCGAAGATCCGCGGAGAAATCCGCACCAGCGACGGTTGCCGGAGCCTCTCCACCGGAGGAGCGGCGGGGTACGCGCGGGTGCTCGAAGCACAGGCCTTGGCCATGGCACGCCAGTATGGTGTGGACGAGAATCTTCCCGTCGTCATCAGCGGCATGGCGAGTTCATCGATCGGCTGGCGTGAGCTGCCGTATGCCCACCTGCCCTTCAGCGTGGACGGGGACGACCTGCGGGTGACAACCATGGGCGAGACGCGCCTGATCCTGCTGGTGTCCGGCGTGGCCGATACGGCGGATGTCATGCGGGGTGAGGAAAGTGAGGTCATCGGGCTCTTTCAGGACGATCGTTTTCCCCAGGAAGCAGGAGAGCATTGCCGCCTGATCCTGCCCGGAACGCACAGCAAGCATATCGACATCACCCAGCGCAGCGTTACCAGCTTCCGCACGCACATGACAGGTGAACTCTTCGAGATCCTGGCGCGTCATTCTGTTCTGGCGCGGTCGCTGCCGGATCCCGAGACACGACCAGAAACCGATCTGCCGGCTTTTCGCTTGGGTATCGAACGCTCGGGCGAAGGGGCTCTGACGCACCTTCTCTTCAGCGTCCGGACGAACCAATTGTTCGAGACAATGGCGGCGCCGGCGAATCATGCTTACCTTAGCGGAATGCTGATCGGTCATGAGCTTCACGATTTGCTGGAGCGTGATCGGGAGGGACCGCTGGTGATCGGCACCGCCGGGCCACTGGCCGCTCTTTATCGGGAAGGACTGGAGACGCTTGGGGCCGGGAAGCGCCTGCGGCCGTTACCCCCGGATATGATCGAGCTGGCGGTGGTGCGAGCGCACCAGCACATTCTTCAACGTCATGCATCTATCAAACCCCTGGCACCGTCATGAAGGCCTTCTCGTGGGAGCTTTACAATCGCCTGCCGGTGATCGGCATTCTTCGCAGCCTGCCCCTCGACACCCTGCGGCATCTCGTGCCGGCAGTACAGCGCGGCGGGTTGACGTGCCTGGAAGTGACGATGAACAGTGCCGGCGCGGCTGAGCAGATCGACCGGATCCGGCAACTTGGCGGTGACGGGCTCAATGTCGGGGCAGGCACGGTCACCACTATGGAGCGCCTGGAGACCGCGCTCGCGGCGGGGGCGAGTTTCATTGTTACGCCGGTAGTGGTGCCGGAGATCATAGTTGCCTGCCGCCAAGCGTCGATCCCGGTCATGCCCGGCGCCTTTACACCTACGGAGATCTTCCAGGCATGGTCCTTGGGAGCGGATATAGTGAAGCTTTTTCCAGCCGGTCGTCTGGGGCCTGGTTACATACGCGACGTGAAGGCGCCGCTATCCGAGGTGCGCCTGCTGGCAACAGGAGGTGTGGATGTGGAGAGTCTGCCTGCCTTTCATGCCGCTGGGGCGGAAGGGTTCGGTGTCGGTTCGCCGCTTTTCGACAAGGAGCGGATCGCAGCGGGAGATTGGAACTGGCTGGAAGCTCAAGCCGGGCGCTTTGCCGCCGCCTATGCCTCGTGTTGCCGATAGCTTGCATCTTCCTCCCCCTGAATCGGCGCCACGCGCAGTCCGTCCTTTTCAATCGCCACGACGCGAACGACCTGTCCGATTGCCAGCCGTTGCGGATTCATGATGCGCCACCGCCGGTCGTCGAGCCGAAGCATTTTGCGCCGCCGCACATCTTCGATCCGGCCAATATGCCCCACCAGTCCACGCATATACGAGCCCTGGATCCTCGGCGAACGAACAAAGTCACTCGCGTACCGCCAGATATAGTAGTGGAAAAGCATGAGCAAGACCCAGGTACCCAGCGCCACCATGAACCGCAGTTGAGGAATCCGCGGCATGAATGCCGCCGCCGCGATGCTGAACAGGGCGAAAGCCACCAGGCGCGGCTTGCTGCTGAGGACGAAGAGATCCACCAGCAGCAAGAGCAGACCAACCACGATAAGCATGCCGGTGAACGTCATTAGCATGTCGAGAAGGACGGAGTACATAGTCTGTCTACTATAGCTTCGCCCGTTGCCGAACAGGAGGTACGGGCGGAACCAGCGCCCTTTTCCGGGGTCTAAAAATTGGGGTAGCCGGGCTCGCCGAGCAGGTTGCGACAAGAGCCGCGGTGGCACTGGTGCCAGAGTGGCCACCATTGCAAAGGGACGCTTCACACCTCATCAAGATGTCCATGAAAAAGAGAATCAAGCGCGTGTTCATAGGAATAAGCATCATCGTTGCAGTAGCCGTCATTGCTACCACATCATGCATCACCGCCAGTGTAGTCTGGCCGGTAAGCGGAGGTACGCTGGATAAGAAGACAGCCGGTACCTATCGCCTGATCACCCTCAATATAGCGCACGGTCGAGGCTTGGCGCTGGATCAGCGGCTGGTACCGCTCAATCGCTTCCGCCGCAATCTGGAGGTGTTGGGAGGTTTCCTGCAGCTCTCCAACGCGGATTTTGTGGCGATGCAGGAGATCGACGCCGATTCTGACTGGAACGGCAATTTCGATCACTTGGCGGAGATCAAATCTCACACCGACTTTGTGGATTCCGCCTTCGGGATCAACAACGTAAAGAAGGGGCGCTATCAACTTCATTACGGGAATGCGCTGCTCTCCCGGTTTCCGATCGAGAAGAAGGAGAACTTCCCCTTCGGCAGCGCTGCGTTGGGCGAGAAGGGGTTCCTGTACACGGAAATGGTGGTGAACGGCCACAGGCTGCCGGTGATCAATACACACTTGGACTATCGGTCGCGGGCTACGCGGATCCGTCAGCTCAAGATCCTGATTGACTGGCTGGAAGTGCAGCGAAACGCGGATCCGGAGAACTTCATACCGCCGATCATCGTCGGTGACTTCAACAGCCGCCTGCAGAAAAAAGACAGTGCCGCGCGATATCTGTTTGACTATTTGGAGAGTATCGCCGATTATCAGGTATATCCGATGGATCGGCGAACCTTTCCCACTTATGAGCCGGCGGTGGCAATCGACCTCATGTTTATTCCGCCCCAGATCGAAGTGAAGACGATGATCGTTCCCCGAATCAAGGTTTCCGACCATCTACCAGTTATTGTCGATTTCGTCTTTCGGGGGGAGGAGAGCGACGACATATAGGAGCGAGGGGCAGATGAAGGTAGCAGTCGTTGGTGCGGGTGGTATGGGGGGCACGGTAATCAAGCATCTCCAGGCGTGTGATCGAGTCAGCGAGATTGTCGCACAGGACATTCGACAGGAGCGCGTGGCCGAGCTCGAGGAAAAGTTTGGTGTGCAGGCAACGCGCGACTACCGTGAGATTCTCGCCGATGAGACGATTCCGCTGATCTTCGTCACGTCATCCAACGATGCGCACAAGGAGCTGACGATCGCGGCGCTGGAGGCAGGCAAGGCGGTCATGTGCGAGAAGCCGATGGCGACGACGCTGGATGACGCGCGGGAGATGGTCAAGGCGGCCGCACGGACGGGCGGCTATCTGCAGATCGGCTTTGAACTGCGGTATTCGAAACTCTATACCAAAGTCATGGAATGGGTGGAGGCCGGCAAGCTGGGCCAGGTCGTGAATACCCATTGCTACTACATCTGCAGCGAGTTCCATCACAAGGGCTCATGGCGCAACAAGATAGCCACGGGCGGAAACATGTTTGGCGAGAAGCTGAGCCATTATGTGGACCTGCCGCGCTGGTGGGTGGGGGCCGAGGTCCCGGTGACCGAGGTCTATTCGCTCTGTTCGCCCAATGTCATCCCCTACTACGAAGTGCGTGACAACTACCACACCAGCTACAAGTTCGCCAATGGTGCCGTCGGCCACCTGACCTTCATGATGGCGGTGGGAGCGACGTTCCGGGGCGACCCGCTGCAGAACGTGGTCTCCCAGCAGAAGGGAGACGGGCACGCGCTGCAGTACCTGATCGAAGGTACGCGTGGGGCCGCTTCGACGGATGTCTTCGACCGGCGCCTGAAGCGCTGGGAGTTCGGCGATTCCGAGCGCTGCATGACCAGCGAGTGGGTTGAGGACCTGACTTGGGACGTCAGCGAAGACTCCATCTATTTTCACAATACGCTGGATCAGACACACGACATCGTTCGCCGGGTGGCCGAGGGTAAGCCGCCGATGACATCGGCTGCCGATGCGTTCGAGACCATGAAGCTCGTCTTCGCCGCCGAACTCTCCGCGGACGAAGGCCGAGTTGTCAAGCTCGACGAGTTTGCCTGATCCCATTCACTCGCCTGTAGGCGTGACAGATGACGACGAAGCCCTGTGTGCGAACTGACAAAGTTTGGCGCCACGGCTTTTCGCCAACCCTTTCCGCGGGTTACTGTATCGGATGCCTGTCCCCCCCCTCACTCGCGATCTCCTGGATACCGACGTTGTGGCACGCCTTTCGCGGCTGCTGATACGTCCTCGGGGTCCCGTGGCGGGGAGTTTCTCGGGGATGCACAAGAGCCCGCATCGTGGAGCGAGCGTGGAGTTTGCGGAGTACCGCAAGTATGTGAAAGGGGATGATATTCGGCATATCGACTGGCGGGCCTATGGGCGAAGCGACCGCTTCTATTTGAAGGAGTTCGAAGCGGAGACGCACATGCGCTGCTATCTGGTGATGGATTGCAGCGCTTCGATGTCGTATGGCAGCGGCGACATCAACAAGTGGCAATACGCGACGCGACTCGCCGCGACGCTGGCCTACCTGGCGATTCACCAGGGCGATCATGTGGGGCTGCATTGCATCGGCGACAAGCTTGTGCGCGAGGTGCCGCCGCGGGGGCGCGCCTCTCACCTGCGGCATATCTTCACCACCATCGATGCCGTCAAACCGGGCGGCAAGACGCAACTGATCGAGGCGCTGCACGACATGGCCGAGAAGATTCACAAGCGGGCGCTGGTGATCCTCTTTTCAGATCTGTTCGTGGATGTCGATCCACTCCTTGCCTGTTTTCAGCACCTGCGCCACCGCAAACATGATCTGGCCATCTTTCATCTGCTGGATCCGCAGGAACTTCGGTTCGACTTTGATCGTCCAATACGATTCGTGGATCTGGAGGAAGGCGACAGCCTGGTAACCGAGCCCGTGAGCGTAAGAGAGGATTATAACGCCGCCCTACAGGAGTACCTGTCGGCCATTCAGCTCGGTTGTGGTCAGCATGGCAGCGATTACCGCCAGGTCAACACAGGAACCGCCTACGAAGATGTTCTTTCCGATTTCATGCTGGCGCGCATGCGCCGTTGACATTGCACTCTTTTAGCCGGGTATTTCATGCGACTACTTTTTTATCATCTGTGCGTGCTATCTGTCGGCTGTTTGATCACGTCGATCGCCGCCGGTCAGACCACCGCCCCTGCCGATCCATGGCCTGAGTTGAAGGGGGGCGCCGAGAGCCTGCGAGATGCGCTCGGAAATCTGGATGCTGAAGTGATGGACGAAGACGCCTGGCGAGAGTTCATCAAGGAAGAAGGCGAGGCCGCCCTACCCTTCATCTGTGCGCTGCGCATCAACAGACCCCATGACGATCAGGCGCAGATCGGCTTTCAGCTCCTCCTTGACGAGTTGGATCTGGACAGGAGCTTCGCGGCGATTCAGGCCCTCAAGCCGGAGCACTATGCCCAACTGCTTACGCTGATCGACCTGCTGCCCATGAAGGGAGGGGATCTCTACTTCAATATGCGGCTGGTGAAGTTGTTGCGGGCAATGAAGGAGTATCTTCGCGCCTTCGAGTTTGGCCGCCGCGGATGGCTTCGCTGGCCGAACCAGGCTTTTCTGTCACACTCGGCGCTGGCCATTGTCGAGGGGGAGTTGCAGGCAGACGTGTGGCAGCTGGCGGGCGCCCGCCTGGTGAGCCTGCCGGATGCAGGCGCGCGCGCCAGGGAGCTGGAGTTTTATGCCGAGCTTTCCAACCGCATGAAGATGCCCGGCGTCATGATGTCATTGATTGCACTTGCCGGCCTGCAGGCGGCGGACTTCATGTCGTTGATGCGGCTGACCGACCGGCTGTACGCGCTGAGCATGCGGGATCAGGTCAAGTTGGTTATTGGCGATACCACGGAGCCGGCTCTGCGTTACCAGTTCATCGTGACCGGACAAGGTCGAGAGCCAACGACAGAGGAATGGGCGGAGCTTCTGAAGCAGGCGGATGATTCGATCTCGGCCCTGCGTCTGGCGCTGGTGCTGCGAGAGAGGCAAAGTCCACGCGTCATGGAAGTCTGGGAGCGACTACTGAGTTTCGAGGATCTTGACCCGCGCTTTGCAGCCAACGCACACCTTCAGCTAGGGGATGCCGCCAAGAAGGATGGCCGGTTCGCGGAGGCGGCGGATCATCTGGAGGAGATGGTCAAGAAGCTCGCGTCCACCGCGGATGCACTGTCGGGAGACGAACTGAAGCGTGTGGAAGATCATATCGAGCGGTTGCGGCTGAGCGCGGAAGCAGGGCCGGGTGATTGCGAGACGCTCTTGATCAACGCCCGGCAGGAGATGGCCGAAGGGAACGGTGAGCAGGCGATTCAGATGCTGGAGCGTGCGATCGAGCTGCAGCCGGACAACGCGCGAAGCTGGATCATGTTGTTCGAGGTAACCAAGCGGCTGAATCACTTCGATCGTCTTCCTGGTATCGGTGCCAGGCTTGCGGAGTTGACGGTTCCGAAGGACGAGCCGGCGCTGCTGTCGGAAGCGGCACTCCAGCTTTCGGATTCGGGTTACCATGCGAAGGCGCTGAAATTGCTTCGCCAGGCGATGCAGGCGGACCCCGACAACCCGACTCATCTCGTGATCATGGCCAATCTTCAGGAGCGGGCAGGCGATCCGGTTCAGGCCATGACCTTTCTCTCACAGGCTCCTGCCAACGACTTCCGGTACTGGCGCCTGAAAGGGATGCTGCACGCGCAGCAAGGCGCCTACGTTGAGGCAGCCGAGGCCTTCGAGAGAGTCATGGAGTATGGCCACGTCGATGACTATGTGCAGTTATGGCACTTCCTCATGCGCAAACTCCATGCGGAAGATCCATCCCCGGGCATGCGGCAGTACATGCAATCCCGTGGTGATGCGATGGAAGAATGGATCGCTGTCATCTATGCGTATGTGAAAGGAGATATCACGCGCCCGGAATTGATTGCGGCAGCCCATGCAGCGCCGACAGAGAATCAGGTGAAGGGACGGCTGGCGGAGGCACACTTCTACATGGGGCTCGATGAACTCGCGGCCGGAAATGTGGACGCGGCCCGTCAGGACTTCCAGGCGACGCTTGAGCAGAACATCCTGGTCTACATCGAACATGCGTGGGCGAAGGCGATGCTGCGCCTGCTCGACGCGCCTTGATCGTCAGGCGTGGCGTTCGCCGTGAATGGTGATGGTGAGCCGTCGCTGCCCGGCTCGGTTGCGGTGTTCGCAAAGGTAGATGCCCTGCCAGGTGCCAAGGAGGAACCGCCCGTCTCGGATTGGAATGGAGAGGTTGTTGCCGAGGATGGATGACTTGAGGTGGGCCGGCATGTCGTCGCTGCCTTCGTCATCATGGGTGTACGGCGCCCGCTCCGGGACCATGCGGTTGAAGTGAGACTCGAAGTCGTCGCGGACAGTGGGGTCGGCGTTTTCGTTGAGGGTGAGAGATGCCGATGTATGGTGGATGAAGAGGTGGGCGATCCCAACGCGAAAGTTCTTCATCTCAGGTACACGCGCCTCGATCTCATGCGTAATCAGGTGAAAACCCCTGCGCTGTGGTGCCATGTGAAAGGTGTGCTGAAGCCACTCCGTCATATCGTCCTCTTATCGCTCATGTATGTTGGCAAGTCTGCAAGGCGGCGCTTATAGTACACCGCATTGCCTGGCGCTGCCAGAGATCGAGCGCAGGCAACCTCGTCACGCCTCCCAGGAGGTCAGCCGTCAGACCATCATCCGACTCAACAGGAAGGACTCCACATGTACGTCGGCAGAATCGTCGCGATCGCCAAGAACCGCCAGCAGCGCGTCTGCGCCCTCTACAGGGTCTCCTCGCGTTCCTTTCCGAATCGCGAAGCCAAGGTGTTAGGGGACAAGGTCGCTGTTCTACCCAAAGTCGGGTATGAAAAGGACATTTTCAGGAACCCGTACATCGCCTACAACTGCCTGACAGTGGTGGGTGGCATCGCCATCGCGACGAATGGGAGCCACACGGATTTCATTGCCGAAAAGATCGCCGCCGGCTACCCGATGCGCGATGCGCTGATCACGGTGCTGCACGCAATGGACTATGAGCACGACTCACTAAATACCCCGCGCATCGCCGCCGTCGTGGATCGGGAGAGCAGCAAAGGGTATCTGGGCATCGTCACGCATCAGGCGCTGGATGTGCGGGAGTTCTCGCTGGAGGCAGGCAAAGCCTACTACGTCGCGACCTATGAAACGATTCTACCCCGCTGCGAGCAGCGCGATGATGCTTTCGATGCGGAGAACGCCGACGCAGCCTGCAACTACATCATCCGGTGTGGCGTCTTCAGCGATTTCGAGAAGCCCATTACCGCGGCCTGCGCCGTAGAAAGCGAGGGCGGTTCCTACCAGATCGCCGTCGCCGATGTCTGACCTTCACGGAACCGACCATGCAGCGACTTGATTATCGACAAGAAGATTTTGCGGAGCAGATCGAGCTTCTGACGACCCGTTCAGCCTTCCCACAGGAGGTTGAGGAACAGGTGGCGAAGATCCTGCGGGATGTTCGGGAACGCGGCGACGAGGCGATCATCGACTATGCCCGTAAATTCGATCGCGTTGACCTGAAGGTGGAGGAGTTTCGCGTCCCGCGCGAGGAGATTGTCGCGGCGCGCGGAGCCGTGAACGCGGAAACGCGGCGGGCAATCGAGTTGGCCCATGCGAATGTGGCGGCCTTCGCGACGGAGCGGGTACCAAAGGACTGGGAGTTTTCTCCTCGCCCCGGCGTCCAGGTGGGCGAGCGTTTTGTCCCTCTGTCGCGCATTGCCGCGTACATCCCGGGTGGAACCGCCCCCTTGGTCTCAACGACGCTGCATACCATGACGATGGCGCAGGTGGCGGGGGTGAAGGAGATCGTCCTGCTGACGCCCGTTGGTCCCGACAAGCAAGTGAATCCAGCGATTCTCTATGCAGCTCAGTTAGCGGGAGCGACGGAGATATACCGGTTGGGCGGGGTCTACGGCATCGCCGCGGCGGCCTTCGGTACCGGGTCAATCCGGGGTGTAGAAAAGATCGTTGGCCCTGGAAATGCGTATGTGACCGCGGCCAAGCGTCAAGTCTACGGACATGTGGCCCTGGATCTTGTGGCAGGACCTTCGGAGATTCTGATCATCGCCGATGAGACGGCCGATCCCGCGGCCATCGCGGCTGATATGTTGAGCCAGGCGGAGCATGGCTCGGGGCTGGAGCAGTGTGTGTTGGTAAGCACCTGCGAAGCGCTGATCGAGAAGGTTCCAGGCGAGCTTCAGCGGCAGGCAGCCGCACTTCCAAAGCAACAGGCGGTGGAAAAGGTTCTCGCACAGGGGAGTTTCCTCATCCTGGTGGGCACCATCAAGCAGGCCGCGGAGTTGGCCAGTCGCTGGGCACCGGAGCATCTGGAGATCATCACGAGGGAGCCGCGCGCGGTGGCGGCGAACATAACCGCGGCCGGAGCGATATTCCTCGGTCCCTGGACGCCCGAGCCGGTGGGTGATTTCGTGGCTGGGCCGAGCCATGTTCTGCCAACCGGGGGGGCAGCCCGCTTTTTCAGCGGCCTGACGGTGGAGATGTTTTTCCGCCGGATGAGCTTGGTGGAATATGATCGCGAAGCGCTGGAACGGGAAGGCCGGGCCATCGAGGAATTCGGGCGCATTGAAGAGCTTGCAGCCCATGGTGGCACCGTACGAGTGCGTCTCAAATGAAAGTCAAAGAGTCGAAAGTCGAGGAGCACGAGGGCATGATGAAATTTCTGGCAGTCGATATTGGCGCGTCGAGTGGCCGCACAATAATCGGTCATGTGGATGGTGGCAGCATTCGGCTCGAAGAGACCCATCGCTTTGAGAACAGCATGCTGGATCTCGGCGGGGCGAAGCACTGGGATGCGCACGGTCTGATCGGGGAAATCCGCCGCGGCATCGATCAAGCCGGCAAGGTGGATGGAATCGGCATCGACACCTGGGGCGTGGACTATGGCCTCATTGACAGCGACGGCAACCTTCTCGATCAGCCATTCGCCTACCGTGACGCGCGGAATGAAGCGGCTATGCCGTATGTCTACGAGCGCATCGCCAAGGATCGGCTCTACCAGATCACCGGGCTGCAGGAAATGCCGTTCAACACGATTTTCCAGATCATGGCGGACAAGATCAACCGGCCGGCGCTGTTGGAGAAGACGGAACATCTGCTCTTCATGCCGCAGTTGCTCTCGTACATGCTGACCGGGGTGCCCGCGGCGGAGTACACCATCTGCAGCACGTCGGGACTGTTAGATGCTCGCGAACGGAGCTGGTCGAAGGAGCTGCTCAAGATCCTTGGCTATCCGCGGAATATCTTTGGCAAGATCCAGATGCCCGGCACGCAGGCAGGAAGCTACAACGGCATTCCGGTTTACCTGCCGGGCGGGCACGATACCGCCAGCGCGGTGGCAGCAGTTCCCGCAATCGAAGGGGGCAACTGGGCCTACATCAGCTCCGGAACCTGGTCGCTCATCGGCGCCGAACTCGATGAGCCGATCCTCACCGATGAGTCGGCCAAGGCCGACTTCACCAACGAGGGTGGCGTCGGCGGCACCATCCGCTTCCTCAAGAATGTCAACGGCCTGTGGCTGATTCAGGAATGCCGGCGCATCTGGGCGGAAGCGGGCACGAAGATCTCCTTTGAAGAGATTGCGGCCGAAGCGGAGCGCACGGTGCGCTTTACGTCGTCCATCAATCCGAACGAGGCGCGTTTCATGGCGCCCAAGAACATGCCGGCGGAGATACAGGCAGCATGCCGGGAGAGCGGTCAACAAGTCCCCGAGACGATTGGCGAGCTGGCGCGCTGCTGCTACGTGAGCCTGGCGAAGGCGTACCGGAAGCAGCTGCAGGTGCTGAGCCATGTGACCGGCAAAGAGATGGATCGCCTGCACATCGTGGGCGGCGGCTGCCAGGCGGAGTTGCTCAACCAGTTGACGGCGGATTACTGCGGCATACCGGTCATCGCCGGGCCTGTGGAAGCGACCGCGATCGGCAATATCTGCATACAGGCAATGGCCAACGGCCTCTTCAGTGACATTGCCGATGTCCGGCGGACGATTGCCAATGCATTTTCTCTAAAACGATATGAACCCACTACTCAATAAGGAACGCGTACGTGAACACCACTGCTCTGCGCCTTTACGGCAAATTCGATCTTCGGCTCGAGAATTTCCCACTTCCCGAGCCTGGCGATGACGAGATCCTCGCCGAAGTCGTTACCGACTCCATCTGCATGTCCACCTACAAAGCGGCGAAGCAGGGGGAAGAGCACAAGCGTGTGCCCAACGACATTGCCACCAACCCCGTGCTGGTCGGCCATGAATTTGCGGGCCGCCTGCTGAAGGTCGGGAGCAAATGGGCAGGGCGTTACAAGGAAGGAGAGAAGTTCGGCATTCAGCCGGCGCTCCTCTACAAGGGGTCCCTCGATGCTCCCGGTTACTCCTTCCACCACATTGGCGGCGACGCCACCTATGTGCTCATTCCGTCCTGCGTGATGGAGATGGATTGCCTGCTGCCCTATGGTGGCGAAGCATTCTTCAAGGCTTCGCTGGCCGAACCGATGTCGTGTATCATCGGCGCCTGCCGCGCGCAGTTCCATGTCCCTCTGGGGACCTATGACCACGAGATGGGCATCAAGAAGGGAGGCAAGTGCGCGCTGCTGGCCTCTGCCGGCCCGATGGGGCTCGGCTGTGTCGACTACCTGATCAACGGACCTCGCCGCCCCAGCTTGCTGGTGGTTACGGATATCGATCAGGCGCGGCTGGATCGTGCCGCTTCGATTATCAGCCCTGCCGATGCGAAGAAGAACGGGGTAGACTTGATCTATCTCAACACGCGCATCGACAATGCGGTGGATGCCTTGCGCGGGACGACGGACGGTACCGGTTTTGATGATGTATTCGTCTTCGCGCCAGTTTCGATGCTGGTGGAACAGGCGGATCGCATCCTTGGCCGTGACGGCTGCCTGAACTTTTTCGCGGGACCGACGGATCCGGAGTTCAGCGCGAAGCTCAACTTCTACAACGTGCACTACGAGGGCATTCACCTGGTGGGCACCAGCGGTGGAAATACCGAGGACATGCGGCAGGCGCTGGAACTGATGGCAAGCGGCCAGATCAACCCGGCGATGATGATCACGCATGTAGGTGGTCTTACCGCGGCAAAGGATGCAACCATCAACCTGCCGAACATTCCCGGCGGCAAGAAGTTGCTCTATACCCACTTTGACTTCCCACTCACGGCCATTGACGACTTTGCCGAGAAGGGAAAGAGCGATCCGTTCTTTGCTGGACTGGCCGAGATCTGCGGCCGCCACAACAACCTGTGGAATGAAGAGGCGGAAAGCTACGTGCTGGCGAACGGTCCCAAACTGGCTGGTTGAGGGAGCGTCTCCGGAGGATACCCCACGTGATCGGCAAATGGATATGGCAGTTCATAAAGGGGTATCCGCGCCTGCTGCGCCGATGCAGCTTTCTCTTGTTTCTGGAAGTGGCGATCCTCGTGGCAACGGGGATCGCCTTTATCCATGGGACCGGGCAGCAGACGGGCGGTCGCTTCGCCGGCATGTGGGTGAAGCAGATCGTCTGGATCCTGGTCGGTGGCACATCGCTGCTGGTGCTGCTGCGCATCGACTATCGTAACCTCAGCCGCTACTGGCTGGCGCTGTACGGCGGGAGCCTGCTCCTTCTCGTGCTGGTGCTTGTAGCGGGCAATGAGATCAATGGCGCCAGGAGTTGGTTCCTGATCGGCCCCTTCTCGCTGCAGCCGTCGGAGACGGCCAAGATCGGACTGATGGTGGCGCTGGCTCACTATGCCTCGCGCCGTTCCATTCGACTGGAGAATGTGACGCATACGATCCCGATCCTGATTCTCGCGGCGGTCCCGATCGGCCTGATAGCGCTTCAGCCGGACCTTGGCAGCGCGCTAACCATGTTTCCCGTGACGATGGCGATTCTGATCATTGGCGGCATCCAGAAGCGGTGGCTGATGTATGCGGGGATTGCCGCGCTGCTGGCCGCCTACCCTGCTTATACACAACTGAGCCCGCATCAGCGCAATCGCCTGCTGACGTTCGTCAACCCGGAACGAGATCCCATGGATGCAGGGTGGAACGCCCATCAGTCTCTGCTGGCGGTTGGAAGCGGCGGCATGACTGGGAAGGGCTACATGCAGGGGACGCAGAACGCGCTCGGTTTCCTGCCGCGGACGGTTGCCCCGTCGGACTTTGTCTTCTCGGTCATCGCGGAGGAAACCGGCTTTCTGGGCAGTTGTCTGCTGATCCTGGTTTTCGGCGGGTTGATCTGCACGACCTTCTACATTGCGTCGAAGGCGGCAGATGCCTTCGGGAGGTACCTCGCCTGCATGATCGGCATATTGCTTTCGAGCCACATCTATGTTAATATAGGGATGACGATGGGGATGGCCCCGATCATCGGCATTCCCCTGCCCTTTGTCAGTTACGGCGGATCCTTCATGATCGTCATGTTGAGTTGCGTGGGGATTCTGCAGAGTATTCATGTGCGACGGCCGTCCGGTTGGGCTGGCAGCGCGACCTTCACATCAGAGGATTGGCATGCAAGATAAGCCATCGGATTACTTGGCTGACACCATGCCGGAAGAAGAGCGGCTGGTCAATCTTCGGGCGATCAGCACCGGTTTTCATTCTGCCTTGAGTTTCTTTCTCGGCCGGCTATCGAAGTATCATGAGTTGCTGGAACTGGAACTCGAGGACAGTCCCGGTGGGGAACGCTACCTGCAGGAGGCAAATATCTCTCTGGGCAAAGCATTGCGCTCCGTGGCGGCCTTCGCGAATGCGACACGGTACAGCGACCAGGAGATGGAGCCATTCGACCTGGCACTGGTGGTGAAAGGCATGGCAACGCGAATGGCTCGCTACGGGAATACGGAGTTCCTCCTGGATCTCGATGGGCTGCACAATCAGGAGGCTTTCATCCGCGGCAAGCTCTTCCTTTTCCAGCAGGTCATATTCGACCTGCCTCGACTTCTGGAGCGTCGCGACGATGAAAGGACGCAGCTGAAGACTACGCTGCGCATTCAACGTTACGATGACACCTTCTTCCTCAACCGAAAGTCTTCACTCGGCGGGGGGGACTACTGTACGCTGACCATTGCGTTGCCGGAGACGATGCCGGCGCAGGAGGAGCTGGTTCATCTGAATGAATACCTGGTGGTGAACCCGCTGCTGGACATGAGCGAGCGGCTGATGTTCGTCTATGGGGTGATCATGTCCCATGGCGGCGATCTGTTCACGCTCAAGAGCACGGGGGGCGCGCCGCTGAGCTGCCTCACCGTCCTTCTGCCGGCTCATCGCAATAAGGTGGAGATGTATACCGAAGGAGAAGTGGAGGATAGCGATTTGCGGGGAAGCGAGACCATCCTGCTGGTGGATGACGAGGCGATCATCTGGGACGTGGTGATCGACATGCTTCAGGGGATGGGGTATACCGCGATTCTGGCGGCGGACGGGCGGGACTGCGTCGACATCTATCGCGAGAATCCAGGCGAGATCGACCTGGTTCTTCTGGATATGGTGATGCCCGAGATGAACGGCAAGGAAGCATTCTTCGAGTTGAAGAAGCTCGATCCAAACGTGCGCGTGCTGCTGCAGAGCGGCTATATCGAGGAAGACGATGCACGAGATGTGCTGGACGCCGGCGCACGAGGATTCCTGCGAAAGCCGTACCGGATGCGCGAACTTGCACGCCGCATTCGCGAAATCCTGGGAAATTGAGGGTATTTCGAGTGAAACAGGCTTGAAGTTCGGTGTAGTAACGGCATATTACTTTTTTGGCCCGCCAGCCACACCAACCAGATTTCAGCAACCGGAGACGCCGATATGTCCATGCATCGCAGCCTGAAAGGCAGCAGCAAGATCGAAGTGAAGCGCAACGTACTCAAGCGTTACGAACGAGTTGACAAGCTGCTCGAACGTGGCCGCTGGAAAGCCGGCGAGAAGGTCTTCGGGCTGCCCAAGACCCGCGTTGACGACTGACGCTTCGCCAATTTCGATGACCGTTGAAAGCCACGCTTCTCTCAGGAGAGCGTGGCTTTTTTCATGGACGAGCGGGAAGCGCTTCAGCCGCTGGCGCGGCGGTCGTCTCCGGCGTCATCGTCTTTGACGGCAAATCCGAGACTGGTGTTCTCGATCTCGGCCATCAGGGAATCGTAGCATTCGGGACAGAGGCCGTGCGTGAAGTCGGCGTCGGTGTGGTCGCGAATGTAGACTTCGACCTGGCTCCAGTATCCAGAATCGTCACGTATCTTTTTGCAGCTGCTGCAGATCGGCAAGAGGCCGCTGAGCGTCTTGATCTTGGTCAAGGCGTCCTGCAATTCAGAGATCAGGCGCTCGCGCTCCTCCTGAGCACGTTTTCGTTCAATGGCATAACGAATTGAGCGCTCCAGAAGCGGAGCGTCGATCTGCCCCTTGACCAGGTAATCGGCGGCGCCGGCGTGCATGGCATTGAGGTCGACTTCGCGATCGCCAAGGCCGGTCAGAATAATAATGGGCGCATCGCATCCGGCCTCGATGACCTGGCGCAGAAGGTCGAGTCCATTACCGTCGCCCAGATAGTAGTCGATCAGGTAGACATCGAAATCGGCGCGGGGAATGGTCGCGAGAGCGATATCATACTTGTTGATCCACTGAAGCTCGAAGCGGGTGCCATCACAGTCGATGAGAAGTTGCTTGGTGATGAAGTAATCGTCTTCATCGTCATCAACAAGCAGGACACGGATCGCCTGGTCTTCGGGATTGTAGTTTCTGAGAGAATCAGCCATTGTGCACGTGAACTGGTCTATAGGGTGAGCGTGTGGTTGAATCCTAGTGGGGGGGCAGTTCGACGGTGTCCAGCCAGTATTGCCCAAGTAGCCGGACGGTGGTGACCAGCGATTCGAATGAGACCGGCTTGGTGATATAGGAGTTTGCGCCCATATCGTAGGAACGGAAGATATCATCTTCGGACTTGCTGGTGGTAAGGACCACGATGGGTATGCGCCTGAGTCTCGGGTCGGTCTTGATCTCTCGTAGCGCTTCCCGCCCATCCTTCCGCGGCATGTTCAGATCCAGGAGGATGAGCCCCGGCAACTGCGCGGACGCATCCTGATGATGGCCGCGGCGGTGCAGGTGATCCATCAACTCCTCGCCGTCCTCAACATAGAGAAGCTCGGCGGTCAAACCGGATTCCTCAAGTGCTTCACGGATAAGAAGGCGGTCGTCCGGATCATCATCAGCCATCAAGATGGTTTTCCTCATGGAATCGTTCATACCCTCAAGCTGCCTCCCATCCATTCCACCGTTCGAACTATGCACGTGTCCTCTTTAGTATACTCCGCCATGCCGATTAGGTAAAACAATCCTGCAACTTAAATGCGCTTCTCCTGCTCCGGCTGATCGATGGGCAGTGTCACGATGAAGGTGGTTCCCATGTCCGGAGCGCTGGTCGCGGTGATGGAGCCGTGGTGCCGCGTGGCGATTTTCCTGCAGACGGCGAGTCCGGTGCCAGTCCCCTCGTAAGCATCGCGGCCATGCAGCCGCTGAAAGACCTCGAAGATGCGGTCGAGGTACTTCTCGTCGAAGCCGATGCCATTGTCCTGAACCATGATGCGGCACATCTGGGTCATGGGCCCGGGGGTATCGTGGATGGTACTAAGCCGTTCGGAGACAGGTTCCGCGTAGACGCGGACGATCGGCGAAACGCCCTTTTTGCGGAATTTGAGCGCATTGCCGATGAGATTCTGGAAGAGCTGCCGCATCTGCATGGCGTCTGCCTCGATGGTCGGCAGCGGAGCAAC
Source organism: Lentisphaeria bacterium (assembly GCA_041690595.1). Taxonomy (GTDB): domain Bacteria; phylum Verrucomicrobiota; class Lentisphaeria; order JABSQK01; family JAWLHB01; genus JAWLHB01. Next base: position 138,878 of record JAWLHB010000010.1, read on the forward strand.
ATCCACCGTGCCCAGGGATTGCTCGATGCGCACTTCCAGGTCACCGAGAACTTCCTCGACGACAGCCTGGAGATCCACCGGCTTGAAGGGCTGACCCTTGGTGGTGACCCGGGAATAGGTGAGGAGATCGCGAATAAGAGCATCCATACGCATGGAGGCATTCTGCATGCGGTCGAGGTACATCTGGCCTTCCTCCCCCAGTTCGGTATGGTACTTCTTGCTGAGGCGATCTCCGAAGGCCTTGATCTTGCGAAGCGGTTCCTGGAGGTCATGAGAGGCAACAAAGGCAAAATCCTCCAGCTCCTTGTTGCTGCGCTTGAGTTCGTCGGCATAGGCATGGAGTTCAGCTTCGGCAAGCTTGCGGCTGGTGATGTCGTGAAAGATGAGCAGATGAGCGACTTCACCATCCCATTCGGTGCGGATGAGGTTGATCTCGGCGACTCCGACCTGCTGCGCACCCTCAAAGACTGTCATCTCATTTCGCTCCTGCTCCATGACGGCGAAGCTGAAAACATTGCCGAGCAGTTCGTTCGATCGCTTTCGCAGCAGTTGCTGAGCGGCAGGATTGACGAAATGCACCCTACCCTCGCTGTCCGTCACGAGCATGGCGACATCGCAGTTCATGATCAGATTCTCGAAGCTGCGCTGGCTGAGGAGCAGCTGCTGCTGCATGTGGCGTGCCTGGGTAATGTCTTCAGCAATACCGGCAACGCGACCGGAATACTGGTCTTCGATCAGAATAGGAAAGGCGCGATCGCGGATCCATCGAACTTCGCCATCCTGTCGAACAATGCGGTATTCCTCGTCATAGGCCCCGCATGCCTGCCTTTCGAGGCGTGCTTCGCGGATGCGGTCGCGATCCTCGGCATGGATGCTCTGCTCCCACACCTCAGCGGATTCATAAATCCGCTCGCGGGAAAAGCCAAAGACATCATCGAAGGCGGGGCTGACATAGATCATCCGGCCATTCGCCGGTTCACTGAGCCAGAGAACCTGCTGCAGGTGATCGGTCAACTGCCGGAACCTGGCTTCGCTTTCACGCAAGGCATCTTCGGCGGTCTTTCGCGCGGTCGTGTTCTTGGCGAAGAGATGAAAGCCGTCGAAGTTCATGCGCTTGTCATGGGCGGTGACAATAACGATCTCGAGGTAGCGAACCTCTTCGTCGGCGCTAGCGATACGGATCTCGAGGATCTGCATGGCTTCGTGTCGCGCGTGATTCATTGCTGCATCGAAGCGACTGTGTTCGGATTCGGCGATGACGTCTTTCCATGGCACATCCTTCAGCTCCGCGACCTGTCGGCCGAACATCTCGGCCAAGGCGGCGTTGGCAGCAATGAGCAGCCCTTCGGCGCTGAGTCGACCGATGCCCTCGACGGCATTCTCCATGGCTGCGCGCAGCTCACGGAGGGCATCGTTGGAATGCTCAAGCTCTCTGGCGCGGGCAACGAGGGCGGCGGTACGATCCTGAATCCGCTGTTCGAGGGAGGCATTCAGTGTGGAGAGGTTGCCCATGACCAGGCGGATGCGGCGAATCATTGGATAAAAGACCAGGAGGGCGACAATGGCAAGGACCGCCATCGTCGAAAAGAAGTGCCAGAAATTGAGTTGTTCGACAAGGAAAATTTTCGCGCTGTTTTCGTTGCGGTAGTAGTTGGAGTTGGCGGTCAGAGCATCCTGCAGCGCACCGACGGAGACGACCTGCTCGATCAGCTGATCCACACCGGATGTGGCTGGATCAACCGGCCCGCGAGCCAGTCTTACCAGCCCCGCCACATACTCGCGCACCCTCCGGTCGAGCTGGGACGGTGCATCGAAGTAAAGAGAACGGATGTGCGGGGAGGTGACGGGTGGTATATCCGCCTCGGGGTCACCCTCGATCAAAGTGCGATGGTTGATCTCGATCAACTGCGCTATGGGCAGCAGGCTGCTGGCGAGTTCGGAACGCTCCCGGCCGGAGGCGGTCTTCTGCATCTGTCGCCCAATGCCGGAGGCGCGGGAGACAAGCTCCAACTGGCGGGAATAGCGCTCTCCACGCGCAGCCAGTGCCTTGCTTTCGGCCACCTGGGTGCGGATCACCCAGAAATTGGAGATGGCGAGGAAGGCGAGCATGAGCAGCGCATAGATGGAGCGGATGCTCAACGAACGCACGGTTTGATTTACCTGGGGATCCATAGACTCCTAATGCTCGAAGAGTCGGTTAACCGGCAGCGTGACAAAGAAGCTGCTTCCTTCACCAACTCTGCTGCTGGCGGCAATCGCCCCCCCATGTCGTTCGGCAATCTTGCGGCAGACGGTGAGGCCGAGGCCGGTACCTTCGTACCGGTTTCCGGTATGGAGGCGCTGGAAAACGGTGAAGATGCGCTCAATATATTTCTCATCGAAGCCGATACCGTTGTCAGCGACACAGATCTCGACAAATGGGACGGGGTGCGAGTCAATCTCTTTGGTGATGGTTGTGGCAGAGAGCTTGACCACAGGGGCAACGTCTGGGCGGTGGAACTTCAGCGCATTGCCGATAAGATTCTGAAGTAGCTGTCGCATCTGGGTGGAATCGGCCTCGATGACGGGCAGCGTCTCCACATCCACTTGCCCATGCGTCTCTTCAATACGCACCTCCAGATCCGAAAGGACTTCATGGGCAACGGCATTGAGGTCTACCAACGTGAATTCCTGTTCCTTTCGGCCGATGCGCGAATAGGTGAGGAGGTCCCGGATCAGCCTGTCCATGCGGACGACCGAGTGCTGCATGCGTTCGAGGTAGAGGAGCCCTTCGCTGGAAAGAGAATCCTCGCATTTGGCGCGCAGTCGATCGCCAAAAACCTGCACTTTGCGCAAGGGCTCCTGCAGGTCATGGGAGGCGACATGAACGAAATCAGCGAGCTCGCGATTGGTGTGCTCGAGCTTTGCCGTGAACTTCCGGTGCTCATCTTCGGCGCGAACGCGGTCGGTGATATCCGTCATGATGCCGATGTAGTGAGTGAGCATCCCGTTTTCGTCGGGTACAGGGGCAATATCGAGCTCCGACCAGAACATTCGCCCATCGCGGCTGTAGTTGCGCAAGATGACGCGGCATTCCCGTGCCTGGGCGACGGCGGCGACAACTTCCTGGGCGGCTGGTTGCTGGCGGTCCTGCCCATAGAGGAAGTCGAGTCCGCTCCCAATGGTCTCGTCCGCGGGATAGCCGGTGATGCGCTCGAAACTTGGGTTGACGTAGATGATCTGATTCCCTGGGACATGCGGATCCGTAATGACAATGCCGCAGCTGCTCGCGGCGATGGCGCGATCCAGAACGCGAATGGCGTTTTCGGCGCTGAGGCGCTCTGCTTCCTCCTGCTCATGCATTGCCGAGGAGTGCTGCAGATCCAGCAGGCGGTTCTTCAACTTCTGCTCCGCCTCACGGAATCTGCGAATCGCATCGATTCCCTGCCTGTGGCTGTGATGATAATCCAGGATGAGCCCGCAAATCGGCAGTGCATAAGCGATGGCCTTGTAGATAATGGCGAAGCTGTAGTGGCGGCCGTAAAGGTAGTCGGCGCCAAAGGCGCAATGAAGCTGGGCAAAAAGATCGAGCACCAGGGAGAGGAGTACGCCGAGGGCAGTGCGGCTGGGAAACCGGGCGTAGAACTGAGGGAATATAAGGAGCGCCAACAGGAGGTAGAAACAGAATGCGATGAAATCCCATGGCCGCTTGAGGAATGCATCCTGCTGAATCGTGTCCGGAACGCTGCTTGTCGTGTTCAGCAGAAAGACGGTGAAGAAGCCAATGACACAGATGACCAGCGTGCCGATCGCGAGATAACTCCACACCGTGCGCGGCGGCAGGGCCGGCTTATCACGGAAAAAGAGCAGAAAGGCAAGGCAGACGACATTCAGGATGATGGCCTTGCTGAGGCGTGTGAAGACCCAGCTCAGCGGCACGACGTCGGCCAGTGGAGCGGTTCCAACGATGACGCCATCGACGGTCAGCAGGTGAAAAAGCTCCAGAAGCCCCGAGAAATAGACGGCGGAGATCAGGGCAATAACGGCGACATCGCGTCGCACATGATAGTGGGCAAGCCCAAGGAGCATGCCCAGTACGGCCAGCGTCAAGATGACAACATGGGCAAAGGTCTGGGCATAGAATGGTTGCGCTACCAGCTCTCTCAGGCGGGAGGCACCCGTTTCAGGTGCGCCGGCATCCCATACCAATGCCAGAAGTGACAGGAGTAGGCATAGTGCGAGGGCCACCGCAATGGAGATTCGTACCTCCTTGTCGGCGATCAGCTTCTTGAAGTAATCCTGTTGAACCAAGCTCGTCTCCGTGAAGCACGCCATTGTCAGCCGCAGAACGAAGCTGAGGTAAGAACTGACCTAAAGGTAAACAGCGGATGGTCGATTGTCAACGCGGTCGTGTTGCTCAATCGCGATGCGCCGGCGCTGTGAGGAGGCGACGCTGGCGCACGGCTTCGTAAAGGAGCAGGGTGACGGAGCTGGCAACATTGAGTGAATCCGCCTGGCCCAGCATGGGGATGCTTACCTGCATATCGGCCTGTTCCATCCATTTATCGGAGAGACCATATTGCTCGGTGCCGACGACAATGGCAACGCCTTGCGCCATGTCGACGTCGGTGTAGCACTCGCTGGCGTGAGGCGAGGCGGCAAGGACCTTGAGGCCGAGTTCTCTGCACCAGGCGAGAGTGGCTTGGCTGCCGGCTTCGACGACCGGCACGGTAAAAAGAGTGCCGATACTGGCCCGCACTACGTTTGGATTGTAGATGTCGGTACAGCGATCACAGACAATAAGGGCGGTGGCACCGGCGGCATCGGCGCTGCGCAGGATGGTTCCCAGATTACCGGGCTTTTCAATGGCCTCGGCAACAAGGTAGAGGCCCTTCGGATCGGCCGGAAGATCGGCGAGAGTGCGCTCGACCTGCGGAGCTATGGCAAGCAGCCCTTCGGGGCGATCCCGATAAGCCATCTTGGCAAAGACGGTCTCCGCGACCTCGACGGACTGGGCGCCGGACTGCTCGACACGCCGGACCAGATCCATTTCATTGCTGCCCAGGAAGAAGGCGGGGCAGTAGTAGATCTCGTCCATGGAGACGCCATTTTCCGTGGCTCTCAAGATGGGGCGGTAGCCCTCAATGACGAGCTTTCGCTGCTCATCGCGCTGGTTTCGGTTGCGCAGCTTGACGACGTTCTTGACCCGTTCATTCTGCAGGCTGGTAATGGAGATGGCCATCGACTACTTCTTTTCCCCTGCTTTGGGAGCAGGGCTGGTTTCGGCCGGCTTGGCATCCTCCTGCAGTTTGTCGATCCGCGCCTGGAGTCGCTTCAGTTGGGCCTGTTGTTTGGCTTCGTTGTTGCGCATCTCTTCCTTCAGAGAGTTGAGGGTAGTCCGCAACTCGGTGTTTTCCTTCTGCATGGCAGTCAGTCTGGTGGTCAACTCGGCGGCGGCCTGCTGGGCAGCAGTCTGCTCCGTCTGAGACTGGCGCAGATTCTGCAGAAGTTGATCCACTTCCTTCTGGAGTTCATCGACTTCCCGGTTGTAAGCGGGCTCCAGCATGACATCCGAGGGCGTGGCGGCTGCTTGATAAAAGAGGAAGGCCAAGCCGACGAAGAGGAGGGCAAAGGCGACGGTGCTGAAGACGCGCAGCACACGTATTTTCTGAATACCAGTCATGGTCTCTCCTGTGTACGCCGATGAAAAAAGAGGGCGGCTGCAAACCGCCACTTATTACCATGCACGCAGCACTGCCCGCGTACAACGGCTGCGGGCGGAAAGAGGTGGCTGCTTTACCAGTCCAGCCCCATATCGAGGCGAATTTCTTCGCTGACCATCTCCATGGACCATGGCGGATCCCAGGTGATTTCGATGTCGACCTCCTTGACGCCCTTGGCGTTGCGCAGGATGTAGTCGATTTCCTGCAGCAGTTGCGGGCCATAGGGGCAGCCCGGGGTGGTGAGGGTCATGGTCACCTTGATCTTCCCCCCACCCTCGTTGGCGACGCCATAGATCAGGCCGAGATCGACGATGTTGACGCCGATCTCCGGATCGTAGACTTCACGCAGGAGGCTCTTGATTTCTGCTTCGGTCAGGGTGCAGGGGATCTCTTCCTGCTCGTCGACGCCGTCCTCACTCTTCTTCTTCGAAAAGAACATAGCCATTATCCTCGCTGAGGGTCGGTACTTTCAAGTGAAATCTGCCGTCTTTGCACTGGGCGAGTGTTTCGAGCGACAGGCTGAAGACAAAATTCTGCAGGTGCGCCTGCAAGCGACTGATGGGTTGCTTGATGTTGCAGGCAAGCTCCTGGTCGCACGAGTAGTGATCGCCGGTGCATGGGGCGACATGAACAGGACCGTCGACCGCCTCGAGGACTTCTCCGAGTACCATGTCGGCCAGGCTTCGACGGAGCCGATAGCCCCCTTTTGCACCTTGGATGGATTCAACAATCTCAGCCCGGGTGAGGGCCTGCATGACTTTGCCCAGGATGTCAGGGGGAATGTTGTAATGCTCGGCTATTTCTCTGGCGGATGCTGGCGCCTGGTCATCCAGCGACGCGATGTGCTGGAGAGAAATGAGGGCATATTCGGCCTTTTTGCTCAACTTTAGCATGTGCAGCAAGCCATCCACCTCTATTCGGTGGAGATTGGCTCCTCCCGGTTCTTGAGTGCGGCCTGAAGGGCGTGCCAGGCGAGGGTGGCACATTTGACGCGGACGGGGAATTCGCAGACTCCCTCGAGAACGCGCAGCTTGCCGAGCGACTCGGATGGCGGACAACTGGTTTCTCCGGTCAACATGCGGTGCACTTCGTGGAAAAGATGCTCCACTTCCGACAACGACTTGCCTTTCACGGCAGTAGTCAACAAGGAAGCCGATGCCTTGGAAATGGCGCATCCCGAGCCTTGGAAGCTGACATCGTCGACGATCTTGTCGTCATCGATATGGACGAAGACGGTGATACGATCGCCGCACATGGGGTTCGTCCCCTCCGCGCAGTGGGTGCAGTCAGTCATCTCGCGAAAGTTTCGCGGGCTCTTGTAGTGATCGAGGATGACTTCCTGATAGAGTTCGGATAAGTCTGACATCAGCCGAAGAGCTCCACGATTTTGGGAATGACGGCGACCATGCGGTCGATTTCATCCCTGGTGTTGTAGAATGCGAAAGAGGCGCGGGCGGTGGCGGGAACGCCGAACCTGTCCATCACGGGTTGTGCGCAATGATGACCGGCGCGTATGGCGATCCCATCATGGTCCATGAAGGTACCGATATCGTGCGGGTGAACGCCATCCAGCACAAAGGAGAGGACGCCAGCCTTCTGGGCCGCGGTACCGATCAGCCGGACACCGGGAATGGCGGTCACCGCGGCGGTGGCGTAATCAAGCAGTTCCGTCTCCCAGGCATGAATCCTGTCCATGCCGACGGCGCCGAGATAATCAAGGGCGGCGCCCAGACCGACAACGTCGGCTATGCTGGGTGTGCCGGCTTCGAACTTGTATGGAAGCTCATTATACGTCGTCTTCTCGAAGGTGACGGAGCTGATCATGTCGCCCCCGCCATGGAAGGGAGGCATCTTCTCCAATAGTTCACGCTTACCGTAGAGCAGGCCGATGCCGGTAGGGCCAAAGATCTTGTGTCCCGAGCAAACGAAGAAATCGCAGTCCATCGCCTGGACATCGATCGGCATATGGGGGGCGGACTGGGCTCCGTCGACGAGGACCGGAATGCCGCGATCGTGGGCCAGTTCGATGATCTCACTCACCGGATTGATCGTCCCCAGAGCGTTGGAGACATGGACAATCGCCACCAGGCGGGTTCTGTCGGTGAGCAGCCGTTCATACTCGTCCATGAGCAGCTCACCGGCATCGTTCATGGGGATGACCTTGAGGACGGCCCCTTTCTCCTCGCAGAGCATCTGCCATGGGACGATGTTGGAGTGGTGCTCCATGGCGCTGATGATGATCTCGTCGCCGGCACCGACCATGGAGGCGCCATAGCTGCGCATCACCAGATTGATTCCTTCGGTGGCGCCGCGGACATAGATGATCTCCTGCTCGAAGGCGGCGTTGAGAAAGGCCTGAGCCTTGCGCCGGGTCGCTTCGAAGAGGTCGGTCGCCCGCTGACTGAGCAGATGGACGCCACGATGAACGTTGGCGTTGTCCCGCAGATAAAAGTCGCAGATGGCGTCAACGACGGCCAGCGGCTTCTGGGCGGTGGCGGCATTATCGAGATAGACGAGGGGTTTGCCGTGCACGGTTTGCTTGAGGATGGGGAAATCCTCTCGCAACAATGCCACATCGAGGGGTTCCCTCAGCGGTCGCACATTCTGTTGGTTGGCAGTCGTCTGCATGGCACCTTATCAGACCTCCATTCGAGTGAAACGCTGGCGCATCATGTTGCTGAGGTGTTCGCGAACCGGTTCGACCTGCATGTCGTCGATGGCCTCGCCCCCGAAGGCGGCGGTAAGCATCGCGCGAGCCTGGTCGCGGCCGATGCCGCGCGCCTGCAAGTAGAAGAGAGCGTCCGGATCCAGCTGCCCGATGGTGGCACCATGAGTACATTTGACGTCATCGGCAAAGATCAGCAACTCGGGCTTTGTATTTATTCTTGCCCGGTCGGAGAGGAGAAGCGCCCGATTAGTCTGACGCGCATCGGTCTTCTGTGCATCGTGGTGAACATGAATTCTGCCGTTGAAGACGCCTTGGGCGCGATCATCGAGAATGCCCTTGTAGATCTCATGGCTCTGGCAGCGGGGCTTGGCGTGTTCGATGATGGTATGGTTATCCACGAGTTGGCGACCGGCGCCAAGATAGAGCCCGTTGAGGGTGCACTCGCAGCCTTCGCCGTCAAGGACGGCATTGACAGCGTTGCGCGTCAGGCTGCCACCAATGGAAACCGCGTGGGAGGTGAGGTGCGCATCTCTGTCCATGTGAACCTGTGTCGTAGAGACATGATAGGCCGACAGGCTCTCGCGCTGAGTGCGGTAGTGATCCAGCCGAGCGTTTTCGCCGACGACAATCTCCGTGACGGGATTGCACAAGTAGGTGCTTTCCGCCAAACCCACGTAGCTTTCGAGAACGATGGCCGAAGCGCCGCGTTCCGCGACGATCAGATTGCGCGGGTGCATCATCAATCCTTCGGCAGCACCGGTGGAGACGTAGAGCAGGTGGATCGGTTCAGAAAGCTGCTTGCCAGCGCCGACGCGAATGACGGCTCCCTCGGCAAGAAAACCGGTGTTCAGCGCCGCGAATGGATTGCCGGCCGCTTGAGTCTGCCCGTCCAGATGCGCCCGCAGGAGCTCCGCCTGATCACCGGCAAGGGCCTGAGTCAGTGTCTGCACCGTAACGCCGTCGGGCATAGAATCCATCCTGGAGAGCGGGCGGCTCCATACGCCATCGACAAAGACAACAAGAGTGGGAGCGACATCCTGAAAGGTGTACTCCGCCAGTTCTCCGGCGGTCACCTCGGCAGTCGCGGCGGGCGAAAGCTGGAACTGCGCCTTGACGATGGGGGTAACATCGGTGAAGCGCCAGTCCTCGTCACGAGTGGTAGGAAATCCCTGTACCCGAAAGCTGTTCAACCCCTTCTGGCGCAGATCGCGGAGCCAGTCCGGGACACCATTCTGCGCCTGCAGTTGGTCGAAGCTCGCGGTCAGGTAGTCGGGTGCAACCGCGGTCGAAGTCATACGGCGGCCTCCTGCGCTTTCTTCTCTTGCTCCTCAATGAGCCAGTCGTAACCGTTCTCTTCCAGATACAAGGCAAGATCCTTGTCCCCGGATTTGACGATCCGCCCCTTGTAGAGGACATGGACGAAGTCCGGCTGTATGTAGTCGAGAAGCCGCTGATAGTGGGTGATCATGATCACGGCATTCTCGGCGCCGCGATAAGTTTCTACGCCACCGGCCACGACCTTGAGTGCGTCGATGTCCAGACCAGAATCCGTCTCGTCGAGGATGGCGAGTTTCGGTTCGAGCATGAGCATCTGAAAGATCTCATTGCGTTTCTTTTCGCCGCCGGAGAAGCCTTCATTGACGGAGCGCTTGGTGAGATCGGCATCGATACCGACCACCTTCATTCTGGCGCGCATCATGGTCATGAAGTCCATGGCATCCAAGGGCTCCTCGCCGCGGGCTTCCCGGATGGCGTTGACAGCCGCTTTAAGAAAATAGGTATTGGTGACGCCGGGAATCTCGACCGGGTACTGAAAAGCGAGGAAGATACCGCGCTGGGCACGTTCTTCAGGAGCCAGCCCGAGGAGATCGGCGCCTTCGTAGGTGACACTGCCGCCGGTAACGTCGAATGCTTCGTGGCCTGCCAAAACCTGCGAGAGGGTGCTCTTGCCGGAACCATTCGGTCCCATGATGGCGTGCACCTCGCCCTTGTTCACCGAGAGAGTGAGGCCATTGAGGATGGTCTTGCCGTCTATTGCGGCCTTCAGATCGTTGATTTCAAGCATCTTATACTCCAAAGGGAAAAAGTTGTTCGTAATACTCAGCCGACGCTGCCTTCAAGGCTGACGCCAAGCAGTTTGCGTGCTTCGACGGCAAACTCGAGGGGTAGCTCGCGGAAGACTTCCTTGCAGAAGCCATTGACGATCATGGAGACCGCGTCTTCCTCTGAAATCCCGCGTTGGCGGCAGTAGAAGAGCTGGTCGTCACCGATCTTGGAGGTGGTCGCTTCGTGCTCGATCTGGGCAGTTGAGTTACGTGCTTCGATATAGGGAAACGTGTGAGCACCACACTTGTCGCCGATCAGGAGAGAATCGCATTCGGAATGATTCCGTGCGTTGGTCGCACCTGGCGTGATGCGGACCAGACCGCGATAGCTGTTCTGCCCCCGCCCGGCGGAGATGCCCTTGGAGACAATGGTGCTGCGCGTGTTCTTGCCGATATGGATCATCTTGGTTCCCGTATCGGCCTGCTGATAGTTGTTGGTGAGCGCGACGGAATAGAACTCGCCGATCGAGTTATCGCCGCGCAGCACGCAACTGGGGTACTTCCAGGTGATGGCGGAGCCGGTCTCCACCTGCGTCCAGGAAATCTTGCTGTTCTCGCCTTCGCACAGGCCGCGCTTGGTGACGAAGTTATAAATACCGCCCTTGCCCTGCTTGTCACCCGGATACCAGTTCTGGATGGTCGAATACTTGATCTGGGCATCCTTGTGGGCGACGAGTTCGACCACCGCCGCGTGCAGCTGGTTCTCATCGCGCATCGGAGCGGTGCATCCCTCCAAGTAGCTGACGTAGGCGCCTTCGTCTGCGATGATCAGCGTCCGCTCGAACTGCCCCGTGCTCTTGGCATTGATGCGGAAGTAGGTGGACAACTCCATGGGACAGCGAACGCCCTTCGGAACGTAACAGAAGGAACCATCGCTGAAGACCGCCGAATTGAGCGAGGCGTAGAAATTGTCCTTATACGGCACCACGCTGCCAAGATACTTCTTGATCAGTTCGGGATGGGTATGAACCGCTTCGCTGAAGGAGCAGAAAATGACGCCCGCCTCGCCCAGCTTTGCCTTGAAAGTCGTGGCGACGGAGACGCTGTCGAAGACCGCATCAACTGCCACGCCGGCCAGAATCTTCTGCTCGCCGAGGGGAATACCCAGCTTCTCGTAGGTAGCCAGGATCTCCGGGTCGACCTCGTCCAAGCTGGCCAGTTCCTTCTTCTTGGGCGCCGAGTAGTAATGGATGTCCTGGAAATCGATCCGGGGATAGTGCACGTTGGGCCACTTCGGCTCCTCGAGCGTCTGCCAATGACGGAAGGCTTGCAGGCGCCACTCCAACAACCATTCCGGCTCATTCTTCCTGGCCGAAATGTAGTGAATCGTCTCCTCGGTCAGCCCCTTTGGAGCCATGTCGGATTCGACGTCGGTGACGAAGCCATACTTGTACTCCTGCTGAGTAAAGGCCTCGACGGCTTGATCGGCTTTGCTCTTCGCCGATGGCTGCGCTTGCTTTATGTCATCCGGTATCGACGACATGATTGCACCTCATAATCGATAAATGGCTCTTTTGTCGGGTCCCCGGGACGCTAAACAGTTCAGCGCAAGCGGCTGCCGAAGCAGTGGGAAAACGTGTTACCACTACTATAACGCCGAAATGCGACTTTTTTAGTCCTATATCCTCAATATCCCAAAAAATCGGGGCAGGACAGGCCGTCCATGGCGTCATGGGGCAGGAGAGGAGCGATGTCTTATCTCTGCTTGGCCAGCGAAATCAGCTCCGGATCTGGTCAGAAAGATGCGCGAATAGCCGTAAGGGTCTGCCCCAGTTCCTCCTGACATGGGATAATGACCTGACTCTGCCAATTCCGGGTATACGGCTATGGCGTTTTGAGGTAGCGGTGGCGAGGCGAGATCCGCCAGGCTATGGTACATGATATGTCAGATTCCCCTCATCCCTCATCAAGCCGCATACCGCTGCCTGCTGACGACGACGGCCTTTTCGCGCAGTGTGAAATGGAGGTCTTTCGTTCCGGCGGGCCAGGTGGCCAGCATGCGAATACCACGGACAGCGCGGTGCGGTTGCGCCATCTGCCGAGCGGTCTCGTGGTTACCTGTCAGCAGGAGAGGAGCCAGCATCTTAATCGGAAGCTGGCGCTGGAGAAGCTGCGCGAGCGGATCAAGAGCCATAATCGGCGGCGCCGGCCGCGGAAGAGTACGCGGGTGCCGCGGTCATCGCAGAAGAAGCGTATGGATAACAAGGCCAAGCTCTCCGAGAAGAAGCGTCGTCGTCAACCACCAGAACCTTGAGACCAAGGCTGATCATGCCCCTGAACTCGTCCTTCATTGCTTATCATACCGACATTGCCCGCGGTGCGTATATGCGCCCGGACGCCTTCAAGCAAGTGCTGGCTCATGCGGCCGACAGCGGTTTCACGCATGTGGTGCCCTACCTGGAGAATATGATCAAGCTGCCGGCGATGGCGAAGGCATGTCCCTCATGCGCCTATACGCCGGAGGTCTGGCAGGATTTTCAGCAGACGGCGATCAACCTTGGGATCGAGCTGGTACCACACTTCAACGTCATCGGGCATTCACAGCAGATCTGCCAGGCTTATCCGGAACTGGCTGGTGAACTGGATTCCGTCGAGATGGATGTGACCACCGAGGTGGCGCAGACATGGACGCGGCAGGCGCTGAGTGAGTACTGCGAGTTCTCCAGAAGTGAATGGTTCCTGATCGGCGGCGATGAATGGCTGGCGCCGCGTCACCTGTTGCAGAATCCGCTCTTCAACGTTGCCCGCGCCTGGGCGGATCAGATCAATCTTGCGGTCGAGGTGCTGAAGCAGTACAACCGCACTCCGATCGTCTGGCACGACATGCTGATGCATTACCCGGAGGCGCTGGAGCTTGTCTCGAAAGACGCGGTGATCGCGTTCTGGTTCTATGATGTCGACTCCGACTATGCCGCCATTCGCCTGCTGCAGGATCATGGCTTTCGGGTGATCATGGCGAGCGGTCTCTCCGGTGGATATGTGAGTGAACGGCGTATTCTCGCAGCGCAGCAAGGTGTCGCGGCGGTCGAAAAATACGACGCCGACGGGTACATGATCACGTCGTGGGAGAAGCAGCGCTTTGAAAGCCAGAAGCTGATCACCCAGGCGATCGGGCGTATTGTCCGCGGCGAGGAGCCTTTGCCGGAGGTCATCGTCCAGACAGAGAGCCTGCGAGAAACTTACCGCGGCTTCGAGACACCGTTGCCGGCTCTGAACGACCGGCTGGAGGAGATGAAGCAGTGGCTGAAAGATCCAGCCTGGGATAGCTTTCCAAAGCATCGCGCCTGCCAGCTTGCCTGGCTGGAACAGGATGCGGAGGCGGATCTCGCCTCGTATGTGAAGTACCACTATCCCGAAGGTCCGTTCTACGACTACATACGCCAGGGGAAGAACATCGCCCCACTCTATCGCGGCAACGGTCTGCACCTGGAAGTCGACGAAGCGGAACCGGAAGGGGTCATGCTCCTGCTCTGCAATGGTCGGGAGCGGCTGCGCCTCTACCCCCGCTTCGGTCCGACGCTGCAGGATTGGGCCATCGGCGAGTATCAGATCATCCCGCATACTCTGCCTGCTTTTCTCAAACGGGGCAGGCCGCAAGGCGGCGGTTATCGCAGTTACAGCGCCGTCGGTGGACTGCGTCCAATCTGGGCCCTTGGAACGCATCACAATCCATGCATCCTCTGGCAGTACAAGTGGGACTGGAATGTGCTGGAGGAGACCGCGGAGCGCATCGTCGTGGAGTTGACCCAGTCCTTCCATCATGTAGACATGCGGTACCGACTGACCATGGTCGCGGGCCAACCCGGTTTCCTCATCGAACTGGACGGCGTCAACAAGCTGCCGCATGCGCGAGTCGGCTATAACTGGAACATTGTGCTCGACTTCAATGCCGGCGAGATACCGCACGCCATTTTCAAATGGGATGCCGAGGGGGATACCAGGACACTTCGCGTGGCGGAGCAGCTCGACGGCGCCTTCATGGTTCCGGCAGCTGGCGATCTCACCTTTGCCACCAGCAAGTACGAGCTGCTGATACAACCCGAAACAGCCTCCACCCACGGCTATTTCGTGGACTGGGGCCTCACCTGCATCACGCCTGATTTGCGCAGTAACTATCGGCCCGTGGCCGAGGGCGAAACCCTCAGCACCCGCTGGCGCTTCACGGCAAAAACGCCACCTCAACACTAAGTAATTCCTCCATGACTGAGCCATTGCAACGCGATCTGGGGCCGCAGCCGATTGCCAGAATCCTGGAGCAGGAAGGATTAACCGCCAACGACCTCGTGGAGGCATCGGGAGAGCAACTCACCCACAAGATGGTCAGCAGGGCCTGCAAGGGGCGGCGCCTGACTCCGAATGTCCAGAGCAAACTACTTCGCGCTCTCAATGCCCGCAGCGAAAAAGTCTATTCCCTTGACGATCTGTTTACGTATGGTTAGATCTTAGCCGAAGCTTTGCTTCCGGTGAATCTGCGTCTCCGCCAGTGCTGTTGACTCTGGGATCAAGGTTCGCTATAGTGGACAAACGTCCAATGCGTTGCGTCTTCGGGGGTGACTAGCTGGGCAACACGGTTGGGGCTTATACTGCTACAGGAGGAGAAGCATGATGCACGAGAACACACCCGAGATTACGGACCTGATTCTGGATGCCGCGGACAAGGCGCGCCGGGAGACGGATTCCGAACCGGAACCTGAAGTCACCACCCAGGTGAACTGGCCGGTACAGTGCACGGTCGGTCCCGGCCTTGAAGGGGCCATTGCGTGCACCAGCAAGGTGGGCTACGTGAACGGCACCAAGGGGTGGCTCATCTATCGGGGCTACGATATCTTCGACCTGTGTGCCCATTCCTGTTTCGAGGAGGTCAGCTACCTCCTGCTGCACGGCAAGCTGCCGACTGGAGCGGAGCTGGAGAGCTACAAGCAGAAGCTCTTTGACTACAGCAACATTGTCTCGGTCAAGCGCATGCTTCTGGGCTTTCCTGTCGAGGATATGAATACCATGGCGGCGCTTCGACTGGGTACTCTGCTGATGCGACAGAAGCAGACCTATCGCGATCGCAACATCGCGGCCATGGAGGCGAACCACGAGGTACTCAGTTCAGACGAAGATTCCATCCCGATGGAAACAGAACCATCCGGCAGCCACAGTGCCGTCTACGAATTCAGCAGGAAGACGTACCGCCGGCCGCCCGGTGTGGAGTCCGAGCTGCGCGGTTCAGAAGGCTTCGAGTCGTGCTATCATCTCATTGCCGGGCTGAACACGATTACCGGCGCCGTCGCACGCATTCGCGAGGGACGCATGCCGTTGGAACCCGATCCTGAACTCAGCCACGCCGGCAACCTGCTCTACCTGATGACGGGCCGGCGGCCGACTCCGGTGGAGGAGCGGATCATGGACGTGGCCCTCATCCTGCACGCCGATCACGGGATGAACGCGAGCACCTTTGCCGCCATGGTGGTTGCCTCGACCCTCTCGGACATTTACTTCTCCGTGGGGTCGGGTATCGCCGCCTTGAGCGGCCCTCTGCATGGCGGGGCAAATGAAAAGGTGCTGCACATGCTGGCGGAGATTGCCGGTCCCGCCGAGGTGGATGGCTGGTACGAGCAGCAGCGAGAGAAGAAGCGCAAGATCATGGGCTTCGGACACCGCGTCTACAAAGCTTACGATCCACGGGCGCGAGTTCTGGGGCCCCTGGCTGAACATCTTGCAAAGACCAACCCGGAAGTGGAGCATCTGTTCGGCGTAGCGAAGCGTCTCGAGACCAAGGTCGTGCAGACCTTGGGCGAAGAGAAGAAGATCTTCCCCAATGTCGACTTCTATTCCGGAATCGTCTATTCGTCGATGGGTATCCCGGTGGAGCTGTTTACGCCTATCTTTGCGGTCAGCCGCGTAGCGGGCTGGACAGCGAGGGTGCTGGAGTACCTGGAGAACAACCGCATCTTTCGCCCGCGCGGCGTGTACGTCGGCGAGTTCGACAAGAAGTACGTTCCGGTCGACGAACGCGGCTAGATCTGTCTCCGTGCACGCTGAACAGGCGTGCACGGTATTCTCTTTCAGGCAGCGGCTGATGCCGATCAGTCGATGGGCAGGGCGACTTCGGGATCGTTGTCCAGAGTCTGGTTGGAGCGCAGGCTCTCCAGGGCTGAAATGGCTTTGTCGAGCGGAATTGTCTCCTGCTCTTTCCTGCAATAGCGTCGCCAGGTGATGGTGCGAGCCTCCTGCTCTTCGCCGCCGATGACCCACAGGTTGGGAATCTTGGCGGTGATGCCGTTGCGCATCTTCTTGCCGAAGGAGTCGTTGGAATCGTCCATCTCCACCAGGAAGCGCTTCTTGCGAAGCATTTCCCTGATCTCATTGGCATAGCCGTAGACATGCTCGCCCACCGGCAGCAGGCGAACGGGCCGGGGGGCCAGCCAAGTCGGAAATGCACCACCGTAGTGCTCGACGAGCAGGGCGAAGAAGCGCTCGATAGAGCCGAAGAGGGCCCGATGCACCATATAGGTGCGGTGCTTCTGACCGTCCTCACCGACGTAAGTCATGTCAAAGCGCTCAGGTAGATTGAAGTCGAACTGAATGGTGGAGCACTGCCAGTCGCGGCCGAGTGCGTCCTGAATTTTCAAGTCGATCTTCGGTCCGTAGAAGGCGCCCCCCCCTTCGTCGACCTGGCAGTCAAGCTGATGGCGGTCGACAGCCGTGCGCAACGAGGCGATGGCCTTTTCCCAGTCCTGGGGATCGCCGACGGATTTCTCGGGCTTGGTCGCCAGATAAACCTTGTAGTTCTTGAAGCCGAACTTGCGCAGCATATAGAGGCAGAAGCCGAGGACCTCGCTGATTTCGTCGACGATCTGGTCGGGGCGGCAGATGATGTGCGCGTCGTCCTGCGTGAAGCCACGCACCCGCAGGAGGCCGTTGAGGACGCCGCTCTTCTCGTAGCGATAGACGGTTCCCAGCTCCGCCAGGCGCATCGGCAACTCGCGATACGAGTGCGGCGAGTCCTGGAAGATCTTGATGTGGAAGGGGCAGTTCATCGGCTTGATGAAGAACTCCTTTTCGTCGATCTTCAGGGGCGAATACATGTCTTCGCGGTAAAAGCCGAGATGGCCGCTGGTCTGCCAGAGGTTGGCCATGCCGATATGGGGCGTATAGAGGAGTTCGTAGCCGTTGGCGTAATGCTCGTCGCGCCAGAAGGTCTCGATGGTATTGCGGATGCGGGCACCACGCGGGTGCCACAGAGTCAGTCCACCGCCAACTTCTTCGTTGAAGCTGAAGAGGTCGAGCTCCTTGCCCAGCTTGCGATGGTCGCGCTGGCGTGCCAACTCCCGCTTGGCCAGGTAATCGCTGAGCATCTCTTGGTTCTCGAACGCGAGCCCATAGATACGGGTCAGCATCTTGTTGTTCTCATCGCCGCGCCAGTAGCTTCCGGCAATACGATCAAGCGTGAAGGCGCCCTTTGGAACCTGCCGGGTGGATTCAAGATGGGGTCCTTCGCACATGTCCACGAAGGAGCCATTCTCGAAGAAACTCAGCTCGCCATTGGCGGCATTTCCCGATTCAACCAGCTCGCGGGCGTAGTCGACCTTGTAGCTCTGCCCCATATCCTGCAGCTTCTGGACCGCTGCGTCGAGTGGCAGATTGTACTGCGTGAATGGCTGGTTCTGCTTCACGATCTTCTTCATCCGCTTCTCGATCTCCTTGAGATCTTCCTGCGTGATCGGAGCATCTTCAAAGTCAAAGTCGTAGTAAAAGCCGTTTTCGATGGCCGGGCCAAAACCCAAGCGGGCAGTCGGACGAAGCTGCAGGACAGCCTGGGCGAGGATATGAGCCAGTGAATGACGCAGGCGGTGCAGGAAGTCTTCCTGTTCGGCGGATGGGTTCTCGGTTGCCGTTTGCATTTGAAGGACCTTGCTCGGAGAAGTTGACGACGGTTCAGCGCAATGGAAGTCTGAACTATCGCACCAAAGCGCCGCATTATCAAGGCTGTCACCCTCATTCTCGACATTTCACCACGCCCATTGTGTGGAGTTCCAACGATGACGGCGACCATGACAGCCGATGATTGGCATAAGCAGTTCAGGCTCGCGCAAAGCCGTGCGTTTGCGCAGCGGCATCCTCCTCCATTAGGTTACCTGCATAGGTAAACCTTCAATCACGAGAGCTTGCATGAGAGAATTCAACGGAGCGATGATGCAGTACTTCCACTGGTACACGCCGGCGGATGGTTCGCTGTGGAGAGAACTTGCTGGAGAAGTTGCCGCCCTGGCGGAAGCGGGCATCACCTCCGTGTGGCTGCCGCCAGCCTATAAGGGTGCCGATGGCGCCAACGATGTGGGGTATGGAGTCTACGACCATTTCGACCTGGGAGAATTCGATCAGAAAGGCTCCGTGCGAACAAAGTACGGAACGCGTGACGAGTACCTGGCGGCAATAAAGGCAGCGAAAGCGGCGGGCATGCACGTCTACGCGGATATCGTCTTCAGTCACAAGATCGGCGCTGACGGCGAGGAGGAGTTCAAGGCGACGCCCTACAATCCGGACAATCGCAACGAGGCCATCGGCGAGCTGCAGCCGATCAAGGCTGGAACGCTCTTTACCTTTCCGGGACGGAATGGAATACACTCCACCCTGGAATGGCACTGGTGGCACTTCAACGCAGTGGACAGCAACCTGCTCGCCCCAGATACCCAGGCGATCTACCTCTTCGAGAACAAGAGCTTTCATGACGATGTCGACCGGGAGAAGGGCAACTTCGACTACCTGATGGGATGCAATCTGGATATCGACAGTCCTGACGTGCGCAAGGAACTCTTTTACTGGGGAGAGTGGTATCTGGATACGACCGACGTGGACGGCTTCCGCTTCGACGCGGTCAAGCACGTCGAGTCGTGGTTTTTCGTCGAATGGCTCAAGCATCTGCGAGAGCGCCGAGGGACCGAATTGTTTGCGGTGGGCGAATACTGGTCCGGCAAAGGTGATGCGTTGAAGCACTTCCTGAAGGTGACCGAGGGCAACATGATGCTCTTCGACGCCGGTCTGCATTACAGTTTTGCCGCTGCAAGTCGGGCGGAGCAGGAGTACGACCTGCGCACGATTTTCGACGCCAGTCTGGTCAAGGATCACCCGGACCTGGCCGTCACGCTGGTCAGCAATCATGACACGCAGCCTCTGCAGGCGCTGGAGTCGGTAGTGGAGCCGTGGTTTACGCCACTGGCGTACGCACTCATTCTGCTGCGGCGAGGCGGATATCCATGCATCTTCGCGGCAGACTATTATGGAGCCGAGTACACGGATAAAGGCAAGGATGGTCAGGAGCATGAGATCAAGATGGCAAGTCACAAGTGGTTGATCGACCGTTTTCTCGACGCCAGGCGCCGCCATGCCTACGGTGAGCAGAGGGATTATTTCGACGATCCGCACTGCATCGGTTGGACGCGGATCGGTAACGAGGAGCATCCCGGCTCGCTGGCGGTCCTCATCAGCAATGACGGAGATGGCGTCAAGCCGATGGAGACAGGATCGCCGGAGACGCGATATGTCGACCTGACGGAGCATATCAAGGAGCCGGTTGTCACCAACGGCGATGGCTGGGGAGATTTTTGCTGCCATGGGCGCTCCGTTTCGGTGTGGGTACCAGCCGACGAAGACGAGTGAGTCAAAAGCCTCTTTGCCTGCTGGCGAAGCATGGTTGGAGAGCTACATTGCCAGCCCCCGACATATTCACCCAACGATCAGGAGGAAGATACGTGAAATCTCTCTTCACCGCGTTTCTCGTCAGCGCTTACCTGCTCGTCACCGGTTGCGCCACACCGAAGCTCAGCCACCCTGGAGCAACGGCGGCATGCACCGAACCTTGCGTTGCCGCGAGTGAAGAGGAGATCGCGGCTCTCTTCGATCGGTGGAATCAGTCTCTGCGGAGCGGGGATCCGCGTCTTGTCGTCGCCAACTATGCGGATCGTTCGATCCTGCTACCGACGGCATCCAATACGCCTCGGCTGACAGCGGCGGAGAAGGAGGACTACTTTCACCACTTTCTCGAGGATCAGCCGATTGGCGAGATCCTCCTGCGGCACATCGATATTGGCTGCAACATTGCGGTGGATTCCGGCCTGTACACCTTCCATTTCGCCAAGACCGGCGCGAGCATCCCGGCACGCTATAGCTTCACCTATCGCTGGGATGGCAACGAGTGGCTCATCGTCAGTCATCATTCGTCGGCAATGCCCGAGAAATGAGGATGTCGCGGGTGGCGCTTTGAGCCAGGTGGTTTACTGTTCCGAATAGAATGGCGGCGGTCATGCGGATGTCGCCCAAGATTCATGTTTCATGGGAGTCTCTTGCATGTTGACGAGCACGTATCAACGCGAGCTGGAAGTTCGGCATGATGTCGATGTACTGGTGGTGGGAGGAGGACCGGCCGGGATAGCGGCCGCACTGGCGGCCTCGCGCCAGGGCGCATCGGTGCGTCTGCTGGAAGCTCATAGCTGCCTTGGCGGCATGGGCACGGCGGGCATGGTCCCGGCTTTCATGCAGTTCACCGACGGCATCAATTTTCTTGCGGGTGGCATTGGGAAGGAGATTCTCGACACGCTCCGCCAAGCGGATGGAACGGTCCCCGCCGATGGGATGGGCATTCGCGCCGAGGTCCTGAAACGCGCCTACGACCAGTTGCTCACCAGCGCCGACATCCCCTTCACCTTCCACACACAGCTCGTCGACGTGACCGCCCGCGAGGGAACGGTCAGCGAGGCCATCTGCGCGGGCAAGTCGGGGCTCTACGTCATCCGTGCGAAGCTCTTCATCGATTGCACGGGCGATGGCGATCTTGCCGCCTTTGCCGGAGCGCCATACGAGAAGGGCGACGCTGAGGGGAAGATGATGCCTGGCACGCTGTGCAGCCTCTGGTCCGGCGTGGACTGGAAGACCGTTCGCGAGGCAGGACTGGGCTCCGGCAATGTTCGCATCGAAGAGGCGTTCGCGGACGGGGTCTTCACGCTCGAAGACCGCCATCTTCCCGGCATGTGGCGAGTGGGAAGTACCTTGGGCGGCGGCAACATCGGGCATACCTTCGACCTCGACGGAACCCACGAGGAGTCCCTGACGCGCGCCTACCTCTGGGGCCGCCAGTCCATGCGCGAGTACGAGCGCTACTATAAAGAGTACCTGAAGGGATTCGAGGAGATGGAGCTTGTCGCCACGGGGTCCCTGCTCGGCGTCCGCGAGACCCGGCGTATCGTTGGCGACTATGTCCTCAACGTTGACGACTTCAACAGCCGGGCGGTTTTTGAGGATGAGATAGGCCGCTATTCCTATCCAATCGACATCCACGTCGCCAGGCCCGACAAAGCCAGCTACGATCAGTTCAAGGCGGAGTTCACCACCATGAGGCTGGGCGCAGGCGAGAGTTACGGGATACCCTACCGCGTCCTGACGCCCAAAGGACTCAAGAATGTTCTGGTGGCGGGCCGTTGCGTGAGCACGGATCGCAGCATGCAGGCGTCGTTGCGGGTGATGCCCGGATGTTATATCACCGGTCAGGCCGCCGGTGTCGCGGCTGCCATGGCCGTGGAAGGGCAGATGGATACCCGGGGAATCGAGATCGAGGAACTGCTGAGACGACTCGCCGCCATGGGGGCCTACCTGCCCAACCTCGCAACTTCATAAAACCGTCGATCCGACACGAGAAAACAGAAGGACGAGCCGATGGAAACCAACGTGAAGATCATGCCCTGCCTCGACATGCGAAACGGGCGTGTGGTGAAGGGCGTACAATTTGTCGACATTCGCGATGCAGGCGATCCCGTGGAATGTGCCAGGGTCTATTGTGCGGCCGGCGCCGACGAGCTGGCGCTTCTGGACATTACCGCGACCGTCGAGAATCGGGGCACCATGCTTGACGTCGTGAGCCGCGTGGCGGAGGCCACGACGATACCGTTCACCGTCGGGGGCGGCATATCTGATGTGCAGTCAGCGGCTGCCGTGCTCCGCGCTGGCGCGGACAAGGTATCGACGAGCAGTGCCGTCTTCCGCCAACCCGAGCTGATCGGTCAGATGGTAAAGGAATTCGGCGACGGAAAGGTCACGGTCGCGATCGACGTGGCACGGAATCCGGCGATGCCTTCCGGTTACGAGGTCTGGATCGATGGGGGGCGTACGGCGACGGGCAGCGATGCCATGGAGTGGGCAAAGAAGGTGAACGGTTTCGGCGTAAAGACGATTCTGCCCACGAGCAAGACCACCGACGGCGTGAAGACCGGCTATGATCTGCCGCTGATTCGGCAGATAAAGGCGGCCACGCAGGCCGAGATCGTCGCTTCCGGTGGAGCGGGCAAGCTGGAGCACTTCCTGGAGGCCGTGGAGGCTGGCGCCACCGTCCTGCTGGCAGCATCCGTCTTTCATTTCAATATGATCGGCATTCAGGATCTGAAAGCATACCTGAGGTCGAACGGCGTCAAGCTGCCATAGCCGCAGTGTGACAGCAGCATCAAGAGTCCGGCAGTCGCGGTTTCACGCACTCGCGACCGCCGGATGATAGCTGCTACAGGGCCAGCTTCTTGTACTTGCCGCGGCGATGCAGGAGGTGGTCGGCATTCCGGGCCAGCATGCTCTCTTCGTAGAGCTGGAAGTTGCCCTCGAACCATGTCAGCTTGCCGTTGCCGTCGAAGACGAGCAGGTGCGTGCAGATACGGTCGAGGAAGTAGCGATCGTGGCTGATCACCATGACGCAGCCGGTGAAGGTATTGATGGCATCTTCAAGGACACGCATGGTGGCGACATCGAGATCGTTGGTCGGCTCGTCGAGGAGCAGCATGTTGCCGCCGCGCTTGAGGAGCTTGGCAAGGTGGACGCGATTTCGTTCCCCACCCGAGAGCTGCTCGACGGGCTTCTGCTGCTGGGCGCCTCGAAAGTTGAACCGAGCGCAATAGGCCCGCCCATTGAGCTTGCGGTTGCCCAACTCGACCTCTTCCCGGCCATCACAGATCTCCTCGTAGACGGAGCGGCCGTCAGTCAGGGAATCGCGATGCTGGTCGACATAGGCGAGCTTGACGGTTTCGCCCACTTCCAGGGTGCCGCTGTCGGGGCTTTCCTGGCCGACGATCATGCGGAAGAGGGTTGTCTTGCCGATACCGTTCGGGCCGATCACGCCGATCACCGCACCTTTGGGGATGCTGAAGGTGACATCGTCAAGCAGCGTGTTGGAGCCGTAGCTCTTGCCGAGATTCTTCGCCTCGACCACCTTGTTACCGAGGTGGGGGCCTGGAGGAATCTGGATAAGCACATCGTCTTTCTGGACCTCAAACTGCTGGGCGGAGAGCTCTTCGTAGCGACTGATACGCGCCTGCTGCTTCTTGAGGCGACCCTGTGCCGACTGGCCGATCCACTCCAGTTCGCGCGCCAGCAGGCGCTGCCGGGCCGACTGGCTCTTCTCCTGCACGCGCAGGATCTCCGCCTTCTGCTTCAGCCAGGAGCTGTAGTTGCCTTCGAAGGGCAAGCCGCGCGTGTTGTCGATCTCGAGAATCCACTTGGTGATGTTGTCGAGGAAATAGCGGTCGTGGGTGACGATCAGGACGGTGCCGTGGTAGTCGCGCAGCGTTTGTTCGAGCCAGGCCACCGTCTCCGCGTCAAGGTGGTTGGTCGGTTCGTCGAGGAGGAGGAGGTCAGGCTTGGCGAGCAGTGCCGTGGCGAGAGCGACGCGACGCCGTTCACCCCCGGAGAGCGTCTCCACGCTCGCATCGTCAGGCGGCAGGACCAGCGCGTTGGAGGCGACGTCGAGCATGCGATCCATCTCCCAGCCATCGACCTTGTTGATCTCTTCCATCAGCCGGTCGTATTCGCTGCTCACCTTCTCCATCTCGGCATCAGAGAGTTCCTCGCCCAGTTTGTCGGAGACTTCGTCGAAGCGATCGACCAGCGCCTGGACTGGCTGGAGAGCCTCCCGCAGATTCTCACGCACCGTCTTTCCGGCGGTGAGCTGGGGTTCCTGCGGCACGAAGACGGTGCGCATGTTTCTGGTGAACTGCACATCGCCCAGGATCTCCTGGTCGAGGCCCGCGATGATCCGCAGGAGGGTCGACTTGCCCGCGCCGTTCTCGCCCACGATGCCAATCTTGGCCCCGTAGTAGAATGACAGGCTGATGTTCTGCAGCACCGGCTTGTCGTTGTAAACCTTGGTGACATTCTTCATGTGGAAGATGAACTGTGGAGGCATGCGCGGTAGGCTCCTTTGGTCGCCGGGTCGACGTGATGGGGCAAGATCGGGGAAAGAAAATAGGCAAACCCATAAGATAGCAATCCTCTTCTCGGAAGCGACCACATCACCACAATTTTAGCGGCGACGGGCTAGTGCGGCGGCTCCCGCAGCCATGCCTGCAGTGCGGGCGGCATCGGCCAGTCGAGCATGACATGCTGATCGCGCAGCGCGGCGCGCAGTACATCCGGCGGCACATCGGGAAAGTCGGCGCGCGAGTTGACTGCGATGGCAGCGGCCGTGCCGGCGGCCTGGCCAAGCTGCATCATGGTGCGGCTCAGCCGGCAACTCGACGCGGCAATGCTGGAGAATCCGGCGGCACGACCGGCAATCAGCAGGTTGCGCCAGCCTTTCGGGATCAGGCACCGGAAAGGAACCCCATACGGTTCATCGACTTCCGCGCACCCGCCTCCCTCACCATGGCGGTCGAGTGCATGGTCGGCGATGGCCACCATATCGGGGTCGGTCTGACGATGAAGGCCGAGCAGGATGTCATTCTCCGTGAGCATCTTCTCGCAGACGACGCGGCGGCTCTCGCGTATGCCGAGCATCGGGGCAATCCACGTCAAGCGGTAGGTGCGAAACTCGGGCCAGCGGGTCTGAATGAAGTGCCAGTGGGCCTTGACCCGGCGGACGCATTCGTCGTAGGCGGCCTGGTAGCCGAGACGGATCCGCTCGCGCCCTTCCATGGTAGGCAGCATGTTGCAGTTGCGACCGCCATCGGGATACTGGACGCAGCTCATCGGCGGAAAGTGCCTGGCCCACCAGCAGGCCGCGGTTATTCCCGCTGGCAGCGGCTCGATGGCCTCATCATGGCCAGGCATGATCTTGTAGATGAGCGTCACCGCATTGACGGCATCCGAAGGCAACTCTGGAGCGCCTGCTTCGCCAAAGCGGCTCCAGGGATCTGTGCCCCGCAGGGTTTCGCAGCCGAGGGCATGGCAGAAGATGCCGCCGGTTGCATCGACCCACATGGGGGCGCGCAGCTCGCTGCCATCCCCCAGTTGGACCGCCTCCACCCTACCCCCCGCGGCGCGCACCCCAGAGAAGGCGGTGCCGAGATGAAGGGCCACGTTGGTTTCCTCCAGCATGGACTGTATCGTCTCCGCCATCCTCTCCGGCAGAAAGGGGATGCCATGCCAATGCTCGCGACACCAGGCTTCGCTCTTGGGCTGTCCGGGGCCGGGATGGCGGCGTAGCGTATCGAGGTAACTGCGCCGCGGATCGATGAGCAGCTCGCCGCCGGGGAAATTGACCTTGTCGAGCCGATCCGGCCAATGGAAGCCATCCTGCCAGCAGAAGTGGCGACCATAGGAGTAGATGCCGATGGCCTCGGGATGCTCACGCCTGATCCGGCGGTAGATATCGTAGGGTATGCCCGTTCCCCCGACGCCCATCTCCCAGCAGTTTACGCCACCTTCCGTGGCCGTGCCGCCGAGCATGGCGCCACGTTCCGCCATGGCCACCTTCATCCCCATGCGGGCGGCGGCCAGGGCAGCCGCGCAACCGGCGCTTCCACCACCGATCACAATCACATCGTAAGCGTCAGTGTGCACCATCTCCACAGCTCCAACAGGATTCTCGCATTCCATCAGCGCCTCGACCGACACCATTCGGCGTCGTCGTCGCCATCTTGAAGTATGTGCCGCATTCCCGTGGCAGTCAAACCAGAATCCGAAGTCCGCGCGTTGAAAAGGCCGCCGAACTGCGCACAGTACATGCGTCTCTGCCTCCCCATGGAGACCACAACCCGAAGCAAGGATCTCCGATGACAGACGTGGGCTCGACGTTAACATCCCCTGCTGGCTTCACGGCGGAACGCTGGGCGGCGGTACGCAAGATCTACCGGGCATGGTGGCGCGATGAGCTTGAGCGTCCGGTGATTGCCGTGACAGTGCATGAATGCGAGGCGGAACGCTCGGTCCCGGAGCTGGCGCCGCAAAACGTGGATGCCGCTTACGACTTCACTATACCCGCGGAAAAGGTGGTGGATGTCTGGGATTACAGGCTGGCCCGGCAACGGTATATGGGGGACGCCTTCGCCAATGTCCGTCCCGTTTTCGGACCAGGACACAACGCCGTCTTCCATGGTGCGGTACCGAAGATTCAGCCGTCTACGGTCTGG
The DNA here is from genome assembly GCA_041690595.1 of Lentisphaeria bacterium. Classification (GTDB taxonomy): domain Bacteria; phylum Verrucomicrobiota; class Lentisphaeria; order JABSQK01; family JAWLHB01; genus JAWLHB01. Next base: position 165,720 of record JAWLHB010000010.1, read on the forward strand.
TGCCATCCCTGTCCGATAACGGCGATCGAAGAGCTGAACATACGCCTCGATCGGCAGCACCCCTGGTTGCTTCGGCAATGCGACCTGTATCGTGCGGCAGCGCGACGCTGGCAGGGCGGTGTCTGCCTGGCCATGTCCGACATTGTCTCCAGTCTTGATCCGCTGGCCGCCCTGCGCGGTGCCGAACAACTTCTGCTCGATCTCTGCGACTCGCCGCACCAAGTTGAACGGCTGGTCTGGGAGACCCACGAGGCATACTGGCAGACCTTCGATTGCTTGGACACTGTCTTTCGCTCCACCAATCCGGGTTGGACCGCCTGGGATCAGATCCTTTCGGATGAGCCCTATATCATGCAGCAGTGCGATTTTGCCTACATGATCAGCCCAGCCATGTTCAAACGCTTTGTGCTGCCTGAATTGCGCGCATCCTGTCGCCGCATGACCAACAGCTTCTATCACCTTGATGGTGTCGGGCAGTTGCCGCACTTGGACCTGCTTCTGTCAATCGAGGAGCTCAGCGGCATCCAGTGGATTCCAGGGGCCGGCCAACCGGGCTACGACCATTGGATCGACTGCTATCGACGCATCCGCGCCGCCGGCAAGAAGATCCAGTTGTTCGGCCCATCGCGGGAGGTCGTCGACCGCATCGCCGATGCGCTGGGTTCGTTGCGCGGCTTCATGATCGTGCACGGCTGTTCCATCACCGATGACCTCGATGCGGTGGAGCGCTGGTTGGCGTCTCATGGCGTGAATCCTGTAGACTGACAGAATCTGCGATGGCAACCCAATACTACACTGCCGCAAGCCTCGATGGCTTCCTCGCAACGGAGGATGACTCCCTCGACTGGCTCAGATCGCCGCCGCCGATCCGCAATCACAGTGCAGGTGACTCTACCTGAATGAAAGATCACCCTCCCAGCAGCAATGCCCCACCTGTCAAGCAGGCCAAACGCAGGAAGCTCGACCCATGGGGGCTATTGTCCGCGGCTCTTTTCGTCGTTGCAGTGCTGACCGCGGCCGGCTTTTTCAGCAGGTTCTGGTGGCCCATGGATATTGCCTCCGGGCTTCGATTCCAATATGTGGAGATTTCACTGGTCGCAGCTGTGATCTACGCGATGGGCAGGCGAAAACGACAGGGCCGGCGTCGCCCTGCTCATCGTGGCCGTCAACGGAGCACTCATCGCGCCCCTGTATTTCGGTAAGGGTACTGAACCGGGGATCGCGCCTTGCCGGATGCTGCTCGTCAATGTCAGAAGCGACAATACCCACTACGCACGCGTACTTGAGCTTGTAGAAGCCGAGAATCCGGACGTTGTCATTCTGGAAGAACTCAACCAGGATTGGATCGATGCGCTGACAGAGCTTAGAAGGAGCTATCCGCACCACGTCGAGTATCCAGAGGAAGACAATTTTGGCATAGGGTTTTACACGAAGCTGCCAGTCGCCAGTATGGAAATAAAGTTCATCGGGGAACTCCAGGTTGCGTCGGTACACGCGGTCATCCAGCATGGAGGCACGGAATGGAACGTGATCGGCACCCATCCGGTGCCACCTGGAGGGGGCGATTATTGGCATTGGCGCAACAACCAGATGGATGAACTCGCTTCCTACATTCAAACTCTGGATGGCCACGTGGTTCTTCTCGGGGACCTCAACATGACACCCTGGTCCCATTTCTTTGGCAAATTCTGCGACGAAGCTCAGCTCCGCCATGGAGGCAAAGGGTTTGGGCTCGGCATCAGCTGGCCCACCTTCTTCCTCCCGCTCGGCAAGCCGATAGATCATTGTCTGCTTTCCTCCGGAGTTGTCGCCCGCGACCACCGAATCGGAACGAGCATTGGATCCGATCATTACCCCGTCATCGTCGATTTGGCCCTTGCGGAACCATGAAGACTCCGCTTATGCACCTACAGTAGAAGTGGCGGCGTTCACGTCGCGTTCCAGGTTCAGAACTCCATATCATTGTGTGACCAGGGGTTATCTGCATGAAGAAACGGTTGACAGGAAAATCACCTTCCGCTCGCGAATTGGCGGAAGCGAAAAGAATCGCGGCACTACTGCCTGAGCTTCAGAAGACTCATCCTCGAGCGGTGAAAGCCGACCATTCGAAGCTGGATCACATCAACACGTACGGGAGTCTCCCCGACTATTATATCGAAAAGCCCTTCACGTGTCGGGACTGCGGAGCAGAGGAAATCTGGCGGGCAGTGGATCAGAAGTGGTACTACGAGGAAGCGAAAGGCCACATCGATGCAAGAGCCGTCAGATGCCACGCCTGCCGAGCCTCCCGCAAGAAGGGCATCGCCCCAGATTCGGCAGGCGACAACGACTCGCAGCCGAAGCATTGACCCATACTTGAAAGCCATTGCCCCGAGTAACGGCGATTTCTCAAAGACAAACAAGTTCGATCGATGAAAATGAGTTCCGCCATTACCTTTCTGGTCTTCTCAGTCCGCGCCCAGGAGGCGCAGTTCCGGGAGGGCCGCACCTCGGAGCTGCTCACGGTAGCCTCTGGCTGTGTCTTTGTCGGCGCGGCCCACAAGCTGGTAGGCCAGCGGTACAAGCTCACGGCGCTCCGTCACGGCGAGAAGCGCGATGGCAGCGTCGGCCTGCGGTCCGGTCAAGTGCGGCACCAGACGCTCGAAACGGGCGGCATCCTCGCGTGCCCAGCGCTCCACCCGCTTGAGCTGCTCGAACTCGCGCGTGAGCGTCTTGCGTTGCTTCAGCGTGAGCTTGAAAGACGTGCCGCCAAAGAGATTCTTGACCATGGACATATGGCCGCTCTTCAGGTCGCGAACGCGTTCGAGTTGGGCACCGTAGAGCGGTAAGGCGAGGCGTATCGCATCCGGCACCTTCTGCTGGAGCAACAGCGTAGCGGCAAGGCTGCGAAACTCCTGGTCTTCCTGTTCGGCCCAGGCAAGCAGCAAAGGGATGGCGCGCGGATCACCCACCCGCCCGAGAGCCAACACAGCTTCCCGGCGGACGAGTTGATCATCGTGACTCAGACCTCGCTCCAACACCGGCAGGTGCTGGCGGTTCTGCGCCAGCCCGATGAGACGGCAGGCGATGGCGCGCAACGGCGGCAGTTCACTATCCACCAGACGGTCCGCCAAGGGGGCAAATGTGGCGTCGAGGTACGGCGACACAGCGTCGGTGACCGCGAAGAGCACCTCCGGCTCGACAATCTTTCGCTGGTACTCGACAATGCATTCGAGCAGCGCACTGGCAGTCTGACGGTCAATAACGTTGACGGTCGCGGCGGCGAGTCGCTTGGTCAGTTCGTCTCCCTCAAGATAAGCGGCCTCCATCAACAGTGCCTGCGGATCCGGAGCCTTCGGATCGAGCTGGCGTGCCTGGTCGCTGATCTCAACGCGTTCGTCGGCGCCTTGCGCCAGCCAGCCGATACAACCAGCTACCACGTCAGGCCAGTGGCGCCATTGCCAGTAGGGCTCGAAGTCGCCGGCAGGCTCACCGTGCTGATTCATGAGCACCACCACCACCCGTCCCTTGCCATATTGGCCCGCAACGATGGCCGGATGCTCGCCGGCACGGAGCCAGATGTCGGCTCCAGGTTTGAGCGGCGAAGTATCCACATACATGGCGCTCGGTGCGGTGTCCCAGTCGATACGCGGCGAGAACCGATCTTCCATGGCAGGCTCCGGCTTCAGCGCAAAGCCATGCTCGACATCCATCGCCCACCGGTCGTAACCCTCGATGCGGATGGGCATGAGGTCCGCAAGATGGCTATTGTGATCGAGACCGCGGGAGAGATTGAAGGTACCGCCGAAGATGAGCAGACCGCCGCCCTGCTGAACGAAGTCTTTGATCATGATGCGCCGGGCCAGGCCAATGTCCGCCGCGTGAACGTTGTCGAGGATGACCACATCGTGCGCGAACAGCTCCGGATAGGTCGCCGGAAACTCGTCGAGTTCCCAGCGGACACCACTGTCGTAGTGGCGATCCTGCCAGGAGACGGTGCGCCGCCCTCCGCCACGAAGGCCGATCGCCGCATCCACCGCGTTGAGCCACGAGAAGACGCCCCGGGCGTGATGGACATCGAGCTCGCCGTTGCGATGGAGCACCAGGTCACGCGGCCGCTCGAGTTCCTCATCGAACTCCTTGACCATCTCGGGCTTACCTTCGTCTTCGGCGTCGAGGTTGACGACGAGGTCGTAGTTCACACGGCGTTCGTCATCCATTGGCGTGAGTTCGCGGGCGCGCAGACCGCGCGTGACGGTATCCTGGAGCTGCTTGCGCTTCGTTTCGCGCGCCAGCTCAATATCGGCAAGGGCCTCGTTGGCAGCCTCGATTGGCGTCGTCAGCGGCAGGGGGTCGGTGGTGAAGGCGGCGCCATTCGTCGTGCGCAGCTCGAAGACCACAATGCTCCAGGTGCGCACAGCAGGTACAACGACCTCGCAACGCCCATCGACCTGTTGGCTGGTCAGCGGCTCGTGGCCACCGGCCAAATCGGGCGAGAGATGGAGCTCGGCCGACACGACGCATCCCTCCGGCACGGCCAGTGAAAACGTCACATTCCGCCGCGTGCGGGCAGGTGCCTGGTAACGATCGCAGAAGGCCGGGTACCGGGGCGGATTGATAACGTTGACAAGCAGCTGCTTGCGATCGACAGCGATGTCTCGCACCCAGCACGACGACTCCCAGAGGAGAGGGTAGCTACTATCGCCCTCGTCGACGTCGTCCGATGTCCGCAAGTCGAGCACGCGCCGCGGGTCGGCAACACGCTTGGTGTCATCCCAGACAAAGGCGGAGTAGCGAGTAAGAAATCGGGTCAAGTTGCCATACGGCCACTCGCCGGGCGAGGTGATGTACGTGTACCGCTCGCCAGCAGCCAGCCCCATGAGCACGTTGTAGATAAGGTCGTGCTGCGAGGCCATATCGAAGACGATGTAAAGCGGCAGACCGCCAGCACGCTTGATGTAATCGGCTTCGCGGGCAATCGCGGTGTAAAACTCGTGCGGGCGGCCATATGCCCAGTTGGTATGGCTGAAGCCACGAGCGCCCTCATCCATGAGCAGACCGTGATCCCGGCAGACCTCGAGAAAATCATCAACTGGCAGAGCAGGCACAAAGGTCACGGCCTCTGGATCCCAGGGGACGTTGTTGTAGCCATGCACAAAGTCGGGAAAGGCAGCGTTCACCCGAGCCTTGAAGCGGGCCATGCTGCCGTCAAAGTGGCCATCCCAGCGAACCCCGTCCCAGCCGAACATGCGCACGCTCTCGATGATCGCATCGGCGCCATGGTCCACGGTTGCCGGGTTGTCATGCCAGTTGCAGACGAGGTTGATCCAGTCTCGCCACCCGCCCTCGATGGGCGGCACGCCGATCTTGTAGTCGTTCGCCAGCATCCGCTCGAGCAGGAAGACCCGCATGCACTGGGTTGAGACGCCGCCACTGGCGCTGTGTCCGAAAAACTCGGGGTGGCGCCGAAAGGTCTTCACGCCCTCGATGGCGGCAGCCATGTTCTTGCCGTAGGTGATGGCTTTGATCCCGACCTTGTGGGCCTCCTCGATCTCCGTGCGCTGGCCGGTGACCGAGCCGGGATACTGCGTCTGCCCCGCCCAGAAGAGTTCGTACTCCGGGGCCAGATATGAATAATCGCAGGGCGCCCAGGCGAAGCGCTCGAAATAGTTGGCATAGTTGGCTTTGTTTTCGGCCATGATCCGTTGGGATCTCTCGCGCGTGTCATACTGGGTGCTCTGGCCGATTGTACTGCCGGTGATGCCGATGCGATAGACGTTGCGGCTGATCCCGAAGCACTCCTCCCGGCTGCCGGGAAAATGGCGACGTGGCGCGGCCAACGAGGCCGGAGTTAGTGGTGGCACACGCGACTCCGGAAGAGTCAATGTGGCCAGCAGCTGGCGCCCGAACTCGGGCGGCTCGGCGGGAAAGCTGAAGCTCACCGTGGTCGGCTCAAGCCCCAGCTCCACGCTCTTTTGATAGCGCACGGTATGCTCGGCGAGTTCCCACACTTCGTGGACAGTGAGCTGGTATCGGCCCGGCTGCGTCACCGCGGCTGCCGATACCTCCACGTTGATCGTCTCGCCTGGCAGGTAGTGGATCTTCTCCACCCAGAGCCTGGTCACTTGTGCGGGCAGCTCCGCTACACGTTCGAACGACACCTTGTCCAGCAGTACCAGCAAGTCGTAGGCATTGATGCTGCTGAGCATTCGAGTCCCTTCGAGTTGCGAAAGGATGCCGTCGTCGTCAAGATCCAGACCCAGGTCAGCCGGCTTGTCGTCATCGGCCAAGCCCAGTTTTCCGTCGGCAGCCTCATCGACAAGCCGCTGCAGCATCTGCTTCTCCGCGGTGCTCTGCGTGCCGCGCATGCCGTCAAAGCCGCTGGTCAAGCTTGCCCGGAAGGTCACCGGCAGTTCGCCGCCCGGGTGGTTGACGGCTATCTCTACCGGCAACCACGTCACCGATGCATCGAACCACGCCATATTCACGTGGCGCGTGGCATCGCCAACGTTGACGGTGACGTCCATCGTATGCAGCAGCTCCACTGGCCGAGCCGCCAGGTACACCTTGACCACGTAAACACCGGCCGGCAGGACCGGTCGGATCTCGATAGTACCGGGTACCTCCCGACGCGTCTGCGTCGCTTCCTCAGACGGTACATGCGCGAGCACGACAGCCTCTTTGCCCGAGGCGTTGGGTACACGATAGGCATTCTCCTTGACTTTGAGCCAAGCCTCCGCTTCCTCGATCCGAGGCTCAGCGGCCGCGGCTGTCAGGAGAAGAAGCACGGTGGCTGCCATGACGATGACTCCCCCGCGAATAGTGTACCCGAGTTTATTACGGTTGACGCTCGCGTTCATGCTGGCTCCCGCACGTTGATTGGCAGCCATCCTCCGCGAAACAAATCACGTACCGGTGAGACCGTTCTTCGCTGCAGCTGCCACGTTGCTTCCATGTCAGGCAAAATAGTGCAGGCACGGGATCTCTGCAACTCAACAGGCTGCATGAGAGCACAAGTAAAGCCTGACGGCAATTTTCTGGCCTGGCATGACAGGCATGCGCGGAGAGGGGGCAAACTGGTCGTCATGGCCCCCCCTTTGATGCAAACTGGCCGGATAGCTCCCCGACGGCGGAACTTGTGAGGAGGCTTGGCTGGGCGTGCCGATAACGCCGTAATCAGTCGCGCGAGGTCACGGCCGCTAACGCCTCAGGCATTCATTGGCTTGAGCCCCTTGCAACTCCAGTTCCAGCAGGCTCGTGGAATCAGGTCCGCATGATTGATTAGCCAGCCTTGTGCGTCTCATACTCCTGGACGGTCTCGTAGACGGCACAGACGTTGTCGACGCTGGTTTCGACGTCGAGCGACCAGGTGAGGAGCGTACCGCCGCCGCGCTTGTCCAGCGTCTGGAGCATGCTGAGTGTCCGCTCTTCTACCTCGCCGACGGGCCGGTCACGCAGGAGCAGGGGGTCGACCAGTGGCTGCAGTCGGGTCTGCGCCGGCAGCGTTTTGTGGGCTTTTTCCAGCTCGGTCCCGGGGCCAAGCTGGATTGCCTCAAGCGCCGGCAGCGAGGCGAATGCCTCCAGAAGATGGCTGGATGGGCCGCATGAGTGATAGATGCAGGCGTTGAACTGGCTGGCGATCGCGATGTTTATTGGCAGAACGCAGCGTTGGTAGAGTGCGGGCGAGAGCATGGAGGCGGCGCAGTCGCCGATATTGATCCGCTGCGGAGCCCCTGCCTCTGCCGCGTCGGCGATGCGTCCGAGAATCGCCTGATAGAGCTGCCAGATCTTCTTGAAGATGCGCTGCGCCCCTGCCGGATCGTCGAGCATCAGAGTGAAGAGGCTCTCGCCCATGAGTTGGTGGGCCGTCGTGTAGGGGCCGTGGATGTTCATGGTTTCGGAGCGAACGCCCAGGGCGTCAGCCTGGTCGGCGTAGAGGCGCTTCAACTCATGGTACTGCCGGATGATGCCAACCACGGCTGGATGTGCCGCAGTCTCGCGCGGATCAATCGCTTCGATCTCACGGAGACTTAACGACTTCCATGGCTGCCCCCAGCTCTCCAGGCTGGCATCTTCCGGAAAACGCCATTCCGCACCCTGGGTCCGCATCATCAGATCGACCGGCTGAATGAAGAGCGACGTAGCGGGTTGTGGATCCGGGCTGCCGACGCCAAATCTGCCGAAGTGCTCATAAAGCAGCCGTTGGAGTTGAACGTCGACGGTCGCGCGGTAGGCAGGATCCGCATAATACGGCTCTCCAAAGCGTACGCCCAGATGCCGATGATAGAAGGCCGGCATGAAGTTCAAACTCACATTCGTCGTCATCCCATATCTCCCTGGACCTGCCCTCGGGCGAGCTTTTGCGGTTTGGGGAAACTTATCCCCGGACTCGTTTCGAGAGCAAATTGCGGTTTACTGCAGTGCGGTGGGTGTCAGCCCAACGCCTGTTGTGCCGAAGTGCTCATCGCGTCCCACCAACCAGGCATAGTTGAAGTTGATGCATTCGCATGAAAGCCGCGGCCGGCGTGGTAGTGCACGAGCGGGCCGGTACGGCGGCGGTGATGTTTACAGGCCTTCTGGATGAACTGCTGGCGCATACGTACCTTGCCGGGCGCCACGAGCGCCGATCCATATGGTCGGAGATCACCCGGTATATCAACGAGCACTTGGCGGAACTGCCGTCCTTTGGAGCGACTGGCGGAGCGCTGGGGGTATTCGCGCAGTCATTTTTCACGGGAGTTCCGGGAACATGTTGGCCTGGCGCCTGGCTATCTCCCCGACCGCCGATTGATGGACGCGGTGAGGAGAATGGTCGGGGTGAGAGGATTTGAACCTCCGGCTTCTACGTCCCGAACGTAGCGCTCTACCAGGCTGAGCTACACCCCGAAAACGAAAAGGCTGATGCCCTCTCATGATTGAGCCTGTACAGTAGACTCGTCCAGATGGATTGCAACCGGAATGGCACTGCTTTTTTTAGGCAAAAGGCCAGATCCCGGCGAATCTCATGAGGTGGGCGGCGTCAGCCCGGGTAGACGGGGTCGTCGCGGAGGTCGAGGCCGATATCGATAGCGCGGGCGGAATGGGTCAGGGCTCCAGCGCTGATGAAGTCGACGCCGAGAGCGGCAAGAGATGGGATGCGCTGAAGGGTAACGCCACCGCTGACTTCGAGCAGGGTGGAGGCGGAGACTTCATCGCGGAGGCTGATGGCTTCCGTGATCTCCTCGTTGGACATGTTGTCGAGGAGGACAAAGTCGACCTTGAGATCGAGGGCGGCCTTGACGTCGTCAAGGGTATCGGCTTCGACTTCGATCTGCAGGAAGGGGAAGTTCTTGCGGCATGCTCTGACGGCACGTGGGATGCCACCTGGGCCGGCGAGCCCGGCAAGCATGCGGTGGTTGTCCTTGATCATGATGCGATCGTAGAGTCCCATGCGATGATTGGAGCCGCCGCCGCAGAGGACGGCGTACTTCTCGAGTTTGCGCAGGCATGGAGTAGTCTTGCGGGTGTCGAGGAGACGAGTGCGGGAATCGGCGCCGAGGGCGGCCACGTAGTCGGCCGTAAGGGTGGCGATGCCGCTCATGCGCTGGAGGAAGTTGAGCGCTGTCCGTTCGCCGGTGAGAATGGCGCGGGCAGAGCCCTTGACGGTGGCGAGCAGGGTTCCAGCCTCGAAGGGTGCGCCTTCCTCGACCTGAACCTCAAGGCTGGCGCGGGAATCGAGATCGTGGAAGACCGCTTCCGCGACGGGCATGCCCGCGAGGCGCCCGGCTTCGCGAGCGACGATATTGGCACTGATGCGGAGCTGCTCGGGGACGATGGAGTGGGTGGTGACATCGCCGCTGCCAACATCTTCGGCAAGAGCTTCGCGGACGAGTCCCTGAACGACGAGCGCATTGAGACGGGGACGTTCAGACATGATCAGATCTCCTTTGGCAGGTTGCTTGAGTGTTCACGCTTCTGAGCGGCAACCGACGGGGTTACGGGAGTTTCTCTTTCGATGCCGTGGAGGATGGTGACCAGGGCGAGGATAGCGAGGCTTTGGGTAAGGATAATAATGACACCGGGCATGCCCAGCCAGAGCAGGGAAACAGCGCCAAGGCCGAGCGCGAGGGAGAGAAGATGCACCAGGAGAACGGCGGTCTTGCGACTGACGCCCAGCTTGAGAAAACGGTGGGAGATATGGCTGTGGTCGCCGGTATAGATTGGGCGGCCTTCGCGGAGGCGGATGTAGACGACGGCAAAGGTGTCGAAGATGGGGAGCGCGAGGATCATCAGGGGGATGAGGAACGCGGCGGTGGTGGGGGTTTCGCTTTCCTTGTAGAAAAGGGTCAGCGTGCCAAGCACGGCGAGCAGGAAGCCCAGGAGGTGACTGCCGGAATCGCCCATGAAGATGGAGGCGGGGGCGCGATTGTGGAGGTAGAATCCGGCGGCGACGCCAGCGGTGGCCATGGCGAGGGCGGCGACAAAATGCTGGCCCCGCAGCCCGGCGACCACCGCAAAGAGGAAGGCGGCGATCATGGCGATGCCGGAAGCGAGGCCATCCATGTTGTCAAAGAAATTGAAGGAATTGATGATGAAGAGGAGCCAGAAGAGGGTGATGCCCCAGGTGAGCAGGGGGGAGCCAATGAAGAGGGTGATGCGAACTCGCGGATAGAGGGCCACAACGCTGCAGATGAGGATCTGCAGGATGAACTTGAGCCCAGGCCCCATGGCCTTGCGATCGTCGATCAAGCCCATGACGGCGAGGGCGGTCGCGCCGACGCTGATGACCAGAAGAAGTTGCCAGACATTGCCGAGGCCGGCGAAGAGGTCATAGACCTCCGGTGGAAGGTGTTGTCGTCCCAGCAGGCCGACAGCCAGGCCGCCCATGAGGGTGATGAGCCAACTGACGAGCATGGCGAGTCCGCCGAGCAGAGGCGTAGCCGAGTCATGCTTCTTGTGGCCTTCGCCAAGGGGTTTGTCGAGAAATCCCCATCGCCAGGCCAGGTGCCGGCAAAGGGGCGTAATCCCCGCACAGAGTAGCAAGGCGACCAATCCAACCGCTCCATATATCATCCACCACTTCATGACGAGCACAACCCCCTCCGCAAGATGAGAGATGAAAAGCCTACACTAGTACCCGACGGCTGCTGAATGTCAATGCGATTCGCATATCCGGGCAGGCGGAATCCCGGGACAAGGTGTATAGTACGAGCCGTTTCGAATCGAAAAAACGACCTTCCGAAGGTGTTCAGTCATGACAGATGAAGCGACACTGCAGTGCTATGTATGCCTGATGTGCGGCTATGTATACGATCCCGACATGGGAGATCCAAGCCAGGACATCGCGCCCGGCACCGCATTTGAGGATGTGCCGGATGATTGGGTCTGCCCGCTATGCTATGTGGACAAGACAGAGTTTGAACCCATGTAGCGTGGACAGGGCAGCGGCTGGGACTCACTCTTCGATCGTGGGATGCACGAGGAGGAGAGAAGCCGCCGTGGCCCTTCAACTGGAAGAGCCCGGCGCTCCAGCGCGGATTGAGCCCATTCACGCGGACTGTCGACGAGAGTTCGATCATCCGCCTCGAGGGGGGCGGCCAGACGAATTCGACGCCGCCATCGTCCGCCTTCAACTCGAGCAGTCCCAGCGGTTCACCATGCAGACAGGTGCCTGACCGGAGGCGAGCAGGATCAGGCAGATGACGAATCGCTTGACGTGCATTTGGCTCTCAACTTGTTAAATGATTTTACATGGAGTCAGCAGCAAGCCGTGCGGGATAGGCTTGAACTTCTTCATACATGGCGACGATATTTTCTGGTGGCGTATCGGGCTGGAGGGTGTGCGAGGGAGCGAGGATGTAACCGGCAGGACCAAGAGTATCGATGCGGGAACGTACCTCGGCGCGAACCTCGTCCGGTGTGCCGGTAACGAGGGTATGCTGGATGTCGATAGCGCCATGGAAACAGAGATGACTGCCGAATTCCCGTTTGAGGCGAGCGGGATCCATGCCTACAGCGGCTGTCTGGATGGGGTTGAGGACATTGATGCCGGCGTCGATGAAGGAGGGGATGATGTCAAAAATGGCGCCGCAGCAATGGTGGTAGCCGAGGACCCCCGACTTGCGGGCATACGCGAGATGGCGCGCCAGGCTGGGCATGAAGTAGCGGTCGATCATGCCCTTGCCCAGAAGAAGTCCGAGTTGAGTGCCGTAGTCGTCGCCACAGCCGATGAGGTCGATGGCGCCGGGATAGCGATCGAGGACGACCTCGAGGCAGCCCATGGTGTAGGCCTCGACCTTGGCGACGACCGCCTCGACGATGGCGGGTTCGAGGGCCAGGTCGGTCATCAGCTTCTCCATGCCGAGCAGAGCCCATGGCACACCGAAGGGGGCCATGAAGCTCATGTCGAGCACCACCTTGTCCTCCTTCCAGGCGGCCAGATTGAAGTCCGGTGGCACCTCGGGAAAGACGACCTCGTCAACGGTCGGCCAATCGTAGCGCTCGACATCGGCGACGGACTGGACATGCGCGAGAGGGGGCGCGACCATTTCGTAGTAGCGGGCGCCGGTAGAGGTTTCGGCGAGCACGCGACGGCAGCCCCAGATGTCGATCTGCTCGCCGGGAGCGGCGGCGGCACGAAGGCGTGCCTGACGTTCCGGCATGGATGGAGCGCCACCAATGGCGGACCAGAAGGAACTGAAGAAGTTGCAGTTGAAGTGAGCGCCCACAGTCGTATCGTCATCGAGCCCAAGATGGCGACGGAAGATCGCATCGGCCTCGGCGCGTGCCTCGTAGGTGTAGGGGATACGTCCGCTGAATTGGCGGTGGATAGCGGTCATCAAAGCATGGCGATTGTTCATGGAAGATCCTTTCCAGGCGTTCAGGTGGAAGAAACGCGGTCGATGACAAGGCGGCGGACCGAACTCCAGGCCAAGGCCGGCCGAGGTTCGGGCTTTCTGGTGGACAAGGTCAGGTCGCGCAGTTGCAGCCCGTCAACGTCCCGGGCAAAGATGGCGTAGGCCGGCAGCTCGCCGAAGATCTCCATCGAGGGATATCCTTCGCGCTTCATGGGGACCTCGCGGTGGATCAGCTCCGGCGCTCCCCCACCCTCGAAATCCAGCCGGCAATCGGCGATGGTGACATCCCGCACCGGTGCATCGGGCAGACCGGCAATGTAGCAGCTTTGGGGTGCGGCCTCGCGCGCATTGACCTGCCGGATGGTGATGTTGCGGGCAAAGCTCACGGGCTGGCGAACGTCGGTACCACCGACGGGACGGGAACGGTGGCCTAGCCGAATGAAGAAGGGCACACGTACCTGGTCCATGGTGACGTTCTGCACGGTGATGTTCTCCAGGCAACCGCCATCGACCGCGCCCAGCGCAATGCCGCAGGCTCCCCGCCAATCCGCCCCTTCGGTTCCATGGTGAGATTCCCGTCGCTCCGAGGGGGTCATCACCATCCCGTCGACGATAATATTGCGGAAGCCGCCATTGGATTCGGTGCCGGTCTTGAAGTGGTTGCAGTGGGTCCGGGTGAGGCAATCGGCGATCAGGACGTTTTCCGTGACGTTGAGATTGCCGGATTTCAGGCAGATGGCGTCATCACTGGAATCGACGCGACAACCACGGATCTGTACGTCACGGCAGGAGTCGATATCGATGCCGTCGCCGTTGCTGCCGCCGTGGTTCCAGACATCCAGGTCGGTGAGACGAACCTTGGTGCAGCAGAGATAATGCTGCATCCAGAAAGGAGAGCAGCGCAAGTGCAGCCCTTCGACGATGACATCGTGGCAGCGGGCAAACCAGATATTGCGCGGCAAGCCCGCCCGGATGCCAGTGCCGCCAAACCGCGGCCCCTGGCCATCGATGGTGCCCTCGCCGATAACGCGAATGCTCGTGCAGTCGAGAGCGAAAAGCAAGGCTCTGAGCCCCTCCTTACTTTCGAAGAAGGGCTCTGGGACGGGATTGTAGTGGATGTAGTGATCGAGGTTGGTGCTGCCGAGAAGAAGTGCCCCATTTTCGAGATGGAGCGTAACGTGACTGCGCAGCACGAGCCCGCCCGTCAAGTAGCGCCCAGGAGGGAAGAGGATCGTCCCTCCGCCGGCTTCTCCACAGCGATCGATGAGCGCCTGCAAGGGAGCGGTATTGAGGGTCTGCCCATCCGGCACCACCCCATGATCAAGAACTGTCAACATGGTTTATGCCATCCTTCCGGTCAGAGCCACGGACCTGCGATACTCGGGGATCTCGCGTTCGATTACGGCCTGCACGTAGGCGATTTTCCACTCGAGCATCTTGGCGTCGGTGACATACTCCATGCTTGGCTCCCAGCCGAGACGCGAGTCTGCCTGAACGAGGGGAATCGCCGCCCGGGCATTGGCAATCTCGGCCGCTCCCAACTCGGCCATGGCATCGAGAGTGGCGGTCATCTCCTCCGGCTGGCATGAACGCATCAGGGTCTGATTGAGGAGATACCAGCGTTTGACGTGCAGGGTGGTCACAAGGAAGTGGCGGACGAAGCGGCAAAGGGCGAGGAAGCGCAGGCCAGTCTCACGCTTGGACTCGGGGGCGAGCGTCACGCCCTGGGCCAGGTCATCAAGCCCCTGCTCCCAGCGCTCGATCAGCCCCTTCAGGACCTCGATCTCGACGTGAATGCGGGCTGAACCGGGCGACTGCCGCGGATCGTCGAGCGGACGGTAGTTGGTCAGAACGATGCCTTTATGCCAGGCGTACGGGGCGCTCGCCAGCTGGAGATCCTTGGGCATGAACTGCCGGGACATGACGGGCTGGAAGATCAGGGGATAGGAGGGACCGACACGCATCGGCCCGTACTGATCCTCGTTCGTCGGCAGGTAGCCGTTCATGACGTCGCTGAAGGCCTGCCAGGCGCTGAGCACCGAGGCGACCGCGGCCTCCCCGTAGTCCCGCCGAATGAGTCGTTCGGCAACAATCTCCGGCGAGGGCGACGGGGACCAGAAAGCCCATTTGGCCATCTCGGCGACCGGAGACGGCCACCAGCCATAATGATGACATTCCATGAGGCCAGCGAGCCCCCACTGCCGGTGCGCGTCGGTGACGGCACGATTGCGGGCGGCCCACTGAAAGGGGGCGGGGATAAAGGGCACGGTGCCGAAGTCCCAGGTCATGCCGGCGGTGTTGGCCATGGCGTAGAGGCGAATGCCGCAACGCTGGGCCTCTGCCGCCTCGGACCTGAAGTAGTCTCCGGGACCGGCAAACGATATGGTGTAGTCGACCGTGACATGGGTAACGTCATCGTGGCGGCACTGCTCGAACATCTCAAAGGTGACGAGGAGAGTGATATCCGTGGGCAAGGCGCGAATCAGGGCCAGACGTTCCTGCTCGGGAGCCCACCCCCAGTTGTAGGTCCAGAAGACGATATCGGCATCAGGATTGTGGCGGCGCACCTGATCCTTCACCATGCCGACCCACTGCGGAAAGTCGGTGCAGGGCCACCAGCCGGGGCTGGGCTTGACATCGGGAATGCCGCTCTCGGGAAGGTGTTTCCAGGATCTGCCGGTTGTGCGCGGATCGCGACTGGGAAACTCGACGCTTTCTCCGACCATGACGACACCCTTGGCGCCGGGACATGCCTCGAACAGCGCGCCGTAAGTCTTCTCGTAGTAGCTCTGCGCGTCGGGATCGTCGGGATGCTTGTCGCTCTTGAGGTAGCTGTAGAGGTAGACATCGATGCCGCGAAGGGCGGCGCGACGGACCAGATCGTTGAAGTCGCAGTAACCGCGGGTTGTCTGGTCGACGGCGCGGGCAAAGAGGAGGACGGCGTTCAGGCCATGGTGAGCCATCAGATCGAGGTGGGAGTCGGGAAACTGGTCAATGCCCCAGCCGGAATGGACCATGCGGGGCGCGAAGAGAGGCTCGCGGACAACATCGCCCAACTCCAGCATGGGCGCCTCGCGCAGGTTCAGAAGCTCTTCCACGTGATAGCAGCCCTGGATGCCTCCACGCGCGTCGGCACCGCAGATAACCACGCGTTCCGCCTCCCGGAGCAGCCGATAGCTTCCCTTAACCTTCAGGCCGCAACTGCTGGAGTCGAGGTCGTCAGCCGTGCCGATGACCAGAACGTGAGCGTCAGTCGCCGCCTGGGCGAGATCCGCCACCGGCTGAAGGAGGAGTGGCAGTTTCATGCTGACGAGGAAGTAATCCTGCAGGTCCTTGGCCGCGTGCATGAGGGAGGCATCCGCCCCGTCCCGCACGATGATACGCCAGCCATTGGCAATCTCCACTTCGCCACTGGCACGCACGGCCTGCGCGTCGCGGCGATCCGGGCGATGGAGCTGATCGAGCCGCTCCCGAAAAGCAAATGGCCGTTCCTGCCCCAGCGCTGCCAGAATATCCTCAGAATCCCACTTCATCATCCGTCTCCTTTAAATTTGACGATTTCTGCACGTGGCATACACTCTCCACTCCCGGGCAAATGTCAACGCCGGCTCTGCAACTCTGTGCGGAAGGCGCCGTGGGAGAGACGTCAAGAATGGCAAGGGAGGGACGACGAGCGGAGGACCGTGTCGATCATCCCCTGGTAACGGGGGAAGCAGATCTCGCCCTGCCCGCGGATGTACGGCGAGGCAGTGGGACTGACGATGAGCCCCTTGCCGTCGTCAAAGGCATCGGCGATGAGCTGAGCGGTTTCGGTGCGAATCTCGTCCGGTGTCGCCTCATACATGCGATGGATCTGGATGTTGCCTTCCAGGCAGAGCTTGCCACGGGCCATGGCTTTGGCTTCACGCGCGGTGATGTTCCCCTGTGGGGGTGGCTCGAATGGGTGAAGTACGTCCACACCGGCATCGATGAAGCCCTGGAAGACGTGCTTGATGGAGCCATGCGAATGGACATGAATGAGGGCGCCGCCCTCATGGAGGAGATCGATGATGGGCTTGTCATAGCGGACATTGAAATCCTGGAAATCGCGCGGTCCGTGGAGCGGCGGGACAATATACTCCTCGCCGAGCATGCAGAAGAAGGGGCCGACACCGGCGGCGAGCAGGTAGCTGACACGGCGCTGAATGATCGTCATCTGGCGCTCGCAGAGGCGATGGAGCAGATCCCGATCGGTTACGGAGAGGAGGGCAAAGGTCTCGGAGCCGCAGAGTTCAGCCGCATAACCGCCGGGATTGAAGCCTATGCTGGCCTCGACGATGCCGGCGTCACCCATGCTGGCATCGGCAGCGAAGAAGGCGGCGGTATCGCCACCGAGTGTGGGCAGCGGCAGGGTGAGGAAGGCCTCCGCGTCGGCCGGGCTTTTGATGAAGTAGGATTCATGGAGTCCGGCCTGCCCCTTGAGGCTTACCAGTGAAGTCCGGGTGAGCGTTCCGGCGGGCGTCTCGAGGGTCTCGATGCGCCGTTCCCAATCTTCGGAGTGAGGCTCTGTACGGCACTGGATAGGCAGGGGCTCCTCGATGACCGAGCTGCACCATCCGCCCTTCAGATCGGTCTTGCTGTCGATGAGAGCGATGAGCTTCGCATAGGTGGGATCGTCAGCAGGAAAGCCGCGACGACTGAAGACGGCGGGCCGATCGGTTTCCTGATTGAAGTAGCACCGGGTAAGGCGTTCGCGACGGGTCATGGACGCGTTCCTCATGGTTGATCAGGCAATGCCGAAGAGACGCATCGCGTCGCGCTCGATCGATTTCCGGTGCTCTTCACCAATGAAGCTTTCGGTATAGAATTTGACTATCGGCTCCGTTCCGGAGGGGCGCACCAGAGCCCAGCCGCAGTCGTCCTCCAGGTAAAGCTTGATACCGTCGGAGTCGCGCAGATCGACGACCTTCCGATCGCCGATGCGATTGCCTGTGGCGGCGAGCCGCTCGGTGACTTGGTCCTTGGTAAGCTGGCGCAGACTGGCGCGAAGCTGGTCGTTGGCAGGTTGGTCGTTGCGGGCATAGGCGGGGCGACCATATTGCTCGGCCAGTTCGTCGTAGAGCTGCTTGAGGTCCTTACCGGTGACGGCCATGATCTCGGCAAAGAGCATGACAGCGGCAATGCCATCCTTTTCAGTCGTCCACCGGAAGAAGGACATGCCGGCGCTCTCTTCACCCGCCACCAGATAGCGATCGTTGAGCAGACCATGGACGAAGTGCTTGAAGCCGACATCCATTTCGTCAACCTGACGGCCGTTGGCGCGGGCGATGCGGTCGAGCAGGTGCGTGGTGCCGATGGTGCGCCCGATGGCGAGATCGCCCGGCCACTCGGGGCGATGCTTCATGAGGTAATCGGCGACAACACAAAGGGCATGATTGGGGTTGAGGAGGCCGGCCTTGCCGGTGGCGACGCCAAAGCGGTCGGCATCGGGATCCGTGGCGCCGGCCATCTCGAAGCGATCCGCGGAAACGAGATCGAGCAGTGGCCTGAGTGGATAGGTGGAAGATGGATCCATGCGGACCTTGCCGTCGTAATCGACGGGAACGAAGCCGAACGAGGGATCGAGGGTGCAATCGACGATCTCCATGCTGTCCAGCCCCCAGGCGATGAGGGCTTCGAAGTAGCGGAGCGCCGCGCCTCCCAGCGGATGGATGCGAATCTTGAGC
Organism: Lentisphaeria bacterium; assembly: GCA_041690595.1. Taxonomy (GTDB): domain Bacteria; phylum Verrucomicrobiota; class Lentisphaeria; order JABSQK01; family JAWLHB01; genus JAWLHB01. The sequence continues at coordinate 184,240 of JAWLHB010000010.1, forward strand.
TTCCGGTCGCGAATGGCCGCGAGGTCGACATTCCGAGCGAGGCGCTCGATGTAGGGCCCGATGAGGTCCTTGTCTTCGATGAGGCGTCCCTGGGCGCGGGCCTGATCGAGAGATTGGCAATGGATGGGACGGTTGCCGGCGAGGCATTCATTAGCCATGTTCTGGATGGCGCCGGTGGTCTCCGGGCCAGCGGGGCCGCCCTGTTCGGGATTGTACTTGATGCCCATATCCTCGGGCGGATTATGAGAGGCCGTGCCGATGATGCCGTCGGAGATCTCCGGATCATGGAGGATGGCCAGGGAGAAGACTGGAGTGGGAACAGCTTGATCGGGAAGAACGACGGTGGCGCCGTTGGCGGTCAGAACCTGAGCACAGAGGCGGGCGGTTTCGAGGGAGAGCAGCCGGGTGTCGCCGCCGATGAGGATGGCCTTGTCATAGCCACGCTCCCGGCGCAGGTCGGCGACAGCCTGGGCGACGGCGAGGACATGACGCTGGCTGAACTCGCGCCCGAGCTTGCCACGATGGCCGGAGGTGCCAAATTTGACGGGGGCCAGATTCTCGTCGGTGTCGAGGAAAGCCTGCTTGAGAGCCGCTGCGTCGAATGCCATAATCGCTGTCTTGCTCGCTGTAATGAAGGTGGCTGGAAGAAGGTGGACGGGTGGTTGGATATGCAGGGTGTATAGTAGATTCACCCTTGCGTGCTTTGCAAACGCTGGCGGAAGAGTTGGTGGACCGATCCCGGGGCGGCTATCCGCGTCGAAAACATTTGACAAGGCACCATTGCCGACCCATTGTACGTGGCTCTATCGCGATTGACAAGAACCAAAGCGTACAGACGCAGGCGAGGAAGAGAGGCAGGCGCGATGAATGCATTGGTGGTGGGAGGCGGCGGCCGCGAACATACGCTGGCCTGGAAACTCAAGCAGAGCGAGAAGATCGCTACGGTGTACTGTGCCCCGGGCAATCCGGGCATGGCTGGTATCGAGTGCATCGAGATCGGTGATTTCGAGGCGCTTGCCGACTTTGCCCAGACACATGACGTGGGGCTCACGGTGGTGGGGCCCGAGGCGCCGCTGTGCGCCGGCCTGGTGGACGTATTCCGGGCGCGTGGTCTGGCCGTTTTCGGCCCGGACAAACATGCGGCGCAACTGGAAGGCAGCAAGCGTTTTGCCAAGGATTTCATGGTCCGACATGGCATACCGACCGCGGCCGCGCGAAGCTTCACCGAAGCCGGGCCCGCCATCGATTACCTTCACCAGGTGGAGATGCCGGTCGTGGTCAAGGCGGATGGACTGGCGGCAGGCAAGGGGGTGACGGTGGCAGCCACCCGCGAAGAGGCCATTGCGGCGGCGACGGCCTGCTTCGACGGCGCTTTTGGCGAGGCTGGCGCGGAAGTGGTCGTGGAGGAGTGCCTGATTGGCGAGGAAGCGAGTATCCTGGCCTTCGTGGACGGCAAGACGATCAAGCCTCTGGCCTCATCCCAGGATCACAAGCCGATCGGCGACGGCGACACCGGTCCCAATACCGGTGGCATGGGAGCATATTCTCCGGCTCCAGTCGTCGATGAAGCGCTCTGGGCGCAGATCGACGAGCTGGTCCTTCAGCCATTCCTGCGGGGTGTGCAGGAAGATGGCCTGGATTTTCGTGGCATTATCTATGCGGGCGTCATGGTGACGGCGGAAGGCCCCAAGGTCCTCGAGTTCAACGTGCGCTTCGGTGATCCCGAGACGCAGGCCGTGCTGCCGCGGATGACGGGAGATCTGGCGGAAGCCATGCTGGCCTGCATCGAGCAGCGACTTGCCGATTACGATTTTGAATGGAGCGACGATACGGCGGTTTGCGTCGTGCTCGCTTCCGGCGGCTATCCTGGGCCGTATGAGCAGGGCAAGCAGATCGATGGTCTGGCGGCCGCGGAAACGAATGGCGCCATGGTCTTCCATGCAGGCACCAAGCGGGTGGACGGGCAAATCGTGACGGCTGGTGGCCGCGTGCTGGGCGTGACGGCTCTGGGACCCGATATTCGCACCGCGGTACATCGATCCTACGAAGCCGCGGACAAGATCAGCTGGGAAGGCGTCTACAAACGCCGCGACATCGCGCACCGCGCCCTGGATCGTCTATGACTCGCAACATTCTCTTTGTCGACTGCTCAACAGCCCATGGGGGGGCTCAGCGGAGCCTCTACACGCTGATCACGCAACTGGACCGAGATCGTTACCTGCCGCACCTGCTCTGCGGAAACGACTCGTTGCACGGCCTGTTGAAGCAATGCCGTCGCCGGGAGATTCACAGCGGCTTTGTCTCGATACGCAGTTGGCGTCGCAATGTGCAGGGGCTGCATCACGCGGTGGTGGACTTGGTAAAGGCCAAGCCGATCGTGAACCGGTGGCTGGAAAAGCACAAGATCGATCTGGTTTATGCGAATGGCATCCAGAGCGGCCTGCTCTGCGCCATGAGCATCCCAAAGGAAATGCCGTTGATTTTTCATAATCGGGACTTCCGCGGGCCGAAAACTGCTTTCGGACGCGTACTCAAGCGGGCAAATCGCGCGATCATGGTCTCCGACTTCCTTCTCGATCACTGGCGGCAGCTCTTCCCTGACTATGCGGAGAAGATGGTGCGCGTGTACAACGGCTTCAATTTCGAGCAGATGCAGAAGTTGCGTGAGGGCTACAACTATCGCGAGCAGCGCGGCTGGAAGAGCGGTGTGCTGGCGGTTTCGGTGCTGGCGGATCTGATGCCGTGGAAGCGCCAGGATCTCTTTCTGGAAGCCTTTGCCAAAGTGCGCGAAAAGCATCCCGATGCCTTTGCCTTCATTATCGGCGGCACACGTGACGAAAAGGCCGTGGCCTATGAACAGAAACTGACCAAGCTGGCCGACAAGCTCAACCTCACCCAGCACCTCGCTTTCACCGGCCATGTCGACAATCCATTCCCGCTCATCGATGCCAGCGATGTCATGGTATCGACCGCCGAGAACGAACCTTTTGGACGTACGATTGTAGAGTCCCTCTTCTGCGGAAAACCCATTGTCGCCTGCGACACGGGAGGACCGGCGGAGATCGGACAAGGATGCTGCGCGGTACACAACGTGCCGCCAACGGCCGACGCGCTGGCGGATGCCATTCTCGCCTGTGCATCGGTTTCCGTGGCCGGCCGCGGAAGAGTCGCGGATGCGGCCATAACCTGCGCACGTCGGTTCACCGTTGAATCGCATGTGCAGGCGATTACTCAGATTCTCGATGAATGCCTCAACCCAGCCTGACGCCTCCGTTGCCTATGCACGGCAGGCCCAGTACAGAACCACCTTTATCTCAACACGAGACACGATATGCCACTGACACGGATCAAGGACCTCTTCCGTCCGGCGTGGAAACAGAGTAATCCCGACGTACGGCAGCAAGCCGTCCGCAAGATGACCGCCAACGACTATGACACCCTGCGCGAACTCATCCTGACGGACGAGAGCCCTAAGGTTCGTCTTGCCGCCACCGAGAAAGTGACCGATCCCCGGCGCTGGGAAGCCCTGCTCGCGGAGAAGCCGCCGCAGGAAGTCGCTCAGATGCTGCGCGAGAAGCTGAAGGGACACTGGCGTTCGGAAGTCATGACCGTTCACAAAGTCGAAGCAGCCAGCCGTCTCCTCGACCAGATCGACGATCCGGAGCTGTTCGCCGAGGTTGGGGTGGAGGCAGAAGCGCCGGAGGTTCGCCTTCTCGCAATCGAGCGCATCCAGGATCAGCATCTGCTTTGTCGCATTGCCGAACGCCCCTGCGGAAAGGAGCCAGGCGAGGCTGCCGTCCGCAAGATCACGGACATCACCTTGCTGCAGCGACTCGCGGACGCAGGCGCCAATAAGCGAATTCGCCGCCTGGCCGCCGACCGCCTGGCCCGCATCGAGGAGTTGGAGAATCAACCATCGCCCGACGAGCTGCGCCGCCACGACATGGAGAAACTGTTGAATGAAGCGAGCCGTCTCGCGGAATCGTGGCATTGGGAATTTGCGGCCAACCGCATCAAGGCGATCGAGAAGGAAGTGGAGGCGCTGCTGAAGCCCGGTGAAGAATCGTATCGCGAGACGCTGCACTTGGCGCAACAACGATTTGCCGAACGGCGCCAGGAGTTCGAGGAACGGCAGGCGCAGGAGCGCCAGGAGGCCGCCGCACGGCAGGCCATGCTCGAACGTCGCGAAAGCATCTGTACCCAGATAGAAGCGCTCACCGCGGTCCTGGATGCCACCACCGATCTACGCGAGCAAACGCTGGCGCAGCAGTGGGAGCAGTTGCAGGATCAATTGCCTGAAGAGGTGGTAAAACCGCTGACCGAACGTATCAACCAGGCACGCGCCAAACTGGCGACTGCACGTGAAGCGCTGCGGCAGGAAGAGCGCCGTCTGCGGCATCTGGAAGAGCTGGTGACCGAGGCGGAAAAGCTCGCCGCGGAAGCGCGTGGCGATCAGGCGGAGGCAGTCTTCCAGGAATGCCTGCGCAAGACCGAAGGGTTGACCTTCAACCGCTGCGATCCCGCTCCGCTCAAGATGCGCCTGACTGCTGCCCATGAGCGCTTTCGGGCCGCCCAGCAGGAGTATCGTGAGGCTCGCGAAAAGGATCGGACGGAGCGGCAGGCTCATGCAGAGGCAATCTGTCAGGGAATGGAGGAAGTCTTCAACGACCCTAACTGGCGCCAGGCCGCAAACCGGATGAAAGAGTTGCACCAGCAGTGGCGCGACATCGACATCGAAGGTCTGGAGCCCGCTTTTGTAAAGGGCTGCGCGGACAAGATCAAGGACGCCAACAACCGCTTCGGTAAGTGGCTGACCCAGAAACGCGAGGAAGAAGAGTGGGAACGCTGGGCCAACCTCAACCTCAAGGAGGAGCTGGTCAAGCAGGTCGAAGCTCTGGCCGCCGAAGAGAACCCGCACAAGGTCGCCGAGGCCGTCAAGGAGGCTCAAGCGAAGTGGAAGACCATCGGCCCCATACCGCGGGAGAATGGCGACGAACTCTGGCATCGCTTCCAGACCATTTGCAATGAGCAGTTCGCCCGCGCCAAGATCTACTTCGATCAGCTCGACCGGGAGCGCGCCGAAAACCTCGAGAAGAAGGAGCAGTTGGCCGCTCGCGCCGAGATCCTCCAGGACTCGACGGACTGGAAGGCGACCGCGGACGAACTGAAGGCCATACAGGACGAATGGAAGAGCATCGGCCCGGGCCCCCGCGAGGAAGAGCAACAGGTTTACCACCGCTTCCGGAAAGTCTGCGATCGCTTCTTCGAGCGGCTGCGTGAGCACCATGAGGCTCTCGACCAGGAGCGCCAGCAGCATCTGGAGGCGAAGGAGAAGATCTGTACACGCGCCGAAGAACTGGCTGAATCCAGCGACTGGTGGGAAACCATCAACGATATCAGCGAGATGAACAGCCAGTGGAAGCAGATCGGCCCTTCGCCACATGGAAAGGAAGAAGAGATCTGGACACGCTTCCAGGCAGCCACCCAGCACTTCTTCGACCGCCTCGATGAGGCACGTCCGAAGCACCTCGAAGCCAAACAGGCACTGGTGGAAGAGGCTCGCCAGGCTGTCACCCAGGCCGTCGATCCCGGCAAGGACAAACACGTGGGCGAGCGCCTCAAGGAGCTGCAGGCACGCTGGAAAGAGATTGGTCCCGCCCCCCAGCAGGACGAACGCGCCCTCTGGAAGGAATTCCAGAAGATCTGCGACGACTTCTTCGAGGTGCGTCGTGAGCATTTCGAGGAACAGATCCAGGATCGCGACAAGAAGGTCGAACAGAAACAGCAGCTCATTCAGCGAGCCCGCGAAGCGCTGGAAATGGAAGACAAGTGGGAAGCCGCCGAGTTGCTCAAGTCCCTGCAGCAGGAGTGGAAGGAAATCGGCGCCATTCCCTTCCGGGAAGATGCCGAGCTTTGGCAGGAGTTCCGGGGGATCTGCAACACCTTCTTCGAGGCGCGCAATCAGGCCTTCCAGCAGGTCCGCGAGGATCGCGATGCCAATCTGCGGCGCAAGGAGGAGCTGCTCGAACGCCTTGAGCGGCTGGCTGGCAAGAGCTCAACGGAGGAGTCGCAGGCAAAATCGTCCCTATCGCTGGCCGATCAGCTCAAGCTGGCCTTCGAAGAGAACTTCATCATGGCCGCGGAAGATCCGCGTGATCAGCGCCAGACGGCCTTTGAGGAAGTCAAGAAGATCCAGGCGGAGTGGCGCGATATCGGTCCCGTTCCTCGCAAGGTCGAGCAGGCACTATGGCAACGCTACCGCGAAGCTCTCGACTACTTCTTCGACGATCGCCGCGGCAGCCGCTGATCATCGCGCCGCATCGCTTTCGGGAAGGTCCTTTACCCATGCCACGAATCGTTCGTGCAGCATGGGTATCATCCTGTCGCGGCATCGGCCGAGCGCTTCAGTGTGGCCGCTCCCCGTCATGATCCACAGCTCTTTCGGCTCTCGCGCCTTGCCGATCAGATGCTGTGCATGATGAAAGGGGACCACGCGGTCCTTCGTGCCGTGGATGATGATCAGCGGTATTGGGCTGATTCCGGCCACCGCGTCAGCGGGATCGCACGCGTTGCCGACCAACATCCCCGCCACCGGCCGCAACGAAGATCCCACGTAGTCACGGGCAATATCGCCATACGAGGCGAAGGCTGACTCGCTCACCACGCCGACGATGCCCTCGAAGTGGTTGTTGCCGATCGCCGCGATGGCGTTCGCACCGCCCAGGCTCTGCCCGAAGGCGATGATCTTCCCGCGGTCGATGTCATCCCTGCTCTGGAGATAGCGCAGCGCCGCCACGCTGTCTTCATAGATGCCTTCGCGGCTGACGCGTCCGGCCGAGGCGCCATAGCCCCGGTAGTCAAAGACAAAGAGATTGAACCCATACTCTGGGAGCCACGAGACCATGCGATAGTGCGCCGTCATATTCTGGGCATTGCCGTGGAAGTGGATCACGGTTCCCAGCGCCGTGCCGGTGGCCGGAATGAACCATCCCGACAGCATCGTCCCGTCGAGGCTGGGAAAGCGCACCTCCTCGTAGGCGAGCCCATCCCGCGTGGGCGTCCAGTAAACCTGCCTGTCAGGATGATAGAAAGCTCTGTCGACGGTGCCACAGCCCATAAGCGACAGCAACGCCATGAGGGCTATCAGCGCCCGAAAAGCCATACTCGCCATCCTGCTGGTGATGAATCGACCGGTCTGCCCCACCACGGGGCATCGGGATACGATTACGCATAGCGTGGTTACCGCGGCGTATCAAGCGACACCGACAGCGGCCAACCGCGATTTGCCATCGACCCTGCTTGTGAGGCAGAGTATCTGATCCCATGATACACTCTTACCCTGAGGAATGTCAATGAAAGGCGACGAACACGTGCAGCAGTATCGCCAACGCGGCTGGTTGGTCATCGAGAATGTCTTCTCCCCAGATGAGGCCGATATGATCGCCCGTCTTGCGGAGGAAATCAGCCTGGGGGACCTCGGGCAGGAGGACTCCGCCACGGCGATTACCGACCGCGGCGCGGAAGGCCAGCTCCTGCCGCGCAAGATCATGCAGCCCTTCCTCCGCCATCCTACTTTCCGCGCCTTCGTGCTGGACCAGCGGCTGCAGCGGCTGGTCTCCCGGCTCCTCGGAGGCGAGCCCCTCCTTTGCACAGACCAGATCTTCATGAAACCACCGCGTTTCGGCTCCGCGAAGCCTTACCATCAAGACAATTACTACTTCCGATGCCATCCCCCGGATCAGGTGCTGACCGCCTGGATCGCTCTCGATGACGTTGACGAGGAGAATGGCTGCCTGCGATACATCGACGGTTCCCACCGCGAAGGCATCAAACCCCACTCACCTGTCCCGGGTGAACGCCACAACCTGGCGGTCGACGACAAACATATCGATCTGGACCGGGAATCCCTGGCGATTGTCGGCAGAGGCGGCGTCGTCTTCCATCACAGCGAGACGCTCCACACCTCCCACCGCAACGAGTCGGATCGATGGCGACGCGGCTATGCCACGCACTGGATCACGCCGGGAGTGACCAGCGAGGGCGATGTCGTCGCCAATGGCTACTTCCACGATACCTACCAGATCTGAAGCACCGGCTCCAGCTGATCAGGCGTCGCTTGGACCTCGGGTGGCGAGTATGCCGTACGGAGGCAGGCATACCTCTCCATGCAGCTCACCGCCATTGAGAAGATCGACCACCCGCTCGGAGATGAAGATTCTGACATGATCGGCAAGCGTGTTGAAGGTGAAGGTGATGCCAGGCGCACCATCCTTGCCCCGGCGCTTCACGTGGTAGATTCCGGCGGTTGCCTCCTCATTGACCGCGAGACCGATCTCCAGCAACAGCCAGGTATAGAAATCGCGCAGATGCCCCCCCATCGGGATGGTACCCAAGTAGTAGGCTGTGCCCTCCCCCACCCTCTTTCTGCTGAGCATGGTCCAGGCTGCCAGCAGATCCTGATTGCAGACGGCGAGGGTCTCCGCGCCCTCGCTCACTGCCAACTCCAGCCAATCGCCACAGCGGATGAGAGGCAGGCCCGGAGCCGCATCGGTCGGTTGCAACATGATTTCCGCCAGTTCTCCCGGCTGCGTTCCCCAATCCTCGATTCTCACCCCAAGCAGGTCGCTCAGCAAACCTGGAGGCGGGCGGTCCCCTGCCCTGCCATTCTCGTCGACCGCACCTGGCATGCCGACCGCCAGGATGACACCGCCCTGCGCCACGTATGCCTGCAGGCGTGCCACCAGCTCGCCGGAAAGGCAGGTCAGTGTCGGCAGGATCAGCGCCTTATAGCGATGCCAGTCTGCTTCTGGATCCGTCAATTCGGCCAGGTGACCGAGCTGCATCAGGGCCCGGAAATGCAGGAGGTGATGGTGGCAATAGGAGATCTCCCGCATCATTCCCTCGGCACCGATCGCGCTTGCCGGCAGAGTCGGATGGGCCACCTCGTTCCACCAGCTGTCGAAGCTGCAGAGAATGCCGATGTCCGCCGCCGGTCGCACGGTCGCATCGAGGGCCTCTCGCAAGCGCGAGAGCTCTCCGGCAGTCTGGGTGATCTCCCTGAAGGCGCGATACGGCTGCCCATGAGCATGCACGATGCCCTGGTTCAAGCGCTCGGCTCCAGCTACCGGCATGTCCCAGCGAAAGTACTCCACCAGCGTCACCCCGAGGGCAACATGGGCCATGGTCCAGTACCGCACCTGCCCCGGCAGGATCAGCTCGTCCCGCTTCGAACCTTCCTGCGTCTCGAAGAGCCATACGGCATCTTCTTTCCCATAGGATCGATGCATAGCCACAAAGAAGGCCATGGTTTCCAGCGTGAAGCCGAAAGGATGAGAGCGCGGATAGTAGTCGTAGCCGACAATGTCGCAGAATCTGCCCATCTTCACGTGGTCGTAGCCATTCCAGGGAGCCATCATGTTGGTCGTGATCGGCTGGCGGCAACCGGTCTCCCTGAGCGCCTCGTACTGGTTGCGATGGTAGTCGATCCACTGCCGCGACATGAAGCGGCGCCATGCCAAAAGGAGGCCGGGGTTGTAGCCGTTGCGCGGAAGCGGTACCTGGTCGAAGCTGCTGACGCTTTGCGCCCAGAAGGCCAGCCCCAAGCTCTCGTTCAGCCTTTCGACATCGTCGTACGTCTCCGCGAGGTACTCATGGAAAGCATCCGCGCAGCGCTCGCAGTAACAGGTGGGATGTCCAAGCTCATTGTCGATATGCCAGGCAAGCAGTGCCGGATGATTGCCGAACGCCGCCCCCAGTTGCCGGGCTGTAGCGGCACAGAGTTGCCGGTACGTTTCGGAGGTGGGGCAGGTATGGCGGCGTATGCCGAAACCCATCACGTTGCCGTTCGCATCCACCGGCAAAATCTGGGGAAAATCCTCGCACATCCATACGGGGGGCGCGGCAGATGGCGTGCAGAGGATCACCTGAATCTCATGAGCATGCAGAAGATCGAGGATTTCCCTTACGAAAGCAAGATCGTACCGCTCGTGCTCCGGCTCAAGACGATCCCACCAGAACTCGCCGATCCGCACAGCCCTGATCCCCATCCCGGCCATCTGTCGTATGTTCGGCTCCCACAGGCTCGGATCCATGTGTTCCGGATAAAAAGCGGCGGCTATACCATGAAATCGTCCTGCATCATCTTCTTTATGCATCTTCTTCTTCCATACTGGTTATAAGGCGTATTCGGTGCGGGAAATCACGCTATCCTGCAACTGGCGATTCAGCCGCACGAAGTATTCGCTGTAGCCGCCGATCCGCACGATGAGGTCCCGATGCGCATCCGGATCCTCCTGCGCGGCAAGCATCTCGTCGCGACTGAGCACCGAGATCTGCAATTGCATCCCCCCTTCAGCGAAGAAAGCGCGGATCAGGCCGACAAGCGCCTTCAAGCTGCCGGTGTCGCTCAGCAACTGCTTCTGAAAGCGAACGTTGAGCACCGGCGTTCCGATCGCCAGGTGGAGCGGCAGGCGGTTGATGGAATGCAGCATCGCCGTCGGCCCGCTCCTGTCCCGTCCCTGCGCCGGGCCAATTGAATCGGTGAGCACCTCCCCAGCCCCGCGACCATCCGGCGTCGCCCCTACCGTCGCCCCTGCCCCCTGGTAGGTAACGAAGAGGATGCACGAAGCCAGGTACCGGCCACCCCGCGGCGTTTCATGCTCGTAAAGCTGCCGCCAGGCATATTCGATCATGGCCGCGCCTGGTTCATCCACATACGGATCATCGTTGCCGAAACGAGGCGCACCCTCCAACCAGCGTCGAAGCTCCCCGTAGCCGGCAAAATCCGCCTTCAAAGCAGCAATCAGCTCGGTGGCTCCCACGCTCTGGTCGTCGAAGACGCAGCGCCGTATGGCCGCAAGGCTGTCGATCAGGTTCGCGATTCCCTGATAGCTGACCACGCACCAGTTGTAACGCGCGCCTCCAGCCTCGAATGACTTGCGACGCTTGACGCAGTCGCGGGTGAAGAAGGTACGGTAGAGCTTTGGATCCCCCTCGTGAAAGCGCCGGGCCAGTTCCACCTGGTTGCGCGCCACGAACGCATCCGTCATGTACTGGATCTGACGGCGAACCGCCTGACAGAACTCCTCGAAGTCTACGAAGTCGGCGAAGCTGCCCGTATGCGGCCCCATCTGCACTCCCGTCACCGGATCCCGGCCATCATGAACGGCCAGCTCCATGGCCTTGGCCAGATTGAGCGAGCCCTCCAGGCTGCCGACATTGGAGAGCCCCGCGATCATCGTCTCCGTGCAGCCGCCAAAGCCGATCTCGCGCGCATCTTCGGTCGTCAGCCCCAGATCCATGCCCAGAAGCGTCTCCACGTAAAGATCGTCGTTGTAGAACGGCGGGCGTCCCCCACCCTCCCGCAGCACACGCAGCGCGGCAACCAGCGCCTCGTCCGGCGTCTCGCGTGTCACGCGAAAAGCGACATTCGGCCGCAGTAACCGCTGGCGACCACACGCGGCGATCAGCTCTAAGGTCAGCGCGTTAGTGCCATCCATACCGGCCGGCGTATACCCGCCAACCTGCAGATTCCACCCGTTGAACGCATCGAACATCCGAAACCACTCATCGAGGAGCTCCCGGACAAACGCCAGATCCAATCGACCGTCCGCAAGATCCTGCTCGTAAAGCGCGCCCAGCACTTGATCCACCCGTCCGATGCTGTCGCAACCATCCAGCATCCAGCAGAAGTTGACCGCCAGCAGCCCCTCCAGGAAGCTGCGCGCAGGATGCAAAAATCCATGGGCAAGGGCATCGCGGATGCACTCCAGACGCACCCCGCGCTCCCCGTCAGCCGACGCCGCCGCATCGGCTACTGCCGTCACCGCACGCCGATGAAAGGCACTTACCCCGTCGGCGTAATCCTTGAGCGCCAAGAGCAGGTTGCGCTCCCGCGGGTCCGCCGCTTCACCCTCCGACGCCAGCGCCCGCAACTCCTCCTCCAGTTCAGCACACATGGCGACAAAGCCCTCGCTGACTACTCGACGGATGTCCGGATTCGAATGCGTATAGCCGCCAAAGTAACGGAGACGTCCCCGCAGCGTGGCCGCTATGGCGTCGAGTTGTTTGGCGTGCTGGGGAAATTGCTGTTTACGTTGCTCCACGACATCCGTCGCCACGCCCCAGCCACTGCTGTGGTTCAGGTTGAGAATCTGCCCCACGGGCGACCAGACCTGGTGCGAGTGTCGATCGCGCACTCTTGGCATGGGCTCACAGGGTATCAGCCATCGCTCCGCGGGTACCTGTATCTCCATATTCTCGTACAGGCGCAGGAAAGCCCGCCCATAAGGCAATGGCCACGGTTCGTCCAACGCCTCCATGAAGCCCATGGCCGACCATTCCGCCATCTCCGCCAGCACGCCGCATGCCCCTTTCAGATCTACGCAACCCGACATTCGTCTTCCTCCGCCACGATTGTTGAACTCTCACAATAGTCTGGCGGCTATGACGAATCAAGCACAACGCCTCCGCAAAAAAGAGGCTGCCAACCCCTTGTAAAAAGAGCCCATTTTGAGTAAGGTCAAATCGCGTGAATTCAACCAACAGCAAAGGCGGATAGAAATGAGCGATCATGTATACAAGCACATCGAGTTGACCGGCTCCTCCACCATCGGCATTCAGGAAGCCATCGAGAATGCCATCGGCAAAGCGGCCAAAACCGTCCACGAGATGCGCTGGTTCGAGATGACCGGCGTCCGCGGTCACATCGAGGACAATCGCATTGCCCATTGGCAGGTCACCGTCAAGGTCGGCTTCCGCATCGAAGACTGACCTGCACATGATTCAGCGACAGCAGCCGACACCTCTCTGGCGGTTGCTGTCCTATTTCTTCATCGCATGACCGGGAAGCCTTCATGGCTAAGCGAAGCAAAAAGAAAGAAGCGGAAAAGAAGCCCGACGAGTTCAAGGTCAACCCTTTCTCCTCGCTGAAGATGGACCTCCCGGAGGGGCCACCGCCCACTCCGCCTCCCCCGAAGCCGGTCGAAAAGCCCAAGCGCGATTCCGATGGCTGGCCAGAGGAATTTCTCATCTCTCCCCTCGTCATGCGCATCGAAAAGAAGGGCCGTGGCGGCAAGACCGTTACCGCCATTCAAGGCTTCGACGTCGGCTATGAGTTGGAGATGCAGGAGCTGGCCGGGCAGTTGCGCACTTTGCTCGGCACCGGCGGCACCGTCCGTGAAGACGTCCTGGAGTTGCAGGGCGACCAGCGGTACAAGGCCGCTTCATGGTTGCGCCAGCAGGGCTTCAGGGTCAAGGGCGACATCAGCTGAGAGGCTACGAGCGCGGGCGCATCTGTGGGAAGAGGATCACCTCGCGGATCGTCTCCGCGCCGGTGAGCATCATGACCAGGCGGTCGATCCCTAGTCCGAGTCCGCCGGCGGGCGGCATACCGTGCTCCATGGCCAACAGGAAATCCTCGTCGATCTTGTCGGCGATCTCTTCTGGATTCGCCGTCTTCAACTGCTCCTCGAAGCGTCGGCGCTGTTCCTGTGGATCGTTCAACTCGGAGTAGCCCGGGGAAATCTCCTGACCATTGATCGCCAGCTCATACACATCCACGTAGCGGGGATCGTCGGGGCATGCCTTGGCCAATGGCACCAGTTCCCGCGGCAGCCGGGTCACGAAGGTCGGCTGCAGCAGGGTCGGCTCGATCAGCTTCTCGTAGATCTCCTGCTCGATCTGGACGCTGGTCATGCTCTCATCCACCGCCAGCTCCAACGTCTTGCCGCGCTTTACATGCTCGGCATGATCGACCTCATACCAATCCATCCCCCCGTGCCAGGCTATCAGGTCACTCCATGAAAGCCGCCGCCACGGGCGCTTCAGGTTGATGATCTTGGTGTCGCTGTGCCGGATCTCCAGCGTACCGATGACCTTCTCGGCAGTGGTGGTGATCAAATCCTCCACCAGCTCCATCATGACGCCGCAATCACCATAGGCCTGGTAGATCTCCAGCATCGTGAACTCAGGATTGTGCTGACGCGACAAGCCCTCGTTGCGAAAGTTACGGTTCAACTCGAAGACCCGCTCGAAGCCGCCCACCAGCAGCCGCTTCAGGTACAGCTCCGGCGCAATGCGCATGTACATCTTGCAGTTCAGCGCGTTGTAATGCGTCGTAAAGGGTCGTGCAGCGGCGCCGCCAGGCAGCGACTGCAGCATGGGCGTCTCCACTTCAAGGAAGCCGCGGTCTTCCAGGTAACGGCGCATCTCGCGGATGATCTGCACCCGCTTGCGGAAGATGTCGCGCGCCGTCTCATTGGTTGCCAGATCCAGATAGCGCTGGCGATAGCGCTGCTCGATATCCGTCAGCCCGTGCCACTTTTCAGGCAGCGGCAGAAGCGCCTTCGAGAGCAGCTTGTAGCTCTGCACCCGGATGGTAATCTCGCCCATGCGGGTCTTGAAGACTTGGCCTGTCACCGTAAAAATGTCCCCCAGGTCCAGCCGCTTGAAGTGGTCGAACGCCTCTTCCCCCAGAACATTCTTCTGTGCGTACAACTGGACCCGGTCGCTACTGTCCGTGATGTCCGCAAAGATGGATTTGCCCATGGTGCGGCAAGCGGTCATGCGGCCGGCAACGGTCACCTCCGCCCCCTCGTCATCCGCCTGTCCCTCCACGTAGCGGCCCTTCGCCTCCACCGCGGAGATGATCCCGTCTACCCGGCAGCCAAACGGCTCGACGCCGTCCTGTCGCCATGCTTCCAGATTCTTGTGCCGTTGCAGGATCTGGTCGTTCAGGCTCAGCGTCTCATTCTCTGGCGGTGGCGTCTGGGCGTTCATGATACTATTCCTTCTTCGTTGTCGTGCACAATCTTAAAGTGGGTCGGGGGCAAAAAGCCCTTGGTGGGAGCCCAGCGTCAGGGCATGGCAGACGCAGAGGGAGATCGCGTCCGTCGAGTCAGGAGGAATTCGGCTGATGTCCAGCCGCAACAGCATCGACAAGGTACTCGCCACCTGCGCTTTCGTCGCGTTACCATAGCCGACAACTGCCTGCTTTGCCCGTCTGGGCGCATATTCATAAACCGGTATCTCCCGCCGCGCAAGACTGGCCACCACCACCCCGCGTGCCATCCCGAGCACCATCGATGTCTTGGCATTCTTGGCAAAGAAGCCTCCTTCGATGATCCCGATGTCTGGAGAGAATCGCTCGATCAACTGCTCAATTCCAACGACAAGACGCGCCAGGCATTGACTGTGCGGAGCAGTACGTGAATTCTCGATCACTCCGCAGTCCAGAGCCTGCATCTTCTTGCCGGTGACCTCCAGAACGCCATAACCGGTGCAACGCAAGGCAGTATCGATTCCGAGGATGATCACCCTTCGTCTTCAAGTTTCGCCATCACGTCGTCCGTGAATTCGGCATTACTGCTCACCGCCTGCACATCGTCCTGCTCCTCGAGCGCCTCCAGAAAATTGCTGACCTGCTTGGCCACGGAAAGTTCGGTAACGGGAATGAAGGTTTCCGGAATCTTGACGACGCCCGAGTCCGATGCTTCAATGCCCGCACCTTCCAGTGCGCCCACGATGTCGTCGAAGGCATCGGGTGGGGCGATGATCTCCGCTTCCCCGTCCTCGACGCTGATATCCTCGACATCGACGCCGGCTTCGAAGAGCAGTTCCATCAGCTTCACTTCGTCGGCATACTCCCCTTCGACCACGAAGCGTGCTTTGCGGCTGAAGAGACGGCTCACCGCACCTGGTCCGGCCAGGCTGGTGCCCGCTCGCGTGAAGACGTTGCGGATCTCCGCCGCGGTCCGATTACGATTGTCCGTCAGTACTTCGATCAGCACAGCCACGCCGCCGGGCGCAAAGCCTTCATACTCCAGTTCTTCCAGCGCACCGCCGCCAAGCTCGCCGGTGCCCTTCTTAATAGCCCGTTCCACGTTGTCATTCGGCATGTTCGCGTTCTTTGCCGCATTGATCGCCGTGCGCAGGCGCGGATTCATGTCGATATCGCCGCCGCCGATTCGCGAGGCGCGCGTTAATTCCTTGCTGATACGCGAAAAAATCTTCCCGCGCTTCGCATCGACTGCCGCTTTCTTGTGCTTGATCGTGGACCACTTATTATGACCGGACATACTTCCTCCTCGGTCCCCAGGCCATCGTCGCGCCGGATACCGAACATGTTCATTGTTCATAGCCGCCCAACAGTGACGCGCGGCTCGCCTTGATTTCAGCCTATTACCATACTGGCAGTGCGACCAGATTCAAGCCTCCTCGAAGTCTCGAAAAGTCGCTGCCGAACGGGCTGCCCAGTCCCACTTCGCCCTTCGGCTGCCTTGAAAAACCGCGCCATTTATTTGCATGCGCGGTGCAGGCCGACTATTTTGTAGGTTCGCCGGGATTCCGTCAACCTTTTTCGCACACCTGACCGGGCGAAAGGCATCGCCACGGCGATACGCACCACGTTTAATGCAATGCAGCAACTGAAAGCAGGGGAATATCACATGGAACGACTCGTGATTGTCGGCACGGGAGCTGCCGGGTTCACCGCCGCCATCTACAGCGCCCGCGCCAATCTGGAACCACTGGTCATTGCCGGTGACGTCCTCGGCGGACAGCTTACTACAACCACGGATGTCGAGAACTATCCCGGCTTCGAGGCAGGTGTCTTCGGCGCCGACCTGATGGAAAAGATGCAGAAGCAGGCCGAGCGCTTCGGCACCCGCATTCAATATGACTATGTCGAATCCTGCGAGCTGAAGCCGGGCGGCCCCCACAAGCTGCACCTGCGCGGCGGCGACACCATCGAGTGCAGAGCCCTCATCATTGCCACCGGCGCCAGCCCCAGAAAACTTGACATCCCCAGCGAGAAAGCTCTCGAAAACAAGGGCGTCTCCTACTGCGCCGTCTGCGATGGCGCCTTCTTCCGCGACGTCCCCATCTGCGTCGTCGGCGGCGGCGATTCAGCCATGGAGGAAGCTCATTTCCTCACCAAGTTCGGCAGCAAGGTCTACCTCATTCATCGGCGCGATGAATTCCGCGCCTCCAGAATCATGATCGACCGCGCCTTGAAGAACCCCAAGATCGAAGTCGTCTACAATTCCGTCGTCGAGGAAGTTCTGGATGTCTCCAAAGATAAGGTGACCGGCGTGAAGGTGCGCAATGTGCTCACGGAGAAGGTCTCGACCATCGAATGCGGCGCCTTGTTCATGGCCATCGGTCATAATCCCAACACCGCCCCATTCGCGCCACATCTGGAAACCGACAGCGCCAACTACATTCTCCTCAAGCAGGAAAGCACCCGCACCAGCGTCGACGGCGTCTTCGCCGCGGGCGACTGCGCCGACCATGTCTATCGCCAGGCCATTACCGCCGCGGGCATGGGCTGTCGCGCCGCTCTCGATGCCGAACGCTGGCTGGAGGCGCAGGAGTGACCTGCATCCTGCCCTGATCTCATCGACAAGATCCGGTAAGGAGCCTCCGGAGACGATATCGGCTTCCTGCTGAGGTTGACAAGCTCCATTCCATAATTTAGTTTATTTCAGCATCGAGCCGCTGAAATACAAAACTGAACAATGGGGCTGCTTTCATGGTGACTAAACGCAGGATGATGGGTTTTACACTTATCGAGTTACTGGTGGTTGTAGCCATAATCGCCGTCCTTGCCTCCCTGCTCCTGCCAGCCCTTGCCCGTGCGCGCAATCAGGCAAAAACCGCTTCCTGCATGAACCGCATGAAGCAGTTCGGCATGTGGAACAGCTTCTACCGCGGCGACAATGATGAATACTTTGCCGCCAACCGAACCTGGTGGAATCCAGCCATTGCCGGCGCCCTCATTTACAGCAACATCATCGACGACTATATGGGCCCCACCCTCTCCGATACCCGTTGGAACAATGGCTACAGCAAGAACTACTTCCTCTGCCCGGCCGGCGAGTATATTCCCACCGTTCAGGATGCAGCTCGGGTACGGCAGTTCTGCTACATCTCGGATGGCTGGCGAGTCATGAACTATCAGCCCAACAGTTTCTTTGGCTATGGCACCTTTCAGGATCAGAAGCCAACCTGGCGACCCAAGAAGCACATCGGCAGCCTCTCCGCCGACAGAACCGTCGACATGGGAGAGGTCAAGGGGATTAGTCCCCGATTCGGCTATCTAAACAGAATAGATGACGTCATCTATTCCCACAATGGGAAGACCATCCTGTCTTTCGTCGATGGCCACGTCGATCAGTTCCCCTATCCCGCCGCGGCTGGTCTCAACCGGGAATTCGTCTTCTATGAAAACTGGCCATAGGGAACCGCGGCCCCAATCGCCCCCCACGCATCACATGCTCACTGAAGATACGGGTTGTACCGCTTTTCGTCGCCGATAGTCGTCGAGTCGCCGTGGCCGGGATAGACCGCCGTGTCGTCCGGCAGGGTGAAGAGAGCACCGCGGATGCTGCGCAGCAACAACGCTGAATCACTGCCCGGCAGGTCCGTGCGTCCGATCGAACCCTGAAAGAGTGCATCTCCAGTAAATACCACCGCGGCGGCGGCAAAGTAGAAACTGATGCCGCCGGGCGTGTGCCCCGGCGTCTTCAGGATACGAAACGCCAACCCCTCGGGCATGGCGGGCAAGCTCTCCACCGTCTCGGGAAGTACCTCCGTGATCGGGGGCACCCAGGGCAGCATGGCGTTTCGCGGCGAGCGGTAAAGCTCGATTTCGCGCGAGTCCAGCAGCACGGGTACACCCAGCTCCCGCGCCGCACGCGGCACCGCGCCGATATGGTCGAAGTGCGCGTGCGTCAGCAGAATCGCCTGTGGCCTCAGTCCAAGCTTCTCGATGCGCAGCAGCAGCCGCTCCGGGTCTCCACCGGGATCGATGACATAGGCATCGCCGGAATCGGTGCTTACCAGGTAGCAGTTGGTCTGAAGCGCCCCGAGAGGCAGTGTTTCGATATGCACGTGGGGCCACTCCCTCAATGGTGGGAGAAGATGCGTTCGGGCGCGTGAAAGAGGCTGACACCAAGCTCATTGGCCCGCTTGATCACCAGCGCATCCTTGATCGAACCGACCGGCGAGATGAAGGCTTTAACGCCGGCCTTTGCCGCGACTTCCACCGCATCCGGGAAGGGAAAGAAACCATCGCTCGACAGCACGGCCCCTTCGATCGTCTCCTCGCCTTCGTACTTCTCCTGAAACTTCCAGACGGCCTGTTCCACCGCGCCTACCCGGTCCTGCTCGCCAGTGCCGACGGCCAGCGTTACCCCATTCTTCACAATCACCACGCCGTTGGAGCGGACGCTCAGGTTCACATACCAGGCTGTCAGAAGATCATCGAGCTGCTGGTCGCTCACGGCTGCGCTCGACACCTGATCGCCCTCGTCCTTCGCTGTGGCTGTCGCCCGCTTGAGATCATCCAGGCCCCGCACGTGCGTCAACAGCGGCTCCGCCACCACCAGCGAACCATCCGCCAGCACCTTCAGTGTACGCGCATGGCGCGCATCGTCACCAACGTATTTCGGCAGGGACGCCACGTCCGCCACCTTGATCACGCGCATCTGCTTGTTCAGCTTGAACCGCTCCTGGTCATTGAAAACACCTAACGCCTGGGCCGTATACGACGGCGCCACCACGCACTCCACAAAGGTGCTCATGATCTCTTCCGCGGTAGCCTCGTCCACTTCCGTATTGAAGGCGACTACGCTGCCGAAGGCCGCGCGCGGATCGCACTGACGCGCCTTCACGTACACGTCACGCTGGCTCTCCCCTTCCACCGCAACCGCGACACCACAGGGGTTCACATGCTTCATGCAGGCACACGCCGGCTTCACGAAAAACTTGATGATATTGAGCGAGTAGGAGATGTCTTCAAGGTTCGTCTGCGACAGTCCGCTCTTGCCGCTCTTCAGCATTTCCATCCCGGCAATCGGGCAAACCACGTCGACGGGTCTATAGTAAGAGGATGGCTGATGCGGGTTGGTGCCGTAACGAAGATCCTCCACTTTCACGTAGCGGCGACCGAGCACCTCCATTTCATCGGGAAAGTCGCCGACATTCCGGGACAAGTAGCTTTGGCGGGAGAGTTTTTGCTCGCTCATGATGATCGAACCTCGTTATGGCGTCTTGGTCAGACTGGATATTTATTTCGTCGAGGATGAATACTTGCCGTCGAAGTGGCGTCTAAATGTGCACAAAGAGTGACTTGGCAAAGTAGGCGTTGCCCCCGCGGATTTCAACTTCATCACGTCAATTTGCCGCCATGCGGCTCACGATACCACCCACCATGCAATCGGAGACCTCCATGATCCCATCCACTTGGCGAACCTGTCTCGTCCTGGCTGCGGCACTGCCGCTCTTTGTTGCCTGCACCACCCATCGCACCGACGTGCGCAATGAACCCAGCCAGCGACCGTCTCGATACCTCGATCCAGCCACCGCGACTCCCGGTTCTCCCGGCAGCATCGGCATGGAATCGCAGGATATCGTCTCCATGACCGATGAGATCATGCGCGACATGCTCGCCAACCCGATCATCAATCGCCAGGAGAAGCCCGCGGTCATCGTCATGGACGCGGAGTACTTCACCAACGACAGCTCTCAGCGGATGAACAAGCGGCTCATCGTCGATCGCTTGCGCAACGAGCTTTTCCGCGCCGCCAACGGCAGATTGCGTTTCATCTCGCGCGAACAGCAGCAGATGGTCGACGAAGAGCAGGCCAAGCGCACCACCGGACAGGTCGATGGCTCCCCACGCATTACCTTCCCCACTGCCGACTATCGCCTCAGCGGCCGTTTCCAGGATCTGCGTGGGGGCGATGTTCAGGGCAATCGGGACAGCTATATGCAGGTGCTCTTCGAGATGATCGATCTCAACAGCGGCGAACTGGTCTACAGCGGTATGCACGAGTTCAAGAAATCCGCTTACGAGTCGATTATCTATCAATAACCGGCGACTCTCATGAAGGCAGCAGTGATCATGGCCATGATGGGCATCGGCATGTGGTTGGCAGGTGGGTGTGCAAGCACCCCAGCCTATCGGCCCATGCCCCAGATTATGGTGGAGGACAAGCCCACCGAGTTGCAGCCCGGCTACCAGGCTCTCAATCAGGAAGGGCAGCGAAATTATGTGCTCAATCAGGTCGAGCTGGGAATCGATGCTCTGCAGTTGGGCAAGCATGAGCTGGCCCGCGAGGCACTGGATGCCGCCCTAAATGAGATCGAGGTTGTCTGGGGAAGCGCTCGCGGCGCGCGCGATGCCCGCCGCGTCTGGTTCTCCGAAGGACGCAAGATCTTCAAGGGGGAAGCCTACGAACGCGCCATGGCCTATTACTATCGGGGATTGCTCTACATCATGGCGAACGATCTGGAAAATGCCCGCGCCTGCTTCCGCTCCGGTATCTTCCAGGATGCCTTCGCCGAGGAGGAACAGCACCGCTCCGATCTTGCTTCATTCTATTACCTTGAAGCTTGGTGCTCCCTCATGCTGAACGATAATGTCGCAGCGTCCGAACCCTTGCGCTGGCTCGCCCAAATCCGTCCGGATGCCCCCCCGCCGACCGCGGCCGACAATTTGCTCATCATCGGCGAGTCCGGTTCCGCTCCAGTCAAGCTGGCCGCTGGACAGGGCGGCGCCGCGTTGACCTACCGGCGCGGTGCCGGGCGGCGCGACGTCAGCGTTACCGCCAAGGTCAACAACCGCGTCGTCACCCTCTATCCAGCCGAAGATCTCTTCTGGCAGGCAAGTACCCGTGGCGGGCGTCCCATCGACTATATCCTGCAGGACAAGGTCGTTTTCAAGGAGAGATGGGAGGCGGCGGGATCCTCGCTGACTAACCTTGGGCTCGCCGGCATCCTCATCGGCAGCCAACTCGGCGGTTCCGGCAACCGCGACAAGACGATGGGCGTCGGCGCCGGTCTGGCCGCTATTGGCATCATTGCCGGTGCGGTCGCCGACAAGGTGCAGCCCCAGGCAGACACCCGCCGCATCCGCAATTTTCCAGATACGCTGCACGTGATCGCCATGCCCGCGGAGCCAGGCAGCCATCACGTGCGCGTCGAGTTCAAGTCCGATGCCGGGGCGACCTACGATACTGTCGAGAAGGAGGTCACGGTGCCCGCCCCGCGCTCCCCCAATGTGGTCTGGACTCGTCCAGCCACAACGATTGTCTCCGGTCGATACTACAACCAGGATTACTGAAGGTATGCGTATGAGAACACTCCACATCGCGCTTCTATTGCTCACGGCTCTCGTCTTGTCCGCCTGCACCAGATGGAGAATCCAGGAAGGCACCCATGCGCCCGTTCGGGTCGATACACCCGACACCAAGGTCCGCTACAACAATGTGGGGCTGACTGACGATTCTCTCTACGGCAAGATCGCCGTCGAGGCCACCAATTGGCATAAGAATCCCACCGGCACCGCCCAGGTTTGGGCGCAACTGCGCAATCGTACCGACTTCCGCCTCGGCATTGAGGCCCGCACCCAGTTCTTCGACATGCATGGCGCCCCGCTGGATAAGCCGAGCGGCTGGGAGCGGCTCTTCCTGAGCCCCAACACCATCACCACCTATCGTGAAAACGCCACCGATCCGAACACCGCTTTCTACTACATCGAAGTACGGGAGGCCCGTTGATGAAGATCCGTCACATCCTCTTTGCCCTGCTGCTGGCTTTCGTCGCCACCAGTTGCCACTCTGTTTATCATGAAGAGGATACCCCGCCCGGCGATCCCCTCGTCATGCCGATGGAACCGGGACCGGGCAACCCTCTCAGTCGTTGAGTGTCTAATACGTGAGCATCGTCAAACGTCAACTTACGGAGGTCTCATGAGAAGCCGTATACATAAATTCAGGATCTTTCTCGCCATGGCCGCTGTCGTCCTCGGCCTGGCGGTCAGCGGCTGCACGAGCAGCACAGTCAACACCAAACGCGGTACGGCCATTGGCGCGGGTGCCGGCGCTATCCTTGGCGGCATCATCGGCCATCAATCCGGCCGCGGACTTGAAGGCGCGGCTATCGGCGCCGGCGCCGGGGCCATCCTCGGTGGCGTTACCGGCAGCGCCCAGGACGAAAAGGTCGATCGTCAGAGTTCCTATGGCGATGACCGCTATCGTACCTACCCGAATCGCTGAACATTCCCCAACCCGAAAGGCCCCGACGCTTCACGCGCCGGGGCCTTTTTGTTTTCTGCTCCCGCCTTCCTTCACAATAGCGACAGCCTTGGCAGCGCGATTCTCTGCCTGATCGCCCATGGCTCGCCCCCTGGTTTGGCTTTCGCTTGAAGAAGATCCTAAAGTAGGCAAACGAGCATCCCGAACGGCACGTCGGTGCCCTACACCAAGCCTGATCATCTAGAAGTACGAGGTTCGATGAAGACCGCATTAATTACCGGAATCACCGGTCAGGATGGTTCCTATCTGGCAGAACTCCTCCTCAAGAAGGGCTACATCGTGCATGGTATCATTCGCCGGGCCAGCACCTTCAATACCCACCGGATCGACCACCTTTATACCGATCCCCACAATGATACCCGCCTCTTCCTCCACTATGGCGACCTGACCGATACCAGCAACCTCAATCGGCTTCTGGAGAAAACCAAGCCCGACGAGATCTACAACCTCGGCGCTCAATCGCACGTCAAGGTCTCCTTCGAGTTGCCAGAGTATACCGCGGAGACCTCCGCCATTGGTACGCTGAGGCTGCTTGACGCCATCCGCGATACCGGCATCAACACCCGCTTCTACCAGGCCTCCACCTCCGAACTCTTCGGCAAGGTTCAGGAAGTGCCCCAGCGCGAAACCACCCCCTTCTATCCGCGCTCTCCCTACGCCGTCGCCAAGCTCTACGCCTACTGGATCGTCGTCAACTACCGCGAAGCCTACAACCTCTTCGCCTCCAACGGTATCCTCTTCAACCACGAATCCCCGCGCCGTGGCGAAACCTTCGTCACCCGCAAGATTACCCGCGCCGCCGCTCGCATCCGCGAAGGACTGGAAAGCTGCCTCTACATCGGTAACATTAACGCCCAGCGCGACTGGGGTTATGCACCCGATTATGTCGAAGGGATGTGGCGCATGCTTCAGCACGAAGAGCCCGACGACTTTGTCCTCGCCACCGGCGAGATGCACACTGTCCGCGAATTCATCGAACATGCATTCCGCCTCCTCGACATGCACATCGAATGGCAGGGCGAAGGCATCGACGAGGTCGGCATCGACCGCAACACCGGCAACACCATCATCCGCATCGACCGTTCCTACTACCGGCCCACCGAGGTCGAGCAGCTCCTCGGCGATCCCGGCAAGGCCCTGCGCAAACTCGGCTGGAAGCCCTCCGTTACCTTCAGCCGACTCGTCGAAATCATGACGGAGGCGGACCATGATGCCGTGCGCAACGGCAAGGAGAGAGTATGAGCACCTTCTGGCACAATCAACGGATTGTCGTGACTGGCGGCAGCGGATTCCTCGGCTCCTTTGTCGTCGAGCATTTGAAAGAGCGTGGCTGTGCCGACATTCTGGTGCCGCGCCATGCGGAGTACGACCTGATCCAGCTCACCGCCATCCAACGCATGTATCGCGACATGCGGCCCGATATCGTCATCCATCTCGCCGCCGACGTTGGCGGCATCGGCGCCAACCGCGACAACCCCGGCTCCTTCTTCTACAACAACCTGATGATGGGGGTGCAGCTGATCGAGCAGGCCCGCCTCCACGGTACCCGCAAATTCGTCGCCATCGGCACTGTCTGTGCATACCCCAAGCATACGCCGGTTCCCTTCAGCGAGGATGCCATCTGGGATGGCTATCCGGAAGAGACCAACGCCCCTTACGGGCTGGCCAAGAAGATGATGCTCGTGCAATGCCAGGCCTACCGTCAGCAGTACGGCTTCAACGGCATCTATCTGCTCCCCGTCAATCTCTATGGTCCGCGCGACGACTTCAACCTCCACAGCTCACATGTCATCCCGGCCCTCATCCGCAAATGCCTCGCGGCCAGGGATCAGGGACTCGACTACCTCGAGTTGTGGGGAACCGGCAAGGCATCGCGTGAGTTCCTCTACGTCGAGGATGCCGCACGCGCCATCCTGGATGCCACCGAACGCTACGATGGCGACAAACCGGTCAACCTCGGCTCCGGCTTCGAGATCACTATCGCCGATCTCGCTCACCGCATTGCCGACATCTGCGGCTTTCCCGGACAACTCCGCTTCGATCCCGACATGCCCGATGGACAACCGCGCCGCTGCCTCGACACCCAACGCGCCAGCGACCTCTTCGGCTTCAAGGCCAGCACCGATCTCGATGACGGTCTTCGCCGCACCGTCGACTGGTATCAGCGCCATCGCCATGCCGCCCCAGACGGGGGTGTCGTTCAGGAGAGGCAGGTCACCGAAACATAGTAGGCACCACATTCCGCCCCGTTCTTATCCACGAACCAGGCGTCAAGGGTGGTCACACCCGTCTCCGTCAGTTCCAGTTCCATGCTGACCATCCGATCGCCATTCCGGATTCCGGCGAACTGCTCCTGATCGAAGATCTTCAGACGCGCCTTCACCGGCGACATTGCCACGCCCGCCTTGCCCGGATTCGGGTAGATCAACTGCTCCGCCAGCTCCGCCGACAACCCGGCATTCAGCGGCAGATCCAGCTCCTCCGGCCACCGCCGCAACTCGAACCGATAGCGCCCCGCCCGCTCCACATCCACGCACCAACTGCCGCATGCCGGCTGGGCCTGCGCAATCGCACTCTGGTGCCACGCCACATCGCCCATCACATCCATGCTGTCCAGACGCGCCGGATTCTCCGCCGCATTGCCCAGCGAAATCGGACAGTATGTCGCCAGCTCCGGCGAAACCTCTCGCCACCACTGCTCATGGGCATGACGCAACCGCATGACCACGTGCAGGTGCTCCGCCGCCACATTGTGACGCTGCCCGGGATCGCGCTTGATGTCGTAAAGCTCACTTCCGTGAATCAGCCGCCATTGACGGGTCAGCACCGCATTCTCCCACTTCTCCGGCGGTTTCGTGTTCTGCCGGTACTGCAGGAACTGAATGCGATCCTCCGCCAGCGATTCCGTCTCCCCCCGCAGCAACGGCGCCAGACTCTCTCCGTCGAAGGTAAGATCCTCGGGCGTTGTAAGACCGCAAAGCTCCACAAAAGTCGGCAGCAGGTCGATGTGCAGAGCCATCTCGTTCACCGTGCGCCCGCCGCCGATATTACCCTCCGGCCAGCGGATGAAGAACGGCACCCGATGGCCGCCATCGTAATAGGAGGCCTTCATCCCACGCATGCCGGCATTGTAACCGCGTACAAGGTGCCCCTGACGGTCCAACTCTGCCGCTCCCGAGCTTCCGTTGTCCGTCATGAAGATCACGATCGTCTGATCCGCTATCCCCCACGTATCCAGGTGCGACAGGAGCTGACCGAAATTCTCGTCGATATTGGTAATCATGCCATAGAACGCCGGCTCGCAGATCTCCGGAATCTGCTCGTAAGGCTGCCGGTACTTCTCGGCCACCAGATACGGCGTGTGCGGCGCATTCGTCGAGATGTAGGCGAAGAATGGCTCCTCGCGGTGTGCATCGATCCACTTCAGCGCCTCCGAAAACCAGATGTCCGTGCAATACCCTTCATGCGTCACCGGCTCGCCGTTGTGGAAATACGTATCATCGAAGTAGTTGTTGCCCCAGAAGTCCGACGTTTGCCCGACGCCGCCGCCCTTGTGCGCCACCACATGCTGAAAGCCCCGGTCCTGCGGACGATAGGGATAGTTGTCGCCCAGATGCCATTTCCCGAACATGCCGGTCGCATAGCCACTCTCCGCAAAAATCCGCGGCATCATGACTTCATCCCGTCGCACCAGCGCCCGGCCCCATGTCGTTGCCCACGCGCCATTGCGGACCGGCCGATGCCCCGTCATGATGGCTCCGCGAGTCGGCGTGCAAAGCGGCGACACATGAAAATCCTCGCAACGCACCGCCTCGCGGCTGAACGCATCGATATTGGACGTCTGAATCCACGGATTTCCCGTACATCCCAGATCCGCATACCCCTGGTCGTCCGTCATTACCAGAATCACATTCGGCCGCTTCACCATCACCCCCTGTTCGTTGCGTTATCGGTACTCGCTCGCAACATACCTTCCTGTACCAGGGAATCCCAGTCCTGGCCGCTGAATTCTCCCGCCACTTTCCGCCGACTCAGGCGGGGGAGCGGCCAGCGAGGAGGCGCTGGTAGTCCGCTTCGAGCGTGTCGACCATGGTGTGCCAGTCCCAGCGTTCACGGACATAGGCGCGGCCAGCAGTCCCCATGCCGCGGCGAAGCTCCGCGTCGTTGACCAGCCGGACCACCGCACTGGCGACGGCATCGACGTTTCGCGTCTCCACGAGCAGCCCGGTTTCGCCGTCCAGAATGACCTCGGGTGTGCCGTCTAATGGAAAGCCAATGGCAGGGATGCCACTGGCAAGAGCCTGCACCACGGTTCGCGGAAGCCCTTCGCGGAGCGAAAGATGCACGAGCAGATCCATCATCCCCGTGTATCTTGGTATGTCGCTCGGGGGAACGAGGCCGGTGAAGGTAACGCGCTCCGTCAACCCCTGCGCGGCGATCTCCGCTTCAAGCCAGGGGCGCAGCGTACCATCGCCCACAATCAGGAAGTGCGCCTTCGGGCATTGCGCGACAATGGCCGGCATCGCCGCCACAAAGTACTCATAACCCTTCAGCTCGAAAAGCCGCGCGATCTTGCCCACCACCACGGCATCCTCCGGAATCCCCAGCGCGCGGCCAAGTTCCGGATCCTTGTGCGCCTTCAGGTACGGCTCCAGTTCCATTCCACTATAGACGGTCTGGTACTTCTCCGCCGGCGCCACACGCGCCTCGATACACTGGTCAATCATCGCCTGCGCCACGGCATAGATCCGGTGACAGTGACGGGCAGCCATACGCTCGGACTCTATGTAGATCCAATTCTTCCAGATTGCCTGGTAAGCATGAAAGGCCTGGCCATGCACCGTATGCACGACAACCGGTACTCCAGCCTTGTCGGCGGCAAGCCGGCCAATGACTCCTGCCTTGGAACTGTGCGTATGCACAACGTCGAACTGGCGTTCTCGCAGCCACGATGTCAGTTCACGCCAGGCACGGTAATCATGCAGCGGCGAAAGCGGGCGGATCAGGTGCGGCATGGTGACCACTTCCAGCCCATCGGGCCGATCGTGCTCGAGCAGCTTACCCTCCGGCCCATCCGTCGGTCCGGTCACCAGCGTACACGCATGCCCATGTTCCAGATGGCCACGGCAGGTGAAAAGGGTATTCTCCTGCGCGCCCCCAACGATCATGCGCGTGATGATATGGCAGATCTTCATCGTCTCCCCTCGTCGCCGAAAAACATAAACGGCCGGACTCCATTCGGAATCCGGCTGAAAATGGTACCGGAGGTGGGGGTCGAACCCACACTCCCTTTGGGGGAACTGGATTTTGAGTCCAGCGCGTCTGCCAATTCCGCCACTCCGGCCACTATCGGATCAGGATAGCCGAACTATGTCGCTCAACGCGAGCGCTTGGCCATGCGACGCTTAATCTCGCTGGGCTTCTCGTAGTAGCGCCGGTTGCGGATCTCTTTCAAGGTGCCTTCTTTATCCAGCTTTTTCTTGAGACGCCGCAGGGCCTTGTCGATGGGCTCGCCTTTCTTGAGTCGAATCTCAGACATAAGTTTCTTTTGCTATCCTTCTGGTTGAGTTGAAGAGGAATGGTTAGTATGGAACTCTTTGGTTCAAATGCAAGCGCCTGTTTCACATTTCGTTTGCATTCCAAACCAGATACGCGAGAACCTCCCCGCCGGACGCGACGGGAAGGTTCTCCACACATGCTTTACCAAGTATCAGCGGGTATGCGCAGCGACCGATTCGTCATCCGGCATTTCCACGTTGTCTTCCTCAATATACTTCTTCAGCTTATTGAGGGCCTGGTTCTGAATCTGGCGGACACGCTCGCGCGTACGCCCAATGATCTTGCTGACTTCTTCAAGCGTCTTCGGGCGGTTCCCGTCGAGGCCGAAGCGCAACATGAGGATCAGACGCTCGCGCTCGTCCAAGCGGCAAATGAGCCCCTTGAGTTGGCGCAGCATCTCGAAATCCGAAATCTGCTCATCCGGCGTGGTCGCACCGAAATCCGGAATAATATCCTGGAACATGGACTCTTCGCCCTGCTGGATCGGATCCTGCAGAGAGAAGGTGCGCAACTCGGCCAACCGCAACGCGGTTACCGTGCGTTCGCTGAAGTCCAGATGATTGGCGATCTCGGTATCCGTCGGCTCACGACCAAGCTCTTCGCTCAGACGCATCCGCGCCGTCTTGATCTTGTTGATCTTGCCGGCGGACTGCACCGGGATACGAATCGTCCGGCTCTGGTTCGAAAGCGCACGACGCATGGATTGCTTGATCCACCACGCCGCATAGCTGGAGAATTTGGCGCCCTTCGACGGATCAAACTTCTCCACAGCTTTCATCAAACCAATGTTGCCTTCCGAGATCAAGTCGAGAAGCGGCAGCCCCAAGCCTTTGAAATCATGCGCGATCTTCACCACAAGGCGAAGATTGCTCTGGATCAGCTTGGCCCGCGCATCGGGATTGCCCTTGGCGATTTCCGCCGCCAAGTCAACTTCTTCTTCCCGAGACACGAGGGGGATCTGGCCGATCTCGCGCATGTAGGCTTTCATGGTATCGTTCTTTCCTGAAAGCATGGACTCTCCCGTGGGTTGTGGTCTCATTTTGACCTGTCGTTAGCTTCGTCGTTCTCGCCACATTCGTGACAGACGCGTCTCGCATCGCCGCGTCGCACGGCCAATCAGGTGGGGCAAGACTTCACCAGCAGAGATTGGCAATGATAGGGTTTCGTGAGAGTGAGAATGATCCGCAAGCCGCTCATGCACCCAGTTACCGGCTCTCTTGACTTTGTCCCGAACGCTGATAACGTTCAGTCTCAATCAGATTTCCGACTCATGGCGCCCCGTAGGGCATCACTGCATGGCGTTGGCCCCCGAACCGCCGTTTTTTCCCTTTCCGCTTCGCTACCGCCTGGCAAATAGGGTTAAGAAAAGTAAACCGTTAATATATTGAGTTAGATGCCCTCTCGTCAAGCTTTGATCCATAAAAAATGAAAAAAACTTTTGATTGGAGGGAAATATTCGATCTTTCCCCTGAACTTTCGCGGCTTGCGCGAGCTGAAAGTCTGGCGATCCAGGTCGAGATGGACGTCGCCTATGCGGCCCTCTCCGCCTGGCCCGTCCCAGCGGAAGCTCATCTGGTCGCCGTCGTTGAGACCATCCCGCTGGCGGAACAACTGGTTGCCGACATCAACACCTTTCGGGAGATGACCGGTTTCGGCCGCGAGGCGGTGCTCCTGCCTGAACTGGAGACGACCCGCCGCCACCTGATGCCGGAGAACGAGGCAGAGCGTAGCCGCATCCTGCGGATGACGGACCAGACTGACTATCTCTTTGTCACCTCGGCCATGTCCGCCACCTCGCCCGCCCCCCCTCCCGATGCCTTCCGCACACTGGAAAAGAAGCTGCGCCTTGGCGACCAGAATCTGCCGCCGCGGAAGCTGGCCGAGTTTCTCGTCGCCCTCGACTACGACAATGAAGCGGAAGTGCACATGCCCGGCGAGTTCTCCTGGCGGGGCGGCCTCCTCGACTTCTTTTCACCGGTTCACGAGTATCCCGTACGCGTCGAATACTTCGGCGACGAGATCGAGTCCCTTCGCTATTTCGACCCGGAAACGCAGCGCTCCGTCGAAACGATCGATAGCTGCACCATCATTCCCCGCGGCGAGGCGGCTCTGCTCGATGAGGACAACGTCCACTCCTTCCTCGACTATTTTTCCGATGACCAACTCACCCTCGCCCTCCTCGACCCGCAGGCAATCGACGACCATCTCAAGCGCTTCGGCGGGGCGCCCGAGCAAGGACAATGGGCACGCTATCAGCAATCGCCCGCCAGTCAGCTCCTGCTGGTTCCGGATGCCGCGATACTTTCCGCGGATGATGGCCGGCGCCCGGTGCACCTCTTTCCCGGCTTTGCCCTGACCAGCCAGTTCCGCGGTCTCTTTCCCGAGATCGAACTGACTTGGGAGACGCTGCATCAACAGGCACTGGCGACCCAGATCGAGCGCTGGGACGAGGACGACTACGACTTCATCATCTGCTGTTCCAGCCAGAGCAAGTGCGAACACTTCATGGAGTTCCTCACCACCCACAACCTGGCGCATATTCGCCTGCACAGCTATGTGGGCACGCTCTCCTGCGGCATGCTCCTGCCAGGAGAACGCCTCGCCCTTCTCACCGATGCCGAGATCTTCGGCAAGACTCCCTCCGCTCCCAAACGACGCCGCAAAAGCAGCTTTCACGCCGACCACATGCTCCACGAAGGGACGGAACTGCATGAAGGGGATTTTGCCGTCCACGCCGGCTATGGCATCTGCCGCTTCCTGGGTATCAAGCTGGAGCAGTTTCACGACCGTGAACAGGAAGTTCTGGTTCTGGAGTTTGCCGACGATGCGAAGATCTTTGTCCCCCTTGGGCAGGCCTACCTGGTCAGCCGCTATGTCGGCTCCGGCAGAAAGTACCCGAAGTTGAGCCGGATCGGCTCGGCGCACTGGAAGAACATCAAGGGAAACGCCGAGTCCGCCGTTGCCGATCTGGCTGCCGACCTCATCCGCGTGCAGGCCGTTCGCGAGGCCAGCGAAGGCTATTCGTTTGTCGGTGACGAGGCGGCCATGCGTGCTTTCGAGGAAGCCTTCCCCTATACCGAGACCGAGGATCAGTTGCACGCCATCGAAGATGTCAAGGAAGACATGCACAAGCTGCGGCCAATGGACAGGTTGATCTGCGGTGATGTCGGTTTCGGCAAGACGGAAGTGGCCATGCGTGCCGCCTTCAAAGCCGTCCTCAGCGGCAAGCAGGTGGCCGTCCTCGTCCCCACCACCGTCCTCAGCCAGCAGCACTACTACAGCTTCTGCGAACGATTCCGCGAGTATCCCGTCATCATCGAAAATGTCTCGCGATTCCTCACTCCCTACCGTCAGAAGCAGATCCTTGACGCAACGCGCGAAGGGCGTGTCGACATCCTCATCGGCACCCATCGGCTCCTCAGCTTCGATGTCCATTTCAAGGACCTTGGCCTGCTGATCATCGACGAAGAACAGCGCTTCGGCGTCAAGCATAAGGAACGACTCAAACGACTCCGCGCCAATGTCGACATTCTCACCCTGACCGCGACGCCCATTCCGCGCACCCTCTACATGTCTCTCGCCGGGCTGCGCGATCTCTCGACCATCGTCACCGCCCCGCAGGAGCGACTGCCCGTGCAAACGGTCGTGGCACAGTACGACGATACCCTCATCGAGCAGGCCATACGACGCGAACTGCAGCGCAAGGGACAGGTCTTCTTTCTTCACAACCGAGTCCAGACCATCGACAAGGTGGCGGCCAAACTGAAGGCCCTCGTCCCCGAGGCCAACTACCTGGTCGCCCACGGGCAGATGGCGGAAGGCGAGCTGGAGCAGGCCATGATCACCTTTATCGAAGGCGGGGTGGATGTTCTCGTCTGCACGACGATCATCGAATCGGGCGTCGACATCCCGAATGCCAATACCATCATCATCGATCGCGCCGATCGCTTCGGGCTGGCTGACCTCTACCAGCTGCGTGGCCGCGTCGGCCGCTATCATCGCCAGGCCTACGCTTATCTGCTCATCCCGAAGTTCGGTGTCATGCTGGACAACGCTCGCAAGCGCCTGGCCGCCATTCGCAAGTACACACAGCTGGGCGCCGGCTTCAAGCTGGCGATGCGGGACCTCGAGATCCGCGGCGCCGGCAACATTCTCGGTGCCGAGCAGAGCGGCCACATCGCCGCCATCGGCTTCGACCTCTACTGCCAGTTGCTTCGCGAAGCCGTCGCCAGGATGAAGAACAATCCCCTGCCCATCCGCCCCAAAGTCCAGCTCGATCTCGATTTCGTCACCTATGGCCAAACCACCGACCTCCACCTGCTGAGTGCCTGCATCCCCCGGGAGTACGTACACGAAGAGACCATCCGCGTCGAGCTTTATCGCCGGCTGAGCGAGATTGCCAAACCCGCCGACCTCGAGGAAATCCGCGCGGAGATTCGCGATCGCTTTGGCCCCCCTCCGGCGGAAGTCGAGTACCTGCTCATGCTCAACACCATTCGTCTGGCAGCGCACGCGGGGGATATCCATGCCGTCACGGTTCGCGACCAGAAGCTGATGCTCGAAAGCTCGCGCGGCTACATCAAGCAGGCCGGCGCCCGCCTGCCCCGGCTCATGGGCAAGGACCGCGCCCAATGGCTCGACCAGATCGCCGCCATCATTCAGGAGCTTACCTCACGTAAGTAGCTCGCAGGCACTCGCAACCTTCCCCTTGCATGGCTACATTTCCTGCACATCATCTATCAACCTACACGGAGCGAGACCATGGATATCGGCGTTATGACCGGGTGGAGAGAGCACGAGGATCCCTTCGAACATGTCGGGCAATTTGGCCTGACCTGCTGCCAGCTCTGCAATTGGAACCCGGAGATCTGGAGTAAGGTCGACCCGGCCGAAACGCGCCGGCAGGCACAAACAGCCGGCGTAAGGATCTCCGCCGTCTGGGCCGGCTACCCCGGACCGGCAACCTGGAACTTCATCGATGGCCCCAGCACCATCGGTCTGGTCCCCGACTCATGGCGCGCCCAGCGCGTGGACGCCCTCATGCAGGGCGCGGAATTCGCCGCGGCCGTTGGCGCCCCTGCCATCGCGACCCATGTCGGCTTCGTGCCCGAGTACCATCGCGATCCTGCCTACCGCCCGACAATCGACGCCATCAGCCAGGTTGCCAGTCATTGCCGTGACCTCGGCATCGGCTTCTGGTTTGAGACTGGGCAGGAGACGCCCGTCACCCTCCTCCGCTGCATCGAGGATATCGGCCTGGACAACCTGGGCATCAATCTCGATCCCGCGAATCTCATTCTCTACGGCAAGGCCAACCCCATCGACGCGTTGGACGTCTTCGGCCAGTGGGTACGCTGCGTTCACGCCAAGGACGGCAACTATCCCACCGACGGGCGCAATCTCGGCAAAGAGGTCAAAGTGGGCTCCGGCAAGGTCCACTTTCCACGGTTCGTTGCCCGCTTGAAGGAGTTAGGCTATGAGGGCGACCTCATCATCGAGCGGGAGATCAGCGGCGACCAGCAGATCAGGGACATTCGCGAAACCGTCGACTATCTGCGCGCGTTGACCGGATGAAGACGCCCGAGTCCATACGCGAGATGGCGGAGCAGCTCCTTACCCCCGAGCGCATTGTTCGACTCAGGGAGGTCCTCGCCAGACGGCTGAGCTGCATCACCGTCATCTTCGAGAACATTGCCGACCCCAACAACGTCGCCGCCTGCCTCCGGTCCGCCGAGGCCTTCGGCCTGTGCCGAATACACCTCGTCACCAAAGAACTGGTGAAGCTCAATCCGATCATCAGCGCCACGGCCAATCGCTGGCTGGACGTACAGAGGCATGCCGCCCTCGGACCCCTGATTCGACAGTTGCACGAAGATGGCTATCTGGTGCTGGGCACCACGCCCCCGCGCGGCGCAACCCCTTTCACCAGCGTCGAGCTGCCGGATAAGCTGGCTCTGCTGATGGGCGGAGAATCGGAAGGACTCACGGCCGAAGCCAGAGCTGCCTGCGATGGGCTGATCACCATTCCCATGCAGGGCTTCACCGAAAGCCTCAATCTCTCCACTGCGACCGCGATCCTGCTGCAGCATTTCACCACCCGCTATCGCGAGAGCGGTCGCCCCATACATCTCACGCCGGACGAACAGGAGCAGCTCTACCTGGAATGGTGCGCGCGGGACATCCGCGTCAAGACACGTGGACAGCTTGCCCGTTGAACCAAACGCCTTTTTTCATCGGAACGTCAGCCCAGAGGTAGCAGCGCCTGAATGGCAGGCTATCATAACCGAAACTCTTTTCCCTGATTGATTCATAACTGGAGAGCGCCAAGTGGATAAGCCCTACGAGATTCGTTCCGTACAATTGGACCTGGGACGCCAGGTCGAGACCCTCGACTACATCCGTGACTTCATCGACTTTGCCGCCCAGTTCGGCTACAATTCCCTGCACCTCTATCTCGAAGCCAGAATCCGCACCGCGTCATTCCCCTACCCTGCCGAGATTGACAGCTACTCCATCGACGACATGAAGCTGATCGTCGACCATGCCGCCAAGCGTGGCATGGATGTCGTGCCGCAGGTAAACTGCTTTAGTCACGTCGAACATTTCCTGCGCTACCCCGAGCTGCTGCCGCTGAGCGAACTGCGCGAGCCGGATGCCACCGGTCGCTTCGGCGGCAAGAGTCCCGGCCTGACCTTCTGCCCCTCCCAGGAAGCCACTTACGACTTTCTGGAAGCCTACCTTACGGAAGTTGCGGCAGCCTTTCCCTCTACCTGGTTCCATGTCGGCCTGGATGAAGTATGGGAGATCGGACGCTGCTCCGAGTGCCGTCGCCGAATCAGCCAGGGCGAAACTCAGGGCGACCTCTTTCTCCAGCACCTTCTGCGCCTCCACCAGATCGTCGTCGGTAAGCTCGGTAAACGCATGATGATGTGGGACGACATGCTCGAAGAGTACCCCGCCATCCTCGACCAGATGCCGACCGATATCGTGCAATGCGTCTGGCAGTACAACAATCTGGTCGACCGCTGCAAGACCCACTTCGGCAACCAGGCTCGCGACTGGCGGTTGGCCGACTACCAGGAGCGGGGGATCTCCTTCCTCGTCTGCCCAGTCAACTGGAATCCGCTCAACACCGAGTCGCTCTCCCGCCACGCCGCCCCCTATCAACCGCTCGGCGGCCTGATGACCATCTGGGAGAACTCCACCCGCTTCATGCTGGTGCAGTACCCCATCATAGCCTTTGCCGGCCGCCTCTGGGAAGATGGCCGGTGGTGGCGCGCCAAAGAGATTTTCCGCGAGTGCTGCGCCGAACTCCTCGGCTCCCGTGACGGCGAATTTCTGGATGCTGTCTGGGCCTTCTCATGCGGCAATTTCGCTGCGCGGCTCTCGCCGCCGGCGTCGCAACTGCATGGCGACGTGACCCCCAGCGAGGAGCAGGCAGCTGCCACGCTTCGCCTCATTCGCAACGTCATCGCCACCACGAATGCCGGAGACGTACGCGCCCGGGAAGTCCTTGACGACATGCTGGTCAACGTCGATCTGCAACTGGCGGGCCATGCGCTCCGCTCGGTCGCTGAAGAAGCATGGCTGCACTGGGCCGGACAACCAACGCCCCCAAGAGCGATCCTTCTGGAAGAAGCGCGCGATCTGCTCGGACAGGTTCAGTCCCTCAAGGTGCGGCGGGCCGAGCAGTGGGAACACCTGCGGACCGGACTGCCCCACCAAAGCAGCCGGCCCATTCTTGCCGCCGAAGAGAGCGCCATCGCTGACTTTGTCGATCGCCTCACCCGCGATGAGGAAGCTGTCGGCCTCCTGCGCATTCGTTATGCGTTGCCGGACTGCTATGGCTCACAGAAGGTGCGCGTCCTGGTGCGCCATGACGATGACATGAGCTGGCACACGGTCTATGAAGGTGTCCCCAAGCCCCGCATGACATTGCTGGACGACATGCCCTTCTACCTTCTGGAGCACCCGCTCCCCGGCAAGCCCCTTCTCGAACGCGTCCGGATCGAGACCTGGGGCTACGGCGGCATCGGCCTCCTCTACATGGAATACCTGGCTGACGCGCTGGTTCTCGTACCGGATCGCGTCGTGGATACCGAAGGACGCGTTGAGCGCCCCGAAGCCATCCTCACCGACAACACCGTCTGGTGTCAGATGGGCGAAGTAGACGTGCACGCCTCCTTCCATCACCCGGAACTCGCCGATGCCGTTCACCATCTGGAGTTGATCCTCAAGTCACGGACCTGATGGCCGACGAACCCCAGAAATGCGCCTTGTGCGGACGCAGCGTTCGCGAGTTGACCGCCCATCATCTCGTGCCGCGCTCTCAGCACAGGCGCATCGCCAAACGCACCGGCCGCACCGTCGAAGAGCTGCGCGCGGACACCGTCGATCTCTGTCAGCCCTGCCATCGTATGGTACACAAGACCCTGACGGAGAAGGAACTGGCCAGCGACTGGCAAAGCATCGACAAGCTCCGGCAGCATCCCCAACTGCAGACCTTTGTCGAGTGGGTGAGCAAACAACCCGATCGCCGCATCATCATCCGATGAAAGCTATCGCCTGCTCCACGTCAACCTGATCTTCGGCCACGGGGTGACCGCGGACAATCGCGTACGCCAGCGTCAACCCCATGCCCATCCACGCGACTTCGTCGAGAAGCAGGGATCCATCACCGTGTAAAAAAGCCCTTCCATCGGCCACCGCTCTCCGTACCATTTTCTGCGACAGACCTGAAATCGCCCTTGCAACTCTCCCCCCAATTTCTTATTATTATACTTATTAAAGTTTTCGACTTGGACTCAGTGCATCTATCATCACCACAGGGGATCATCCATGAAAGACAGTCGCCATCGCTTCACCTTGATTGAACTCCTTGTCGTGGTGGCCATTATAGGCATCCTGGCCAGCATGCTTCTGCCGGCCCTGAACAAAGCCCGTCAGAGCGCCCGCAACTCCATCTGCATGAACAACATGAAGCAGCTTGGGCTCACCTTTGCCTTGTATACGGACGAAGGGGACGGCTATCTGCTCAGCCCCATGCCCTACGCGGGCGATCCCCGGCCGCCGACCATCTGGCAAGGGCAGTTGACCCTCTGGGGCTTCTTGACGCCCCGCGGCGCCAATGAGCTGGATTGCCCCATCATTCCCCGCGCCAGCTCGGACATCAACAATGTCGGCTATGCCTTCCGCGGCTATACGCAGTACGTTTATTCGCCATCCTGGGACACGGTGACGGCTGCCGCATCCCTCATGAACATCTGCTGGCCCCGCTATGGCATGAATGGCTGGTGCGGCAAGCGCCCCAACAACACATGGGGCTATATCAAGCACGGCATGCCCAAGGATGCGTCAGCCATGATTGTTCTGGCCGATCAGGAGCCGCGGTGGGACTGGCCCGGTGCCTCCACCCGCTTCGCTTATGTCATCAGTACCTATGAGCTGGCAAAGAGCACACACGACGGCAAGCCAAATCTTCTCTATCTGGACGGACACGCGGATCGCATGGCCTTCAACAACATCACCGAGTCCATGATGAATCCCTTTGACTGAGCTCAGTGACTGGCAGCTTCAGCTCTTCTTCTTGTAGGTTCCCACAAGCTCCGACTTGGCGAGAATGTGACCTTTCATCGCTTTCTCAACCTGCTCCTTCGTCGGCCGCTTCAGCCCGGTGAGTACCGTATCCAGCGCATAAAGCTTGTGGAAGTATCGATGCCGGCCGATCGGAGGACACGGCCCACCATACCCGGTCCTGTGCCAACTATTGAGACCCGACTCCGTCCCCGGCTCGAGTTCGCTTGCCTTCACCCCTTCAGGCAGTCCATGGATATTCGTCGGGATGTTGTACAACACCCAATGCACCCAGGTCATCTTCGGAGCTTCCGGGTCCGGCGCATCGGGATCGTCAACGATCAACACAAGGCTCTTCGTGCCGTCTGGAATCCCTTCCCAGCTCAGGGGCGGCGAAATATCGTCCCCTTCGCACGTGTATTCCATCAATAGTTCCTCACCATTGCTGAATGAAGTGGATGTGAGCTTGAACGCCATAAAAACCTCCGCGCCTGCGCCTGAAGATGGTCGTCCCTTCTTTCGAGTGGAGTGAACTGTCGGCCTCCATTCCAAAGATAGCGCACATCGACGCACGGTATCAAACTGTGTCGCCCGCCGGCGCACCTTCCATCTGCATCCTGTACATACGGGCGTACCACGCTCCCCGCGCCATCAACTGCTCATGGCTGCCACGCTCGACCAGGCGGCCGTCCTGAATGACCAGAATCGCGTCGGCATCGCGCACCATCGAGAGCCGGTGTGATACGACAATTGTAGTCCGCCCTTTCATCAGGCGCTGCAACGCGCCCTGGATCAGCAACTCCGACTCCGGCTCCACCGCCGCGGTGGCTTCATCGAGCAGCAGGATCTCCGGATTGGCCAGGAAGGCACGAGCGATGCAAAGTCGCTGCCGCTGACCGCCCGACAGCTTGACG
This sequence comes from Lentisphaeria bacterium, assembly GCA_041690595.1. Taxonomy (GTDB): domain Bacteria; phylum Verrucomicrobiota; class Lentisphaeria; order JABSQK01; family JAWLHB01; genus JAWLHB01. Next base: position 223,385 of record JAWLHB010000010.1, read on the forward strand.
CCGCGCTCGCCAATCTGCGTGTCGTACCCATCGTTCAACTGCGAGATGAACTCATGGGCGTTCGCCTGTATGGCTGCCGCTTCCACCTCGCTCTCAGTGGCATCCAGCTTCCCGTAGCGCAGATTGTTCCGCACTGTATCGTGAAAGAGGAACGCTTCCTGCGTGACGATGCCGATATGGCTGCGCAACGACTGCTGCGACAGCGAGCGCAGATCTCGCCCGTCGAGCAGGATTTTCCCTTGCCCCGGATCGTGAAAGCGAAGAATCAGGTGCAGCAAGGTGCTCTTCCCGCTTCCGCTTGGACCGACAATACCGATGCTCTGCCCAGGTTCAACCCGGAGATCGATTTCTCGCAAGGTGTGCCCCTTCTCGTCATAAGCGAAGTTGACCTGCTCGAACTCGATGCTCCCCTTTACCTGCTGCAATTCCATGGCATCCGCGGCATCCTCGATTTCCTCCGGTTCGTCGAGCAGTTCAAAGATCCGGCTCCCGGCCGCCGCGGCACGCTGCAGCATCTCATTGATCGTGGCTATCGACTGGATCGGGCTGAAAAGCTGCCACCAGTAGCCACGATAGGCCACCAGCCCGCCGATTGTCATCTTGCCGTTGATCACGAACACCGCCCCCAGCCCCACCATGATGACATTGCTGAGAAATCCAACCGAAAAGACTGCCGGATAGTAGACTGAACGAGCCCGCACCGCCTCGATACCGCGCCGCCGATAGACATCGTTCTCCGCTTGAAAACGCTGCTGCTCGTAGCTCTCCCGCGCAAAGGCCTTGATCGTCATCATCCCCTGGAGGTTCTCCTGCAACTTGGAGGTCACATCGCCAAGAGTCTCCCGCACACTGCGGTACAGCTTCTTGATCCGCCGGTTGAATTTGTAGATCAACACGGCCACAATCGCGATCGGCACCAGTGTCGCCGTGCCCACCATCGGCTGAATGCTGACGATGATGACGCTGACATAGAAGAAGCTGAGCGCATTGCCGATCACATTGTCGATGCCGTGAATCACCACCTGCTCCACCGCATCCACATCGCTCATGGCTCGCGAGATCAGGTCACCGGAGCGACGGCTGTGAAAGTAACCCATCGATTGGCGCTGCAGCTTGTCATAGACGCGATTGCGCAGATCGTAGATGAAGTTCTGCCCAACTTTGCCCAGCACGTAGTTCCGCACCGCGTTGAGCCCGTAACCGATGAGATGCACAATCACCATGACGCCCAGGGCCGGGGCCAGCATCTCGTACTTCCCATCCGTGATCACGTCATCGACAATGAACTTCCAGACCAGCGGGTGAAAAAGCTGGCAAGGCGTCGCGATCAGCAGGCAGATCCCACTGAAGATGATGGCGCCCATGTACGGACGCAGATAGGGAAGGAAACGTTTGAATATATCCATGAGACCAGATGCTGACGATGAAAGGAGAAGCCCAGACTATAGGGCTCAACCGGCCGGTTCACAACCCGTCATCATGGACAGCCATCGCCAGCTTCCGATGAAGCTCCCGCGCTTCGCTGGAATGCACCGGCCTCATGAAGCCGATATGCCCATACAGAAAGCGCACCAGCTCGTCATCCAGTTCGGTCGCGACGGACTGCGTATGGACCATCGCCCGAATGAGCCGCCGCACCCGCTTCGGCACCGCAACGCGGTCATTGACCGTCAATCCCGTCACCATCTGGCGTGATCCGCTGCGCATGATCCGCGTCTTCTCCGGCGCCTCCGCGAAACCTTCCTCCGCAACAATGCAACGAACCCTCGGCAGCAGCCGCAGCAGCCGCTCGTCTCCAGAGAAGGTCAGATCGTCGGCATACCGGGTATAGGCATAGCCATGGCTGCTCATCAACCCGTGAAGGCGTGCGTCCAACCGGCGGCAGACCAGATTACTGATGGCGGGACTCGTCGGCGCCCCCTGCGGCAGAACCCCCTGGTAGCAGCACAGGCCGGCCAGCCGGCAGGCCGTCTTCCGTGAGAAGCCGACCGCCATGAACGCCCCCGCGACTCGCGGCAGGCTGATGCTGGGAAAGAAGTCACGCAGATCCATCGCTACAACAAGACGCTTGCGCGTGTGCGGCGCCGCGTTCGTAAAGATGGAGCGCTTGCTGACAAACCCATGCGCCGACGGATGCACCTCCACCTGATCGAGGATGCGACGCAGTATGCGCCGCTGCATGAACTTCAGCACCGGGTGCGGCTCGTGCAACAGCCGCGGCGCCTTTCCTTCGCGAGGCAGTTCATTGGTTCGATAGAAGCCCCCTGCCTTCACGCCCTGCAGCACAAATCCAACCAGCCGCGGCTCCAGGCGAAGCCAATAGGGAAACAACACCTCATCGAGCGGGCGCAGCCCCGGTTCATCCCCAAGCTTCTTCACCCCCGGCGGAAGCTCCAACCTCACCGGCAGCGAAGAACGCGGCAGTGTCTTGCCACCGCGATACTCCCGCCATGGCCCACATAGAGCCTCGATGCGCGAAGTCAGGCGACGTCTCGTAAGCGTCAAAAATACCCCATGGTGAATATTCGCTTGCTCGTGCGCACAGTATCTCCTGTGACTTGAACCCCCTACAGGAGATCATGAGGATGAGC
>JAWLHB010000011.1:0-188579 GCA_041690595.1 Lentisphaeria bacterium
CTTGCCTGCCACGCCTCGATCAGCTCCGCCCAATAGCTCCGCTTCGTCTCTGTGCTCATCCTCATGATCTCCTGTAGGGGGTTCAAGTCACAGGAGATATTGTGCGCACGAGCAAGCGAATATTCACCATGGGGTATTTTTGACGCTTACACGAAGGGAACTATCGGCAGACCTTTGTCTACGACGCCGAAGGCCGCCTCAAGAGCGCGCAAGATTCGCGTGTGGGCCAGGTGCTGCGCGGCGTCAGCCACGTCTACGTCTCCGCCAAAGGAAGTCATGGCGAATTTCGTTCTGCATGCGTCACCCCCTCTCCCCATCCTCTGCAGAAACAACTTCCCCTCCCACTGCATGGCTTTGGGGTTTTAATTAAAAGATTTGCAATGGAGCCGCCAGTTGTATAAACTAGGACTATCGGAGGGTGCACGGTATGAGTGTCACGTTGAAGACAATTGCAGCGGAGGTGGGTACGTCGATAGCGACGGTCTCCCTTGCCTTGTCGGACAATCCACGCGTCAATGATGAGACCAAGGAGCGCATCCGGGAAACCTCCATCCGTCTCGGCTACTGCACGCCGGCCGAACTGTTGCGGAAAAAGCGGCAGTGCTCCCGCAAGCTGCTCAAATACCACTTCGTCGACCTGACCTTGCAGAATAGGGTCTACAACGAGTTTGTCGGCCATCTGCCGGCTCATTGCGGAGCCAAAGGTATCCGGGTGGAACTCGTGTCGCCCACTGGAGAAGACGCGCCGACCCTCGCGCGCCAGATCCTGGCCTGTGGCGCGGAAAGCAGCGGCATGATGTTGTACGGCCCGGTCGATGCGCCGTTGCTGGAACTCCTCGCGGAGGGTGACGTACCCTGCGTGGTCATTGGCCCGCTGGTGGGGCCATGGCCGGATCGATCGTTGCCTTTGCGCGCCATCGCGGTTGGTCTGGACGAGATCACCACCGCCCGCGAAGCCACGGAACACCTTCTGCAGCTTGGCCACAAGCGTGTCGGCCTCATCTCCGCCCGCGGCACCGCCGGGCTTTACTACGATCGCTGGGAAGACGGATATCGCCTCGCTCTCTCCCGGGCCGGACTCAACTACGATGCCGCCTTGCACGACAACTCCGGTGATTCCCGATTGTCTCGCGGGCAGCTGCCCACCTGTTTCACCGCCCCCGATCCGCCCACTGCCTTTGTCTGTCCGGATCCCACTTACGCCAACCTCCTGCGACACCTGGCCGACGCGGAGCGTTTCTCGCCGGCCAACGCCATCCTCTGTGGCACCGAGCAAACTCTGGATATGGCCGGCATGACGGATTGGCCGGCGTTTGTTGTCGACATTGGATTGCTGACGGAAGTCTGCATCGATACGCTGGACAGTCTGCAGTATCGTGAAGCCGGAGCTTTCCGCATGATTACGCTGGCGATGCAACGCCGCAACCTAACCAAACTGTCCCCTGGGAGAAAGCAGTCATGATCACGAAACGCACCTCCTTTACCCTGATTGAACTCCTGGTTGTGGTATCGATCATTGCGGTTCTGGCTTCTCTGCTCTTGCCTGCCCTCAGCCGCGCCCGCGAAAGCGCCAGGCGCAGCAGCTGCTTGAACAATCAGAAGCAATTCATGACCTATGTCCTGATCTATGCCGGCGACAATGACGAATGGCTCCCCTGCGGCAAATACAATATCCCGACGGGCATGACTGAGCGCGGCCTGCACATGCTGCGTGACGACTACGGCATGCCTGTGGATGATATCGCCCGCTGTCCATCCATTCCCGAGGCGGTCATCTTCTGGCGGACCGCCGAGGAAGCCCACTTCCCCTTCCTCTATGTCGGCGGCTCCTCCAATCGCGGCGGCCCTCCCGTCGGCGTCATGAGTCCACCAAACACCTACTATGGATGGCTGGTCGCCGGCTATTCCAACAAGACCAACATCCTTCATCCCACGCCGCGCCTCTCCCTCTCCGCCCACCTGGCCGAACGCGCCCCCATCCTCTGGGATCTATCCTACGCGCCTCCCCGCCTCACCAAACCCCACTCCTTCAATCCGTCCAGCCGCAGCAATCATGCTGCCGGCGATGGATTCTGGGGCGCCGGCATTAACATGACCTTTGCCGATGGCCACGCCGAGTGGATACCGCTCATTCACGGGGTGGGCAGCGAATTCATCGGCCCCTACGACAGCTACAAGTAAGCGCACACCTTCCGCCGCCGCCATTTCCAGGGCTGCTGATCTCCCAAACATCAGCAGCCTTCCTCATTGGCAGCGGTTGACGCGGGGGAACCGGCATCTTCTATTAGCGGGTTCATCCACCGGTAGCACTCTGTCAAACGTCGAGGTGAAGTCTTGAAAGCCATCATGGTCATGTTCGATTCGCTCAACCGGCACATGCTCGAACCCTACGGGTGTGACTGGGTGAAGACGCCCAACTTCGCGCGCCTTGCACGCCATACCGCCCTTTTCGACACCAGCTATGTCGGCAGCATGCCCTGCATGCCCGCCCGCCGCGAACTCCATACCGGCCGCTACAATTTCCTCCATCGCTCATGGTCGCCTCTGGAACCATTCGACGATTCCATGCCCCAGACCCTCAAGCAGAACGGCGTCCATACCCATCTCGTCACCGATCACCAGCACTACTGGGAAGATGGCGGCGCCACCTATCATGGCCGGTACACCACCTTCGACCTGCAGCGCGGCCAGGAGGGCGATCCATGGCATGCCCATCTCCCCGATGATATCGACGTCCCCAGGACCGTCAACGGACGTTCCGGCACCTGGTTCCGCCAGGATTGCGTCAATCGCCATTACATGCCCAACGAGGAAGACATGCCCCAGGCGCGGACCTTCTCCGGCGGCATGGAGTTCCTCCGGCGAAACCATGCCGAAGACAACTGGTTCCTCCAGATCGAGACCTTCGATCCTCACGAACCCTATTACAGCCCCCAGCACTACAAGGATCTCTATCCGCATGAATGGGAGGGAGACACCTTCGACTGGCCCACCTATGGCAAGGTCACCGAAGATGCCGCTGCCGTTCAGCACATGCGCTACATGAACGCCGCCCTCGTCTCCATGTGCGACACCTGGCTGGGAAAAGTCCTCGACCTCATGGATGAACTCGACCTCTGGAAAGATACCCTCCTCATCGTCAACACCGATCACGGCTTCCTCCTGGGCGAACATGACTTCTGGGCAAAGTGCTGCATGCCCTTCTACGAAGAGATCGCCCACACACCCCTCTTCATCTGGGATCCTCGCACTTGCGTCGCGGGCGCTCGACGCAAGTCCCTCGTCCAGACCATCGACCTCCCGGCCACCATTCTCGATTATTTCGGGCTCGACCTCCCGCCGGACATGCAGGGCAAACCCCTCCGCCAGACCATTGTCGACGATTCGCCCGTGCGTGAAGCGGCCATCTTCGGCATCCACGGCGGCCATGTCAACGTGACCGACGGTCACTACGTCTACATGCGCGCCCCAACCAGCAGCGATAATCAGCCGCTCTACAATTACACCCTCATGCCGACGCACATGCGCGGCCTCTTCAGCACCGGCGAACTGGCCGGCGCCACCCTGTCGGAGCCCTTCTCCTTTACCAAGGGCGTTCCCACCCTCAAGGTCCCCAGTCAAAGAGGCCAGGCCGACATGCAGACCCTCCTCTTCGACGTGCAGGTCGATCCCCAACAGCTCTCGCCCCTGGACGATGTCGAGGTCGAGGCGCGCATGGTTCGCCTGATGAAGGATGTCATGGCGGCAACCGATGCGCCATCAGAGCAGTATTCACGCCTAGGGCTGGAGTAATCCCCATGAGACATGGCAATCAGTATCGAACCCGTTCCTTTCAACCCACTTACAATTGGTCCTTTCCGCTCCCTCGCACCCACACTGGCATGTTGCTCGGCAACGGGCTCATGGGCGCCATGGTCTGGGGAGAAGAGCTCCTCTGCATCACGATCGGCCGTGTCGATCTGTGGGATCATCGCGGCGGTCTCCAGTGGACCGAGAAGCAGAGCTATGCCGCCATTCGCGATTGCCTCGAACGCGGCGATCAGCAGGGCTTGCGAAAGCTCTTCGAAGAGACGGACCGACCGCCGGGACACCCGGCGCGTCCGAGCATTGTGCCCGTGGGGCGGATCGAGATCGACTTCGGCAGCAACTGCTCCATCCTCAGCGGCGAACTCAATCTGAAAATGAGCTCCATCGTCTTGTCGGTAAGTCGCGGCAAACGCGAGCATCGCGTCCGCATTGTCCTCGACATGACGAAGCCAGTGCTCGCGGTGACCATGCCCGCCGCCCTGCGCGCCAACGTCTCCCGCGTACCCGCGTGGGAGTATGTCGGCGACCACTTGACCTCCATCGGCTTTTCCGAGCCGGAACTGTTCGACGACGACGCCAGCTCCACGCACGGTTGGACCCAGGCGCTGCCGGATGATCCCGCCTTTGGCCTCTCCTATCGCTTCGATGGCCGCCAGTTAGTGCTGGCCACCGGGCGTGGAGAAAGCCCCGCCGCTGCCCGCGACGCGGCCGAGGCCTTGCTGGGCGAATCCCCGAAGGATATTCAGGATCGCTCGCGTATCTGGTTGAATGCCTTCTGGAAGGACGCCGCCTATGTGGATATCCCCAACCAGGAGCTGAAATTCCTCTACGACTACGGCATGTACAAGTTTGCCGGCCTGACCCATCCCGATGGCGTCGCGGCGACGCTTCAGGGACCGTGGGTCGAGGAATACCAGATGCCTCCCTGGAGCAACGACTACCACTTCAACATCAATGTGCAGATGTGTTACTGGCCGGCCTTCCACGGTAACCGCCTCGAACACCTGCGCCCTCTCTTCGACCTCATTCATAGCTGGGAACCCATCCTGCGGCGAAATGCCCATCATTTCCTCGGCATCGACGACGGCTACATGCTGCCCCATGCCGTTGACGATCGCTGCACCTGCATGGGCGGCTTCTGGACAGGCACGATCGACCATGGCTGCACCGCCTGGGTCGCCCAGATGATGTACCGCTACTATGCCTACACTCTCGACCGCAACTTCCTCGCCGAACGCGCCTTTCCCTTCATGAAGGGGACGATGCGGGTCTACGAGGAGATGCTCGAGCGCGACGGCGAGAGCTTCGTACTTCCGGTCAGCGTCTCGCCCGAATATCGTGGCGCCTCCATGGACGCCTGGGGCGCCAACGCCAGCTTCCAGCTCGCCTGCATCCATCGCCTCTGCGAGGATCTCCTGGCCGCGGCCAGGATTCTCGGCGAAACACCCAGCCCCATCTGGAGTGAGATAGCCGACAACTGCCCCCGCTACTCTGCCTTCGAGCGCAACGGCAAGACCGAGATGGGTCTCTGGGACGGAACCCCGCTGGAAGAGAGCCATCGCCATCACTCCCACCTGGCCGCCATCACCCCCTTCGATACCCTCGACTGGGAGGATGAGGAGACGCGAGCGGTCATCGAGCAGTCGATCTGTCAATGGATCGCCAAAGGACCGGGCATGTGGAGCGGCTGGTGCGTTCCCTGGGCCAGCATGATTCACAGTCGACTTGGTAACGCCGATGCCGCCGAACTCTGGCTGGATATCTGGCAGCGCGTCTTCACCAACGAAGGGCATGGCACCCTGCACGACGTCGATGTCGCCGGCTTCAGCCTGATGGGCAAGGGCGCCGTCTCCAAGCAGACTGCACGTCCGGAGATCATGCAGATGGATGCCGGCATGAGTGCCGTGGCGGCCATCCAGGAGATGCTGGTCCATGAGCGGCGTGGGATCGTCTACCTCTTCAAGGGCGCCCCGTCACAGTGGCGTATCTGCAGTTTTGCCGGCATGCGGGTAGCTGGTGGCTTCCTGTTGAGCGCGGCCCGCGGTCCCGATCGTGTCGGCTCGGTTACCATCGAATCTCCCCATGGCGGCCAGATTCGCCTGGCCAACCCATGGGGTGGTACCGCTATGCTGATACATGCCGATGGGCGAACCCAGAAGCTTGTCGGAGAGATCCTGGTGGTCGATACGCTGCCGGGCGATAAGCTCAAACTTCGGAGAACTCCATGACAACGCTGATGACGGATCAACGCGCGCTGGTGCGCGAACTCGCCCGACAGGTGGCAGAGCTGGCCCACGAACCTCGAATGACGGCCATCGTCAAGCGCTGGCACGACGTGAATGCGCTTCGCCTGCCGGATCGGGCACCTGTCTACTGCCGTCCGGTCGGTTGCTGGAAGGAGCTGCTGCCGCGCGAGGCCATGGAATGCACGGATCCTTTCCTCCGCGACCTCGAATACCGTTTCCGGCAGGTGCTCTTGAAGCGGGAGATTGACGATGACGATCCGGTGATGCCCTCGTATGCGGTGCAGGCGGTGATCCGTCCCCTGGAGGAGCCGCGCTATGGCGTTGAGATCGGCCATCGAGAGAGTGGGACGGCTGATGGCGCCTGGGCCTACGACCCGCCCCTCATGTGCGCCGCCGATTTCGAGAAGCTCCGTCGGCCCACCTATATCTTCGACCGAGAAGCGACGGAACGGCAGGCTGCGCGTCTGGCCGATCTCTTCGGTGACCTCTATCCCGTCCAGGTGCAGTGCAGCGCCTTCTATGGCCTGGGAACCCTGGGGGGCCTGGCGGCAAACCTGCGCGGCTTGACCCAGTTGATGCTGGACGTGGCGCTCGAGCCCGAACTCCTCCACCGGCTCATGGCATTCATCCGCGATGACGTCATGCACTACCTGGACGTTTGCGAGCAGACTGGCCTCATCCGCCCCAACACCGGCGATCCGATGACCTGCAGCGATCCCATTGGCGCACCCGACCGCGATGGGAACTATACCCTGAAGAATTGCTGGGGCGCCTGCAACTCGCAGGAGTGGGACCAGGTCTCCCCCCGCCATTGGGAGGAATTCTGCCTGGAGTATCAGCGGCCGATCATGGAGCGCTTCGGGCTGATGCAGTATGGCTGCTGCGAGAACCTGACCCGTAAGATCGATGGCGTCCTCTCCATCCCGAACCTGCGCGTCTTTGTCTTGAGCGCCTGGACAAACGCGGAGACTCTGGTGGAGCGCGTTCAGAATCGCCACACCATCATGTGGCGCCAGAAGGCGACCGATGTCACGCTTGATCACGATCTGGGCCGCCTCCGCGCCCGTCTGCACGAGGGAGCGCGGCGCTTGCGCGGCCTCTATTACCAGATAGTCCTCCGCGAATTGCAGACTCTCGATGGCCATCTCGATCGTCTCCATCTCTGGACGCAATACGCCCGGGAAGCAGCGGAAGAGCATGCCGGCTGAACCGGCGGAAAGAAGCCTCAGATGAAGATTTCAGCTTTTTCTGTGGAATCCGCTTGGCAAAGGTGGGTGCCCCTGCTTATATTCAATGGATCATTTCATCTTTTCATTGGCTATTCATGAGCATTCGAACCACAGCTCAATCTTTCGCGGGGCGCGACCCAGTGCCCCACTTTCGACTATATGGTCGCCTGCTGCCAGCGGTGCCTATTCTGGCTCCCTGCCCGCCTTTCCTGCGTTGATGTCGGCGCAATGCGCCACTGACGCTCTTTTTTCTGCGTAGTCCTTACGCACTGATTCTGTTGCACTCCCCATGATTGTGGGAGTTCAACTCGAGACCTTCAGGAGATGACCATGACTTCCATCCGCTATGCGACCCCGGATCCGATCTCTGTTACCAACCGAAAATGGACCGATTCCCCCATCGTTGCCCCCATCTGGAATGCTGTCGATCTGCGCGACGGCAATCAGGCACTCGCGGATCCCATGACCCCCAAGCAGAAGAAGGAGTACTTCAAGCTCCTCTGTGCTATCGGCTTCAAGGAGATCGAAGTCTCGTTTCCCTCCGCTTCCGCGGACGATTTCCAGTTTACCCGAGACTTGATCGAGCAGAAGCTGGTACCGGATGATGTCGCCATCAGTGTCTTGACACAGGCTCGCAGCCATTTGATCGAGCGAACCGTCGAGTCCCTCCATGGCGCCAGAGAGGCGATCATCCACATGTATATCGCCACCAGCGAGCTCCATCATCGCTTCGTCTTCGGTATGGAACGCGTTCAGCTGATCGAGGCGGCCGTCAAGGGCATTCGCCAGATCCGCGAACTCTCCAGAGGCCTCGACGGCACCAGAGTCCGCCTGGAATTTTCTCCTGAGGAATTCACCGATACCAATGCCGACCTGGGCATCGAAATCTGCGAAAAGGTTGTCGAAGCCTGGGAACCTGAACCGGGTGAGCGCGTCATCATGAACCTCCCGCAGACCGTCGAGCGGCGCATGCCCAACGAGTACGCGGACATGATCGAGAGCTTCAAGCAGCGTATCGTCTGCCCGGAGAAGATCCTGGTCTCCGTACATGTGCACAATGACATGGGTATGGCGGTAGCCGCCACCATGCAGGGGCTCAAGGCCGGCGCCGATCGAGTCGAGGGAACCCTCTTCGGCCATGGCGAACGCACCGGCAATGTCGACCTCGTCACGGTCGCCCTGAATTTGCAGTACCTCGGCATCGACACCGGCCTCGACTTCTCGCAGCTGGACAGCATTCGCGAAACCGTCGAGCGGGTGACCTCCATGCCGACGCATGCGCGCCATCCCTACGCGGGCGACCTCGTTTTCACCGCCTTCTCCGGCTCCCATCAGGATGCTATCCACAAGGGGCTGAGCCGGCGGGATGAGTTGGTCGCGCACTTCGGCGCCTGGAAGATTCCCTACCTGCACGTGGATCCGTCCTCCCTCGGACGTCGCTTCGAGAAGTTCATCCGGATCAACAGCCAGTCCGGCAAGGGCGGCATTGCCCACGTGATGGAGCGCGATCACCGCATCAAGCTGCCGCGCTGGGTGCAGGTCGACTTTGCCAGGGAAGTGCAGAAGCTCGCCGATACGACCTCCCGCGAACTCACCAGCGGGCAGGTCTTTGAGGAGTTCAAGAAGCTGTACATGCACGAGGACCAGCCAATCAGTTTGATCAACTACTGGCCGCGCCCGAGCGAGGAAGATCCACAGGTCATCCAGGGCGAAGTGCATGTCCGTTATAACGGCGAAAAGCACATCCTCCATGATACCGGCAACGGCCCCGTTTCGGCCTTTGTGCACTGCCTGCGACGCCTGATTGCCGTGCCTCAGTTCAACCTCAGGGAATACGAAGAGGAAACGCGTGGTCGCTCGGCTGACGCCGAGGCAGTCTGCTTCGTTCGCCTGCAGGAAGCCGGCGGCAAGCAGGCGCAGATCGGAGTCGGCTTCGGCGGCAACATCGATCAAGCGGCAGTTCGCGCTGTCCTCTCCGCACTCAACGCGTTGCTGTGCAGCGCCCAATGATCCGGTGAGCAGCTTATGATCCAGAGCATGACCGGCTTCGGCCGCGGCGAATGCAGCCGCGGAGGCAAACGCCTCATCCTCCAGGTGAGTTCCGTCAACCACCGCCATTGCGACTTGCGCTTTACGTTGGCGCGGGAGCTTTGCTACCTCGAAAAGCCGTTGCGCGATTGCATCCGCGAGTATGTTCAGCGCGGATCCCTCCAGCTAGTCGTTGAACTGGTCACCGATCATAGCGTCCCTGGTCAGGTTCGGGCAAACCTCGGCCTGGCCAGGGATTACCTCCGCGAGACACAGCGGCTCCGCGAAGAACTCGGCATCGCGGGAGAGGTTACCTTGCAGGAGCTGCTTCTCGTCCCAGGCATCTTCCAGGTGAGCGAACCCGAAGCATCCCCGGAAACCGTCGTCGACATGGCCGTGGAAGCTGCCCATGAGGCGTTGCGCGCCATGCTGCTCATGCGCCAGACAGAAGGGGAATCCTTGCGTGTCGATATGCAGCAGAGACTCGACTTTATCGCCGAGGTCGTTGGCCGCATTGGCAGCCGCGCTCCTCTCGTCCCCCAGGAATATCGCGGACGCCTGATGCAGCGGATTGCCGAAATCCTCCAGGAACCCACCATCGATCAAGACCGGCTGATGAAGGAAGTGGCCTGGTTTGCCGACAAGGCGGACATCAGCGAGGAGATCACCCGCCTGAGCAGCCATATCGAGCAGCTTCAGGCGCTCCTTAACAGCTGCGCCGAACCAGTCGGCCGGAAACTGGACTTTCTTCTGCAGGAGATGCACCGCGAGATCAACACGATCGGCAGCAAGGCCAATGATCAAGGCATCGGCGGATTGGTCGTCGACCTCAAAGCTGAGTTGGAGAGAATGCGCGAACAGGCGCAGAATGTCCAATGAGCCTTCGCCGTGCGACGGTCAACGTGACGGCGGAAGAAAGCGGGCGGCGGCTGGATCACTGGCTGACCGAGCGCTTCACCTATCATACCCGCTCGCAGTGGCAACAGGCCATCCGCAACGGCCGCCTGACGGTAAACGCGAACCAGGTGAAGCCGGCCTATACTCTGCAGACCGGCGACAAGGTCGAGTATTTTCTGCCGAAGATCGTTGAACCTCCGGTCGATACTGCCTTTACCCTGCTCCATGAAGACGACACCCTGCTGGTGGTCGACAAGCCCGGCAACCTGCCGTGTCACCCCGCGGGCAAGTACTTCCGCCACACCCTGTGGCACCTGTTGCGCCCGCAATACGGCGACGACATCCACCCGGTCAATCGTCTCGACCGGGAAACCTCCGGCATTGTGCTGGTGGCTCGCGATGGCGCGACGGCAGGCCGACTTGGCGAGCAGTTCTCTCAACATCGCGTTCGCAAGGAGTACCTGGCCCTCGTCGAGGGCGACTTCCCTCCGGAACTCAACGCGGTCGGCTGGCTGGGGCCCGACACCAGCAGCGCCGTCCACAAGAAGCAGCTCTTTCGTGAAACGCCTCCCGATGAAGCGAATGCAAGAAGCCAGTTCATTCTCGTCGACAAGGCCGGCGGCCTCAGCCTCGTGCGCTGCATACCGCATACCGGGCGGCTGCACCAACTCCGCGCCTCCCTCCTCGGCCTGGGCTATCCGCTGGTGGGAGATAAGCTCTATGGTTATGACGAACGCTGCTTCCTCGACTTCATCGCCGGCGATCTCACCGAAACGCAGTATTGTCGCCTGCGCATGGAGCGGCAGGCACTGCATGCGGACCGGCTCGATTTCACCCATCCCCAAACCGGACAGCGCATGACCATGCGCGCACCCATGCCGGCGGATTTCTCCCACTGCCTCTTGACCCATGGATTCGGCGGGCGATATTCGTAAGCCCGTGGTGGGACACCGTTTACCCTGACAAGATAAGGCAACGTCAATGGATATTGTGCTGATCTATGGTACCGGGCCGTTCTATGTAACGTGCGCCTTTGCCTTTGTCGTGGGCGCCTGCATCGGCAGCTTCCTGAATGTAGTGATCTGGCGCGTGCCCCAGGGCGAATCCATTGTCACCGCCCCCTCTCATTGTCCCGCCTGTGGGCATGGCATCCGCTGGTACGAGAATGTGCCCATCTTCGGCTGGATCTGGCTGCGAGGCAAGTGCAGCCGATGCCACGTTCGGATCTCCGTCCGCTATCCCGTTGTCGAGTCGCTGACCGCGCTGCTCTTTCTGGCGGCCTGGGTATACGGTTGGCAGGAGGCAAAACCACCCGCGATGATCTTTGCCTGGCTGGTCATCATCTCCCTCCTGATTGCCATCACCTATATCGATCTCGATCACATGATCATTCCCGATGGGCTGAACCTGACCGGCATCGTTGCCGCATTTGGCTTTGCCCTGGTATGGCCGGCCTCCCACGACATTGTCGGTGCGCCCTATCACCTGATGAGTCTGCGCCATCGCCCGATGCTCTATGTCTTCGCTGAGGTCATCGTGCGCTGGTGGGACGGCTTCTTGGCTTCCGCGCGAGCCGTCGCTCTGCTCGACCTCATGCTGGGAATGGCCCTCGGGGGTGGCTCTCTCTGGCTGCTCGTCGAGGTTGGAAAGCTCCTTTTCGGCCGCCGTCGCATGCGGACGCGTGAGCCTGTGCTGATGACCATGAACCATCAGGGCTTCGAGACCGAGGAGCATGACTTCGAGCTATGGGAAGATGTCTTCATGCGCGACCGCGATCGACTGCGCATCAAGGGCCAGATAGTTGGGCTCGAACTGCTGAAGAAGCGTGAGGCGCCTTTTCAGGAGATATTGACTGGCGGCCACGAGGTGGCGATCGTGGTGGATGAAGAGGCCGTACAGATCGGCGAGGAACGTCTGCCACTGGCCGATATGGCCACCTTGACGATTCGCACCAGGGAATGGGTGGAGCCGCGCGAGGTGATGGGCTTTGGCGATGTCAAGCTAATGGCTATGCTTGGCGCCTTCCTGGGACCGGGGGCCGCGCTCTTCATCCTCGCCGTATCCTCGCTGGTGGGGACTGTCGGCGGCCTTCTTCTGATGCTCTTCTCCGGCGTCAAGCTCTACTCGAAGATCCCCTATGGGCCCTATATTGCCGCCGCCGCCCTCATCTATATCTTCTTCGGCAATGCTGTCTTCGACTGGTACGCGCGCCTCCTGCAGGCATTCATGCAGATGTAATCCGCGGAATAGGCGGATTTTCTATGCTGGTTGCATTTGAACCCGCTATACTTCTCTCGTATAGTTACGTACCAGCCTACTGGTGGAGGCGTGTGTACCAGTTCTCTAACGGAGGAAAGAACCGATGGCACTGATCAATAGAATACTGAATGCCCTGATCTTGGTCTTGGCGTTGGTCGCCCTTGTGTTTGGCGTCATGCTGTACCAGAAGCGCCAGAACCTGCGCGCCCATAGTGATGAACTCGCGCAAGGCGTCGAGAAGATTGTCAAGCGCCTTGCCCCTGGCAGCGAACTTGCCAAGCGCGCCACCTATGACGATGGGAAAGGCAACCTCGGATTCGACAATGTCGAAAACCTCAACACGATTACCGCGGACATCGAGAAGCACGCGGAAGCCGTCGTCGCTCAGCGTGATACCCTGGGCCAAACCGTCGCCTCACTCGCCAATGAATTTGACATGATGGCCGAACCGGTTCAGCCGGAGACTCTGGTTAATCTCGATACCTACGCCGAGAAAACCCAGGAAATCAGTGCCAGTGTCGAGGCCGTCAAGGCTCGCAACCTGGCGATGGCCGCCAAGCTGACCGAGCTGGGACGTGATCTGGGCGTTGAGGTTCAGGCCGCCGAACTCGTCTCTACCGATCCAGCCGTCTATAATGCCGCCCTGAATCGTCTCGGCGACAAGTTGAACGAGCTGAACCAGATCAATGACCAGTATTCGACCGCCATCACCACCGTCGTGGACAAGCTGGGTGCCGAGCGCATGGAAGTACAGGCCAGCCAGTTCAAGGACCCAAAGCAGGCTGAGCAGGCGCTGACCACCTTCGCCAATAACCTCGAGAAGATCCGCACTTCCCTTGACTCCGTGGATGTCATGGAAGGCCGCATCGACTCTCTGGAAACCGAGCGCGACAGGTTGGCCGATTCCCTGGGCATCTCCAAGGAAAACGTCATCCGCCTCACCAATCGCGTCGAACAGCTCGAACTACAGAATGCCGACCTGCTTACACAGAAGCCTGATAATACGGCCCCGGTGGAGTCGCAACCAAGAACCGAGATCCTCGAAGGACGTATCGTCGATGTCAACTATGACTGGGGCTACGTGGTCATCAATATCGGTCAGAGCGACAACCTCACCAACAATATCTCCATGACGGTTGGCCGTGACCGCGAATACATCGGCAACGTTCTGGTCACCAAGGTCTTCAATGACTACGCGGTGGCGGAAATCGTCCCCGAAATGCAGCAGGGCATGGTTCTGGAAGGCGACAATGTCTATTGGCTGGGTGAAGAAGCCGCATTGAGCACACCTCCTGTTGGCGGCAGCGTCACCCCTCGCCCGGATGAGGAGAACGGCATGCTCTCCGCCCCCCCGACCGAAGGTGATGAGCCAAGTGAAGATACTGGCACCGGCGGTTCTGCCCCGATCAATCTTGATTTCGGATTCTGAAGTAGAAGAGGAGCCACTCCATGTTGTCATCCAAAGCCACCTTCATGATCAATCTCGTCAGCCTGCTCTTCTTCCTCGCGGTCATCGCACTGCAGATGCTGGAAGTGCAGAAGTACACCGGCAGTTACTTCGGTTTCTTTCAATGAGGTTGACTTGAAAACACTCAGGTCGCTCCTCATTATCCTGATCCTCGCTGCTGCCGGACTGATCTCCGGTTGCCAGGTTATCGATCAGAGCCGCGTGCAGAATGACGGGGAAGATCGGATGCCTTGGAACAAACGCGCTGGTTGGGAAGATTCCACGATCGGCGTTCCGTTCTGAGGGTGCCCTCCGTGCCTGCCATAGATTCCAAAGATGGCGCAACGGTACCTCGTTGCCTTGTCTGGTCGGATGCTGAAGGTTGCCCCCCCTTCAACATGGCCGCGGATGAAGTGATCCTCGGCCATGTCAGCCGGCTCGATGCGGTGCTGCGCTTCTACGGCTGGAGCGAACCTGCCGTCACTATTGGTTACTTTCAGCCCTTTACCACGGCCCCACAGCAACTGGGCAGGGTGATCCGTCGGCTCACGGGCGGTGGCGTGGTGCGGCATACGCATGATGTCACCTTCAGTATCACTGTCGGGAGGAATCACCCCCTCTTTCAAGTCGATCGTTTCAGCAGCTATCGACTGGTGAACGAGGCGGTACTGGATGCGGTGGAGGAACTGGGCGTGGACGCATGGCTGACCCAGCATGCCACCGAGGTGGAGGATCGCCGCCACCTCGTCTGCTTTGATTCTCCCGCGCGCTACGATGTGGTGGCCGCCGGTGGCAAGGTCTGTGGCGGTGCACAACGCCGTAGCGCCGACGGCATGCTGGTGCAGTCAAGCATTGACCGCGACCAACTGCCGGACATGTCCAGAGCCGATATCGTGGCGGCGCTGACCCGCCGGCTCGCGCCGATCCTGGGTGACGACGTCCAGCCATGGCTGCCGGACCCCGCGCTCATCGACGAGTCGCAGGCCCTGGCCGACAGCAAGTATGACACCGTCGCCTGGAATCGGCGTCGCTGATCATTTGCCGTACGAGATGCCAAGGCTGACAAAGAACCACGGCTCGAGCATCTGCCACCAGCCGACCAGGGGGGGGATGTGGCTGTAGGATTGTCCGCGCGGCGGATAAATCATGCTGCAGGGGACTTCCGCGATCCGATACCCCAGCTTGATGGCCTTGGCGTACAGAAAGTATTCGAACTGATAGCGGTCGAGTCCGTCGCGGTCCCAGGCGATTCGCTCATCCTGCAGCAGCGTGGTCCGGTAGGCGCGCAGCCCACAGGTTGCGTCCGTGATCCTGCGCCCCATGAAGAGGCGCACCACATTGTTGACGACAAGCGGAATGGCGTACTTGCGAAAGGCCGGCAGATTGGGCGACTCTCCTCCCTCAAGGTAGCGGCTGCCGGTCACATAGTCTGCATGGCCGTCCTCGATGGGGGCGCGAACCGCGGCCAACTCCGAAGGCTTCATCTTGCCATTTCCAGCCATGTTGCAGCAGATGTCGTAACCCTCATCCAGCGCGATTCTGGCCCCAAGGCGCAAGGCCGACCCGATGCCCGAATTGACCTCCTGCCGGATGCAACGGTAGCCGCTGGCGGCGATCAAGTCGCTGGAGCCATCCGTCGAGCCGTTGTCCACGATAAGCAACTCATCGGTGGACAGGTGAGCGCGGCAACTCTCCAGCACCTTTGGGAACTGGGTCACCTGATTGTACACCGGCATGACGCAGAGAGATTTCATCGGCAGGCGGATTGCTCCGGATAATCAGTTTTCGGAAGGGGAGTGAGGGTTGAATGTAGTCTCCGCGGGCGGCTCTGTCACCCCGGATTCAGGAGGAATATCGGCGCGACGTCTCCCGATCAGGATGCCGAAGCTCTCCGAGGAGAGAGGCATGGCGCCGATTCGGTGGATGTACTCGTAGTGCCGGGCAAGGTGCCCCGCGGTCTCCCGCGCATAATCCCTGCCGAAAAATCGCGCCCCCTCTTCGCTCATATCACGGTGCACGATGACGAGCCACTCGGGCTGCACGTCGGCAATCCGGGCCAGGAGAGCCTCCTCCCTGTAGAGCTGGTAGATCCATGGAATAAGCGCCACTACGGGCATGTCGGCCGGCGTCTGCAGCAGGTAGTTGAGCAGAATTCCCTCTGGAACCACCAGCAGTTTGTCCCCCGGTTGGATGCGATCGCTCAAATAGCGGCGTGCCTCTTCGAACATGGCGCCCCGCGAGTCAGCAAGGAACGCATCACCGCCTGTGCCCACAACATGTCTTTTCTCCTGGTAGAAGTGATGTGTCGTCATGACGTGCGCTGCCACCAGACCAATCCAGATTCCGCCCGCCAGTGCGCGGCAGAAGGTGCGCTGAAATGCCAATGGCAGGCGGCGGGGCAGCCACCAGAAGACTAGGGCAACGATGATCTGCGCCGCCGGCATGGCAAGCGCAAAGCCATACTGCCAGACACGAACGAAGAGAATCATCTTCGCCAGCAGTACCAGGGAAAAGACGATGCCGGCCACCCGCAGAACCTGAACCTCCGGAGGCGACTGGTCATGACGCTGGCGCCAGACGCCCAGTGCGACGCCAGTCAAGGTGGCAAGGAGAAGGATCTGCCACGGGCGGGCATAATCGAGGAGGAAGAGCGGCGTCCCTCGCACCAGCACCACCGTCAGCACAGCTCCAACCAGCATGGCTGCCGCTCGCACGGGAAATGGCTCGAGCACCCGTTTCGGCAGGTAGCGGCAGATGGCCCAGACTAAGCCTCCACACGCGCCGTAGCCCACCAGCCACTTGACGATGCGCCAACTGTTGCCGGGGATGTTGTCGATACCCATGAAGTAGGGATAGGCGGGAATGCTGCTGAAGCTTCCTCCGAGAACATGAGGCCAGGTACCCGCAAGGCCGCGAAACGCATCGGGCGCCGGCAACTGCCAGAGCAGCCAGATGAGCGCAAGCAGGATAGGGCAGAGCACACCGCCCAGCCACCAGGCGCTGATGCTGAAGACCCGTCGCCGTTCCGTCCGTTTGTGCCGCATCCAGATGACCCCCATGCCGCAGCCAAAGCCGATCAGGCTGGCAAGAAAAACCTCTGCTTTGGTGAGAAAAACGAGACCGAGGCAGGCACCGCTGAGCAAATAGAGCCGGCTATTGTCTCGGGCGACCGCTCGATACAGGAGGGCCAGCCCCAGCAGTGTCAGAACAATCCCGTGCGGCAAATCGTGCGAGTAGGGGGCCATCCAGTTGGAGTTGGCTATGTATTCATATTGGCCGTATGCAAAGACTCCGACAAAGGTGAGCGCGCCGATCAGCGCGGTGAAGCCATCCGTGGCCTTGGCCTGAAGATCGTGAATGAGCAGCGCGGCTACGGTCAGGATCAGCAGGTTGAGCACGAAGAGCGCCCGGAGTGATCGGCCGAAGATCCTCAACCAGATACAGTTGAAGGTGGGTGAGAAAGGACCGTTCAGATAGTCGATTTCACGATAGAGAGCGTCGCCCTCCACCAACCGCCACGGCACATAGATTTCCCGCCCGAAGTCGATGATGGGGTCCAGCCATCTGCCCCAACTCCACACCGCTCCAGCCGCAACCGCCAGCAGAATGACCAGCACCGGCAGCCACCGGCGATGGATAGCAGATGGTGAGGTGAATGTCGCGGACATGACGCGTCGCCGCTTACGTATGCTGCGCAAGATGATGAAGAAGAAACTTCGCGGCGCCTGTCAGTGACGAGGAGGTGGACAGCACGTCCGCTTCATGGCCTTGCGTCAGGCTGGTGACGGTATAGACGGGAGCGCCGTTCACGATGCTGCCGCCAATCGCCACACTGGCGTCCAGACGGCCGATCCACTGACGGGTCTCCCGGGCGAGCGGTACATCGGGGTGCAGCAGCACGATCTGCCCATCGGCCTGCGCGTAGCGGGCCAACACATCGGCCGCTTCGCGCTGATCCGCCTCATCACCGAGCGCTTTGCTGATCATCCGTGGCGTGATGGCAAGAACCTGGAAGCCATTGTCCCACAGCAGTTGGGTGAGACTTTCCATGGTGGACTCCGCCGGGGACGCCTCCAACTCATTCAGCCGGACGACTGCCCCGGGACGCCGCACGGTGGCCGCTGTCCGGTCGGTGTTCAACTCTCCAATAGTTGCGCTGTGTCGCGCCAGGATCATGCCGGCAGCCAGAGTGGCATTGGTGACCCGATCGATGAGGATCAGCCGCCCCGTGCTGCGATTCACCACGTAGGGGTCATAACAGACTGGTTGACGGCTCTCGATGATGACGCGCCCGATCGCGTTGAGACCCAGCTCTTCGTCATGCTCGCGGTGAAGCGTGTTGACGTTGAGCCGGTAAAGCAGCTTCTCCACCGTGACTGGAATCTGCCGCGGGCCGAACTTCATAAGGTACGGGTGATTGAGCCGAAGCGGTTGGTCACTCATCCAGACCAGCATCACTTCCAACTCGCGGCTGATAATCGGTTGATTGTTCACATGGACGATCAGGTCGCCGCGGCTGACGTCGATATCGTCTTCGAGTGTCATGGTGACGGCGAGGGGCGCGGGCGCCTCTTCCAACTCCCCATCGAAGGTGACGATCGAGGCGATGCGACTGCGGCGGCCACTGGGCAGTGCGACCACCTCGGCCCCTTTGCGCAGAATGCCGGAGACGATGGTGCCCGCATAGCCGCGGAAAGTGTGCGACGGGCGGATCACGTGCTGCACCGGGAAACGGAGATCGATGAGGTTCCGGTCGCTGGCAATATGAACCGACTCCAGATAGTCGAGCAGCGAGCCACCGTGGTACCACGGCATGTCGGCACTCGGGTTGACGACATTGTCGCCCCGCAACGCCGATATGGGAATAAAGTGAATGTCGGTCGCTTCCAGCTTGGCGGCGAAATCGCTGTATTGCTTGCGAATGCGCTCGAAGACCTCTTCACTGTAGTCGACTGCATCCATCTTGTTGATGGCTACCACCAGATGCCGTATGCCAAGCAGGGTGGCAATGAAGCTATGCCGGCAGGTCTGAGGCAGGACTCCGTGACGGGCGTCGATCAGGATGATGGCAAGATCGCAGGTGCTGGCGCCGGTGGCCATGTTGCGGGTATACTGCTCATGACCCGGCGTATCGGCAATGATGAATTTGCGCTTGGCCGTCGAAAAAAAGCGGTAGGCGACGTCGATGGTGATGCCCTGCTCCCGCTCCGCCCGTAAACCGTCCATGAGCAGCGCCAGATCGATGGTGCCCGTCGTCCCGTAGCGCTCGGAATCGCGGGTCAGGGAGTCGAGCTGATCGGCAAAGAGCTGGCGACTGTCGTGGAGAAGCCGACCGATCAGGGTCGACTTGCCGTCATCGACGCTTCCGGCCGTCAGCAGCCGGAGCAGATCCTTGCGTTCATTTGCGGCCAGAAGGGCGGGGACATTCATGTCAGAAATAGCCTTCCCGTTTCTTGCGTTCCATGCTCGAATCCTGATCGTGATCGATGGCGCGGCCTTGGCGTTCCGACTGCGTGGCCTCGATGACCTCGCCGATAATGGCGTCGAGCGTGGTGGCCTCCGAGCGGATGGCGCCGGTGCATGGCACACAGCCCAGAGTCCGGAAACGAACCATGGCTTTGAAGGGCGTTTCGCCGGCGCGCGGCTGAAAGCGATCGTCGTGCATGATGAGCATGCCGTTGCGTTCAATGACCTCGCGCTCTCGTGCGAAGTAGAGGGGGACAATCGGGATGGACTCGAGCCGGATGTAGGTCCACACGTCCAGCTCCGTCCAGTTCGACAGCGGGAATACCCGGATCGATTCGCCCTGATTCACGCGGCAGTTGTAGAGATCCCACAGCTCCGGCCGCTGCGTCCGTGGATCCCATTGACCATGAATGTCGCGGAAGGACAGAATGCGTTCTTTGGCCCGTGACTTTTCCTCGTCGCGGCGAGCACCGCCAAAGGCAGCGTCGAACTTGCCATGAGCGAGGGCGTCCAGAAGCGCCTGAGTCTTGAGAAGGTTGCAGCAGCTGCGGGTCCCGTAGCTTGCCGGCTCGCATCCACCGTCCAGCGCAGCCTGATTCGTATGCACGATCAGGTTGAGCCCCAGCTCATTGGCAATGCGATCGCGAAACTCGACCATCTCATGGAATTTGTAGGAGGTGTCGATATGAAGGAGCGGAAAGGGGATGGGGCCCGGATAGAAGGCCTTCTGCGCCAGGCGGAGCAGGACGGAAGAATCCTTGCCGATGGAATAGAGCATCACCGGCCGTTCGAACTCCGCCGCCACTTCCCGGAAGATGTGGATGCTCTCCGCTTCCAGCAGGCGCAGGTGCGACATCATGGCTTCAGCGCCTCGCCATGCAGCAGGCCATGGTCCTCAAGGTACTGCATGATCACGTCAAGTGATTCCGAGACTGACAGCTGATGTGTGGGAACGCGCAGTTCAGGCTCCAGCGGCATCTCGTAGGGTGCGTCGATCCCCGTGAAATCCCGGATCTTGCCCGCCCGTGCCAGCTCATACAGATGCTTCGGGTCCCGTTCCTCGCAGACGGCCAGCGGCACATCCAGATAGATCTCGATGAAGCGGCCGTCGGGAACGATGCCACGGGCTGTGTCCCGACCTTCCCGGTAGGGCGAAATAAAGGCGGCTATGGTGATGACACCCGCATCCGCAAAGAGTGCCGCAACCTCACGTACGCGCCGGATGTTCTCGTCGCGATCTTCGGGAGAAAAGCGCAAGTCGGCGTTGAGCCCATGGCGGACATTGTCACCGTCCAGTACATAGGCAAGACGTTTGCGATGAAGCAGGCGCTCCTCCAGCCCCACGGCCAGTGTCGATTTGCCTGACCCGCTGAGGCCGGTAAACCAGATGACACAACCTTTCTGCCCGAGCAGGCGCTCCCGATCGTCTTTGGAGACCCGCCCCAGATGCCAGGTAATGTTCTTCGACCTTTGCGGTGCGTCAATGGTAGCGTCGTCCATGCATCCCTCCCCACAGTTCTTTTAAGCCATCCCATCCTTCCACTTAGTTTAACCTCATCCTCCTACTAATCAAGGGCGGATGGCGGTACCGATCGCCTTCCAACGCGATGTACTTTGGGGTCGCCTCTTGTGCCACCGGTGTTGGGCCGGTATATTTCGGCCTCACCAATCCCGATAAGGGCTATCATCGATATCGAGAGGCTGAATCACGTGAATGAGCAAGACGATGGCGCAAGCGTGGATGGCATGCGCATCCTGATACTGGATGACGAGCGCCAACTCCTCAAGTTACTGGCCAACGACCTGCAACAGCGCGGCGCCCTTGTACAGGCTGCCCCCGACGGCCGACGCGGATTGCAGATGCTCTTTGACTCATGCTGCGATGTGATCGTTCTCGATCTCCATATGCCGAACATGGACGGCGTGGCTTTTCTCCAGGAAGCTTTGAATATCTGGCCATGGCTGGCTGTGGTCGTGATGACCGGCTACGACGTCAGCAGGGATACCGCCGCCGAACTCCGCAATCTCAAGGTGACACGTCTCCTGCAAAAGCCCTTCGAGCACACCGACCTGCTGAGACAGATTCGCGAAGCGTATGATGAGCAGCAGGGCGAGGCCGCGGAAAACCTGGTGGTGCCCATTGCCCGTGTTCAGCGCCAGTTGCAGCTGTTGCGGCTGACAACCGAGCCGGCCTTGCGGGAGGAATCCCTGCTCGACGCCATGCGCTCACTGTCGGTACAGCTGGCGCAAGCCCTCGATTTTGCCGTGATTGGCGTCTGTGGCATGGAGCCCAACCAGAACGCTGCCATCTTCAATATCCGCGAGCCCGTGACAGCGGCATTCATCGGCGAACTGAAGTTCTTCCTGGCTCAGCGATACTGCGGATTGACCGGCGATGACGGCAGCATGGAACTCTGCATCGAATTGAGCGGCCTTGATCTGGATGAAGATGGCGCCAACCACCCGGCAAGCAAATTCTGCGTCCCCATCATGTCCGGCTCCGAGTTGCAGGGCTTCCTTATCCTGGCATCACCTGAAGACGGTGAGTTCAGTGTCAGTGACGTGGCCTTTATCTATGGCGTAGCCAATCATCTCTCCACCGTCTTTGCCGCCCTCAACCGCATGCGCAGTCTCGCAATCCATGACCCGCTGACCGGTCTCTACAATCGCCTGCACCTCGAGCGCGAACTCGAGCGCATGTGGTCCGGCAGCGCTCGCTACGGACGCCCGATGGCCGTCGCCATCATGGACTTCGATCACTTCAAGATGGTCAACGACACCTATGGCCACCAGACCGGCGATCAGGTCCTGAAGGAGTTCGCCGACCTCCTGGTTGACGTCAGCAGGACCAGCGATGTGGTCGGCCGATACGGCGGCGAAGAGTTCCTGGTCTTGCTGCCCGACGCGAATCGCGAAGACGCGCGCAGCTACGGCAAGCGGCTCATTTCCAAGGTCCGCGAGCATGTCTTCTGCGCCGGTGATCATGAACTGCATCTGACGGTTTCCGTTGGTGCTTCCGCGGCGGAATTCAGCAAACTTCGTTCATCCAACGTACATGAATTGGTCGCCGAGGCAGACCAGGCGATGTACGCCGCCAAGCACGCTGGGCGGAATTGCGTCCGCCTCTGGTCACCAGAAGAGCGACTGACGTTGGAGCACCAAAAGCCTGGAGAATTCACCGGCGAAGAGACCCTGATCGGCCGGCCGGTGGTCCGCGGGCATATTCTGCTGGTCGATGACGAACCGCAGATCCGGCTGATCATGGGCGAGATGCTGCGCATGGGGCATTTCGAAGTGGCGACGGCCGCCAGCGGCGAAGAAGCCCTCTGGATGATCGAACAGAAGCCCGCTACCTATGATCTTGTGCTGGCGGACATCCAGATGCCCGGCATGAACGGTCTGGAACTCATCGAGAAAGCAAAAGCCATCGACGAGACGCTCGTTTGCATCATTATTTCCGGTCACGCATCAGCGGAGAACGCGATCCAGGGGATGCGCCGGGGGGCCTACGACTTCATCAAGAAGCCGCACATTACCTTTTCCGAGGTGATGCCGACCATCGACCGCGCGATCGAGTATCGTAAAGCAGTCCTCGAGAACCGGCAGTACCAGCGCCACTTGTCGGCCATGGTCCGCCAGAAAAGCGCCAGCGCGCGAGATGCCTTGCGCGAAGTGGCGGCATCCTACGAGTTTACCCTTGAAGCGTTGGTCTCACTGCTCGATGCACGCGAGCGTTCTACCAGCGATCACAGCAAGCGCGTGCGCGCGCTGGCCATCCGCATGGCGGAGGAGATCGACTGGCCAGAGGATGAAATGAAGGACCTCAGCTACGGTGCCCTCCTCCATGATATCGGCAAGATCGGCATTCCCGATCATATCATGCTCAAGCCGGGCAAGCTGACCCCGGAGGAGAAGGAGATCATGAACCAACATGCCGAGATCGGCTATCGTGTGCTTTCCGGCAGCAGCTACCTCGCCAAGGCGGCCGAAATCGTCTATTGCCATCAGGAAGCCTATGATGGGTCGGGATATCCCCGCGGCTTGGCCGGAGACGCCATCCCATTGGGCGCGCGCCTCTTCTCGATCATCGATTCCTATGATGCAATGCGCACCGAGCGAGTCTATCGGGCGGCGTTGCCGGAGGAGGTGGTGGTGCAGGAAATCTTCGCCCGCAGTGGCACCCAGTTCGATCCCGCCATGGTCAACGCCTTTCTCTGTTGCCGCTCAGCTCTTGCCCGCATCTATGATGCTTGGGATTCCTCTCACGATGCGCAGCCGGTTCATTCCCGATGAATACCCCTCAATACTGCTGCGTTGCCTCATTCTCACGCACCGGACGCGATAGCTGATCGGATTTCAACTCGATGCCAAAGCGCGCATCGTCAGCTTCCAAAGCGCGGATAGTCACCCGCCAGATGGCTGTTTCACCGGCCCCCAACTGCGCCAGCGGAGCGAAGCGAACGCCATTCTCCGTGCGCGTGCCGGCGGTGGCTCCCTCACTTGTCACATAAGCCTGACTCTCCTCCAGAATGCAGGTGATCTCGACCTTGGTCGCCGTGGCTGTTCCCTGGTTGACGACCGTGATCTCGTACGTCGTCTGTTCGCCCACTTCGATGGGATCCGACAGATCGACTACTTCCAGCAGCATGGCAGCCACCCCTGAAATCTCCGTCACGACGCTGGCACTCGCCGCGGTCGCGCAGGTGGCGGTCGCGCGCACATCGTTGGCAAGGCGACCGATCACATCTGCCTGCAGCTGAAGCTGGAGACTACGCTCCGCGCCGGGGGCCAAAGAGTCGAGTTGCCAGGTGATCGCGCCATTCCGCGATTGGCCGCCGTCTGAAGCCTTCACGAAAGTGGCGCCCGCGGGCAGCACGCTGGTCACCAGCAGCCCATTTGCCGGTCCATCACCCGTATTGGCGATCGTGAACGTATAGTCGATATTGCGTCCCTGGTACTGGGCAGGGCGAGCTTGCGCCTGAAGCGCGAGTACCGGTTGCCGCACAAGGATGCGTGCATTGGCGTCTGCGCTGAAACCGTCGGCACTGACCGCTTGCGTGCGACTTTCGTAAATGCCCGGTCTGGTTGCACGTGCCATGAAGCTGCGACTGATGGTCTCATTGGCCGCAAGTGAGGGGATGGCGAATCTGACCATCTGCATGCCGTCGACGGTCGTCAATCCATCCGGGAGCTGCTCGGTGAGGGTGATGCCACGTATGGTGCCGGTGCCGCTGTTGCTGATCATCAGCGTTACGGGGATATCCTCGCAGCTAAGCAGCTCTTCCGGCATGGTCTTGGCCAACGTCAGATTGGGGGCCGTGATTCGCAGCGGCTGGCACATGGTAGTCGCGCTGGAAACCTTGACACAGCGCTCAAAGTCTCCGCCGGAGCTGCCCACCAGCTCTGCCTGAATTGACCGGGAGCTGTTAGCCTGCATGCGCCCCAACCGCCAGACGATCGCACTTCCGGTAATCTGAGCTTCCGGAGTCGAGCCGCGCAGTTCGAACTCCGGCGGAAGTGTCTCCGTGACCGTAACATCCTCCAGTTCGGCTGGAGACAAATTGCTTACCGTAAGGGTGTAGTCGAAGGGCTTGTTCCTTACTATCTCGCGCGGCAGGCGACTTTCCAAGGCCAGCAGGCTGCTGCTCGCCTTGCCGGAGGGAAAGTAGGTGGTGGTGATAGATTCCGCCGGCGAATGCGTCTGCTGCTCGGCTCTTGGTGCGGCAGGCATGGCGGCAGCCTCGACTACCGGCTGCTCACGGTCAACCGTGGATGATCGACAACCAACGATCAACGTCAACAGGGTGATCCCGGCAAGAGCCGCCACCAAGGGGCGGAAGTAAGAAATCGATTCCGTTGTCATGCATGTCCCCCAAGGAATTAAGGATGAGCAGTCTGTCGTGTGACTTGGCAATCCCGCGTATTACCGCAAAGTATCGCCTAATGTAATCGACGAATCAGGCGAATCCAATGGCCGTCACCGCGGGAGTACTGCTTGTTCCGCCACCCGATTCTCTCTCTTCCCCCGGACCGGCTCCAACCATCCGCAAAAATGTCAGAACGACAAGCGTTAGAATATCGTTTGACCCAGTTTCCCCGGCGGAGTCGGATTGGGGCCGGGCACTGGCCCCGGATGGCTGGTCCGGCGCTTGTGCACGCAGGTAGCGGTGCAATGTTGTTGGCTCTGTCCGCATCCTCTATCGCAGGGACTATCCTCTTGCTTTTCAACGAATGCATGGTATACTATAGAAACGTAGTTTGCCAATGAATTCCGCTTGCTGAAGACGTCAAGTAGCTTAATGCTCAACATTCATATTCGGTGGTGACTGCTTCGGAAGGTATCATTGGAGGCGCAATGGTTTCGGCGCAAGAGTTTCGGCGCAAGAGTTGAGTGCTCCTTCACGATGACAACGCGGCGTCGCAGCCGAGGGACAGGGTTGACATGTACGAGCGCTATTACGAGATGAGGGTCAAGGCTTTTCCCTGCCAACCAACCCCATCGGTATTCTTCGAATCCCCCATGCACAGGGGAGCTTTCTATTTCCTGACTACAGGTATAGAAGAGGGCGAACCCTTCATGCTGGTCACCGGCGCGTACGGCATGGGTAAGACCCTGTTGGCACTCCGGCTGACGCAGTACCTCGCCCAGCGCAACGTGGCCTACGTCGAAATGGCCACCTCGATCATCAGCTATGCCGAGCTTCTCGAACGACTGGCGGATGCTTGCGGTCTGCTGCCCGACTCGAACGATGCCGCCAGCCTGCAGTCGCTGCTCTTCAAGCATCTCAAAGGCAAAAGCGCTGATGAACGACCGCGGCTGATTCTGGTCCTTGACGAAATGCAGGACTGCGACGTCCCGACCTTGGTCCGCATCCGCATGCTCTCCAATTTCAACGTCGATGGGTATTACCCTTTCCAACTGATCATGTTCGGACATCCCAGCCTGGAGACGACCCTTCAGTCCGCCGAGTTGGAATCGCTCAATCAGCGGATACGGCGGCGCTACCAGCTCAAGCCCTTCAATCTGTTGGAAACCAAGGAATACATCTATTTTCGGCTCTTGCAGTCCGGCGCCAAGGGGTCACCCTATTTCCCGGACGAGACCATCGACGTCATTCACGAGAGCAGCCGTGGCATTCCCCGCTTCATCAACAACATCTGCGATTCCTCCCTGTTGATTGGCGCTGCCAACAATCTGCGAGAGATTATGCCGGAGGTTGCACGCGAAGCCGCCACGACCGCCGGCGGCATTCCTCCCTGCGAACCGGCACAACCGATTCAGGAGGCTCCGGCGCCGCCGCCTACCTCCTCCGACTTGTCCGCCCCCGCACCTCGGGAAGACGAGGGCGCACACTGGGCTCTCGCCACCAGACCTTCCCCTGGCGGCAAGAAGCTCTATGCGGCGGTTGCCTTGCTGATGCTGGTCGGCATGGTGGCTGCTTTGTACTCGCGCGGACTCCTGCCTTTCCCGAAAACGGCGATCTCCGCCGCGGAGGATACCGGCATGGAGGAGCCGCGGGAAGAAGCGGCACTTGCCGCGGCCACGGAGAATTCGTCCGACATGCTTGATACCGAAGCCGATCGTGATGCGGCTGCCGCTCAGCAAGCAGGAATTACCGCGTATCTGGATCCCGTAACGAACTATGGCGCCGGCGCTGGCATGCCCGCCTTCCTGGTCGACTCGAACAAGAATGTTGATGCGACTCTTGGCGCAGACACGTATTCGATCACGCCGAGCGTTGGCGATCTGGCCTTCAGCACACCGCAGGGATCTCTCCGCGATCTTTCCTCCTTTCCGTATGCCACGGCCTCCATCAGTCCGCCTCCCCAAACGGCTGTCAGGAATCCGTCCACTGCCACTGCTCCTTCAGCGGAGCCTGTCGCTCCGCTGGTGATGGTGAAACCGGCTGAACCGGTTGCGGCACCGCCGAAAGCTCCGGCGGCCGCGGAGACCGGCGACCTCGGGCAGGCGGAATCGCCATTCTCGTTGCAGGTAATCGTATCGAGCAACCGTGACGAGGCAGTAACCATCATCAATACACTGCGCGCCGAAGGCGTTCCTGATCTTTTCCTGAGTGAAACCCTGTCTGGTTCCAGCGCGAGTCGTTGGGTGGTGCTTCAGGGCTGCTACAGGTCGGCCGAGGCTGCCGAGAAAGCACGTGAGCAACTGCAACTGGCGCATTCCACCGTCGGACATACACCTTACGCTGTGGCCATCAATGGCTCCGCGGACGGCGAGGCTGCACAGCGACTTCAGCAGATGGGACTGACACCGTATCAACCGGAGTCGCGCCACGTGGCCGGTGAACTGCTGGTAGGCGCCTTTGCGGATCTCCCCGCGGCATCGGCACTCGAGCAACGACTCAGAACCGAGGGATACGAGGCGACGGTTGTTCGTCGTTAGCGGTAATCTATGATAGCAAATCCTTGGATAACGGCCTCCGAGAAGGAGGCAAAAGAAGTCAGTCAGCACGAGGTGCAGCCGGAGAATCCTGCTGCTCCGAAGCCGACTGCGGGAAGCACCTTTACCCAACGCTTTCTCGCGGCGCGCCGTTCCGGCTCCGTGACCGGCACGGGCGAAAGCTTCGCCGAGCGTTTCGTGACCGAGCGCAAGGCTGCCAGTGAGCAGGCGCGGCAGAATGGCCCCCGTGCGCAAGCCTCGGGTGGTACCGCTGCCGCGCCCCCACGATTGGTCAACCTCCGGCCCCGCGTTTCGGTGGCGGCCTCGGAGGAATCTCCAGATGAGTATCCCAAGGTTATGCCCGATCATCAGCTCATCGAGCGCCTGCGGGAGACCCGCCAGGCACTAGCCGAGGAGAAGCTTCCTCGCCTCAATCGACGGCTGGAGCACCTGATCGCCGGCAACTCCCGGGAGCTTTCCCTGATTGAGGGAAACCTCCTCCGCCTCGACCGCAAGATGACCTCCTTCTATTTCACCAGCTGCTTCGATGGCGAAGGCAAGACCCTTTCCGCGCTTCAAACCGCCTACGCGCTGGCTGTTCTGGCCCGACGCAACGTGCTGCTTACGGATACCAACGTCAGCAAGCCCCGCATTTGCGCCGAGTTCGGCATCGCCGCGAAGCCCGGCCTGCAGGAGCTTCTCCTCGACAAAGCGGCGCCCGAGGCAGCCATTGCTCCCACCATTTACGAGCACCTTTACGTGCTGCCCGCAGGCGAAGGGCAGCTGCCGTTGCACGATCCACGTGTCGGTGAGTTGCTGCAGAAACTTGGCGGCAGCTTCGACGCCATTCTGCTCGACGGCAAGTCGGTCATGACCTCGTCGGAGAGCAGCAAGATTGCTCCCATGATCGATGGCTTCCTGCTGGTCATCGAATGCGAGCGCACCAAGTGGGAGGTCGTGCAAATGGCAAACGAACGGCTTACCAATGCCGGCGCCGAGAACACCGCGGTCATCCTGAATAAGCGCAAATACTATCTGCCTCGCATCATCTATAGAATGCTTTCCCGTTAAGCCAATGCGTTTCCGTCAACCAAAAGAAGGTGTTGTGAATTCAATCATGCGGAATATCATGCTCCATCTTGCGTCAAGAGCCGATCGTCTGCTGGCGCTCCTGTTGTTGGCGGGTGGCATCGTCCTGGGAGCCACAGGCTGCAAGACCGGCAACATCTCGCCGGAATCCGAAGTGCCATTCGCGCGTACGACCTTCTCTTTCGACCAGGGCATCTATCCCTCCGACCTGGATCTCTTTCCCAAGTATACGATTTCACCGGGGGACGTGCTGGACGTGCTCTTTCAGATTCAGCGGAACCAGGTGGAGCGCTTTCCGATTACCCTGTATCACACCATCAGCGTGAAGTTCGTCGACCTGCCGAACCTGAATGAAGTGCAGGATGTACTGCCCGACGGAACGATCATGCTCCCTTACCTCGGCGCCGTCTATGTCTTGGACAAGACGGCCACCGAGCTGACCGATGAGCTGAAGGAGAAGTACAGTGGCGTCCTGCGCGATCCCGAGCTTTATGTGACTATCCTGAACTTCAATGCTCGCATCGAGCAGCTCCGCCGGGATCTTCACACTGCTCCGCGCGGCCTGAGCAAGCTGGTCACCGTACGTCCGGATGGGTATGCGGCCTTCCCGCTGATCGGGGAGTATCTGGTGGCGAAGAAGAGTATCAATCAGGTCAATGCGGAAGTACAGGAGGCGTACGAGAAGTTCCTGCCCGGCATGAACATCAACCTCTTCCTGCATGAACAGGCGGGCTCCGTGGTCTATCTGACTGGTGAGGTGGCGGAACCCGGCGCCTACGAGATGCGCAAGCCCATCACCGTCCTGCAGGCCATGGCCCTGGGTGGCGGCTTCACCCACGAGGCGGAACTGCGAAATGTCGTTGTCTTTCGACTGCATGAGCAGAAGCGCATCGCCAGAAGCCTAAACGTCTCCGATCTGACCACCACCCAGCGAGACGCCGCTTTCTTCTATCTGCGACCCGACGACATTATCTTCATTCCCCGTACTCGCATTGCTTCACTCGCCCAGCTCATGCAGCAGATTGCCGACATCGCACTCTTCCGCGGTTGGTCAGCCAGCTATTCGTTGGGTGAAAGCGTCAATTTCATCAATGATACCAGCAACGACTGATAGATTCCGGAAACTCGGACATGATAAAGACCCAAGATTACTTTCGCGAACTGGTCATGATGCTCTTCATCCGCAAGTGGATCATCCTCTACATTACCCTGGCCTTTGTCATTGGCGCCTTGATCGTGGCCTTTGCCTGGCCGCCGGTCTATGAGGCCAGCGGCTCCGTTCTCGTCATGCGGAAGCAGCCCTTGAGTCAACCAACCAGTGTCGACAATGTGCCGACCGAGCTGACTGACCTCAAAGAGGACGATGTGAGCACGGAGATGCTGCTGATCACCGCGAGGGTGGTTGCCGGCATGACCGCGGACTGGCTCGTCGACAACGTCGAGAAGTACAAGGGTACGGCAAAAGTGCAGAAGAAAGCGCTTGCCGACCGCATTGCCAGCAACTTGACAGCGCGTCTGGAACCTCGATCGAAGCTGATCAAGGTGCGTCTCGCATGGGACAATGCGGAAGATGCCGACCTGATTCTGACCACTTATCTCGATCGCTATCTGCAGCATCGATCGAACCTCTACAATCCAGCGGAGGCGCTCGATTTCTTCCGGAATCAGTTCCAGGTCTACAACGACGAACTTCGCAAGCGCGAGGATCTGTTGATCAATCTGGCCCAGCAGGATTTCAGTTCCAATCCCAATGCACAGATCTCCTCGAACCTGATGGTTCAGCAGAACCTGGTGGAGCAGTTGAGCCATCTGAGGGAACGGCGAAACGGCCTGGCACAACAAGTCCATTTCCTGCGTGAAGCCGTCAGGCAAGGCAATCTCGAGTATTTTTCGACTCTCGACATTGTGCAATTGGGACGTCTTGCCGAGAAACTACTTACCCTGACCATCCAGCGGCAGGAACTGCTGACGATCTATACGCCGACCAGCTCGCCTGTTGAGGGGGTCGAACGACAGATAAAGGATACGCGCGCGACTCTCGAGGGCGAGGTGAACACTTACATCGGCAGCAGGGAAGCCGAGTTGCGCGGCTTGGACGAAAGCATCGTCAGTCTGATCAAGGAACTGAGCGAGATCGAGAGACGCAACGTGGCGCTTAATCAGAACACCGTAAAGACCAACCGGATTCGGCGTGAGATCGGGTTGCTGGAGGATTCCTATTCGACCTTTGCGAAGCGTCTTGAAGAAGCTCGCATCAACGAAGAGACACGCTCCGATACGATGTTCAGCGTCTCCATCTCGGATCCGCCCACCGCGCCGCAAGCGCCCGTCTTTCCCAAGCGGCCCAATGTCATCCTCATCGGGAGTATCCTCGGCTTTGTCGCGGCCTGCATGATAGGATTCATCATCGAGTTCTTCGACCACTCCTTCAAACGGCCGGAAGATGTGGAGAATTACGCCGGATTGCGTCTGATCTTCTCGATCCGCCACTTCTGACCCAGGCGGCTCCCCATGCAGCAGGCTCCCTCAGTGCCGTGGCAGGCCGAGACGCAGGAACGAGGCCTCTTCGATCACCCGATCATTCAGTTCCTCTTCTTTGCCATTGTCTTCAGCGTCCCCTTTTATCGATGGCGCCATCTCTCCGCCGATCATGAGTTTCTCAAGGTCGATTGGCTGCTGGTGGTCATTCTCATGCTCCTGATCGGTCCCTATATCCTCGTTCAGCGGCGATTCCCGCAACGTCTGCGTAACAACCTCTGGCCATGGATGCTCCTCTTTTTCCTGGTCAACATCGCCTCCAGTCTGCTGACCATCTATCCGGAGGCTATTGTGAGCGGGCTGCAGAAGCTCTTCTTCGGCTACATCTTCATCGCGCTGACACTGCTGATCGTCGGACGGCGCGGTGTCTACACCATCTTTCCCGTCGTCTTCTGTACCGCGGTAGTACTTGGCGCCATGCTGGCCATCCTCGGCTATTACCTGCAGGTGGACTGGCTGACCGTGGGGGTTACCACCGGAGTTGGCGAGTCTGCCATGCGCGGGGCCGGCGGATCCATCGGCGCCAACAATTCAGCCTTGCTCTACCTCTTCTGCATGCCGATTCTGGTCCACTGGATACATCACGGCCGCAATCATATCTCCAGGCTGTGGGCAGTCGCCCAGATTGTCATTCTGCTGCTGGGCATGATCGCCACCTTTTCGCGCGGCGGTTTTCTTATCCTCATCTTTGTCGTGGGACTGATCCTCTTCGAGGAACGCCGCCGCTTTCATCCGCGCCTGCTGGGACCGATGATGGTACTGTTGGGGGCGAGCATCATCGTCGGCACTCTGGCCGTTCCGGATTCCTTCGTCGATCGGATCAAGTCGCTTTCGCAGGGAACGCAGGCGGACGCGGCGATGAGTCGCAGGGCGGCCTATCTCAAGGTTGGCTGGCAGATCTTCAAGGAGCATCCGATGTTGGGTACCGGCACGGATACCTTCAAGTACAACTGGTTCGATTCCGACATCTCCCGCTACTACGAGCACGAGATGCGGTATGCGCACAACACCTATATGGAAGTGCTTGTCGGTTCCGGGATTATCGGCCTGATCCTCTTTCTGGCAATTCTTGTACGTGCCTTGGCCAACTACAGCCAGTCCATTAGCATCTTTCGTGCCCATGGCGATGAGAAAATGGCCTCACTCGCGACCGCCTATCGGATATCGTTCATCGGCATCATCACCTATCTGCTGGTCTTGAGCGCTATCGAGCACAAGCTTTTTCTGCTCTCACTGGCGTTTGCCCAGCTTTGCCTTCGGTGCGCCGAAGAAGCCGGTGAATGCAGCGCACCCGAGGCTCCGCAACCGGCGGATCTCCTTGCCCCCAGTACGGCGTTGCCGTTCAGCACAAACCCGAGCCAGACCGCCAGATGACCATGCAGAGATCCATGCTATCGCCACCGGCTCAGCAGGTGATTACGACCGATGCGGAAAAGGAACGCCGCAGTTGGAGTGGCCTGCAGCACCCCATGGTGCAGCTGCTCTTTTTCGCGATCGTCTTCTGGATCCCCTTCTATCGCTGGCGCCATCTGTCGCAGCAGTATGAGTTTCTGAAAGTGGACTGGCTGCTGGTGTTGGCGCTCTTCGCGATCCTGGTGCCCTACACTCTGGTGCAGCGCCGCATGCCTTGGCAACTCAGATCCAATCTCAATCTGCTGATGGGAATCTTTCTTTGTGTGAATCTGGCGGCGAGCCTGCTGTCGCCCTTCCGGATGGAGGCGCTTGGCGGCATGCAGAAGATCGTCTTTGGCTACGTCTTCATCGCCCTGGGATTTCTCATCATCGGTCGTCGGGGCTTCGAGCGGACCTTCCCCGTGGTCTTGTGCACGTCCGTCAGCCTTTGCGCCATTCTCGCCATCATGGGATTCTACCTGCAGATCGAGATGCTGACGCTTGGGGTAACGACTGGGATAGACGAGTTTGCCTTGCGGGGCGTGGGCGGCTCCATGGGGGCGAACAATGCGGCCCTCATGTACATCTTCTGCCTGCCCTTCCTGGTGCACTGGCTTCACTATGGCAGAAGCAAACTGTCCAGATTCTGGGCGGTAGCGCAGATCGGGATCCTGCTGCTTGGGCTGGTCAGTACCTTTTCCCGAGGCGGCTTCCTGATGCTCGTCTTCATCGGCGTTCTCATCCTTTTGGGAGAGCGCCACCGTTTTCATCCGCGGTTTCTTGGACCTGCCATGGCATTCGCCTGCGCTTTTGTCATCATCGCGACGATTGCCGTGCCCGATTCCTTTGTCCGTCGGATCCAGTCGCTGGGCAAGGGAACCGAAGCAGATCTGTCGATGAGTCGCCGCGCTGCCTATCTGCAGGTGGGATGGGATTCCTTCAAGGAGCGTCCCATTCTTGGCAGCGGCACCGATACCTTCCAGTATAACTGGTTTCACTCAACAATAGCGAAGTTCTACAAGGGTGAAATGCGCTATGCCCACAACACCTACGTAGAGGTTCTGGTGGGGTCGGGCATCCTTGGTCTGGTGCTCTTTCTGGCCATTCTCTTCCGCGCCTTTGCCAACTACACGACCGCCCTTCATCTCTTTCGCGCCCGCGGGGATACCCACATGGCCTCGTTGACAACGGCCTACCGCATCGCCTTCGTCTGTGTCGTCTGCTATCTGCTCATGCTCAGCGCCATCGAACACAAGCTCTTCCTGCTGGCGATTGCGCTTTCCCAAATCAGTCTCAATCTGGCAGCGCCCGCCACCTCCGAAAGTGTCTCGGCCGAGGAGCAGAAACGCCAACTGACGGAGGGAGCGGCTGGATGATGACACTTGTGGCATGCGTTCTCTTTGTCGCTTCCTGCTTTGGCATCGGCATGGTGCTGGGTGGCTATCCGCTTCTTATCACCATGTGGTCGGCGCTGGTCGGTAGCCGACCGCATGCGCTGCCGGTCGATATGCCACTGCCCAGCCTCAGCCTCCTCGTCATTGCCCGCAACGCCGAGGGACTGATCCGAGACAAGCTGGACAACTCTCTCGGCCTCGACTATCCCCGCCATCTGCTGGAGATCATCGTCTGCTCCGATGGTTCGACGGACCGCACCGCGGAGATCATGCGCGAGTACCAGGCGGAGAATCTTCATTGCCTCTGCTTCGAGGAACATCACGGCAAAATTCATGCGCTCAATGAAGCGGCGCGCACCGCTACGGGAGAGATACTGGTCTTCTCCGATGCCGATGCGCTGCTGGATGCCGCGGCGCTGCGAATGCTGGTTCGGCATTTTGCCGACCCGAAGGTGGGCGGCGTGTGCGGGCAACGCCGCATCGCGCGGGACGCCGCGGCGATGTCGTCTGCCCAGGCGCACTATATCGGACTCGACTCCCGGATCAAATCGATGGAAAGCCGCCTGGGTCGGATATCCGCCAACGATGGCAAGCTGTATGCGCTCCGCGCCAGTCTGCATCGCCCCATCGCTACGGGGGTCACCGACGACCTTTATGCCTGCCTGTCGGTCGTTCGTCAGGGAGCCTTCTTTCTCTTCGAGCCTGCCGCGGTAGCCTGGATCAAGGTGCCGTCACGAACGATGCGTCATGAATTTCTGCGGCGACAGCGCATCGTCACGCAGAGCCTGCGCGGCATCTATCTGCACCGGTCCCTGCTCAATCCCTTTCGCCATGGGCTCTTCGCCATCGGTCTCTTCGTCAACAAGATCCTGCGCCGCCTCTTGCCGGTGATGTTCCTGGTCATTCTGATGACCACTGGCTATCTGGCGCTGGTCTGGCCCCTCATGGGCTGGTTGCTGCTCCTTCAGATGGTCGGTTATGCCGCCGCCCTTGCAGCTTTGCTGCTAAGCCCGCATGTGGCGCGATTGCGGCTGGCAAGACCCGTGCGCAAAGTCATCGAGTTGCTCTCCTATTTCTGTGTCGGCAATGCCGGCACCCTCCTGGGCATCATTGCCTTTGTGAATGGAGAGACAGTTGAGAAGTGGAACCCGGTAAAAAGCGATTGAGTGGAGCATTGAACGTGTCATGAGCGAAACCAGGTGCATCTTTCTGACGGGCTCGAACCGCAGCGGCACAACGTGGCTGCAGGATATCCTTGCCCATTCCCTGAATTGCCGCCTGCTCTTCGAGCCGCTGCATCCGCGCGTCTCGGAACGCCCCGACTTTGTCCGTCTCTATCTTACCGCGCGGGATGAGAATCCGGAGCTGGAAGCCTATCTGCATCGGGTCCTCGACAACCGTGTTCACGATCGCTGGATGCGGCAGGGCGGCCATGCTTCGCCGTTGTACTTCTTTCGTCACCGTTGGTGGGCGCGCAAGACCGTCGTGAAGCTGGTGCGGGCGAATCTGATGCTCGACTGGCTGAGCCCGCGCTTCGACGCGCGTATCATCTATCTGATTCGGCATCCCTGCGCCGTCATCTCCTCGATGCGCAAGATGGGGTGGGAGGAGAGTGTCGGCTGGAGTTTCGATTTCCTGAAGACTCAGGAAGCCTTGATGCGGAATTTTACGGCTGCTCAGCAGGCCCGTATTCTGGATCCGGCTGCCACTAACCTGGAGCGCCTGACGATGCTCTGGTGCATCGAAAACATGATCCCGCTCCGCCAGTTCAACCAGAACAACTGGATCGGCGTCGTTTACGAGGAGCTGGTGGCCAATCCCGTGCCGGAACTCAACCGCATCCATGAGGCGCTGGGGTGGACGCCACCACGCAAAGGCTACCCCGGTGTGCATCGCATCTCCCATACCGCCGCCCGCGATACCCGCGATACCCGAGATGTCCTGCACAAGTGGAAGAAGGGACTGACCGAGGAGGAGGCAGAGACCATCCTGCGCCTTGTTGCGGAGTTTGGCTGCGTTTTGTATAATGACCAGTCAGCCCCTCGCTTTCGTCACCTGGAAGAGTTACCGCGGGAGGTTGGCTGTTGCTGATCGTATGAATAGCCCACGCGCATTGATAGTCGACATGTCGAAACGTTTTGGAGGATCCAGCGCCCGGGTTCTCGGGCTGCTTAAGAGCCTGCCCGCCGGCTCTGCCGCCTTGGCCTGCCTGGCTGACTCTCCCCTCTGCCGTGAAGCCGGCGACAGTGGACTTGACGTGCATGTTCTGGGAGAACACAAGTTGGACATCATGCTGCCATTCAGGCTGAAGCAGATCATTCGCGAGGGGAAGTTTCAGCTCCTCGATACCCAGAATCCGCAGTCCAAGCTTTGGTGCAGCTTGGTCGAGGCGGGTACGGATTGCGCGCTGGTCTCCACCCTCAACAGCTGGTATGAGCAGGAATACAATGGCTCTCTTCGGGGCAGGCTCTACCAGAACATCGAACGCTGGACCACCTCACGCACGGATCTCTTCATTATTGTGGCTGAGGATATTCGCCGGCGGCTTATCGATCAGGGCGCCGATCCGGCGGCCATCACGCTTATCCCAAATGCCGTTGCCGTGGATCGTGCGGCCATCGAGGGCGATGGCGCATGGCTGCGCTCCCAATTCGCGCTCCCGGCCGGTGCCAGGGTCTGCGTGGCGGTGGGGCGGTTGGTCTGGGCCAAGGGCTATCGCCATCTGCTGCACGCCATGGCGGCTCTCACCAACCACGACGTTCATGCCGTGATCGTCGGTGAGGGGCGCGAGGATGAGGCACTGGCGGAATGCTGCGATGCTCTGGGCCTGCGGGATCGCGTTGTTTTTGCCGGCTACCGGGAGCACGGCGAAGCACTACGGATCATGAAAGCCGCGGATCTGTTTGTCATGCCCTCCGTAAGCGAAGGCACCCCTATCTCCCTGCTCGAGGCGGCAATGCTGGGTATCCCCATCGTGGCAAGCCGGGTTGGCGGTATCCCTTCTCTCGTCACCGATGGATGTCACGCCGTGCTGGTGGAGCCGGGGGACGAGATGGCGCTTGCGGCAGCGATCGACCGCGTCTTCGCCGCACCGGAAGCCGCGCGCGCCATGGCGATGGCCGCCCGGCAGCACGTCGCCGACAGTTTCTCGGCCATGGAGCAGGCACGCGCCACGCAGGCCGCCTACGCTCAGGCGATCGATCGCTCCCGGCGCCGCAAAGCATCTCCCAGCATGGCGGAGAAGTAGCTCCATGACCAAACTTCGCCTCACCATCATCATCCCGACCCTCAATCGTCCTGACGAGCTGCGCAACTGCATCCAGTCCATTCTCGATCAAACGCTGCTCCCTGATGAGCTTGTCGTCGTGGACGATGGTGAGCTGCCCGAGGTTCCGCTACGGCGCGAATGTGAGGCGCGGGGGATGCAGTTGCTTTATCACCGCAAGACGGAGCGCGGGCTGACCGCCTCTCGTAATGTCGGGATCTCCATGGCGACGGGCGATATTCTTTTCTTTCTCGACGACGATGTCGTCTTGTTTCCAGATTATGTCGAGCAGATTCGGCAAGCGTTCGACAGCCCCGGCCGGGAGGTGACTGGTGTGGGCGGCACCATTGCCAACCTCGAGCCACGCACACTGAAGCACCGCCTGCGGCACTGGCTCGATGTGATCTTCCTGGTCTCGGGAACGCGTGAGGGGCGGGTGCTTCCTTCCGGCTTCAGCGTGGACTACGGCAGCACCGGCCGCAACCGCGAGGAGATCTTCGATGTCGACTTTCTGCCCGGTGGCGTCAGCGCCTACAGAAAGGAACTCTTCGCTCACTTCTCCTTCTCCGAAAAGTATGCCGGTTACGGGATGGGCGAGGACAAGGATTTCTCCTATCGGGTTTCGCGACGCTACCGGCTGGTGGTGAACCCGCTTGCCCGGCTTTATCACTACGAATCACCCAAAATGCGCTTTGATCGTCACCGCGAGACTCGCGAAATCGTGATGGGGCGTTATCATCTATTCAACGACTATGTGAAGCACAACGTGTGGCATTGGCTGCTTTTCTACTATGCGGTCTTCGGCTATCTTCTGGGGAGGCTGCTGATCTGGCTGCTCTCCCCTGGAAAAAACAACTGGGATCGCGTACGAGGCATCTGTGCGGCTCTGGGCGATATCCTGCGACGGAGAGTTTCCATTGGCTGACTCTAACATTCATCCGCTTCTTGCCAGCTGCCTTGCCTTACTGGCGGCAGGCACCTGTCTTTGTGGGTGCGGTCCGGGTGCGACGGCCAAGGGCGAGGAGAGCCTGTCGGCAATTAAGCTTGAGAACTGGAAACCGGCATCTCCGGACGAAGTGCGCCCCTACACGGACGATAGTCCCTGGAACCTGCCGATCGGCCCCAATCCACGGTACGAGCCCACCGGTCATCACTACATCTCGCAGCTTCATGGCATCTTCGGAGCCAATCCCAACAAGTATGCCTCGCCAGTCTACATCGTCTCGGCGGAGACTCCATTGCGGGAGGTTTCCCTTTCGGGGTGGTGGTCGAACGTCGTCGACGATGGTGAACGGCTCATCGTAACGAGACGCGGAGTCGTTTCGATACCGATTCCCGATGGAGCATTGCCGGCAGCCGGCAAAGACTCGAACATCATTCTCTGGAATCCGGAGAGCGGCGATGAATGGGGCTTCTGGCAGGCTGAGCCGGGACCCGACGGCAAATGGTTGGCACGCAACGGATATCACTACAACACGAAATGGAGCGGTGTTCCTCCGGAAGGCTTTGTGAGCGGCGGCGCCGGGAGTCCCTACCTCACTGGCCTGGTGCGTCCGTGGGAACTGCGGCGGGGCAGAATCGACCACGCCATCGGTTTTGCCGTGAACTATCCAAGCTCTTTCTTCATCTATCCGGCAACGAAGAGCGACGGGAGCGCGATGCCGCCAGCGTTGCCCGAGGGTGCCCGTCTCCAACTCGATCCAGCCTTGACGGAGCAGGACTTCGACCGCTGGGGGCTCAGCCGCGAAGGCAAAGTCATTGCGCGAGCCCTCCAGGAATACGGCATGATCCTGACCGACGGGAGCGGCCATCCCAAGCTTTCCATCGAATACGAAGGCACGGCGAAATGGGGATCGCTGCTGGACAAAGACATCGTGCGCAGGATCCCGTACAGCGCCTTCAAGTTGCTGAGCCTCGATGCGCCGGCTCGTCCGGATGCACCCGGTAATCTGGTCGGGGAGTTGACGCGCGAGGGCATTCGCCTCAACTGGCAGCCTGTAG
Organism: Lentisphaeria bacterium; assembly: GCA_041690595.1. Lineage (GTDB taxonomy): Bacteria > Verrucomicrobiota > Lentisphaeria > JABSQK01 > JAWLHB01 > JAWLHB01. The sequence goes on from JAWLHB010000011.1 coordinate 39,460, forward strand.
CCTCGGCAAATCGCTACCGGGTTCAACGGCGCCCGCCATCCGGTGACTTTTTTACCTGTGCCGACAATGTCGTCGGCACGACCTGGCTCGACACCACGCTGGAATCGAATACGGGCTACGAGTACCGGGTGCTGGCAGTCAATCATAATGGCCTGAGCGAGCCATCCCGCTCAGTCGCCATCGCTTTTCAAGTCGAGTGAACATGGTGGACACAGGGGGATCGTCAGGTGCAGGAGCTCAATCTGAATTTGCATGACCTGGTGCGGATATGGTCTCCGGCCGTATCTCCCAATGTCTATAACGGAATACACCGACTGCTTGGCCACTTTTATGTCGATCAACGACCGCCTGAAGAGCTGATCGATGTGGCCATCGTGCCGTTGCAGGCGGATTCATCGCTCCATGAGCCATTAAGCCGCATATTGCCTTCACCTTACGGCATGTCGTTCGTCGAGCATCGGGGCGAAAACGGGATCGTTTTCAACTATCGAGGGCGGCCCGATCTGGTGCTCATGCTGGGCAAACGGATTACGATCAACTACACACCGCGGAAGAAGAACGTCAACCGCATTTATGGCCTGATCCTTTTCACCATCAACCTGGTGCTGCATCAGAAGATGGGGCTCCTGTATCATGGAGCGGCCGTCGCTCGCGACGATGTCGCGCTCCTGTTGACAGGGCTTCGCGGAGCGAAGAAGACGCATGTGCTGATGGAGTTGCTGAGCAAAGGGTGGGACTACATCAGCGACGATAAGATGTTGATCCAGGGCGGACGCATGTACACATTCCAGGACATCATCCCGATTGCCGATCATCACCTGGTAGGGATTCCCTGGATCTACGACCTCCTGCCGGAAGAGACGCGCGAGCAGAAGTGCGCCTGGCGCCGAAACCTGCGGTCGCACGCCGCCGCGGCATCCCGCCGTTGGCTGCCCAAGCACTTTCTGCCAATCGCCGAAAAGTTTTATGACCCCCACCATATCGTCTCCGTCCGGCAGCTCTTTCCCCAGTGCAGGATCATTCAATCCGCGGTGCCTACGGCGGTCATTCTCCTGTCGCTTGGCGACAAGATCGCCTGCGAGGAGATCTATTCCGAGGATGTCCTTGAGGAAATCACCGCCATTCAGAGCCTGGTCTTCTACAGCATGGGGCCCCTCGAGCAGTTGGTCTACTTCTGCAATCGAAGTTTCCAGGTTTCACTTGGTGACGTGGTTCGCGAGAACATCGTGCGTGCGAACCTCGCACAATTCCGCTTTCTCCGATTGACCATACCCGGTCGGGCCGACATGTCCGAGGTCTATGACGCGCTGATGAAGCAGGTACATGCCGGGGCGCGACGCGAGTTGATGACTACATGATGGGGCGACTGAGCCAGCTTGGTACCAGAATAGTGCGCCAGTATGTCGCATCGAAACTGGCTAAACGGGCCAGTGGCTCTCTTCTGCTCAATGTCTTCAGCAAGGGCATTACCCTGATCACCAGCATTGTGCTGACGCGCGTGCTGGGTAAGACCGACTTTGGTCATTATGCCTACGCTATCTCGTGGGCGACCCTGCTGACCTTCCCGGCCATGCTCGGGCTCAACACTCTGCTCACGCGCGAAGTTGCCCGTTTCAACGCGCTGGACAAGTGGCGGGAGCTGCGCGGCTTACTGCGCTGGTCCGATGCCATGATCGTCGGGAGTTCGAGCATCATTGGTGCTGGAGGCTTTGTCGTGTTGTGGTGGTTTCGCGACCAACTGGCGCCAGGCGGTTTCGCTCCGCTGGCGATTGCTGTCTGCGTCATTCCGCTGGGTGCTTTGCTTCGTACGCGGCAAGCGTCCATCCTTGGATTCGGGCACATTGTCACCGGCCAGATGCCACAGATGTTTATTCAGCCGCTACTCTTCATTTCCGCGATCCTCCTGTTGGGGTTGACTCGGCGGCTGGATGCGGCGGAAGCCATGGTCGTGCGGGTGATCGTCATTGTGATTGCGCTACTGGTGGCAATCATCCTGCAGCAGCATTTCATGCCGGCGGAAGCCAGGGCGGCAAAACCCAACTATCAGTCAAAGCTCTGGCTGATGATGGGGCTAACCTTCATGGCGGGCGGCACCATCAGTGTCGTCAACGAGCAGCTCTCGGTAATCATGGTTGGTTCGCTGCTGGGGCCGGATGAGACCGCGCTCTACGAAGTGGCCCGTAAGGGCGCGGACTTCATCACGTTTGTGCCGGCGGCAATCTACCTGACGATCGGCCCGTCGGTAGCACGGCATTTCGCCAGGGACGAGCACCAGGAACTGCAGGAGCTTCTGGTGCGAAGCGTGCGGTGGAGTGTGATCAGCGCGGCAGTGCCGGGGGTCTTCTTCATCTTCTTCGGCAAATACTACCTGCTGCTCTATGGCGTGGAGTTTGTCGAAGCGCGCGACATTCTTTATGTCCTCACTCTCACTTCGCTGGTCTTCGTTTGCTTCGGTCCGACGAGCCTTATTCTGAACATGACCGGCCATGAGCGTTATACTGCGGTGGGCGTCCTTATTTCGACCCTGATCAACGCGGTACTGACCTTGGTTCTCGTGCGTTATTACTCGGTTGTCGGTGCCGCGATGGCGCAACTCATCAGCGTCCTCGTCTACAAGATCGGTCTCACCACCGCCATCTACAAGCTGATGAACCTGCGGTCGTTCCTGCGCTTCTACTGAGGCGATTGATTCGCATAGCCGAAGCGGCTGACGTCTTCGGCATAACGCGCCGCGACGGCTTCCACCAAGAGCGGAGTGTAGGGCCTGGTGGGGTACGAATGGCCCTGGCAACTGCTCATGAGGCGGGGAAGCTTCGCGGTGACACCCAGACGACTCGCCACCATCGGCCACTCCTCGTCTATCGCTTCGAGATGGCCGATGAAGGTGGGCAGCGTTTCGCCGTCCTTTCCCACAAGCGCAAGGTACTGGGAGCGAAAGTGTTCGTCCGCGTCCGCATCGTCAATTGTCAGTACAGCCTGAACAAACTCGGCAAAAGACATCCCGGCACGGAACTGATTGCCGAACTTGCGGAATCCGTCAAAGACGCCGTTGGTGAAGCCGCGTACCTGTATCTTTGGATCGGGCATCACTTTGCTCTTGTAACAGGAATAGAGTCGATCCCATGGATTGCGGACAAAGGCGAACTTGAAATAGTCATCATATTTGGCGGAGGCGATTTCCTCGCGTACGGCATAGGGGAAGGGGGCTTCGTGCACGGAATCATCGATATCTTCGAGGTCATAATAGAGGCCAAGATAATCGGCGAAGATCTTCTTGATGGAAGAGCAGGCCACCTTCGGGATGGGGAAATAGATGACGCGCAAGGGGACGATCAGGATGTTGCCGTGTGTGTAGTAATTTTCGTTGCGCAGGAGAAGACGGCGGAGAACCTGGGTAAACTCACTCATGGCGATCCTCGGGGCTCCGACCAAGTGGGGCGAGATAGGCAACCTCGGCTGTTGCCGGTTCCACCGCGGTGGCGGGAACCCGCCGCGGACGGGCCGCCTTCATGCGGTTGAAAAAATCTACGGCCACCACCCAGCTGCGAAATGCCGCGGTCGACCAGGTGCCGATGACCGAGAGCCGGGGCACCTCGTAGAAATCGGCGGCCGCGGTCACGTAGTCGGCATTGTTGATGACAGCGCCTCGGAAACCGAGTTGGCGAATGAGACTGCCGGTAGCCGGCGAACGAAACTCCTCCTTTCCGTACGGATACGAAAACCAGGAGACGCCTTGACCGGTCCACTCCGTGATGAGTTCCGCGCTGCGGGCCAGTTCGTGGCGTGCCTGCGTGATGGAAGCCTGCGCCATGTTGATATGATGAACGCCATGGCTGCCATAGGTGATGAGGCCGGAGCTGGTGGCGGCCGCCAACTCATCGGGACGGGCAAACTGATTGTGCGGCAAGGTCAGTCGGTCACGGACAGCCAGTTCCACGGCCACTTGATAGGCCAGCATCTGCTCGCTGGTGGCGTAGTAGCAATGCTGGCTGAGTGCGTTCAGAAAAGCTTGCTGCCCCGGGGCATCCCGCAGGTCGAAGACCTGAAGCTTCCCCTGGTACTTCACCTGGATAACGTCGCGCAGGTTGCTGACAATGAAGGCGCCAAGATCCCACCATGGCAAGCGCCGCTGATCTTCCAGATAATATACCGGCACAAAGACAATGGCTGGTGCCCGGTAATGCTCCAGAATCGGCAGGGCCAGCCGAAAGACATTGCGATACGCGTCGTCGAAGGTGATCGCGACCTGCCAGCGGGAGCCAGGTGAATCCACGCGCTCTTCCATGATCTGGTCGAGCGTAACGAAGTCGGCAAAGGTGGAGAGCCATTTCAGATGTCGAGCAAAGACCGTCACTTCAACGGCCATTTCCGGATGACAGTGGGACCGCCTGGCGTCATCCTCCTGCTCGCGCTGATCGAAGATCTCGTGATAGAGAAGGACCAGTTTGCGCCGGCGAACCTGGCGCAACAAGGGGACGATCGCGGAAATGGACTGCATGAGGCAGCTTTTGAAGAGTGACTTCATGGATAGGTGCCCGGCACGATGTTCAGTGAGTGTCCAATGGTTTCAGCCGAGACTTGAGCTTCTGAGCCAGGGAGTAAAGACGCGAATTGTACTGCCAGTATGTATAATACGTGGCGTGGCGACCGCCGAACTTTTCCTTGAACTTGTTGATGCCGACCCGCGGATCATCTGGATCGTCGCCGCCATAATAGCCACCAAGATCAAATTCGCCGCAGCCGGCTGATTTGGCATACTTGATCGCTTCCCAGATTGCCAATCGGTTCGCACAACTTATTAATGTAGTATCGATTGCGTCATTCTCAAGCCTTCTGGATGCGCCGAAGAGCCAGCGCATGTGACGCGCATCGCGCAGCATCAGGGCTCCCGCCAGCAGCTCGCCTTCCAGATGAGCCGTAAACAGGGTGCAGTACTGGCGCATGAAGGAGACCGACTCGTTCGTCGTCGAAAAACCTTTTTGCCCGATAAAGGCGCTGTACATGGCATGGAAAGCATCGAAATCCTGGTTCACGGCGATCGAAATTCCGCTGCGCTCAGCGCGATTGATGAAGTACCGGCAGGACTTCTTTCCCATATTGCCCCATAGCGTATCGAGGTCAGGCGCAAGGTCGATGACCAGCGTCGGGGCAGCTTCGCATTGGAAATCTGGGTCGTCGACTTTGTTGCGGCAGGCATAGAAGTGGACGACATCCGCGTCGGGCACGGCAAAGGGTCGTTCACTAAACCAGATGTTCTTCTTCCTGAAGATGCCTTTCTTCTTCTCAATTTCGAGCAAGGATGAGACTCCCGGGCCAGTCGGATCGATAACCGTTGGCTCAATAGATCGTGGTTGCCTCGGTCTCTTCCACCGGCCGCGTGAGTTGATCCGAGTTGAGCTCGGTCATGAAGCGGACATCACCGGCATTCAGCGCTTTGACCTTGACCTGCCATGTCGCCTTTGTCTGCGGCTGGAGGCTGTTCAGCGGGGCAAACGCGATGGCGCGTCCATCTGGATGCACGGTTCCGGGAGTTGCGCCGTCAGCCGAAATGAATTGAAGATTGGCTTCGAGTTGGCAGCTGATCACCACGTTGGTACTGGCAATGCTCCCCTGATTTGTTGCCACGATCACGTAGGTTCCCGTCTCGCCGACTTCGAGGGGATCGCGCAGATCCGCCACTTCCAAAAGGATGGCCGCTATTCCCTGCACCTGCGTGTCGGCTGTGGCAATCACTTCGGGGGCGCAGTGAGCCTGAGCCGTAAAACGCTGGGTATAAGCGCCGGGCTGCTCGGCCTGCAGCGTCGCCTGCACTTCCGTTGTCTCGTTCGGCGCAAGATTCGCGATGATCCAGGTTATGGTCTCTCTGGCTGCGCTGGCGTTGTGCGAGGCCGCTACGAAGCTCATGCCTCGGGGCACCAGCGCGGACACGGCCAGATTACTCGCGGCTGCGTCACCAATATTGGTTACTCTGGCGGTATAGACGATTGGGCGTCCGGCATATTGTTCGCCGCGCGCGCTGGCGGTAACCCGCAGGCGAGGCGCCTTGACGCTGACGGAATGGTTGGCTTGGGCCTGCAATCCGCCTTCGCCGGTCAGAGTGGCGATGAGGCGGAAGGTCCCGGTCTCCGTGGCCTGCACACGCACGGACTGCTCGCTCCTGGCGCCGGCCGCAAGATCACCCAGGCGCGCCACCAAGCTGCGCTCGCCATTCGCGCCAACCAGCCCTTGAGGCAGATCGACCCGCAATTCGACCCCCGTGGCGGTGCCCGTGCCGCTGTTGACGACCGTGAAGTCCAGTGGGAGTTGATCGCATGCCAGAATGGCCGGGGGAGCCGCCATGGTCAGTTCCAGCATGGGCTGTACCACACGGGTCGTGGCACAATCCTGGACGGTAAAATCGACCAGAGCGCAATATTCCAGATCTTGCGGTGACATGGCTACGCCGGTGACGATGAACTCCTCCGACGCGCCGGGCGCCATCGGGCGAATCTCCCAGCGCAAGGCCCCCCCAGGGAGTTGCTCTGCTTCGCGCTTCGTGCTGTGCACGATAAATCCGGCTGGCGGTTGCTCGGTAACGATTACCCGATAGAGAGCACAATTGGTGCCGTTGTGCACGCGAAGCTTGTATTGAAAGAGTTCACCAACGTTCACGACGGAAGGATTGTCGCGCTCTACATAAACGGTGCCCTGCAGATTGCTGCTTGGAATCCCCTTTCGCACCAGGAGCCGTCCATTCTCTTCGCTGCGATACTCGCAGTCATTCCGCACCGGGGTTGCAGCCGGTTGTACGGCTACGGGAGTGGGGCCAAGGTCGCGAACAAGGCGAAAGCCCAAGTCGGGAGACGACTCGTTGGGATCGTACCAGCTGCGATTGGCGGAGCGCAGATAGGTTGGAAAGTGGCTCCAACTCCCGCCGCGACGTATCCTCGCTGGGCCGGATGATGGTCCTTTGGGGTCAACAACCGGATCGAAAGGATAGTCACTTTGCCAGTCCGAACACCACTCCCAGACATTGCCGTGCATGTCGTACAGGCCCCAGGCGTTGGGTTCCTTCTGAGCGACGCGGTGGGGGCGATGTTCCGCTGTGTGGTAGTACCAGGCATAGGCACCAAGCTTCTCGTTCTCACCTTTCTCGCCCGGGTGCATTTCGACATTGTAGAAAGCGGTGGAGGTTCCGGCGCGACACGCATATTCCCATTCGGCTTCTGTCGGCAGGCGATAAGCGTTGGTGCCTTCCTGATCGTTCAGTTGCTTGATAAACTGGTTGACCTGAACCCAACTGACTTTCTCGACGGGGTAATCCCAACCCCAATCGTAGAAGTGCGCTGGCTCCTTCTTCATGATGGCATGCCACTGCCCCAACGTCACTTCGGTTCGCTGCATGTAGAAGCCGCGGGAGATGGTGACCCGGTGCAGCCGCTCGTCATCATCCCGCAGCAATTCGTCGGCGGGGCTGCCCATCATGAACGAACCTGGAGGGATATAGGCGAACTCCATGCCGAGGGAGTTCTGCAGCGCCGCCGGCGGCGGCTCGATGTAGTGCATCTCCTGGGGCGGCAAGCTGGTTCTGGTGGCGGTAGGCGCATGGGCCTGTGGAGCGGCTGCGACCACGTTCAGCGGCCGCGCTTGCTGTTGCTGGATTGCCGGCGCCTGGTGCTGAGGGGGGGCGGCAACCGCGGGCGAAGCATGGCGAGCTTGGCCGACGGTAGTCGGGTCGGCGAAGAGGGGAGTCAGCCGCACATACTGATCGCGGCGTTCGAAGGTCGTGTCCTCGACTGGATTACTGTAAAGGCCGTTGGGAGCCGCGATGGTAACCAGGTCGTGGGGTACGTTCCGCAGGTAATGGGAGAGCAGGTCGAGGGGAGCCGAGGCCCGCGAAGTCGCCAGCGCGAGGTTGCCTGCTTCCTTGCCGGTGCGGGATGTGCTGCCCACCGCGGTGATCACGATGCCCTTTCCGTTGGCGCGCTCTATCAGGCTCTCGGCAAAGCTCTTCAATTGTGCGGCGACCTGAGAGTCGGCGGGAATATCGCTGCCGAGGGCCGCAAAATAGACGGTCATCTCCGTCAGGAGCTGATGGTTGGCCTGGTTGCGCATGAGTGCATAGGCCATCTCCGCGGACTCGGCATTCCGCGCCGGGGAGTGGTCCCCTTGAAAGGCGCTATCGGCCGGTTGCGGGTAGATCGCCATCCGATGAGAATGCGCAAAGATTGCGACCAGATCCCGTGAACTGCCATTCTGGGAACCGGCCCAGTACATCCGGTTCGGGAAAACTACCTCGTGCATCCCTGAGCTCGGGCGCGATGCGCTTTCCGCTCCACGCGCTGCTCCGCTCAAGACGAGGATGCAGCAGACACTAAGCACCCGGAAAAAGTTCTCATACATGGCGCTACTTCCTTGATACCCTGGGAGATCCAATGCTCTCTGTGTGAAGCCTGACGGCAAAAAACAGGCCGTACATTCCGTGACCATGTGCGTACTGATCCGCCTGGGCATTAAGGTACCGATTTCTGCGCGAATATCAACTCAGGGAAGGGCTGGATCGAGTCGCACGAAGTTATGCAGCGCGCGAAAGAGACTCTGCCGGCTCGCTGGCCACGGCTGGACGTGAAGCGCAATGCACCGGAATCCATGGACAGTTTTGCCTCAGAATTTGCCGTTGGAGTCACTGTTTCCCGGGTGAGTAGTCTGGCTGAGGTCTCGGTGGAGCGGGGTATATGATAGAAGTTGGATCTCGCCGTGCGTTTGTTTTTTTGACCAGCAAATCAAACGGGCCAGTTGTGTCGCGTGGCCGCGCTGCGCGGCGAAGCTCGCGACAATGCGGATCACTCACGCAGCGTTTCTTGTGGTGGACTGGCGGCAAGTCGTTCGCCGATGTCACTTTTGCATGAGGCCCCGACAGGTAGAAAAGGGCGCTGCTATCGGCATGGTTCTGAGGCGGGCTCTTGTATTTATCGTTGACATAACGATATTAACAATGGATTGAGAGAAGCCAGAATGTGATGGAGCGATGGCGGCACAGGCTGCTACAAATGGCAGTTTATCAGTAGTTGGCTGGACGGGATCTGGACGAGGCGTTCTGAGGAATCGACACCCTGAGCGGACGCCTGCAGATAGCCAACAAGAGGGATTTTGCATACTATGGCAGGCACCCTGCGTGTGGAAGAAGAAAAGCCCACTGAAGTGAGCACTGAAGTCGTGGGCAATAGATGTGAGGATGAAACTTCGCACTCGGACAAGCTTGGCTATCGCCGGCAATCCGTCTGGGTCAGTGAACTCTTCAACATCACCGGCGCCTTGGTTTTGCTTCTCCTTGCCGCCCCGATCATTCTCCTCATCACGCTGGTCGTTTGGGTTCGCGAAGGACGTCCCATCTTCTATCGGGGTGCGCGGCTGGGAATCAACAAGGAGATCTTCTTCATGTTCAAGTTCCGTAGTCTGGTGACAGACGCGGAAGCTCAGCTGCGCGAGAATCTTCTCGGCAAACGTTGCGATTTGGTGACGTCGACAGGAAAATTTCTTCGGGAGACGCGGCTGGATGAACTGCCGCAGCTCTTCAATGTGCTGCGTCGCGACATGGACCTGGTGGGGCCACGACCGGTTCGTCCGCTGGTCTATGAGAAGATGTGCCAGCAGATCCCAAACTATGACCGCCGCTTCGAGGTGCGACCCGGCTTGGTAGGCTTCTCGCAGATCTTTACGCCTCATTCGACCCCGAAGGAGATTCGTTCCCTGATCGACAATCGCCTCCTGCGCAAGAAGGAGAAGGTGTGGTGGAGTGTCAAGGCGCTGGTACTTACGGCCTGCCTTCTGGTTAGAACCTTCGTTCTGAAGGTTCACGGCATCTTCATGTACAAGCTGGTGCAGCAAGTGCTGCTGCGGCGGTACAACGAGAAGCGGCGTTACGATCGGATCCGAACCCGGAATGCAACCTGTCTGCTGCCGACCCTGGGCGGGGAGCATGACTATCGTGCGGTCGGTGAGGTGCTGGACATCAATGTAGAGGCCTTTCTCTTGCGCACGGATGTGCCCTTGCCTCAGGAGACGCTGCCCCGGTTGCGACTGGAGATCATTGTCCGTAAAACAGGCCGGGGCAACGGGAAGCGCAAGTTTGCGATCTGCCGGGGGCAGATCATGCGGACCATGCAGCGGAATGGCGGGTGGGAGTACGTGATCCAGTATGAGCCATCCAGCCCCCTGAACTGCTACTTGGTCGCGCAGTATTTTCTCCGCGAAAGCGTCGGCTGATCAAATCGGGGAACAAGAATGCGACGCCGTGGGCGCCGTGGCGACAGCGCGCTTTCTTGTAATGAGCTGGTGATTTCGCCATATTAGTTTTGCGGATGTGCGGGGGTACGTCAGCCCTAAACCTGAACCCCTCAAAACCGTCACACCCAAAGGTGAACCAATATGTCGGAAGAAAAAGTTCCGTATCTGACCGAGACCGATGATCCCGACGCGAAGTCGGGTGACACAATCCACTGCTGTTCGGAGGCAATGAAGATGATGAAAGAGAAGATGAACACCGTGATCGACGACATAAGCAGCCGCGCAGGGGTGGTTGGCGCCAAGTTCCATGAAGGCACCAGCCGCGCGGGCGAGTATACGAAAGCCGGCCTGCACCGGACGGAAGAAGGCATCAAGCATCACCCGATGAGCTCGATCCTCACCGCCATCGGTGTCGGTGTCGCCATCGGTTTCCTGCTTGCCTGGCGTGGTAACCGTCATTGATCGAGCGAACGTAGCGAGAGCCGCCCGCCTCCACGGGCGGCTCCTTGCCCCCTTCCAGGAACTCCAGAATTCGCTCATTATTATCAGCACGACGGGGAGTATAAACCGTATGCTATTCTTCTCTAAAAACGACTCCGGCAAGCCCGGTGTGAGGGATCTGGTCAACCGGTGGACCACCAGCCTTCTGACGAATTTTCACTTACGCGCTCGCCTGGCCACGCTCGAAATACAGGAATTTCTCGACTACTGGAAGATTGTGGCCTTGCTCATCGGCATCGGCGCCGCGGCAGCCTTTACTGCATTCCTCCTGGTCAACGCACTCATCCTGGTCCTTTTCCAGGATCACCTGGTGGCGGCGACGGCGATCATGCTGGGCATCTACGTGCTCTTGACGGCAGGCGTGATCCTGGCGATCTTCGCCATGAAGAAAAACGCACCGAGCCTGCTTGGCGATACCCTTGAGGAGGTTCGCAAGGACGTGCAAATGCTTTCGGAGGGTCATGATCATGAGTAGTGCCTTACGTGAAGAAAAACGCAAGCTTCGGGAGCAGATCAGCGCGGAGCGCACGCGAGCAACCTTGGCGTACAACCGCCTTCGCGAGCGCGGTTCCAACTTCAAGAGCTACTTCAGCATTGGCCGGCAGGTCGCGTTGATGACTGGGGGCATCCGCTCGATCCAGCGTATGACCACGGGCAACAAGCGCTCCATCATGACCTGGCTGAGGGTCTTTCTCATGCTGCCGACGGCCGGCACCCTGCTGACCTACATTGTGAAGCTGAAGAAGCAGGCCCGCAACGCCAAGCTGGGCAAGCCCGATCTGCCCGCCACCTGAGCTTTCCCTTACCGCCATTCATGCTTCGGATAGCGCTTCGAGAGCTGTTTGCGCAGCTCAGGGTAGAGGTTTGCCCAGAATCCGCGTAGATCATCGGTGATCTGGACGGCGCGCATGTTGGGTGCCTGTATCTCGATCAGCAGTTTGACCCTGCCACCGGCGATGGATGGGGTTTCGTCGAGTCCGTACAGATCCTGAATGCGGGCGCGTCCGCGGGGCGTCTGTCCGACCACGTAGTCGATCTGCATGCGGCGTCCGCTCGGCAGCATGATCCGCTCCGGTGCCATCTCCTCCACGAATTGCTGAGCTTTCCACGTGAGGGCGTTCTTGACGTACGGCAGACAGGGCTTGGTGCGAATGCCGGCATAGCTTCTTTCACCGGCGCAGATTTCATGAACGATCAGGTCGACCTCCGTCTCATCGTAGGTGATAAGGCCGTGATCCGGCATGATGTCGGCGAGCCAGCGAACCCGCTCGATCCATGCCTTCACATCCTTGTCCCAACCGCGCAACTGCAAGTGCTCCTTGCGCACCAGGTCGGCCAGCATGGCGGCGGCGATCTCTTCGCTCACCTCCGGCGAGCGGCTGTTCTCGAGGACGAGTCCCAGGCAACGGATCGTCACGTGCAGGTCGACGACCTTGCGGATGATATCCCAGACTGGTTCTTCGCGAATCTCCCATTCATCGGGAAAGAGCTCGTCCAACCACTCTCGTGGAACTTCACTGACGAGCGTCAGAAGGACCCGTGATTCGGTGCCGGGTCCGCTGATCTCCCGGCATTCTCCCGCGACGAGGAGTTCTGCCTGACGCAGAGTCGACTCGCGGGCAAGTTCGGCGCGCCGGCCGTCGGACAGGTCGCAGAGGAGGGTACCTTTGTCGCGCCGTTTGGCGAGGTGCTCGGGAAAGGCCAGGAGAAGGGACTTTAGAAGGTCGGCGGCACACCCCGATTGGTGACTTTGCAATCCTTCCCTGCGGGCGATGGCGAGAAAATAGTCGCGGGTACGCCAAACCTGCCTGGCCGGCGAGGCATAAATACCGGCATCCTCGCAGCTCTGGCGGTCGAACCGTACGTGGTGAGCATGCTCGAGGGCATCGAGCAGGGGAAAAAAGTCAGAAGCGAGGCCATCGCGCTCGGTCTTGCCGGCGAAGTCGATGACTCTCTGGAATCCCCCTTTGCGGGTAGCGTAAACCGGGGCTTCGGATAGGATGGCTGCAATCATGGCGGCATCGGCAAGAACACCCCTGCGGCCCGCTTCCAGCATCAGACAGGCGAGGCGGGGATGGGCGGGGTATCTGACCAGAGCTCTGCCGCGTTGGGTGAGCTCTCCCGTCTGCCGATCGATGGCACCGATCTGGCGCAACTCCTGCTCGGCGATCTGCACGGCCGTTGGCGTGGGCGTTTCGAGCAGTGGCAGTTTATCTAACGAGCGGAAGCCAAAGGTGCGCAGCTGCAGGAGTGGTTCGGCAAGATCGACGCGCCGGATCTCTGGTTCCGTGGAGGGGGGGCGCGAGTCCTGCTGATGGCGACTCCACAGGCGTATGCAGGTGCCGGGGGCCTGACGGCCGGCTCGTCCAGCCCGCTGGTCGGCAGAGAACTTGCTGGTGGGCTCCAACTGGAGCATGTTGAAGCCCCGGGCCGCATCGTAGCGGTTGATCCGCGCCAGCCCGGAATCGATCACGTGACGTACGCCGTCAATGGTGAGAGAGGTTTCGGCTATGTTGGTGGCGACGACGATCTTACGTCCGTCCACCGGTTGCATGGCAGCTGCCTGCTGTTCGGGCGGCAGATTGCTGTAGAGAGGCAGACAGACGAGTCGCTCGGCGCTCTTCAGATTCCGGCAAAGCTCGATGGTGCGGCGGATCTCATGGGCACCAGGCATGAAGATCAGGATATCGCCCTGTGCCGGTGTGGCCAGCAGTTGCCGAAGTGCCCGGATGGCCTTGTCCCAGGGCGCTTCCTTATTGTCCCCCGGCAGATACGAGATATCGACGGGATATTGTCGCCCCTCGGCGGCCAGCACATTGCTGCCGGGCAGGTAGTCAATCAGGATCCGTGTATCCAGTGTCGCCGACATCACGATCAGTCGCAGATCGGTTCGCTTCTCCTGCAGGTGTCGTATCATGGCGAGACCAAGGTCGGCATTGACGGAACGCTCGTGAAACTCGTCGAAGATGATGGTGCCGATCCCTTCCAGGAGTGGGTCGTCCTGGAGACGGCGCAGGAGAATACCATCAGTCACGTAGGTGATGCGGGTGTAGGCGCCGACGGCATGTTCGAAGCGGGTGATGAAGCCGATCTCGCCCCCCGGCTGTTGGTCGCGTTCTTCGGCTACGCGGGTTGCCAGCATGCGCGCGGCCAGGCGCCGCGGCTGCAGCACCAGAACGCCGCCGAACTCCGGCTGCCGGTCGATGATGTACTGCGGAACCTGCGTGGACTTGCCGGATCCGGTAGGCGAGGTCAGGATCAGCCGTCGGTCGTTGCCGATGGCGGCAAGAATGGCATCACGATGGTCGAGAATGGGCAGAGGCATGAAGGTTGCTCAGGCGCCGGTGCGATCAGGCACGATGGATTCCGGTGAGAATTGAGGCAGGCTCGGCGTCTGACGATGAACCCAGCGCTTGCTGGAGTTCGTCTTCCAGCGTGGTGTCGGGCAGATGCAGGGCTGGATCGAGAGAGAAGCTCTGGCAGATCGCCTCGAGGCGTTTCCACGGCGAATGGATCTCCGGGCCGGTTTGTTCCTGCTTGAGCGGCAGGTGATACGCGGCATGCCACTTGCGGATGGCCTGGATGACCAGCTCAGGCGAGAAGAGCTGAGATGCAAGCCGATCCATCTCCAGAATGAGACCCGGCGCGAGGCCTCGAGCATTCTCCAGATGCCAGCGGGCGACGGATTGACCGGCGAGCACCAACGCAATGGCGAGGAAGGCGAAGGCGGATGTCGGGGCGAGAGCGGCCAGCCATGAGGCAGCAATCATCACCAGAACCTGAACGATGATGGCTCCGCGCGTAAGGATATGCATGTGATGCTTGCTGTAGCGCTGCATGTCGATGAAGAGCATGGCGGCAAGCTCATCGCGGCTCAGCGCCTGGAAGGTAGCGCGATTGAGGACATAGCTGAATCGATGTGGATCACCGGGAAAGAGCAGGTCATTCCTGAAAGAGGAACGTTCGTTCGAGGTCACGACGAGCAACTCCGGTACGGCAAGATTGTACCGACTGGCCAACTCGCGCAGGCGCGCCTCCAGTTCCTCGTCTTCGAGAGGTTCGGCCTGCCAGGATGCCATGCAGAGCATCGGCAGGAGACGCGCGATCAGGAGAGATGCGGCCAGTATGGTCAGGCCTGTGATCAAGCGTGTCTGGAAGGAATGGCTGTCCCGCCAGACCGGCAGGCATGGAATGGTCATGCAGGCGACGAGGAGCCAGGAGCGTACCACCTGCATGGGGATGTGGTTGATCAGGTGACCGAGAAAATTTCTCTCGCCTTGCGGCATGTGCTGGGCCGCCAGGTAGTCGATCGCGCCATTGCGGATGAGCCAGCAGGCGTAGCAGGCGGCCACCATCAGCATGGTGAGCATGGCGGCGGCTCCAGGCAGCCAGCGCCCGATCGGGAAGAAAAGGGCCGAGATCCAGAGCATCAGAACAAAGAGGGTAGATCTGCCAACCCAGCGCTGGGATAGCGCGGCGAGGCGCATGTTCACCTCGAGTGGATGGCGCATGGACTGGTCGAGTTCCCGCGCGGCAACAACGGTGAAAAGCAGTGAATAGGTGGCGAATATCGCCAACCGACTGATGTCGACCAGCAACGCCCCCGTCCAGGCATTCAGCGTTGTCAACTCGCTCCCGCTGCCGCCGAAGCCCGTGCCCAACACCAGCACCACAGGCAGAGCCGCGGCGATGATCAGCCCGACAGCCATCATGCCGCCGATCTTTTCGAATCTGGAATTCACCTCGCGCCTCTATCCTGCCATGCTCGTTTATTTGCCAGTCGCCGTGACATATAGAGTAGTTGTCATGCCGGTGAAAGCAAGTCGCGGCAAGTGCGTTCGGCGTGCTTGCGGTTGCCGATAGGTGCGATATTGTGTAACCAGGCGGGGGGCAGTACAGCACACCCAAACAGCAGAGTTCAATGGCGGTAGAATCACAGCCCGTTGACTTGCGCGCGTTGATCCTGCGCGGCATCGAGACAGAGGAGCTCGATTACAAAGCTGCACAGAACTGGCGCCTCCTCGCGCGTGGCGGCAAAGCCAAGTTTGCCCGCCATTGCCTGGCACTTGCCAATACGAAGGGCGGCTACATCGTGGTCGGGGTGGGGGAGGATGCTTTCGGTCGACCGGCTGACTTCACCGGCCTGACGGAGGCGGAAGCAAAGTCATTCGATCCCACTGATGTCGGCAGCTTCATCAATCGTTGTGCCGATCCGCCGATCGACTTCGAGATCGAGAAGCCGGTGGTGGATGGACGTCAGTATGTGATCTTCGTGGTCCGGCGTTTTTCAGACATGCCGCATGTCTGCGTCTATTCGCTGAACCATGAGTTGACGCAGGGGGCGTTCTATATCCGCACGAAAGAGGCCTCCAGCCGGGTAGCCTACCGTGCATCGGAGATTCACGCTCTCATTCAGCGTTCGCTGCGCAATCAGCGCGAGCATCTGGCGAGAATGCTGCGGGGTATCCTCTACGAGAGCCGTCAGTCGACCGAGCCTGATGCCGAGCAGCTTTTTCGCGAGCAGGTGCGCGTCTCGCGAGAGTTTACGGACCGTCACCTGAGGGCGGACAAGCATTCCGGACAGCCGCTTGGCGTGGTGGCTTTTCCGCATCAGTTTATCGATCAGCGCTTCAGTCTGTCCGACTTGCGCCAAGCGGTCAGCGAGGCCAATTATACCTTCCGCGGGAACCCTTTCGCCACGATCGGCAGTGACGAGCAGACTTATTTCACCAACGTATCGATGCGCAGCTACCTTCAGGATCAGCCGGCCTTCTGGCAGATCTTTCAGTCTGGACTCTTTCATCATCATTCGCGCCTGCCGCTCCATCATGAAGGAGTGGCCTACGATGAGTTGCGATGGCGGGTCGCGGAGGCCGTCTTTTTTGTGGGACAGCTCTACTCGGCGCTTGGCTGCGAAGAAGACCTGATCACCCTGGAGTTTCATCTCGACGATGTGGAAGGGAGACGCCTGAGCGTACCGCCGGAAGCAGCCGGCAGCCTGCGCTATACCTGCAGAATTCCCGCGATTCATGTTCAGATAGCGCGAAGCGCTCCGAATCTGGTCGGCAGTGCGGCCCAGCACAGTGCCCGTATCATCCGCGAGATCAGCGAGCGCTTCAACTATCCCGCGGGAAAGCACGGAAGTCTCGAGGAGAGCCTCAATCAATTCTATCAGCGCGATCCGGGCTGATCCGTATCTTCCAGATCCTCGTCTTCCAGATCCTCGGGCAATTCCTGTCCTTCGAGCATCTCATCATGGCTCGCCTGTTCGTTGCCGTGCTCTGCCAGATCCGCTTGCCACGCCTGCTCGTCGAAGGCATCCGCATGGGGCGCTTCGCCACCGCTCATGGCGGGAGGATCGGCCGGATTGCGGTTATCCGTTCCGGCAAGCATCATCTCGTCCGACTGTTCAGGGGAGAGCGCTCCCAATTGGAGCTCCTGCCGAGCCTGGCGCCGGTCTTCGTTGGTAACATCGTCTGGAGACATGCCGCGGATCACCGCCAGTTCGCGAGCCCGTTCTTCGATTCGTTCCAAATCGGGAAGCTCCCGGCGCTTATCCTGAAAGCCCAACTGGTTCTCGATATCGCGCGATCCCTTTTCCTCTCTCATGGTGCTTCCTCTTCCTGTGAAGATGGTTTGTCTGTGCACCTGAGACCGAGCAAGGCGCTTGCCAATTGAAGGCGAAGCTGGGCTGGGCGGGATTGCGTTAAGAAGCGTGAAGGCAAGGGCACAGGTGTAAAGCGGGCGCTTCACCTGTGCCCTTGCCAGGCACGGCCGAGATCAGTGAGCGTGGCCGTGGTCGTGCACGTGGCCGTGGTCGAGTTCTTCCTTGCTGGCGTCACGCACCTTTTCCACATCGATGTGGAAATGTAGCGTTTCGCCCGCGAGGGGATGATTGCCGTCGACGGTTACTTCGTCATCTCCAACTTCGAGCACGTGAATGAGGTGGGGGCCCTGAGGCGTCTGCGCCTGAAAGGACATGCCAGGCTCGAGCTCGTCAACGCCGCCGAATGCAGAGCGCGGTACCTTCTGCACCAATTCTTCATGGCGTTCGCCGTAGCCGTCTTCCGGCTTGATCGATACATCGAAGCTGTCGCCAGCTTGATGATCGCTCATGGCGTTCTCGAGGCCGGGGATGATCCCGCCGTTACCGTGCAGGTAGGCAAGCGGCTCGCCGCCATCCGACGAGTCCAAGACTTCGCCGGCATCGTTCGTTAGCGTGTAGTTGAAGTAAACTACGCTGTTGTCGCCAATCTTCATGAGGTCGTTCCAATGCTGAGAATAAACGCTATTGCTGCCGACCCTTATCGTCATGCGGACACAGCGACAAGAATCCCGATTGAGTACCATAGCATAATGCACCAGGGGTTGCCATGGTCTCTGATGAAACGACGTTCCTGGCGTTGGCGTCACGCGTCAGGTGGCTGGAACCGTTGGGGCGGAGCATTGTAGCCGCATCGCTGGCAGCGGAGGTGGTCCGCCTGGCTGGGACGCAGCCGAAAGAGGCCGAAGAGCAGATCGACAAGGGATTCGAGAAAACCTGTACGACCATGCATGAGGCGTACATGATAACTGCCGCAACGTGGACAGCAATGCTGGTCGAGCCGTAGCAGGTGGCGCAGCCCCGCGTCTTCCTCCACCAGATCGCGAAAGCGCGGGATATCGTCTTCATGCATCATCACCTTGACGGCGCAGACGCCGCCAACGCCGCCAAGAGCGCTGGCAAAGCCATCGACGAGGCAGACGCGCAGCCCCTCATGCTGGAGGCGCGAAAGGAGGAGGTCCCCTTCATGTGGGGTCATGCAGACGGCGACGGTCTTCATCCAGGCGCCCGGGGCTTGTCTATTGTTCAAGTGAGGCAATAGTGGCTACTATAAAGCCACTTTCCCTTTCTGTATCGTGATCTGCCATAAAGGAGTCGCCTCATGCTTGCTGGAGCCGCATATATCGACATCACGCCGCCCTTGGGAACCGCCATCCAGGGAGCATCGGTCGCCAATTGCGCCGAGCGTGTGCGCGATCCTCTTGAAGCGAACGCGCTCTATCTGGAGCAGGGTGAGACCCGCCTGCTGCTGATCAACGTGGATGTGGTCGGGCTCGATTCCGCGGTGGTGGCTGAATTCCGGCGGCGACTTGCATCGACAACCGGTCTGGCTGAAGACGCCATCATCATTGCCGCCACCCACACGCACACTGGTCCGGTTGTCCTGTGGACAAATTACCGCAAGCCGGTGAACGCGGCTTTTCGCGACCAACTCGGTGGACAGCTTGAACAGGTCGCGGCCGTGGCCATGGCGCAGGCCCGGCCGGCCGCCCTGCGTGGCGGTCGCGGTGTGACGCGTATCGGTTACAACCGTCGCTGTTGCTGGGCGGACGGCACCCACACCATGCACGGCAATCCTGCGTTACCCACCTTCACTGGCCTGGAGGGAGTTGACGACCCGGAGCATACGGCCCTCTTTCTCGAGGCCGAAGGTGGGCAGTTGCTGGCGATTCTTCATCATAATACCTCCCATCCGACCAGCTTCTATGGCTGCAGCTTCTTCTCGGCGGATTTTCCGGGTGCTGCCCGCGGCTATCTGAGGGAGGTCTGCGGCCCAATCGCCGTGCTATATCTGAACGGGGCTTTTGGCGACATCAGCCTGGGCAATCAGCATGGTTCCGGCCCCAGGAGCGGCGAGGCGGCCATGCTCCGGGCCGCGCACCTGATGGCGGGCGAGACGCTTCGGCTTTATCACGATAGCACTGTGGCGATTGCCGATCCGGAACTGGCGCATCTGATGACAACCGTCGAGCTGCCGATCCGGCTCCCCGAAGCTGCGCACCTGGAATGGGCGCGGCAGCTCCTTGAGCGCGAAGACGCGGGAGAGACCATCGACAGCTGGCAGTTGCTGCGCGCCCATGGCGCTGTCTATCTCCGGGATGACTTCGGCGAGCAGGCTACCGACACGCTACGCCTGCATGCCTGGCGCCTGGGAGAATTTGCCTTCCTGTCGCAGCCGCTCGAACTCTTTTGCCAGTTTGGCCTCGACATCAAGCGTCGCAGCCCATTTGCCATTACCTCGGTCGTTGGCATCGCGGACGGATACCACGGGTATTGCCCCACTGTCTATGGTGCGCTTGGCGGCGGCTATTCTGGGGAACCGATTTGGTGGACGCGATTCACTGCGGATGCCGGCTATCGCCTGGTGGACAAGGCCGCTGACCTTCTCCGGCAGCTCAAGGCCGCTGCGCCTGATCGTAATTGAGGGCGATGAGGCAGAAGGCGAGGATGGCGTTGGGGATCGCCTCGTCATTGAAGTCGAAGAATGGGCTGTGCAGGCCGGGTTGCTCTTCGCCGAGGCCGAGCCAGAACATGGCGCCCGCGCGGTTCTGGAGGTAGAAGGCGAAATCCTCGGAGACCATCGTCGGCCCCGGCTCATCATGCCAGCTGTCGTCGCCAATATGGCGGCGCACCAGGTCGCGGAGGTAGGAGACCGATTCTTCGCTATTGATAAGCGGGAGATCGTACTTGCGCTTGTAGTCCACGTGCGCCTGGACGCCATGCAGGGCGGCAATCTCGTGGGCCAGATGGCGCATGCGTGACTCGATCTGATCGCCGAAGCCGGCTTCCAGAAAGCGGGTGGTGCCCGAAAGGCTGGCCGAGTCGGGAATGACGTTGGGGGCTTCACCAGCTTTCACGCAGCAGATCGAGGCGACACTGCCGTTCTCCGTCTGCAATTCGACATGGAGTTTTGCCATCGCCTGCACAAATGCGGCGGCGGCGGGAATCGGGCTGAGAGCGCGCTCCGGCATGGCGCCGTGACCACCCTGGCCAGTAAAGGTCACCTCGAAGAAATCGGATGCGGCGAGCATGGCGCCGGGCATACTGCTGATGGAGCCGGTCGGTCGACCGGGACCGCCGTGAAGGGCAAAGGCAGCCTCGGCGCCATCACATGCTCCCTTGGCCACCAGATCTCTGCCGCCCACCACCATCTCCTCACCAGGTTGAAAGACAAAGCGCACATGTACCGGCAGGTGCTGGCGAAGCTGGTCGAGGACTGTGGCGACACCCGTCATGATGGCCATGTGCCCGTCATGGCCGCAAGCATGCATCATGCCCGGAATGTGTGACTTGTGCGGGACGGAGGTCTGCTCGATGATCGGGAGGGCGTCAATATCGGCGCGCAGGACGATGCAGCGATCGCTGGCGCCGGGAAGCTCGCCGATCAGATCGGTGCCGAGGAGGGGCTGGCGAAAGTCGATAGTGGTATTCTGCAGAGCCTGGACCAGTTGGCGGCGGGTCTCGAACTCCTGAAAATGCAGCTCGGGGTGCGTGTGCAACAGGTGGCGCAACCGGGTAACAGCTGGGACAACGTCGGCAATGCGTTGTTTGAGTTCAGTGAATAACTCGGGACTCATGGGTCTTCTCCATTGGGTGATGTCAGAGAGGCTGGCGCCAGAGAATATACCCCTGATCTCTGGCAATCAACCTTGATTGACGGATTGAAAGGTGAGTACTGTGCGGCGCGAGTCTTTCCGCATAATCGCATGGAGGTCCACGCCGAAGTCCGATACGGATGCAAGTATCCACTGCATAGGAGCAGGTAGGATGGTACGGATCGGCCCGCTTTGCCGCCCGCAAGCGCCTCAACTCGCGACGGGAGCATTGTGGATACTGCCTCAACCTGGGGACAGGTGCCTCAACCTGGGGACAGGTACTTCTCGCCTCAACCTGAGGACAGGTACTTCTCGCCTCAACCTGAGGACAGGTACTTCTCGCCTCAACCTGAGGACAGGTACTTCTCGCCTCAACCTGAGGACGTCACAACTTGGGGACAGGTCCATTTCCACTCGCCGCGCACCTTCCCGGGCAAACCAGTCATTAGGGCTCCTCGCCCCTGGGGACAGGTACTTCTGCCCTTTTCGCAAGAAGTCGTCAAGAAAATCATTCATAAGCCCTTGCCCGTGCCCGCGCCGACCACTCTGTTAAGCTCAATTCCACTTTTCCGAACCGCGATTGCCCTTTACGTTGCCCCTTGCCCCAAAATCCTCGGTCAAAACCTCGGTCCCGGAACGTCCGTCCACCGCCGCATCGGTCTCCTCACCGTGCCGACACTTGTGGTGAGGCGCAATACCACGGGACTTTTGTTCTTGACGAATGCGAACGCGAAGTGTAGGGTTCGCCCACGGAATAGGGAGATCGATGGCAGCGCGACGACAACAGATTATGGAGCTTCTACACCCCTACCGCAAGCAGCTTCTGCTGGGGCTGATCCTGACGGGACTGCTGACGGTGATCGGGATGATGCCGCCGCTCTTGATGCGCCATCTGCTCAACGATGTGGCCCGCGACGGCAACTGGGGCATCTTCCCGCTGATCATCGGGCTGCTGGTCGCCGTGCCGGTCCTGCGGGCTGCGGTCAACCTCGGCACCAGCGTCGCGCTCAATGTGGCGAATCGGCGCATCATCGGGGACATTCGCAAGCGGATCTTCGCGCATCTCATGCGCCTCTCGATGCCCTATTTCGACTCCACCCCGCCGGGCGCGATCAACCAGCGAATCATGGGCGACGTGGGCATGATCGCGACGCTGGTGACGGGCGGGCTGATCAGCGTGCTGGCGGACCTGGTGGCCGTCTGCTTCGCCGTTATTGTGATGCTCAAGCTCAGCTTCCCCCTCTCGGGGCTGACCTTTCTCCTCCTGCCGCTCTATTACCTCAACTACCGCTATTTCAGCAAGCGTATCCAGGAAAATACGATGGTGTTGCGGTCGCGCATGGACCATATCTCGTCGATGCTCCAAGAGCGGCTGAGCGCGCACGAGATGATCCAGTCGTATGGTCAGGAGAAAGCCGAGTCGACGGCGTTTTCCTCGCAGGCGAAGCAGATCATGGACGCGGCCGTCAAGGGTTCTGCCTACAGCATCTCGTTCAATCAGCTTTCGGCCTTCATCAACAAGCTTGGAAACACGCTGATCTATGTGGGTGGGTGCTGGTTGTTCATTCGCGGGTCGATGGAGTATGGCGATGTGGTGGCCTTCGGCGCGTATGCGACGCAGTTGCTCGGGCCGGTGGTGCGCTTTTCGGGGGTGGCCAACCAGTTGGTGCAGGCGGGCGTTTCCATCGACCGCGTGGACGAGATTCTGCACCAGAAGGCGGCGATCGCCCACAATCCGGATGGGTTGCCCGTTGCTGCCCTCCAAGGGGATGTGGAGATCCGGGGGCTGCGCTTCCACTATGAGAAGGGCAAAGTAGTGCTGGATGGCGTCGGGCTGAAGGTCCCAGCGGGGACGCATATCGCCATCGCCGGCACGCCTGGTTCTGGCCGCAGTACCCTGGCGATGATGTTGCGCCGCTTCTACGATCCGCGGGAGGGCGAAATCCGCATCGACGATAAGGACATCCGTGAGTATCGCATTCGCGAGTATCGCCGCGCCTTTGCCATGGTCATGCCGGAGTCCGCCATCTTCGACGGCACCATTCGCAATAACCTCTGCTACGGTAAGCCCGATGCCACGGAGGAGCGCATGCTCGAAGTCTCCCGCGCTGTCGGCTTGCATCGCTTCGTCGAGAGCCTCGCGGACGGCTACGACTCACGGCTGGGCTCCGGGGGCCTGCAGCTCTCAGGCGGCGACCGGCAGCGTATCGGCATCGCGCGGGCGTTGCTGGCTGACCCGCAAATCCTCATCCTCGATGACGCCACCGCCACGTTCGATCCCGAGTCGGCGGCGGAGATTCAGAAAGCGATCGAGCAGGCCATGGAGGGCCGTACCTGCCTGACCATTATCCACAGCCTCCTCCTCGCCAAGGATGCCGAAGGCGTCGCCGTCATGGATGCGGGCAAGGTGGTGGAGCAGGGGGATCACGACGAGCTGCTCAGCTGGAAGGGAAGTCTGTATCGCAAGCTCTTTGCCAGTCAGTACGGTGATGACCGCCTGCCCCCGGCCAAGCCGAGGAAGCCCTGATGCAGATGGTCTGGCGCCTCATCCGAACGCAGCTCAAGCCGTATACGCGCCAGCTCATCCTGCGCGTAGTCATTGCGGCGATCATCGCCTCCTCCCCGTATGCCTTCAGCTTTCTGGGCAAGTGGCTGGTCGACAGCGCGCTGCAGGTCACGGGACCACCCAAGGCCCAGGTGGTGGCCGACACGGCGACTGGTACCCAAGCCGACACCCAAGCCGACTTCGTCACTGGCGAGGACGGGCAGTCGGCGGACGGGGCTGACCCCGAGGTGCGGCAAGCGGCACCCCTCGGCATTGAATGGAAGGCGCGCACCGCCGAAGAGAAGACGCGCCTCCTGCTAATCTTCCTGGCGATCAGTCTGGGCATTCACCTCGGCATCACGGCGTTGAGCGGCTGGAGCGAATACCTCAACTCCAAGACCGTGCAGGAAATGACCTACGGGCTGCGCAGCTCCGTCAATGAGAAGCTCGCCACCGCCGATCGCAGCATCGTCTCCCGCGAACAGACGGGGCAGCTGATGACCCGCGTCATGGACGATGCCGCGGGCATTCCGGGCAACCTGACCAACCTCGTCATCAACATCTGCACCCAGATCATGATGCTCATTCTGGGGCTCATGCTGTTGCTGCGCCTCGATCCCGCCATGACCTGGGTGGCCGTTCTGGCGCTGCCGTTCTACGCCGTGGCCTGCATCTACTGGTTGCCGCGCCTGCGCACCAACACCAATCGGATGCGCGACAGCGGGGCAGCCCTCAATGGCCACCTCATCGAGCGGCTCACCCATGTCGCCACCATCAAGAACTACGCCCAGGAAGAGGCGGAGATCGAACGCTTCGGCGTGGTCATCGATGAGCAACTCGACATCACGCGCCGACAGCAGAATCTCAACCTCGGCTTTAATTCGGCCACCGGGCTGATCACCAGCCTGGCCACGCTGGCGGTGCTGGGACTCGGCTTTCTCAAGATCAAGAGCGGCGACATGCAGCTTGGCGAAGTCCTCGCCTTCTACCAGGTCACCGCGCAGCTCTTTGTCCCCATCAGTGCGCTGGTGGGGATGACCACCGTCAGCCAGACGCTGCAGATCCTCGGCAGCCGCGTCTTCAGCGTCCTCGACACACCAAATGAACTGGCAGAGGCAGAGGATGCGGTACGCCTGGGGGACATCAAGGGCGAGGTCGCCTACGAGAAGGTCTCGCTCCAGTACCAGGAAGGTGGCCCGCTGGCCGTAGAGGAGCTGTCCTGTACCATCCCGGCTGGCAAGACCACCTGCATCGTCGGCCCAACCGGCTGCGGCAAATCATCGATGTTGACGCTGCTCCTGCGCCTCTACGATCCCAACTCGGGCCGCATCCTCCTGGATCAGACGGATATCCGCCATGTACAGATGCGCCAACTTCGCCGCTCGATCGGGGTGGTAAGTGCGACCAGCACCCAATTCTCGGGCACCTTTGCCGAAAACATCGCCTTTGGCGTGCCCAAGGCCAAGCGCGACCGAATCGTCAGTGCCGCCACGGTGGCGGACCTGCATGACTACATCATGTCCCTCCCGAAGAGTTACGAAACCAAGCTGGGCCGAGGTGGCTTGACGCTCGAAGCCGAGGAGCTGGCTAAACTCTCGCTGGCCCGAGCCATCGCCACCCATCCCGCGATTCTGGTGATCGACAACACCTTCGCGGCCTTGCCCGAGGCGACCGAGCGGAAGATCCGCGCCAACCTCCGCGCCAACCGCACCCACAAGACCATCGTCATCGCCACCTCCCGCCTCTCGATTGCCGAGAATGCCGACCTGATCCTCGTCATGGAGCGCGGCCAGATCGTCCAGCAAGGCACCCATAAGCAACTCATGAAGGTCCCCGGCCTCTATCGGCGTATGTATACGCGCCAGATGGGACTCTGAGTGTATCCGATGAACTCGACCGGCGACGTCTTAGGTAGGTGCGGACGGCCATCTCACGACCCTTCCAGTTATAGATACATTTGACTATTACGGGGCTTACGGCATAGTTCTACTAGTTGATTTCACCCCACACGAGCGGTTATCCATGCCTGTCCATGAGGAAGATGCCAGCCAGCCGTGGCTGGTGGATCTGAACCCGGAGCAACTTGCGGCCGTCACCTTTGGCGATGGGCCATTGCTGGTAGTTGCCGGGGCCGGCAGCGGCAAGACGCGCACGCTGGCGCATCGGGTTGCCTCACTGCTGGCGCGCGGGGTGCCGCCGAATCGCATTCTGCTGCTGACCTTTACCCGCCGAGCCTCGCAGGAGATGATTCGGAGGGCGGGCCAGATCGCGGCGACGGCTTCGGAGCTTTCGCGTGTCTGGGGCGGGACTTTCCATGCGATCGCCCACCGGCTGCTGCGCATGTACGCTGAATCGGCGGGACTCAGCCCGGACTTTACGGTCATGGATCAGGGCGATGCCCAGGACGTGATGAACCTCTGTCGTCATCAACTGGGCTATGACGATCCAAAGAAGATGGGTGAGCGCTTCCCCCGTAAGTCCACCTGCCTGGCGATCTACTCCCGCTGCATGGCGGGCGCCGAGGATCTCGACGTCGTGCTCGAGCGCCACTTTCCCTGGTGCGAGAACTGGCAGGAGGAGCTGCATGCGCTCTTTCGTGCCTATACCCAGCGAAAGCAGGAACAGATGGTGCTGGACTATGACGATCTGCTCATCTACCTGGAACAGCTGCTCGACGACGACGACATGGCGCGCGAGATCGGCGGCATGTTCGATCACGTGCTGGTGGATGAGTATCAGGATACCAACCCGGTGCAGGCGCGCATCCTCCTGGGACTGCGTCGCTTCCATCCTAACATCATGGTCGTTGGTGACGATGCACAAAGCATCTACGGCTTTCGTGCGGCCACCGTCCGCAACATCCTCGACTTCTCTCAGCATTTTCCCGGCGCCACGATCATCAAGCTGGAGCAGAATTACCGGTCGGTGCCGGAGATCCTGAAGACCACCAATCAGGTGATCAGTCTCGCCACTGAGCGGTATGCGAAGGAGCTGTGGACGGCGCGTGAAAAAGGCGAACGCCCCAAGCTGGTGATGTGCCGTGACGAAGCAGAGCAGGATATTTTTGTGGCGGAGACGGTGCTCAAGCATCGCGAAGAGGGGATTCCGCTGCGCAAGCAGGCCGTCCTTTTTCGTGCCTCGCACCATGCCGATACTCTCGAAGTGGAGTTGGGGCGCAGAAACATCCCCTACCGCAAGTACGGGGGGCTGCGATTTGTCGAATCGGCCCACGTCAAGGATCTGGTCTGTTTTCTTCGGATCCTGGAGAATCCGCGGGACGAGGTGGCCTGGATGCGGCTCCTGCTGCTGCTGCCGGGCGTTGGCCCCAAGACCGCCGAGCGAGCTTGGACGGAGATTGCGAACCAGGCTTTTCGTCCGGAAGCGTTGAAGGGTTTCGAGGCGCCCCCTTCCGCGGCGCCGGGCATCGCCAGCCTGGCGGCGCTACTGCACGACCTGACCTACGGTGGCATCCAGGATCCCGCCGGTCAGGTGCGTCAGATCCGCACCTTCTATGATCCCCTGCTTACCAAGCTTCATGACGACGCGGCCATTCGCCGGCATGATCTGGAGCACCTCGAGCAGATCGCCTCGACCTGCAACACCCGCCAGGAATTCCTCTCGGATCTGGTGCTCGATCCGCCCACCTCGACCGCCGATCTTGCCGGCCCGCCATCGCTCGATGAGGACTGGCTGGTGCTTTCCACTATTCACTCCGCCAAAGGGGGCGAATGGGACGCCGTGACCGTCATCCATGCGAGCGACGGCTTCCTTCCATCGGACATGGCGCTGCGCTCACCCGAGGAGGCGGAGGAAGAGCTGCGCCTCACCTACGTGGCGCTCACCCGCGCCCGCGACTTCCTTTACGTAACCTGGCCCAAACGCTACTATCACCAGAAGGGCCGCTTCACCGATCGTCACACCAATGTGCAGCTCTGTCGTTTCCTCGAGCCGAAAGCTATCAAGTCGACCTTCGACAAGGTTATCCCCGGCTCGCGCCGCGAGAGCGATCAGAGGGTGACGCACCAACCGCGACGCGACATTGCCGCCAAGCTGCGCGCCCGCTGGGAGTGACATGCGCATTCACGACATTATCGACCGACCGCCCAACATCGTCCTCTTCGCCTGGGAGGGAATGGGAGACTGCTTTGGCATCCATGGCCGCCGGGACGTTCATGCCCCTTACAGCGACATGCTCGGCTATCAGGGCATGGTCTTTGACGCGGTAACGCCGACACCCCTTCTGCGGCAGGCGCTCCCGCCCCTGCCCGACCTGCTCGGCAGGGCACACTATCACCGGGTGGCAATCGGCATGCCGATTGGTCATCTGGCCCAATACGATGAGCATCATGCCACCGATGCCGGGAATGTGGAGGAGATGTATGTAGCCGCTGAACAGGCGTTGGTTGCCCGCGCCAGCCATGCCGAGCACCCCTTCCTGCTCACCTTCTGCCTCGACCCGGGCACGCTCACTCGCGCGGCACTGGCGGAGCTATCAGCGGATAACGAACTCGCCGCCGCCCTGACGTTGCCGGAGGGGCTTGACGATACTCCGGAAAACCGCCATCTGCTGGCTGCCTGGTACGGTCAGATCCATCGGGCCGACTACTACATCGGGCGTCTTATGGACGAGGTGGATGATCGGGGGCTGGATGAAGATACGATGGTTATCGTTGCCGGCGACGGGCAGCCGCCATTTGTGTTTCCTGGACCGCCTCGCGGCACGCTCATTCTGCGCTGGTCTTCGATTCTGCCTGGGGGCTGGAGGGGCGAGAGCCCGGTCAGCTTCGTCGACTTGCTTCCCACGATTGCGGAGTTGGCCGGCGTCGAGGGGCTTGATCTTCCCGGCACGTCATTACTGCCCCTGCTCGAAGGATCCTGATGGCCATGGCGTCATGATGGGAAAAGCCGCGGCTGCGGTTGCGTGGGGCTTGTCACTCGTTTATAGTACGGGCTGTTTCCCTTTTCAGAAAACGCAGTCAGCCCCAGGAGAGCGTCATGACGTCTGAGCAAAATCCATCGCATCACAGGATGTCCTGGTTTCGCTCTGGCGTGGTTATTTGAGCGCCACTATCCATGACTATCTTGTACCCAACGCTCAAACTCTCCACGATACAGGCGACAGATCCATGCAGAAAGAACACGTAAGAATCTATGATACCACGTTGCGCGACGGCACTCAGGCCGAAGGCATCTCCTTCTCCAAGCTCGACAAGCTCCGTCTGACGCAGAGTCTGGACGCCCTCGGCGTCGATTACATCGAGGGCGGCTGGCCGGGATCCAATCCCAAGGATATGGCCTACTTTGAAGAAGCTCGCAATCTCAAGCTGAAGCACGCCAGAATCGCTGCCTTCGGCAGCACGCGTCGGGCCGGCAACCGCGTGGAAGATGACGATAATGTCCAGAAGCTGCTTGCCGCCGAGACACCGGTGGTGACCATCTTTGGCAAGACCTGGCTGCTCCATGTGACCGAGGTGCTGCGCATCACGCCCGACGAAAATCTTCTGCTGATCGGCGACACGTGTCGGTACCTGGCCGACCACCAACGCGAAGTCATCTACGACGCGGAGCATTTCTTCGATGGCTACAAACAGGATGCCAGGTATGCGCTTGCGACCCTGAGCGAAGCGGCGCGCAACGGCGCCACGGCAGTCGTGCTGTGCGATACCAATGGTGGCACACTCCCTATGGAGGTGCAGCGGATCGCCCGCCACGTGCGTTCCGTGCTGCCGGCCCATGTCGAGTTGGGGATTCATACGCATAACGACGGCGGCTGTGCGGTAGCCAATTCGCTGATTGCGGTGGAAGAAGGGGCACGTCACGTTCAGGGCACCATGAATGGCATCGGTGAGCGTTGTGGCAATGTCGATCTTTGTTCCGTCATCCCCGCGCTCGAACTGAAGATGGGCTATCAGGCGTTGCCTGACAACCAGTTGGCGCACCTGTGCGAGATCAGCGCCATGGTCTACGATCTGGCCAACATGCGGCCGGACAACAAGCTGCCGTACGTCGGCAAGAGCGCCTTTGCCCACAAGGGCGGCATCCATGTGAATGCCGTTCAGAAGATTGCGGCCAGCTACGAACATGTCACGCCTGAGTTGGTGGGCAACAAGCAGCGCATTCTGCTCAGCGATCTCTCCGGCGGCAGCAATGTCCTGATGAAGGCCGCTGAACACGATATCGAGCTGGACAAGAACGGTCCGGAAGTCCGCAAGATCCTGGCCGAATTGAAGCGACTCGAGAGCGAAGGATACGAGTTTGAAGCTGCCAATGCTTCCTTCAAGCTGCTGATGGACAAGATGCTGGATCAGCATCAGCCTTTCTTCAACCTGGAAGGCTTCCGCGTCATCATCGAAAAACGCGGCCACGACGAACCCTGTTTGACCGAAGCGACCGTCAAGGTCTCCACGCCCGACGGGCGGACGGAGCTGACCGTGGCCGAGGGGGACGGCCCCGTCCATGCACTGGATAGCGCCCTGCGCAAGGCTTTGACGGCCATTCATCCGCAGATAGCCGATGTTAGGTTGCGCGACTACAAGGTCCGGATTATCGACGGGGAGCGTGGTACCGCTGCCAAGACGCGCGTTTTGATCGAATCGACCGACGGCACCCGTTTCTGGGGCACCGTCGGCGTCAGCGAGAACATTATCGAGGCTTCCTGGCAGGCTCTGGTCGATTCCGTCGAGTACGTCCTCTACCACGCGAGAGAGGAAGAATTGTCGAGCGTCTGATCCGACTTCCCGAGTCGGTTGGATGGCGGCGGTCGTTGGTACCAAGCCGATGACCGTCGCCGTCGGGTCCTCAGAAGAAGTACCATTCGCCGGCGGCGAAGGCGGCGAGGCAGATCGTCATGACGATCAGGCTGAGGAGGGCGCCCGCGAGCAGCACAGCGTTTGCCAGTTTGCCGCCGGCGCGGCGGCGCAGCCAATGCCAGCCGTCGTACAACATCAGGTAGACCGGCAGGGCGAGCAGGGCGAAGCGGTGCGTACTGATGAGGTAATCGGAGCCCGTATTGGTCATGTAGATGACCAGGGCATAGCCCAGAAAGCCAAAGGAAAAGACCCACTGGCGGTAGTGGCGTATCGCGGTGTAAGCGCAGGCGGCGCACATGAGCAGCAATGAGAGGTAGTTGATCGTGCGGATGTCCAGAAGCACAAAGGCGTCGCGCTGAAAGAGCCCAGGCAGGTAGCGGAAGAAGGGCTGCAGGGTGAGCAGGGAGACGATGCTGACGGGCTTGTGGAAGTTCCCCCACGAGGAAGACTGGATGGTTGGCAACAGCTTGAAGGGATTGCCCCAGTTGATCCAGAGGTAGAGCATATAGAGCATGAACCCGCTGCAGGTCAGCACCGCACAGCAAAGCAGGAAGAGTGCACGGCGTCCATTGGGTGCGCTTCCCTGCCGGGGACGCCAGGCGAGCCAGGCGAGCCAGAGGTAATGCAGGGCAAAGAGACCGCAGATGGCCACCACCGGAACCCGCGCCGCACTGAGTGCACCCGCCGCCAGCGCCTGGGCGAGATAGCGCTGGCGTTGCAACAGATGGAAGCTCAGCCCGATGAAGAAGAGCGTTACGCTTTCAGAGTACCACGCATGCAGCGCGAAAGCGCCGGGCGCCAGCAGCAGTCCCGCCACGGTGAACCAAGCCGCGCCTTCTCCGAAATACCGTCGCATGACCGTGTGGCAGAGCCAGATCCCACCCGCAAGTGCCAGGCCGTTGATCGCGAAACCGGCGGCCACGGGGCCGACACCTGGCAGCATCGCCACCAGACGAACCAGCAGCGGATAGAGCGGAAAGAAGACGATGTTGGGCGTCGAATACGCGTCGCCTTGGTAGGCGTAGCCGTCCTGAGCGATAGACAGATAAGCGGAGGCATCGAATCGGAAAAGCCCCATCCACAGCGGATAGCTGTCGTCATAGCCGCCCCCTCTCCACGCAGAAAGAACAATGACTGCCGCGACCAGGCGGGCAAAGAGCATGGCGGCGAGAATGGCAGCCGCCATCACACAGGCG
Organism: Lentisphaeria bacterium; assembly: GCA_041690595.1. Taxonomy (GTDB): domain Bacteria; phylum Verrucomicrobiota; class Lentisphaeria; order JABSQK01; family JAWLHB01; genus JAWLHB01. The sequence goes on from JAWLHB010000011.1 coordinate 71,196, forward strand.
TCGCGCCGACGGTTGGTATCGGGAGGAGCATGGGGCACTGGGGTGGTGGTCGGTGGCGGCATGGAGAAGGATAGCCGAGGGGCGCCCAAAGTCAACCATAGCCGCGGCACAGGCTCAATACGTCCTTCGGGAGCATGGCTGGGGCTTGATCTTATTTGGCAATGCAACTACCTTGATTACGTGGCAAACAGCGAGATGAATCAGTAACGGCACGGAAGGTGTGATCGTGGCATTGCGACTGGCAAAATCGATAATCCGGGGAGAGGTGGACAACCGTACCCCAGGCCGGATCGAAGGAAAGGTATGGCTGTTCGGCCGCAAGGAGCCCATTGTCCTCGAACTCGTTGGCAACTGCCAGCCCGATCTGGCCGGCTGCAAGCTCTGGTTCGAGAATCCTTTTCCCGCAGCTGGTGAAAGCGTTCACCTCAATACCCTGCAGCAGGGACATGCGGGCGACATGACGGCCTCCCGCAAGGTCAAGCTGCTCAACGTCCCACCCAGCAAGCCGAAAGGCGAGCCGGATGAAGCACCCGTGTTTGGCAACGCCGTCTATCTTGAATGGTACAGCTCAACCAATGGGCGGGTTATCATTGAGTCCGCGGACTTCCAGCTTCGCCTGAGCGATCATGACTGGTCGCTGCAGGACGGCGAGCAGCAAGAGGCGTCCGCCGATGTCGAAGCTACGGAGCCCCTGCTTGACGAGTTTGAGTGGGAGAGCTTCATGCGCCAGTCGGACGAGATCGCCAAGCGCTATGCGAAGGCGCTTCAGCGCTTCAGTCATCATCCCGATCGTGATCGCCTGGTGGCGCGGGAAATGGGGTGGGGGACGGAGGAAGACCTGGAGCTGCCCACACCGTGGGACGAAGAGTCTGCCGGCATGATTTCCTTCTGCCCGCTGGTGCCCAATCCCGCGACTGAAGGCAGGGACTGGTGCCGTACGGCGGACGGGGAGATCCATCATCCCCTGACCGTTCGCTGTCATGCATTCTCGCTGGCCGTCTGGCAGTACTGTAATGCTTTGGGGCTCTTCAGCGATCTGGAAGACGAGGATCTGCGCAAGATGGTCGAGAGTACCGACAATTTCAGCGCCAAGATCGCCGGAGCTTTGGACTCCATGGCCTACGACGACTCGCCGGACTACGGCTTCATGATTGCCTACCTGAAGCGCGCGCTCGGCTATCTGCACGATGCGATCAACGTACTGAGCGTGATCGAGGAGAAGCGGCTTATACCCGAGAAGATCCAGCTCTTTCGCAATGAGCTGTTCGCCCTGCGGGAAGCCGTGCTGGCCCTCATGGACGAGTTCCGCCGTCAGTGCACCTGATCGCGGCTGAGCGTCGCCGCTTTAGTGAAGCATCTTCTCGAAGCCGGGGCGCCGCAGGATCGTCTCCTTGCGCGCGTTCTTCGGGTCACTTTCCGGAGAGTCCGCGTTGTAGTGCAGGCCGATCGATTCCTTACGCGCCAGCGCGCAGTCGATGATCATCTCCGCCACTGACGCCAGATTGCGCAGCTCCACCAGGTCGGGCACCAGGATGAAGTCCCAGTAGAAGTGCTCGATCTCTTTGCGGATGTTGCGAATCCGTGTCTTGGCGCGCTGCAGGCGCTTGTTTGTCCGGAAGATGCCGACGTAATCCCACATGAAGCGCCGGATCTCGTCCCAGCAGTGATAGATGACAATCATCTCGTCAGGGTCGACGGCGTCGCCGGAGCTCCAGTCGGGGATGGCGCGCGTGGAACCATTTTCCAGGTGGCGCCCATCGGCATCTTCCCGGTTGGCGATGGCATCGGCGACCGCGTTGTGGGCGACGACGAGCGCTTCCAGCAGGCTGTTGCTGGCCAGGCGGTTTGCGCCATGAAGTCCGGTGCATCCCACTTCGCCCACCGCGTAGAGATTCTGGACACAGGTGCGCCCGTTGATGTCGGTGCGTACCCCGCCGCAGCAGTAATGAGCGGCCGGCACAACCGGGATAGGGTCGGTGGCCATGTTGATGCCGAACTTCAGGCAGGTCTCGAAGATCTGCGGAAAGCGCCGGCGCAGATACTCCTCGCTGTGGTGGCGAATGTCGAGGAAGACGCTGGTCTGGCCGGTCTTCTTCAGTTCACGGTCAATGGCTCTCGCGACGATGTCACGTGGGGCCAGGCTGGCCATCTCGTGATAGTCATCCATGAATTCTTCCAGTTGGTCGCCGCGCCGAATCTTCAGGATCGCCCCTTCGCCGCGGACGGCTTCACTTACCAGGAATGACTTGGCGTTCGGATGATAGAGGCAGGTCGGATGGAACTGGAAGAACTCCATATTGGCAATCTCGGCGTAGGCGCGATAAGCCATGGCCATCCCTTCACCGCAGGCGACATCGGGATTGCTGGTGTAGAGATAGGCTTTGCCGGCGCCACCGCTCGCCAGGATCACATGCCGGGCCAGATAGGTGTGCACAAGATGGGTGTTTCGGTCCATCACGTAGGCGCCGAGGCAACGGTTCGGGCCATCCCAGTCGAGACGGCGCGAGGCGATCAGATCCACGGCATGGGCGTTTTCGATGAGCTGTATGTTGGGATGCCGGCGGCATGCCTTGAGCAACACGCGGATGATCTCGCGCCCCGTATAATCGCCGCTGTGGAGGATGCGGCGCCGGTTGTGACCGCCTTCGCGTCCCAGGTCGAAGCTCTCCAGATCTGCCGGATTGGTATCGGTGTCAAGCTCGGAGCGGGTCGTGAAGTGAATGCCCAGATCGAGGAGTTCCTGGATGCGGGCAGGCCCTGATTCCACGATCTTTCGTACGACATCCTCCTTGCACAGGTACGCGCCGGCAACGAGGGTGTCCTGCACGTGCTCTTCGAAGCTGTCATCGTTGTCCATCACGCATGAAATGCCCCCCTGCGCATAGGTGGTGTTGCATTCATCCGCCAGTCGCTTGGTGACGACGATCACCGACCCGTGTTCGGCGGCCTTCAGCGCGCTGCTCAGACCACCGATTCCACTGCCGATGATCAGAAACTCAGACTTCAATCGCTTCACGCTGTCCATGGCATTCCTTCTGTCCACTGTTGGCAGCCATTAAAGCTGCAAAGACTATCCGAAAGTGGTAAAGAGGACTTTACCACTCCATCTCCACTTCGCCAACATCAACCTCAACACTTACCGATTGGCCAATCATCTCGATATTGACGGCAAGACGCGCCTGATGCCGGCGGTGAACGACAATACCGTTGATGCCGGCGAAGGGGCCGCTCTTAAGGACGACGCTCTGCCCCGGGACGATCTCTGGCCGCACGACCAGCTCGCCGGCTTCGGTGGCCTGTTCCAGCAGGTATAATGCCCGCAGTTCCTGGATCAGTTGCAGTTCCATTTTCTCGTCGGGAACCAGGACCGAGGCTGCATGTTTGCTCTCTTCCACCAGGTGTTTGTCAAGAGGATCCATCTGGATGAAGACGTACCCGCTGAAGATGGGTACCATGTGGGTGGCGACTCGCCGTGCATAGCGGCGTACGCTGCGGCGCAGTGGCAGGTAGGAGAGGATGCCGAGCCGTTCGCACCATGCATGCACCTGCTTTTCGGCGCGGGACATGGTGTGCACCACCATCCAGCGGCTCGGTGGCCGATACTCGAACCTTGTCGCAGGGGCTTCCACGCCACCTCCTGAAAGCTTCAGTGACCGCCGAAATTCGTCTCGAAGAGCTTTTCCACCGCCGCCATTGCCGCCGAGGCATCGTTACCCTTGATCTGAAAGGTCAGGGTTTCGCCGGGATTGGCGGCAAGCATCATCAGTTCAAGAATGCTCTTGCCGTTCACGGTCGTGTCGGCACTCTTCACCTCTACCTCCACATCGTGCTTCTGGAGTTCCTTGACCAGAATGCTTGCCGGGCGCGCATGCAGCCCATACTGATTGTTGAGGACGAACGATTTAATGATGGAGTCGGAAGTAGACACAAACAAAACGCGCCCTCAAGGTGACTGGGGGGGTGAACCGCAACAGCTTTTACTAGAATAGCCGCAGTCGCGTAATATGCGCCAATACCCTCAGGACTTCAAGCTCTTCCCGCTCCTTTTTGCCTCAGTTTCGGGTGATGAAAGGCTGAAGGCAAAGATCCAGCAGCCTGAAATTTGATTCCAGCTTCTATTCATGTTATGCTAATGGAAGACTTCCAAATGCAGGAGAAAGCCGATGTACCAGATACCCGTAGTAGATTCCTTTATGACCCGGCCGGTCATCACCGTCAGGTCGGACATGGTGATCTATGATGCCATACGCGTACTTCTGGATCATCGGATTTCCGGTGCGCCAGTGGTCGATAATGACGATCAGCACCTGGTGGGGATTCTCTCCGAAAAAGACTGCCTCTCGATCCTCATCAACGGTGTCTTTCATGGGCTCACCAGCGATCGGGTGCAAGACTATATGACAACTTCCGTCGTGACCATCAACAAAGAGATGGAGATCTTCGAGGTGGCGGATATCTTCCTGCACAAACACTATCGGCGCTTGCCTGTCGTCGATCAGGATGGTAATGTCATCGGCATTGTCAGCCGTCGTGACATCCTTACCGCCAGTCGTGCCATGTGGGACGAGAAGATCATTCCGCCCGATCCGGGTTATCTCAGCGACGAAGTGAAGGCGAGACTGGGTGAGGATGGTATGGCGCGGCTATATAAACGCCAGCATTTCTAAGCTGGCAGCCATCCCTGCCAAGGAATCTACCTGCCACGTGACTGCGAACGCCCCTGTCTGCCGATCCATCCCTGCATTCCTGCTCCTCATTGCCCTGCTGACAGGTTGTCGTCCCGAAGCGCCGGAGGCGGAGACACTCGGATATTCGCTCCACTATGAAGGGATTATGGGCACCGTAGCCAATTTCACTTTCTACGCGGATGAACGAACCGCTCGTGAGTTGGGTGACGCGACCATGGAGGTGTTCGAGCAGGTCAACCAGCGCTTCAGTACCTATATCGAGGATTCTGAACTCTCCCGCCTCAATGCCAGCGCTCATCTGGCACCTTTCTCCTGCTCCGCGGAGATGTGGGAGCTGCTGGTCCTCGCCAGAAGAGCGTATGCTGAGAGTCATGGCGCCTTTGACATCAGCGCTGGTCCGCTCATGCGCCTGTGGGGATTCTATCGCAAACGTGACTCCGTCCCTTCTCAGGCGGAAATCGAGGAGATCCTTCAGCGGGTGGGGCTCGACAAGGTGATCTTCGATGACGATGCACGAACTGTCTTCTTCACCCAACCGGAGATGATGCTCGACAGCGGCGGCATTGCCAAGGGATATGCTCTGGATCTGGCCGCGGATCGACTGCGGGAGTTGGGGGTGACTCGAGGGGTGATCGATCTGGGCGGCAACATCCGCGTGCTTCAGGATCCGCCACCAGGACGCGATCACTATTCCATCGCCGTGCGAAATCCCCGCCGCACACGAAAGACGATCGGCCTTGTACCCATGCTCGACCAGTCCATCGCCACCAGCGGCGACTATGAGCGGTACGTGATGCTCGATGACAAACGCTATTCTCACATCATGGATCCGCGTACCGGTTATCCGGTCGAGGGCATGGCGTCGGTGACGGTGGTCGCGCCTGACGGTACGCTCTCCGACTACCTGTCGACCGCGATCTTCGTCAATCGTGGTGGTCCGTACATAGCTGAGCTTCTTCGCCAGTATCCCGAGGTGGACGTACTGGTCATCAAAGCCGATGCGGGGGGGCAGCTCAGCAAAGTGACCTATGGCGATATCTGGTCAGATGTAATGGAGCCCGAACAATGGTAGAGCGCAATTCCCTGGTTGACTTTCTCGACAATCTGCTGACGACGCATGGCATACCCGGCGACAAGTCAGCCAATGGCCTTCAGGTGGAAGGCGCCGCGGAGGTAAGGCGGGTAATCGGCGCCGTCGATGCCTGCTTGCAGACGTATGAGGCGGTGATCCAAAACGAGGGTGACTTTCTCTTCGTGCATCATGGGGAATTCTGGGGGGGGATCACCAGCATTCGCGGGCGCCAGGCGCAGCGATTCGGCACCCTTCTTCGTCATGGCATCTCGCTTTACGCCGCTCATCTCCCTCTCGATGCCCATCCCCGGCTGGGGCATAATGCGCGCATTGCCGACATGCTCGGTCTGCGGGAACCCCGTACCTTTGCCGAATACGCGGGAGCGGAGATCGGTGTCTACGGCGATCTGCCCGAGCCGATGCGTATCGAGGCCTTTGTCGAGCTGGTCGACGCGCGGCTGACGACCAGCTCTCAGCACTGGGATTTCGCGGGCAGGCCGATCCGTCGTATCGGTGTTGTTTCCGGGGGCGGCGCCTCCTGCCTGGCGGATTGCCCGGCACTGGGCATCGACTGCCTCCTCACGGGTGAAATCAACCACACGGCTTATCACGTCATGCGTGAGCTGGGCATGAGCGCCCTGGCTGCCGGCCATTATCGCACCGAGGTGCCTGGGGTTGTGGCCGTGCTCGACGAGATCTCGCGTTCCTTCGATCTGCCTTGCGAGTTCGTCGACATCCCGACTGGATTGTAGGAAAGGTGAATAGGATCGCTTGCTGGTCGTCTAAAACCCCGTCAACCCTCATCTCCACTATCCGCGGGAGCTCAAGACAATGCATACCTGTAATCCGTTTCTCCTTGTCATCCTGATCGGAATCAGCCTTTGGGCCGTCGGCGCGGAGGAGGCGTGGACCGAAGCCGATACGCGGAATCTGGTCGAATCCGTCCGCCATCCGCCCATTGCGGAATGCTGGGCTGTCATGAAGGGAGTCGTCAATCACAAGGCAGACGGCAAGAGCACCGTCAAGCTTCCCATTCAGATGCGGGCACGTTTTTCGCCGGATCGCTCGCTGGCGCAGTTGATCTTCAACCGCGACGAGTACTACCTGATCGGTCAGAACTTCGAGGAAGGCGCCGAGGGAACCAGCGTCATCGCCCAGCAGGAGGCCGTGGAAGGAGCGACAGCGCTTCGGGACGTCGGCATACGCCCCAGCGACATCACGCTCTCCTTCCTCTATTGGGATTTCGTGGCGGAACGTGGTGCCGAGCGTTTCAAGGGACAGAACTGTCGCATCCTGGAGTTCGTCCATCCCGATGCGGCGGAATCCGTCCACGTCTGGGTCTCGATCAAGCAGGGCTTTCCGCTCATGGTCAAGTGGTTCCGCAACAACGAGCAGGAGCCCTACCGGCAACTGCAGATCACGGGCCTCAAGAAGGTGCACGACATCTGGGTCGTGTCCGAGGCGCGTGTAAGCAATCCCGGTTGGAGAACTCAGATCGATTTCAAGGAAATCGAGTTAGAACAGGTGAGCGCCGAGGCGCCCATGCCCGACACGCTCTTCCTGCAGCCGCCAGATCCCGCTGAGTAGACAGCTTGGGCAGTGGCTTGTGTCATCGATACAAAGAAGGGGGAAGCGGCACCAGCGGCTATAAGCCGGATTTTGTAATCGACGATCATTTATCTATGCGGTCTACCCGGAGCTTCATCCAGCATCGGTCGCCGAAGCGGCCGGGGCTGGAAGCGGCACGGGCCGCGCCTTGCTCCCTATTTGACCTTGCACCGGAAGGGGTTTACCATGCGGCGCCGTTCTCACGGCTGCCCGGTGAGCTCTTACCTCACCTTTTCACCCTTACCTTGCGCACCGAAGTGCGCCAGGCGGTTCGTTTTCTGTGGCACTTTCCTTCCCGTGGCATCTCGTCCACGGTATCCTGCCTTAACGACAGGACTTCCCGCCCTGTGGTGTCCGGACTTTCCTCCCCGACGCATGCGCCGGAGCGACCGTCCGCCGCTGGTGCCAACCCTACTGTATCCCCGCAAATGCCTGATACAACCCACAAGTCGTCGACGCGGCTCAGCGGATTCGGGCCACATTGACGATGGATTCGTCATTCACCCTTGGTGGCTTCATGGCGTAAGCACGCTGGCCAACGCGGTAACAGCTCAACAGGTTGTGATAGACGTAGGCCTTGGCTGCCACAATGGCCGCATGGGCGCTCTTCCCCAAGGCAATATTGGCCGCGATGGCTGAACTGAGCATGCAGCCGGTTCCATGGGTCGTGCTGCTTTCCACCTGCGGAGTCGCGATGCGATAGAGATGATGGCTGACAGCCAGGATATCGGTCGACTTGCCGGTTGGCAGGTGCCCGCCTTTGATCAGCACAGCCGTGTCGAACTTTTCGGCGAGGGAGGCGGCAAGTGCCATGGCGGTTTCCTCGTCCTTTTCCATCATCTGCCCATACATGATCTCCGCTTCGGGGAAATTGGGCGTAATGACGGTAGCCAGGGGTGCAAGGAGGGTGCACATGGTATCGATGGCATTGTCCTGCAACAGGGCCGCACCGCTGGACGAGACCATCACCGGATCGACCACCAGTGGTATCTCATTCGCGTGTTCGGCCAGCTCGTGCGCCAAGGCCTCGATGATCTCTGCCGAATAGAGCATCCCGGTCTTGATGGCGCCCACGTTGAAGGCCTTCATGACCGCTCGAAACTGCGCCACGACATCCTTCACTGGAATGCCATGCACCGCGGTTACCTCGTGGGGATTCTGTGCCGTGATCGCCGTGATGACAGTCGTTCCCAATGTCCCGAAGCAGGTGAATGCTTTCAGATCCGCCTGAATTCCTGCTCCCCCTCCACTGTCACTGCCGGCGATCGACATGCACACGGGCATATTCTTTACGGGCACTACTCTACCTCCAGAAATGTTGCGATGCTCGTCAACGTTTCGCAGCCGGATTCCGTGACGACAACGACGTCCTCCAGCCGCACCCCTCCCCATTGCGCATAGTAGAGACCTGGCTCCACCGTCACCACGTGGCCGCTCGTGAGAATGGAGTCGACGGTGCTGATACGCGGCGCTTCATGAATCTCCAACCCCAGTCCATGTCCGGTGCCATGGAAGAAACCATAGGGCGTTTTTGCCTGCCCGTCGGTCTCGAATCCGTGGTCAACCAGCCGCTCCGTCACTGCCTGATGCACCTCCTGGCCATTGACTCCCGGCCGGATCAGCGTCTTCGCATGATCTCGAGCTTCCATGACCGCCTTGAAGGCGCGCCGTACCAGCTCCGGCGCCTTGCCTTTCATTACCGTCCTTGTCAGATCTCCAAAATAGCCGGTCGCTCCCACTCGGGGGAAGATATCGATGATGACGGGTGAATCAGTCAGGATGGGGCCACTGCCGGCGTTATGTGGATCGGCACCTTCCGGTCCCGGGGCGACAATGGTGTGCGCCGGGAGTCCGCCGAGACGGGTGATGCTGGCATCGATTTCACCCCGCAGTCGTTCAGCCGTCAGTGTCTCCCCCTGCCAGATCAGCTCTCCTGCTTCGATGGTTGCTTCACGCAGAATGGCGAAGGCTCTCTCCATCCCATGTTCAGCCAACCGCACACCCTCCCGGATTTTCTCTATCTCGTCGGGCAACTTGCACTCGCGCTCGGGAAAGAATGCTTGCTCGCTGCATCGGCAATCGATCCCTTGGGCGCGCAGTTCTTCCGCCAACCCCAACGGAAAGTCGCGTGGCACTTCCCACTCCTGAACCTGGAAATGACGGCTTATGCCCACAGCCTGCGCACTGAGCTTGCGACCTTCAATCCCGAAGAGCCGGTTTGCTTCGTCCTGTCCATAGACTCGCGTCCCCGGACGCACCTGCTTGACCGCGCGTCCGTATTCCAGCGGGCTGACGATGACCATGCGTTGGCCATTCACCTCGCACCAGACAAATGGATCCGGCACAAACAGTCCCGTTGCGTACAGCATGTCGGCACTTTTTTCACTGTCTGCTATCAGTAATCTGGCTGCCGTCATTGCCGGTTTCCTCTCTTGTCTCGTACCACCGTCGATCCCAGATCCATATCAGAATTCCGGCCAATTACGATTGTGCGTTAGGAACTGTCGTGCCGCCACAGTCATTCCACCTGATGGCCGAATACTGTCATAGTGTCCGTAAGTCATTGAAAACAGGCGGGTTGTGGATACTTCAACGTGACTATCGTAGCCATTCCAGTGCCGCGTGATCTACTGTAATCACCTAACGCTGACAATCATAGCGCGAATTCACAATCTTTTCATGACAATTTTAGCTGCCCGTGCTGAAGACATGACGTCCACGGGGCTTCTCCCGTGGCCGCGGCCGCTCCTCGGCACGATCAGATCACTTCCAGTTCGTCAGGTGGGGGCAGTGCGGCGCCGAGGACCGTGGGCAGGCGCTGATACCAGAAGGCGACGGAGGCGATGTCATCCCGCAGTGGCAGGTAGCGTCCCCCGGATCTCCAGCCCAATGCCTGTATCGTCACTCGCAATTGTTTGCGGAAGCGGATTGGGTCCGTGATGTGCCATCGATAGAGACCAAAGCGCTGCTGCGACTGATACAGTCCGTCCGGCTGAATCACCTGATGCAGTCCTGCATACGGTGTGCAGAACTCCTGATACCGCTTGTCCTCTTTGTTCTCGAAGTTGTACGAGCCGCAGAAGTAGTCTTCCGTGCCCGTGCCACAGATCGTCGGATACGTGTCGTCGTCATCGAGGAAGAACTTGATCTCGCCTTCGCCCCACCAGCCGTTGTTGTTGACGCCCCACGCCATGTAGGTGCCGACGTAGTGCCCTTCTCCCCGCACGCCATCCAGGATGGTGTAGACTTCCTTGTACGGCAACGGATTGGTCCTCCGGAACTGCGCATGAAAGTAGCCGCAGTCGTCCGGCACCACAGTCAGCGTGTAGTTGATCTGGTAGTAGATCCGCATGTCGACCGTGTCGATGTTCTCCAGCGTCATGCGGCAATGCTTGCGGAACGGCATCTCCCAGTAACAGTTGAAAGCGCTTCCCGGGTTCACGCAAACCGCCAGAGACGAAAGCGGGGCAAACTGCTGCCAACCCATGCAGAAGAAATCTCCTGCCGGGCATTCGACTGACGGCACCTCCTGTTTGTCCCAGTAGATCCGCAGGATACTGAAGCGCCATTTCCCTGCCAGGGTCATCCAGATCTGCTGAATGGCCCCGGGGCCATCGATATCCGCCAGCGTAAAGGTTTCTCCCGCCGGGATGCTTACCGAAGGCGAGACTTTCCAGCCCTGCCCCAGATCGCGGGCACACGCCGCGCCGGTCCCTTCCGTCGCCATGCCTCCCTTGCCCGGCTCGCCGTTGAAGTTCTCCGGGCTGATCGACCGTGTTTTCGCATCCGACACGCGCGCCAGATTCCCCATGTGCATGCCAAGTCCGTTGAAGGCCATTTTCTTCTCCTGCTGATGGTTCAAGCTCCCGGGACGACAACCTCAAAAAGATGGGCTATTCCTCCCGTTGGTGCAAGCGTTCACGGCGGGTGCCGGCAAAATTCCCTCCTGGCACTTCCCGCTTTTCAGCCGTGGGAGTATAGTCTCCCATTCCGTTCAGCTTCCTCATCCTCCACCGAAGAGCCGATCATGATCCTGACCAGCCTTATCGATGCCGACCGTTATGCCGATCTACACCCCCGTTTTGCCGGCGCGCTCGCCTTTCTGCGCGAGAACGACCTTGCGGTCCTGACTCCGGGGCGCCATGTTCTGGATGGCGAATGCCTCTATGCCAATGTCGACCCCGGCCAGGGGCGCGGCAGGGAAGGCGCCGTGCTGGAGGCCCATCGCAAGTATATCGACATTCAGTATCTGGTGCATGGCGGCGAGACCATGGGTTGGCGCGCTCTCGAAAGCTGTTCGAGAATCCGGCTTGCCTATGACGACGCACGTGATGTCGCGCTCTTCGACGATCAGTCCACAACCTGGCTGGATCTGGTTCCGGGGCAGCTCGCCATATTCTGGCCGGAAGATGCGCACGCACCACTGGCCGGCGCCGGTCCCCACCGCAAGGTGATCGTCAAGATCGCCGTCTGACGCCGGATGCGATGGGCGACTACAGCAGGGGACTGAGCAGGCATGCCATGTTCTGGGAGAGCATCTGGCGCAGCGGCCGTTGCTGCCAATGCGCCAGAAAGATCTCGTCTGATTCGGCCAGATACTGCATCTGTTGCTCCCGGATCAGGCGGGTTGCATCCGCGCCATAGAAGCAGAGGCTCAACTCGAAGTTGATGGTAAAGGAGCGAATGTCAAAGTTGCCGGAACCGAAGAGGCAGAACGTTGCATCCACGGTCAGGGTCTTGGCGTGCAGGAGTCCATGGCGGAAAAGGTAGATATGCACGCCCGCTTCCAGGAGCTCCTCGAAGTACGCGCGGGCGGCTGCGTCCACCAGAAAGTGATCCGAACGCTGCGGGATGATGATGTCGACGCGGACTCCACGCAGACGCGCGATCTCGAGTGCGTGAACGAGGCTGTCGTCAGGGATGAAGTAGGGGGTGGTGAGGGTGAGGGACTCTTTCGCCATGTAGATGGCGCTGATGACCATGCGCTGGTAGTTCTGGGTCGGATAGTTCGGGCCGCTGGGAAGTGCCTGGACTTCCACCTTTCCGACGTTATTGGGCGGCTGAAAAAAGCGTGGCCCCTCCAGGAGTTCGTCGGTCTCGAACTGCCAGTCCGACGAGAATACGGCCTGCAATTCGAGCAGGATGGGTCCCTCCAGTCGCATCGTCAGGTCATACAGGTAGAGGCGGCGCTTGCCGTAGCCGGGATTGCTGATGTTTTGTGAGCCGACATAGCCGACCTGCCCGTCGATCACCATCAGTTTGCGGTGATTGCGCAGGTCGAGGCGCTCCGCCCGCCTGCGGAAGAAGCCCACGGGAAGCGCCTCCACCACTTCCACGCCTGCCGCTCGCAGTCGAGGCGCAAGGTGCTTCAGCATGGGGCGCGATCCCACCGAATCGACCATCAGCCGGCATTCCACGCCCCTTGCCGCGGCCCGCATCAGCGCCTCCGCTACAGCCTGGCCATTGTCGTCATCGGCATAGATGTAGTAGATCATGTGAATGTGCTGGGCCGCGATCTCGATGTCCGCCAGCATGCTGCCAACGACAGCCTCCGCGCCGGCAAGCAGCTTCACCTTGTTGCCACCCACAATGGGCATCTCCGCCAGCCGCTGCGCGATCTGTGACGTCTGGTCAATGGCAGTTGGCATGTCGGACGTTTCGTGCTGGCCCACGAAATGGCGCAGGGACTGCTTGAGACGTCGCATCAGGTGTGCGTGTTTGTGAATGCGCTGGCGCGGCAGCTTGTTTTCGCCGACCATCCAGTAAAGGATGAGCCCAAGCCAAGGCAGCGAGAAGACTACCAGCAGCCATGCCATGGCCGTACCTCGCCGCCGCCGTTTCAGGATGACGAAGAGCATGACGATCTGGATGATCCGCTCGCTGATATAGTAGATCTCAGTCCACGTGTTCATGGTATGAGCCGCGTCGTCCAGGCCCCGTTCTCCTGCTGAGTGTGCAGCGTCCCATTGCCGGTGACGAAGTCCCTTACTCTACATCCACCCAGCCGCCGTTGCCATGTACCCCCTCAGGCGTACTGGAGGCCCAGGCTGTCGTGCTGAGCTTGGGCGAAGACGACGTCGTTGGCGGGTAGACCGACTGAACTGGGAGAAAGGCGCAGACAGGGAGAATCGATCGGCAGAAGCTCGGGGATATTTGGACGCGGGCGACTGAGTCGCAGGTGGGTGATGCCGACAAGGTGGTCACTGGCCCGGGCAAGCATTGCCGCAAAGGTGCTCTCTCTGTTCAGCTCTGGAACCGTGACGATGCGAGCGGGCCGATCGTGGTGGGGGCAATCGGGGGCGATTGGATACTGAATCGGTAGCGCCGAGAAGCGCTCGAGATCCAGGTGGAGCCCACGACCAAGGTGGCGTTTGTCTCCATGCAGGAGCTGGACGGCTGCCTGCACCTGCAGGGCCGCGATGGCAGAGGCAGCCAGGGAAGTCGTCGGTACCGATGGGCCGTTTGGAGCGGCCCTGCCCGTGCAGCTTCGTGCCTCGTTGAGCTGCTGCCAGTCGGTCTCGCTCATCGAACAGGCATAGCACGCATAGTGCGGAGGTCTGAAGATGCGGACAACTCCCTCGCTGAGCTCGATGCCGCCATCGATCCAGGGAATGTGGACACGCGCGCAGGCTTGGTTGAGCCAGACGCGGGCGTCGCGGTTGTCGAGCCCGGCAATAACCAGATCGTGATCATGGATCGTTCCCAGCCCCAGATCTTCCTGCAGAGAGCCATGGAGGCCGACCACTTCCAGCGGCGGTGTCAGCTCGCGGATGCGGCTGGTAGCCAAGATGGCCTTGGAAAGCCCCTCGTCTCCCGGGCGAAAAAGCACGGCGCGGGAGAGGTTGCCGGTCTCGATCAGATCGCGATCGACAATGGTGAGGTGGCCGATACCTACCAGGGCGCAATTCTTGATGATCTCGTTGCCGAGAGCGCCGGCCCCTGCCACGAGTACACGGGCGCGGCGCAGGCGCTCGACATTCCAGCTGGGCATCATCAGGCTGGACCGCTGCCGTCGTCGTGCTGGTGAATCTCCCAGCCAAGGTAGCGGGTCAGGGCTTCCCGCACCGCCGTGCCGACCGGCGCAAGCGTAGCGGCGACATGGTGCTCCAGCCCGTTGCGGCAGATGTGCGAAAGGAGCTGCTGGAAGCGCGGAATCCGGACGACGCCGTAGCCGCCGAAGGTGGAAAGGGCGTCCTCGGTGAAGACGCCTTCCCCGGTGTAGCCGGTGATGCGGCCCTCCAGATCATCCGTCGAGACTCGACAATAGGTGAAGGGGCCAGGCTTGATGCGGCCACAGATGGTGCCGTAGGTGTTCTCGCGGCCGATGCTGCCGGCGATAATCTCCTGGTAGTCCATGTGTTGCTCGCAGAAGACATCCTTCGGCAGGTTCGAGCAATGAAAGACGACGCCCTTGTCGGGATCGTCGCCGTAATTGTTGTTCCAGTCGAGCAGAGCGGCCGGCCGCTGGGAGGCGGATTGCAGAATGAGCATGGAGATGGCGCCGGCGATGTCGGTCTCGCAGGCGCTGGCCTGGAGGGTGTTGGACATCATGCTCATGATGGCGCAGGGAACCACCCCGTAAAATTCTTCCATTGCCGTCCAACACTGGATGGCGCTGGCTGAGAGGTCGTTGTCGGTCATCCAGTTGTCGATCGCCGCTCCAAGCTTTGCCATCTTCATGAGGCTTTCCTCAGGGACGCCGGCCACGTTGGTGTAGGATCTGATCAGCTTGAGCTTCTCCTCGACGGACTGGTCGAGATCGTGCAGGCGGTTGGCCCAGCCAAGCAGCTCCGAGAGATCCAGCGTTTCGACCGATATGCCGGCGGCTTCAAAGAGCTTCTCACTGTAGCGGACAGTGTTGAAGGCGGCCGGGCGGGCGCCGATTGCGCCGATGCGCGCACCGCGAAGATTGCCCACGATGCGGCAGATCGCGCCAAAGTTGGCCAGATCTTCGGCAAATGCCGGGGTCTCTGGAGCCATGGTATGGCTGGAGGTCAGCGAATAGCGAATGCCGTATTGGCGAAGATTGTTGCAGGCGGACATCTTGCCGCAGAAGCTGTCGCGACGACTCATGAGCGACATGTCCGCCGGATCATCCTGAAAGGCGTGCACAAGGACGGGTACATCGAGCCCCGCAAAGCGGATGGTGTTGGCGATGGCGCGCTCGTCGCCGAAGTTGGGAAGGGTCACCAGAATGCCGTCGATCTGGTCGCGGTGCTTCTTGAAGTGATCCGCGCAGAGGCGGGCTTCGTGGAGCGATTCGATGGCACCACAGTTGGTCGCTTCCGCCGGGGGAATGATCGCGGCAAAGCCGGCCTTTTCCAGTGTGTCGAGGATGAGCTGGCGACCGGTCACGCACAGGTGGTCCGGGAAAAAACCGCGATTGCCGACAATGACGCCCAAGGTGACCTTTTTCATCTCGCTCTCCTTTCGCTGTAGGAATGATGGTGACGACGATCATCGCAAAAGTACCAGCCCGAGCACCGTTGTCCAGCCGAAACGAAGGCCGTCGCGGCCGTCGCCACCGTGGCGTGTACGCAACGTTGTCAGGTATGCAGATCGCGGACGACGGCAACCTCGATGCAGTGGTCCCGCTTTGGACACAGCTTGCAGTCGTTCCACACCTTCTGCGGAAAATCGTCTTTGCTCGTGACGTGAAAGCCGTTTGCGACAAAAAGCCCGGAGCGCTTGGTGAGGGCAAAGATGCGATGTCCGTTCCGCTCGATTGCCAGACGGCAGGCAGCGTCGATAAGAATGCTGCCGATGCCTTGCCCCCAGTATTCCTGACGCACCGCGAGGGAGCGAAGCTCGAACAGCCCGTTGGCGTAGTCCTGAAGCGCCACGCAGCCGATGGGCTCCCCTTCCAGTTCGGCAAGAAGAAAACTGTCCACATGCCTGGCAACGTCGTCGGGAGTTCGCCACAGGAGAATCGCCTGTGAGGCGAAATGACCGATGATGTCGGAGACGGTTTGGCAGTCCGCCGCGGTAATCGGCCGGGTGGCGATCCGCTCGCGCAGAGGGCTTATCTGCTCACTCACTTTGGGCTTTCACCTCGAATTCGGAGTTGGTGGATTTGATTTGTGCACAGTTGCCCCTATTATGTCTATACAATATCACACCAGGGGCCGCTGAAAACTCATGCCGCAAGATCGAAAACGTATCTTGATCGTTGACGAAGACCAATTGCTCGGCGAATTTTATTCCTGCCTGCTTTCCCTGCAGGGATATATACCGATTCTGGCAACTGACGGCGAATGCGCCCGAAAGATCGTTCTGGGTGGGCAGAACAGCTTCGCCCTGGCCGTCATCGATCTATTGCCGCCGACCGATGCCTACTGGGATCTGGTCAGGCTCCTGCAACAGACTCCCTCCACGGCGAACATGCCAATCATGACGATCACCGGGATTACCCTCTCTTACGAGGAACTCGATCGCATCAAGAAGTGCTGCCAAGCTGTACTTGTCAAAGGTAGTTTCGAGTTGACGAAATTCAAGGACACGGTCAGCAAGCTTTGTCGCTGCTGAGTCTCCCTTCAGATGCAGCCCTGTTCCTGCCAGAGGCGCAGTTGAGCCAGGACATCCTCGACAGGCAGGCCGATGATGGTGGTGCGGTAACCACACGTCCTGGCGACGAGAAGCGCCTCCTGCTCCTGGATGGCGTAGCCGCCGGCCTTATCCAGCGGATTCGTCAGTTGCATGGCGGCGGCGATCGTCTCGTCGCTGAGTTGGTGAAAGGTGACGCTGGAGGTGGCGGCCCAGAGATGATGAAGGGCGGGATGCAGGCGCAACAGGCTGACGCCGGTGCAGACCCGGTGAGTCTGGCCGCTGAGGCGGCGCAGCATCGCCTCCGCTTCCGCCAGATCCGCGGGCTTGTTCAGGATCTCTCCATCGTGGTAGACGATCGTGTCGGCGCCGAGTACCAGGCGATCGGGAAAGTCGATCGCCACGGAACGTGCCTTGGCTTCGGCAAGTCGAGTAACCAAGGGTTCCGGCAATTCTCCCAAGAGAGGTGTTTCGTCCACTTCGCGCGGCCGATAGACCTCGCAGGAGATGCCGGCTTCGGCAAGCAGCTGCTGGCGCCGTGGTGAGGTTGACGCGAGAACGAGCGGCGTCATCAGCGGCGTTTATCCCGTTTCTTCGAGGAGCTATGCCGGGGTTTCTTTGCCTTCAGCCCCTTCTTGATCTCGGCGTAGCGGGCGGCATTGGCCTCCGCGTTGTGCCGATTGCGCAGCTCGATGACGATGGGCAGGCCGATCATGCCGAATGCTTCCCGCAGCTGGTTTCGCAGGAAGGAGCGATAGTGCTCATGGCAGTTTTCGGCGCGGTTGACGAAGAGGAGGAAGGTGGGGGGTGTGCCGCCCTTGTAGACGCCATAGTAGATCTTGAGCACTCCCGTGCCGGCGGCCGGAGCGGGCATGCGCACCTGGAGATCCTTCAGTACCTGATTGACCACGGAGGTGGGGATCTCGATCTTCTGTTGCTCCTGAAGATGGACGACCGTGGGCATGATTTCGCTGAAGCTGTAGCCGCTTATCGCGCAGCAGGTGATGATGGGCGCGAATTCCATGAACGGCAGGTCATAGGCAAGGCGCGCCAGCAACTCCTTGCGCTTGATATCCTGGCAGGCGATGTCCCACTTGTTAGCGAGGATGAGGCACGGCTTGCCGGCATCGTATACCATGCGGCAGAGACGCTTGTCCTGCACCGAGACCGGCTCACTGGCATCGATACAGATGATGATCACGTCCGCGCGGACAATGGCATCCTTGGTGCGCTCGGTGCTGAAATGCTCCACCATGTCCTTGACGTGGGTGCGGTGGCGCATGCCGGCGGTGTCGATGAGCACGGCGTGTCGCGGCATGCCGTCCAGATCGATGAGAATGGGAATATCCACCGCATCGCGAGTGGTCCCGGGAACATCGCTGACGATGACCCGTTCCTGCCCGAGGAAGCGATTGACGATGGAGGACTTGCCGACGTTGGGTTTGCCGACGATGGCAATGTGGATCACCGCCTCTTCACTGCCTGGATCACGCTCCGGGAACTCCTCGGTAATGCGATCGAGCAGGGCGTCGATATTGATCTTGTGCGTGCAGGAGGTGGGGATCACCTCGGGAAAGCCGAGCTGGGCGAACTCTGATGCCGAAGTTTGCCAGGCTGGATTGTCGGATTTGTTGGCCGCGACAGTGACGGGGCAGCCCAGTTGACGTACAATGTTGGCGACTTCCTGATCCAGAGGCGTGATGCCGCTGGTGGCATCGGTCACAAGGACGACATGGTCCGCATCCGCCAAAGCCGCAAGAAGCTGATCCCGAATCTGGGCATCGAACTGCTCGCCTCCCTTTTCGCCGCGATAGAGGCCGAGGCCGCCCGTATCGATGACCAGGAAGGGGCGGTTGCGCCAGGCGGCAACCGCGCTCACACGATCCCGGGTCACGCCGCTCTCGGAAGCTTCGATGGAAAGACGGCGGCGCAGAATACGATTGAAGAGCGTTGACTTGCCAACGTTGGGACGACCTACAATGGCGACGGTCGGGAGATTGAGTTGTCGTTGTTCGACATGTCCAGGCATGGGGACTCCGCGGCGGCTGATTCGGGGAATTTCGCCGGGATGGCGTTTCCAGATTGCAAAAGGGTACTATACTCCGGTCTCATCTCTTTGCACTATCGTGTTGACGAGCATCATTCGTATAGTACAGTTCCCGTCTACTCCAGCCAAACGACTTTTTGGGAGCGATATTCTTAGATGGCCAGTTCACCCGCACTCCTGGTTCTCGCCGCCGGCATGGGCAGCCGATACGGTGGCCTCAAGCAGATGGACCCCATGGGCCCAAATGGCGAGCTGTTGATCGAGTATTCCATCTACGACGCACTGCGTGCGGGTTTTCGCCGGCTTGTTTTTGTGGTGCGGCCGGAGATCGAGTCGGACTTCCGGGAGATCGTTACGAGCCGCTTTGCCGGCCGCGCCGAGATAGCCTTCGTTCATCAGGTGTTGAGCGATGTGCCGGTCGGTTTCGAGGTGCCGGCTGAGCGCCGGAAACCATGGGGAACCGGTCATGCCATCCTGGCGGCACGTGAGGCGATTGATGGTCCATTCGGTGTCATCAATGGCGATGACTACTATGGTTTGGAAGCATACCGCAGGCTGGCAGCCTACTTCGAGGGTGCGCCCGTGGGCGAGTTGGATGAGTACGCCATGGTGGCCTATCGCCTGCGGAATACGCTTTCGGATCATGGCTCGGTGGCGCGCGGCATCTGCAAGGTCGGTGCGGATGGATCTTTGCGGGAAGTAGTGGAACGAACTTCGATTACCCGCCAGGATGACGGCGCGGAGTTTGAAGACGAGCAAGGCAGGCACAGGTTGACTGGTGAGGAGTTGGTGTCGCTGAACTTCTGGGGATTCCAGCCATCCATCTTCACGCATCTGCAGCGACAGTTTGAAGCGTTTCTCGAGGCTCGGGGTGGGGAACTGAAGTCGGAATTTTTCATTCCGACCGTGGTCGATCGGTTGATCCGGGAACGGCTGGCGCGCGTGAGTGTGCTGGAGTCCGGCGATAACTGGTTCGGCGTTACGTATGCGCAGGACAAGGCCGTGGTGACGGGGAGTCTGCGCGAGTTGATCGACCGCGGGGTGTATCCGCCTGCCCTGTGGGGCTGAGGCCGGATCGTCCGAACCACCAAGGCAAGCATCATGGAAGTGACCAGCGAAAAGCTGCACGAGATCGCATCGCATTTCAATTTCGAGGGCATCGTCCAGACGATCCGCCCCTTTGGCCACGGTCATATCAACGACACCTTCCTGTGCGAGTGCCATGACGCTGACGGTCATCTGCACCAGTACACCCTGCAGAATATCAACACCGAGGTTTTCCGCGAGCCGGAAAAGGTGATGGAGAACATCGTGCGGGTAACGGAGCACCTGCGCGGTAAACTGCGGGAGACCGAGGGGGCGGATCCTGCGCGGGAGACGCTGGCCATCATTCCCAGCTATCAGGGCGACACCTGTTACCGCGATGGCGGCTGCTGCTGGCGCAGCTATTCCTTCATCCCGGGCGCCGTCACCCACGACGTGGTGACCAACAATCAGCAGGCCTACGAGGCGGCGCGCACCTTTGCCCGCTTTCAGCGGCTTCTGGCCGATCTGCCGCTGCCCCGCCTGCATGAGACGATTCCGGATTTTCACAGCACACCTCGCCGATTTCAGGCGTTGCAGGCGGCCATCGTGGCGGACCCGCACAATCGCGCGTCGCGTTGTCGACCGGAGATCAACTTTGCGCTGGCCCGCGAGGGAATCACCGATCGCATCACCAGCGCCCTTGCCGACGGCAGTATCCCGGAGCGAATCACCCACAACGACACCAAGATCAACAACATTCTCTTCGATGGTGCCTACGGGCACGCAGTCTGCGTGATCGATCTGGATACGGTCATGCCCGGCTCCAGTCTCTACGATTTTGGCGACATGGTCCGCACGTCCACCGGCGAATTCGAGGAGAATACCCCGGACCTGGAGACAGTTTTCGTCCTTCCCGATCGCTTCGACGCGTTGGCGCGCGGATACCTGGAAGAGGGCGGTACCTTCCTGTCGGCGGCCGAGATCGACCTGCTGGCCTTTTCCGGGTGCCTGATCACGTACGAGATCGGCATCCGCTTCCTGACGGATTTTCTGTTGGGGGATCGCTATTTCAAGACCAGTCACCCGCGGGAGAATCTGGATCGGGCCCGTACGCAGTTCCGCTTCGTGGAGAGCCTGGAGGGCCAGGTCGATGCGATGGAAGCGGCGGTGGAACGCTACCGGTGATCAACGCGGGTGACGATCTGGCGGTACGCTTCGTAGAGGACGATGCCGACGGCGTTGGCCAGGTTGAGGCTGCGCGCATGGCGTCCGGGCATGGGGATGATGGTCATCTCGTTGCGGTAGCGCTCGTAGAAGGAGTCTGGCAGGCCGCTGGTCTCGCGTCCGAAGACAAGGTAATCTCCCAGCCGGTACTCCGCTTCGTAGTAGGGGCGGGTGCCTTTGGTGCTGGCAACGTGGAGGCGCTCAGGCGATTCCGCGGCAAGGAAGGCCTCCCAGTGCGGATGCACACGCAGGTCGAGGTGCTGCCAGTAATCGAGGCCGGCCCGGCGCAGATGAGTGGCGTCGAGTTGGAAGCCGAGGGGCTCGATGAGGTGAAGGCGGGCATCGAGATTGACGCAGAGGCGGCCGATGGCGCCGGTGTTCTGGGGGATCTCGGGAGCAAACAGCACAATATTGATGTCCAAAAGCTGAACCTCGGTAGCGAGAGTCGTTGATGTCGCGCTATACTGCTAATGCCGTTGGCGGAAATTCGCTACCCGATCTATTGACAAAAGGCTGATGAGTTTGCCATGCAGCATCCCGCTCCACATGCCACAGAGACTACGCCCTTCCCGCTCTCCGCGCGTGGCGAGGCCTTCCGGGCGCGCCATTTTCCCAATGCATCGGCGGCGGATTGGGGGGAGTGGCGCTGGCAGTTGCAGCACCGGTTGCGGTCGCCAGAGGATTTTCGGCGCTTCTTTCAGCTCTCGCCGGCGGAGGCCGAGGCGCTGGAACGGCCAGGGCGCGACTTCCCGGTCAGCCTGACTCCTTACTATGCTTCCCTGCTCGAGGCGGGTAATCCGCTTGACCCGCTGCGCCGGACCATGCTGCCGGTGCCCGATGAGTTTGTGGTGAGCCCGAGCGAGTATCGAGATCCGCTGGCGGAAGACGCGCATACGCCGGTGCCGGGCGTTGTCCATCGCTATCCCGATCGCGCGCTCTTTCTGATGGGCGAGCAATGTCCGGTCTATTGCCGTTACTGCACGCGATCACGGCTGGTTGGCGGTCCGGCGGAGGTGCCGGCGAACCGCTCTCGCTGGCAGCGTGGTCTCGACTATATCGCGCGGACGCCAGCGATACGCGATGTGCTTGTCTCGGGGGGTGATCCCTTGATCTATCCTGACGCCAAGCTGGACTGGCTGCTGGCGGCGCTTCACGCCATTCCGCATGTCGAGATGATTCGCCTTGGCACCAAGATCCCGATGGTGCTTCCGCAGCGCATCACGCCGGCGCTTTGTGCCGTGCTCGGGCGCTATCCGCCCCTCTATCTGAGCGTACATGCCACCCATCCCCGCGAACTTACGCTGGAAGTGGCCGAAGCCTGCCGCCGTCTGGCGTGCGCCGGCGTCGTGATGCGCAGTCAGACCGTGCTGCTGAAAGGGATCAATGACGATGCGGAGACCATCCGCGAGCTGATGCACGGCCTGTTGAAGGTACGCATCAGCCCCTATTATCTGCTGCAGGGCGATCCTATCCAGGGCTCCGCCCACTTTCGCACCCCTGTGCAGGCGGGTATCGATATTATCCGCGCCCTGCGGGGACATACCAGCGGCTATGCTGTGCCGCACTTCATTGTCGACACGCCCAATGGCGGTGGCAAGATCTCCCTCGACCCCGACTACGTTCAGGCTCGCGACGGCGATGATTTGCTGATCACCAACTACGAAGGCAAGGGTGGCTTCCGCTATCCGGACCCACTCTCGTGATCAGCCCCTGCCGCGCATCTTCGTTTCAACGCAGGCGGATGTGCTTGTCGACGCCCATGGAGAAGTAGTTGGCGCCGCCGTGGGGCTGTGGCCAGGCGCGATACTCGGTGAGGGTGTTGGGGTGCCAGAGGGCATTGCCCTGATGGGTGATGACGTGGCCTCCGGTTTCGTGGGACCAGCGACGGGAATAGACGCCGGTGGTGCTGAAGGCAATGAAACCGCCGGGTTTGCGGTAACCGGCGGCATCGGTGAAGAGGGCGCGATAGTTGTTTTCGGGATTGGTCATGTTGTTGCGTCCATAGTCGAGGGCGAGAAAGGCAAAGGCGCCAGTGGCGCCGGCATTGCCGTAGAGCATGGTTCTCCAGCTGTTGTAGCGATAGTCGTAATGGGTGCCGGTGGTGTAGGCGCCGATCCTGGCGGGGACATCCTGAGTGGGGCAGTTGAGGATGTCGAGGCTGAGGTACTTGTACCGGTACATGGTGCCGAGACCAGTATCGATGCCGGCGCTGTAGTTGAGGGCAAGCTGAGCGCTGTCGCTGCCATAGCTGGCATCGTTCAGCGGAAAGTAGGCGGCAAAATCATCGCTATCGTCGACGTACTGATATGCTGCCAGATGAAGCTGGCGAAGGTTATTCATGCAGACCGTACGTCGGGCTTTGTCGCGGGCAGCGCTGAGGGCTGGGAGGAGCAGCGAAGCGAGGATGGAGATTATCGCGACCACAACGAGAAGCTCGATCAAGGTGAATCTGGGCAGGTTCCGTGTCATGGGAAGGTCTCAGTAAGTTCCGGGTTCTGTGATGCGTCGGTGAAAGGAGGGGAAGTTCGATAGCAATATGATATCATTTGAAGACGCTTTTTCCAAGTGCTGGAGTGAAGTAAAGGTGGATGATGGAGCCTTCGCGGGAGTGGTCGGCACAGATAAAAAGGAGGCCGAATCTTGAAAAATGCTTGCATGGCGCTTCCTTACCTGCATAGGGAGGGGGATAACCCCCCTCGATCGCGAGCAACAATCACCCGGATAGTACTGGAGCGAGAGATGGACAAGCAGCCAGTGGTAGCCCTGCTGATGGGCAGCAAGTCGGACCTTCCCAAGCTGGAGAAGACACTGAAGACGCTGAAGAACTTTGGGATTCCGTTTTCGGCGCATGTGATGTCGGCGCATCGCACACCCGCGGCGGTGATGGCGTTCGCGGAGTCGGCGGAGGCGAAGGGGTATAAAGTGATCCTGACGGCGGCGGGGAATGCGGCGCATCTTGGCGGCGTGGTGGCGGCGCATACGCTGTTGCCGGTGATCGGGATACCGGTGCAGGGTGGCGCGTTGAACGGCATGGACGCCCTGCTGGCAACCGTGCAGATGCCGGGCGGAATCCCAGTGGCGTCGGTGGCGATCGGCTCGGGTGGGGCCATGAACGCTGCTCTCTTCGCGATTCACATTCTGGCGCTGAGCGATCCGGAGGTCCGGCAGAAGCTGGCGGATTTCCGGGCGAGTCAACAGGATGAAGTGGCGGCGGCTGATGCCGAGTTGCAGAACGAGCTGAAAGGCTGATTACGGTCGAAGGCGGGTCAGGCGCATGGATCATTACGAGCTGTCAGCGATAGAGGATGAGGCGGCGTTGGCCGAGCTGCTGGCAAAGCGGCTGGCCGCGGGTGAAGTCGGCATTTTGCCGACGGACACGGTACATGGGATCATGTGCGCCTTTGACAACGGCGAGGCTCGGAGCCGCATTTACCGGATGAAGGGTCGCGACCTCTCTAAGGAAATGCAGGTGTTGATCGGCTCGGGTGACGAGATGGCCAGTTTGGGCGTGCCGTATGGCGCGGCGATGGCGGCGTTGGCCGCTCAGTACTGGCCGGGTCCGTTGACGGTGGTGCTGGCGGCCAATGACGGTCGTGAGCATGGCATCCGTGTGCCTGACCATGCCTTTCTGCGCCGGGTGCTGGCCCATGGGGCGCTGAACGCGACGAGTGCGAATCGCGCGGGAGGCTCGCCCACGGAGAGCCTGGCGGCAGGTTTTGCGGATCTGGCGGAGATGCCGGATTTTGTGGTTCATGGTGAGGCTGGACGAGGTTTGGCCTCGACGGTGATCCGGTTGAGCGGATGGCGGGCCGAGTGTTTGCGCGAGGAGGCGGTGCCCTTCAGCGAGATCGAGGCGTTGTTGAACGAGGTGTCGGACAATGCCTAAGGCGAAGACGACGATTACGGCGATCGAGATTGGAACGAGCGCGATCAAGCTGATCCTGGGTGAACCCCAGGGTGAGGGTAACATGATCGTGCACGGTTACGAGGAAGTGAAGGCACAGAGCCGGGTGATGAAGGGGGAGATCTCGCATGTGGAAGCGCTTGAGGAGCCGCTGAGCAAAGCGCTGAACAAGCTGGAGGAGAAGTCGGGGCAGCGGATCCGCGCGGTGTGCCTGGCGGTGACGGGTAACCACATCGGCTCAGTCAACGCGCAGTCGAGTGTGCCGATCACGTCGGCGGATCGGACGGTGACGGATCACGAGATGCTGGAGGTGCTGGAACATGCCGAGGCGTACTCGCTGCCGATCGACCGCCGGTCGCTGCACCGCTATCAGCGTCCGTTTCTGCTGGATCGGCTGCGGCCATGTCAAGATCCCCGCGGCATGGTGACGAATCAGTTGACGGCAAATATCCAGATAATCTTTGGCAACGAGAACATCATTCGGACCTCGGAGTCGCTGGTTGAGACGGTGCTCGGATCGCCGCCGGACGAGTTAGCCTTCAGCGCGATTGCGGACTACCATGGCCTTGGGTTGCCCGGTGCCTGTGAACTTGGAGTGCTGGTGATCGATATCGGGGCTGGGGTGACGGAGTACGCGCTGGTGAAGAACGATACCTGCCTGCTGGCGGGCCAGGTGACGGTGGGGTGCGACCATATCGCCAACGACCTCTCGATCGGGTTGCGGCTACCGATCGGCCGTTGCCGCGAGATGGTGAAGCGGGATATACGGGCGCGTCGTTCGACGGAGGACAGCACCGCGGTGCTGCAGGTGGAGACGTCGATCGGGCATCCGCCGCGAATGATCCGGAAAAGCGCGGTGACCAGTATCGTGGAAGCGCGCTTGAGTGAGTTGTTCGAGGTGGTTCGCGAGGAGCTGCGGTCGCAGGAGATGTTGAAGCATCTGGGAGATCGGATTGTACTGTGCGGAGGCGGTGCGCTGATTCCGGAGATCGAGGAGCTGGCGGGCGCGGCCTTCACGGTGCCGGTGGCGATCGGGCGGCCCGCGGGGATCACGGGAGCGCAGAGCGGTCTGGATTCGCCGCGCATGATTACCGCGGTGGGGCTGCTGCATTATTGTGACTACATGGCGCGGCTGCGCGAGGCGCATGACCCGTCCTTCAGGCAGCTGTTCGGTGGGGAAGTGCAACGGCTGATGGGGCTGTTCAAACGGGCATTTCGTATCTAGAGGTGAGGCGTGACGGACGAGACAAAGAGTGAATTGAGCATCCTGGCGTTGGGTGGCGGAGCCGGTAAGATCGGGCGACTGGTGGCCGATACCTATTCGTCGCGATGGTTGCAGATTGCCTATCTGGATACGGATGTGCGGGACCTGGATTTTGTGGATGGCGTCCTGCAAGTGCCGTTGGGGCAGGAATGGACGCGCGACCAGGGATGTGGCGATGATCCGGTGCTGGGGCAGCATGCGGCGGAGGCGAGTATCGAAGCGATTCGCGAAGCGATCGGGGAGACGAAGATGCTGCTGGTGATGACGTGTCTGGGAGGCGGCCTGGGATCGGGAGCGGCCGCGACTCTGGCGCGCCTGGCGAAGGAGATGGAGCTGATGAGCTTCTTTCTGGTGAGCCTGCCGATGGCGGGCGAGGGAAATGGGCCGCGTCAGATCGCCGAAAATGCTCTGCGGCAGTTGCGCAGCGACGCCGACGTGGTCGTGGCGGTGCCGAACGATTTGCTCTTCAACCAGTTGCCGACGAATACCCCGGCGGGCGATGCGTTTGCGCTCGCCAATCAGGTCTTTGCCGATGGCTTGATCGGTTTGGCGGAGTTGGCGAGGTGCCGGGGCATCATACCGCTGGACTTCAGCAGCATGAAGACGGTGCTCAAGGGGCGGGAGGCGCATTGCTCGATCGGTATTGGGAGGGCATCCGGCGAGGGCAAGGCGGCGGCCGCGGTGGAGATGCTCTTCCAGTCGCCGTTGCTGGGGGGCAAGGAGTATGTGTCCCGGGCGGATGCGGTGATCGGTACGCTGGTTGGCGGAACCGATATGGCACTAGGTGACCTGAACCAGTGCCTGGCCCAGGTGAATGAGCATCTGAGCCCGACGACTCGCAGTTTTCTGGGCGCGAATCTGGTGCCGGAGCGCGGCGATGAGATGCAGCTGACCTTGCTGGCGGTGCATTACCAGAAAGCCGAAGCGCCGGCCAGTCTGCCGAGGAATACCCGGCCCAATCGCGGCCTGGCACCGGCCCTGGATGGAACGCGGCAGTTCAAGCTGCCTTTTGTGGAAGAGGCTGGTTCGCTGGGGATCTTTGACGACAGCACGGCGACGACGCATCTTGGGGAGAATCTGGATATCCCCACGTATCTGCGCCGTGGGATTACGCTCGACCTGGAGGCGCCATGAGCCGCGTCCCGATCTCCATTCTCGTGCTCTCCGTGCTGGTTGCGCAGGGCTGCAATCGAAAGTCCGCGCTTCCGGAGACTCCACCGCCGCCGGCTATCGATCTGCGTGTCGATGCTGATAGTGCCTTTGGCATGCTGGTTGAACAGGTCGAGATTGGCCCTCGCCACAGCGGTTCGCCAGGAGCGCGAACGACGGCCGAGTATATTGCCGGCAAGGCGGCTGAGTTCGGCTATGAGGCTACAATCGACACATGGGATGAGGTAACGACGGCAGGGAAGGTGACCTTCCACAACGTCTACGCGGAGTTGCCTGGACCGCGGCCGGGGTTCCTGCTGTTGGGGAGTCACTTCGATACGAAGTATCTGCCGGGTATGGCGTTTCAGGGGGCAAACGATGCTGCTTCGAGCACGGCGCTCCTGCTTGAGATCATGCGGGTGTTGCGTGGGATCGATGGTTGGCAGGGGCGGACCCTGCGCTTTGCCTTTTTCGATGGCGAGGAGGCGCGCCGGAAATATGGGGAGAAGGATGGCCTGCACGGGAGCAAGCGTCTGGCGGCGCGCTTTCAGCGCGAGGGGCTGGTGGAGCAGTGCCGGGCCATGCTGCTGCTGGATATGGTGGGGGACAAGGATCTCTCCATCACCATGCCGCGGGATAGTGATTCGCAGCTGGCCCGCGATGTTTTGCGGGCAGCCGAGGCTCAGGGAGTACGCGAGCACTTTGGTTTCTTTCTGCGAGGCAGTATACTTGACGATCATGTGCCCTTTCAGCAACTGGGCATCCCGGCCGTGAATCTCATTGACTTCACCTATGGCCCGAGCAACAGTTATTGGCACAATGAGAGCGATTCGTTAGACAACGTTGCACCGCGCAGCCTCGAGATCGTGGGCAATGTGGTTCTACACTTGATCCAGCAATGGTAACCGACTTTACAGGCAGATTTTCAGATGAATGATCCGGACGCTTCGACGACTCCGCCACCTCCTCCCCCCGCACCAGTGAGAACTCCTCCGGAGCCGGCTGCCAGAAAGAAGTCGCTCCACAACCGCAGCTGCTTTGGCTGTTCGATGGCGCTACTGGTCGTCGGCGCGATCTTCAGCGTCGCGATCATCGGGTTGCTGGCCATGGGCGTGCTGGGGAGCCTCTCCTCGGGCTTCTCGGCCGCGAACAAGGGGCACTATCAGGAGGAGTGGGAAGAAGAGGGAGCCGGTCTGTCGAAGATCGTCATCATCGATGTGGCTGGTGTGATCAGTTCGGCGGACACGCTGTCGTATCCGGCGAGTTCGCAGGAGATCATTCGCCAACTGCGGCAGGCAAGTGAAGACGAGGCGGTTGCGGCAGTTGTGCTGGATATGAACACGCCTGGCGGCGAAGTGATTGCGACGGATGAGATCCATCACGAGATTCAACGGCTGCGGGAGGAGCACCAGCTGCCGGTGGTCACCTGCATGCGCACCGTGGCGGCAAGTGGCGGCTATTACATCGCCGCGGGAACGGACTGGATTGTTGCCAATCGCATGACCTTCACCGGAAGCATCGGCGTTATCATGGGCGGCTTTGACATGACCCGCCTGCTGGAGGGGTGGAAGATCGAGCCAATCATTTATAAATCCGGCTCCAAGAAGGACATCATGAGCATGACGCGGCCTCCCACCCCCGAGGAGAAGCTGATACTGCAGGCCCTGATCGAGCAGACCTTCCACGAGTTTGCCCTGATCGTGGCGACCGGGCGAAATCTCTCGCTGGACGCGGTGAAAGATCCCGCCGGCTCCATTGGTGACGGTCGGCTGCTCAGTGGCGCGCAGGCTCTCGAGCTGGGGTTGGTGGATGAGCTTGGTTATATGGAAAATGCGATTGCGAAGGCGAGAGAACTGGCCAAGGATCCTGGGGCGGGTGTCGTGCGTTATCACGATCAGCCGTCGCTGATGAATCTCTTGCGCATGCAGGGCGAAGCAGGCGGGAGCATCACGGTGGAGCTGCCCGGCCTGGAAGGCCCGCGGCTGCAGCGAGGAATTGCCTATTACCTGAGCGAATCGGCTCTCTGATCGCGCGGCTCAGGCGGCGTCAGTCCAGTTGAAGCTCGGCGAAGTAGATGTCGTTCGGGGTGAGGAGCTGGCCCTTGTCATGGGGTTCGTCCGGCTCCAGACGAAAGGGCATGGGAATGACACCGCTGTGATAGGCATGCTGAGAATAGTAGCTGAGGCAGATTCTTCCGGCGGGATCTTTGACCAGGCCAGGATATGAGCAATCGCCGCTGGCAGGAATGAGAAGGTTGAGATCGGTGTGGCCTCGGGTCAGCTTCCAGATACCGAGTGTGCAGCGGCTGAGGTAGGGGAAGGAGGCGATGCCGTCGAGATCGGGATTGCAGCGGCCGGCGACGTAGAGCTGCCCTCCATGCTCGAGGATGATGGGCGCGTGGATCATCGAGTTGAGGCGGGTTGTCTCCCAGTCGGTATAGGGCTTGCGCGCGCTGGCGAAGTACGAGTAGTTGGGATTTTCCATGCCGCGGGCGACCATCCATGCCTCGCCATCGGGATGAAAGTAGATGTCCGACTCGTTGAGGTTCTGTTCGGGCTTTCCGACCCGGGAAAGGGAGTTCCATTCCAGGAGATCGGTCGAGGTGACAATCTCCACATACATGCGGTGGTCGCTGTCGGGTGGAGCAATGCCCTCGATGAGGCCGTAGTAGAGCCCTTCATGCCGGCGCACGCGCCAGAGCCATTGGCCCCGGTCGAGGATGGGCTGAGGCTTCGACCAGTTGAATCCATCTTCACTGAAGGCGATGTAGGACTGCAGGTTGCGTTGCTTATATCCGCAGACCCAGGAGGGGAAGATGGCCGCGATGCGCTTCTCGTCGATCGGGAAGAGCTTGGGATCGCGGTTGTCGCCGGGGACCTTGAGGCGCGCCACTTCGCGGAAGCGGGTTCGGTCTTCCGAGACGGCGATCACGGCTTCACTATCGATGGAAACGTGGGCAGTTCCTTTGCGGTAGCTCACCCAGTACCCGTCCTGCCAGCAGGCAAGGTCCGTGAAGGCGTTGTGCATCCCGTCGCGAACCACGGTGACCTGGCGGAGGATTCTGCTCATGGCATCGATTCCTGACTTTGGGTTGTCATGCTGTGCATGACATACATGAGCGTGTAAAGTCCTTGCTGCCAAGGCACTCAGTCGAGAATCTGCGCGGGGGCAACGGGCTTGGCTGGCTTTGCCGGGGCGGCCGGCTGTGCTGGCGGCGGTTTGGGGGGCTCTTCGCCGACGAAATGGAGGCCGAAGTTGGAGAGAATCGGGTACTTGTCCTGGAAGTAAAGCATCCAGCCGGCGGGGATACCCCGTTCTTCCATCATTTCACGGGCGCGGACATAGACTTCGAAGCTGTCGGGATAGACGATGAAGCGCGCATAGTGCTTCTCCTTGTCGAATTCCCGTACAATGCGGCGATAGTCGGAGAGCTGAGCCTCGAGGTCACGGGGGCTTTCTCCGGCGCCTTTGCGCATCTCCGCCATGAGGGTCTCGTTGAAATTCTTCACTTCGAGGGTGAGACGGAACTGACGATCGCCGATGTCACGGCTCTCGAAATAGCGCTCGGTGTCCTCGGCGGCGAAGATCCATCCTTCGATCTCGCTGAGCAGTTGATGGGTGCGGGAATCCTGCCAGCTGATCTTGGCGATCTTGCCCCCCTGTCGCTCAACCAGCAGGTTCTTGGACGCCACGATGCGTTTGAGGGCAAGCTCGATGAGGGCGTCCTGATCCATCTGGGCGATGCGGTTGTCGTGGCAGACGAACCATATCGGGGTGCTTCCTGCTGGGGGCGAGCGCGGATTGGGCATCCGGATGATCTTGGTCCCCTGCGGGTTCACCTTTGGCAAGGCTGCCAGCTGCTGGCGCAGCTTGACGATCTCCTCGTCGTTCTTCTTGATGGTCGCCTGGAGTTCCTGAAGCTGCTTTCGGAGTTCTTCCAGGGTCTTGTCGCTGGCCAGAAGCCGTTGTTGCAGATCGGCGGCGGTGCTGGGCTTCTCCAACTCGGCGATCTCCTTCTCCAGCTTGCTGATTTCCGCGAGGAGCTTCTGGAGATCTTCCAGTTTCACTTCGTTCTGCTGGAGCTTTTCCTGCTGGGTGAGCATCAGTGCCCGCAGTTGGTCCAACTCCATCTGGGAGATGTCGGGCAGTTTCCATTTGATGCGCTGGACGGCTTCTCGCACGCCGAGCAGGGTGACGACGAGCATGATGACCAGAATGCCGACGACATTAGTCATCGTGTCGAGCAGGGAGTCGAAGCTGGGTTCGCCTTCTTTCTTGCGTCGTTTGGCCATGAATCAGAACCTGCTGAGGTCGAGTTGTCCATCACCGAGAATAGGCAGCTTGGTGACCATGACGTTGTTGTAGCGGGCGGTGTATTCGGCGGTGGCGAAGAGGCGGTACCCATTCTCGCGGATGAGGAAGACAAGGACCTTGTCGTAGTTGCCCGCCATGGAGTCCAGAAGTTTCTTGAAGTTGGCGTCGCTGCGGATCGCGGCGGCGGGAACGCGGGTCTTCTGCCCATCGGGATCGAGGATGAGGCCGTCCTTGTCGATCTCGACGAAAACGGGCTGATTGCCGCGTTTGGCGGTGTGCTCGCCCGGTTCGACCCGGACGGTGGGCGCCGCGTTGACGAGGCGTCGCTGCTGGATTTCCTCGAGCAGTTGGGCGATGGTAGTTTCCTGCTCCGTCTGGCGGGGAGTCAGCTTCTCGATCTGCTCGAGGAGCTTCTTGCGGGCCTCGTCGAGCTGAGCCAGCTTATCCTGCAGCTCCTTGTTCTCCTGGACCGTCTTCTGGCGCTCCTGTCGGAGCTTTTCGGCCTGTTGGCGCAGCAGTTCGAGTCGGGCTCTGAGCTGATCCAGCTGGCTGAGGTCGGGTTGGAGCTTTTCCAACTCCGCCTCCATCTCCTGACGCTGCTTGTCAAGCTCTTCGAACTCTTCGACGCGCTCGACGAGTTCCTCCTCGGGATCGGACTCCATCTGGGTGATGGAGACGCTGGCGATGAGCAGGATAAGGGTGCCGATCACGCAGGCAAGGATGCTGAGGAAGGGGAAGAGCGAAACTGGATTTTCGTCAGTGCCTCTTGGGCGAGCCATCAGTGCGACCTCGTTACTTTCTGGAGGCGGAGGAGAACCAGCGCCGCGGAGTCTGCTGGATGACAACCTGTTTCTCGCCGAGGTCCTTCAGCACCGAATTGAGACTGCCGAGGGCTTCGGACATGGCGACGATGTGAGACTTCATGCCGTCGAGAGGTTCCAGGCGCGTTGCCAGCTTCGTCTGGAAGGAGTCGGCGCGTTTCTCCATCGAACTGAACTGCTGCTCGACGGCGGCGGAGAGCTGCTCCATGGCGGCGCGGTGGTTGGCGAGCACGGCCTCGGTCTGCGCCGAGATGGGCGAGAGGGTCTGGTCGAGGGCGGCGACCAAACCTTCCTGGAAAGCGGCGGCGCGCCCCTCCAGGGAGGTGGTGTGACTTTCGGCGATCTCGGCCATGCGTTGCAGGTATTCCGTCTGTTGGGAGAGCATGCCCTGAAACTCGACGAGTATGGTCTGCTGCGTGCTGGCGATGCGCTGGCTCACTGCCTGGAGTACGGACGAAGCATCGCCCTGCTCCTGCGTCAATGCGCCGATGTCGGCAAGACGTTTGAGCAGGTTCTCGTTGCAGTAGGCATCGACGGTGCTAAGCAGGTCCTCTTCCGCCTTCTGCGTGGCGTTGAGCGGAAAGCTGATGACGAGACTCATGCAGAGGGCGACCAGGGTGGTATCGAAGGCGACCGCCAGGCCGCCGGTGACGCCGTTGAGCGATTCCTTCAGAACGGAGATGTCGTTCGCGGCCTCCAGAGAGCCGGAGAAGCCGCCGACCGCCGCTGAAATACCCATAACCGTTCCGATAAACCCGAGGATGGGGATGGCCCAGAGAAAGACCTTGAGCAAGGAATAGCTGGAGGCGATGGTCGAGGCATCGATTTCGGACTGAGACATCATCATGCTGGCGACTTCCGGGTTGCTCTGGCGGACCCGAAAGTGCTGCAGCCCGACGGTCATGCGCTTCACGATGAGGGTATCGTGCAGTTTGGCGGGCAGCTCGCCGATATGACTGAGAAAGCGATCGACGTTGAGTGGGGTGATATCCTCGGCGATGGATTCCGGAAGGATGTCCAGAAGCATGGCGCGTCGTTGCTGCTGGAGTTTACGATATTTGAGCACAAGGATGGCGAGAGACCAGCCGAGGAAGACGACGAGAACGAAGGGAACCCATCCGCGCTCCCAGAAGAGGAGACCGAAGTAGCTGTGCCGAACGGGCAGAGTGAGGAGGTAGAAGGCGATGGCGAAAACCATGCCGCAGCCGAAGCTGAGCAGGATGGAGACGTTGGAGCTGTCGGTGGGACGCCATGCGCCCGAAGTACCGGCAGGTTCCTGTTTGGTCGACTGCTGCTTCTTGCGAATGCCCGTGTCAGGGCCTGACTGGCTCTCCGTTGGCGGCGTCTCGACGGCGGCGGAGGAATCCGACTCTTTCTTTTTGGCTACGCTTGGTGCGCGAAGCTTGCCGTTGCAGTTCGGGCAGCGGAGAACCTGGCCGCTGAGTTCATCATCGCACTTCAGATCCTGCTTACAATGTGGACAAAGAAAATTCATCAGGCTGTGCTCATGGGGGTTGATTGAGGGAGAATCCACTAACCTATAGACCGATGGGGCGTTATCAAGTTCCGCTGCGCCAGTTCTGTCGGCAAACGGGCCACTTTTCGGGATGCTCAGGAGGTGGTATCCTTCTTTTTCATTTTTCTTTGGCAAAGAGGCTTGCAAGCGAGGGGTGGTGGGGCTACTTTATACGAACAGCGAATATGAGCCATTTGCGTTCATGCTGAGTTCGTTGATGTTGCGGGGTGGAGCAGTTGGTAGCTTGTCAGGCTCATAACCTGAAGGTCGTTGGTTCGAGTCCAACCCCCGCTACCATTTTTCAATCGCCTGTCGGGTAACCACCTGGCAGGCGATTTTTTTCGTGTATAGCTGGTCACCACTTCCGGACCGGAAGGTGGTCGTTTTCTTCATATGCAGCAGGAGAGGGGTTATGGAAGAGGAGCCGGGGGCAGCCGTTCTGGGAATCGTGTGCGAATTCGGGGTAGAGACTCAGATGCGTGATGGGACGATCCTGCGCTCGAGCGTTTTTCGACCGGATGGTCCAGGCCGTTATCCGGCGCTGCTGGCGCGGAGTCCTTACGGTACGGTGCGAGAGGGACACGAGCGGATGGTCAGGGCAGGCTACGTGGTGGTGGCGCAGGATGTGCGCGGACGGTATGCCTCTGACGGTGATTTCGAGGTTTTCAGCGATCAGGACCATGATGGGGAAGACGGTGTCGACACGATCGACTGGATGATCCAGCAACCATGGTGCAATGGGCGGATCGGCATGTTCGGGGATTCGTATGTCGGGTATACGGTCTGGCAGACGGCTCGGATCGGGCATCCCAACCTGTTGGCGATCAGCGCTCGTACGATCCCGCGCGATCTGTGGGAGGTCGACTTCAATGGGGGAATTTTTCAGCCGGGACGTCGAGTGCACTGGTGGTTCAACTCGATTGCTCCGGATATTCGTCGGCGCATCGGCTGGCCGGGGCCGCATACGAGCGATGCGGCGCGCGAGGTCTGGACGCAGGTCGAGCAGTCGCGCTGGCTGGGCTTCATGCCCTGGGCGGAGATAGTGGACTTTTTGCCTCCGCTTCTGGCGGAGCGGGTGCGGGAATGGTTCGAGCGTCCAGGAGCGCCGGTGTGGCGGTTTGGTGAGATGTACGACAAGATCAAGGTGCCGAATCTGGACGTGTCCGGGTGGTACGACCATTGCAACGGGTCGATCGAGCACCTTGCGGGCTTGCAGCAGTCTGGTGGTTCGTCCAGCGCGAGGCGTCATTCGCAGTTGATCTGTGGCCCCTGGAACCACCCTCAGCGTGGCGCGCGGAAGCTGGGGGAGGTGGATTTCGGTCCTTTGGCGGAAGTGGATCTGCAGGATCGGTATATCCGTTGGTTCGATCATTGGCTGAAGGGGGTGGATAATGGGGTCGACTGCGACCCGGCGGTGCAGTATTTCGAGATGGGGACGAACCGGTGGCGAACGGCGGACAGGTGGCCGCCCGCGGCTGCCGGTGTGGCCATCTTCTACCTGGGGGCGGAGTCGGGAAGCAGCCCCGCAGCAACGGATGGGGCGCTACTGGAGGAGCCGGGTGCTCCGGGCAGCCACGGCTATCGTTACGATCCCCGCAACCCGGTGCCGACGCTCTGGTCGGAGCGGCTGTTCACTACTCCGGCGGATCGCCGGGTACTGGATTCGCGGGATGACATACTGCGTTTTCGTTCGCCGCCAATGGCGCGTGATCTGCATATTGCCGGTTATCCCGAGGCGAGGCTCTTTGTCTCGACGTCGGCGCCCGATACCGATTTCTTTGCCCGGCTTATCGACGAGGTACCGGGAGGGATGGCGCTGGAACTTTGCTTCGGCGTGCTGCGGTTGCGACATCGGCACTCACTGGAGGAGGAGGATTTTCTGCCGCCGGGTGAGGTGGCCGAGCTGCGGATCCGGCTTGGTGCGGTCGCCTGCTGCATACGTGAGGGACATCGCATTCGGCTGGAAGTGACCAGCAGCGATTTTCCGAACTTCGACCGCAATCACAATACTGGTGGCCGCGACCTCTTCGAGAGTGAGTTGCGGATAGCGGATCAGCGTGTCTGGCATGGCGGAGAGCAGCTATCGCGACTTATCCTACCGATTGTCGGCGGCTGAGGAGCAGGTAGTAGAGCCAGAGCTGTGCGCCGGCGGCGGCGAGGAGAGCGGCGGCGGTTGTGGCGTAGACGGCGACGGTGCCGTGATATTGATAGAGCCAGCCACCACCGATGGAGCCGAGGACGATGCCGCCGCCGATGATGGACTCGTGCATGGCCATGCGTGCGGTGCGGTCGGGGCTTCCGGCGGCGCCGTGGAAGAGGCTGGCATTGTAGCAGAGGGACATCAGGATTCCCATCGCGCCGAAGAGGACGACGAGGACTGAGAGACTCTCCATGCCGATGAGCGCGACGTGCAGGAGTGCGAGTGTAACCATGCTGACCAGCATGGGCCAGAGGCGAAAGTGCCAGAAGATGACCTGGCCAAGGACGAGGAAGGTAAGGGTCGACAGTAGTGAGCGCTGTAAGAAGAGGACGCCGACGGTGCTGGGCATCATGCCCAGTTCTTCGCGAGCGGCCAGGGGGAAGACGTTGATGATGACCCCGAGGGCGGCAAAGGTGGCGAAGAGGCCGAGCCAGGCGGGGAAGCGGAGGGGGGTACTGCGGTCAACCGTATCCGTCCCTCTATCCTGAGGCGTGCCACCGCTGACCGTGAGGCGGACTTCGGGCTGAAGCTCGCCGATGACGATCAGGAAGGCGGCGCCGACGACGTAGAGGGCTGAACCCACCAGTATCGTGAAGGTGGAATCGAAGTCGCTCAACCAGCCGGCAATGTAGGGGCCGACAATCATTCCGCTGCTCCAGGCGAGGTTGAAGCGTGCCAGCTCGCGGTTGAGGTCTCGACCTTCCATGCCGGCGGTGATCCACCCCATGACAATCGGCCAGAAGAGGGAGAGGGCGAGCCCTTTGCAGAGGGCCAGGAGGAAGAGCAGGGGTAGCCAGGGCACGAAGACGTAAAGGAGGACGATGAGTGACATTGCTGCCAGGGAAGCCTGTACCGCGCGTGCCGCCGACCAGTGTCGGAGACGAGGTTGGAGCAGGTGGCAACCACCGCTGTAGCCGAGCCAGAACATGGCCGAAAAGAGGCCGATCTGGCTACCCGTGGCGGAACGATGATCACGCAGATAGAAGACCGCGCCGAGATTGATCATGTTCATGCTGAGCGCGACCAGAACGGCCGTGCTGTAGCAGATCAGGCGCTTTGCCCGATCGGGGGAGAGGGGGCGCTCACTCATGCCAGGGGACGTCCAGCCAGCAGAGGAGGCATGGGGCACTGCAGGGCAGCGGCGACGGCCCGGAGTACCTCAGCCTCGCGCAGGGAGACCATTCCATCGCGGGCAATCGAGGCCGTGCAGGCGCGAATGAGGCGCCGGCGATCGGGCATGGTCAGCCGCTTCAGCTCTCGCAAGGCTTCGTCGACGCGGGCGATGATGCCTTCCTGAGGTGGCTGCCAGGCGATGCGCGCGGACACCTGGCCCAGTTCCTGCAAGGCGGCGGCAAAGGCGGCTTCCGCATCGGCATCGTCTCCGCCGCCGGTAAGAGCCAGGTAGCTGAGCAGCACGCCGGCGTCATCGGTGCATTGTGCGAGGGAGCGATCGGTCTGCTGACGGGGGTGCTGCCCTGCCACGGCGGCGTCGAGGGTGGTGAAGAGCACATGGCGCAAGGCGAATTCGAAGAGGTCGACCTGTTCATCCATCGAGACCAGAGATTCGATCTGCTCGTGGAATCTGGCATATTGACCGCTGGACATACGGCGGAGGGCGGGCAGGGTCAGATCAGCCAAGGGCAGTCGATACTCTGGCCCCAGTTCGAAAACCGCCGGGAGCAGGCGGAGGGTTTCGGCGTAGATGTCGGCTTCGGCATGATTGCGCAGGTAGTCGTTCTGGAGCTGACGCACATCATCGTCGAAGCGGTCGAAGAGGAGGGCGAAGATGATGGCGCGGGCGCCATAGGTTTCGCGAGCGGCGTCGAGCAGGTCGCCGGGAAGAGAGTTGCGCAATTCGGAGGCGTAGGCGATGTGCTCGACTTGCGGAGCGCCAACGGAGTTGGACATGGTCTCGGGTCGAACGCTCTTCGGTGCGGCGGGTGCGGCGGCGGGCGTGGCGCCGGCAAATCCGGCTGCACCGGGAGTCTGAAAGGCGGCGCCGGATGGGGCGGGGGGGGCGCCCTCAGGGACTTTTCCGGCTTCGAGGCGCCGGATTCGTTCTTCGAGTGGGGGATGGGTGGCCATCAAGCTGAACCAGGCTGGACGCATGGCTTCGCCGAAGAACATGTGGCTGGTCTCTTCGGTGTGGGCGTTCTTGACGCGCGAACCCTCGGAGAAGCCGCCGATCTTCCTGAGCGCACCGGCAATGCCGGCCGGATAGCGGGTAAACTGCACGGCGGCCGCATCGGCCAGATACTCGCGCTGTCGGGAGACGGCTGCCTTGATGAATCGCCCGAAGAAGACGCCGATCCAGCCGATCACCCAGATGATGAGGCCAAAGAGCATGATGGCCAGGACGGCGCCGCCCCCGTCCTTGTCGCGGCTGCTACGGCGCCGGTAGCTGGCGGGATGGACGATGCGGAAGATGAGGTAGCCGGCGACACTGATGGCAAGAATGCCGAAGAGGATGCCCGTCAGCCGGATGTTCATGCGCATGTCACCGTTGAGGATATGGCTGAACTCGTGGGCGACCACACCCTGCAATTCGTCACGGGACAGGCGTTGCAGCGATCCTCGGGTAAAGGCGACGACGGCGTCTTCCGGCGAGTATCCGGCGGCGAAAGCGTTTATGCTCTCTTCGTCGTCCATGATATAAACGGGTGGGACGGGGGTACCGCTGGCGATGGCCATTTCCTCGACGACGTTCAGCAGCTTTCGTTCATCCGGATCGCTGGTGTTGCTGTCGACCAGGCGTCCGTTGAACATGCGGGCGACGGCTTCACCGCCACTGGAAAGGGAGTGGGTCTTCCAGGCGCTGCTCAGCAAGACGACGGCCAGGGTACTGACGGTGACGATGAGGAAGAGAGCGGGGTTCCACAGTGGGGCGGAAAAGGTTCCCGTCGTCCCTGCTTTTGCTTCGACGCCGAGAAAGATCAGGGCGGCGGCGAAATAGATGGCGACGATGATGCAGACGACGGCGCAGATGAAGAGGACCACCAGGCGTCGGGTGTTTTTTCGAGCCTGATCCTGCTGGCCAAAGAAGTCGATGACCATGTTCGGAGCTTCACGGGCCATGTGAGGTAGTCCCAGGTTGGATCGTCATCAGTCGAAGGAGACCTTGGGTGCTTCACGTTCTTCGGCGACGGTGACTTCGAAGAGTTCGGCTTCCTTGAAGCCCAGAGGGGAGGCGATCAGGACAGTCGGGAAGCTTTCGCGACTGGTGTTGTAGAGGGTAACGCTGTCGTTGTAGGCCTGGCGTGCAAAGGCGATCTTGTTCTCGGTGGAGGTCAGTTCTTCCATGAGCTGGCTCATGTGGCGGTCGCCCTTGAGGTCGGGGTAGTTCTCGACGACGGCAAAGAGACGGCCGAGGGCGCCGGTAAGGGCTGTTTCCGCACCCATGAGGCCACGCATGGCCTGGGGATCGCCGGGGGTTTCGGCGGCCTTACCGGCGGCGGTGGACGCCTGATTCCGAGCGGCGATGACGGCTTCGAGGGTCTCGCGCTCATGCTTGAGATAGCCTTTGGCGGTGCTGACCAGGTTCGGGATGAGGTCGTAGCGACGCTTGAGCTGGACATCGATCTGGGCGAAGGCATTCTTGAAGCGGTTGCGGAGGGTGACGAGCTTGTTGTAGGCGCCCATGACGACCAGTCCGACGACCACCAGTAGCAGGACGATCAGTCCGACGATCACGAGGATGATGATAAGGCCTGTCGACATCATGGCGATTCTCCTTGCAGCGTTTCATTCATTAAAGAACAATCATACGATTTGAGGCAATGTGGCAGTATTCCTCGCCATAATCAAGTTGCGGGGGCGGAAATGGATGGGGTGAGGTTGCAGGAAGGGGCATGCATCTTTAAGTTGTGGCAGATAGTCGAGTCGTACAAACCGAGTCATGAGAAAGGAGGTTGTCATGGGGATTTCGCGAGAACGCGTACTGACGGCGTTGGATCATCGGCGGCCGGACAGGGTACCGGTGGACTTTGGGGGACATCGTTCGAGTGGCATCATGGCAATTGCCTACCGCAAGCTGCGGCGTCACCTCGGTCTGCCGGAGCGTCTGCCTCGGGTTTACGATCTGATTCAGCAACTGGCGGTGATCGATGACGACGTGCTGGATCGTTTTGGGGTGGACACGGTCGAGCTTGGGCGCGGGTTCTGTCAGGATGATCGGTGGTGGAAGGAGTGGGTGCTGCCGGATGGAAGCGCCTGCCTGATTCCCGCATGGACGAAGATCCGCAAGCAGGGCGGCGACTGGTTTCTGGATAGTCCCAGTGGCAGACCGGTTGGGGTGCAGAAGGAGGGATCGCTTTATTTCGAGCAGATCCACTGGCCTTTTCTGGAGGGCATTCCGCGGGATCTGGAGAATCTGGCGGAGGTGCTGCCGGAGGTGATGTGGGCCTTTCCCGCCCCGCCCGGGCCGGCTGCTTGCAGTCCCGGATCGCTGGCGGAGGGCGCGGCGGCGTTGCGTGCATCCACGGATCGGGCAATCATCGGTCTTTTTGGCGGCAATCTGCTCGAATGGCTGCAGTTCCTGCTGCGGACCGACACCTGCTTCCTGCTGATGGCGAGCGAGCCGGCGCAGGTTCACCGGCTGTTGGATCGGCTGGTGGAGCTGCATCTGGCCAATCTCGAGCGCTTCCTTGGCGCCGTGGGGCCGCACATCGACATCATCCTTTTTGGAGACGATCTGGGCATGCAGCGTGGCCCGCAGATCTCGCCGGCGATGTACAGGGAGTACTTCAAGCCACGCCATCAGCTCATGTGGCGGCGGGCGAGGGAGCTGGCTGAGGTCAAGGTGAATCTGCACAGTTGTGGAGGCATTCGTCCCTTGCTTGACGATCTCATCGACGCTGGTCTGGATGCGGTCAATCCCGTACAGACCAGCGCCGTCGGCATGGAGCCGGAGCCCTTGATGCGGGACTTTGGCCGTCGCCTCTGTCTGTGGGGTGGGGGATGCGATACGCAGACGATCCTGCCGAAGGCGTCGCCCGCCGAGGTGCGGAAACACGTCCTTGCCAATCTGGAGATTCTGGCGCCAGGTGGCAGTTTCGTTTTCCAGCAGGTCCACAATATCATGGCGGATGTACCCGCGGAGAATATCGTGGCGATGTTCGATGCGGTAGCGGAGTATAACGGCCGCGGCAACTGAGCGACTATCACGTGTTATTTCGGGGAGAGAGTATAGAGTAAGCAGAACCCTTTCACTGCGCGGAGAGCATCAGTAAGCATGCAGA
Source organism: Lentisphaeria bacterium (assembly GCA_041690595.1). GTDB lineage: Bacteria > Verrucomicrobiota > Lentisphaeria > JABSQK01 > JAWLHB01 > JAWLHB01. The sequence continues at coordinate 112,809 of JAWLHB010000011.1, forward strand.
AGGTAAGTCAGGCAGAAATCGCCAAGGTGGTGGGCGTCTCACGCTCGACGGTGGCTTGGGCCCTGAACCCGAAGCGTCGCCTCAAGCTGAAGAAGGAGACGCGCGAGCGTATCGAGGAAGTGGCTCGAAGCATGGATTACCGGCCTCATCGCTATGCGCAGATCATGCGGCGGGGCAAGAGCGGGATCATCGGCATTCTGCGTTTTCCCGGTTATTCGGATTTTCGGATGGAGATCGAGCTTCAGACTCTGGAGCGGGTTCGCGGTGCCGGATACCAGCCGATGTTGGCGCGGGTGATCGATCCTGAGCTTGTTCTGGGGCCTTGCGAGGAGCTGCTCGACGCGCAGGTGGAGGGGGTGATCATCGATGGCCCGAACCCGCGGCATCTGCCGGAGGTGATGAAACGTTTCAATGATGCGCATCTTCCTGTGGTGATGCTTTCGAGTTCGCAGACGCCGGGCGGTGTGCATGTGCGCAGTGACATGAGGCAGGGGATGCACGAGATCACCAGCCACCTTGTTGGGCTTGGTCACCGGTGGTTGACGCTCCTGCTTCTGTGGAGCGACGTGGAGCACATTGTGCCGGACATGTGGCGGATGCTCGACCGCCTTCATGGTTTCTGCGATGGTATTCGCGAAGCGGGCGGAAGCCTGCTGGTGAGGGATGAAGACAAGCCGCGGATCTTCAGGAGCACCACTGTCGATCTGCAACCTGGCGCGGGTGAGGTGACAGGTGAGATTGTACTCTTTGAGTCGCGAGCGGTGCAACGGGACATGCATGTGGATGGCTGGACAGCGGCCCGCGAGCGGCTGCAGCGGCAGCCGTTGCCGGATGTCCTTGTCTGCAACAATGACGACTGGGCAGTGGGGGCCATGCGCGCTTGCGCGCAGGCTGGGTTGCAGGTGCCGGAGCAGATAGCGATCACCGGGCACGACGACATTGGCATCGGCGCCTACCTCACGCCGCCCTTGACCACCGCACGCCATCCGGTCGAAGAGAATACGAAGACGGCGGTACGCCTGCTGCTGGAGATGATCGACGGGAAGGAACTCTCGACTCGCGACATCGCCATACCGAGCCGTCTGGTGGTTCGCGAATCCTGCGGTGCTCTGCTCGATCACCGATCCCGTTGAACCTGGGGAGCTCAGACCTGCATGAGATCTTTCTCTTTCTTCGCGACCAGGTCATCAATCTGCTTGCTGTAGTCATCGATGAGTTTCTGCACGTCATCGAGCATTTCGCGCATGTCATCCTCGGTGATATCCGAGGCCTTTTCGGCCTTCTTGATGGCTTCGTTGGCATCGCGGCGGTGGGTTCGGAGGGCGACCTTTGCCTCTTCGGCGCGTCTGTGGAGCTGCTTGGTGAGGTCGCGGCGGCGTTCCTCGGTGAGTTCTGGGATGGGGAGGCGGATGACTCTGCCGTCGTTGAGGGGGCTGATGCCGAGGTTGGAGAGCTGGATGGCCTTTTCGATGGCGGAAAGGGCCTTGTTATCCCATGGCTGAATAACGAGGAGTCGCGGCTCGGGGGTGGTGATGCCGGCGATGTCGCGGAGGCGTGCCTGTGAGCCGTAATACTCGACCATGAGTCCTTCAACCAGGGCGGGTGAGGCTTTGCCTGTGCGCAGTGCGGAGAAATCGCGTTCGGCTGCCTCGACAGCCCCCATCATGTTCTCTTCGGTCTCCAGAAGTAGTGTATTAATGTCCGCCATAGTCGTTGATCTCCGGTAGGTATTTGCCGCTGCCTGGCCAGCCAGGCGCCGTGCAACCGCAAAGGTGGTCCACTTGAATTTGTTTACGTGTAGCCGCGGCGGCGACGATTTCAACTGCAATGGTGCAAATTGCCGATGAAGTCAGGGCAGTTGCTGGCGAAGTTGCTGGAGGTAACGTGCGATAGCGGGGGAATGGTGCAACTCGAGTGCCTGTCGCAGTTGATCGGCACCCGCGGCCAAGTCTCCATCCTCGACCAAGAGTCGTGCCAGGCCGATGCGGGCATGCCAGGCGTGTGGCTGGCCTAGGCGAATGGCGCGCTCGTAGAGGCGCTTTGCCTCGTCGGTTTCTCCCGCCTTGGCGAGGAGGGGGGCGGTGTAGAGCAGAAGTCGCCCATTGGCGGGTGCCTGGTCGATGGCCTGACGGTAGAGATCCAGCGCGGTCCGATCATCGCCGGCCGCGGCTGCGAAGGCGCCGCGAATGCCAAGGAGGCGAGCCTGATGCCGGCTGGGGAGCGACTCCTGCCTGGGCTGCAGGAGATGTACGAGCGCTTCGGCTTCGGCAAGTCGTTCCAGAGAGAGGAGCCCTTCGGCAGCCTGCAAGAGACGTTCCGGCGGTGCGCCGGCGTCCAGCGCGTCTGCCTCGCGATAGGTGTCGAGGGCGGCTTCATACAAGCGCTGATCGAGGAGCAGGTCGCCCAGCATCAACAGGGCGGTCGAATCCGCGACTGCGAGCATCCGCATGGACTGCAGGAGCAGCAAGGCCTTCTCCTGATCGCGGTCCTGCAGTGCGGCGTTGACACGCAGTTGCCACAGATCGGGTTGGGAAGGATCGCGGGCGAGGGCGCGTCGCGCCAGTGGCTCCGCCTCCAGCCAGCGTTCCTGGAGCATCAGCGCCTGGAGGAGGGCGCGCACCAGTTCAGGGTCGTCGGGAGCATGAATGAGGGCTTGACGGATGGCGGTTTCGGCGGCGAGCGGCTGGTCGAGGGCGAGCAAGGTCCAGGCGAGCAGTCGCCAGTCGGTTGCCGCCTCCTGATCACCGATGGCTACCAGCCTCTGGAGGTGTGGCAAGGCTATTGCATGATTGCCGAGCGAAACATGCAGGGTGGCGAGCATGCGCCGGGCGCGGGTGAAATCCGGTTTGGCGGCGAGTGCATCTTCGAGTGGTTGCAGGGCCGCGGGCGCGTCGCCGGCCTGGTAGCGGAATACGGCCAGGGCATAGAGGAGGGCGGGATTGGCGTCTTTGCCGAGTGTGGCGGCGAGTTGGCTGGCGGCGGCGGCTGGATCGTCCTCGGCCAGTTGGCGCAGGAGTTCCAGGCGCTGGCCTTCCTCGGCGGTCAGTTCAGGTTCGACGGCGCGGAGAAGGAGGGAGGCGGAGAGGAGGAGCGTGGCAAAGAGGAAACGCATGGTGTCAGTCCAGTTGGTAACGGATCCGCATCTGGACGCGGACGGATACAGGGAGGCCATCGCGGGTGGCTGGTTCGAAGCGCCAGTGAGAGAGGCCGTCGCGGGTGGTGGTCTCGAAGACGCCAGCCGGGCGCGACTCGACGATGCGCACATCCGTCACCTGGCCATCGCTGGTCACGGTGAAGTGGGCTTCAGCATAGCCTTCGATGCGGCGGCGCTGGGCGGTCATGGGGTAGGGGGGGCGAGGAGAGTAGGTGGGCCGAGGCATCTGGTCGACCTCATCCGCTCCGTAAACCGGTGGACTGGCGGGAGGGGCGGGAGGGGCAGCCTGCTGGCGGACGGGTTCGGGTGCTGGAGGTTGGGGCTGTGGCGTGGGTTGAGGTGCAGGCGGCTGTGGCACGGCGGCGACCTGGAAGTTCAGATCGGCTACGGGCTTGAGCTTGGGGGGGAGCAGCTCGAGCACAATTGGGAGCGGGGTAGTCGGAGGTCGGGGCACTTCCGGTGGGGGTGGTTGAGGCGGGGGAGGTAGAATCGGACTTGGCGTGGGCGGCGGAGGTTCGGGGGCGATGGCGGGGTCGAGCACGGGTGGAGGTGAGGGAAGACGCATGGTGCTAACCGGGCTCGTTTCCATGGGAGTGGCCTTCGGCGTTGGGGTAAAGACGTCGGCCATGGGAAGCAGGATGAGCGTGCCGATGGTGAAGATGGCGGCCGCGAGGACGATCAGCCAGCCGCCGCGAGCGCGACGGGCGCCTTGGTAGACCAGAGCACGGTTGGCGAGGAGCTGTTGTGTGTCCATGTGCGGCTACTCCGGCTTGGTGGCGATGTGCACGTCGGTGGCGCCGGCCAGCTTGCACTCGTCAATGACGTCGACCAGCAGGCCGGCGGGCGCCTGGATGTCGGCCAGGAGGATGACCGGAGTTTGTTCATGCCGATGCAGTCGTGCGATCAGGCCGCGAATGCTGTTGAGGTTGATTTCGGCACCGGCATAGACGAGCCGTCCATCGGCGGTGATAGCAAGCTGGATGCTGGACTTGTCGACGGCTTCGGCGGTGGCTGCCGCCGGCTTGTTGACGGGGACACCTGCTTCTTCGACAAAGACGGTGGTGACCATGAAGAAGATGAGGAGGAGGAAGACCATGTCAATCAGGGGGGAGAGATTGATGTCGAGGTTTTCGTTGGTTTCGAGCTGGATGTCGGTGAGTCGTTTCATCCGGCGCCTCGTTGGTCACGATGAGCCATCATGAGGTAGAGGTAGCTTTCGCAGCGGTCGAGTTGGTTGCGGAGGCGTTGATAGAGCTGGAAGAGGTGGGCGAGGCCGAAGGCGCCGGGTAGTGCGGCCAGGAGGCCGACCTGGGTGGTGATGAGGGCCTGGCTGATGCCGCCGGAGACCATGGCGGCGGTCTCACCGGACTGCAGTGCCACGCCATGGAAGGTGGCGACCATGCCCAGGACGGTGCCGAGGAGTCCAGTCAGGGGCGCGACGGTCACCAGAGCGCCGAGGAGGTAGAAGCTGTGGGTGAAGACGGCCAGCTCGGCATCGCGGCATTGGGCGAAGGCGTCGCGGAAGGGGAGGCCGGCGGCGAGGCGGGCCAGCAGATGGCGCAGGACGCGCGGGGTGGCGCCGGGCAGGGAGTCGAGCCAACTCGACAGGTTCGGATCCTTGCCGATGAATCGGCATTCCAGCTCTTCCAGGCACTGCCCTGAGGTGGTGACCGCTTCTCGAAGCTGGCGCAGCATCGAGAGGTAGCCGTACCAGATGCCGAAGGAGACCAGCGCCAGCGGCAGCATCAGCCAGCCGCCTGCACGCCAATATTCGAGCACGAGGTGTAGAATCTGCGTGCCGCGGTCGATGGTCATGGCGCACCGTCCCGCGCCGGGGGCGCCGATTCGTCCAGGCGCAGCTTCAGACCGTTGACGAACATGATGGCGGATTGCTGGGTGGCCGCAACCGCCTTTCGCACGCGTCGCGAGAGGTAGGCGTGGACGAGCAGAGCTGGAATCGCGATCACCAGCCCCACCTCGGTGGTGATGAGGGCTTCGGAGATGCCGCCGGAGAGGACACGCGCGTCGCCGGTTCCGAAGATCGTGATCAGGCGAAAGGTGTGGATCATACCCGTCACGGTGCCTAAAAGGCCGAGGAGCGGCGCCACACTGGCGCATACCGCGAGCGGCGAGAGCAACCGTTCCAGGGATGGCACCTGCGCCAGCAGGCGTTCGTACATGATCTCCTCGATATGCTCCTTTGGGGCATCGCGATGGTCGATCCCTTCGAAGAGGACCGGTCCCAGCGGCTTGCGCAAACGGCGCGCGATGGCGTACGCTTCGTTGGCTTCGTTCCGCCGCAGCGCCATCAGGATTTCGGCGATTCTCGGCTCTGCTCCGCGTGTACGCAACATCCACAGCGAGACGAGCTTGTAGAGGGCCATCAGTGTACAGGCAAGGGCCAGCGCGAGGAGGGGGATCATGGTCACGCCGCCTTTGCGCAGATGGTCCATCAGGCTTTCGCGGCTCTGGCTGACCTTTATCGCTGCTCCAAGAGAAGGGTCGACGGGGACGACCGCCTCTTCACCGCTCATTATCCGGGCGATGTGCGGCGGGGCCGTCTGATCGGGGAAGTCGCTGAAGACGCGGGGCAGGAGGCTTTCCGTGGTGCTTACGGCGATGCCGACCGGTTCTCCCTGGGTGGCGGCGAAGTAGAGGAGCGGACCGGCCTGTCCGAAGAGCCCGTCGACCAGGCGCCCTTCCGGATCCAGAGCCTTGCCGGGCATGACGGCGCCGCCAAGCTGGCGGTTGAGCTGGTCTAAAGAGAGGTCGAGCAGCTCGGGTACGACGGTCAAGGGTTCTCCCGCATCCAGTTGCAGGTCGACGGCGGCGATGCGTGGAGCGTAGAACTGGCTTTCAGCCGCGGAGAGCTGCGCTTCCAGCGCGCGCCGGTACTCTTGGATGGCCTGCCCCTGATAGCGGATGATTTCCTGCATATGAGCCGAGCTTTCGCGTGCCCGGGCGGTGGCGTCCGCCGCGTCGGCGTGTCGTTCCTCCTGCGCGTGCAGCTCCTGGCGAAGCTGTTGAATGCTGGCGCGGAGGGTGTCGGCTTGCCGCAGGAGTTCCTGACGTTCAGCTTGGATGCGCTGGTCTAGGGCCTGCAGTTCCGTTCTGCTCTCGGCGATATCGTTCGCGAGCCGGGTACGGGCGCTGGTCAGAGCGGGAGTCTCGTCAGCCTCCGCCAGCAGGGGAAAGGAGGAGGCGAGAGCGCAAGCGAGAAGTAGAATGAGGCTCCGCTTCATGGCGTTACATCCGCTGGTGCGGTGAGGCTGAGGGGAAGGGAGAGGAAGTGGGCAGGCTCGCGGTCGCGCACCATGCCGATGGCAGCTTGAATGGCCGGCGCGTGGTCGTTTGCCGCCACCCAGCGCCAGCCACTTGGTTCGGGACGACCGAAGGCTGCATGGCTGCTATCCGGGGCAACGGCATAGGCGACGGCAACGCCGACAAAGAGCACCTGCATCTGGCGTTCCGCCCCGTTATCGTCAGTAATGATCATGCCGGCAACGTGCAGCTTGCCGGCGATGTCGCGAGCGGCGGCCAGTGCATCGAGGGTGGCGCGGAAGCGTTGCGCCTGATTCGCGGGCGTGGCTGGCGGTATGGCCGCCATGGCTGGCTCCAGCAGTTGCCGCAGGGGTGGCGGCAGTTGACGTTGCCAGGCGTCGAGGTGCTCGATAGCCTTGGTCATCGCCTGCAGGGAAGGTTCCAGCCCCTGAATGCGGGATGCGGCTTCGCGCTGTGCCTCATCGGCTTGCTGAGCGACGTTGTCGGCGGCGTCGCGGGTCGAATGGAGTTGCTTCTGAAGGTTTTCCTGGGTGGCTTGAAGGAGTCGAATCTCATCCTGCAGCAGGGCCTGTTCGGCTTCCCATGCCTGGCGGCTGTCGCGGCCTTCACGCTGCAGTGTCATCCAGAGACGCAGCTCCTCCTCGAATGCGTCCATCGGCTCCGCCGCCGTGAGGCAGCAGGCGATGAGAAGGAGGGAGAGGGTAACCAGATGGCGGAAAAAAGTCTTCATGTTCAGCGGGGAAGATAGGGTGCTGAGGGCTTTCTGTCAATAAAGCGAGCGGAACCGGGGGAAAACCAGAAAATCCCCCGGCTCCGCTCTGGCCGCATCAGAAGTTGAAGGTGAGGTCGACTCCGGCAAAGAAGTTGCGTTCCGGCATCGGATAGACGCCGACATTGCCGCTCCAGGAGCTGTAGAAGCCGGATTCGGTATACTCTTCTTCAAGGAGATTGTTGATGCCGCCGTAGACGGTCAGCCATTTCCATGTGTAGGCCAAGCGCGTATCGACGACGAGGAAGTCATCGAGTTCGTCGGCTTCATTGTTCCAGTCACTGCCGGCGAATCGGCTGTCGACCCACCTGGCGGAGAGATTGTAGGCAAATCCGTCGAGGAAGCGGTACTCCATGCCACCCTTGACCATGTGGCGGGGGACGAGGGGGACCTGGCGGCCGTCGAAGTTGGTGCCAGTGCTGGATTCGCCCATCTCGGCGTCCGTGAAGGTGTAGTTGATGGTCAAGTCGAGGTTTTCGGTAATGGGGGCCTTGGCTTCGACGATGACGCCGATGCGTTCGGTTTCTTCGTAGTTGGTGTTGCCGAAGTTGGGGTCATAGAAGATCTCGTTGGAGGTATCGACATGAAAGAAGGTGACGGCGCCGAGCAGGTGGGGGCAGAAGAGGTGCTGAATGCCAACCTGGGTGGTCTTGGTGATCTGCGGATCGAGGTTGGTGTTCAGCCCCGACCATACCGAGTAGTACTCGTCCACCACGCCTTGACGGTAGGAGCGGTCGTAGAGGGCGAAGAGCTTGCTGTCGGGCTGGTAATTCCAGGCGAGGCCGAGGCGGAATGCATCCAGAGAGAAGCTCCTTCCTTCACTTCCTTCGAAGGCGTAGTCCGCCCATCCGTGACGATAGCCGAAGTCAACGTAGACATCGTCAATGACTTCCAGGGAGTTATTGAAGAAGAGGGCGTAGGTCTTGTAGGTAGTCTCGATGGCGTTGCCCATATTGTGCTTCTGGGTGTTGTAGTAGTCGCCGCCGATGATGAAGGTATTGTCACGGCCAAAGAGCTGATACTCGCTCACGATCTGCGGCGAGACTCCCCACTTGATGTCCCGGTAGGCCTGTTCCCAACCGCCCCAGACAAATTCGACATCCCGTTCGCGGTAGGTCGCCGGAAGCTCGAGACGGAGCTTGTCATTGAAATGGAGAATGGGAGCGATGGTGACGTAGCTGCTGAGCCGCTCGCCACGGTCGGAGGGGCTGTCGGTGTCGCGGCGATCGACGAGAGCGCTTTCGAGATCGGCGCGCAAGAGATCGCCGGGCATGCCGAAGGCTTCATCGTTGGCGCCGGCGCGAAGTTGCAGGTCGTACCAGCTGTCCTCGGGGACGAAAGAAAGGGCGAGGTGTCCGTTTTTCGAGCGGTAATGGTTATTATCGCGATAGCCGTCGCTATCGATGTAGCCTTGATTGAGGCTGAAGCCGAGAGCCTCGTGCTGCCCGCTGATGCCAGCGGCCTGCCGATAGCCATAGCTGTCCACTTCGCCCGTAACATTGATCTGGTTCTGCCCACCGGCGCGCGTGATGATGTTGATGACACCCCCGGTGGCGTTGGCGCCGTAGAGAACGGTTCCGCCGCCGCGGACGATCTCGATGCGCTCGATCTGATTCAGTGGCGTTGCCGACCAGTCGATCGGGAGGAGATCCCCGAATCCAGCGCGGACGCCGTCGATGAGGAGAACGAGATTGTAGATGCCTGCTTCGCCGAAGCCGCCAATGTCCACCGATGCGGAGACGGAGCTGTCGCCGAAGAGGTTACGGACGCTTAGTCCGGCGAGCTGCTGAAGGACGTCGGTGACGTTTTTGGCGTTGGAGCTGAGGATTTCCTCACGGGTAATCACGGTGACGTTGGCTGGAACCGTATCCGCCCGCCGTTTGGCGCGGGATGCGGTGACCAGAACTTCGCTCAAGCGGAGAGTTTCCTGTTCCTCTTTGGTTTCTTCAGCCGGTGGCGCTTGCTGCGCAACGGCAAGGTGGAGGGTGAGGAGCATGACCAGAGTACGCAAGATAAGCTTCGACATTGCACTTACTTCCTTTAGGCGATTGACATAGACAGACAACGGTTCTCGACGGGGTTCCAGGTGTTTTGGGTCTCCTTTGCATTTCTTGGTCGATTAGATAGGTGTGTTGTCCGCCGGCACAACGAAACAAGCCGCGGTCTCCAGTGGAAACAGCGGCTTGGGAATGGCTTCCGACGTGAACGGTTTTCACCTGTTCACGTCTCACCAAAAGTCACTGGCGCGGAGACTTTTGTATGTCAGGGTCTTCTGACTTGCGGGCTCAAACCTACTTCCCGGGCCTTCCCATCGGCAGCCAGAAGCTGCAGACAGTGGCCGTAGTCGGGGTTCGTACCCGCTCACAGCGGCGCGACCGTTCCGGAATTTCACCGGATTCCCCTGTTCAAATTGTGGCGCAAGGTACAGCGCCCGCCAGAGCACTGCAAGTGCATTTCTGATATAAACTTCATCTGGCGCCGTGGAGCGGTTGCATTTCCATACTGGCGCCCGCATAGGTAAACGAGGTGGAAGCTGAAGCCGAACTATTAAGTCTGGAGAGCGAGAAAGATGAAGTCGCTGCGTGAACGACTCGCGGAGGGCGAGATACTGATCTGTGATGGTGCGATGGGCACCTTCTTGCAGGCCAAGGGGCTGAAGCCGGGGGAATGCCCGGAGTTGTGGTGCATCGAGCGTCCGGAAGACGTGCGGGATATTCATCGCACCTACCGTGACGCGGGCAGCAATCTGGTGGAGTGCAATTCCTTTGGGGGTACGCGCTACAAGCTGCGGCATTACGAGCTGGCGGCGCGCGTTGCCGAGATCAACGAAGCGGCGGGAGCCATCGCGCGCCAGGTGGCCGGGGACGAGCAGTATGTGCTGGGCAGCGCCGGCCCGACTGGCGAGATGATGATCCCCTATGGACTGGCCAGCGAAGAGGAGATCTACGAAGCGTTTCGCGAACAGATGGTGGCGCTCGAGGCTGGCGGCGCCGATGCGGTAATCGTCGAGACCATGACCGCGATCGAGGAAGCCACCATGGCGGTCAAGGCGGCGAAGGAGCATACGCGGATGGTGGTCATCGCGAGCTTCACCTTCGACCCACAGGCCAAGGGTGGCTACCGGACGATGATGGGCGTCACTCCCGCGCAGATGGCAGCGGCGATGCTTGCCGCCGGCGCGGATGTCATCGGCGCGAATTGCGGCACGGGAATCGACCACATGATCGAGATCGTGGCGGCCTTACGTGCGGCAGCGCCGGAGACGCCGATCATGGCGATGCCCAACGCCGGTATGCCTCAGATCGAAGATGGCAAGACAGTTTTCAAGGATACTCCCGACTACATGGCCGGACTGACGCCTCGCCTGGTGGAGGCCGGCGCCACGATTATTGGCGGTTGCTGCGGCACCACGCCGGCGCACATCAGCGCCATGCGCAGAGCGGTCTGTTGACGGGGGCGTTGAAGATTTTCGAAGTTCCTCACCAATAAATCCCGTGGAAATAAGCTCACGCAGGGAAGAGTGGATGCCGTGGACGCAACCCGAATGGGGTTGATGCATGGGCGGGCAGTATACCCAGGGTAGCCCCAAGGGCAACCCTGGGCTATGGGACGCAGCCCCGTTGGGGCAAGTGGTCGAAAGGAGCCGGCATGGAGGGATGGGCTTATGAAGAATAAAGTCCGGGCAACGGCCGGGTGGGGATTCACACTTGTTGCCCGTTTTCATAGGTGAAGCAGTTGTCACCATTACCTATACCTCGCCTGCTTATCGGCGGCCTTGGGCTTTGCGCCACGGCGATGCTGGGGCTGACCTGGTGGCTGGCGCGGATGAGCGAGCATTTTGTCTGGGGGAGCGGGCATTTGCAGCGGCCGATACGCCTGGTGGTGGTGATCTACCTGGGGATGTGGCTAGTCTACGCCGTCGCCTGTTACCTGGTGGAGAGGGTGCATTCGCGCCGGGTGGCCTGGGGGATTATCGGAGTGGGGATTTTGCTGCGGGTGCTGATGCTGGGGTCGACGCCCCTGCAGGAGAGTGACTTTTACCGTTACATCTGGGATGGGCAACTGGTGGTGCGCGGCATCAATCCGCTCGACCGGTCGCCTTCCGACTGGGATATATCGGAGGTGGAGGCCGATCTTGAGCAGCGTCCCGCGGCGGCGGCAGTTCAGGGGCGCATCAATCATCCGGAGGTGGCGAGCATTTATCCCGCGGGCGCTCAATCCATATTCGCGCTCAACGCCATGCTCTTCGGCTGGAGGAACCATGGCATGCGCTGGACACTGCTGCTTTTCGATCTGGGGCTCCTGGTGCTTTTGGCGCGGCTGCTCTGGAAGCGAGGTCAGGCGCCGGCAATCCTCTGGTACGCCTGGTGTCCGTTGATACTCAAGGAGTTCACCAACTCCATGCATGTGGATATTGCCTGTGCCTTCTTTCTCGGCTGGATGCTGTGGGCCGTCTGGCGGGATCGACCGGGTTGGTCGCTGGCGGCGCTGCTGGCAGCTTCCCTGGTCAAGATCACGCCGCTGCTGCTGGTACCGCTGCTGGTGGGATGGGCGTGGCGCAGTCGCGGGCGCCGCTGGACGTTGTGGGCTGTGGCGCTGTGGTGCGCTTGCCTTGCCGCCGGCTGGGCGGTGCTTTGGCTGGGGGCTGACGATCCGTTTGCCGGTCTACGCACCTTCAGCAGCCAGTGGGAGAACAATGCGTTGCTCTTTCCCCTGCTGCGACGGCTCTTGGGGTGGATTGGTCTTCCGGGCGCCGACGCTCGCTTGGCCACCCAGGCCATTGTGGCGCTGGCGCTGGTTATTGGAGTTCTTCAGGCAGCCATTCGCGTGCGAACGGCGGAAGGGGTGACACGGGCAGGCGAGTATGCGCTGCTGGCTCTCTTTCTGCTTTCACCGGTAGGTAATCCATGGTATCTGGGCTGGCTCCTTCCCTTCATGGTGCTGCGCCGCTCGGGTCCGGCAATGATGGTGATGGTGGGCACGTCGGTCTACTACCTGAATTTCTGGATTCACTATCATGATCTTGGCGCGGACGCTATCTGGTGGCTGTGGATCACGCAGTATCTGCTCATTCTCCTGGCGCTTGCTATCCGCGCGTTCAGTTCGAAGGTCGCGCCCATCGTGCCGGCAACGGGAAGCTGAAGCTCATTCGGTGGGGAGGCAGGCAATCCGGGCATAAAAAAACCGGCCCGTGGAAAAGACCACGGGCCGGAATAAACTTGCAGTTTCAGGCTGGTGATTTACCAGCGACGACGGCCTGCGCCGCCTCCGCCACCACCGCCACCGCCGCGCTCGCCGCCGCCGCCACCACCGGCGCCACCGCGAGAGCTGCGTTCATGTGCTTCGTTTACACGGACACTGCGACCGTCAAGCTCTTTCCCGTCCATCTCGTTGACGGCGGTGTTACCGTCTTCGTCATTGACGAAGGTCACGAAGCCGAAGCCCCGCGAGCGGCCTGTCTCACGATCTGAGACTACTACAGCGTCTGAGATTTCTCCGAAGGAATCAAACGCTTCGCGCAGTCCTTCACTTGTGGTGTCCCAACTCAGACCGCCCACGAATAATCGTTTTGCCATGATTTTCGAACTCCTCATCTCTGGCAACTTCTGCATTGACCCTATGCTTCTAAAGAGTCGCTGCACCGGAAAGGTGACATTTGTCACCTTGGGCACGGATCTGCATCCGCGCCGTTTCTGACTAGACGTACCGTTGTTCCCAACTGTCCTTCCTGATGGCGAAGCTACCAGGATGAAGGCAAAAGGCCGAAGCCTTTTTGGAGAATTCCAGTACGATTTGGGCTTAGTATAATGCCGTCGAGATGCAAATGCAAGTGCCTTAGGCGATATTTACAAAATTCCGTAGAGAGCGGATACCGTGACGGAAGGTACGGCATGGCATCAGGAGGCTGCCAATCAGGTAAGCGCCGGTTGCGAAATCGTACAGGTAGCCGGGGTGCAACAGCACGTGCTGTTTTTGAAGAAGATCGAGCGCCCATTCTTCATCGCTCCTGGTGGCGGGCAGGCGGATGACGAGATACCAGCCTCCTTCCATCGCCAGAGCCTGTGCGCCGGTGTTGTGAAGGATCTCTCTGGCGGATTCGAGATTATCCCGCAGGCGTTGGTGAAGGGGGGCCTGCAGTTGGTCTCGCATGGCCAGCCAGGTTGGCGTGGCCGCAAGGGATGGGGCGCTGACGGAAAGAAAGGAGTCGGAGATGAGGTCGAGGCGCTGCAGTGCCTGTTGGCGCATCGCCGCGGGGCCGGCCACGACGATCCAGCCGATCTTCATCTGCGGCAGGGCGCACACCTTCGACAGGCCACTGAGTACAAAGGTGAGGACTTCGCTTTCGTCGGCAAAGGTGCGTACGGCATCGGGTGGGCAGTCCAGTGGATAGTCGGTGAAGACTTCATCCACGATAAGGGCAAGATCATGGCGCCGGCAGAGCTCGCGCAGGCGGTCGCGCTCGCCGGTCTTAACGTAGGAGCCGGTGGGATTGTTGGGGTTGACGAGGAGGATGGCTCTGGTGCGCGGCGTGATGGCCGCTTCGAGTGCAGCGAGGTCGATGTGCCATTGCCCGTCGCGGTTCAGGGGGTAAGGTAGAAGTTCGACACCCTCGGCGCCGGCGAGGAAATCAAAGAGTGGATAACTTGGTCTGGGGACAAGGAAAGCGTCGCCCGGATCGCCGAGCAGGCGGAAGAGGTGGGCATAGCTTTCGCTGGTGCTGCACGTAACCAGAATCTGTTCCTGGGTCACCTTGGCCTGAAAGGGCAGGTAGTAGTCGGCGATGGCTTTTCGTGCGGCGAGAGGGCCGCGCGGGTAGGGCAGGTGTCGCAGGATCTCGGGATCGGCAAGCGGGGCGAGAATCTCGGCCTCGGGCAGGGGCAGTTCGACCATGGTTGGATTCGAGACGGTGAGGTCGGTGACGGGAATCTCCGCGCGTCGCATGTCGGCGAGCAATCGGGTCATGGCGTTCTGGGGGGCGTCCCACGGGAATCGTTGTGAATATGCAGGCATCGGTGCTCCTTGTAGTGCGGGGAAGGGAATGTACACCTTCTTTGGGGAGAGGTGCAGTGGATGGGAAAACGGGAGCGGGCAGGGTTTGGAAAGAATGGGAATGATGAAAAGAATGAGGGAGCTGGAACTGGCAGGCGGAATATTGTTCGGGACGGCTTGACTTTCGAGTTATGAGAAATATATTTCTTGCCGTGGTGATGAGTAGGATCGGCATGGGGGTATGGCATGAGTAACAAAGACGGACACGGACCCGCACGGACAAGCACGGGTGGCAGGCAATGCACCGAGGATTCGACCGAGGTTTTCTGGCACCGAGGATTCGACCGATGTTTTCTGGAGTGGGCCTCCAGTTCTGGTGGTGGGACCGAGGTTTTCTGGCACCGAGGATTGGACCGATGTTTTCTGGGGTGGGCCTTCAGGTGGAGGACGCGGCGGACCGACCTTTCGACCGATCTTTTCTGGGTGGTGGGACCGAGGTTTTCCGTGGACGGACGTTCCGGCCTTCATGGGGGAGATTGACAACGGCGTGTGGAACCCTACTATACGTATGCCGCATGCATTGCAATCGTGGGAACACGACGACGCTGGATGTGTCTCACGCCTCACGCCTTGTCTGGATATTATCTACTGAGAGGTAAGAAGCCATGGTCAAATACCTGCTGCTGTCATTGATGGCCATTCTGCTGGGAGTCACTCATGCCGCGGAACGGCAGGGAGCGTTTATCGAGGAGATCGAGGACGAGGATGGCGATCTGGTGATCGTCATGGAGACGGACTGGATCAGCATGAGGCTGATGCCGGCGATCGGGTCGACGGTGGTGCGCTTTGTCTTCCGGCCGACACAGAACGAGATTCTGGACCTGACGCAGCCGAAGAACCTGAAGAGCGGGGGTGGTCTGCTGCAGGACAATGTGTGGGAGCAGGATTGGCGTTTTCAGGAGCTGCGGGGCAAGTGGTACGACTATGAGATAACGAAGCGGGGGCCGGAAGAGGTGCAGGTGGTCTTCCAGACGCAATTGGATGGGTGGCTGGAGTCGGCGACGAGCGGTTTGAAGTCGAAGCTGCTGGAGAACCTGGTGATCCGGCGGACGGTGACGCTGCGGCAGGGGACGCCCTATTTTCTCTTTGACGTGGAGTTGATCAATCCGGACGAGAATGCGAAGCTGCCGCTTTACTGGGCGCATAACTCGTCGCGAGTGAACACGACGCTGCCGGATCATGTGATGCGGCCGAGCGCGGTGGGGATCAACACGATACCGAGCAACATCGGGGCGGATTACATCTACGACTTCAACCATGGCTGGTCGGCGCGGATGGCGCCGGAGCGGCGTGAGGGGCTGGTCTACCTGATGGATTACGATTACCTGGCGTTCCTGTACAACTGCGGGGTGGGGACGACGGAATGGGTCTACGACAACCTGCTGGTGTTGAACGACCGGCCGGTGAAGACGCGCATCTATGTGTTGCCGACAATGGGTCTGGAGAAGGTCGATCATGCGACGGAGTATTTCATCACGCAGTTGAAGCCGATACGGGATAAGGATCATCTGCGGTTGCAGTACCGGACGGTTTCCAGCTACAAGGAGGCGCGGCGGGTGACCTTTGTGGCGGAGTTGGAGACGAATCTTCTGGACCCGGAGCCGACGCGGCTGACGCTACCGGCAATCGAATTCACGGAGCTGGGGATCGAGCCGGCGACGCGTGAAGTGAGCTATGACGGCCAGTCGACGGATCCGTTGAAGATCCGGACGACGGCGTTCATCGATCTGGCGGACGGGACGCAGGTGCAGCAGGTCTTCGAATACTTCCATGTGGGGGACTATTCGCTGGGGCGTAACGTGGGTAAGGATCTGAAGACGCCGGTGGCGGCGCTGGAGCGTCGCCCGCAGGAGCCGTACATTCCAACTCCGCAGGCGAATCTGGAGGTGAATCGCACCGACTTCAATATCTTCGCGGTGCTCGGCAACAACACCCGGGTGCTGAATATCGAAGAGGCCCTGCGGGGAATTCCCAAGGTCAACCTGCAGGCAGGTTATCATCCGGGCTTCACGGTGCCGCGCACGGGACTGACCGATTTTCCGTACGACTACGACCGGTTGTTCAACTACCGGGTGATCGTGATGAACAACAGCATTTTCGATGCGGCGCGTCTGGTGGGGCTATCGATTCTGGACAATTACCTGCAGCGGGGAGGCGGCCTGGTCTATGGAGGCGGGGAGAATGTCTTCAACATGACGCCGACGAACCGGAGCCATCCGATCTACGATTTCATTCCGATCGAGTCGGGGGATCCGATCGTGAAGGAGGTGGGGCAGCTGAATTCACCGGCGAGCGAGCACCCGATCTTCACGGGGATCGACATGAGCAACCTGCCGTGGCAGTATTACGTGCAGAAGGTGACCTTCAAGGCGGATCTGCCGGTGCAACCGAAGGTGTTGCTGAAGGTAGGGGATGAGCCCTTCGTGATCGAGTATTGCCCGGTGGAAGGTCAACGGACGCTGCTGGTGCTGGCGGTGCCTTTCGGGGTGGCCGAGGAGCATCCTGGGAAGGTGCCGGTATATGCGTGGCCGGAATGGGAAAAGCTTTACGCGAATATTGTCCGCTATGCGGGCTTCGATTTATGAGCGGCCTGATGATGTCAACGATGTACTGGAGAGCTGCATGAAGCATGAGGAAATCGCGCAGAAGGTGGCGCAACTGAAGAGTGAGATCGGGAAGGTCATTGTTGGTCAGGAGACGGTGATCGACGATGTTTTGCAGGCGATACTGGCGGGTGGGCACTGCCTGATGATGGGGGTTCCCGGCTTGGCGAAGACGTTGCTGGTGAGCACGCTTTCACAGGTGACGCACCTTTCCTTCAAGCGTATCCAGTTCACGCCGGACCTGATGCCGGCGGACATCACGGGCAGTGAGATCATCCAGGAGACGGCGGAGGGTGGGCGGCAGTTCGCCTTCGTCAAGGGGCCGATTTTTGCGAACATGGTGCTGGCTGACGAGATCAATCGCACCCCGCCGAAGACGCAGGCGGCGCTGCTGGAGGCGATGCAGGAGCACAGCGTGACGATCGGCAACAAATCGTATCAGCTTTCGGAGCCGTTTTTCGTGCTGGCGACGCAGAATCCAGTGGAGCAGGAGGGGACGTACAACCTGCCCGAGGCTCAGCAGGATCGCTTCATGTACTTCATCAATGTGAAGTATCCCGAGCGGGAAGAGGAACTGGAGGTGATCCTGCGCACGACGGGGACGGCGAAGCCGAAGGTGGAGGCGCTGCTGTCGGCGGAGGAGCTGATCGCGGCCCAGGCGCTGGTGCGGGAGGTGCCGATTGCGCGGCATCTTGTGGCTTACGCGCTCGACCTGGTGCGCGGCAGTCGGGTGGACCGTGGCAAGGAGGGTGACGTGGCGCCGGATTTTGTACGCGACTACGTGGAGTGGGGAGCGGGTCCGCGGGCGGCGCAGTACATGGTGCTTGGGGCGAAGGCGCGGGCGCTGATCAACGGTCAGAGCCATGTGACGGCGGAGGATCTGCGCAAGGTAGCGTACCCGGTACTCACGCACCGAATACTGGTGAATTTCGCGGCGGAAGCCGAGAACATCACCTCGGTGGATATCATCGACAAGTTGCTGGCGTCGATCAAAGTGCCTGAAGGGCAGGATTAGCTTGCGCGAGGAGGGACGCCATGGCTGAGCCGCAACTACTCGATCCGCATGCCGCGGCACGGGCGCGACAATTGGAGTTTTTTGCCCGGACGCGGATGGAGGGGTATCTGAAGGGGCCGAACCCGTCGCGCCTGAAGGGTCAGTCCAGCGATTTTCTTCGTCACCGTCAGTACCAGGCGGGGGACGATCTTCGGCATCTGGATTGGCGAGTGTATGGGCGCAGCGATCGGCTGGTGATCCGCGAGTACGAGGAGTACACGAACCTGGAGGTGATCATTGGCATCGACTGCTCCGGCTCCATGGGTTACACCAACGAGGGGATGGGCAAGCTGGATTTTGCGGTGCATGCCGCCGCGATGCTGGGGTTTCTGCTGAATCTGCAGAAGGACCGCTTCGGGATTGCGCGCTGTTCAAGCAAGCTGGAGGCGTTTCTTCGTCCGTCGAGCGGTCGCAAGCACCTGGCGCAGGCGATGCGTTACCTGGCGTCGACGGAAGCGGCGGGGGAGACCGACTTTGCGGCGTGTGTGCACCAGCTGCTGCCCTTGGTGCGGCGCAAGTCAGTCTTTGTTTTCTTTTCGGACTGCTACCAGGATCCACATGCGCTGGCGAAAGCGCTGGGGATTCTGCGGTTGCAGGGGCATGATGTGCTGCTCTACCAGTTGTACGCCCAGGACGAGCACGAGTTGGGCTTCACGGGCTACACGCTTTTTCGCGATCTCGAGACGGGTGTGATCGACGCGGCGGATCCGATGGAGATACGGGCGGCGTATCAGCAGGTGGTGCGGGAGCATCTGGAGCATCTGCAGGCGGGCTGCAACCGCTTTGGCCTGGAGTTTCACAGCATCGCGGTGCGCGACGAGTATGATGACATCATGGCCCGCCTGTTGCGGCAGAGGAATCGCCGCGCATGACGCTGATGTACCCCATGGCTCTTTTTGGTTTGCTGGCGGCAGTGACGCCCATCGTCATCTACCTGCTGCTGCGGCGTCGCAAACATGAGTTAGCGTGGGGGGCGAGTTACCTGCTGCGGCTGACGTTGCGGAGCCGGCGGCGATCCTCGTTGTGGAAACAGATGATCGTGCTGGCCTGTCGATGCCTGTTGCTGGCGCTGGCGGCGGTACTGCTGGTGCGGGCCTGGCGTGGAAACCCGGAGCCGGATCTGATGGTGGCGGCCCTTCCCGAGGGGCCGGTGCATCGGGTCGTACTTTACGATACATCGCTGAGCATGAGCGCCCGGGATGGGGGCGAGAGTTCGCGAGCCAGTCGTCAGCGCGCTGCCATCGGCTCGCTGCTGCGCACGCAACGTCCGGGCGATCACCTGACGCTAGTGCCGTTGATGGAGGGGGACGATGCGCCCCTGGAGCTGGCCGGACGGGTCGATGCGGCAAAGCAGCAGGAGATTGCGACGCGGCTGCAGGGCACGACCGAGGGGATGATCCGCTTGCGCACGCCGCTGGCCAAAGGGTTGACGGCGCTGGCAGGGACTCCCGACAGTGAATCGCAGCTCTTCATCTTCAGCGACTTTCCGCGAGAACTGAGCGACTCGGTGGAGAGGCTGGACTGGCTGGGGGAGGCGATTGATCGGCAGGGGGTGACGGTGGTTCCGGTGGATCTGTCCCTGGCTTCGGCCGGACAGAGTGCCAATGTGGTGATCACGGATCTGGAATTGGGGACGGATGCGGCGCTGGTGGGGCTGCCGATGACGCTGTACATCGTGGCGGAGAGTTACAGTGACGTGGAACAGAGCGCAAGTTTCGAGGTGACGATCGACGGGGAGCCGCTGACGACGCCGCGGGTCGCCTTCAGCGCCAGTGAGCGGCGGCGCATTCCGGTGAGCCTGCGCTTCGATCGAGCCGGTCCAGCGCTGGTGCGGGTGACGACGGAAGCGAGCCGCCTGCCGACGCACGGGAGCCGCCACCTGGCCATCACGGTGCAAAGCAGCCTCAAGGTCTGGTTGATCGCGGACGATACGGATGGCGGAGGGGAGAGCATCGCGGATACGGAGTTCTTCATGCGCGGCGTCGATGCCGGGCGAGAGGGGGCGGCTGTAGTGGAGGTGAAACGGGTGACGATGTCGGAGGTGAGCCAGCCGTTGCCGGCGGAGGTGGATGTGGTGGTGCTGGCAGCACCGACGTTCGCGTTGCCGGCGGTTGGGGAGCAGTTGGAAGCGTTTGTCCGGCGGGGTGGTGGGCTGGTCTTCACCTCGTCGTCGACGCTGCGGAGCGAATCGTACAATGTGAATTACGGGAAGCTGCTGCCGGCGCCGCTTATGCCACCTGCGCGTGAGAGTGTGGATCCGGCGATATTCGCGTTGGCGCAATCCGAAGCGCTGGCTGGGAGTTCGCCGTTGTTCCGGGAGTTCGGGGAGGCGGCAGAGGGCGATTTCGCGGAGGTGCGGTACTACAACTACCTGATGACGGGTGAGACGACGCCGGAGAGCGGGGTGGTTTTTCGCCTGTCGAGCGACGATCCGCTGCTGCTGGTGCGTCGTCTTGGTCGGGGGCATGTCTACCTGCTGACGACGACGCTGGGTATCGACTGGAGTTCGCTGCCGGTGCGGCAGGCGCACCTGCCCTTTGTCTGGCGCCTGTTGCAGGCGGCGAGTGCGGGACGGGCCTTGCCGCGGAACCTGGAGGGCGGATCGCCGCTGGTGACGCGGTGGCCGTCGCCCGGTCCGGTGCAGGTGGAAGGGCCGGATGGGGCGAGGCGCATGGTGGAAGCGCGAGAGACGCCGCGGGGGACCTTTGTGGAGAGCGAGGCGCTGACGCTTCCGGGCTATTATGTGTTGACTGACGAGAAGGGGAACCGGGAGATCGGGACGGTTCGGAAGGAGGTGCAGGAGGGGGATCTGCGGCCGCTGGAGGCGACGACGCGGCAGGGGCTGACGGCGGCATTTGGGGTACCGATACATGCTGGCTGGGAGGCGGCGGTACTGGTGCTGGGCGCCGCGGATGCGACTTGGCCGTTGTGGCCGTGGATCGTGGTGGCGATGCTGCTTGTCTACATGTTTGAATGCTGGTTTGTGAGGCTGATCTGATGGAAACAACACACTCCACACATGCACTTTTCGCGGAGGGCATACTGCCGGGCTGGGGGGCAGTGCTGATCTTTGTTGGCGCGGTGGCTTTTGTGCTGTGGCAGTATCGCCGGGAGTTTCCGGTGCGGCGATCGGGGTTGACGGTGTGGGTGCTGCCGGGGTTGCGGATCGGCATCGTGGGATTGCTCTGCTGGCTTCTGGCACAGCCGGTGATGCGGCGGATCGAAGCGCAGCCGCGCAAGCCGGTGATGCTGATCGTCAATGACGATGGCGCCAGCATGCAGACGCGGGTGGATTTCGGTAACGTTGCCCGCAAGATCGACCTGCTTGCCAGTCTGGAGGGAGAGCAACCCGCGGGCCGTGATGCGCGAGCCTCGCGGCTGGCTCGGGAGCTCGGCGAGTTGCGGAGCAGGCTGGAGACGACCGCCGGGGCAGTGCGGGGACAACTGGACAAGCTGGAGATGGGGCTTCCGGTCGGTGCGGAGCTATCGCGGCGCCTGCTCGGCTTTGTCGACGAGCTGCAACGTTTGCTCGACCGTCTGCCGCTGGAGGGGTTACCGGAGATCAGCGCCAAGCAGCCGGATGCCTTGCGGGAGGAACTGGCGGCGGCACAGCGTGAGCGAAATGTTCTCACTGGGCATCTGCAGGTCCTGCTGGACGATGGTCCGCTGGTGGCGCGCGAGGCGGCGGAGCATCCGGATCTTCTGGAGACATACTCGGCGCGGCTGCGGGAGAGTCTGGAGGCGGTGAATCAGCTGCGGGAGCGTGCGTACGGGGTGCAGGAGGCGCTCGATGGGGCGACCCTGTCGCCGGAGGTGCTTCGGCGGTACGGTGAACGCACCTTGAGCCGTGGGGAGATCGCGGCGATGTCCGCGAAGCGGCTGGCCCTGCGTCATGCCCGGGAGTTCGACGTGGTGCAGGTGAGTTCCGGCGGATTGCCGGCCGCGATGACATCGGCATTTCAGCATTACCTGGCGTCGCCGCTGGATGCGGTGATCATGGTTACGGACGCGACGAGACGGCCGGCCGAGGCGGCGACGCTGCCTGTTCCGGTCTACAGCGTGTTGATCGGCGAGGCGGGGGTGGAACCGGATGATCTGGCGTTGCTGGTGCTGGAGGCGCCACCCTTGGCCGTGGCGGGAAGCTCTGTGCGGGTGCGCGCGCTGGTGAAGCGGGAGCTACCGGAAGGGGTCGCGGGATTTCTGTCGTTGAGGGTAGGGGAAGAAGAGGTGGAGCGCGTGCCGCTGGAAGCGGGGATGCGGGGCGTGCAGAGACTGGAGACGGAGGTGACGCTGACGGAGCCGGGGGCGCGGGTAATCACGGGGGTGGTGGTAGCGGATCGCGGGGGAGACGCGTTTGTGGGCAATGAGTCGTTGTCAGCCAGCGTGCATGTGCTTGCCGCCACCGGACGGGTGAAGCTGGTTGGTAGTCGCCTCGACGACAGCTTTGCGTCCTGGCACAGCATTCTGCGGGCGCAGCCGGCTCTGCAGGTTGGCCCTCTGCTGGCGGCAGACGATCTGGCGGAGATGAAGATCGGGACGGGAGGGAACGAATTTCCGGGTACGGCTGAGGCGTGGGAGGATGTGGCGCTGGCCGTGCTGATCGGCGACATTCCGGCCGTGTTGAGGGAGGCGACGGACGATGCGCCCCTTGTCGGCCTGCGAAAGGCGATTGAGGAGGCGGGATTGCCGGTACTCGTCCACGATACCGGCGGTCGGGATTCGTGGTCGGCCTGGCTCGGCATCGAAAGCACGCCCGGGGGTACTGGACTACGGCTGCACCCGGTGGGGGAATGGCGACCGCTGCACCGGCTGGACGTGGACCGGGACGCATCGCTGGCGGCCTGGCAGGCGCTGCCGAAGGTGAGCGGACGCTTTCTGACGAGTGACGGAGAGGGTTTGATTGCCACGGCCGATGGCGTGGTGGCGGCGACGCTGTTCCGAGGTAAAGGGCGCGTGACCTGGCTGGGGATGGAGTCATTGACGGCACTGCGCACGCGACGCAGCCAAGGGGCGGTCAATCGCCTGGCGGCGGGGTTGGTGGTCCAGGCGCTGGCTGCCGCGCCAGAGAGCGAGGTACGGCAGGTCTGGGATCGGCTGGCGGATTTCCACCTGGCCCCCCAGGTGGAGCCGCTGCGGGAACTGGCGGCGGAGAGCGGCGGCGAAGTCGTTGAGATCGAGCAACTCGACAGCTGGCGAGTGCCGGAGCTTGACGGGCCGGCGGCGACACGCGTGTTGGTGGCCTCCTGGTCGCTCTGGCATGGATGGTGGCCGCTGATGCTGGTGCTGCTCCTTGGGGGTGCCGAGTATCTCTTGCGCCGACGGGCGGGGAGGGTGATGTAATGCGGTATCCAGCAAAGACTCCTGGGGTCGTTCGAGATGCGGTCAACCGCTATGTGCGGCTGCGGCGGCTGGTGGCGTCCGTGGCGATTGTGGCGCTGGGTCTGGCGTTGGCCGGCGCGGTTGCCTTGATCGGGATGGGGCTGGACCGGTTCTGGGAGCTGCCGGCGGGATGGAGGTCGGTGGGGCCGGTGCTGGCGTGGGTTATCCTGATTTCCGCCGCGCTCGGAGTGCTGGGGTGGTTTGTCGTCTGGCGGCCACGACCGTTGGCGATGGCCATTCGGCTGGACAACCATTTTCCGATGAATCGGGACACGTGGAGTACGGCGCTGGATCTGGCGCTTCGGGAGGAGCAGGGGGTGCCTGGCGGTAAGGCTGGCGCCGTGTCACGGGTGTGGGACGAAGCTGCGGCGATACCCGCGCCGGGGATAGGCGAGGCCGTGCCCAAGGGGTGGCTGGTGCGGGCAGTGGCGGCGTTGCTGCTGATCGCCATGGGATTTCTGATTCTGCAGATGAGCAGCGCTTTCCAGTTGCCATTGCTTTGGCAGCGCTTCTGGCAACCCGAGGCGAATCTGCCGCGCGACAGCTATACGCGCATCGCGATCGTGCAGGTCAACGGTGCGGCGCATGACGGGGGAGAGTTGGCAGCACTTCCGGAGGAAAGCGCCTTCACGCTGAGCGTGGCGTTGACCGATACGCGGCCGGGACGCGATCCGAATCTTCTGCCGCCACAGCTGGAGATCGTGTCGGGGGAGACGGTGCAGATCGTTGAGATGACGCGGGAGCGGGAAGGGTGGGGCTGCAAGCTGCCGCGTGTTCAGGAGGCGTTCCGCTTTCGGGTGCGCGCCGGCGACGGGCTGACCCGGAGCTGGATCCAGGTAGTAGAGCCACGCATCAAGATCGACGAGGTCCGGTACGCTGTGCGTTTCCCGCGCTATGCCAATCGGCCCGATGTCGAGGATCAGCAACTGGAGCTGAAACGCCTGGCCCTTCTGGCGGAGTCGCGAGTAACCTTTCACTTCATCTGCAATGCTGCGTACCGTGAGCTGACGGCGACGTTCGAGCCATTGGAGAAGCCGACGGCGGAGGTGGCCCCCCTGTCGCAGGAGGAGCTGCTGAAGGTTGGCCGTCAGGGGGAAACGGAGCAGGCGGCCAGTTCGCGTCGTACTCTGCGGGTATCGCAACGGGATGAGCGGACGGGGCGGCTGAATCTGCGGGTGGAGGAGAGCGGCATCCTGCGAGTGCAGGCGGTGGGGGAGAATGGGCTGAGCAGTCAGCCATGGGTGCTGGTGATCGAGGCGGTGGCGGATGCTTCGCCGCGGATAACGGTGACAGGCGTCGATATCGACACTACCATCCTTCCCGGCGAGTTGGTGGCGTTTCAGTACCGCGCGGAGGACGATCTGGCGATCGTCGATCTGGTGTTGGCATGGTGGACGGCGGGGAGCGCGACGACCCACGATCTGGCGGGCGAAGAGTACATCAAGTCGGATGATTTCGGCAAGGCGGTGGTGACCGGCCAGGAGCTGATTCAGCGGATGAATTACAAGGTCTATGCGACGCAGCCGTTCGAGTTTCAACTTCTGGCGATCGACAGCAAGGGGCAGGAGGCGAAATCGCTCAAGTACCGCATTCACATCATCGATGACGATCATGCGGCGCGCTTCGAGCGGGCGATTGAGTTCCTGCAGGGGGAGCGGACCCTGGCGGTCACCTTGCAGCGAGTTTATCGAGAGATCGGCAATCAGCTGAACATCCTGCGAACGGCAGTGGGCGAGCGGGATAGCTGGCCGGAAGATCAGGCATCGCTGCTGACTACTCTGGAGAGCCTCTCGCGGCAGATTTCGATGGGTTACGAATACGAGCGCAACTACTTCACGCAGCGATATGCGGGGTTCCCCTGGCGGATCGATCGCAGCATCATGCGGATGTTGGCGGCGCGGCAGTCTCTCGCCAGCAGTGCCGACTATTTTCAGATGCTCGACCTTCTTCGGCAGCCGGGAAAGGCTCAGGAGGCGTTGCGGAAGATGCAGGAG
This sequence comes from Lentisphaeria bacterium, assembly GCA_041690595.1. Classification (GTDB taxonomy): domain Bacteria; phylum Verrucomicrobiota; class Lentisphaeria; order JABSQK01; family JAWLHB01; genus JAWLHB01. The sequence goes on from JAWLHB010000011.1 coordinate 138,094, forward strand.
GGAGTGGAGATGGGGCTGGCGCAGGGGGCCTTGCTGGAAGCCGCCGCCGCCGGTGAGCTGGCCCGGTTCACCGCCGAGCAGGCACTGCAGAGCGCACGCAAGCTGACCCAGCGTTTTACCGCCCTGGAAGAGGTGCGTGGCAATGCCGAGCTTCACGCTGCCAACCTCGAGTTCTATCTGAAGGAAGTGGCGACGATGCTGGCGAATCTCGACGGTCAACAGGCTCAGCTGCCTGATCTGGAGGCGCTCAAGACGGCGTTGCGACAAGGGCATGCGGAGAAGGATCCCGATGCGTTGCTGCCGTTGCTGCGGGAGATGACGCGGGTGCTTGCCAGTCATCAACCGCCGCCGACGGAAGCCGGTCGGGCGCTGGTCGCGGATCTGGCTCGCCGGGCTAAGGGGGATGCGGTGCAGGCGCTTCGTCTCCAGGCGGCCGTGGCGGATGTCATTCGGGCGCGTGGTCAGGAAACACCCCTGCCCGCGGCGGATATCCTGACGCTGGCCGAGCTGCTTCCCGTGGCGCAGCTGGCGGGAGCGGAGGATTGGTATGATCGACCATTGCCCGGTTACGCGGCCTGGAATCAGGTGCGTGCACTGCACGAGGAGTTGAGGTCGTTTCATCTGGATATTCGGGCGGCGCGCTACGATCTGTATCCCCAGGCGATGCATGACCGGGAGGCGGTGCTGCGGGAGCACGCCATAGCGGTCGCCGCGCAGGTAGCGAGGGTGGTGGGGCTGACGCCGGAACGACGGCAGCAGGTTGAAGGGGCGCTGGCGCCATTCCTGGTCACCGGCTTTGCGGAGGAACTGGCGGCAAGGGAGCCGGCGGCTCTGGCAGCTCTGAAGGTGGCGGGCAGCGCGGAGGGCCGCGGCGATCTGGCACTGGCCGCCAGGCAGGGGATGGGAACGGTGGCGCGAGAGCTGCGAAGCATAGCCGACGCCGCCGATGCACATGGCGCTAGTTTGTCGACAATGATCGGGACGCGGGAGTTGACGGAGGAGAGCATGGCGACGCTGCGCCTGCCCTTTGCAGGCGATGCCGCGATGCTGCAGCGTCGTCTTTTCGGGATGGAGGCAACGTGGCGCGCCGCGGTCTATCTGCTGATGATGGAGGAGCTTGGGCAGGGCGCCGCACCTTTGCCGTGGGAGCGGCTAGCGCCGCTGCATGAGCTGCAATTGACGCTGACGACGGTGGCGCTGCGCGCCCAGGATCGGCTGCAGGGACGGCATCTCGAGGATCTGAAGACCATAGAGGATTACAAGCAGCACAATGAGGTCACTGCGCGCAATGCGCGGGAGCTGGCGGCTGAGCTGCGCGTCTACGCGGGGTTGATCGAGGCGGTGACGGCGGGCACGCCGATCGAGCATGATTTTTCGGCGATCGTGAAGGAGAGCAAGACGACGGGGCATCTGGCGAGTCTGGAGACGGAATACCAGTACCTGTCGCCCTATCTGCGGGAGCCGCCGCAAGGTGCCGGCGAGGAAGAGGTGCAGGCTTTGCGCGCGTCGCAGTTGGGCAAGGTGGTGGAGCGGGAGCGGATCCTGCTGGAGCTGGAGCGGCTGGTACCGGCGGTGCTGGGGGCCGGGCGAGCGCCCGGTGGCGGGCTGGCTGATCTGCTGCAAGAGGCTAAGACCCTGATCGCGCCGCTGGATGATCCGTCGCTGATGGAGCAACTCGATCAGACGCAGCGTCTCGCCTCCGCGGAGCAGGTCAATGCAGCGGTGCTGGCCAGGCGTGTGCAGGAGGCAGGCCAGCTCCTGCAGGAGAAGGTTGTACAGCTGCACGGCATGGTGCGGCTGCCCGCGCTCAACACCACGGGCCGCGAGAATCGGCGCTTCACCAGCGGCGGGGGCATTCCCTACCTGTGGACGATCGCGACGCTGGTGGAGAACTATGATCGCCGCTGGCTGGCGCACCTGCAGTCAGCGGAGCTCGACCTGGTCCGCGAACTGATGCTGCGCGCCTTTCCGCCTTCGACGCCAGTTCCGCCCGACGCACTGGTGCGGCAGTACTGCCGGATGATCGAGCTGCGCGCGCGCAACCTGGCGAATGAACAGCGCCGGAATCGGGGTATCGGCTTTCTGCAACAGGATGCGGGGCCATCGCTTAAATTGCCGGAGCACATCGCGGCGGAGTTCTTCAAGGGGCGTAATCGCAAGTCACCGGAAGGTTTTGCGCAGCCGATCGAACGCTATTACGACAACCTTTACCGGGATCTCTCCCGATGAAAAGATGGGTCTATCTGATCTGCATGATCGCCGCCGTCGTGGGTGGTCCGGTTTCGGCACAGGAGAGCATACCGACGCGTGAGCTGCGGGTGCTGCTGGACAACGCGCTGGATTACCTGCGCGCACAGCAGGGCGAGAGCGGCAGCTTTGGCACGGTGCAGCCTCATCTGCAGAGTTCGCTGGCGCTACTGGCGCTGCTTTCACATGGCCTGGATCGGGAGGACGACCGCCGGCGGGTGGAGCGCGGGGTGCGCTACCTCCTGGGGGCGGCAACGCGCAGCGGAGATCTCGGTGACGATGAGTTTCGTGTGGAGAGCCACTCCCTGGCGTTGACGGCGCTTCTCTGCGCCCTGCCGCACCTGACGGATGAGGCGCTGGCTAAAGAGACGGCGGAGATGGTTTCCAGGGCGTTGCGGATGACGCAGCGCATGCAGGATCGCAGCAGCGCGGGCGATTCTCGTGGCGGTTGGAAGATGGAAGGGTTGAAAGGCCGGGAGAACGACCGGCGCAGCAGTGCCTGGGCGTTGCTTTCCTACCATGCCGGCATCCTCTATGGGCTCGAGGTGCCCGAAGGAAATCTCGAACGGGGAATGCGGTTCCTGCTTGCGTCGCATCGGACGGAGTCGGATCGGGTGGATCAGATTGGGGGCTTCAGCGTCGACACGCAGGGGCTGGCAGTGGCGTCGGTCAGCGCGATGGGGGCCTGGGTGATGGCGACGATGCAGGCGGATCCCGACAAGCTGGCTTCGGCGGTCGCCTGGCTCGAGCGGAATCCGCCGGTCTGGTCGGGGCCGAACTATTTCTACACCAACTTCTTTCGCCTGCGGGCGCTACGCTTTGCGGCGCCGCCCGGGGAGCCTTTCGCCAAGGCGATGCGTCGCGTCTACCTGCAGGTGAAGGACCATCAGTTGCCGGGAGGCGCGGTCGATTTTCCGCCGGGCAATGCGCAGAACACGGTAGCCATGGGGGCGGTATTCTCGACGTCGCTGGCGATCCTCATGCTGAACGTGGAGTCGAGTTGCCTTCCCTTCGATCAGGATTGGCGCCCCCCACCGCTGGTTCAGGCGCCGTGAGTCAGGGTGTGGTCAGGACGACGTGGACCTGATGCGGCGGAATGGCCGGCGAGGAGTCCTGCCACGTGACGGGCTGGTCGGTGGGATTGAGAAGCACCTGGTAGCTTTTGCCGGCAATCGTGCAGGAGAAGCCGATGAGGGTGTCGTGCGCGAGGCGCTCGACCTGCTGGGGTTCGTCCGGTGAAGCCGGTGAGATGCTGACCAGGGAGAAGCGGCGATAGCCAGCGGGAAAGGTGGTCTCCTTGGGCAGGAGGGCTGGGTCGGGAGACTCTCCCTGGGCTTCCTGCTCGGGCAGGCGAGGTTGATCCGTCAGGCTGAGCTGATGATCCCGGCGGTCGTTCGCGTTGAGAGCAAACCGGCGGGCGCGCTCCTGGATGGTCTGCGCGAAGTCGGTGGCCCAGATGCGCAGGCGAAGCGCACCGGCCTCCCAGGCGTTGACGCCGTCGGCTTTGACGAGATCGCCGCTGGCGAGGATGAATCGGTACTGGTGGCTGAATTCGTAGGCGGTCTGATCCTGCAGCGCCATGCTGTCGATGAGTCCGATGAGGCCATGTGGCGTCATGAACCAGAGTTCGGCCATGCGCCATGGCGCGGTCGGCTGCACCTCGGCCCAGGTGTCGGGCGTAAGGGCTTGGGCGTAGATTGTGCCGGCCGCCGCGACGTCGTCCAGCAGGACGGCATGATGCTCGGCACCGCCGGCGCCGAGGGTGGTGTAGTCGGCTTCGACTCGCTGGGCGACTTCAAGCGGTGCAACCCGGATGATGGGCCTGGCGAGGTGGAGTGCATCGAAGCCCTTCGTCTCGGTGCGAACAAGCATGGCGCTGGCGCGGGTATAGGTGAAGGAGCCGGTGGTGAAGGTGCTTGACCATGGGGCGAAGCGCAGGCGCAGCCCCCGGATATCCGGATCGCGGATGACGTAGTTGTCGCGAACGGGGACGGGGGGAACCGAGGCCATGCGGCGATAGGCGTGGGCGCCCAGGACGAGGTCGAAACGATCATGAGTGACGCGGTCGTCAGCCATGCGGCGAGCGATGGTCGCGTTCTCGCCGTCACCGGTAGCGGCAGCCTTCATGGCCACGTGCTGGGGCCAGAAGGTGCGCCACTGATCCTTCCACCAGATATCCGCACCGTCGTTGAAGTAGTAGGGCGGCTCCAGATTCAGGGGATACCAGGGGGTTGAGCGCTCCAGGCACTCCAACGCCATCCTGCTGCCGGTTGCCCACCAGTAGAGATAGAGCGCCCGCACATTGATGGCATGGTAGTACATGGTCTCGTACTCCAGGTGGCTGTCACCGTGGATGCGATAGCGGTAGGGGAACATGCCATTGGGCATCTGGTCGCGGTGGAGGATGGCGACGAGCGTTTGCGCCATGCGCAGGTACTTCGCCTCGCCGGTCAGCAGCCAGCCGTGGATGAAGACCGCCATGGGATGCGTGGCGATGTTGACGTAGGTTTCGGCTTTCTCCGCCAGATCGTTGTAGCGCTCCGGCTGGGTCATGGCTTCGATGCTGGCGATCACGATGGCGCGATACCGCTCGCACAGCTCGTCGCCGATGGCCGTCTTGAGGCTGGGATGGTCGTCGATCGCGAGCAGGGGGAGCGAATAATCGTGAAAGGACCAGGAGTCATTGATCTGGTTGGGCACCCACTTTTCGGCCTGTTTGGGATCCTCCGGCCGGGTGGCGAGCTTTTCGAGAAAGCCTTCCAGCCAGGTGGTCATCATGGTCGGCAGACGCTCGTCGCCCTGAGAGGCGCTGTCGGGAGAGAGGTAGGCCCAGGTTGCCCAGTTGAAGAACTTGGGATAGCTCTGCCACGGCGTACGTGCCGCTGTCTTTTCCAGATTATCGGCCAGCGCGGCGCGGAGGAAGTCGTTCAGATAGGCGGCCCCTGCATTGGGCGCATCATCCGGGGTGGGGGTATTCTCGATAAAGGAGCGATGCCACGGTCCGTCGATCTTCTCGTCCACCGAAATGAAGCGGTAGGAAGATTCATCCATGGCAGGCGAGGAGAGGCTGACGATACCCATAAGAAGGATTCCCCAGATGACGGTCCAGTGGTGCATGCTTTGGCTCCAGTGCGATTGAAGGGTTGTGACTCAATCTTCCCGCTGAATGGATCTGGATCAAGCGGCTCCGCTGAATTCAGGCTTGCGGACTGAGGTGATAGAGGGTATAGTGGCCGCTCAATGTCATTACCATAGTTGAAGTTGGACCATCATGGCTGCAGTGCGGCGCTACATCTTGCCTTTGCTCATTCTGGCCGTTCTGGTGAGTGGATTCAGCGGGGATCTGCGGGTATGCCTTGGCGCAGACGGTCATCTGCACGTGCTCGCCATTGACGAGCATATCTGCCATGAGGAGACCGCGGATCGGCAGATGCATGACGACGAGCACGGCATCTGTCTGGATCTCCTGCTGTGCGCGGGAAATGGCTACTGTCTGCGCGAAGTCCGTGCCAGTCAACCGCTGCCGCTGGTTCCGCCCGCGCCATCTGAATTCGTGTCTCGCTTCCTCGCTTTGCGTGAGACGAGGGTGATACTACCTGACACGGAGTATACGCGATCGTCGCTGGACGATCTGCGTACGATTGTGCTTCTGCTCTGATATGACCTCTTGCGGATCCGTGCCCACCAAGGGCGTTCTGTACGTTGTCATGTCCTCCCAGCAGGAGCCTATCCATGTTTGTTCATTCGCGGCTTTGGCCGACCCTTTGTTTGTCAATCGTATTCTCAACCGGCTGCATCAGCCAGGTCTCCGAGCATGGCGCCTCGGCTCGGCCGGCGCCTCTGACGCCAGGTTCTCATCCATCAACGGACGTGCCGGCCTTGCGCGGGGAGGCGGAGTTTGCGCAGGTCTTTGCGGCAGTGCTCGAGTCGCAGCCGGAACTGGAGGTGTTGCGGCTGACGCGGGAGGCCCGTAACGCTGCCGCGCGACAGGCGGGGCTGCCATCGAATCCCGAGCTTGGCGTTGAGGTGGAGGATGTTGGCGGCAGCGGCGAGCTGTCGGGCACGGGCGCGATGGAGACGACAGTGGGCGTGAGCCAGGCTTTTTCGCTCGGCGGCAAGCTGCGCAAGCGGGGCAGGGCGGCGCGACTGGAGGCGGAGATGACCGGTTGGGAGAGGGACTTGCGCATTCTCGAGTTATTTGGTGAGGCTCGGATCCGCTTTGCCGATGTGGCGGATGCGCAGGAGCGGGAAGCCTTGTCGATGGAAAGCGTGACGCTGCTGGAGCGGTTGCTGGAGGTGGTTGGACAGCGGGTGGAATCGGGTGATGTCTCACCGGTGGAGAGCACGAAGGCAAGAGTGGAGCTGGCGGCGGCGCGGATCGAACTGCATCGTGCCGAGCGAGAGCTGCTGGCGTCCCGTGTACGGCTGGCGGCGCTCTGGGGTGGCGACGGAACGTCGGTGGAGCGGGTCAGGGAGGAGCAGGCACCGCTGGAGCTGCCCTCGCTGGAGAGCCTTGTCGAGGTGCTGGCGAAGCATCCCCGGGCAGCACGATGGGAGGCCGAGGGTGATCTGCGAGAAGCGCGTCTGCGAGCTGCCGAGGCGGAAGCCTGGCCGGATCTGGAGATCGGCGCGGGAGTGCGCCACTTCAATGAGTCTGATGAGCATTCATTCGTTTTGGGGGTGTCCGTACCGCTGCCGATCTTCAACCGCAATCAGGGTGGCGTCGAGGAAGCCAGGACAATCCTGAGCATGCTGGAGGTGGAGCGGGAGGCAGAGTGGCGCAAGTGGTACGGGCAGCTGGTTGCCCTTCACGCGGAGTTGCAGACGCAGCGCGCGTTGCACGAGGAACTGCGTGCGTCCCTGCTTCCGGAAGCCGAGGAGATGTATGAAGCCGTGCGCAAAGCATATGGCGCGGGCCAGAAGGGAATGCTGGATCTGCTCGATGCGGAACGAACGCTTCTGGAGGCTCGCCAGGCGCAGCTGGCCGCGGCGAGCGAGAGGCGCCAGCGACAGGCCGCCCTCGAAGCCTTGCTGGGCACCACCCTGAACGACTTGACTGTTTCCATACCGGATTCTCAGAAGGAGAGCAACTAAAATGATGATTTTGCTGCACAAACGACAGCTGATGGCGCTGGCACTCGGTCTCTTCACGCTCCTCTGGATGAGCAGTCAGGATGGACGCTTCTCCTGGCTGTCTTCGGCTCACGCCCAGGCCGAGCATGCTCCCCATGAGGGGCATGACGAGCACGAAGGGCACGATCACGCAGAGCACGAAGAAGCAGAGGGCGATCACGAGGAGCATGAGGAAGCAGAGGGGGAACACGAGGAGCATGAGGGTCACGAAGACGAAGATGCCCACGAGGACGAAGAGGGCGTGATACGGATATCGCCGACCGTCTTACGTGAGTTCGACATCGAGCTGAAGAAGGCGGCGCCGGGCGTGCTGGGTGCGGAGCTTCGCCTGCCGGGGCAGATCGTGGTGAACCCGGATCTGGTGGCGCACGTGGTGCCGCGAGCATCCGGCATCGTACAGTCGGTGGCCAAGCGCAGCGGCGATTCCGTGACGCGCGGGGAAGTGCTTGCCGTTCTGGATAGTCCGGCGCTGTCACAGGCGAAGGTGGAGTTCCTCAGTCTGCGTCAGGAACTGGAACTGCACGAGCTGGACCTGGAGCGGGCACGCACGATCCATGAGAACAGCGTTAAGGCGTTGACCCTGCTGAAGGAGAATCCCCTGCTGGAGGAGTTGGCGGAGTTGGAGGGATTGGATCTGGGCGGCATGCGACGGGAGCTGATCGGTTCTTACGCGTCCATGGCAGCCGCGCAATCGACGCTGGACCGCAAGCGGCAGTTGCACACGCAGCAGATTGCCAGTGACGCGGAATTGCAGGAAGCGGAAAGCGCCTTCAAGCAGGCGCGGGTCGAGTACCTGGCGGCTCGGGATGCCATCGGCTACGCAAACGAGCGGGCGCTGATAGCGGCACAACGGGAAGTGAAGCTGAGCCGTATCCGCGTGAATGCCGCCGAACAGAATCTGCATGCGCTCGGGCTCAGCGAAGAGGATGTTGCGGCCGTAGCGGAGGAGAAGGATGCCACCCTCTCCCGGCTCGAGATGGTGGCACCCCTGGATGGTGTCGTGACCGAACGGCACCTGGTGCGGGGCGAGAAGGCCAGCGACGAGGAGACTGCCTTCGTTATCGCGGACTACAGCAGCGTCTGGATTCACTTGACGCTCTACCCGCGGGATTTCGGCTTGGTGGCCAAAGGGATGCCGGTGACGATCACGCTGAGCGGCACCGCCGTAACGGGTGCCGGCGAGGTCGACTTGGTGAGTCCGGAAGTGGATGCGGCGACACGGACGGCGACGGTTCGGGTCGTCCTGGAGAATGCGGATGGCCACTGGCGTCCCGGAGCTTTCGTGACGGGTCATATCGCGGTCAGCTCACGGGAAGCGGCGGTGGTAGTGCCGGCGGATGCGGTGATCCTGATAGATGGTGCCATGATGGTATTCGTCCAGACGGCGGAAGGTTTGGAGCCTCGCCCCGTGCGAATAGGAGAGCGCGACCATCGCCAAGTGGAGATCCTGGAGGGGTTGGCGCCGGGCGAGCTTTTCGCCGCCGGCAACGTCCTGCCGCTGAAGGCGGAACTGAATCGCGCCGCGCTTGAACACGCCGGCCATGCCCACTAACGGAAAGAGGAACCTTACATGATAGAAAGATCCATTGACTTTTCGTTGAAGAACCGGCTTGTCGTCTTTGTTCTGGTGGCGCTGGTGATAATCTCCGGCTACTGGGCGTATCTGCATCTGCCGGTGAATGCTATTCCCGATGTTTCGCCGAATCTGGTGCAGGTCTTCACGGTTACAGAGGGACTGGCGCCGGAAGAGGTGGAGAAGTATGTGACCTATCCAGTGGAGGCAGCGATGACGGGGCTTCCGGGCGTTGTCCGGGTGCGCAGTGTCTCCAACTTCGGCCTGTCCGTCGTCAATATCTACTTTGACGATCATCTGGACATCTACTTCTGCCGCCAGGTGGTGGGGGAACGACTGTCGGAGGCGGCGGAGCAGATCCCGGAGGGCTTTGGCGAGCCGGAGATGGGGCCGATCTCCACCGGCATGGGGCTGATCCTCTACTATTACCTTGAAGACACGACCGGCACCTATTCGCTGGAAGAGCTGCGCTCGATGCAGGATTGGATCGTGAAGTTTCAGCTGCAGACGGTTCCGGGCGTCACCGAGGTGTTGGGCATCGGCGGCTTCGAGAAGCAGTTTCACGTCGATGTCGATCCGGATGCACTGCTGCGTTATGACATCACTCTCCACGATGTGATCGAGCGAATCGAGGCCAACAACATCACGGTCGGTGCTCAATTCATCGAGCGCGGCGGAGAGCAGTTGACGGTTCGGTCGGTCGGTCTGGCGGAAGGGATCGATGATCTGGAATCGATCGTGGTCAAGGCGGCGCAGGGGCGCACCATTCATCTTCATGACGTGGCGGATGTAAAGATCGGCGGCGCGATTCGCCATGGGCTGCAGACGCTCAACGGCGAGGGCGAAGTCGTGGCCGGGATGGTGGTGCAGCTTTTCGGCGCGAATGCGTCGACGGTGATCGCGGAGGTGGAGAAGCGGCTGTCCGAGGTCGAACAAGCGTTACCGGAGGGTGTGCGGATCGTGCCGTATTACCAGCAGAAGAGCCTGGTGGAGAAGTCCGTCGGCACGGTGACCAAGGCGCTGATACAAGGGATGATTCTGGTGGCGCTTGTGCTGCTTGTTTTCATGGGGGGACTTCGGGCCAGCCTTGTGGTCGCGATCTCCATTCCATTTTCAGTCCTCTTTGCGACGCTGGCGATGTGGTATCTGGGCATCTCGGCCAACCTGATGTCGTTGGGTGGTCTGGCCATTGCCATCGGGATGCTGGTGGACGGCGCAATCGTCATGGTAGAGAACATCGACCGGATGCTGGCGGAGGCTCCCCCCCACAGTTCGCGGCTCAAGGTTGTAGGGCAGGCGTGCCGGGAAGTGGCGAGACCGATTGTCTTTGCGGTGGCGATCATCATCATCGTCTTCCTGCCGCTCTTCACCTTGCAGGGGGTGGAGGGCAAGACCTTCCGTCCGCTGGCATATACGGTGGCGCTGGCGATGCTGGGGTCGCTCCTTTTTGCCATGCTGGCTGCGCCAATGTTCAGCTATCTGCTGATGCGGCTGCCGAAGCGGGGCGAGGGCGAGCGAGGCGAAGAACCGTTGATCGTGCGCCTGCTGTTGTACCTCTACCGCCCTCTGGTGCGGCAGTTCGTGCGGCATCGATCGTTGGCGATCGTGCTGGCCGTGGCGATGCTGGCGGTGGGGGCCGTCGTCTTCCCCCGACTCGGTTCGGAGTTCACCCCCCGGCTGAACGAGGGGGATCTGATCGTGAACCTGACGATGGCGCCTTCCGTTTCGCTGGATGAAACGGCGCGGCTCACCCGGATCGCCGAGAAGCGGATGTTGCAGATACCCGAGGTGGCGGCGGTGGTCAGCCGCGCGGGCCGTGGCGAGGTCGGGGCGCATGCGGATCCCATCAACAGCGTCCATTCCCTGGTGGTGCTCAAGCCGCGGGCAGAGTGGGCGGTAAACGCCACGCAGGCGGCGATCGAGGAGGCCATTCGCGTCAAGTTGAGCGGCATGCCCGGAGTGCTGGTGAATCTCAGCCAGCCAATCCAATCGACGGTGGATGAGTTGGTGGGCGGCGTGAAGGCCGAGCTGGCGGTGAAGCTGTTCGGTCCCGATCTGGAGGTGCTGAAGGAGAAGGCGGAGGAGATCGCGTCGGTGATTCGCGAGCTGCCCGGGGCAGCGGATGCCCAGACCGAGCAGGTCGTGGGTGCCCCGCAGCTGATCATTCGGCCGGATCGCGCCGCAATCGCCCGCTATGGCCTCGACCTTGGTGCGGTACAGGAGGTGATTCGCACTGCCATCGGCGGCAGCACTGCCGGCCAGATCTTCGAGGGCATCCGCCGCTTCGACATCCAGGTGCGCTATCGCGAGGAGGTGCGCGACACTCCCGAGCGTATCGCCCAGTTGCTGATTCGCGGACCGGATGGGGCGATGATTCCCCTCGGCCAGATCGCCACGATCGAGGAGGTGGTCGGTCCTCGCCAGATCACTCGCGAGAATGCGAACCGATTCACGAGCGTGCAAACCAATGTGGTGGGACGTGACATCGGCGGCTTTGTCGCGGAAGCGCAGGAGGCGATTGCGGCGGCCGTGGAGCTTCCTCCGGGTTATCTCATCACCTGGGGCGGCCAGTTCGAGTTGGCTCAGGCGGCCAACAAGCGTCTGATGGTGGTCGTCCCGGTCACCCTCCTGCTGATCTGCCTCTTGCTCTACGGCAGCTTCGGTTCGATCGGGCTCACGCTCCTCATCCTGTTGAATATTCCGCTGGCGCTGGTTGGCGGCATCAGCGCACTATGGGTGAGCGGGCAGAACCTCTCCGTGCCGGCATCCGTCGGATTCATCGCCCTCTTTGGCATTGCCCTGGAGAACGGCATGGTGCTGGTGACCTATCTGAACCAGTTGATGGAGAAGGGCAAGACCGTGGACGATGCCTCCATGGAGGGGGCCTGCCTGCGCGTCCGGCCGGTGCTGATGACGGCGGTGACGACGGCGCTCGGCTTGATCCCGCTCCTGCTCGCCAGTGGTACGGGCAGCGAGGTTCAGCGTCCACTGGCGACGGTTGTTGTCGGCGGTCTCGTCACCAGCACCATCCTGACACTTCTGGTCCTGCCGGCCCTCTTCAAATGGTTTCGGCCTTCCGCGACCGTGTCGGCGATCTCATCGGAGGGCGCCCTGAGTTAATGGTGCTGCCATTCACGGGATCGGCTCGATGGTGGCGCCGGACCATTGGCGGACGGTCATGGCGAGCTGTCGGCGGTGGTCGTGGATGATGTGCGCCAGCGCGTCGCGCTGCTGGATGGCGATTGGTTTCGCCGCCCACCATGCTTCCGCTTCGGCGACGCTCTTGCCTGGAAGATAGATCATCACGTAGCCGGCATCCCGTGGCTGGCGGCCGTGGGGGATGATCGCCGTCCAGAAGCGGCGCCGGCATTCGCCGGCATCGGGTGCCATCGCTGCATTGGGCGGATCCTGGCGCAGATCGGTGAAGCGTCCAGTGCGCCAGGCGCAGGTGACGGTGACCCGCGGCGCCTCCGGCAGAATGTACGCGCAATCGTGCCCGGCCAGAAAGCGGCATTCCGCCCGGAACTCCGGCAGCTCGGCCTCCTCCGGTACGGCGACGTGGCGGATGATCGTTTCCACCTCGTGGTCGCCGTCACAATGAATGCCACTGCCCATGGCGACGATGGCGTCGTCGAGGATGAACCAGCTCTTGCGGGCCAACAGCTCGTTGCGATCGAGGTTGCGGATGACGAAGTCGATGCCGCAGCAGCCGAGCTGGTGATTGTCGGTGCCGGTGACGAACCAGCTGTGGCCCATCGTTTCGGCGGGGATCTTGAAGGCGTCGGCGCGGGTAATTCCCGTAAGCCGTTCCCAGTCCATGGAGGGGATGACGCCACCGCGGTACTCGCTGCCGTCGGTGCGAAGGACAAGATGACCGTCGCTGAGGTGCCATCCCTTGAGATTGGTGCGGTTGATGCCCAGATAGGCTTTTGTGCGCCAACTGGCCATTTTGATGGTGGCGTGCCAGGTCGGACGGCGTGCCGCCAGGTACTCGGCATCGGCGAAGTAGCGAACGCCCTGAGGGTGTGGCGCCGCGTCGGGAAGTGACCTTGCCAGCCGCTCGGCGAAGTTGCTCATCGGCTTGACGCCATCGGCAAGGAGGCGCGCGGCGCACGCCCCGACGTCCTGCCGGCGCGGGATCTTCAGGCCGGCGAGCAGCAGGCTCCCTTCCAGGACGCGATTGGCGTTCATGGCCTCCTCGCTCATGGAGATGCCGCGTCCCACGATGAAGGGATCGAAGGCATCGCCGGCAATCGTCCAGCGCATGAAGTCGAGGAGGAAGCGAACGGCGTTTTCGGCCGTCTCCGGGGGGATCGCCCAGGGGGAGCCTTCCAGGATGTGCATGACCTGCGCGAGGTTGAGGTAATGCTCTCGCCCATAGCCGAGGTTGACGGTGGCCCCATGGTAGAAGTAGGTGGCGTCGCGTCGGAAACCTTGTGGATCGAGCGCCGCGCCGTCGACCAGTGCGCTGGCTTGGACGGCCCAATCCCTGGCGCGGGCGAGGTAGTCGGGATCCTCCGCGGCCAGGCCGTAGCCGAGAAAGCTGAGCGCGGTCGACATGCGATTGGCGGCAGGATGGAAGGGCCAGATGGCTTCCACCAGGTGGCGGTACGAGGCCAGGAGCCCCAGACGACTGGCTGGCTGCATGGCGTCGCCCGCCCAAGCGAGTGTCTCCCCCAGAGAATGCGGGATGCCGATCTGCCAGGCCCACCAGTTGTTGGGGAAGTCGCATCCGGGATGGATCAGGCGCCCCAGGTAGGTGGCCGCAAGGTCGATGTAGGTTGCCGCTTCCGGCGACTGATGATAGCGGCTTCCGGGAGTGCGCCAGGCCTTGGCGACGAGGGCCAGCCGGTAGACCGCGGAACCGCCCCAGGACAACTGGGGCGAAGCGAGGCAGTCGACATCGGGCCAGCCGCCGTAACGCGCATCGTGCGGATCCCGAATCTGCTCATTGAGCAATCTGGCCAGGTGCGCGTCCTGTCGCTGAAGGGATTCGGCGCGACTGTCGATCGACATCTCCAGCCAGCGTTGGCGGATAGAGTTCCACTGTGTCGACATGGTGCAGGGGCATCCTTTGCTGGAGATTAGTCGGGCTCGTCCATGGCAGGAGCCAAAATAGTTCACCGAATGTTGTCATCAAGCTTGTACAGTCCACTTCCAAAGGCAATCAGTAAACAGCTTTTTACCTCCACTTACCAGAAATCGGAGCAATACCATGGCGACCAGGCTTGAATTCCATCGCGGGCGACCGGCATTCGTGCAGAATGGCGAGCCCCTCAGCTATGCCTGCTACAGCGATCCGCGGCTGCGCACGGATCCCACCCACAAGTACTCCTCCGAGCACTGGCGTCGCCATCAGCAGCAGTTCGTCGACAACGGTTTCCGCTTCTTCTCGATTGCCGCCAATTACGTCATCGACGGCGAATGGGGCAAGACCCGTTTCTGGAATGGGCCGGATGACTATCCGGAGCCGGACCCAGGGACGCATGAATTCTGCGTCGAGGAGCAGATGCGCATCCTTCTGGAGATGTGTCCGGACGCGAAGGTCTTCGTGCGGCTGCCGGAACGCTTTCCGGAATCGTGGGTGAAGGCCTATCCGGATGAGCAGTTGAAGGCGCTGGTGCCGGAGGAGCGTACATTCATGAAGCCCAGCCTGGCAAGCTTGATCGCCCGTCGTGATCTCTGCCGGTATTATCGGCACATCACGCGGTACCTCGAGGCGCAGGAATGGGCCGAACACATCGTGGCCTATGCCCTCTATCCGATGGGCGAAGGACTCACCCCGCTTGGTCCATCGGGGCTCCTTTTCGACCATTCCACGGTGATGCGCAAGACCTTCCGCGGTTACCTCGAGGAGACGTACGGGAGTGAAGCCGCGCTGCGTACCGCCTGGGGATCCGAGGATCTCTCCTTCGAGAGTGCATGTTACCCGACCGATGCCGAGTGGCGGAGTTGGCTGCCGAGCGAGCACCATTGGCCGAAAGAGGGGAAATGGCAGGCAGTCCGGGATTACATGGCCTGCTACCGCGATCTGCATTACCGGTGGTTTGGGGCAGCCCTGGATGCGGTGCATGAGGTGGCGCCGGATCGCCTCCTTGGGATCGATTTCGCGAAGCTGCCGATGTTGGGATGGCAGCTCGGGCAGGCGTTCCTTGGCAAGCCGGTCAACCATGAGTGGCCGCTGATGCCGATCTCCAGCGGGGCCTATGACATGGGGCGCACGCTCGATCATCCCCACCTGGACTTCGTCAATACCCCGATGGACTACACCGCCCGCAGCGCCGGCTACTGCTGCGAACCCGAAGGGGTGAGCGACTCGCTGCTCCTGCGCGGGAAGGTGATGTTCATGGAGAACGACTTCCGCACCTACGCGCCCGACCAGGAAGACCAGACGGTTGGCGCCGCGCGCGATGTGGCCGACCTGCAAAGCATGCTGCTGCGCAACATGGCATGGAGCTTGTCGCGTGGCGCGATGGATTACCTGATGGTGGCGGGTGGCGCCTACTTCGATCATGAAGAAGTGCAGGAGAAGGGGATCGCCTGGCTGCGTCCCGTTCTCGACATGGCGCCCAGCCTGGAGCATCGCGAGACCGAGCATGCCATCGCCATGATCATCGACGACACCAGCATCCTGTGGGAGAACGGCACCAGCGGCTTCCACAATCAGGCCGTACTCTGGCAGCGTATTCTGGGGCTCGCGCACTGCGGCATCCCCTATCGCATCTATCTCTTCAGCGACTTGGAGCGCGAGGAGATGCCGGACTACCGCGTTTATCTCTTCCCGGATCTCTTCCAGCTCACTCCGGAACGGCTGGCGCTCCTGCGGCGAAAGGTTCTGCGCGACGGCAGGCTCGCCATCTTCGGACCCGCAACCGGCATGATCGACGCAGCCGGCAAGCTCAGCACGGCTCCCGTCAGCGAGCTTCTGGGGGTCGAGATGGAGATGGACGAAGCCAGCAGCCAGCATCGGGTGATCATCGAAGGGAACGACCCGCTGGTGTCGCGCCTGGGGGGCTGCTCGATCTACGGCGACAGTGTCGCCTACGGGCCGATCGTGAAGCCCGCGAAGGGAGCGGTGGAAGCAGCCGGTGCCCGTCAACTTGGCTGGGCCACGACATGGTGGCAGGTGAACCGTCCCGGCCTCTTCATGGTGGAGCAGCCCGATTGCCGGATGGTCTGGAGTATTGCGATGCCCTTTCCCGCGCCCTTGCTGCGGGAACTGGCCCGTGAGGCTGGCTGTCACGTCTGGTGTGAGCGGGATGACGTCGTCCTTGCCAGCGACACGATTGCCGCGGTTCATACCGCTCGTCCAGGTCCGGTGACCCTTTCCTTCCCCTCGCCGCGGCCGGTGTGGGATCTGATCACCGGCGAGTGCCTGGGCAAGTTGCTGAGCCAGGTGACGATCGACGTGAAGGCTCCGCATACCGCGCTCTTCTATACCGGTGACAGGGCACAGCTGCCTGTGGTGCCATAACCTCGGGCACGGCGGACGTCGGCTCTTGTGAATGGGGCCCGAAAAGAGTAAAGTAGGGGGCATTACAGCGGGTTTACTTTTGCATTGGCGGAAAAGGCAGCATCATGAGCGTGGAACGAGACGATGGCCAGGTGGAGATGAACGAGACGCGCATGATGCCGCCGGGAAGCCTGCCGGTGCAAAGTGCGTCGGACAGCGCCTTGGAACCGACCATGCCGGCGCCCGATGACGAGTGTGAAGACAAGGAGCTGCAACTGCCGGTCCTGCAGACGGGGTACGAGCGCTACTTGCGCTGGCGCTTGATCGGGAGCGGCGGCGTCGGCACGGTATCGAGCGCCTACGATCCCAATCTCGGCCGCCACGTGGCGGTGAAGGAGCTGCACTCGGAGAACCAGATCAAGTGCGCGCAGCGGGCGCGCTTCTTCCGAGAGGCGCGGGTGACGGCGCAGCTGCAGCATCCCAACATCATTCCCGTGCATGAGATGGGGACGACCCATGACGGGCATCCCTATTTTGCCATGAAGCGCGTGCAGGGGCTGTCGCTGAAGGATGTGCTGCAGGGGCTGCGGGAGAAAGACAGCCGCATGGAGGCCGACTATGGTCTGAACAAGCGGCTGGAGATATTCGTCGACATCTGCCAGGCGATCGCCTTTGCCCACAGTCGCGGGGCTATCCATCGCGATCTCAAGCCCGAGAACATTCTTCTGGGCGCCTTCGGTGAGACGCTGGTGACCGACTGGGGGCTGGTGAAGGTCATCAACCGCCCGGGCGAATCGGTGGAGGAAGGCGCGGCGGCATCGCCCGAGCATGTGGAGGCGGACGGTCAGACGCTCTCGTCGCTGGATGTAACCATGGAGGGAGTCGTCTCCGGTACGCCGCTCTACATGTCACCGGAGCAGGCGCAGGGGCAGGTTTCCCAGCTCGATGCGCGCAGCGATGTCTACAGCCTCGGAGCGATCCTGTACGAGCTGCTGACCCTGGAAAAGGCGCTGGAGGCGGGGACCCTGGAGGAGGTCTTCGAACGCGTGGCGCGGGGGGATATCACGCCGCCGCGCAAACGAACCCCTCACCTGCCGATCCCGTGCGATCTGAGCGCCATCTGCATGAAGTGTCTGAAGTTGAGGCGCGAGGATCGCTATGACTCCGTGACGGATCTGCTGGCGGATCTTCGCCGCTATCAGCAGGGCATGCCAGTCCTGGCCCGGCCGTATGGCATAGTCGAGAAGAGCTGGAAGTTCTGCCGGCGCCACCTGGTGCTGAGCAGCACGATCGCGGGGATCCTGATCGTCTGCCTGGCTGGTCTCGCGGTCATTGCCGGCGTCTCCTGGCGGCGCTACGATTCCTTGCTCAAGCTCGCTGACAACAATCGCCAGGAAGGCAATGCCCACTATCGAGAGATGTTTGCGCTGTCGCGGCAGGTGGAGGAGATGCGCCAGGCGCGAACGACGGAGTCCATGAACGAAGAAGAAGCCAAGCTCCGCGACCGCCTGCATGGGCTGACCAGCCGGGCGGAAAACAGCTACAGCACCGCGGTCATGCTCTATGTCTTTGCCGCTCACAACAAGCGGGACAAGCGGGTCAATGAGGCGATGCTGGAGATCTTTCGCAACCGTCTGGAATATGCCATCGAGACCGGCGACTACGCCCAGGGACGCCAGTGGCTCGACCTGCTCGGCAGCTGGATCGGCCCACGTTACCAGCAGGCGAGGGAGGAGAGCCAGGCGACCCTGCTCGACCTCGAGGTCCGCCTCCTCGGCCGTGGCAGGCTGACCATCGGCTCGGTGCCCCCGGCGGCCAACGTGCGCATGCAGAACCTGGATTCGCTGCGGCGCGATGGCAGCGGCAGTTTCGTCGACCTCGGTCCCGCGCCCGTCAAGACGTTCGACATACCGAAGGGGCGTTTCCTGCTGACATTGGAAGCGCCGGAGCGCCCGACCGTGCGCCAACCGGTGCTGATCGGCCATGGAGAAAACGTCGCGGTGACGGTGAAGCTGCCGAAGGCGATTCCGGAGGAGACGGTCTACGTGCCCGGCGGGGCCTTCCTCGTCGGTGGCGAGTATGCGCGCAATGAACGGCTTCACGAGGCGACTACGGAGGCCTTCTTCATCGCCAGGCACGAAGTCACCTTTGGCGAGTATCTGCGCTTCTGGCGCGAGGAAGCGTCGCCGGGAGAAGACGATCCGCTGATGAGTCGCGTGCAGTTCAGCCATCAGGATCGGCGCTTCCATGATGCCTGGGATCGTGAAGGACGTCCGCGGGAGCCGCTTCAGCCGGAGTTGCCGGTGGTGGGGATCACCCGGGAAGCCGCGGAACGCTTCTGTGAATGGAAGAGCCGCGAGCTGGGACGGCTATGTCGCCTGCCGACCGCGCAGGAATGGGAAAAGGCCGCGCGCGGGGTCGATGGCCGTGCCTTCCCGTGGGGAAACGACTATGACCCCGCCTATGCATTCACCGTCGACAACGTGCAGGCGAGGCGAATCTGGCCACTCTTTGCCGTGCCCGGAGCTTTTCCCCACGATGTCTCGCTCTACGGCGCCATGGACATGGGCGGCAACGTGCGCGAATGGACCTCCAGCCGCTTTCCCGACGAAAGCCCCTTCTACCAGATCAAGGGCGCCAGCGCTTCGACCACCAAACGCTTTCTCTATTCCGCCTACAGCAGCGAAACCCCCGTGGTTCCGACCGATGTCGGCTTTCGCTGGATGATGCCCTACCTGCCCGAACTCGATGACTAGAGGCTGACACATGCTCTGCTCCCTTCTTGACCGACAGGTTTTCGTGAAATCGCCGCGCTCCGGCGTCGCCGTTCATGGCGCCAGCTATTACACCAACCGCGATGAGCCGTGGCTCGTCTCCTCCCATGCTTATGAAAGCCGCAGCGACACCTGCGACGTGGCCTTCCTCCGCTATTCGCGCGACAATGGGCGGTCCTGGCAATACCAGCGGGAGTGGGCGGCGGAGTTCCAGGCCGAGGGTGGAACGGGACGTCGACATCTGCGCGGCTTCTACACCGATCCGCTCAGCGGCCGCTGCCTGATCTTCTGGACCGAAGGGGTCCTGCCGTCGGATGATCCGCTGGAGGGCCTTCGTCAGTGGAAGGTGCATTACGGAGTGCTGGCGCCGGACGGGCGGTCGCTGCTGCACACCGAGCAGATTGTGCACGATGGGACAACCTATTCGGAGCGGCATCCCCTCCCCGGCGTCACGATCGGGCGCAACTGCGTCATGATGGGAGATCTCGGCGAGCGTCCGCTGACGCGGAGCGACGGCACCATCCTGCTACCCGTCCAGAGCAGTCCGACCGGGCGTGATGGGTACTATGCCAATCCCGGCAAGGGGTTCACCTATACCGACGCCCTCCTGCTCATGGGGCGGTGGCGGGAGGATGGGCGGCTGGCGTGGACGGCATCGGAGCGGATTGTGGGCGATCCCGAGCGCTCGACACGCGGCATGATCGAGCCGACGCTGGCGGAATTGCCCGACGGGCGGCTGCTGGTCGTCATGCGGGGCAGCAACGACGCGGAGCCGGAGCTTCCCGGCTATCGGTGGTACGCCCTCTCCCACGATGGCGGTGCCACCTGGTCAGAGCCGGCGCCGTGGCGGTACCATGATGGCCAAAGCTTCTTCTCGCCCAGCTCATGTTCCCAGTTGCTGCCGTGGCGGGATGGGCGCCTCTTCTGGGTCGGGAATCTGTGCGGCGAGAATCCGCGCGGTAATTCTCCCCGCTATCCGCTGGTGCTCGCCGAGGTGGACCCCCGTTCCGGGATGCTGGTCCGCGGCTCAGTCTCGATCCTGGACGATCGCCGGTCGGACGAAAGCCCCCGCTTGACCCTCTCCAACTTCTACGTGCGCGAGGATCGTGAGAGCGGCCATCTCCTTCTGCACATGACCCGGCTCTTTGCCAATCAGCAGCCGGACGCGCCGACGGACTGGACGGCCGACGCCATGCAGTACCGCTACGTCATCTCGTGATGGGGCAGCGGCACGCGGCTGACCCGCTTCATACTATTATCCGTCAGAACCTTGTTTTCCGTGTAGGGGAATCCGAACCGGACGGATTTAACCACGAAGTTCACGAAGATTACGAAGTAGGTTGATAGGCTGTAGAAATGATGTCAGGTAATTGGCGATAAAGTCAATAAATGTCATAATCATTACTTATCAGCATCTTCGTGCTCTTCGTGTTCTTCGTGGTGATCATAATCGCGTCAATTGTTAAATTATGTGAAGTTTCGCCCCTGAGACCAGAAAGCTTTGGTTGCGGCCAGGGGCCGCCTCGCGCTCCTCTCCCTTCTCATGCGGTTCGCAAATATCGCGGTGCGGTGTACTGTACCGCTTTTCGGCTCATTGGCGATTCAGCGGCGTAACAGCAGACGACACAGTCGAGGGACAACATGCGAGAGATACGGGTCGGGTTGATCGGTTTCGGTACCGTCGGGAGTGGAGTCGTGAAGTGTCTCCACAACAATGGCAAGCTGATAGGCGCGCGCTCCGGCGTGCAGCCCGTCATTCACAAGATTGCGGATCTCGACATCGTTACCGATCGCGGCGTACCGATCGACAAGAGCCTCCTGACGACGAACGTCAGCGACGTGCTCGATAATCCCGATATCGACGTGGTGGTCGAGCTGGTCGGGGGGACCACCATCGCCAAGGATTTCGTCCTGCGGGCGCTGAAGAACGGCAAGCCCGTCGTCACCGCCAACAAGGCCCTCCTCGCCTATCACGGCGACGAGATCTTCGCCGCGGCCAACGAAAGCGGGGCGGACATCTACTATGAAGCCAGCGTGGCCGGGGGAATACCCATCATCAAGGCCCTGCGCGAGGGATTGGCCGCCAATCACATCCGCGCCATCTACGGCATCCTCAACGGCACCTGCAACTACATTCTCACCCGCATGGAGCGCGAGGGGCTCAGCTTCCAGCCCGTTCTCGACGATGCACAGGCCCTCGGCTATGCCGAGGCCGAGCCCTCCCTCGATATCGACGGCGACGACACCGCCCACAAAACCACCATTCTCGCCTCCCTCGCCTATGGCGAATGGTTCGGCATGAAGCCCCTCTTTATCGAGGGAATCCGCCATCTCGACTTGGTCGACCTCCGCTATGCGGCGGAAGCCGGCTACAAGATCAAGCTGCTGGGGATCATCAAACTTGCCGGCAACAACGGCACCATCGAGATGCGCGTTCACCCGACGCTCATCCCGACAGGCTCCATGCTGGCCAACGTCAGCGAAGTCTTCAATGCCGTCTATGTGAAGGGCGACGTGGTGGGAGACACCATGTTCTACGGACGCGGCGCCGGCATGGACGCCACCGCCAGCGCCGTGGTGGCCGACCTCGTCGATGTGGGCCTCAACCTCACCTTCGAATCGCCGCAGCGCGTCTCCGCTTTCCGCCCGCACGGCACCTACAGCGATGTCGTAGATATGGAAGACATCGACTGCCGCTACTATGTGCGGCTTGAGGTGCTGGACGAGCCGCGGGTGCTGGGGCGCATCGCCGACATTCTCGGCAATGGCGGGATCAGCATCGCCAGCGTCACCCAGGAAGAGGCGAAGCCCGGAACCGATTCCTTGCCGATTATCCTCATCACCCATCAGGCGAAGGAACGCAGCATTCGCCGGGCGCTGACGGAGATCAGCCAGTTGGATGTGGTCAGGGGCACCCCCGTGATGTTGCGCATCGAGGATATCTGATCGGGCACTACCAATCGCTGACCGCCCCATCGGGACGGAAGAGTATCGGCGTCCCGGCCACGATACGTGGATGCTGTCTTACCATTTCCATATCCAGCTCAACACCCCAACCGGGCTTGGACGGCACGTTGAGATAACCGTCCTTGACCTGCAAGGGTTCGGTGATGACTTCATTCCGCCAGTCGTTGAGAAAGAGGCGTTCCTGAATCAGGAAATTGGGGCAGACGGCATCCAGGTGCAGGGAGATCGCGGTGATGACCGGACTCATGGGACAATGAGGAGCAATGAAGCCGTCGAATGCCTCCGCCAGATGCGCCACTTTGAGCCCTTCGCCAAGTCCATGACAATGCGCCAGATCGGGCTGGGCAATGGCGATCGCGCGTTTCTCGAACAACCGTCGGAATTCCTGGAGGCGCGTCAGCCGCTCGCCGGCGGCAATGGGAATATTCACTCTTGCCGCCACCAACGCCATGCCTTCCTCATCTTCCGGTTGAACCGGTTCCTCGAAAAACAGGATGTTCAAGTCTTCCAGCGCTTTCCCAATTTGGATTGCCAACTGGGCGTCGTAGCGACCGTGACCATCGAAGAGGAGCGCGGCATCCGGGCCAACCGCGTCACGGATGGCTTCCGCCATGCGGCGAATCTTATGCGTGGTGGCGTGATCGCGCACTGGCCAGGTCGGGATCGCCAGGCTGAATTTGAACGCCTGATAGCCAAGTTCGAGCGCTTCCACGGCCTTCTCCTTGACCAATGCCGGATCGGTAGCGCCGCCGGTCCAGCCGTTGGCGTACACGCGAATCCTGTCGCGCACCGCGCCTCCCAGCAGTTTGTAGACTGGTACGCCCTGCGCCTTGCCGATGATGTCCCAGCAAGCAAGCTCAACGCCGGAAATGGCGGAGGCCTTGACCACCCCCCCTTTCCAGAAGCGTTGACGCATCAAGGTTTGCGAGAGGAAGGCCACTTGGCGCGGATCGCTTCCGATTATCAGCTCTTCAAGATCCCGTAACGAGCCGATGATGGAATGATCGTGACTTTCCAGCGTGGCTTCCCCAAGGCCGGTAATGCCGGCATCCGTGTGAAGGAGGATGTAAAAGTAATTGCGGTTGGACAACAAGCCGCAGCCCGGTGTCGGCGCTCCGACCAGAATCGTCTCAATACGGGTGATCTTCATGACGCGTCTTCTCCCCTTGTCTTGATTACACCGGCCGACCGCCGGCACTGCCGAGGAAGTTTTTGCCGAGGGAAAACCCTGGAGGACTGGCCGGGAAGGAACGGCAGAGTCTATCTCACACAAAGGGGAATGCAAGTTCCATGCGATCATGCCGAAGTACCGTCAGATGGTGTTTTACGGCAGGAGCCGAAAGCGAGCTGGCGAGCTTTGCCATCGAAGGACGCGCGCGGCAGTGGACCACATCTTTACGTCTGCGGGCCTCGTCAATGCCGCGGCGGAGCTTTGCCCTGACCACAACCATCTTTCCGTTTGTTTTTTTGTTTTTTATGTCGGATTGGTATATATATTTCTGGGTTTGTATATTAGTATAATTGCAGGGATAATTATAAAACTGGATAAATACGGGCTGAACGCTTGGATATTTCGGTAGGAACCGACATGCGGCGTACAATTCCAATATAAAGGGCATAAAGATCTGGACAGAGGGGGATTCGCTATAAAGTCCGAATGAGTATGTTGTCCGACTTAACCGCGGGAGTTCACCCCATGTGTGAAACCATGAATGAAATCGAGGTACTGCGTGAGAGCGAACGGCGATTCCGCTCTCTGGCCGACGATCTGCCGCTGATACTGTGGCTTCAGGATGAGGAGGGGCGCCAGCAGTTGGTCAACAACACCTTCTGTGAATATTTCGGGGTGGATCGGGAAGGTGGCCTGGGTGAGCGCTGGCGATGCCTGGTTCATCCGGATGATGAACCTGCCTACGTGGGGGCCTTCTACGAGAGCGTACGTAACCGTGCCCCCTTCCATGCGGAGGTGCGGGTGCGGCGGGCTGACGGGGAGTGGCGTTGGCTCGAATCGTGGGGGCGTCCACGCTTCGACGAGGATGGCAACTATCTGGGCCATGCCGGCGCCAGTGTCGACATCACGCTGCGCAAGCAGATGGAGGAGGATCTCGTAAAGCATCGCGATGCCCTGAAGGAGCGGGTATCCCAGCGCACGAAGGAGCTGGAGCGGCAGAATCAACGGTTGCGTCAACTGGCCCACCAGCTCTCGCAGGCGGAACACCGGGATCGCTGCAAGTTTGCCCAGGGCCTGCACGATGGTCTGCAGCAGATTCTCATTGCCGCCAAGATACAGCTATCCCTCTGCAACGGCGACCGGGTGGAGCGCACCGTGCTCCACTTGCGTGAGCTCCTGGAGGAGGCTATCCAGGCATCCCGTACTCTTTCGTACGAGCTTTGCCCCCCCACGCTGGAGAATTCACCGCTTCCGGAAGCTCTCAAGTGGCTGGCCTCGTGGTTTGAGACGCATCACGACTTCGACGTCGTGCTGTGCGTCGAGGAAGGCTTTCCGGAGTTCTCCAACGATGACAAAGTCTTCCTCTTCAGCGCGGTGCGTGAGCTGCTGCTCAATGCCGTCAAGTACTCCGGCTGCAAAGCGGCGCGGGTGGAATGTCGGCGGGCGGAACCCTCGATCGCGGAGGTGATCGTCTCGGATTGCGGCCATGGCTTTGACCCGCGGGTGTTGATCGCGAAGCAGGACCTTGGCAGTTTCGGCCTCTTGTCCGTGCAGGAGCGTCTCGTGGCGCTTGGCGGCCAGTTGGAGATCACGTCGCATCCGGGCGAAGGTGCCCTTTTCCGGCTGCTCCTTCCGGTTGAACCGCTTCACGCGACATGAACGACAGCAACTCCGACCCCGCCAATTGGCCGGCCAGGCAGCTTTCCGTTTGCCAGTGAAGGCAAAATGATAGTACGTTGTCCTCAGGTATCATTGACCGTCAGCCAAGGGGGATGCCGGTGATGAAGATGCTTAATCGTTCAGGACAACCGCATGACGAGATCCGATCACTCCAGAGAGAATGAGGAAGAGCACGCGCCCATCGCGCGTCACGCAAGGCTTGTCGATCAGGGGGCGGAGTTGCAGGTCGTGATCGAGAATGCGCCGGTTGGCATCGGGGTGACCGACAGGGAAGGGCGCTGCCTCTTCCTCAATGACGCCGGCCTGCGCATGCACGGTTGCGCCTCCATGGATGAATTGCTCGACCTGCTTGAGCGGTATCAGGAAGCTTTCGAGCTGCGGTACACGGATGGTCGCCTCATGCCGCACGACGAATGGCCGCTGGCGAAGGCGTTGCGGGGTGAGCTTGTCCACGACTACTCCGTCCTCCTGCGGCGGCTGCCCGACGGTGATGAGCGCACCATCACGTACAGCTCCATGCTGCTGCCAACACGCAGCGAATCCACGGAACTCCTCGCCTTCCTGATGCACGACCTCACCGAGCAGAAGCGGATCGAGGAGCGGCTGAAACGGACGTTGGCGCAATCGGAAGCTATCTACAATCACATGACCGAAGGACTGGTCATCTTCGATCCGGATGGTAACCTGGTGGATATGAATCCCGCGTCCCTCGCCATTCACGGCCTGGATTCCGTTGCCGACCTGCGGCGTCATCTCGATACCCTCACCGATTTCTTCGAGATCAGAGATCTGGATGACAAGCTGCTGCCGACGGAAGAATGGCCCATCGGGCGCGTCCTGCGCGGCGAGATTTTCGACCGGTACGAGGTGAAGGTGCGGCGACTCGATACGGGGAGAAGTTGGATAGGCTCCTATGGCGGCACCCCGGTTCACGACGACCAGGGCAGGCTGCTGCTGGCGATCGTGACGCTGCGGGATGTGACGGAGCAGAAGAAGGCTGAAGAGCAGTTGATGAGCACCACCAGGCGGCTCGAAACCACCCTCACCGCGACGGAAGTCGGCACCTGGCATTGGGATATTGTCGGCAACACCATCATCGGTGACCGCAACCTCGTGCGCCTCTTTGACCTGGATGACGAAGAGATGGCGGCCACCGTCGACAACTATCTGGAGCAGATTGTCGAGGAGGATCGCGAGCGTGTGCGCGGTGCCATCAATCAGGTTCTGGCGAACGGCGGCCCCTTCGAAGAGGAATATCGGGTGCGCCTGGGCGGCGGCCGGATCCGCTGGCTGCATGCGCGTGGCGCGGTGGAGCTGGATGATGAAGGTGAGGCGGTCGCCTTTCCGGGGGTCGCCATCGATATCACCGCACGCAAGCGGGTGGAACGCGAGCGCGACCGCTTTTTCGAGCTGTCGCTGGACATGCTGGGCATCGCCTCGCTGCGCGATGAGAGCTGGAAGCGAGTCAATCCCGCCTTCAGCTCCACGCTCGGCTGGACACGGGACGAGCTGCTCCGGATGCAGATCTTTTCACTCGTTCATCCCGATGATGTGGCCATGTCGCGGCAGATGATCGTGGAGCTGAATGCGGGCAAGCCGCTGGCAAAGTTTGAGCATCGCATGCGCTGCAAGGATGGCAGCTACCGCTGGATTGCCTGGAATACCGCTCCCTATCGCGCCGAAGATCTGCTCTATTGCGTGGGACGCGACACCACCCAGCAGCGGGAAGCCGAAGAGAAGCTCCGCCAGAGCGAAGCGACCCTCAACGCCGTCCTCGACGCCCTGCCCGTCGGCGTGGTCATCACCGATGTCAACGGCGCCGTCATCCGCGACAATGAGGCGCATCGCAAGCTGTGGGGAATGCCGCCGCGGACGGAGAGCATCGCCCAGTTCGACCAGTGGGAAGGCTATTGGCCGGAGTCTCACCAGCGCATCGAGGTTCACGAATGGGCCATGGCGCGCGCCCTGCTCAATGGCGAGGTCACCGTTGGTGAGCTCATCGAGTGCAAGCGCTTCGACAGCGGTGAACGCCGCTTCTTGCTGAACAATGCCGCTCCCGTACGCGACAGCAATGGCCAGATCATCGCCGGTGTTGCCGCCGAACTGGACGTGACCGAACGGCGCCAGGCCGAGCAGGCCCTTGAAGAGGCTCACGAAGACCTTGAAAAGCGGGTCGCGGAACGGACCATCGAGCTGGAGCGCCAGAACCAGAAGCTGCGCCGCCTCGCCAATCAGCTTACCCAGGCGGAGCACGTGGAACGCCAGCGCCTCGGCCGCAATCTGCACGACGGTCTCCAGCAACTGCTGGTTGCGGCAAAGATGCAGTTGTCCCTCTGTCGAGGCGACCGCACCGCCCGCTCCATCGAGGCCCTTGGGCGCCTGCTGGACGAGTCGATCAGCGCCTCCCGGTCGCTTTCTTATGAGCTGAGCCCGCCGGCTCTCCATTATTCGTCCCTCTCCGAGGCCCTGGAGTGGCTGACGCGGTGGTTCCGCGAAAATCATCATTTCCAGGTTCAGTTGCGGGTGGACGAATCCCTTCCAAACGTGCCGTACCACGACAAGATCTTCCTTTTCAACGCGATCCGGGAGCTGCTGCTCAACGCAGTTAAGCATTCCGGGGCAAACACCGCGACGGTGAACCTCTATTGCAAGACGCCCGATGAGCTGCGGGTCGATGTCTCCGATCAGGGGCATGGCTTCGACGCCGGCAAACTGGTGGAGTCGCTCGACGCCGGTGGCTTCGGCCTCTTCAGCATCCGCGAGCGTCTGCAAGCCCTTGGCGGCGACTTCACGCTGGATTCCAAGCCTGGGGTGGGAACGACCATTATCCTCAGCCTCCCTCTGCTCCAGATCGAAGACCAGGAAGAGCCGACCAGCGAAGCGGTCGCCGCGACCGCCAGCGAGTCGCCACTGGAGCGTCACGTGCGGAAGGATCGCACCCTGCGCGTCGTCATTGCCGACGACCACGTCATCTTCCGCGAGGGGCTGATCGCCCTCCTCGAGCGTGAGAGAGATCTGGTCCTGGTGGGCGAGGCGAAGGATGGGGTGGAAGCGATCGAGCGGGCCGACGAGCTTCGCCCCCACGTCATCCTCATGGATGTGGACATGCCCCGCATGAATGGCATCGAAGCGACCCGACAGATCAAGCAGAAGCACCCATGGATCTCCATTATCGGTCTCTCCTTTCATGAAGAGGCCGCCCTGGCCGAGGAAATGCGCGCTGCCGGCGCGACCGCCTACCTGCGCAAGGGCGGAGACGCCAAAGAGCTTCTGAAGACCATGCGCGAAGTCAACTGACCTTCCCCGATCTGTCCGATCCGCCTGATCCGCCTGATCTGCCTGATCTGTCCGATCCGCCTGATCCGCCTGATCCGCCTGATCTGTCCGATCCGCCTGATCTCTGATCCGCATGCTCTTGTCGCTGGTTGCGGTTTCAACTTGGCGATTCGATGCTACCTTTGGGGGCAACTTTCCCACCGAAAGACCCCAAGCAGCCGGGCCCTTACCCTTATGAGCGAATCGAGCCGCTATGAAGAGCTGGCGCGCCTGGACAAGGCGCATCTCTGGCACCCCTTTACCCAGATGCAGGAGTATGCGGCCGACGCCCCCCTGATCGTCGAGCGGGGGGATGGTCTCTTCCTCTTTGACGTGGAGGGACGGCGCTACTACGACGCGGTCTCCTCCATCTGGCTCAACGTCCACGGCCACCGCGTGCCGGAGATCGACGCGGCGATCCGCGAGCAGTTGGAGAAGGTCGCCCATTCGACCCTGCTGGGGCAGGCGAACGTGCCCTCCATCCTGCTGGCGGAGCAGTTGGTCGCCATCCTGCCGGAAGGGCTTACCCATGTCTTCTACTCCGACAGCGGCTCCGAATCCGTGGAGATCGCGTTGAAGATGGCGTACCAGTACTGGCGCCATGTGGGGCAGCCCGGGCGGACGCGCTTCATCGCCATGCGCGATGCCTACCACGGCGATACCATTGGCGCCGTCAGCATCGGCGGTATCGAGCTTTTTCACGGGGCCTTTCGCGACCTGCTCTTTCCAACGCTGCGGGCGCCGTATCCCCATGCCTATCGCTTCGACGGGGACGAGGCTGCCTGCAAGGCCCATTGCCTGGCGGAGCTGGAGCGTCTCCTGATAGAGCATGCGGGGGAGGTCTGCGGGCTGGTGCTGGAGCCGCTGGTGGCGGGCGCGGCCGGGATCGTCACCATGCCGGAAGGTTTTCTGCGCGAAGCTGCCGACCTCTGCCGGCGCCATGATACCCTGCTTCTGGCCGATGAAGTCGCCACCGGTTTCGGCCGCACCGGCCGGATGTTCGCCTGCGAACATGAAGGGGTTGCGCCCGATATCCTGATGACCGCCAAGGGGATCACCGGCGGCTACCTGCCGCTGGCCGCCACCGTTGCCAACGACCGGATCTACAACGCCTTCCTGGGAACCCACGCCGAGGCCAAAACCTTCTTTCACGGCCATTCCTACACGGGCAACCAGCTTGCCTGCGCGGCCGCCCTCGCCAACCTCGAGCTTTTCCGGCGCAACGGCATTGTCGCCCATGTGGCAGCCGTGAGCGACGCGATAGGGGAGGAGCTGCGGAGCTGGCGCGAGTTGCCGCACGTGGGCGATGTGCGCGGCAGAGGCTTCATGTGGGGTATCGAGCTGATCGCCGACAAGGAGGCGGGGCTCGACTATCCATGGGAGGCGCGGATGGGAGCCAGGATCTGCCGCCGCTGCCGCGACCTCGGGATGCTCGTGCGCCCCCTCGGCAACGTCCTCGTCTTCATGCCACCACTCGCCGCCACTTCCGATCACTTACAGGCCATGATGGCGATTTACCGCCAGGCCATCATCGAACTCACTCAACCCTGATATTCATTCGAGCAAGGAGCTAAGCCCATGTCCACCTCGACTCTCACCTCACCCGCCATCGCTGCTGACTGGAATCGGCTGGCGGACAAGGCCCTCGCCGGCGACATCCTCACCGATGACGAAGCCATGAGCGTGCTGCATGCCGACGATACCGAGATCCTCGCCCTTCTCCATGCCGCCTACCGCGTCCGCCGCCACTACTTCGGCAACCGGATCAAGCTCAACATGCTGCTCAATGCCAAGAGCGGACACTGCCCCGAAGACTGCAACTACTGCTCCCAGTCGAGCGTCTCGGATGCGCCCATCGACAGCTACCCGATGCAGGAGACCGATGCCATCGTGGCGGGAGCCCGTCGCGCGCTGGCCGCGGGCGCGAGCACCTACTGCATCGTCTGCAGCGGTCGCGGCCCCAATCCCCGCACCCTCGACACCGTCATCGATGCCGTCAAGGCGATCAAGCAGGAGATGCCCCTCAAGCTCTGCGCCTGCCTCGGCCTCCTGACCGACGACCAGGCACGGCGGCTGAAGGACGCCGGCGTCGACCGCTACAACCACAACCTCAACACCAGTCAAGCCAACTACGAGAAGGTCTGCACGACCCACACCTACGCGGACCGCGTGGGCACGGTCGAGCGCAGCGTGGCCGCGGGCCTCTCCGCGTGCAGCGGCATCATCGTGGGCATGGGCGAGACGGAGCTGGAACTGATCGGCATGGCCCGCCACCTGCGCGACCTGGGCGCCGAGTCGATCCCTGTCAATCTGCTGCATCCGGTCGACGGCACCCCCATGGGAAGCGCCGGCGAAGTGCGGCCCCTATTCGCCCTCAAGGTGCTCGCCGCTTTCCGCCTCCTCTGCCCCGACCGCGAGATCCGCGTCGCCGGCGGAAGAGAATCTACTCTGCGCAGCATGCAGCCCCTCGCATTTTACGCCGCCAATTCTATGTTTGTAGGGGACTATCTGACGACAGATGGTCAGGCGATCGATGCGGACCACAAGATGATCGAAGACATGGGGTTTACCATTGAACGACCAGGTGAAGGCTGAAGCGGTGGCGACGGCGGAACTGCCGGCGTCGCGGGTGGTGCTCGAGGTGGATCTTGCCAAGCTCAAGCGCAACTATCGGCGCATCGCCGAGGCGGTGGCGCCGCGCCGGGTGATGGCGGTGCTCAAGGCGAACGCCTATGGTCTGGGGGTGTCGCGGATCGCGCCGGCGCTGGTGGAGGCTGGCGTGCATGCCATCGGCGTGGCGGAGGTCCGCGAGGCGGTGGCGATCAAGCACCTCGGGGTCCCCGTGCAGGTGCTCGGCGGGCTGATCGGCCCGGAGATCCCAATTGTGGTGGCCGAAGGAATCGTCGCCCCCATCACCGACCTGGCGACCGCCGAGGCGCTCAGCGCCGAAGCCTGCCGACAGGGCCGCGAGGTCGAATGCCATTTCCTCATCGACACGGGCATGGGGCGCCTCGGCATCCTCCTCGCCGAAGCCGAAACCGTCATCCGCCAGGCGGTGCGCCTGCCGGGGCTGCGCTGCTCCGGCATCTATTCCCACTTCCCCTTCGCCTATGGCGACTATGCCTTCAGCTACGACCAGATCAACGACTTTCGCCGCCTCCTCCAGGCCCTCCACGCCCATGGCATCGACTTCTCCTGGATCCACATGGCCAACAGCGACGGCATCAACAACATCCCCGAATCCTGCGAAGGGCCCTTCAACCTCGTTCGCACCGGCATCAACCTCTATGGGGTCTTCGACCTGGAGGGAAAGCAGCGGCTCGATCTGGAGCCGGTTCTCTCCCTGAAGGCGCGCCTCGTTGCCGTCCGCGAGATGCCGCGCGGCGCCACCATCGGCTATGGGAGGACCTGCACGCTCAAGCACAACACGCGCGTGGGCACCATCGCCATCGGCTATGCCGACGGCCTCCCGCTCGGCATGTCGAACAAGGGCTGCGTCATGGTCCGGGGGGTGCAGTGCCCGATTCTTGGCCGGGTCTCGATGGACTATACGACCGTCTCGCTCGAGAACGTGCCCGAGGCCCAGGTGGGGGACGAGGTCATCTGTCTCGGCGACCGGATCACCGTCGGCGATTGGGCCAAGTACAAGGGGACGATCACCTACGAGGTCATCTGCTCGATCGGGAACCGTGTGGAGCGGCGCTACATCTGACGCCGTCATCTCCGCTCACTGGCTCTTGCTGAGCAGGTCCCCTTCGATCAACTGACCGCTCTGGATGCGGGCCGTGTGGGTCACCCCATGGTTGACCGGGATCTCCACCCAGAAGGTCGTGCTCTTCTCCTGGCAGGAGATGGAGATGCGGCCGTTGTGCCCCGAGGCAATGCGCCGGCAGACGGCCAGCCCCAGGCCGGTCCCCCGGTCCCCCTTGGTGGTGTGGAAGCTTTCGAAGATGACCTCGCGCTCCGGTTCCGGGACGCCGATACCGTTGTCCGTCACGCTGATCACCAGCGTGTCGGTCTCCTGATCGATGGAGGCATCGATGTGGATGCGGCCCGCGCCGGATTCGCCATGCTTCTGGCGCACCGAGTCGATGGCATTGTTGAGCAGGTTGAGGAGGATGCGGTGCAGCCCCTGGTTGTCGATGTCCGCCATGATGGTCGCGGGCTCCGGCTCGAAGACGATCTCGATGTTGTCGTCCTTCACCTGGTTGCGGGAGAGGGCGACCACGTCCTTGACGATGTCGACGGCGTTGTGGCGGGCGAAGCTCAGCTTCAACTCCTTACTCAGGCTCAGCAGGTCGAGCATCAGGGAGGAGAGGCGCCGGTGATTGGAGTTGAGGATCTGCCAGGCGGCGTCCATCGTCTTGTGGTTGTCGCCGTCCATGCCGAGACGAAGCAGCGAGATGCTCCCTTCCAGACCGGCGAGGATGTTCTTCACGTAATGGGCGAGCCCCGCGGCGGTCAGCCCAATGGCGGCCATGCGCTCCGCCTGGACATTGCGCGCCATCAACCGGCTGTTCTCGATCGCCATGGCCGCGGACTGCGCGATGGCCGAGAGCAGCCGCAGATCGTCATGCTCGAAAATGTGGGATCCCTGCGTGGACATCACGTAGATCATGCCCAGCAGTTCGCCGCCCGCAAGCAGGGGCGCGCACATGATGCTGTTCATCTTCATGCCCGACACATAGGTCTGGTTGATGCTCGTATCGTCCGTCTTGTCCGAGGAGAGAACGGACTGATGATGCTCGCGCACGTAGTTGATCATCGAGCCGCTGATGTAGGCCGAGACGTGCTCGCGGGCGTCCTTGATCTCTGTCTCCCGGGCGACGGGGATCAGGCCGCTGCCCTTGGCGTCGAGGAGGAGCAGGTAGGCGATATCGCTGGGGACGACGCGGGTGATGATGCCGAGGATGCGCGAATACATCTCATCGTCGCTCACTTCGCTGCGCAGCAGCCCCTGGACCTCGTAGATGGCGGCCAGCTTCTCCCGCTCGCGGCGCATCTGCCCTTCGCCACCCTCGCGGGCGATGGTGAGGCTCTCCATCGATCCGGGATCGAGCCAGAAGGAGATCATCGTCTGGTCGAATTGTCCTTCGTCGGCGACGGGGCAGGGGATAAAGAGCTCGAGGACGGTCTTGCCGACGCGGAAGCGCTGGCCCGAGAGCAGGCGGGTGGGCATGGTGACGGCCTGCCCCTGGATCCAGGTGCCGTTGGTGCTGGCCATGTCTTCCACGTACCAGCCATCCATCGCCTTGAAGAGGCGCGCGTGTTGTCGCGACAAGAGGCGGTCCCCAAGGGTCAGGTCGGCCTTCGAGCCCCGGCCGATGACCATGGCGTCGCTCTTGACCTGCACTTCGAGCCCCGTATCGGGCCCCGCGACGATATTCAGCGCTGGATGTTGTTTCGGCATCTTTCTCACCATTTCACTCAGACAGTATCACCGCACCTTAAGAAAGTAAAATACGCACGTTGAGGGGAGGCTGCAGCGCGCGGCCGGCGATGGCGGCCAGCTCGTCGCGAAAAGCGGTCGCCTGCCGTGGCGGCATGGGCATGATCTCACCGGTAAGGGATTCGATCCCCTGGAGGGTGAGGCGCACGGGCAGCCCGCCGGGTTCGCGGCTCTGAACCCGCTGGTCGATGATGGCGCACAGGCGGTGGATGAGCGTGGCGAGGTCGCGGCAGGCCTGGTCGAAGGCGGGCAGAAGGGCCAGCTCCGTGGGCGGCTTGCCCGCCAGCTCGGTAGCGAGACGGGCCATCGGCAGCTCCGCGGCCAGCGTCGGCAGCAGACGGCTCACCGGCTTCACTCGCAGGCCCGCCGTCAGCAGCGCATCGCCGGCATGTTCCGCCAGCATCACCTGCATCTGTTCGGGAGAGATCAGCCAGCAGTGATGAAAAGGGGCATCCTCGCGCTCGGCCGGCTCGGCGTGCACCTGCATCTGCCACCAGATCTCGCGGGCGAGCGCCTGAATGAAGGGCGCGCCCGCGAAGCGCAAAGAGAGGCTCTCCAGTGCCTGGCGCAGCCGATCGATCAGGCTATCCAGCGGCTTGTTGAGAAAAAAAGGATCGGCGCGCAGCAGCTCGGTCAGGTCGACGGCGGCGAGCCGCAGCCGGTCTTCCCCGGCATTGGGCGGAAGCACCTGGCGCTCATGCTGAAAGCGGGCGGCGACCTCGTGCAGGCCGGAGTCGAGGAGGAGCTGCACCACCAGCGCGTCGACTTCCTCGACCGCGGCCGGCTGTTGGCGACTGGCGCGCATGGCGCAGAAGCGGCGCACCACCTCGGCGACATCGTCCGCCAGGTTGACGCGGGAGAAGCCGGTGGCGCGGCAGCAGCGCTGCACCAGGATCCGCCATTCATCCAGGGCATGCGCCGTCACCGCCGCCCCTTCGCGAACCAGCACCCCTTCTTCCTGCAACTTGATCATACGCTCCCCGCGCGACGCCCGAACGCCGCTTGCCCGTACTCGTTACTGGTCGTCGTGACCACGCATCAGTTGAATCTCTTCGATGAATTGCTCGGCATCCTTGAACTGGCGATAGACCGAAGCAAAGCGCACGTAGGCTACCTGGTCGAGGTTGGCCAGCTCCTTCATCACGATCAGCCCGATCGTCTTGCTCGACAGTTCCCGTTCGCCCATCCGCTCGATCTGCTGGAGGATGTTCGACATCGCGATGTCGAGCTGCTGCGTGCGCACCGGCCGTTTCCAGCAGGCACGCTCGACCCCCGCCCGGATCTTCGCCGGGTTGAACTCCACCCGCCGCTGATCCCGCTTGATCACGTAAATTTCGGTCGGCACCAGCTCTTCCAGCGTGGTGAAGCGATGATCGCAGCGATCGCACTCGCGGCGTCGACGCACGGAATTTCCTTCCTTGGAATTCCGGCTGTCCACCACTTTCACCTCATCGCAGCCACACTTGGGACACTTCATCCGTCGCTTATCCTCAACTCGGGCTCATCCTGGCAATCCGTTCGATCCCTGTCGCTCGGCCGGAAGTCGGATCGAACTCCACCACCGCGCCGCATAACAATACATCCGTATCCACCACTTTAAACCGGCGCGGCATGCCAGTTGACATCCGGTGGATCACCGCCCGGATATCGCGGCCGAGAATCGACTCCTGACTCCCCACCATGCCCAGGTCGCAGATGAAGGCCGTCCCCTTGGGCAGGACCCGCTCATCTGCCGTCTGCACGTGCGTGTGCGTACCCCAGACCGCCGTCACTCGCCCCTCCAGGTAGCGTCCGATGGCGATCTTCTCGCTCGTCGCTTCCGCATGGATGTCCACGAAGATGTTGCGCACCTGCCGCTGCTTGAGGTCCTCGAGGATGCGGTCGGCGGCGGTGAAGGGGTTGTCGCTCTGGGCGTTCACGAAGACGCGCCCGATCAGGTCGATCACGGCGATCTCCGTACCATCCGGACTCTGAAAGACCCCGTAGCCGCGGCCGGGTTGGGCCGGCGGGAAGTTGGCCGGGCGCAGAACCGCCGGGTAGTTGGCGATCTGGTGCTCGAACTCCTTCTGGTCCCAGACGTGATCGCCGGTCGTGATCACGTCGACGCCCGCGTCGAGGATCTCCCGCACGCACTTTTCGGTCATGCCCGCTCCGCCCGCGCTGTTCTCGCCATTGGCAATGCAGAAGCTGCACCCGAATTCTTCTCTCAGTGCCGGGACGAGGTGACGGACCGCCATGCGGCCCCCTTTCCCCACGATGTCTCCAATCAGTAATAAACGCATATCCGTATACCGCGGCCTTTCATGTCACGTTGAAACTTCAAAACGATTCGTCATACCATGCCCGTACTTTGCCTCAATTGCCACCCTTGCCGCTCTCTGAGCAGCGGATCATCCCAAAAGGTTGCCAGCCACATTGCCGGGCCTGTCGAGCTAACCCTCCGGAAATGTGCCAGGGCTTGTGATCATGCAGTGCCAGATGCAGCCGGTGGTGCCACCCATTGTATGGTGGCCACCAATAAGGTGGGAGGCGTTCTCCGAACGGCGATCATGCGCACAGCCAACTCCACTCAATCCAGAAAATCCCCCCAACCGTAGCTGTTTCATCCCCTTTATGAGGCCGGGCCAGCCAGTCTGAAGCCTGCCGCCGGTGGCCACCATCACGTGGGTGGCCACTCATAATGTGGGAGGCGTTCTCCGAACGGCGATCATGCGCATGGCCAACTCCACTCAATCCAGAAAATCCCACCAAACATTGCTGCACCATTCCCCTTTATGATGTCCGGCCTGTCGAGGCTGAAGACTGGTGTAATTGTGCTCATGCGGGGAGATGGCAATACACCAGTCGCGGTTCGGAGAACCCCTCCTACATTGGCCGGCCCTGCCACCTCAGTGAGGTGGGAAAATGCTGCTGCACCATTCTTTATGAGGCCGGGCCTGTCGAAGCTGAGTCTGGTGTAATTGTTCTCACGCGGAGAGGTGGCAATACCCCAGTCGCGGTTCCGAGAACCCCTCCCACATTGCCAAAGCCCAGTCGCGGTTCCGAGAACCCCTCCCACATTGCCAAAGCCCAATCGCGGTTCGGAGAACCACTCCCACCTTGCCGGGCCTGGATTCCTGCCCGGTTGGCTTGCATTCCGGCAGACGGCCAGATATTTTCACTCCTTCACAGCGGTCCCGCGTCAGCCTCAACCTGTCAACCTGCAAGAGCCGATAATCATGAGCGAGAGCGAAACCTGGATTCTGCCCAATACCCCCGGCACCCGCGTTGGGGTCGCCGTCCTTGCCATCCTTGCCATCATTGGCGGCATCACCACCGGACGGCTCGTCTCCGGCTGGGCTATTCAACGGCTCACCGACGCCGGTATCCTCGAGGCCGCGGTCGACCCGATGGACGCCATCCCCCTGAGCGCGGTTCCCGGACCACCCCGCGAGGAGGCTATCGAGTTCATCCTCACCGAGGATAGCTCACAGACCATGCAGCCCCAACCCTCCCCCGAGGAGGAGCGCTGGGCGGATCTCGCCGGCAACTTCTATACCCGCGACTTCGTCGAAAACTTCGCCTATGACAAGCCCGGCCCCGATGGCCCATGGGTTCGCGTCTCCTACGCGCCCGCCGGCCAGACCTTCAGCGGCCGCCTCGAAGCCCGCGGACTCAAGCCCAACTTCGCCTACCAGATCAAGCTGCGCGGCGATTACGACATCGACCGCAACTCATTCGGCGTCATCGGCGGTTATGGGCGCTGGCGCGGCCCCGGCAAGGACACCAACTATACCGATCAGGAGTTCCTCGAAGCCGTCCACAAGAACGAGTGGGAAGCCTACCTCTTTTTCGACTACTTCGTCACCGACGAGAATGGCGATGCCGTCCGCGAGTTCGCCCTCGATCACTCCCTTCACGTCCTCTGGAACGCCACTACCCAGCGGGGCGACGATCTCCCCGAAGACCAGCTCGTCCCCGTCCTCCTCGACGCCAGCAATCCCCAGGTCTACTCCCGCCCCAAGAGCGACCCCATCAGCCACTACATCTGGGCCGAGCGCGAGCGCAACCGCTACGACTTTCCGGAGCAGTTGATCCAGTTGCCCGCCACCGTCTACCGCGCCCAACTCGTCCTCACCGAGGAGAGCTGGCACTCCCGCGCCCTCGACGGCGGCTGGTGGGCCACCGTCTACACCATGCCCGTCGAGTTCGCCATTGGACCCGATGCCGTGGCCCCGCCTGTCACGTCGACGCCTGTCGGCAATCAGGAGCCGCTCGATGCCGTCGAAGAGCCCGCTTCCGAGGCGCCCGTTGAGGCTGAAGAGGAGCCCGCTACGGAAACTTTACCGGCGGAAGGGAACTGATGGTCAGTGGCTGGTGTCGCAATGGTAGGCGCGGGGCATGCAGGGAGGCACAGCGGAACTTGCAATCCACTCCTCCCATGACCATACTAATAGCAGACACACATCGCGAGCCAAACCCCGCCGGGATTCCTCACTCGCGGGGGCAAAGGAACGACATGATCTTCCCGCCCAAGCGCACCTCTTCCCCCATCACCACCCGCCCCTTTACCCTCGTAGAGCTGCTGGTCGTCGTCAGCATTGTCGCTGTGATCATGGGCGTGGCGCTTTCCGCGATCAAGTCGTCCCCGGGTATCGATGGGACAGCCCGTAATGTCGGGAAGCAACTCATGCTCACCCGCCAGTATGCGATCACGCAGCGCAAGCACATGGCGCTGCTGCTGCCTGAACATCCTGCCACCATCAACGATTCTGCAATCATTCATCGTGATGTCGATGGGAAGACGTTTCGCCCTTGCATTGTAGAGGTGGACTCCGCCGGGATGATTACTTTTGAGAAATATGTTGATGGAACGGAGTGGTTGTACTCCAACCCGAACGTGCTCATCACCGCTACCGGCGGGACTCTTCTGGTGGACGCACCGTTCCCTGAATATGGAGGTGTCAAGCCAAATGTAAAGTGTATCGTCTTCAAGCCGGATGGCACACTTGTCGGGGCCACTGATGCCAAGGTGGAGGCACGGCCGGACTTCCTGACTCAGGAAACCATGACGCAGCCGGTTGTCGTCAGTTGGCTGACGGGACGAATCTCTTATCCGCCTAAGACTCCATGGGAGAAGAAGTGACAGGCATGAAGACTACCTCACAACGTACCTTCAGGCGCTACTTTAACTTGATCGAGGTCGTCCTGGCCTTGGCGGTCATCGCCATAGGCATGCTCGCCATCATCGGCCTGATCCCCATCGGTACGAGTGCCACCCGCGATGCGATCGGCCAGAACTACGCCGCCGATGCCGCTGATGAGACGCTGCAGCAATTGTCCAAGTGGTTGAGGAGTGACTGGACGACCAACCTGGCGCTGGTTCCAACTGATGCCGCTCTGCCGGACGTAACGCTGCCTTCTTACGGGGCAACCTGGGTGGCCCTTGGAAGCGACCCCAAGGTGCAGGTCAGTGATGGTGATTATCCGACTGACCCGGCAGGAGGGAATGTCGGCAAGCGGGTCTACCGTTTCTATCATGAATCGGTTGCTGACCCTACGGCCATGAGCTTTGAGGGGGTAATCCGCATCTGGAAATCGCCTACCACAGCCTGGGAGATCGACAGCGCTGGCACGTGGGTTGCACGTGAAGATACGTCCTACACCAAGCGGCTGCAATTGAACCTCGAGGTCAGTTGGCCGGCATCCATGGAGTATGGGGATCGCCAGAAAATGCAGTACGCGCTGGAGGTCGTTAGATGAAGCATAACTTTGCCAGACACCGGATGACCCTCATCGAAATCCTGGTAGCCATGACCATCCTGATGGTCATCATGTACATTGTCATGCAGACCTTCAGCAGCACCCAGATCATCTGGCGCAAGACCGGCCAGACCAGCGATCTGTACGAAAAGGCGCGCCTGATCACATCACTTCTTACGCAGGATCTCCAGCAGATCGCGGTGAGCGACACACCTGGCGCGGAGATTACCTGGAGCACTTGGACCGCGGGGCTGCCGCCGGATATGCAGATTGCCTTCGTGAGCAGTAGTGGGATCGGTGTCGAGGCTGGGCCGGACAAGTCTCTCCTGGCGGAGATCGGCTACAAGCATACGGATTCTCGGCTCTTCCGCTGCATCACCACACAAAGTGAAACAGCAGCGAAATGGGACTTTCTTGATAATCCCACCAGTACATGGGCGGCAGTTACAAGTTGGGAAGATGAGACGTTGGTGACTGACCATGTCATGGATTTTACGGTCATCGCCTACAATGATGCATCTGTTGATATGAAGACAACGGCGGCTACGTCTTTTGATGCAAACACGCTGCCGCAGTACATTTACATCGAGTTCACGTTGCGGGCGATGAATGTGCACGAGAATCAGGCTGACGATAACTCGACTGATCGGAAGTTTTCGAAACTCATTTACTTAGCCCGGGAGTACGACTGATGAAAATGCTCAGCATAA
This sequence comes from Lentisphaeria bacterium, assembly GCA_041690595.1. Lineage (GTDB taxonomy): Bacteria > Verrucomicrobiota > Lentisphaeria > JABSQK01 > JAWLHB01 > JAWLHB01. The sequence goes on from JAWLHB010000011.1 coordinate 178,308, forward strand.
TGCCGGGTTCGTCTCGCCGCGAAAAAGGGGTGGCGCTTATCCTGGCGCTTTCTATACTCTCTCTTCTGCTCATCCTGGCCATGAGTTTTGCCTTTACCGCACGAACGGACAAGGCCGCTTCAGCTAACTATGCGCACAGCGTGAAGTCAAGGCTGCTCGCTGAGTCGGGACTTAGCCGAGTGATTGGATTTGTGCAAACGGAGCTGTCGGTTCCCGTCGGAGCGACCATTCCCACCAACTTCGCCTTTCCCGGCAATCGCTTCTATACCTATAACCCGGATCCGGATAAGGTAAGTCACTGGAAGCATCGGACCATGCTCTTCTCGGTCAACCTCACTGCTGCGGACACTGTCGTCAAGCTTGCGCAGGTTGACAGCGAAGATAGAGTGGCTATGAAGATCGGTAATGCGCAAATGATTCCCAAAGAGTATGAAGGAGAGAACGAGCTTCCGACTACCATGCGGGACTTCATCTCGTGGGAGAACATCATGATCAATGGCCCGGATCCAGGCATTCTTGGACGTTACGCATATTCCCTTTTTGACATGACCGGAATGATTGATCCCAATTATGCTGTCGATCCTCTCGGTGCAGCCGAGGGGGGCGAAACTCGAACGGGTGCCAGTCTATCAGAAATCAGCCTGCTTTTCGACCCGGCCGACGATGCGGCAAGCGCGGCTTTTTTCCGGAACCAACTCACTGTTGACAATCCGCGCTGGTTCTCGTATCCGCACATTTTCCGGAGTGCAGGAGGCGTTTTTGGTGATGATACTGCTGTGGCCAGGGTCATGCGCAGCATCTTTCCGTATACGGTCATGGATCCCGAAAACTACTGGCACGAAGACAATGGTGACTTGGCTCTGACGGATAACGAGCTTTTGGATCGATTCAATCTGGCGCTCCTTCCCGGTGACAATACGGACAGCGCCGCAGATAACGCGATCGCGATCTACGATATGCTCACTGGCGGGAGCGTTGGCCGACAAGCATCGGGTCCTGGGGCGCAGCACAAGTACAGTCAGTGGGTGTGGAGAACGGACGAAACGGATATTTGGTCGGATGAGCACGATCCGGAAAGGCTGAGCGAAGTTCGGCGTCGCGCCGCACGAATTGCTGCGAATTTCATCGATTATTCGGATGTAGATGATACGCCAACTCTGGTGTACGTAGGCCCTTCGCCATCGTATAGCCTGACTGTTGACAGCACGCCGACCTCCAATTGGGAGTATCGCGTTCGGGGGACAGAATCTGTCTACGGACTGGGGGAGGTGCTGGCGGCGCTGAAGATCGACCGCCAAGCCGGTGTGGATCAGGACAAGATTACAATCACACCGCAGTTCCGCGTGGAAGTCTTCAAGCCTAACTTTGCCGGCGGTGCGGCAACGGCACAGTCAGTTCAGATCACTTTCAGTTATGTCTTGGAAGGAAATGAAGATACTCCCGCCGTTGTTACGATAAGCAAGGCCAATGAAGTTGTTACCATCCCACTGGTCGATCCGCCAGACGATCTAACCTATGGTTTGATAAAATACAACGATTGGGTGGACGGAGCTGTCAACGGGCCTTTTGCTGATGCAATGAAAGCCGGCGAGGGCGATGTGTCCTGCGTGAGCTTTGTCATACATAATGTTACAATATTCGATGCCAATGGTACCGTTGTCCGAGAGTTGCCTGAACGGAATCCTGCATCAGTGCCTGACCTTTACACGTATAACGGCCCTGATCTTGTCAGTACGGACGCGGGCGCAAGCAGTTATTTCCGTTTGATTCGTGAGATGCATGATCCATTGAACGATGGATATCATCAAGGTCTAACCACGCTGTTTGGCGATTATGTCGTGTCGACGGATGAGCCTGTTCATCACGGAGATGTGGCTGGTGGTGGCCTGACTGCTCTCCCGTATGAGCAAGGCGACCATAGCGCCTTGGTTGTATGGGATTATGATGCGAATGAGTATGGCGATGTCGACGTTGCTAATCTGCCTTTCGTTCGGCTTGGTGAGATTGGGCGGGTGCACAGCTATCGGGCCGGGCAAAGCTTGCGTTTGTGGAGCGCCAATGATACGGATACTGAGACGCACGACGCCTATCTGCTGGATATGTTCAAGGTGACTTCCGCCGAAAGTACGCCCGGCAGGATCAACATCAACAGCCGGCAGAAGCTTGTGCTGGACGCCTTGTTTTATGGGACTGGTGATCCGAGCGGCTTGGGATATACGACGCCCCAAGATGCAACGACTAAACTCTTAAGGTACCGCATCAACGTCAAGGCAGCCCCTTTCACGAATATCGGGGAACTGGGGAATGTGCCGGAGCTTTGCGGCAATAATCGGTCGGCCAGTGATGCGGAGATTGAAGATCGTATGCATGACATCGCGGAGATGATCAGCGTTCGGAAAAATTCATTCATGGTTGTCCTCACTGCTGAAGCCTTGCGCGACCTCCCCTTCGAGGTGCCAGGGGCGATTCCGTGGACAAGTTTGGGCTATCGCTATGCCGGGGTGCAGGGAGAAACAAAAATTCTCGCGATCCTGGAGCAGGATGCCTTCCTGAATACGATCAAGCTTGTGCGGATGGACTATATCTATGACTAGGACAGCCCGCCATTTGCTGACGCTGATGCTTGGCATGATGCTCTGGCTTGGATGCGCACAGGCGCAAGGCCGTTCGGGCGGCCAGGTCAAGGAGTCGCGCTACCGGCAAACCGTTTTTCCGCTGGATCGGGAGGCGCAACTGTACGCGGAGAGCGTGAAGGCAATCGAGCAAGGTGAAGAGATTCCGGCTTGGCAAGTGGTTGCCAATCTTGGTCGCTATTACAAGGAGAAGGCGCGGGAGAGCCTCCCGATTGTGCAGAAGGCACGGCAGGTACGCATGAGTGCCGGATTGACGGAGCCATCCGTGCCCGAGAAGCGGTACGACTGGATGCTGCAGGTGTCGGCTCACTTGGAGAGGATGTCGAGCATTCCTCGCGCTTTGCGGAGGCAGGAGCTGCGAGATCCATTGCTTGCGCCCGTGATCGATGTTGAGAAAGCGCCGGAAGTTTATGAACAGATGCGCGAGCAGTTCAAGAAAATGCGAGCCAACGATCCCGCCCGGGATGCCAAGGAGTAGAATATGCGTGATCGTCGATATCGTCGAAGTCTTTTTACGCTGATCGAGATCCTGGTGGTCATGGTGATCATCGTGGTGCTGGCGGGTGTGCTGATGGCGGGCACAAGGGCGGTCTTCGACAAGATGCGCAAGTCGAAGGCGGAGGCGCAGATCCAGGCGATCACGCTGGCCTTCGAGTCTCACTATAATGACCGGGGGTACTATCCGCAGCAGCCGACCAGCGGTAAGATCCCGAAGAGTCTGATTGACGGTGTGACCAATTCGTCGACCGGGCAACTCTATCTGAATGTGAAGGATGTGGGCCTGAGCTACGATAAGAATGACTTTCTTGTCGACCCGTGGTTTGATGGGGATGATAAGGGGTTCTGGTACTATCAGTGCCCGGGGACGCACAATGTGGAGAAGTTCGATCTCTGGAGCCATGGCGCCGATCAGGATGGCTACGACGGCAACAGCGTCGGCACGCTCGATGTCAACGACATCACCAACTGGCGCCGGAACTAGTTTTCGCGCGGGCGGGGATTGCCGGCCCCGATCGCCGTTCAAACATTGGCACAGTTCCGGCGGTTAGCCTCGACGTTCCCGGCAATGTGGGAGTCCCCACCCGGCGTTGCCCGGACCGTTTTCTTCATAAGTCAAAACCCGTTCCGCCACCTGTGTGAGCTCAATGTGGGAGGGGTTCTCCGAACCGCGACTGGGGCAATGCCATCTGCCCGCGTGAATGCAATTACCCCCGCCTTAGCCTCGACTGGCTGGGCCTTGCAAGGGGATGGAGCAGCAACGTTTGGGAGAGAATTTCCTGGATTAAGTGGATTTGGCTGTACGCATGATCGCCGTTCGGAGAACGCCTCCCACATTATGAGCGGCCACCCATGTTATGGTTGGCCATCGGCGGCCCAGGCGCATGGTCACCTTCATAACCACAATTCATTGTCGACGCCATTCTTGAGGCACAGTTCCGGCGGTTAGCCTCGACGAGCCCGGCAAGGTGGGAGGGGTTCTCCGAACCGCGACTGGGGCAATGCCATCTGGCCGCATGAATGCAATTACCCCCGCCTTAGCCTCGACGAGCCCGGCCGCATGTTGGAACTGGTGCAGCAACGTTTGGGCGAGATTTTCTGGCTTCTTCTGATTTTGCTGTACGCATGATCGCCGTTCGGAGAACGCCTCCCACATTATGAACGGCCACCCATGTTATGGTTGGCCATCGGCGGCCCAGGCGCATGGTCACCTTCATAACCACAATTCATTGTCGACGCCATTCTTGAGGCACAGTTCCGGCGGTTAGCCTCGACGAGCCCGGCAAGGTGGGAGGGGTTCTCCGAACCGTGACTGGGGCAATGCCATCTGGCCGCGTGAACGAAATTACCCAAGACTTAGCCTCGACTGGCTGGGCCTTGCAAGGGGATGGAGCAGCAACGTTTGGGCGAGATTTTCTGGCTTCTTCTGATTTGGCTGTACGCATGATCGCCGTTCGGAGAACGCCTCCCACATTATGAGCGGCCACCCATGTTATGGTTGGCCATCGGCGGCCCAGGCGCATGGTCACCTTCATAACCACAATTCATTGTCGACGCCATTCTTGAGGCACAGTTCCGGCGGTTAGCCTCGACGAGCCCGGCAAGGTGGGAGGGGTTCTCCGAACCGCGACTGGGGCAATGCCATCTGCCCGCGTGAATGCAATTACCCCCGCCTTAGCCTCGACTGACTGGGCCTTGCAAGGGGATGGAGCAGCAACGTTTGGGAGAGATTTTCCTGGATTAAGTGGATTTGGCTGTACGCATGATCGCCGTTCGGAGAACGCCTCCCACGTTATGAGCGGCCACCCATGTTATGGTTGGCCATCGGCGGCCTGCGAAAAGGTCTGTCGCGGGGACTTGCTAATGTGGGGATGACTTGGCAAATTACTGGAGTCAAAACGGATCGACATGGTGAGCGGGGGCAGAGCGAAGACCTTCTTCGTCCCGGGAACCAGACGATGCGGCGCAAGCCCATGCACGCCCTTTGGGGTGATGCATACAAGGATTCAGATCAACGGGGAAGAGAGGTATTACTGTGCCAAAACGCGAAGACATCAAGAAAGTCCTGATTGTGGGCTCCGGCCCGATTGTCATCGGCCAGGCTGGGGAGTTCGATTACTCGGGATCGCAGGCGTGCAAGGCGCTGCGCAAGCTTGGCTACGAGATCGTGCTGGTGAACTCCAATCCCGCGACGATCATGACGGATCCGGAGATGGCGGATCGTACCTATATCGAGCCGATCAACGCGGAGGTGATCACGCGGATCATCGAGAAGGAGCGGCCCGATGCGCTGCTGCCGAACCTGGGCGGTCAGTCGGGACTGAATGTCTCGGCGGAGCTGGCGAAGCTCGGGGTGCTGGAGAAGTACGAGGTGAAGGTGATCGGGGTACAGATCGACGCGATCGAGCGTGGTGAAGACCGGGAGATTTTCAAGGAGACGATGGCGCGTCTGGGCATCGACGTACCGAAGAGCAAGACGGTCTACAACGTGGCGCAGGCGGAAGCGGTGGCGGAAGAGCTGGGCTACCCGGTAGTGGTGCGGCCGGCGTACACGATGGGGGGAACCGGCGGCGGCCTGGTCTACAATGTCGATGAGCTGCGGACGATCGCTTCGCGCGGTCTGGCGGTGAGCATTGTCAATCAGGTCCTGATCGAGGAGTCGGTGCTTGGCTGGGAAGAGCTGGAGCTGGAGGTGGTGCGCGATTCGAAGGACCAGATGATCACCGTCTGCTTCATCGAGAATGTGGACGCGATGGGGGTGCATACGGGCGATTCGTACTGCGTGGCGCCGATGCTGACGATCGCGCCGGAGCTGCAGCGGCGGTTGCAGGAGTATTCGTACCGGATCGTGGAGGCGATCCAGGTGATCGGCGGCACGAATGTGCAGTTTGCGCACGATCCGGAGACGGATCGGGTGGTGGTGATCGAGATCAACCCGCGGACCTCGCGTTCGTCGGCGCTGGCCTCGAAGGCGACGGGTTTCCCGATTGCGATGGTCTCGTCGATGCTGGCGGGCGGGCTGACGATGGACGAGATGCCCTACTGGCGGGATGGGAGCCTGGAGAAGTATACGCCGTCGGGCGATTATGTGGTGGTGAAGTTCCCGCGTTGGGCCTTCGAGAAGTTCCGGGGCGTGGAGGACAAGCTGGGGACGCAGATGCGTGCCGTCGGCGAGGTGATGAGCATCGGCAAGACCTACAAGGAGGCGATGCAGAAGGCAATCCGCTCGCTGGAGATCGGCCGCATGGGGCTGGGCTTCGCGAAGGACTTCAACAGCCGCTCTCTGGAGGAGTTGCTGCGGATGCTCCGCGATGCCACGAGCGAGCGTCAGTTCATCATGTACGAAGCGCTGCGCAAGGGCGCGACGACCGACGAGCTGCACCGGCTGACCCACATCAAGGCGTGGTTCATCGAGCAGATGCGCGAGCTGGTGGTACTCGAGGAAGAGATCCTGAGCCACCGCGGCGGGCTGCTGCCGGACGAGCTCCTGATCCGCGCCAAGAAGGATGGCTTCGCCGACAAGTACCTCGCCAAGCTGCTCGGGTTGACCGAGACGGCGCTCCGTGAACGGCGCCTGGCGCTCGGGGTGACGGAAGGGTGGGAGCCCGTTCCCGTCAGCGGGGTGGACGATGCCGCCTATTACTTCTCCACCTACAATGCGCCGGACAAGGTGGTCGCGTCGAAGAATCGCAAGATCATGATCCTCGGCGGCGGCCCGTACCGTATCGGCCAGGGGATCGAGTTCGACTACTGCTGCTGCCACGCCGCCTTCGCGGTCAACGATGCGGGGATCGAGAGCATCGTGGTCAACTGCAATCCGGAGACGGTATCGACGGACTACGACACGAGCAATCGCCTCTATTTCGAGCCGCTGACGGTCGAAGATGTGCTGAGCATCTACGAGAAGGAGAAGCCCGAAGGGGTCATCATTCAGTTTGCCGGGCAGACACCCCTCAACATCGCCCGCGAGCTGGAGCGGGCAGGAGTCCGCATTCTGGGCACGACGCCGGACACGATCGATCTGGCGGAAGATCGCGATCTCTTCCAGAAGGCGATGGAAAAGCTGGGCATCCCGCAGGCAGAGTCGGGCATGGCCAGCACGCTGGACGAAGCGCTCGCCATCGCCGCGCGTATCGGTTACCCGCTGATGGTACGGCCCAGCTACGTGCTCGGCGGCCGGGGCATGGAAGTGGTGCATGACGAGGAGATGCTGCGTCATTATGTGACCGCGGCCGTCGGGGTGACGCCGGAACGGCCGATCCTGATCGACGACTTCCTCGACAATGCCATCGAGGTGGAGGCGGATGCGATCTGCGACGGCACCGATGCCTTTGTGCCCGCCGTCATGCAGCATATCGAGCTGGCCGGCATTCACTCCGGCGACTCCGCCTGCGTGATTCCGCCGGTGAGCATCGACCAGAAGCACATCGACACGATCTGCGAGTACACGCGGCGGATCGCGATCGAGATGAAGGTTGTCGGCCTGATGAACATCCAGTATGCCATCGCCCGCGACACCGTCTACATCCTGGAAGCGAACCCGCGCGCCTCGCGGACGGTGCCACTCGTCTCGAAGGTGTGCGGCATCTCCATGGCGCGGATCGCTACGCAGATCCTGCTCGGCAAGAGCCTGAAGTCCTTCAACCTGAAGCAGTCGGTCTTCCCCCACTTCGGGGTGAAGGAGGCGGTCTTCCCCTTCAACATGTTCCCCGAGGTCGACCCGGTGCTCGGGCCGGAGATGCGCTCGACGGGTGAGGTGCTGGGTATGGCCAGCTCCTTCGGCCTGGCCTTCTACAAGGCCGAGGAGGCGACCAAGACCTCGCTTCCTGATCGCGGCACGGTGCTGATCTCGGTCTCCTCGCGGGAACGCGAGCAGGATCCGGAGAGCCTGCTGGAGGCGTGCCGGGAGTTCACCCGGATGGGCTTCTGCATCCGCGCGACCGACGGGACGCACCGCTTCCTGCAGGAGCACGGGATTGCTTCGGAGCATATCCTGAAGCTCTTCGAGGGTCGTCCCAATCTGGCGGATGCGATCTCGAATGGCGAGATCCAGCTGGTGATCAACACCCCGGGCGGAAAGCTGAGCGCGTACGACGATTCGTACCTGCGTAAGGCGGCCGTGAAGCACAAGGTCTGTTACATCACCACCATGGCGGCAGCGTTGGCCTCAGCGAAGGGCATCGCCGCCTTCCGCGAACATGGCACCGACGTCCGTGCCCTCCAGGACTACCACCGCGACATCCACTGAGTAGTGTGGTCGGCCACCGGCGGCGCCTGCCGCCGGTGGCCGATGCAAGTGTGCCACAGCTTGTGATCATGCAGTGTCAGATGCAGCCAATGGCCACCCATGTCATGGGTGGCCGCCATAATGTGGGAGGCGTTCTCCGAACGGCGATCATGCGTACAGCCAACTCCCCGCCATCCAGATAATCCCCAAGATGCCGCTGCTCTAGCCACTTATGTGAATGTCCCCCACCTTGCCGGGCCTGCCGAGGCTGAGGCCCATGGCAATTGCATTCACGCAGAGAGATGGCAAGATCCAAGTCGCCGTTCGGAGAACGCCTCCCACCTTGCCGGGCTCGCCAAGGCCAACCGTCTGGAAATGTGCCACAGCTTGTGATCATGCAGTGCCAGATGCAGCCAGTGGCTGACCCTACCTGGGGAAGCCACTCATAATGTGGGAGGCGTTCTCCGAACGGCGATCATGCGCATGGCCAACTTCACTCAATCCAGCAAATCTCCCAGATATTGCTGCACCAGCCCCCGATGATGCCGGTCCGGTCGAGGCTAAGTCTGGGGCTGCTGGCCACCCATGTCATGGGTGGTCGCCATAATGTGGGAGGTGTTCTCCGAACGGCGATCATGCGTACAGCCACATCGGAAGAAGCCAGAAAATCTTCCCAGATATTGCTGCACCAGCCCCCTATGAGGCCGGGCCGGTCGAGGCCGAAGTCTTGGGTAATTGTGCTCACGTGGAGAGATGGCAAAGCGCAAGTCGCGGTTCGGAGAACCCCTCCCACATTGCCGGGCTGGGGTGCCTTCAACATTTACCGTTCCTTTTCAAGTTTCGCTTGCATGTCACCGTAGGCCAGTCATAGTGTGGGAGGTTCCTGGCCACGGCAAGGAAAGGACTTTACTGGGGCAGCCATACATGCTAAGCATAGAAAGGTTCACGGGTTGCGAAGTAGGGGAGCAATAGTTGTGGATAGCAGGACCAATGGTCCGCCGCACGCCGCCGATCTGCGCAAGCATCGGCGGATGATAGGGGCCGGCACATTCTTCGTCACAAAATCCTTGCAGCCCAAATGTCCGGCGCTGACGGCGGCCATGCGATCAATCATCGCGGATGCGTTGGCTTTCTACGTCTCCGATGGTCGCCTTCTCTGTCGAGCGATGGTCGTCATGCCTGATCACTGGCATGTGCTGTTTGCCCCGTTGCAGCCAGCTTCGCTTTCCTCCGTCATGACGAACCTCGATCGGTGGATCGGCAGACAGACCGGGCCTGATCTGGCGGCGGCCGGTTGTCGCTGGCAGGATGGCTTTCACGACACGCGGATTCGGTCGTCTCGGCAGTTCAGCTATGTCGCAGCCTATATCGAACGGAATCCTGTGCAGCGTGAGTTGATTACCTCGCCAGATGCGTGGATCTGGTCGAGTGCCCATGAGACCTATGCCAGCATGGTTACCACTCCATGGCCATGGGAATTTGAGCAGGATGTGGAGAGGTAATCGGCAGAAGGTTTATGGGGAGAGGCTAACCCCCTTGGGAGAAGCCACTCATAATGTGGGAGGCGTTCTCCGAACGGCGATGATGCGTACAGCCAACTCCACTCAATGCAGGAAATCTCACCAACCGTTGCTGTTTCATCCCCTTATGAGGCCGGGCCTGTCGAGGATAGGTCTTGGGTAATTGTGCTCACGTGGAGGGATGGCAAAGCGCAAGTCGCGGTTCGGAGAACCCCTCCCACATTGCCGGGCATGCCATGTCAGTGACGTGGGAAAATGCTGTTTCATCCCCTTGTGAGGCCGGGCCTGTCGAGGCTAGGTCTTGGGTAATTGTGCTCACGTGGAGGGATGGCAAAGCGCAAGTCGCGGTTCGGAGAACCCCTCCCACATTGCCGGGCATGCCATGTCAGTGACG
>JAWLHB010000011.1:188679-197793 GCA_041690595.1 Lentisphaeria bacterium
GCTAGGTCTTGGGTAATTGTGCTCACGTGGAGGGATGGCAAAGCGCAAGTCGCGGTTCGGAGAACCCCTCCCACATTGCCGGGCATGCCATGTCAGTGAGGTGGGAAAATGTTGCTGCTCCATCCCCTTGTGAGGCCGGGCCTGCCGAGGCTGAGGCCCATGGCAATCTCGTTCACGGGGGGAGATGGCACCCCCCCCCCATTGCCTCCCACATTGCCTGGGCTACTTCTTGGTCACGACCAGCCAGATGGCGTGGATCATGCCGGGGAGTCCACCCAGGAGGGTGAGGAGGATGTTGAGCCAGAAATGAAGACCGAGGCCTACCTTCAGAAAGGCGGCGACCGGCGGCAGGAAGATGGCAAGCAGAATCAAGATAACTGTCATGTACTCTTCTCCTCGAGGTAGTTGAACGTTCGCACCCGATGGCGCTTAGTATAGCCGGTTTTCGGATAAAAAGCATCTGGCGGAAAATCATCGCTGGGTCAGGCCGTGCGGGAGTGTGGCAATTCTACGGGTGACGGGTACTCTATAGGGATGAAGATCATGCCTACAGTGGATCGTCGCGCGAATGCCCTTGCCGTGGGGCTGGTGCTGATTGGGCTGGCGGTGCGTTTGCCGGGGTTGCTGACGGATTTCTGGCTGGATGAGATCTGGTCGTACCGGCTGATTTTCGGCGGCGGGGTGAGCGGGTGGGTGGGGCTCTTTACGGAGCTGCATCACAGCAACAATCATCACCTGGTGAGCCTCTGGATGTACCTGCTGGGGCCGGATGTGGCCTATGTCCTCTACCGGCTGCCGGCGATCCTGTGCGGTGGCGGGGCGCTCTGGATTCTCTACCTGCGCTGGCGGCGGTCGCCGGGAACGGCGCCGCTGATCACGCTGACGCTTTTCGCGCTCTGCCTGCCGTATGTCTATTACGCGAGTGAGGCGCGGGGCTACATGCCGGCGATCTTCTGCATCCTGGGGGCCTGGGCGCTGATCGAGGAAGAGGAGCGGTGGGGCTGGAAGCGGTTTCTGCTCTACGGGGGGCTGCTGTCGGCGGGGGTGCTCTGGCACCTGACGACGATCCTGGTGGTCCCGGCCTTCACGCTCTACATCTGGGTGCGCCGGGGAGGGCTGGGCCGTCGCTGGCTGCCGGCGGGGCTCAGCGCGGTGGCCTGGCAGCTTCCGCTGATCGTGACGTATGGGTTCCTCTACCTGGTCGACCTGCGGCATACGAGCCTTGGCACCAGTGACAGCTATCGCCAGGAGACGATGGCGTCGGAGGCCTTCATGCCGTGGCTGCTCTTCGACCGCATCCCGGTCCTGATCAACGAGGTGCTGGGGCTGGGGTGGACGGGCTGGACGGGGCTGGGCGCGGCGGGGATCATCCTGGGGCTGCTGGCGGTGGAGATGGTGCGCTCCGTGCGCCGGGGCGAGAAAGCGCAGGCGCTCTGGATCCTGGCGCTGGTCGCGACGCCGGCGGTGCTGCTGATCGGACGCGGCGAGGTGCGGCTCTTCGCGCGCTACAACCTGGTGGTCTATGCGCTGCTGCTGATCCCGTTCGGGCGGCTGGCGGCCGCGGCGCTGGGGTCGCGGCGCCGGTGGCTGCAGTGGAGCGCGATGGCGGGGCTGGCGCTGGTCGGGGTCAACAGCGGGGTGCGGCTGGGGCTCTTCGCGCAGGCGGGCCGGGGCGGCTATGCGGCGGCCGTGGAGCGCATGGCGGCGTACTCGGATCGCCAGCCGAACGGGAGCGCGACGGTGAATGGAGACTACGACTTCCGGCAGGAGATGATCGTCTCCTTCCATGCGGAGCGGCTGCCGGAGGATCAGCGGGTTGTCTACGTGCGGAGCGAGGAGCTGGCGACGATCGTGCCGGACTGGTTCATCGTGCGTCGGCCCCAGGCGGAGGTCTTCGGGTACGCGGGCGGGGTCTACCGGCTGGATAGCGACTATCCCGCCTACGGCTACTCGGGTGAAAGGTGGTACCTCTTTCACCGCGAGTCGCCGTAGGGCGGAAAGGGCTCAGCCGGCCGCGGCGGCTTTGGGCTTGCCGGCGTCGACGATGCCCCGGGGCGTGAAGATGCGCGCGTCGCGCGGGGTCATGGGGCCGATGTCGAGGGGATCGGTTTCGAGCTGTCCATTTCTCCATTGCGCGCGCCAGAGGTGCATCTGCAGCCAGAGGAGGAAGACGGTGGTGGCGGCGTAGCCATGGCCGCCGAGCTTGTCGCTATGGAGGTAGCCGATGGTGGCGAAGCTGTGCATGAAGGCATCAGCATAGGCGGGATTGCCGGTGGCGATGGTGCAATGGCCGAGGATCCTGGCGAGGTGGTCGTCGTGCCACTGTGGCTGGGTGGGGAGCTGCATTCTGGTGCCGGCGCCCATGTTGATCCAGTCGTCGGCGCCGACAAAGTCGTGCTGATAGGACCATCCATCGATGCCGTCGCGCTGCCAGCGGATCTTGAGCAGCCAGTCGCCGGTCTTGCGGATGGCCGCTTCGAGGGGGGCGTCGCCGGGGCAGAGGTCGAGGTAGTCGAGGATGGGGCTGGTGCCGAGACAGGCCATCCATGGTTTGCTGATGTAGCCGGCCCACTGGTGGATGCCGCTGCCGCCGCCCTGGTCGCCGAAGCTGCCGTTCTCGCGCTGGGTCTGGGCCTGATGCAGGCAGCCCTCCCGGGCGATGGCGCGGAAGTGTTCGTTGTTGAAATAGCGGTAGAGGAAGACGGCGCCGCGCAGGAAGCAGGCGTCGCGGCCGATGGCCAGGCGGGGCCAGGAGTTGAGATGGGTGCGCCAGGAGCGCTCGACGAGGGCCTCGGCGGCGCTCAGGAGGAAGGGATCACCGTTTTCCAGGTAGGCCATGAGGGTGCCGAGGGGGCGGTTCATGGGGACGGAATAAAGGCTGGGGGGATAGCCGTGCATGTTCATCATCTTGGAGGCGTGGTTGAAGACCACATCCGTCTGATGATAGGCGGAACGCATGGCAGCCTGGTAGTCGACCTCGCTCTGGAGGCGGTAGGTGGTGAGGAATTGGCCGTAGGGGACATCGCCGTCCCAGCCGGGCTCGCACAGCTCGTCGAGGGGCTTGTCCGCCGAGAATGGCGCGCCGCGGGGTACGGCTCCATCTTCGAAGCCGCCGTTGACCATGGCATGGCGGGCCCAGGTGTGGAAGCGCTCGAAGACGGGGTCCCACTCGTTGCTGACGGGGAGGAAGGGCTTGGCGCAGAGTTCGGCGTTGGCGCCGTACCACCAGTAGGGGGCAAGGTAGCGGGCAATGCGCGGCGAGCGGTCGCCGAGGCTGAAGGAGAAGTGGAGCGTGCGCGACATGCCGCGGGGGAAGGCCTTCTGGGCCGCCTCGAAATGCCAGGGGGTGCCGGTGACTTCGGCCGGCATGACCCCGCCATAAAGGCATACGCCGAGGTAGGGCTGGAGGATGAGGAAGTCGCCCTGGCGGCGCAGATCTCCGGGCTCTTCGGGGGTGGCCAGCCTGGCGACGTCGGTGAGGTCGAAGCGGACATCGCCGAGGCGCAGGCGGGTGGTGGTGCCATCCCAGGCGGTGCCGACAGCGCTGCCGGTGGCTTCGTCGATGGGAGTGGGTTCGGCGCCGTTGTCGCTGACCAGCCCGATGACGGGGACGAGATCTTCGAAGCTTTTGCCTTCGTCGAAGAACATGGCGTTGACGTGGCGGGCGTAGATCTCGACGACGCCGTTGGCGTAGAGGCGGGCGTGGATGTCGCCGTTGATCCAGTTATGGTTGTGGAGGTAGGGATTGGCGTAGGTCTTGTAGCTGTTCATCTCCTCCATGGTGGGCGTTTCGACGGGGATCACGCCGGCCATGTGGACAACTTTGCAGAAGGGGCTTTCTTCTTCGACGACGAGGCGGCAGGCATGCCACCAGTTGACCTTGCCGCCGTGGCGAAGTCCCATGGCCAGCCCCATGCTCTTGCCGCCATGGCTGAGGCGCAGATAGTGGCATTCCCAGACGTAGTACTTTTCGGGAGAGCGGTCGAAGAGGACCATCTCGGCCTCGGGTGTGGGCCCGGGGCTGGAGGTGGCGGCGGTGGCGGCGGTGTCGAGACGGAGCTGGTCGGGGGCGCCCTGAGGGGCGTCGGCGGTGATGAGGAGGCGGCGCGGAGCGGGAGCGGCTTCGCCGTGCCATTGACCGATGGGCTTGACCCAGGCGGGGGCGCCGTTCATGCCGTGGACGGTCGGCGCGGCCGGCGGCCAGGGGAGGGAGAGCTGAAGGAGGCCGGCTTCGGTGGCCGAGCCGAGGCGCTCGGGGGCGAGGGTCGTTACGAGGGGAAGAAGTTCAGCCACATCGGGTTTCTGTTGCATGGGGTGCTCCGCATGAAGATGATGAAACGCGCGGGAAGATATTCAGGGCTGTGACGACAGGCTGTCGATCATGGCCCTGATGCTTGCTGCCGAATAGATGCCGCTGAGGCGGCGGGTGAGCCGCCCCTGCTCGTCAATGATCACCGTAACCGGTGTATCGCTGATACGATAAGCCAGGATTCCCTCAATGTCAGCTGACATTTCAGGAAAGCTCCAGTTAATCTTCGCGGGAACCGGGGGGAGGGAGCTGACGCCATCGACCATGGAGTCGGCCTCGTGGCCGGCATAGATGGCGGGTACGGTATCCACATTCATGGCGATGAGGTGGACGTCCGTTCTGTCGAGAAGAGCGGCGCGGGCCTCGATGAGCTGCTGGTGAGACCAGATCTCCTTTTCTCCCCAGAAGACGAGGACCAGGGGTTTGCCCCGGTAGTCGCGCAGGGCATGGCGCCGGCCATCGGCATCCATGAAGGTGGCGGCGGGGGCCGGCGAGGGATGCCGCGGCAGGAGAGGGGGCAGGGGCAGGAAGTCGGCGTGGTGCTGTTGGGACCACCAGTGGAGCCACTCGCGGCCCGCTATCTCGGTCTCGGCGGCCAGGCTCTGGGAGATGACGCCATCGTCGATGCCGGACCAGCGCTGGAGGGTACCCATGGCGGCCATGCGGACCTGCTGGCTGGGGTCGTCGAGCAGGGGGATGAGCCAGCCGGCGAAGCGGAGGTCGGCGCGAGTGGCGAGACCGAGGCAGGCGCGCCAGCGGAGCTGCGGATCGGGATCCCGAAGGAGGGTGGCGAGGACGGGCAGGTTGTCGGTAGTGTTGACGCGGCAGAGCATGTGCAGCGCGTGCATGGCGAGGTCGCTATCGGCATCGAGAACGGCTTCGAGGAGATAGGGGCGGAGAACCTCGTCGCTCAGGCTGCCCGCGACATGTTCGAGGGCAAAGAGCCGGTGCGACATGAAGGAACTGCGCCAGAAGGCGGCGAGCATCTGCTCGTCGTCGTCGAAGCTCATGGCGAGGCTTCGCATGGCGGCGGGCGTAGCCCCGGGACGGGAGAGGACATAGACGCGCAGCGTCTCGCGCCGCAGGGGACCCGCCGCGAGGAGGAGGAGCATGCAAACGGTCACCCCGACGACGAGGACAAAGCGGCGTATGCGCGTCTTTGGAAGCATGATGAAATTCAGTAAAAGGTGAAGGCAAGGGAGAGGACGGGTAACGCTTCTACGTTGGCGGCAGTGCGGCGCGGAGTCAAGTCGTTGTCGTGAAGATGGCCTGGGTGATGAGGCTCAGTGATAGAGGTTGGGTAGCTCGCGGGCGTGACGATCGAGACCGTCGATGATGGCGCGGCAACTGTTGCGCCAGCGATGTTCGGGGATGTCTTCGGTGATGCCCATGATGATGCCGTCGATGGCGTCGAGCTGGTTGAGGAGGTCGACGGTGTGTTGCTCGACTTGCCGGTCGTCGTGGAGGTGGAGGCTGGAGGGGAAGTTGAGCCAGATAACCTTGTCGGGCCAGGCCTTGCGGGCTTCGGCGAGGGACATGTCGGTGTCCGGGGCGGGGGTGAAGGCCTCGATGTAGTCGAGGGCGGTGCCGGCGATGGCGGGGGCCATGAGTCGGCAGTTGGCGTCGAAGTGGCAGCCGAGGAGCTTGCCGTGGCGGTGCATGATCTCGGCGGCTTCGTTGTAGTGGGGGACATAGTAGTTGACGAAGCTGTCGAGGCCGATGATCTCGACGGTGACGTTGCCACCGTAGTTGGCGTGGAGCGCGGGAGAGGCGGCGATGATGGGGTAGAGGGTGCGGCGTTTCTCGACCATGATCTGGTAGAGGGCGAGGAGTTCGTCGCGGTTGTCCATCCATTCCATGCAGAAGCGCTGCATGCCGAGCATGTTGCCGGAGACGAGGAGTTGGAGGGGTTCGAGGCCGATGCCGGCGCGAAAGATGATGTCCTCGCCGAAGGCGGCTTCCGCGGCGGCGAAGGGGGCATAGCTGGCTGCGTACTGCTCGTCCTGGAGGAGGAAGCGGAGGGCCTTGTAGTCGTCGGGCGACTTGAACATGTACTCGAGGGTCCAACTGGTGAAGCCGGCGGGCTCGCGCAGGGTGGAGAGGGTGCCGACGGGGGTCTCGTACCAGGTACGGATGCGCGGCTTGCCGCCCTCTGTATAGTGTTCGTCGCGGATGCGGATGTTTGGCCAGTGAACCTTGTGGACGGGGATGTCGCGGCGGACGATGCAGAGGCCGCGGTTGCGCATCTCGCGCTCGGCGGTGCATTGCGGAATCTTGTGCTCGTAGATGGTGAAGGGGACGCGATCGGCATGTCCTCCGCGCAGAACTCGCTCGACCCGTTTCCGGGGCGTCAACGTCTCTTGCATCGTCACATCCTTCTTGCTGGTCAGGGTGGTCAGGGCTCTTTCGTCGCAGAGTAGACAGTACCGTTTCTTTCCGCTGGTGCAATGGACGCCGGGGGCAGAAGGCGGAGATTTGTATTGACGCTGAAGCGAAGTGAATCTATCAGTAGCGTGACGATTCATTAACCCGAAGCCTGGAGAGAGCGGCATGCCACGACCACCGATTCTACCCGTACCCGATCGAAGCGCTATCTTTGCCAGCGGCCGAAGCTGGGAAGAGTGGTTGGCGCATCCAGATGAGCCCGAGCAGGGGGAGCGCCTTCGCGCGGTGCTGGATGAGGTAGAGCTGCCCGCCTACGTCTGCGGCGCGCTTGCCGCGATCGAGCGGCCAGTGAACATCATCGCGATCGCGGAGAGCTGGTGCGGAGATGTGATCCGCCACGCGCCGGTGCTGGCGCGCATGTGCGAGGCAAGCACGAATGTGCATCTGCGCTTTGTTTCACGCGAGCAGTATCCGGACTTCTTCGCGCGCTTCCTGACGAATGGTGGCGAGGCGATCCCGAAGTTCGTCTTCTGCAACGATGCCTTCGTGGAGACGGGGCACTGGGGGCCGATGCCGGCGATCACGCGGCACTGGATCTCCCAGGGGAAAGCCTGCGACGACGTGAAGGGTGCGCGCCGGAAGGTGGCGGCCTTCTACGAGCTGGACCGGCATGAGACGACGATAGGCGAGCTGCTCGAGCAGATCCTCATTGCTGCCTTCCCTGGCTTCGGGCAGGAAGGCTGACCCTCTATTCACCCTATGGAACGACTGCACGGAGGACAAGGACCATGGCCCTTCAACAGGCACAGATCGAGCAATTTCGCACCCACGGCTATACGACGGAACCAGCGTTCTTTTCGGCGCGGGAGATCGAGGCGATACGGGCGGAGCTGGAACGGCTGAAGCGGGACGGCAAACTGCGAAACGTCAGCACCGAGGGGGATGGGGCGACGCATTCCACTCAGGCGGTGAACCTGCAGTTGTGCCCGATGTACAGCCACAGTCCGCTCATTCGGGCGCTGCCCTTCGAGCCGAAGGTGATCGATGCGGTCACCAGCCTGATCGGAGAGCCGATCCTCCTGCACCTCGACCAGGTCTTTCTGAAGCCGGGTGGTCATGGGGCCGGCACCAACTGGCACCAGGACAACGCGTATTTCAAGATTCGCGACCCGATGAAGGGGACGGCGATGTGGATCGCGGTTCATGACGCCACGATCGCCAACGGCACCATGCGGGTCATTCCGGACAGCTACAAGGAGGTCTATGAGCATACGCGCGACCCCTTCAGCGACCATCACATCCGCTGCTATCCGCCCGAGGAGAAGGCGGTGCCGCTGGAACTGCCGGCCGGCGGGGTGGCCTTTTTCTGCTATGGGACCGCGCATTGCACCGGCGCCAATAGAACGGAGAAGGAGCGCGCGGGGGTCGCCCTGCACTTCCTCCGCTCGGAGTATGCCAACGATGACCTGATTGCGCCGGACCGCGACTACCGTCCGTACCTGACGGGCGAGCAGGCTACGGGGGGGCGCAAGGAATACGGGGCTCTCGTCGCCGGTACCTGGCAGCGGGAAGTGGATGCGGCCCTGGCGGGCGCGACGGCCTGATTCAGGGGGGCTCCCATATTTCGGGCCTGACGAGGCTGAGGCCTGCCGCCGGTGGCTGATCCTCCTGGGGGAAGCCACTCATAGTGTAGGAGGCGTTCTCCGAACGGCGATCATGCGTACAGCCAACTCAGAAGAAGATACAAAAATCTCCCCAGATGTTGCTGCTCCATCCCCCTATGAGGCCGGGCCTGTCGAGGCGAAAGTGTGGCCACCATTCTATGGGTGGCCACTCATAAAGTGGGAGGCGTTCTCCGAACGGCGATCATGCGTACAGCCATACCAGAAGAAGCCAGAAAACCTCTCCAGATGTTGCTGCACCAGCCCCAAGTGTGAGATGCCCCACAATGTCGGGCCTGTGGAGGCTGAAGGCTGCAGCTGCTGGCCACCATGTCATGGGTGGCCACTTATAATGTGGGAGGCGTTCTCCGAACGGCGATCATACGTACAGCCATATCAGAAGAAGCCAGAAAACCTCTCCAGATGTTGCTGCACCAGCCCCTGTGAGGCCGGGCCTGTCGAGGCTAAGTCTTGGGTGATTGTGCTCACGTGGGCAGATGGCAAAGCGCAAGTCGCGGTTCGGAGAACCCCTCCCACATTGCCGTCAAGGCTAACCGCCTGGAACTGTGCATCAAGAATAGCGTCGGCAATGGCTTGTGGTTATGAAGGTAACCTTGCGCCTGCAGCTGCTGGCCACCACGACGTGGGTGGCCACTTATAAATGTGACGGCAATGTATGCCCATTGACTTGCAGAGTTTGGTTGACGAGGCCACCGTTTCTACGGCTTGCGGGTGTGGTGAACCGGCAAGTGGTGGACG
>JAWLHB010000012.1:0-196816 GCA_041690595.1 Lentisphaeria bacterium
TCATCCTCATGATCTCCTGTAGGGGGTTCAAGTCACAGGAGATACTGTGCGCACGAGCAAGCGAATATTCACCATGGGGTATTTTTGACGCTTACCGCGCATGAGCCGATCGCCGCCGGGGAGCCGTATTGCCCGCAGCTTCCCCATCTCTGCCAAAGGAACTACATAAGGACAGATAAGCCGGGGGGCGTTATCTTGGCTGCATGAGCTTTCAGCAGCCCCAGTCAAGATTTGCGGTGGGCGCACCTCCGGCGGAAGTATCCGAGGGGCGAGGATGGATCTGCGCGGCGGCGGGGGAGACAGACGGCGGGGAAGGGAACGGCTTCGGCGGGCGAAGGAATCGAGGGAATCGAGGGAATCGAATTTTTGGGAGGACGAGCGTTGGATCTGCTTGCGAAGATTGGGGAGGAGGCGGGCGGGAGGGTCATCCTGGCGCGGGCGCGGTCGTTGACCGCAACGAAGGGGTTCTCGGCTGAAGGACCGATGCCTCATGAGCTGATCTGGAGGCGAGATTGTATGAAGAACATGAAGATTGTGGCTGGGCCGCTCGGTGACCGGCTCCAGTTGGCGGCCAAGTCGTGGCTGCACGCCAACGGGTATTGAGTTCAACGCAATCAGGATGATTGCGGCCACCTCGGCAAGCTTGGATGCTTGACGTGGGGTGCAGAGAGAGAGCTTTCGGAACCAGGGATGGCTGCGGGGAGCTTACAATGGCAGGGCCGTTGGGGACAACGGCGGGAAGAGGACGGATGGGGTGGCGAGGGGATATGAGGGGAGCCAGGCGTTGGGGAGTGGCAACGTCCAACGCCGGTGCCACTCAGGCGAGTGGCGTGCCCAGGATCAGGCCGCCGCTCAGAGAGCGGCTCAGTCGCGGTTCGGAGAGCGGCTCCAGTAGGGATAGCAGAGGGTTGGCGGGGTGGTGTGCGGGGAGCCAGGCGTCGGGGAGTGGCAACGTCCAACGCCGGGGCCACTCAGGCGAGTGGCGTGCCCAGGATCGGGTCGCGGTTCTGAGAACCGCTCGCAGGTTGTTCAGGGGGCGGGGTGGTGTGAGGAGAGCCAGGCATTGGGGAGTGGCAACGTCCAACGCCGGTGCCACTCAGGCGAGTGGCGTGCCCAGGATCAGGTCGCCGCTCGGAGAGCGGCTCCAGTAGGGATAGCAGAGGGGTGACGAGGCGATATGAGGGGAGCCAGGCATTGGGGAGTGGCAACGTCCAACGCCGGTGCCACTCAGGCGAGTGGCGTGCCCAGGATCAGGTCGCCGCTCGGAGAGCGACTCAGTCGCGGTTCGGAGAACCGCTCCCACATTGCCGGGCCTGTGGAGGCTGAGGCCAGTGGAAGTGAAGTCGCGTGGAGGGGGAAGGCGATGCGTAAGTCGCGGTTCGGAGAACCTCTCCCACGTTGTCGAGCCTGTGGAGGCTGAGGCCAGTGGAAGTGAAGTCGCGTGGAGGGGGAAGGATGGCAATGGCAGGGCCGTTGGGGACAACGGCGGGAACGGGAAGGATGGGGTGACGAGGCGATATGAGGGGAGCCAGGCATTGGGGAGTGGCAACGTCCAACGCCGGAGCCACTCAGGCGAGTGGCGTGCCCAGGATCAGGTCGCCGCTCGGAGAGCGGCTCACTAATAAGTCCCGTGGAATTGAGCGCACGCGGGGAGGGGGCGATGGTCATAGCAGGGCCGTTGGAAACGGCCCTAGTCGCCGTTCGGAGAACGCCTCCCACTTTGAGGTCAGCGCAGGGGCGAGACGAGGTAGCCCCGAGGGCAACCCTGGGCTATGGGACGCAGCCCCGTTGGGGCAAGTTCTTTTCGAAAAAAGTTTTATTTACCGCTTTACTTCCTGGTTATACCGGCATACATTGCGGATAGTGAAAGCTGTACTTTTGGAAGTTACTGAAGGAGGAGAGGTGCGATGCGGGAGTTGACGCAGAAGCAGGTGGAATTTGCGGCGGCGTACATGGAGCATGGGTGCGCGGTGAAGGCGGCGCTGGAGGTAGGATACTCGGAGTCGTACGCGAAGGGACAGGCGTACAAGATGCTGAATGACCCGCGGGTGGTGGCGGTGGTGCAGGGGGTGAATGCCGACACCCGGGTGAGCCGGGATATGTACGCGGGGGTGCTGCTGGAGATGCTGGTGACGACGCCGGCGGATCTGCAGAGGGACGATGGGACGGTCGACCTGTCGTCGCATGCGATCAAGAAGGTGAAGTTCATCACGAAGCCGGACGGTACGAAGGCGACGGAGGTGGAGTTGTACGACAAGCAGCGTGCGGGTCGAGACCTGAAGGAGGTGATGGGTTGGCGCAACAACCCGATAGCGCGTGAGATGATGACGTTTCCGGCGAATTGCGAAGTGACGGCGGAAGTGAAGAAGAACGGGGATGTGATCTATACGAAGATCGACCCGATGTTCCGGGAGGGGCTGTGCCGGCGCGCGGATGGGACGATCGGGAATTGGCGGAAAGAGTTGGGGATTTATGAGGAGGAGGGAGAGGAAGTCGGAAACTCCAGGAAATTGGAAATCGGGCAGAACAGAAATGTGTCGACCGATGTGTCGACCGATGTGTCGACCGATGTGTCGACCGATGTGTCGACCGATGTGTCGACCGATGTGTCGACCGATATGGGGCAACGCCAGCGGATGGCGCGCGAGCTGATGGCAGAGGTGACGAATGGGGAGGAGGGTGCGGTGCAGACCGATATGAGGACCGATACGCCTTCGGCATCAATCCAGGGTCGCCGCTCGGAGAGCGACTCACACCCTGTTGAGGTGGTAACTGGGCGGAAGGTATCGCGGCAGCGGCGGCGGGCATTGGCGCGGCAGGCGGCAAAGGCGGCGGAGCGGGGGATGCAGTCTGCGAACGAGGGGAAAGCCAAGGCCGCCCGGGGGAGCGCCTCACCCACTGCTGAAAGCTGCCAGGATCGCCGCTCGGAGAGCACCTTGTAGCTGTCTGGAGAAGAGAGGTGGACTTGGCGTGATCGGGTCTTACAGTAGGAGTATCACGGGTGCAGAATAACAGCATAGCATGTGAGGGGCAAGATGCGAGCGATGTGGGCATTGAAGTTTATGGTCTTTATCGTTCTGGTGCTGGGTGTCGATGCGGTTGCGGAGCCGCGGCCGGCAGTCCTTTTTGTGGACGCGAAGCCGGAGCAGGTGCGGAGCTGGGAGGACTGGCTGGAGGCGGGATTCGAGGTCGATGCAAAAGCGCTGGCCGAGGTCGGGACGCTGGAATCGCTGAAGCCCTACAATGTGGTAATTGTCAACTTTCTGCCCTCCGTGGATGCCCAACTGGCGATACAGCCGGAACAAGCCAGGTTCGAGGTGGCGCTGGGGGCGTTTCTGCGTGAGGGCGGTGGGGCACTGGTCTTCTCTGGCGGAAGCGGCTTCGAAAACATCCTGCCCGCCTTGCAGCATCTGCTGAAGGCGTACGGCGCGACGGTGCCGGAAGAGCAAGTGACCGACGCGGAACATAGCTTCGGCAAGGTAGGTACCTTCAGGGGGTGCTACACGACCCAGATTGCCGCGGCACCGATGACGCAGGGCATCTCCCGCCTCGGCTTCGTGGCGGATGCCACCCGTGCCGACTGCATCGAGACGACCATGCCACTGGTCATTCTGGAGAAGGATGCCTGGCAGGTCGTCGTGCGCGGCGAAAGCTCCGCCTACAGCGCCGAAGGTATTTCGCCCGGCTCATCGTCGAAGCTGAAAGATACGCCGGCCACCTATGCGACGTCACCGGTCATGGCGGCATGGCGCACCGTGGGCGCGGGCAGACTGCTCGCCTACCCTCACAACCCTGCCTTCACGACGGCGTCGCCCGAGGTCTTCGCGAAGGTCCTGTGGAACGCGGCCGATCAGTCGGAGCCGGGCGCGATGCAGAACCGCACTTTCATCATGCAGGCAGCGCGATGGGCGGCGGAGCCGAGCATGACGGCAGGGAATTTTGGCGGCTTTTTGACGGATCGGGAGCTGCGTCCGGATCAACGGGCAATCCTTGGCAAGAGGGAAACAGCGATCGACTGGTCGCAGGTGGGCAGCGGTGATGCCCTTGCGCCCGCCATGCACAAGCTTCCGGGGCTGATCGGGGCACAGAGCAACTTCAGCGGCGGTGAGCGGACGGTTGCACAGCTCTGCGAGGCCGCGCGGGCAGCGGGCCTCTCCTACCTGGGCTTCACCGAGAACCTGGAGCAAATGACCGCGGTAAGCTGGGCCGCGCTGATCGCGGAGTGCGAGGCAAACAGCAGCGAGGACTTCCTGGCGATTCCGGGGCTTCTGGCGCTTGATCTGGTGGGCAACTCCTGGTTTGCCCTGGGCTGGGCTCCCTTCCCTCAGCCGCAGTCCGTCAGCGAAGATCTGAGTCGGATCGAAAACACCTACATGTTCTGGTCGAAGCTCTTCCAGGGTCGCATGGCCGGCTTTGTCCGGACGGGGCTGAATCCCAACCCGTGGTATGAGATGAAGCACAGCTCGACCTTTGCGGTCTCCTCCTGGGAAGGCGGCGAGGAAGTCGACAACGCCCTCGATGCGTTCCTGCAGAGCTGCGCGGCCATGGAGAACTATATACCCTTGCGCTTTACGCTCTTGCGCAATGAATCGGAACTGGCAGCTGCGGCTGCCGGTCCGCTCAACATCTATACCGGTCCCAATGTGCAGGATCTGCGGCTCTACGCGGAAGGTCGCGAGCCGCACAAGCGCAACCTCTTCTGGGCGAGCCCCCACAACTGGTACCTCGGCAACGGGCCGACGCTGGCCTACCACGGCGGCCACAACCTCGGCAACCTGGCGACGGACGAAGAGCTGGACAACCGCTATCGCTATGGCTTCAAGCTGGAGGGCATGCAGCCCGGCGATCGCGTCCTTCTCTACGACGGCACACGCATCTTTCGCGAATGGCGCGCCGAGGAAGGCACCTTCGTCGGCGAGCACGACTGGCCCCACGAGCAGGTGCGTCAGTTCGTCATCCGCGTGATGCGAGGCGAAGAGACCGTGCTGCTTTCGGCCCCCCTGCAGCTGCACTACGGGCGACGCTTCATGCAGTGCGGCGACCGGCAGAACACCCTTCCCTACAACTATCAGCCGGACCGCCACGGCAACACCTACGTGAGCGGCATTCCCATCGGCGCGCATTATCGCTCCTGGCCGCCACAGACGCTGGTCTACGGGAACTTCAAGATCTGGCTGACGGGGGCCATCGGGATCGAGTATCAGCCGCCCATGTACATGAGCTTCATGACGAGCCCCGAGATCCCGTTCGAGCATGAGCGCCAGGAAGGATCGCGCAACTTGGCGTCGTACCAGTATCCACGCCTCTCCTGCCCGGGAATGCTGATCGTGGATCAGGTGACGGATCGCGTCTATCCCGATGGCGGGCGCAACACCGGAGACTGTACGCCTCCGAAGCTGACCGAGCCGCTGCAGCTCTTCAACCTGCACCAGCGCCGCTATGCTATCTATGGCGCACTGGACCAGGTCAACGCGCAATACGTGGAATCACGAGTCGTGGCTCTGCGGGATGTGAATCTCGCGGGAAGCAGCCCGCAGGTGCTCGTGTCGCGGATCAGCTTCCCGATCGATCCGGAGGCGGGGCAGATGGCGGAGCTTACCGTGGGCGATCGGCTGGAGCGCCTGCCGCTGGATGCGCTGCCCCGGGTCAATTACAACGATCTTCTCGCCGCTGGTGACTATGTGGGGGTCTATCCACATGGTCTTGCGGGTGGCGGCGCGCAGTACAAGGTCTCCGGAGATCTGGTGAGCCGCCTGCAGACCAGCAAGACGGACAACCTTACCTCGGCGTGGTACCTGCGGGTTCCCGCACAGTGGAGTAAGGACCAGGAGTTCAGCTACAGCCTCCTCTACAGCACCGGCGGCTCGAAACCCCATCGCCCAGCCTCGGACTATGTGAAGACGGCTGCCTTTCTCGGGTTGCGCGACAAGGCCTTTCCAGCTATCGCTGCCGTCAAAGGTGGCGAGCTGCTGGCAGAACCGGTGATCGCGACGATCGTCACCACGCCCGAAGCGACGGTAGAGCTGACCACCCGCCACGATCCGGAGGCGCCCGTGGGGCTGCCCATCCGCCTCAGGGGTCTGCAGCCGAACTGGCAGGTTGCCTACCAGCTCAATGGCTCGACGATCTGGCGCTATTGCGGCGAATATGAAGGCGACTTCTATCTCAATCTCTATACGCACCACGGCGCCCACCAGCTTACGGCTGGTCACCCCGTGACCGCCAGCGATGACCGCCTGCGCATCGCCCTGGATGACGCAACTGGCGGACAGACCAGCTTCGAACTCTACAACCCGACCGCGGAAGCCATCACCGCCTCGCTGCGTCCCCACGCCCCCTTCCTGACAGGCGAGGAAAAGAGCGTCACCGTGGCACCCTACACTTCCGCGACCGTACAGTGGAGCAAGGATCAATGACAGACCGCGACTACATGAAGAAGGCCATCGCGATCACCCGCGTCGGCCTGGAGGATGGGCAGACGCCCTTTGGCGCCTGCATCGTCAAGGATGGACGCATTGTGGCCGCGGCTCACAATCGGGTCTGGGCAAGGAACGACATTACCGCCCATGCGGAGGTGGAATGCATTCGTGACGCCTGTCTGGCCCTGCGGACGATAGATCTGAGTGGCTGCGCCATCTATTCGACCTGCGAGCCATGCCCGATGTGCTTCTGTGCCATTCACTGGGCCCGACTCGATCATCTCTACTATGGGGCGACGATCGCCGACGCCCACAAGGCAGGGTTCCACGAGCTGCACATCGGCAATCAGATGATGAAGGAGATCGGCGGCAGCGATGTGATCATTCATCCGCCGATCTACCAGGCCGAGTGTGCCGCGCTCTTTGACGAATGGCTGAAGCTCCCGGGACGCAAAGCGTACTAGCGGTTCGATAGACCGAGCAACCCGTCAGGCATTCTTTACAGCCGGCAAGACTTCCAAATGACGCGCAGGCAGTGCTCGCAAATGGCATGGATTCTGCTTACCGGGGGTGATGTAACCTTCATCCTTCAAAAGCACGGAGATGCCATCTTATGTCTGCCTTGGCGCAAGCCGCTCACATACGCGAAGAGAACAGCCGTCCCGATGCCATGCGGGAGCAGCTGCGGCAGCATTTCCACAGCGTTCGCGGTTTCACGGAAGAGCTGTGCGAACCGTTAGAGATCGAGGATTTCGTGGTGCAGTCCATGCCGGACGTGAGTCCGACGAAGTGGCACATCGCGCACACCACGTGGTTCTTCGAGGCGGTGGTGCTGGCGCGGGCCAGCCTTGGGCATCACCCCTTCGACATGCAGTACGCGTACCTCTTCAACTCCTACTACGTCAGTCTTGGCGAGCGTCACTGCCGCCCGAAGCGTGGCCTTCTGTCGCGTCCGACGGTGGCCGAGATCTATCGCTACCGGAGCTATGTGGATGATGCAATGGAACAACTGCTGGATGTGGTCAACAACGACGAACTGATGCATCTGGAACCGCTGATCGAAATCGGCCTGCACCACGAGCAGCAGCATCAGGAATTGCTGCTGATGGACATCAAGCATGTCCTTGCGCAGAATCCATTGGCGCCAGCCTACGTCGAAGCGACGAAGGAGTGGAAGGCGCGGGAGGAGACCGGGCTGGAGTGGGTGGATCTGGCCGAAGGGGTTCAGGAGATCGGTCATGGCGGCGGCGGCTTTGCCTACGATAACGAAGCACCCCGCCACCGAGTCTACCTCCACCCCGCGCGCCTGGCCGGCCGGCCGGTGACGGTGAAGGAGTATCTTGCCTTCATGGAAGATGGCGGCTATGACCGCGCCGAGTTCTGGCTTTCGGCCGGGTGGAATTGGTTGAATGAAGAAGGGATCCAGGCGCCGCTCTACTGGTTCCGCACCAATGGAGAATGGCGGATCTTCACCTTGACCGGCATGCGATCGCTTCATCCCGACGAGCCGGTCTGTCACGTCAGCTATTACGAGGCGGATGCCTATGCGCGATGGGCCGGCGCCCGGCTGCCGACGGAAGCAGAGTGGGAGGTGGCGGCGAGCCCACTTACCATTCGCGGCAACTTTGTGGAAGATGGCAACTATCACCCAATCGCCATGCCGGCGGCAGCATCGGACCAACCACTGCAGCAGATGTACGGGGATGTCTGGGAATGGACCAGCAGCCACTATTCGCCCTACCCCGGCTTCAAGCCGCTGCCCGGTCCCTTGGGCGAGTACAACGGCAAATTCATGGCCAATCAGTTTGTCCTGCGAGGCGGCAGCTGCGCCACCTCGATCAGCCACATTCGTACAACCTATCGCAACTTCTTCCCAGCCGACGCCCGATGGCCCTTCACCGGCATCCGGCTGGCTCAGGACAGTTGAGAGGATAGCATCATGTGTTCCCCATCCTGTCTGCTCCCCTTGGAAATCATTCCCCTTGATTATGAGGACCACCAGCACGCCTTCGCCATCGCCGTCCGTGATGGCCTGACCCATCGGCCAAAACAGTTGCCCTGCCGCTTCATCTATGATGAGCGCGGCTCGCAGCTCTTCGAATCGATCTGCAATCTGCCGGAGTACTATCCCACGCGCACCGAAGCCGCACTCCTGGCGGCCCATGCCCACGAGATCGTCGCTCACCTGCCCGACGACAGCATCCTCGCGGAGCTGGGCAGCGGCAGTTCCACCAAAACCCGACACCTCATCGAAGCCTTCCTTGCCCGGCAACAGGACCTGCTCTACTTGCCGGTGGACATCTCACCCAGCATCCTCGAAGAGAGTTCGCAGGCCTTAATTGACGACTTTACCGGCCTGGCCATCACCGCGGTCGCCGCTGAATACGATGAAGGGTTGCGCTTCCTGCACGAGCTTCACCGCCCCAAGCTTATTGCTTGGCTGGGGGGTAATGTCGGGAACCTTACCCATGCGGAAGCAATCCGCTTCCTCCGGCGGACCCGCACCTGCGTCAGCACCGAGGATCGCCTGTTGATGGGGGTCGACCTGCGCAAGTCGACCGAGCTGCTGATACGGGCTTACGACGACAGCGCGGGCGTCACGGCAGCCTTCAACGCGAACCTGCTCGTCCGTATGAACCGGGAACTGGGCGCCGATTTCGATCTGGACAGCTTCGTCCACGAAGCTCGCTATAACCGCGGCAAAGGACGCATCGAAATGCATCTGCGCAGCACCCGCGACCAGACGGTGCACATCGCCCACATCGGAACCACCGTCAAGTTTGCCCGCAATGAGACGATCCATACCGAGAACTCCCACAAGTACACCCTCCGGCAGATCGACAAGCTCGCCGCTCGCGGCGGCTTCGCCATTGCCCAGCGCTGGGTCGACAGCCGAAACTACTTCTCCCTGAACCTCTTGGCCCCGCGTCCCTGACCGGTAAACCGATCGGTAAAGTGGAATTCAGCGGTTGCGTGCAGTACGTTGGATTGCAGCGCGTGCTGACATGTACTACGTACCAAGGAAGCCCCATGAGCGTATACAGTGGGGATGTTTTCCCGAACCGGGCGAGAGCTTGCGTTTCCCACCTAAGGACGCCCCCGCGAGCGCCAGGGATGTGGCGAGCGGAAGTGCCATCTTCAGCCTCGAAGCGGAGCAGGTGAGGGTATGCCCCCTGCCAAAGCTGCCTGCCAAGGCGAGATGGGTTACATTGAAGGACTACCCATTCGCCCGTAGGACTATAACCTCCGACATGCGAACGGTGGAGACGAAAATCGAATACGAGCAGGCCGGCCACATCTGGCAAGCTGAAGAAGTGCTGGTCGATGGGGAGTGGAAGCGCTACTACGGCTTCGTCGGCAGATACTGCATCGCCAAGGTACCAGCCGAAGAGATCGAACTCGCGGCCGATGCACAGAAATAGCCACCCGCGTCTCCGCGTCCCCGCGCAGGTTGTGTCCGCGGGAGTGGTGTGATAGATTGGTCCACGCTCAGCAGAGGAGGCGCATTCGATGCATGCGGAACAGGTACGGCAGCTGATCAGCCAGTTGCAAGCACAAGCTCGTCCGGCGCGGCTTCACTGTGTCCCGGCGATTCCAGAGGAGGCGCTGGCGTTGGGCCGGCGGTCGTGCAGCGATCGCCAGGCGGATGAACAGGTGCTGCTCTATGTGGATCTCTCCGAAGATCTTTCCCTCGATCCTGGGCTGATACTGACGGATCGTGCTATCTACGTCACCGAACTGCCCACTCTCCGGATCGCGTTGGAGCAGCTCCTGTCGGAGACGTGCATCGATCGCATGGGGCAGACATGGCTCTACGTCAATGATCTGCTCCTCTGCACGATGCCGGCTGAGGCGGCGGAAGCGGGGAGCTACCTCCTCGCCTTGCTTCGCGCCATCCGCCTTCTGCGCTTCGAGGAAATGGGAAACGACCTGACGCTGAAGCCGCGATCGGATGACCTGTCGGCCGGCACGGACGGCTGGCTGCGCGAGCTGACCAGCCGCAGTGGCGAGGCGGATCTTCTGGCAGGCAAGTACCGCGTCCTGCAATGCCTTGGCGAAGGAACGTATGGCATCGTTTCACTGGCGAGGGATGTTCGGCTGGACAAGCTGGTCGCGATCAAGCAACTGACCCAGCATTCGGCGCAGAACGCCCGTTCGCAAGCGCGTTTCATCCAGGAAGCTCGCGTGCTGAGCAGGTTGACCAATCGCCATATTGCCGCTGTCCATTCGCTCGACTACTGCAACGGCGACTACCTGCTGATCATGGAGTACCTCTCCGGCGGTTCGCTGGGAGACCGCCTGGAGCACGATGGACAACAGTCGACGGAAGCGACGCTGCGGGTTGCCCATGACATGCTGGTGGCGCTGGTCGAGGCACATCAGCATGGAGTGATTCACCGCGACATCAAGCCCGGCAACATCCTCTTCGATGCGGAAGGTCGGGCAAAGCTCACGGATTTCGGCATTGCCCACGTTCCGGCCGAGCTCGGGGGGCTGCATCTCACCTCACAGGGCGCTCCCTTGGGGACGGTCCTCTACATGGCGCCGGAGCAGGTGCAGGCTGTGGAGATCGACGGCCGCTGCGACCTCTATGCCCTCGGCGCGGTTCTCTATCGCATGCTCTGTGACGATACCTACTTGGAACGCCATCAGTGCCGCAGCCTCCACCTCGCCTTTCAGCAGATTCTGCAGGTCGAACCGCGGCCCCTGCATGCGCGCGTGCCGGGACTTGACCACGATCTCTCGGCCTTCGTTCATCGGCTGCTGGCAAAGGCGCCGGACGATCGCTTCACCAATGCCAGTGAGGCCCTCGAAATCGTGCGCGCCATGCAGCGAGGAAGCACGGCGACCGCCATTGCCTCCACCAGGTCGTTCCCGGAACCGGTATTGACAACAGGGGGAGTCGATAAATACCGCAAGGCGCTGAAGCTCGTCCTCGCCGATGGCATCATGGTACTGCGTGAAGAGGAGATGCTGCAGGCGCTGGCGGCAAAGTGGTGCATCTCGCCGGATACCGCTCAGAAGCTGCAACGGGAAGCGCTCGAGCAGGCCGGCCTCTGCTGCAGCGTCAACAATATTCTTGAAGTCGAGGAGATGGTGCGCATCTTCCTGACCGACGGGCTGCTGCAGGTGCCTGAACGCGACCTGCTGAACGAGCGCGCCGCTGCCTATGGACTGACGGATGAAGTCGTCGCCAACATCATCCGTATCGTCGCCAACGAACTCGGCATAGCACCACCAGTAGCGATGCAGCCCTGAGACGGCAATCGAGAGAGGAGGAAAGAGAGCATGTTGGACCAGTTGGACCAGCACCCTGATTGGCTTTTTGACGAGTCGACGCATGTTGGCGTTGACTACGCGGACAAGGACCTTGTTGCCGATTACGACAGGCAGCACAACGGCTTCAGGGATTTCCAGAAGGAAGCGGAGAGGATAGTCGACCTGCTCGCGTTGGCGGAAGACTCGACCGTGTTGGATATTGGCTGCGGCACTGGCGGGCTGTCCGCCTGCCTGGCACGGAAGTGCAGACACATCCACGCTGTCGATGTCTCATTGGCCATGGTAGATACGCTCAAAAACAAGATGATACGTTAGGGACTGAAGAATATTTCTCCCATACAATCAGGATTTCTGACATACCAGCACGAGGACGAGCCCCTCGATGCCATAGTTGCCAACATCGCGCTCCATCATCTACCGGACTTCTGGAAGCAGATTGCGCTTTGCCGACTTCACGACCTGCTCAAGCCGGGAGGCAGGATGTTCCTCGCCGATGTCGTCTTTGATTTCGAACCCAGGAGCTATCGACAAGCCATTGGCGGCTGGCTCAACAGCATGCGGCAACTCGCGGGTCCAAGAATTGCAGACGAGACGGCCGTCCATGTGCGTGATGAGTTCAGCACCTGGGAGTGGGTGATGACGGGGATGCTTCAGCGCGCCGGATTCCAAGTCGACCAGACTCTCGTCATGATGCCGAATCTGCGAGCTTACGTCTGTTCAAAACCCTGCGACTGAGGTCCGCCGCCTTCGCCAGCCAGCCCCAGAAAATACGCCGCGATTAGTTGATAGCACGACCGAAGATCGCTACTTTTACAGGTTCCACCATACACTCTGCAAACTCCGTGTCACACGAGGATAGGATGCCCGAAAACAAGAATGTCGTAGTCGGTATTTGTTGGTGGAGCCCCGAGCAGTGGGACCGCCTGAAGGAGATCAGTATCGATGGCGAAGAACTCGATAACACCTTCGCTGAGTGGCAGCGAAGCGTTGCTCACGGGATGAAGACCTTTCGACGAAAAGGCGTAAAGGTCGCCAGAATACGTGTCGACCTGGATGAACTCATCGCATGGTGTGAAGAGCAGAAGATGCCACTCGACGGAAAGGCTCGCGCCAAGTACGCCCACATGAAGCTGACGGAGAAAATGCAGTAAGCCGCAGCGTTAACACGCCCCGGTAGACGAGAGCGCCTGCCCCCCCAATTTAGCGTCCAAACCTCTCTTCAGGTGATCTGGGAGGGATCGCTGGCGTGCTCGCCGATGTGGCTCGCGAAGCGGGGGCCCTTCAGGTGAATATCCGGTCGCTCGAAGAACGATCGAGCACGTGGGGCTACCGGGCCTCCCGCTTTCCCGGCAAGGTAGATCCGGGTAAGCTCTTCATACGCCGCATTTCGCGCTTCCGTCACGCAATCCGGCGATCGCATCCGCTCCACGTCGATGATTGCGCGTAGGAGAAGGATGCGCCAGCGCCATCCAGACCGGGCGCCGGAGGTCATCACCGACTCCGCCGAACGCAGCAGGGTCAGGGCGCGCTCCGCCCCCTCCAAGGTGAGAGTGGATTCCGGATAGATGGTCTCCAGAATATCGATGGCTTCACTGACCGACTGGATCGTCGCCGTGCCGAACTCGAAGTTCGCATAATCACGGATGATTTCGACCGCCTCTGCCTCGCGATTCCAGAAGAGGGAGATGCAGATGACCTTGTTGATGTCCTCGAATCGCCCCTCCGAGTAGGGAAGGCCGCCATCCAGCAGATGCTTCGCCTGCCCCCAGAGGTCGGCGATGCGCCGCGGGAATGGATTGGCACCGGAACCGCCCCACGGGAAGCGCCCCCACATGCTGATCTCGGCGAAGTTGATCATCGGCAAGCCTCCCGGCACCCCATGCTCGAGCGGGTACGTCGGGAAGTTGCCATGCGCATCCGCCATGATCATGTCACACCAGTCACCGTCGCTGGCCAGCAGCCGCGCCAATCCTTCGTATTCGCCGTCCGACTCTTCCCGCACATCGTAGCACCACGTGCAGAGGATCAGCTTGCAGGCTGGAAACTGCTCCCGCGCCAGCGCAATCACATCGCGGGACAGGAGCGGGAAGCCCTTGGCTCCCCAGGGCCAGCAGTCCGCGCACCCGCAGCCTCCCGCGTCGTAGGGGAAGGTCGCGATCGAGTCGATGGTCAGGCCGGAGTAATAGCTGAAATCGTCTCGCAGCCGCGACATGATGAAGGCGTGTCCCTCCGGCTTGGACGGGCAGACAAAGCTGACTGGATTGTCGCCAGCACCGCGACGGGCCGGATTGGTATCGGGGAAAGGGCTTGCCTGTATCTCCGGCGGGATCGGGCCGAATCCAAAGTTCGGCGCGTAGAGGAGCACCACCTTGAGCCCCAGCCCGTTGGCATGTTCAATGATCTGCCGATTCCGCCGCAAGTACTCCCCGCGCTCCGGCTCCGGAAGATTGTCGTAGAGCACGAAATTAAAGGCAACCGTATTCAGCCCCCACAGCACCAGCTCCTCCAGATACCCCGTAAAGGCTTCCACCGTACATGTGTAGTTCCAGTTGCCGAAATTGTTGGCAAAGTAGATACCCCGCGTATGTCCATCCGGGGCGGACGCACCACGCCACGAGGAGGGCGAGAAGCCCGCTGGCCCATACGTACTGGTGTGGAGAAACTTGCCGAGCCCGTACAGCAGGCCAAGCTCGTCGGAGGCACTGATCCCGATCCCGTCCCCCTCCGTCGCGATGCAATAGCCATTTTCCGGACTGCCTGGACGGATCGCCAGCCGCAGAAGCGAAGCCTCGCCGCCAGCCTGCACGTCAACTCCCGACTTCTCACCAAGCACCCGCGTGAAGATCCGCATCACGTGGTTCAGTCGCGCCGATGGCGACGCCAGAAGCTGGTACTCAACCTTTTCTGCCATGATCCCAATCTCCGGGAAGGTGGATGGTGAAAGTGTGCGGTATCATAGTACTTCGGGTCCATTTTGTCTTGCAGCGCCTGACAGCCATTACGGATTTCGCCGCAACAGAGGTCGACGACGCCACCTGGTGCCCGCCGAACAGATGATGATGTCAGCCTGCCCGGTTCACCCTGTGCAAATGCCGATCCAGCCAGTGCAGCGGGCTGGCACCGTCACCAGCAACGGGTTGGCCGGCGAATGGCTGCCCAGCCTCTTGCCGTGCAGCAGGTCAGTGGCGTCTCCCGCTACCACCTCATGACCATCCAGGTTGACGGTGACTGGCTCGTGGTGCGGATTGGTCAGGTAGATGACTTGTCGGCCAGGAGCTGCCGCCCGTTCACCAAAGACGGGCAGCTCGGAGGTGAACCAGCGCCCAATTCCCGCCAGGGTTGCCCACTCTCGCAACCAGCACACCAGCGAACCCCGCTCCCCGGCATGTCCGGGACAGGTCCCCACATACCAGCAGCTTCCGGCGCCATACGTGCGCCGCGTAATGGCTGGATGCCCCTCCCATGTCGCCACAACCTCGGCATCGTCAACCCGCAACTCCTCCACCGTCCAGTACCCCTTCAGCGGTCCCGGTCCACCGCCTGTCAGGCTGATGTCGCTGTTGTACCAGCGGCTCAACACCCGCATACCGAAAGCATCACTCCACGGCTGCGCCGGCAGGATGCGTGGCACGAAGTGGTTGTCGTCATAAAGCCCTGTGCAAGCGGTGGCGATGAGCATGCCCCCGGCCTCGACCCATGTCAACAACCGTGGGATCGTGGCGGCTGGCAATGCTGTCCGCATCGGCAGGATCAACAGCCCACAAGTCTTGAGGGAGAGCTGCTCCAGGTGGGTCGCCTGCCATACCTCCGGCGTAAAACCGGCTTCCAGGCAGGCGAAGAACCAGCCTTCCGCTTCACGCGCCGCGCCGATCCCCTGACGATGCCAGCTGGCTGCCCGCGCTTCGAGCGCCGGGCTGTCCAGATCGTTGAGTATGCCCACGCGCCCGGAGAGCCGATACACCGCTTCCAATAGCTCCCGATGCCGACTGATTGCGCTCGTCAGTTCCTGCACGGCCTTGGTGCGTTCGTTGTCGGAGCCATCGAAGTTGACGAAGCCCCAGCTGGGAGCTTCCTCGCCAAAACGTTCATTCCGGTACTGCCAGAGAAGGGCCGCCTCAGCTCCATGACCCTTTGCCTGCAGCAGCGTCGCCTGTGTCTCCGCTCCCGTGCGACAGGTGTGTCCGTACTGATAGAAGACGTGGCCACTGGCCACCTCGCTCAACCACCAGGGGCTGGCCCCCGCGGCCGAGCGGGAGATGGCATAATAGAGCGCGCCATAGCAATAGTCGTTGGTCTCGCCCAGCTGGTATTCAGTCAGATACTGGCTGGTGCCATAGCAATCGAGCAGATCGGCCGCGTGCCAGTCGTCATGGCGGGAGTTGTTGAGAACAGTGGTGCCCGGGTGTGCCGTCACCCGATGTACAGTATCGATCTGGCGAACCAGTTCACACCGCCGCCGCAGCTCATCGACTGTGCGTTGGCGCTGGAACTGCGTGAAGATCAAGTGCAGTTTAGGCGATCCGGAGTGCATGCTCAGCGGCGGCACCAGGTCCACCTCCGCGAAAGCGCCATACTGAGTCAGCAACGCAGCGTTCAACGCGCCGACTGCGCCAAAGCGCTCCCCAAGGTAGCGTTGCCAACGCTCGCGGGTAGGATCGTCGTAGCTGATCGGCCCCCCGTGCGGCTGAAACTCGTTCCACACATCCCACCCGTACAATGCCGGGTGCTTTGCGTATCGCTGCACAGTCTCAAGGAAGAACCGGCTTGTCGCTTCCGCCGCGACCGGCCAATCCGGATAGACGCCCGGATACCCACCCCCGACCACCATTCCCATGCCGCTCACCGGTTCCACGCTCCCGTCGGCGCGGCGTGGCCAGCAGTCGCGGTGCCGCTGCAGGAACCAGTTCGGCTGGCACTCCGGAATGAGTTGGATCAGTACCTGAAGATCGTTGGCCGCGGCCAGCTCCAGAAAGTCGTCATAATCTGACCATGTCCACTCCCCCTCGGTCGGCTCCACATGGCGCCAGTATAACCAGCAGCGGACTATCTTCAGCCCCAACTCGCGAATATGGGCCATATCCTCCGCCCACACCTCCCTTTCCGGATTGGGCGGACGCAGATACTGAGTACCGATAATCATGTTTGCTCTCCTGTTCAGACCTGCTTTGGATCGCCAAGCAGGTTGAGTTGTTGCTTCACTGTCGCCAGGTCACCCATGCAAGTTGCACCCTTCGCCGGAGTTGAATCTGCAGATCAGGGGATATAGAGGCTTGAGTGACAGGTTCAGCCGCCAGCGCTGAAGCGTGTCGACCTGATCCATGCGATGCGCCACCGCGGAAAGTGGCTGCCAGCATCCCTCCTCATCCAGCCATTCGCCGTGGTCGCCCCGCCAACGGTCGCGGTCGAGTTCCAATACGACATGGTCCAGAATGTCGAAGGACATGTTCGTCATGCAGAGGGTGAGCTCCGCCTCCGTTTCCCAGAGATGCACGCCAATGTCCGTCGGGGAATCGACCCACACCGGCAAAGCACCTTCAGACAACCAGCGCAGAATGCTCTTCAGCTGAGCCCGGCGGTGGTAGCAGACCAGATGCGAGATGTCCGTTTCGATCGCATGCACCGCGTAGGGCAGGATCGCGACGCGGCCACCAGCCTCGTTCATGTACAGCACAACCCCAGGCGCCAGACGGTCGAGGTCATGCGTCACAATGGCAGAGATTTCCCGCGCGCCTTCCGAGGGCTCGAGGACGCGGACGCTCTCCAGGCGATTGAAGACGAACGGCATGAATGCCCCCGGATGCTCGCCCGAGAACGCCGCATCCGTCAGTTGTTCGGCGCCGGCCGTTTCCCCCACGGCGTCGCCAACGCCGCACCCGACCAAGTTGCCGAATCCTGACCGGTTCAGAGCCGCTGCCGCCGCGGCATCAAGCAGCACCGGCCCCGCCAGGATCTTCAGGAGCTGCGCTCGCGGCAACGAGCAGACCGAGTCGCCAAAGAAGGCCTTGATGGGCGACTCGTCATAGGTAGTCGGAATCCCCAGATGCCCGAACCATTCCGCCACCACAAAGGCCGGCCACCACAGGTCCGTCACGGATGAAAGCGTCCCGCCCGCATGCAGGGGCGAATCGAAGTCCCAGTAGAGCTGGACGCCACATCCCGTGCCTCGCGAGGGACGATCCCGCCAGACGACGTCGAAGTAGGGCCTGTTCCGCTTCAGCATCGCGGCAAATTCCGGCTCCAGAAACGGGGTGTCGCCCACGTAGCTCGCGGGGGACAAGGCAGAAACGTTGATCTCCTGCAGCAGCCCGTGAACGATCTGAAAACGCGTGGCCGCCATGCTCTTCGACAACCGGGTGCCCGGGCAGCACTCGATCTCCGACGTATACTCCACATCCGCGCCAAGCCAATGCCGGGTGAACTCGCGGTACCAGAGGCCCGCAAAAAGGTCGCGGCGGCGCCAATCCTGGTAGCCGCCGACACTCGGGCGCACAAGCGGCTTGCCCGCGCCGGGATGAAGCGCGGAAAGCACCTTCTTCAGGTTGTGTCCCACCGGAGGCAGGCAGTGCAGGCAAGGCACCATCATGCCGACTTTAGTTGAAGGACTCACCGCATGAACGGCATCCTCGATCAGGGTTGCCAGCGCGGTCAGCCGCTCCCCAAGAAAGGCCATCCACTCACCGCGCACGGAAGCATCCGCCAGAAGGGCCCGATTCAGCGATTCACGGCTAAAGCTTCGCCCCATCCGCTGCGCGAATGTCCGCAGATGCAGATCGCAGAGGCAGCCCCACGTCTCCCGCTCGCCCTGCAACATGTAGCGGTGATCGTCATCGACGTAGATGTAATCCGCCTCCAGCGTGGCGAGCCGGCCGTAGAAGCCCCGCAGATAGAGTTCGAGCTTAGGATCCAGAAGGCAGGGACCACGAAAATCCGTCACGCCATCGGCATACGTTGCCCAATGATCGAAGTCGATATGCCCACGCTGGTCGGCCCGCGACACCCGCATGTTGTAGGAGGAGTTGATGCCGAGGCGGATGCCCGCGCCGGCAAAACGATCTCTGGCGGCATGCAGCGTCCGCAATACCTCCTCCTGCTCATGCTCGTTCATCTGATTCCAGACCATAAACTGGGCATCCGTGAAGAGCATCACGTGCTGACAACCGACCTCATCGCACCAGCGGATAATCTCCTCCAGGCGCTCGTCCAGCCGCCACGGCGGCAGATAAAGCCGAAGAATGTGAACCGGGTGCGCGGTCGAAAAAAGGTCGTTCAACGTGGTTCCCTCTGCTCTTCGTGTCCGTCCCCGGACGATCCCAGAATCAGATGCAGGTCGGAGACCCGTTCGGCCTCCCACTCAAAGCGCGGGGCGGTGTTGCCGGTGGCAGTACGCACCCGCCCCGTCATGCTGACGCTGCGGTCGCCCACGACCAGCCGTTCCGCGTTCGGCGCCAGCAAGGCGTCGAAGATAACCTTCCGCGGGCTGGGCAGCGCT
This sequence comes from Lentisphaeria bacterium, assembly GCA_041690595.1. GTDB lineage: Bacteria > Verrucomicrobiota > Lentisphaeria > JABSQK01 > JAWLHB01 > JAWLHB01. The sequence goes on from JAWLHB010000012.1 coordinate 19,189, forward strand.
AGATGCACCTGCCAGCCGTCGGCGATTCTCTCCAGGCGCATCGAGTAGTTGCCATCGGGACCGGGCAACGTGCCGGCCAGGCTGGTCAGAGGGCCGGGTTGCGGCGCGAATCTGACGGCGGCGAAGCCCGGCTCCGCGGGCCCGATCCCGCAGAGTTCCTGCAGCAGCGCTGACGTGCTGCCGAGCCCAGCGCCCTGGGCGACGGCGCGGCTGTTGCGGCACCGCCAGGTACCCAGCGTCCGTTCGCCGAACAGGCACCATGTCTCCGGCCAGGTATCGAGACCCTGGGCGTCAAGCTGTGCCAGACGGTGGCGCATCCAGCGGATCGCCAGTTCCGGCCGGCCGGCATGGATGAAGGCCGCGGGCAGGTAGAGCCACGCCGGCGAGGTCTGACCGAAGGCCAGCGGATCCGCGGCCCAGCGATCGAGCGCCGTCTGGATCATGGTCTCGGGCGCCAGCTGCCACATGGCCACCAGGCTGTTGCCGTGCTCGCTGAAGTGCGACTGCCGGCGGCCATCGACAATGGCGTCCACGAAGACGCCGCGCTCCTCATCGTACCACCGCGGGATCCGAGCGATCATGCGTTCCGCCGCATCCGCCCAGGGAGAGGCAGATTCACCAATGGCCTCCGCCAGCTCGGCGGACCGGCGCATGACTTCAGCGCTCATGGCCTGCAGCGGCAGGAAATGTCCGCGGCGGTCCATGTGTCCCCAATCGAACCAGATGTTGTACGGCGGCAGGCTCATCAGCCCCTCATCATCGAGGCAGGAGAGGGTGAGGTCGAGCAGACGGGTAACGCCAGGCCACATGTCGCGCACCAGGTCAAGATCCGCAAAGAGGCGGTAATGCTCCCACAGGCGCAGCGGCAACGACAAGGCATGATCGAACAGGGAAGCGCGGTCATTGTCATGCCCCGGATAGCTGTAGCGATACTGGCCGGTCGCATGCTGACCTTCACGAGCTTGCGCAAAGTACCGACGTAGCAGGGCACTGTCGCCGAAGCAACTGGTGATGGCCGGCACGATCGCCGAGCAATCGCCGAGGTACTGTTTGCGCTCGCGCGAAGGATTGTCCATGGTGCGATCCACGACATTCAGCCTGGCAGTTCGGCGGACAATGTCGAACAGGCGGTCAAGATCCGGATCGCTCGCCGCGAACGCACCACGCGGCTCGAAGTGATTCTCCACCTCGTCCGCCCACACCTCGTGCAGCACCAGCTCGCCCGGAACATTGCGGAAGGTCAGCTGTACGTAGCGGAAATGGCGCCAGTCCGCGGTTTCCCACTCCTGACCGCCCGGCCGCGCAATATACAGATCGGCAATCGCCGTGCGGCTGGAAACATAGGGAATCACGCGCCCGTCATCCAGCCGATAGGCGTAGCCGATGTCGATGCTCGCCGAATCCGCGATCTTGCAGCGAAAACCGAAACGCGCATTCATCAGGCGGCCAAAATCGAGCACAACCGTGGCGTTGCGCAGACCGTCGAAGGTGTCGTAGGACTCGTCTGGGGAAGAGTTGCGAATGACGACATCCCCGTCGCCGGTCAGCAGCCGCTCAGCGCCGACCACCGAAGCCTTCTGTAACGGTCGCACGGTCTCCAGACTCATTCGCACCGCCACATCGTGTGCGCTGGCTTCCCGCTGTTGCAGCACTTCGCCGACCTGCTGGATATTGGCCGGGCGATGTCGCGTGCGGCGCAATGGCCGCGTCTCGCAGGGAATCAGATTGACCCACGGGAAGAAACGCGCCTGCGGCTGGGTCGCACCCCACAGCCCATGGACAGGAGCGACGACCGGGAAGGCAGGTGACCAGCGGCTGTCGTCGAAATCCACGCTCTGCCAGCCAGAGGCATCCAGATTCGCATCGAAGACCTCCGCCCACATCGAATCCCCCATCCTCGGAGTTGGCTTCAGATACGCTTGGGCGGGTATGGCGCGCCACGTGGCGTCCGTCCCCACCGGCGTCTGGTTATCCAGCTCGATCTGGCACAGCAGTCCACGCGCTTCCGCGTGGGCCGTGAAAGCCCCGATCCCCTGATCGTGATAGACGCGGACCGCCACGCAATTCAGCCCGACCTTCAGCAGCCCGCCGATGGCATGCGTCTGGTATCGCTTGAAGCGCGGGTCCGAGATAGGCGGCCCATGATCGACCAGGACGCCATTGACCCACAGTGTCGCTTCGCGTTCGGCGGCGATGCGCAGCAAGGCGCGGGTCGGTGCCTTGTCGAGCGAAAACTGCCGGCGGAAGTAGACATAATCGTGGTTGCCGCTCGTCGGTGCGGCCGACCAGATCCAGGCGGCCTGCCACTGGACCGGAGGCCACTCTGGCGCAGCGTCGAAAAATGGCAGGCGTGGCAGGTCTTTCAGCATGTGTCATACTCCTACAGGAAAAAGGTTGGAATGAGTGGTTTTCAGAACATTCGGGGAATGCCGAGGGTCAGAGCGCCGCCGTTGGTCTTGGGGCCTTTGTTGGGGACGATCGACTCGGGCCGGCAGTACCACGTATCGGGACTGACGGGTTCAGGGCTGAGGCAATAACCACCTCCCGCCACCGTGTCAAAGCGCAACAGCTCTCCGGCGACCTGCTGGGGTGCCCGCCGGCAGAGGTCCAGCAGCCAGGCGCCATCTCCCCAAGGATTGGCCACGACACAAGGGCCGCCGCGGGAGGATAAGATATGAATCCATTCGGGGCGGCTCCCCTTCCCTTCAGACGATACGACAAAACCGCCGACGGCCAGTAGCGTAAAAGCGAAGGGCGCCTCCGGTGGCAGGGCGTTGGCCACACGGACAATGCCGTCGTGGCTCTGCAGCAGCGCCTCGCCGACGGCGGCGGCAAGCACGAAGATACGCTCCAACCCGAAGCGCCGGAACTCGAACATGCGCAGGGGAATGCGGCTCTGCTTGAAGGGCTCCCAGTCCGGATGGGTCTCGTAATCCTTGTCCTTGTAATCACGGGGATTGAGTGCCGGATCGGCAACGCCGCTGGTGGACCAGTAGCCCTTGTCGTCGCAGGTGATGCCGTTGCAACTCCATTTGTCGCCAAGCTTGGCCAGATCCTCCCACAGCTCATCCGCCAGCCCCAACCGGGCCAGGACGATACGCTTGGTCCAATGCAGGTTGGCTTCACGGGCAGTAGCCACCGCCATGTCGAACAGCGGCGTCCCCCGGTCGCTCAGCCCAACGCGTCCATCGGGAAAGACGGGGCTGGTCTCCACGTCGGAAAAGATCTGTCCCCAGCGTTTGGGATCGTGGGCGCAGGTGGCCTTCGGTTCGGCCCATTCCTCGGCGTCTCCCTCGGAAAAACCTCCGCACAGCAACTGGCCCGCGCGCTTCTCGATGCCCTTCTGGTAACCGGCCGCGAAGATGGTGACGCCCGGGTTGACCGGCGATTCCATGGTCACCAGCGGCGCGAGACGCTCGAGGGCGTGCCGCCAAGTGGCCGTCTCCGCCGCATCGTGTGCGAACCATTCCCCGCAGACAGTGGCAAACTCAAGGACTCGCCGGGTGGTGATCAACTCGCTGGTGCAGTCCCGCAGCATGTTGCCCCCCTCGTAGCCCCAGGCGGGGGTGGTGTGGTAAAGTCCATCGTCTTTCCGCTCCAGCATGCCCATGTGCCAGCGGGCAACCTCGCGGATTACCGGCCAGCCCTTCTCGAGCAGGTACTCGCGGTCGCCATCGTACTGGTACTTGCGCCTGAAATCGGCGACGATCTGGCCACCAGGTGTGCGGTTGGGGTGGTATGCCATATGGCCGTTGCGATCCGAAACATCACCATAGTACGCGCCGGGTTTGCCGTGGCGGCTTGCCATTGTCATCGCCATGGGTAGCTGCGCGAAGCGGAAGTCCAGATAAGCCTGCATCAGCTCAGGGTGACCGGCAGACGCCAGTGGCCAGAGCAACTGCTGCTGATTCCAATGAAAATAGTGGGTCCACGGTTGGAAATCGCGATTCCAGGACCATAGCGCCTGCGTGAAGAGGCCAGGATAGCGACCGCGCTGCGACGAAGCCGCATAGTAGATCGCCAGGTACCAGAGATTGTCGATCATGCCGTCATGGGTCTGCAGGTATGTCCGCGCCCAGAAGGTACGCCAGGCGCGCACATGCTCGGCTTCGATCTTCCTGGCGCCCCGGTGGGCGGCGGCGGCAAGGATCTCCCGGGCAGACTGGCGTACATCGTCAACCTCCTCGGAATTGGCGATCGTGGCAAGTACCAGCATATCGTGGCTCGTACTGCGTTCGGGCTCGAAGATGCCGCCCCGGGAGTGGGCGATGCAGGGATCGATCGCCTTTCCACCAACCTGGGCAGATACGGCAGCAGCGAAATCCAGCTTCCGCAGCCGCTGATGGATCAGCAGCGATTCGCCGTGCCTCTCGGCCGTGGTACCTCCCAGCCCCCGGGACGAATCCCGGTCATACAGCGCGTACCACATCTGGCTGCTCCGACTGCCCCAGCGCTCGACGCTGACCCGGGGCACGATGCTTTCTTCGGCTTTCACCCGGCACTCCAGCACCAGCGCTTCAGCGGAGGCGGAGACATAGGCGCGGGCCGTGAATGAGCCAAATGGCGTCTCCGAACGGATCGTGACCATGCCCCGGCTCAGATCCAGACGTGCCTCGAACTCCTTCAAGTACCACGAATCCATCAGCGGCAAGCCCAGCTCGACCTCGATCCGACAGCCATGGCGCAAGCTGGTATGCCCCTCGTACTCACCCCCATCCGGGTGATTCTTGTAGCCGTCCTCTTCGTCCGGAGAGTCATCCCAGAGGTCGCACTTGTTGAATGCGATGCACAACTTGCGAGGCTCACACCAGACCAATGCCCCAAGATCCCCGTTGCCGATCGGCAGGCCCTGCATGGGGTCCAGTGGTGGAGAAAGGCAGACAAGATCGTGCCGCGAAACGCGCCCCGGCCAGGAAATGTCCCAGCGCCCCTCAGCGAGAGAAAAAGATGTGTTCATGTGTTACTACTGGATTCCAAGCTGGCTGTCGTCAAATGCTTTTCTGTTGTCGGTTACGGATGAAACTCACTTGCCCCGTGGCTCTCCGCGCGTAACAACAGAACGCGACCAATGAAGATTGAGTCTTCTTTCTTCGATCCCTGTACATAGGAGGGGCCCTCGAATTTGAGGGAGACGAACACAAACCAGTCTTGCTCCAGATGCCCGACACTCAGGGCGCGGTCGAGCCCTACCTGCAGTTGCCAGGAGCGGTGAACGTGAATCAAGGTTCCCGGCTCGATCCGCCAGGGGCCAAGTCGATACCAATGGTAGATCTCGTCGCCCGGAATGGAGGTCGCATTTGCCGGACGATTTCCTGCCATACCCTGCTCGTACCATTCCTCTTGCTGCTCGGCAGTCGGCAGTTGAAACAGCAGCGCCGGCCCGAATTTCTGGGCCCGCGGGTTATCGTCGGCAAAGGTCCGCGGCGGCGTGTACAGCCCCACTGGAACCGGATCTTGAGAGCCGAAAGGCAAGCGAAAAGCACGCCCGCCGGGCGCTTCGGCATCCTCGATGATCCGGTGGTGTCGCAGGGCCAGAATGTCAACGACATCCTCCTTTGGCAGGTTGCGGAACGCTTCCGGCAACGGGGGCCGTTCCAATTCGGTGCGCAGGGCGGCAACTTCCTTCTCCAGATCGGCCAATGCTCCGGGCAACGTTTGTGGGTAATGGAACATGGGCAGAACAGCCCGTTTGTTGGCGGCATAGCGGGCAATGACGTCGGCATGTGTCCACGGCATGGCCTGGCCTTCCGGAAGACGATTGACCAAAGTGTCCCACAGCCCCAGCAACGCGGCATCCACGGGCAGGCGCTCGTTCAGTACCCGCGGATATTCGGGCGCGTCCGGCGCGCAGGCCCCCTCGGCCTTGCTCAGTAGTTCGTCGGCCCGGCGGAACAGCTCGAGGTCGAGGTAACGACGCTGGAAAGCGGAGACGGGGGAAGGAATGCCGCCGGTCTCGTCGGCAAGACGTCGTTGCAGGTAGTCAAGCCATTCACCCATGGCGGGCGCTCCGGCACCGTAGTAATTCTCCATGAATCGTGTTATCGACGCTTCGGCGTTCTGATCCGGATCATCCAGCAGTTTCTGCCCCAACCACCGGGTCAACTGATAAAAGCTCAGAGTGTAGGGGCGATGATCCAGTTGCGTGAAGTAGCCGCGGGTTGCCCCAAGGCTGCGAAGATACGCCAAGTCGCCCTGCAAATTGGCGACATTGGCAAACGGCGTCGGGAAAGGTTGGCTGCCGAAAAGGCTCCAGTAGTCCCAGATGCCGATCTGGGCTCCGGCCTCCTGCCACCCTTCGAGTATCCGCCGGTGCGAGCCGTGATACGGATGACTCAGCGGCTTGCTGGGATCACGCCATTTGCCGGTCATCAACAGCGCGTTCTGCATGATCACATTGCTTCGCGGCCGGATCTTCGCGGGTGGCTCAGCGGTCTGGCTGTAGGCAAAGGTCTGGAAGCTGACGTCAGGATACCTGGCGCCCACGGCCTCGGCCACCTGGTTGACGAAATGCAGCAACAGACCCGAATGTGTCCCCTCCTGTTCGACCACCGCCTTGCATTCTGGACACAGGCAGAGGAACCGGTGATGATCATTCTGACTCAACTCGTAGAGAGTCGGGTAAGGCTGGCCGGCCGCCGCCGCCCGGTCGCGATCTTCGGGGATAAACTCCAAAAATCGGCGAATGACTTCCGCGGTCATCTCCTCGTTGGTCAAACAGAGCTGCCCGCTGACCCGTTGCCGCTCCCCGTTGACTCCCATGGAAAACCACTCGGGATGCTCATCGAAATAGGTGTCCGGGGGGATCAGTGCATAGAAATTGTGGCAGGTGGCATAGGTTCCGCGCAAAGGAACGCCATACCGGGGCTCGCTGAACATCCACTCGCCGACGCCCTTGTTGCGCGACATCCACAGTTGCGTCTTTTCGATAGCCTCTGGAAAGTGGTTCATGGCCCGAAGGCTGTTGTACACCCAGCGCGAATCGGTGAACGCCGGCTTTCCTGTGCGATTCAACTGGCCGATGACCAGGTTCGGGCGCTCTGGCAACAGGGTGATCTCCTCGCTCAGCCAAGCCACCCCAAGCTCATCTTCAAGGAACTGATAGACGGCATAGAGTGTGCCACGCGGCCGACCGCCGGTCAGCACCAGACTGCCGCCGACCGTGCGCATCAGCCATTCCTCGCCTCCCAGCGCCGATGCCTTGATGCCGGTCGCCGACGCGAAACGAGTATGTCCGACAAAGATAGCCGGCGTACCTTCCGGCAGTTCCGACTCAAGGACGCTCTCGAACGCGCGGCCGGTTATTCGTTCGAGGTGCGTTACCAGCTCCTCGATCGCAAAGTGTTCCGTCGCGGTGGCATCCACTGGCCGTACGATCAGCATGGCCGCACCGGCTTCACGCGCCATGACGACGTCTTGAGCCCGAGCTGCCCCCGACAATCCCACGACCAGAGCGAAAACATGACAGCAGATCAGACCTCTCTTACAACTTGTTTCTTTCATCACGGCAGGAAGCCTCCAGCGAACCAGTAGTTATTGGAGAAATTCGGGTAGAGGGAGTACTTGCCCGACACAAACGGTGCGCGGATGTTTTCCACATGACCGTCCACAAAGGCAAAGTTACCAGAGCCGACCATGGGTTGATGCGGCTGATGCAGATCCTCGCCTCCCTTGTGGCGAGCGGAGAGACGGTCGACGCCGAAGGATGTATTGCCTTGAACCTTCGTGTTCCAGGTAGCGTTCGCCGCCGGAGCGGCCGGATTCTGCATATTTACATAGTCCATCAAGACAAATGCACCGGTAGGATTCGATTGTGCCCCGTTCTGTGACTGGAAATCACCGATACGCTTGGGTTTGGTACGCGGCCCCCAATAGGCATTCCCCGCCAGCGTCGAGCTGCCAAGCATGCCGGAGTAAGCATAGCTGACCGGGAGTTGCACGCCGACGCCTCCCCATTCGCCAAAGATCGTCGCCCAGTCGTTTTGCAGTGTATCGCTCGGGCAAGTCAGCAAATCCTGCGAGACATAATCATTGGAGACGCTCAACTTAGCAAACCAATGGACTTGGGGATCATAGGTGGGGTTGTTCACGCTGGTCCCGATTGCCGGGACGAGGAAATCGTCATGATCATTCGCATACAGCACGGTGCCTGTCATAATCTGTTTCTGATTGTTCATGCACTTGGTGGACCTAGCCGACTCCCGAGCAGAACTCAGCGCTGGCAGAAGCATGGACGCGAGAATGGCGATGATCGCCACAACTACCAAAAGTTCAATCAAAGTGAAGCCGCTGTGCGCAGAGTATTTCGACTTCACCTCACAGACCAAACCGTACGTCGGGGTCTCCCCAATACGGCTTTCCTTCTGAGATTTTTCGTATGGCATTCGGTTTATCTCCTGTTGAGCAGGTTGGCGACGGGGTAGAGGCCGTACGTCTCGTGAAAGTGAGCATCGGGCCCGCGACAGGTGTGTTGGCTGCGTTTGCCGTTGTAACGGCAGCGTAAGAAAAGCCGAAGCTGCTGACAGGCGTAGTAGATCAACCCTTCGACGGCGTCGTAGGGTTGCTGATGCGAACATGCTGCCCTCAGCCCTGCAGCCGTCGGTTGATCCGTTGTACCGTCTCATCCAGCGGGTCGGGTCGCCCCGGCCGGGACATAGAGAAGCGGACCGCTGTGCTCCCGGCGCCACGGCGGTGAATTGCGCTTTCATCGACTCCGTGTATTCATGCGACGGCTTAACGCTTGTCGTGTCAAAAGGCATCATGGGTTATTTTTCCGGTTGGATCGTTACGTTTTTTTCAACTTGTATGCCCGTGGCGACATCGGTTACCGTCACTTTCCAGTCGCCGGCTGGATCGTTGTGGGCAATGGCCAGTGGCACCGTAACACCGCCCAGGCCCCAGGCGTGTTTGCCGCTGAGCGGGACGACCTTGCGGCCAAGCGGATCGAAGCACTCGATCCGGAAGACTCCACCCTCCGGCAGGCTGCCGTCAGTCACCCGCAGTTGGAGCCGCAACTCGACCCGTTCGCCTAGCCGGCAGACAGGTGGTAGTCCGTCAATTTGGATCGTCTCCGCCTTGTACGGCAAAAAAGCCACCATGCCGCCGCGGGCGCGCTCGACGGTCAGTCGCGCGCGGTCCGCCTCGCCCAGATACTTGCCGGCGCGGCTCTCATAGACATGCGCCTTGCCGGCCGCGTTGATGATCTCGAACGCGCGCGGTTCAGGATTCGGCAGCACCGCGCCGATCTCGCGTTTGAAGGCGGCGAAACGCGAGGCGCCGTGTTGCCAGACCGCCACGTCGAGCGGTTCCCAGCCGCCATCCGCCGCCCCGGCGCGCACCGGTGCCTGAAGGCCCTGGGCGCCCAGGAAGGCCGCCACCGCCTGGCGCAATCCCGCGCCGCGCGGTTGGAAGCGATCGCGCCGGTAGGTCATGCGCCCGCTTTCAGGCAGATTGAAGAAGAGCGTGTGTCCCTGCCCGACCGGCCGGACCCGGTCGCTCCAAGCGGCCACCGCCTCGTCGGTCACGGGCGGCATGGTGCTCTTGATCGTGCCCGATTCCACGAAGAGATCCGCCAGCAGCGGATTGTCGTAGCGCTTGAAGCCGTTGCTCACGCCGGGCACGGTGTCGGCAATCACGAGCCCGCCGCGCTCGACAAACGCGCGGATGCCGGCGGCGACATCTTGATCCAGATTCCAGGCGTAGGGTAGCCACAGCGCCTTGACGCCGCGCCGTTCCAGCTCGCCGGCCCGGATTTGTTCGCCACCGATAAAATCGGGCCACAGCCCCACGTCCTTGAGCAGGAGATAGGCATGCATGGTCGCCTGCAGGCCGGGACGGACACGATCGAGGTTGCGGTGATCGTAGAGGATGGCCACGCCAGGAAAGCCGCGTTCCGAAGTCTTGCACAGCTTGCCGATTCCGCTCAGGATGGGCTCCAGCTCCTCATAGGTCCAGGCGAACTGCTTGAAGGCCGAGAAGTCCGGGTTCAATGCCGAGTACCAGCCCTGGCTGTCAATTGTGGCGAACCACTGGAAGGTGTCGGCGCCGGCGAGCAGGAAGGTCCAGGGTCCCGAGCGGCTGTAGTCGGGATTGAGGAACTCGTAGTTGTACCAGCCGCCCAACAGGTCGCCCGGCTTGCGGAGCCCGCGGATCATGTCCTGTTCCATGCCCCAGCCGTAGGGGCCAAGAAAAGTGGCATGCTTTGCCAGCGAAGCCAGGTTGCCGGCCGGGTACGCCTGCGACAGGCCGGCCATGCCCTCGACGCCCACCTTGGCATCCGCATCGACCCTGCGAATGGCCTCCGTGCCGAAGCCTATGCAGCGGGCGAACAATTCCTCGCGGTAGTCCTTGACGGCCACGCCGGGGACCTGTTTCGGGTCGGCCGTCGTGGGCTGCGTATCCGGCAGCGCAATCTCGTCCCACTTGACGAAGCTGGCGTTCCAAGCCTCGTTCAGGGCCGCGATGGTCTTGTAGCGCGCCTGCATTTGAAGGCGGAAGTCTTCCTGCTCGAAGCCGGTGGGTGGCCGGAACGGATTGCCGGTGCCCACTTCGTCGCCGAGTCCGTAAAAGTAAACGTTGCGCGACACGCCGACCTCGGCGGCCGCCGCGGAACGCTCGGCCAGCCGGCGCGCCTGCGCGGCATCGGCCACCTGTCCGCCGTGGCCGATGATGTCAATATAGGCCCAGGTGTACAGGTTGTTGAGATTGTGCCAATCGAGCGTGGCGGCCAGGTCGCGGTAGTTGGGTCGGCCCTTGTTGAGATTGGCCATGGCGCAACTGGCCTGATAGCGGTCGCGCATGACTTGGGTGGCCAGCGACACCACCGGATCGCCATAGCCGCCCCACAGCGTGAAGCGGAAGTCGCTCCAAGGCTCGCCCGCGCGCCGCAGCAACAGCAGGCGTTGGTCGCTCACCGCGCCCGCCCGTGCCAGCTCCACCACCAGCTCGTAGCCCAGGCAGCCGTCCGGCAGGGGCGCGAGCGCGAACGTATCCGCCGTCAGCACCCCGTCCTGCGGATCGAAAATCACCTCCTTAACGCCGCGCTCGACCATCCGCCCGAAGCCGTCGTAGAGCCGCCAGCGCAGCTCGCCGAGTTCCCCGGCGCGGAACGCATACTTGGTGAAGCTGAAGGTCGCCTCGAGGCGTGGCGCCTGGCCGGCGGCGTACAGGTCGCGGTCGGCCTTGACCTGGCCCAGATACGGGTTCCCCGGCAGGACGTCAAGGCACCCGCTGCCCCAGTCCGCCACTTTGCCGTCCAGCAACAGCCGGACATCGGCGAAGGTCGGCCCAACCCGGTCAAGCGTGTGGCCGAAAGCGACGCCATTGCGGCCCGGTTTCAGCTCGACCGACTGCCTGAGTTCCGTCGGCGCATCCGGTCCGCGGCCGCGCAGCGTCAGACGGATCTCCGCCTTGAGGTCCGCGGCGCCGGCGTTGAACGCCTCGATTCGCCACTGGCCCCGCTGGCCGGGTGTCAGCCGCGGCTCGACCACGGCCGATTCAAAGACGATCTGGCGCAGTTCGGCCTTGGTCTCGCGTCCGGCGGCCCACAGCGCCGCCCGCGCCGCCGCGCCCACGGCATAGTCGTAATCGAACGCGTCGAAGAGGACCGACGTGAACCCCGTCTCGGTGTCGCCGGTCATGGCGTAGGAGATGTCCGGAGTCAGGCACTGGTAGGTCGAGGCGGTAGTGCGCTGGTAGAGATCGTAGATCAGCAGCCGGCCCTGGCCGACCCGGCCCGCGCGAAACAAGGCCGCGGGCTCGCGGCGGCCCAGTTGCGGCGCGAACATCGGCAGGTGCCGCCAGGGAATGCCGTCAAGCAGTTGGCGGGCGTCCGCCCCTTCCACCGGCGCGACCCGCGCTTCGAGCTTGCGGCCTTCGGTGGTCTCCGCCCAGCCCGCATGGAAACCACCGCCGACATTCATCTTGACGCCGTCTCCCGCGCACCAAGGGGTCACCAGCAACAAACCACCGCCGGCTTCGACGTAGGCCAGGATGGCGGAACGGGTGGATTCGGCCAGCAAGTCCCACGGGTAGGCGGCCAGGATGACGACATCGGGACGGCGCTCGCGCAACGCCTGCTCGATCGGCAGCCCACGCTTCTCCACCTGGTCGCGATTGGTCATCAGATTCGGCAGCAGATTCGGCAGGCCAACGACCTCGATGTCGATCTCCGCCCGCTGAGCCAGCTCGACGAACTCGCGGGTCTTCTGATGTTCCGCGATGCATAGCGCCCGCAACGGACCGCCAGCCAGCGGGCGCGCCCAGGCGACATGCGGCGTCTCGACGGCCCGCGCCGGGTCAACGCGCTGCAGCGTCAAGACATCTTCCTCGGCTGGCGGCGGCGGGAACGACGCGCCCGCCGCGGTGGGCAGCTCCTCCTCCTTCAGCATCCGGTCATAGAGCTTGAAGTCGTCGAGGACGAAATCGCCGCCGCCCTGGCCGTCGTCGCGCGACCCCAGCCAGATCGTGCCGCCGTGCCCGTCCAACGGCCCGGATTTCCATTCGCGCTTTTCGCCACGGCCGTTGAAGTAGTCGGAACGGAGCTGTTGACCGACGCTGTAGGCGATGGCCACATGGGTCCACTCGCCCCGCCGCAACTGCTTGCTGGCGACCGTGCCGTTGATCACTCCCCACAGATAGTCCGGCGCGATAACCTCGCCAAAGCCCTTGCCCACGAACAGGCGGTTGGGGCCGTCGCCCACGCTGTCGCGCTTCGCCGGGTCGTTGGGAATATCGAGGATCGGGTGCGAGAGGCCGTCGTTTACCTCCCAGAGCGGCTTGATCCAGAAGCTGATCGTGAACTCGCCTTGGCGGATGCAGGCGGGCGCCGGCACCGTCAGGTGAGCCTGGCCCGCTAGCCACACCGCCTGGCCAAACTTTCCCTCCACAAATGTCGGCCCATTGTGCGGCTCCGCCGCGCCGTTGCCCGCGGCGGGCGCCATGGCACCGTCGAACGGAAGATGCAGCACCGGTACGGAATCGGCCGCCATGGCTGCAATCGAGAGAAGAAAGACAGTCGCGACCATGCCAAACCGCGGCAGCCATGAGCCGCTGAAAATCTTGCGCATTACCCTCTGAATTAACGTGTTCATATCAATTCCCCACAACCACCAGCAGCTCTATGAGCGTGAATGGCCGACTTTGCCCCCCCTTGCCGACCTTACTCATCCCGGCGCGGAGTGATAGCAGGCTTCCTCTGAATTGGCTTTCATCCCGTATATGCATCTTTTCAAGTGCAACTCGATTCATGGCGAAACTCCTTGATGACCGCTTCGTTGGATTTTCTTTCACCGGCTTCGTCAGCCATCTCAGGGGGAGACGGTGGCATGCCGACAAACTCGCTGCCTCATCTGCTCTGATTGTTGCCGATATGGGCAGGTACATCCGGCTTCGGCTGGCTGCCTGGGCATGCATCAACAAGCCTGACGAGCGGCATTGTCGGGGGCGGCGGAGGCTCGCGCCCTTCCATGCGGGCCATCAGCAGATCGGCCAGAGCATGAGCATGCCGATCTGGATCCACCTCGAGCCGAGAAACAGGATAACCGCTGGCCAAACCGCTGCCCCGCGTGCACTGGGTGACCACCAGCAAAGGATCCGGCATGCCGATGCGTAGCTCGTTGATCGCGATGAGCGCATCCCGGAAGAGAAACTCGTCGGTGATCAGCAAGCCGTCAGGTTTCTCCCTGTCGCTGCCCCAGACCTCGCGAAGCTCTTCCCAGGCAGCGCCACGAGCAAGGGCATGAAAATCGGCTTTCAACCAGCTTTCCCGAAACGGCATGCCAGCCTTATGCAGCTCGTCCTTCCACAACTGCCGCGTCACTGGCACCTCGGCATCGTCGAAGGTCAGACACGCCAATCGCGTGCGGCCTTGACTCTGCAAGTGCCGGATCCCCAGTTGCATCACCTCCTCCAGATGCGTCTCCTCGGCACCGTCAAGACCCGGCGCATCCCCGACAACCGGCACGGACTGGGCCTTGAGCGGCTGCACCCAGTTTGGGTCGGCGTGGGTGTGGATACCAATCACCCCTTGGAGACGGCGGGCGAGAATGTCCTCGGCGAATTCCGGACAGCTCGGCCACGTATTGTCGTCCCAGGCATTCAGGCCCAGATACACACGGCTGTAGTAGCCGGCCGCCAACAGCCGGCGGCGCATCTGCTGGATGGCCTGAAGCCGAAAATAGGAGGGAAAAGGCTGTACCACGTCGGCGCGGGTATAAATGCCAACCCAGCCGCGCGGTCGCACGCGGACGTATACCCCGCTTCCATGACGCCGCTCCAGCAAACCGTCATGACAGAGCAACAGAATTGCCTCCCGCAGTGTCGCCATCGATACCCCGGCCCGCCGAGCAAGCTGGGCCTCGGGCGGCAACGGGTCACCAGGAAGGTACTTGCGAAGCAAATCCTTCCGCAGGCGATCGTAAACCTTCTCATGGAGTGGTGATCGTTTCATCCGTTAAGCTTATCAGATATCTGATGACTTGCAAGGGCCGGTGCAGAATTTTCCCCCGAACACGTTGTACCGACCGGCGGCTTCCGTCCCAGACAGTTTCTACAAAGCCCGCTTGCCTTTTTGACGAAAAGCTGGCATCATTAAACCCTGTACAAACGGAGGAACAGGGATGCGCTACGACTACTCTTGCGATAGCACCGGCCAGGTGGTGGAAGTTCAACATGGCATGAACGAACGATTCGAGACGTGGGGGGCGCTCTGCGAACGGGCGGGTCTCCCGCTCGGCAATACGCCTCCAGAGGCTCCGGTGCGTCGCCTCATCAGCGGCGGAAACCTCCTGCTGAGCAAGTCCAACCAGATTGCCCCTCCAGCGGAAGCATCCCGCAAACCCGCCGGCCACAAACCCTCCTGTTCCTGCTGTCACTGACACGCAGTCAGACGAGATCGAGCTTGCTGCGGACGTACCATTCGGCGGTAAAGAGGGCAAGCAGCAGGATCAGGATCCAGGCTTTGTTCCAGAGCGGCTGCTGATCGGTAGACGGCACGCGAAGGGGCTCGTAGGAGATCGACTCCAGCTCCTTGACAACGTCGTCGAGGGGGACAAAGGCGCCGCCGGTGTGCTCGGCCAGAATCTGAAGAAACTGGCGGTCGATGGGGCGGCCGGTAAGTTCGAGCTGGGGTTCGGAGACGAGGATCATCGTGGAAGCGGTATCGCCTGTCCTGGCATCCTTGACCTCGATCTGGTACTCCCCAGGCATGCCGGGAACGAAGGAGGTGCGGTAGCCGTTGACCTGCTGCTCGAGCCCTACATCCTTGCCGAGACTGGCAGCCGCGAGTGGCTGGCGCAGCTGACGCTTGTCGGGGAGGGTGATCAGCGCTTCGAGGCTGGCGTTGACTGAGCCACCGGCAACATCGCCGAAGACAGCCCCGATGGTAACCTGCTGCCGCACTTCGGCCTCGCCGGAGGAGGTGAAGAGCTGCAGCGCCTCGGAATGCTCGACTTCCTGCTGCTGGGGCGAGAGCCAATAAACCAGTTGTGTCATGAAGGTATCGTAAACCCCCTTGCCTTCACCCGTCTGAGAGGCACCAAGCTGCCAGCGCCAGAGGGAATCCGAGAGCACCGCCGCCACCTTCCCCTGACCATAGCGGTTGACGAGGAGCAGGGGCGAACCGTCCGCGACCTCGAGCAGCGCAGCGGCGGAGGGCTTCTTCTCGACCGGTCCCCAGATGCTGAGGATGCTGGGGAAGACTTCCTCATCGGCAAGTCCAGCGAGAACGGGATGCGTCCGGCCGATGGAGGTGGGGGCGACGGAGAAACGCCCTTCGCCGCCCTGACTCTCAGGCAGCGCATTGAAGGGCAGGAGCTGGTTCATGATCTCGGAAGACGGCCAGCCTTCGGTGCCGTAGGCCCTGCGTCCGCCGAGAAACAGCACCGCCCCACCCTTTTCGACATACTCGAGCAGCGCCTGCTGCTGTTCCGGACGCAGCGCGGTGGCAGCCATCTCGCCAAGTATGATGACGCGATACTCCACCAGACTCTCGGCAGTGAACTCCGGCAGGGCTCCAAGAGAGGCCGACTCCGTGCTTTCGGAGAAGTTGATGAAGACCCCCTCCCCACTCTGCACGAAGGCGGAAATGTGGTAGTTCTTCTCCTTGACCAAGGCTCGTTTGACGAACTTGAACTCCCAGCGAGGCGTACCTTCCAGGTAGAGAACGCGATTGCGCGGATCGGTGATGTCGATAACGAACTGGCGGCTGTTGTTGGAGGACTCTTCGTCTTGTTCAGGCTCGAGATCGATGCGATAGGTCATGCGGCCGACCATGAAGGGCTCGATGGTGAAGGTCACCTGCTGCAGCATCTCACCTTCGGCAAAGGTGGCAAACCCGGATCGGATCCGTTCGCCCCGCTGCGAGAGATGGACCGGACAGACCAGCTTGCCCCGCCCCCCCGTGCGCTTGACGGTGACATCGATCTGCCCCTTCCAGTTGACCACCAGCATCTCCGGATGCTTGATGTCACCGATGAAGAGATCACTCCCCGCTTCAGCCTTCTGCTGCCGGGGCGGGGTCAGCTCGGGAACGATCAGCGGCACCCGCCGCGCCTGGGCCTCGAGTTCACCGGCGGATTGGTCAAGCCCGTCTGTCAACAGCAGGATGCCGGCGAGATTCGAGCCTCGATGGAGACGGGCGACTTCGTTGACGGCGTTGACGATGTGCGTGCGGGGGGCGTTGAAAAGCAGCTCGCTTGGATCGCGCTTCGACTGCTTCTCCAGGTCAGCCCCGAATTCGTACCAGAGCACCTCATAGCGGTCGAACACGCGACGGAGAGGCCGGCTGTCCAGAAGGAGGCGCATGTTCTCGACGCGCAGGCGGTTGTTCTCTCCGGGCGAATCGAGCATGCTGGCCGAGGTGTCGATCAGCACGGCCATCGCGGGAGGCTCGACCTTCTCACGCAGGCGCAGCAACTCCGGCTGCAGGAGCAGAGCTGCCAGGACGAGGATGGTCGCCAGGCGGACACCGATAAGGGCCAGCTGGTGACGCAGGCTGAGAGTGCAGCGCCCATAGGTCAGCCAGATGCCGATCAAGCCGAAGCCGACGCAAAGGACGATGAGCCAAATGGGGATGACGGGATGGAGGGTAATGCTCGTCATGCGCGGTTCCACCTCAGCAGGCGCTTGATGGTTTCCGGTGCATCCTGCCCCCAACTGCGAATGTTGGCGACCAGCTCCTCGATGATGCCGAGCAGGAAGGCGAGGAGGAGCAGCCATGGCCAGAGCGGCTGCCCGTGAGTCATGCCGGCCATGTGGTCGCGATGTCGAGCCCAGTCGCGAGACTGGAAGGGGCTGGCAGGCTGGAGCGATGCCGCCAGTTCTTCTTCACCGATTTCGGCCAATTGCGATTCCTGCGTCGGCACATTCACCGCCAGATGACGACTCTGTGGCGGATCGCTGTCGAGGTCGACGCGATAGAGTCCGGGCAGGCGCAGCCCCCCCTGCACAAAAGGCTGGTCGGCGGTGGCACGATCGAGGACGATGCGCCGCCGCTTGCCGCCAGGTTCGAGAAGGGTACCGGTCAACCGCTTTTCGTCGCCCGGCCAATGCAGTTCGGCCAGTTGGCCGACCTCCAGGCGGGATGTCCGCTGGCGGTTGCTGAAGCTTTCCCGGATCAGGAGCTGATGGAAGATCACGTAGAGGGGAGTCAGTGGCCACTCCGACCAATCCCGATTGGCCGTAAGGGAGTGTATCCAGAACTCACCGCCCCCCATGCCGATACGCAAGGCCAGCGGCGCCTCGCTGGCGAACTGCAGCCAGGTGGAGATGCCGGCACCGACGGCATCGCCGGGGAGCCCGATCGTGAGGCGCGCCTTGCCGCTGATGTCGGGAAGACGTCGCAGTGCGCCCCGGCTGCGACGCTCGATCGCATGCGGAAGCTCCGATGCGACGGGGCGGAAGGTCTGGGTGGTTGGGAAGCGCTGCACTTCAAAGCGTAACGCCTGCAACGGCTTGAGGACATCCTGGCTCGACTCGATGCCCCCAGCGTCACCGGGATAGAGACTCACGGTGCCCCCATTGCGTACATAGTCCTCGAGCTTGATTGCGAGATTGGCCGTGAAACGGGGCGGATTGGCGATCAGGACTGCCTGGTACTCCGCCAGGTCGAGTGCCGGCAGGTCGTCCCACTCGATCACGTCGCTCCGAATAAGCGGATTTTCAAGATTCTGAGGATTCAGCGCCCGGTTCAGATAGAAGGTGTCCGCCTGGAAGGGAACGGCCGCGCTCGTGCCGTTGACGAGCAGGACACGGACATGCTCCTGACGGGCCAGGGCAAAGTAATGGACATTGTCGACGTCCAGCGGATCGTTGTCGAGCTGCAGACGCCCCGCGGCAAACGCCCCCTCGGCGGCGACAACGGCCTCGATAGCGAAGGGCATCCTGCCGGCCGGGGTCAGGGGCAATCCAACTTGGGCAGCTTCCGCCTCGTCCAGAAAGAGATGCAGAGTGCTGGCGCCGGTGAAGCTGGCATCGGTATGAACCTCGCCTCGTACCAGCAGATCACCGCCGCCGAGGATTGCCTCGGGAGCCAGCCGCACGTCGGTGATCCAGGAATTACCCGTCGTGGACCAGACACGATTGATGAAGAGACGCATGTCGTTCTCCTGAATCGCCTGGCCGAGAGCGGCGGCATCCTGGCGCTGCCACCCCGTCGCCTGGAAGTCACTGAAGGCATGCAGTTCGACGGTACCGGGGATTTTCTGCTCGGCCAACTGCGCGACCGTCGCCTGCAGATCGCGCACCAGATCGCCGGCACCGAATCCGCAGACAGCCTCCTGCAGCGCCTTCTGCACCAGGCCGTGGTTGGTGATGGGGGGAAAGATGACCCGTTCCCGGCCCGGCGCGGCGCCACTGACGATGAGAGCGACCCGATCGTCATCCTTGAGGGTCGCCAGGACATCGAGCGCCCAGTCGCGGGCGCGATCGAAGCGCGTGACATCCATCTCCCGACAGCGCATGCTGGCCGTGCCATCGAGAACGAGGACAACGGTTCTCGCGCCTTCCGGAAGCCAGCCCGCGGCACGCAGGCGCGGCCGCGCGAAGGCGAGAGCAAGGAGGATGATGATGAGCATGCGCAAGGCGAGGATGAGCACCTGCGTGAGGTGGCGGGACTTGCGTGTCTTGGCGATGGCCGTCTGAATGAAGCGCAGGGTGCTGAACGAGACGGGCTTCGGATTGCGCCGATTGAGCAGATGCAGCGCGATGGGGATCGCCGCGGCAGCCAGCGCAAACAGAAACAGGGGGTTTAGAAATGGCATGAATCCCTCCGGTCGTGCCCTATACTCGGTGACCTCCCTAATTTATACCGCTATACGCGGAACGCCACTGATGCCAGTACTGCCCGTTAGAAGTCTTTCCCCGTTTAGCAACTCCGATCTGGGCCCAATGCACGTTTGGCCCTCAGCCCAGGGACAGCCCGGGGACAGGTACATTCCCTCAGCCCGGGGAGACAGCCCAGGGACAGGAGACAGCCCGGGGACAGGTACTTCCCTCAGCCCGGGGACAGGTACTTCCCTCAGCCCGGGGACAGGTGCTTCCCTCAGCCCGGGGACAGGTGCTTCCCTCAGCCCGGGGACAGGTGCTTCCCTCAGCCCGGGGACAGGTGCTTCCCTCAGCCCGGGGACAGGTGCTTCCCTCAGCCCGGGGACAGGTACTTCCCTCAGCCCGGGGACAGGTACTTCCCTTGTTTGCTATATTCTTTCGGTGGGTATAGATGCGGCTCGCGGCAGCTCCTGCACCACTTCCGGCATGTTTAGTCAACTGCTTGCATATTTCGTCACTCGGCGCTTGACAACGTTAAATACGGAGTCAAGTTGATGTCCATCACTACAAACAAAGGGGTTTAAAGATGAGAATGGCGCGGATCAAGCATCGAGGCGGCGGCTGCTACTACCATCTGACAAACCGAACGGCAGGTAGCGAGAAAGACCGGCCCTTTGGTAAGGTTGAGAAGAAGAAGTTCGAGAATCAGGTGCATTCCCTGAGCACGCTGTATTCGCTGCAGGTGGTAACTCTTTGCGTCATGTGCAATCATTTTCACCTCACACTGTTTGTTCCAGGCGAACCTCCGAGCCGGAAAGAAGCCGCCCGCCGCTACAACAAATTCTACAAGGACAGGCACCCCATCACCGCCGACTCGCCCATCGCCGCCGAACTGGCGCCGCGCCTCAATGACATCAGTCACTTCATGCACGATCTGCAGCAGCGTTTCACGGTCTGGTTCAACAAGAGCCGCCCGATCCGGCGTCGCGGCGCGCTGTGGGCCGGCAGGTTCAAGAGCGTCATCCTCCAACGCGGCATGACCCTGTGGAACGCCATCAAGTACATCATCCTTAACCCCGTGCGCGCGAAGATGGTCAACGATCCTGCCGACTATCGCTTCAGCGACTGGGGGCATTGGCATGAAAGTGGACGACATCCCTTCGAATCCAACTTCGTGACCCACGTCTGTCGCAGCCTTGGCCATCGCGCCGATGGCTGGGATGCCAAGCGGCTTCAGTCTGAGCTGCGCACCGACCTCGCCCGCACCATGGCTGCCGACGCCGATGCCAACGCGATTCAGGCTGCCTGCGAGAGCGGAAAGAAGCGTCCGGCGCCGATCCTGCGCGCCGATCGCCGGAATCGCTGCTGGAGCGATGGCGCGATCATCGGCGATCGGCAATTCGTCCACGAGGTAGCTGGTGCCGTCTACGGCAGCGATGCCATCAAGAAGAAACGCCTTGGAAGCGGGCGCCTGCCCGATTCCGGCGAGCTGCTCTACAGCTTCCGCAGGCTGCGCAAGGACTGACGCCCGCCAGCTGAGCGGGCAGGGAGGCACGGCAGAGCAGACGACTCTCCGGGGTTGGACGGGTCAATGCCTGCTGCGTGCCCGCAGGCCACGTAAGTGCCTGTCGGGGGAGGACGTTCCCGGATGGGGGCACTGCCCATGGTCGGTGCCTGGCCGGGTTCTGCCGGCCACGCCAATTGAGAACGAGGTCGTCATGTGTCCGACTTCTGTTGTTGAGTGAAGTAGCGTGGTCGGGTTGAGGCGCTCAGACGAGAGGCGAAGAAGTGCCTGTGCCCGTGTTGTGCTCAGACGAGAGGCGAAGAAGCACCTGACCCCGTGTTGAGGCGCTCAGGCGAGGGGCGTTCCGGGGGTAGGCGAGGCGAGAAGTACTTGGCGCCGGATTGAGGCGACGGGCCGAGAATTGGTAGTGACAAGTACCTGTCCCCGGATTGAGGCGGCGGGCCGAGAATTGGTGGTCACCGCTGCGTTGCCGGGGGCACCGCAGGTGCCACTCAGGCGAGTGGCGTTCCCAGGAGGAATGGGGCACTGCCGATGATCGATGCCTGGCCCCGTTCTGAAAGCTACGCCAGTTGAGGGGGCGACCGCATCATCTGTGCAACATCCGAGGACGCAGATTGCTTGATTCGCGTGGAAGCTACCGCTGCATTGCCGAGGCGCCGCAGGTGCCACTCAGGCGAGCGGCGTTCCCAGCATGGGAGCGGCGATCGAGACTGATCCTGATCAATACTGATCCTGATCGAGGAACCTGACGATTTCGCGCTGCAGCTTCGCCTGCCGTTCCGCGATTCTGTCGGCTGGCGTCTCACGGTAGATGTCCGTGATGTCACCGGCACCCTCCTGGATGCGCTGGCACAGCTCGCGGGCGGTCAGGACGTCGCCATCGCCGAGGCCGAGGCGTTCCGCCCAACGCTGATCGAGCAGCAGGTTGTACTCGCGTTTGGAGCCAGGGGCCTGTGGACGAAAGGAGGTGTCGATCGTGTCGTCGCACAGCCCGTCGATGCTGTGGCAGCATGGCCGGCAGATGTCATCGGCACCAAACTCCATGCGGAGTTCCACATCGCGTTCGGCGAGCACAGCCTTGGTGACGCTGTGCACTGCGTGGCCGTAGGGATGGGGTGGCGGTGCCTCGACACCATCCCCGAAAGCCGTGATGATGTC
Source organism: Lentisphaeria bacterium (assembly GCA_041690595.1). Lineage (GTDB taxonomy): Bacteria > Verrucomicrobiota > Lentisphaeria > JABSQK01 > JAWLHB01 > JAWLHB01. Next base: position 41,132 of record JAWLHB010000012.1, read on the forward strand.
GACGAAGTGATGTGGCTTAATAGCGATCATCGTCTCCTCCCGTGAATGGGTTGTCGATAGACCCACTGTTGCAGAAAGACTTCCGCCGCGCAGTACGGGTGGGCCACGGACTCAGCCGATAATCATGGGCTGACGAGCCGGCTGAACGCCATCCTCGCAGCAAGTCTCGGCGATCTCGATCTGAACCTGCGAGAGGGCATCGATCAGCTCTTCGGGTGACTCGAAGCGGTCGTCAAGATTCTTGGCCATCAACAATTCGAAGACTTCGGTGAGCTGGTAAGGAATGTTTGGGGCAATCTCGCTGGCGGGCGTCAGCGGTTCTTCAAGGTGCTTCCAGGCAATTTCCTCTGCGGTGCGTCCCGTGAAGGGCAGCCTGCCAGTGGTGAGGTGGTAGAAGGTGGCGCCCAGGCTGTACAAGTCGCTGCGCACGTCCATGTCGCTGCCGAGGACATGTTCCGGGCTCATGTACGGGACCGTGCCGACAATGGTGTCGCTGGACTGGACTTCCGAGAGTTCGCTGCAGCGGCAGGCCATCCGAAAGCCTGTAAGCTTGGCGTGGCCGGCATCGGCGAGAAAGATATTGGCCGGCTTGATGTCGCGATGCAGGAGATCGTGTTCCTGCCATGCATAATCGATGGCGCGCGCGATCTGCTGCATGAGCATGATGGCCTGGAAGGGAGGCAACGGACCATCGCTTTCGAGGACGGCTTCGAGATCGCGCCCTTCCAGGTACTCGACGGCGGCAAAGTAGTTCTCGTCCTCCTGGCCAAGGGCGTAGGCATGCACGATGTGGGGATGAAGTAGCCGCGCCATATAGCGCGCATCCGTAACGAACTGGTTCACCAAGACGGGGTTGCCCAGCAGCTCGCGCTTCAGGAGTTGCAGGATGACGACACGTTCCAGCGAGAGCTGGTGCGCCAGGTGCAACGTACAGATCCGCGCTTCTCCCAGCCCTGCCATCACCACGAAGTCGTTGATCACGATTCCCAGAGCAAGGCGCGATGCCGGTATCAGCGTCTCTTTCTGACAGAAGTCGCAGATGATGGTATCATTGAAGGTGACCGTCTGGCGGTCGAGAATCTTCTCACATTGAGAGCACAAAAAGCGCATGAGCTACCATGATGGCTGAGCCCGCGGCGCGGTGGTCTGCCTCTGACCTGACGCCGTAAGCCCGGGGATGTACCCGCGGTTCAGTTATCCAGGTTCTTGTAGTAGTCGGAGACGATACCCCTGTAGTCCTCGTCGATGTCCTGCAAGCCCGTGTCGTCGCCGGCGCTTCCGCCGGATGCCTCGCTGCTGGAGACGCTCATTGGCAGAACAGCTCCCGAAGCAAGCTCTGTCTGCGTTTCCTGCAACTGCTTCATGACGCGCTGCTGCAGGCTGGCGTATTCCTTCTGATCCTTGTCCATGCGCTCGACGCGCCGCATATCCCGGGCCGCCTCTCCCAGCGGTTCGGTATTGTTCATGTAGAGGAGTCGTGCGGTGGCGTACATGGCTTCTGTTTCCTGGCGGAGCGCCTGATTTGCGGAGGGGGCCTGCATGTGCATGTCGCGGCGCGGGGCGTTGCCGAACATCCCGATGGTTTCAGATTCGCCGCCGAGCTTGCCACCGCCGGTGGCCCGCGCATCCAGAGTCGAATCCTCGGCCTCTTCCACCTGCCCCTTCTGCAGGGGATCATTGGTCTTGCGCGCATGCGTTTCGCGTCCTTCCAACCCCTTCACGGTGTTTTCGACAAGCTCGCCAGTAGACTGCCCTTCGCGGCCCGCGCCACTGCGGCCGGTCATCTCGTTGTCATTCGGCTTGGTGTTGCCGGACTTCCCTTTGGCCGAAAAATTGGGCATCGGCCCGTCCATCACGCCCCACCCCATTTCGGCATCCGCCATCATCTGGTTGCCGGTACTGTCCTGGGACTGCATATCGATATCGGCCGATTGATCGAGGAGGTCGCCAACGATGTCTTCAAGCTCTTCCGGCAGATCGACGAGAGGCATGTCGGGAAATTCGGCGGCATCGAAGCTTTCGAGATCCCACTTGATATTGTCAGGAATGTCCGGAAGCCACATTTCGACATCCTCGACACGTTCCTTGGTGTTCTTGATCGCTTCGAGCAAGCCATCTTCCTTCTGCACGGCAATCTCGACGCTGGGCGCGTTCTCGCTGTTGGCTGCCTGCTCCACGTCCTCGTACACTTCGCGCATCTTGCTGTTGAGATCGTTGCTGACCGGGAGTTCCGGGAACTGGTAGAGATCCTGAGCCATCTTCTCAATCTTCTCCTGCCACTGCTTCTGCTCCTCGTCAAGCTTCGCCAGTTCCGCCCGCACCTTGTCATCGAGATTGCCCCGGCGGGTAAGATCCTTAGTCACTTCCACAATCTCGTTCTGGCGCTTCTCCATGTCGGCAAGCTGCTCGGCAATGTCTCGCAACGTCATCGAGGCATCGGCTATGGACTCGCGGGCCTTCTCGACGCGCCACTTGTTCATGATCTTGAGCGCTTCCGTCAGCAGGCGCAGCGCCTCTTCCTCGGCCTGGATGCCGGCGGCCCAGTTGACCTGACTCAGCTCGTCGGCCGCGGTGAGCATCTTCTCGTAGAGTCGGCCGCTGGTGAGCAGCACATGAACGTTGGCCAACTGCCGGGCAAAGCTGTCTTCGCTTTCCGCGTTGGCCATACGCTTGACGGCTTCGATGAAGAGAATCGCTTCGTCAGCCAGTTGCTCCTGGCGCCGCACCAGGAGAGCGACACCGTCCCCCTGCAGTTCGGCCTGCATACCGCTCTTCGTATCGGCCAGAAGCTCGCGCTGACGAGCGACCATGCGCTGCAGCTGCCCCAGAAGATCCGTCTTGTCCTTGTAGGACTGCTCGTTGGCAAGGGCCGTGGGCAGCCCCGTCAGCACAGCCAGAATGCGCGCCTGGAGGGCGATGGCTTCTGCGAGAGGCGCCATGCGCTCCCGGTCCGGCGCCCGCGTCAAGGCATCCAAGGCCGCAACCGCCTGCTGCATCTCATTGGTCTCCAGTTCCCTGAGCGTGATCAGGAGATCCCCGAGGACCGCATCGTGCGTCAGGAGTTCAGCAGCCAGCCGGCGAATCTCAACCTGGGCCACCAGAAGAGGCGCCATGGCGGCAACGTCGACAGTGCTACTGCCGCCGGCAAGCTGAGTCTGCAGTTTGCGGCTGCCGGACAGATTCTCTTTCTGGAGTTGGATCAGGCGAGCAACGGAGCGTTCGCTTTCTGCCCGTTTGCCCTGGACGGAGCGACGCTCTTCGTCCGGCAGCGGGATGACGATATCCATGAGCCGTGAAGCTCCCTGCCGTGCCTCGGCGGCAGGTCCGGCATCACGCGCCAGGAGGCGGAAACGCAGGCGGGAACCAGCTTTCGCCCCCAGCGCCGCCAGGTCGACTGCGAAATGGCCACGCATCTCCCGGCGAAGCTCGTCATTGCGCTCGACCGCAATCTCCTGATCGGCCCCATCCTTCTCCACGCGTACACAGAGGACAGACGCAACGCCGTACTCGTCGCGCGCCACGAAAGGCAAGGCGATGCGCTCGCCGGGCGCCGCGGTGATCTGGCGCAGGTCGGTGGCAAAGTCGACCGTCGGCCCGAGGTCGGGCAGGATGGTCAACGGCAGAGGAATGCGGGCATCGAGTCCCGCCGTCGATACCAACCTCAACTGAAGTGGAGCGGTGCCCGGCACCGGGAAGGTGACACGAAAATCGGCGGCATCGGCCACGGCAGCAGCCTGAAGCTCGCGTCCATCCTGCAGCACGACGACCTGGCGAAGAGGCTGGGAGGACTTGCCGGTGAGCTGTACCTCCGCGCCCACGGGAATCCCCCCCTCCGGCTGCTCCGAGCTGAGCCTGCGTCGCGGCAGAGAGGTATAGGCAGGCGGTTGCACGTCCGCCGCCCAGTTCACCAGGGAAGGCGGACTCTGCACGCCGATTGTGAAGCGGGGGGAGCGGGCATCATTGGCAATGAACCAGTAGGTGGTGCTGTCGAAAAGCAGGGGAGTCTCGGCGGTGAAGCTCAGGGGCTCTCCGTCGACGGCAACGAGCATGATCTGCTTTGCCTCGCCACGCTCCGGTTGCACGACCAGCATCGGCTTGCGCGGCACTTTCCCTTCCAGGCGAACGCGAATGAGAGCCTTTTCTCCACGTGGGACAATGGTATTGCCTGGCAGCACGTCGGCAATGCGGGTGAGGCTGTATGGCTCCAGGCCACGCATCGGCATGAGCAGCCGCTGCACGGATACCTCCATGCCACGCGGGTTGAGGGCGAAGACAAGGATACCGGCGCATAACGCCAGGGCGGAAGCGGTTGCCGTCATCTTCAGCCAGTGAAGCGGGAAGAGCTGCCAGGCACTGATGTGGTCAAGCTGGACGGGCTGGGTTCCCATCAGGCTCTGCGCAAACCGTCGCTCACGCTCGTCGGCGGAGTTGGAAAACTGGACCACGTTGATCAGCCGGTTGCCCAACTCGGGGCTGCAGCTCTCGACGCGGCTGCACATGTGTTCGGCGGTCATGCGGCGCGTGGCGCTCCAGACGCACATGCCCAGCAACCCCAGCACAAAGATCCAGAGCATGGCCCAGCCCGTCCAGCAAAGGGCCGGCGACAGCTGGAAGGCCAGGTCACTGAGCACAAAGAGCAACACCGACCAGAGGGCGATGGCGACAATCCCCAGTCCGGCGGCAGTCATCAGCCAACCCTTGTAGCCTCGGCGCAAAGCAGTCAGCCTCGCCTGAATCTGGTCGAGCGAACTCATGAAGTACCTCGTGATGCCGCGGAAGCGTATGCCCCTCAGTAGTAATAAACTATACGCTGTCCCAACGAAAGATCCAGCCACGATCAGGTAATGCCGGTAATGCCGGGGTCCCCCTCCTGAAGCGAGGCGCAGGGGCTTTCCTCTTCGCGCCCGATCACCAGCAGTCCCGCCACAAAGACAAGGATGGCGACCGCCATCCAGCGCCAGTCGAGGCCATCTCCCGCGGCACCGGTCAAACCCGGCAGCCAGTTGTACTTCATAGCCATGACACCAATGAAATTATTGATGCCGTGCACGAGCACGCCGGTCCACAGGGATCCTGTCTGGAAGACAACCCAGGTGATGACCAGTCCGAGCACCGCCGTAGGAAAGATGCGGTAGATGCTGAGGTGGAAGAAGCCGAACATCAGCGCGGTGAAGACGATGACAGTCCACTTGCCTAGCCTGCCGCGAAGACTCCCGAGAATCAAGCCGCGAAAGAAAAACTCTTCGCAGATGGCGGGAGAGATGCAGAAGGCGAGGAGCAATTGCCAATCCATCAGCCGCAGATCGTCAAGCCCAAGTGCTTCACGCATGCGCTCCTCGAACTCCAGCGGCACCGGAAGCACCATGTTCTGCAACCAGGAGGCGAAGTGGCCAACCACAGCCCAGGCCGTCATCCCAATCAGCACCGCACCCAGAACTCCACGCCACCGGGGCCGACAGATCGACAGAGCCAGGTGAGGGTCGAGCTTGAGCATTCGCACCAGGAAGGCGACAGGCAGGAAGAGAAGAACCCATTGCGTGCCCAGCATGCCCCAGAAGATATCGGCCTCCTGCATCGCCGAACCAACATAATAGAGCAGCACCAACAGCACACCGAAGGCGATCAGGGCAAGCATGGGGCGGGGGCGCCGATGCCGAATCTCGACAAGATCGAGGACCTCCCCCACCGGGGTCTGTCCGCCCAGCAACACCTGCTCGTTCTGAAAGATCTTGACGGCCAGGGCAAGCGCACCCGCGGCGTAGAGGGTGTTGGCCAGCATGACCATGGCGATCAACCAGGCAGCGGGCGGCTCCTGCAACATCTCGCGCAACAGCAGCATGATGTTCAGACCGGGCGCCCAGCTCGTCGCCAGATCGAGCCGCACCGAGGGTAACGCCGCGATCGCCGCCGGCACGATGACCAGGATGTAGACCGGCGTCAGGTAATTCTGGGCCTCCTTGAAGCTGTGCGCGAAGACGGCGATGGCCAGCATCAGGGCCGAGAAGAAGACCGCGATCGGCACCAGCTGCACCAGCACCAGCAGCACGGTGGAAAAGTCGACATGAAAGATGAATTCCTCACTGCGGGGAGAACTGCGCAGCATCCAGGCAATAGCCATCGCCATACTCACCAGGTTCGCCAGGGCCGAAAGCATCGCTACGGTGAAGACCGTGAAGAATTTGCCCATGATGATCTCGGTGGGACGTGCCGGTGCGGTCAGCAATGTCTGCATGGTGCCGCGTTCCTTCTCACCGGCAGTCAGATCGATGGCTGGATAAAATGCGCCGAGCATCACCATCACCATGAGGACCAGAGGGATGATCCTGCCGGCCAGAAAGCCCCCGCGCTTCTGGGCGGTGGCGGTATTCTGGGAATCGATGAGCACCGGCAGAAAGAAGCCCTCCGGCAACTCGGGGCGACGCTCGAGACGCTCGTCCCGCAAGGCTTCCCGCCAGACCAGCAGGGCATCTTCGATCCGGTTCTTGGCCGTCCGCGACTCATGGACGGTCTCGTCGTAGAGGATCGCGATCGGGACGCTGCCCTCCTCAGCCAGCACCTGCTCGATGTTCAGGGGCACCACCAGAACCGCATCGGTCCGGCTGCGATCGATCATGCGGCGGGCCCAGGTGACCATCTCCTCCGGGGCTTGGGTGCGCGCAAAGGGAAGAACGGCTTCCCCACCTTCTTCGTCCACCTTCGGCGGCAGGATCGGCATGGATTCGGGCGCTGCCGGCCCAAAGTCCGGCACCAGCGCCTCAAACGCCTCGGCGTCGGCGAGTTGTCGGCGCAAGCCGTACGGCAGTGGCCCCTTGATCCAGACCCGAACCTTCTGCTCCTGCATCTGCGACATCTGGTGGGTGACCACCTGCCCAAAGGCAATGATAAGCAACGGATACATGACCATCGGCAGCAGCAACATGACCAGCAGGGTTCGCCGGTCTCGCAACGTCTCCAGCAGCTCCTTGCGAAAAATGGTGGTGGCAATTCGCCAGCGCATCAGATATCATCTCCTATCAGGCTGAGGAAGATCTCGGTGAGTGCCTGCCGGCCGGTCTGCTCCTGCAACTCCATCAGTGATCCTTCCGCCTTGACCACGCCGCGATGAATCAGAATGATCCGGTCGCACAGGTATTCCGCTTCACCCATGACGTGAGTGGAAAAGAGGACCGCCCTCCCCTCGGCTTTCGCCTGCAGAATGGCATCGAGGATGAACTTGCCGGTGACGATATCCAGCGCGGTGGTCGGCTCGTCCAGAATCAGGACGGGCGGATCATGCACGAGCGTCCGGGCGATATTGGCCTTCTGCTGCTGACCGGTCGAGAGGGTGCCGCATTGCCGATCGGCAAATCCCTCCATCTTGAGGTGCGAGAAGAGCCGCTCGGTGCGCTCCGCAATGAGGGAGTCGTCCATCTCGTGCAGGCGCCCGAAAAAGCGCAGCATCTCGCGTGGGGTCAGCCGTTTGTAAAGCTTGGTATCGCCAGTGAGAAATCCAAGCCGCTGCTTCACGTCGAGAGGCGAACGGAGGGTATCGAAGCCACATACGGCAGCGCGTCCATGAGTCGGTGCAAGAATGCCAGCCAGCATGCGGAGGCTCGTTGTCTTGCCGGCGCCATTCGGCCCGAGAAGCCCGACGACTTCCCCCCCATGCACATGGAGGTCGAGCCGCTTGAGCGCTTCCACGCTCCCATACTCCTTTCCCAGGTTGACTGCCTCAAGCAGCGGTTCCATGAGGTTATTCCCGCTCGTGCCGCGGGAGGCGCCACCCAACCGGAAGCGCCGGCGCCAATCGCCCGATCCCGTGCCGCATCAATTATCGTTCTCCAACCCCTTGAGCTCGTCGCGAATCCGCGCCGCCTCTTCGTACTGCTCGGCCGTCACCGCTTCGCTCAAGCGCTGCTTCAGTTCTTCTCGGCGATCCAGCGGTTTGTCGGGCTCCTCTTCAGCGGCCCCAGCGGAGCGCGCCTGGCGGCCTTCCTGCGCCTGGCTGAGGCTGACGCTGTTCTCGCGCAGAATGTCTTCGCGGACGAAAATCGGGGCACTGTAACGCAACGCCACGGCAATGGCATCGGAGGGACGCGAGTCGATGTCGAAGTCCTTGCCGTTCTTCTTGAGGAAGATGCGGGCATAGAACGTTCCTTCTTTCAGATCGCAGACGTGGATCTTCTCGACGGTGCACTCGAGCGTGGAGAGGATGCTCTTGAGCAGATCGTGGGTCAAGGGGCGGGGGAAGGATTGCTTGTTGAAGGCGGCCGCTATCGAATGGGCTTCGGCCGCCCCGATGCAGATTGGCAAGACATGCTCATCCGAACCGCGGCGCAGCAGAATGATGAAATTGTAGTTGAAGAGCGAAATGTTCTCGATCTTCACTTCGACGTAGCGTTCGGCAGCCATAAAAGCAGAGTCCAGTGGGTTGATAAGTGGCACTCGGAAACTGATCGGGCAGCGCCCATGTGACGACCTGCCTATATACATGTAAAACAGGCAGCCCGTTAATGCAAGGAAATGCGACATTTCGGCACCGTTGCCCCTGGCGCCGGCGCAGGTCGCGGCATCTTTTCCAGCAGCGACATTGTCAAGCGCGCAAGCGCTCGTAATGTATGCCGCAAAGCCAAGCGAGAATCTCATAATCAGGAGCAGCGAAATGGAGAACGGCGTGAAGCGCATCACCGTAGCCAGCGGGCAGATACTCTGCGAAGTCGGCAACGTCGAGCACAACCTGCGGCAGATCGAGACCATGGCGCGGACGGTTGCGGCCCAGGGCGCAAGACTGATGCTGTGCGCCGAAGGGGCGCTCACCGGATACCTGCTCACAGACGAGGTCTTCGCCACCGCACCCGATGCCGGCGCTGCTCCCGTTCAACGCCTGCGTGAACTCAGCCGTGAGTTGGATATGGCCATTGTCGTCGGTAGCCTGGCACACAGCCCCGAAGGTCGCCGGGTCAGCGCCTTCATCGCGCTCCCCGACGGGCAGCTTCTCGTACAACAGAAGCACAAGCTGACGCCGAAGGAACTCGCCGCCAAGGTGGTGCCCGGCCCCGAGGAACGGATCGTTTTTGAGGTGGATGGGGTGCGTTGCGCCGTCTGCATCTGTGCCGACAGCGGCATCGAGAACATCTACAACAAGTTAGCGGCCAAAGGATGTCAGATCTACCTGGGACCGACCGCGGGCGGAGCCGGTCGGGACGACATGTGCACCGAGGTGGATCTGGATTCCGTCGAGGGCATGAATGCCTACGTATCCCGAATGGAGAAGGTCTGCTTTCTCGGCCATGCCATGCGGCAGTGCCGTCAACACCGGATGGCGTTGGTCTGCTGTAATCTTGCCGGAGACGACGGGATGAGCAACTACCATCCCGGACACAGCAGCATTGTGGATGCACGTGGCCGCTCCGTCGGGCTGATTCCCGGCGAGTACGTTCGCGAGTGGCTTCGCCCGCGGTGGCTCTGCGAGGAAATCGTGGTCGACCAGCCGCGCCAGGCTTAGGCGGCGCTGTTGCGGGCGTTTCGCCAGTCGAAGGCGATGAGAAGGGTGAGGATCAGGTAGCAGGCCGGGACGATGTAGAAGGCAACCCCCAGGCCCCAGTGATTGCCGATGAAGCCCATCAGCCAGGTGAAGACACCGCATCCGGGGACTCCCGCGCAGGAGAGCAGAATGAAGAGCATGGTAGTGTCGACGTGCGGGAGGCGATCGACGGAATAGCTCTGCACGCTCGGCCAGAAAGGGGCCGTCGCCAACCCCGCGAGGAAGAGCAGGCCAAAGAAGCCCCAGAGCGAAGAGGATACCGGTATAGCGAGAGTGACGGCGATACCGAAGATTCCGGAGCCGACGATGAGGACGCGCAACTGATGCTGCTTGATCAGGTATCCCCAGCCGGTGCGCCCCAGCACCATGCCCGCGGCAAAACAGGCCGTGCCCACACCACCCGCCCAGGCCGCCTGAGCGAAGTGGAGCTGAATATAACTGGCGCACCAGAAGGTCAGGCAGAACTCGCCACCTCCCGCCACAAACATGGCCGTATAGAAGAGCCAGAAGCGCCGGAGGCGCAGAATGGCCACGGCCTGCTTCCACACCGTCGTCCAATGCAGCGGCTCCGGATGCTCCGGATAGCGTTGCCAGCGTGGCGAAGGAAAGAGAAGAATGAAGGCCGGGACGAGCGCCACCGCAGCCACCAGCCCGACAACAATCCGCCAGGAGACTCCCAGCGACAGCACGGCTCCGGCTGCCAGCACCGTGATAAGGACGCCAATCGGCCAGAAAGCGTGGGCAAAGTTGATGTAGCGCCCCGCTTCTTCCGGATGCAGATCGCGCACGAATGGGGTGGCCAGCCCTTCGATGACGCCCTCGCCGATTCCGGCCACAGCCAGAGCGACCAGCAGTACGCCGTAAGTGGGCGCCACCGCGCATAGCCCCATCCCAACCCCCATCAGCAGCACGGAGAAGCCGAAGGTGCGCCGCTTGCCCCAGCGCCCTGCCCAGAAGCCGCACAGGAGCATCGCCGCCACCATCGCCAGCGTCCGCCCCAGATGCAAGGCGCCGCCTGCCGTCATTCCCCCGCTTTCCAGCGCAAAGCCGAGATCCTCCGCCAGGGTGACCAGCACCACCGGCACGACAACAGTCCCCGACGAATACGCCAGAAAGGTGAGGAAGGTGGCATGGTCATACGGACCGAAGCGCATGCGACGCGAGGCTGACATCATGGGCGGCAGCATCCCTTCACCGGCTCGTGCCGCGAGACGGATCGTTTACCAGCGGCCAAGGTGCACCTTCGCTGCATCGAAGCGATCCTCGGGAGGCAGGGATTCGGCCGGATGCCCCAGCGCCACGACCGTCATCGGGACGATCTCCGGGGGCGCCCCCACAGCCTCACGCACGACCTGCACCAACTCCTCGATGGGGTAGACTCCCACCCACACAGCTCCCAGACCGCCGGCATGGGCCGCCAGCAACAGATTCTGTGTCGCCGCGCTGCAATCCTGCGGCCAGAAGCCCGGCATCTTCTCGCGTGCAGGTGCACCACAGACCACAATGGCCACTGGCGCTTGCGCGATCATGGCCGCCCCCGGATGAATGGCCGCAAGCTTGCCCCTGACGATCGAATCCGTAACCGTCACGAATTCCCATGTCTGCGCATTTCCGGCGGACGGCGCCGCCATGGCGGCCCGCAACAGCCCCTCGATCGTCTCTTCACTCACCGGCTCCGACGTGTACTGCCGAATGCTGCGGCGGGTGAAGATGGCGTTCGTCAACTCCATAACCTACCTCCCCAATGAGTTGTCACGCTTCCTCGTCGATTCCCGGCCAGCCGGGCGTGACAAACCGGCCGTCCTTCTGAAAGAGTTCGCCATCCGCTTCGATCGTGCCGCCCGTACGCATGTCGCAGACCATATCCCAATGCAGCCCGGAATCATTGCTGTTACCGGTCTCCGGATAACCCGCGCCCACCGCTAGGTGGAAGGTGCCACCGATCTTTTCATCGAAGAGGGTATTCTTGGTGAAGCGCTGAATCTGGTAGTTGGTCCCGATGGCGATTTCACCGACGGCGCTGGCGCCATCGTCCATCTCGAGCATCTCTTTCAGATATGCCTCGTTCTTGCTGGCTCGGGCCTCCACGACCCGCCCCTTCTCGAAGGCCAACTCGACGCCTTCGACCTCTCGCCCCTTGTGGACGGCAGGGAAGGAGAAGCGGACATAGCCATTCACGCCACCGTCCTCGGCCCGCAGATTCGGGCCGGTGAAGACCTCACCATCCGGAAAGTTCTCGCGCCCGGCACAGTTGATCCAGGTCATCCCAGAGACATTCACGGTGAGGTCAGTGCCGTTGTCGGCGCGGAAGCGCACCTGTTGTTTCCCGTTCAGGTAATCGACGACGCGCTGCTGACGCTTCTCGATCCGCAACCAGGCTGCCGCGGGATCGGCAGCGTCCAGATGCCCTGCCGCAAAAACAAAATCCTCATATTCGCGCAGGCTCATTTCCGCGTCCTGAGCATTGGCGGCTGTCGGGAAGAGGGTGCCGCACCAGCGCAGTTCAAGGTTGGCGGCGCGTTCCATGAAGATCTTCATGATCGGACGCTGAGCGGCAGAAGCCATGCCTTGACGCCAGGCATCCACGGAGGTGAACGCACGCGTATTGACGTCCGCGCCGATGCTGATGCGGGCATCCACCCGCTTGATCTCTTCCACTTCCAGGTCGTTCAGGTAGGTGAGTTGCGCTTCGCTCGCCTGCCGGAGAAAGATCTCACGGAAAGATTCCGGCGTGCAGACGAAACGTACATGCGCTCCCGCCTGAATCAGCCGTTCGTATACGGCCTCCAGTAACGGCATCGCCTGCGGTTCGCCTTTGAGCACCACCAGATCGCCGGCCTTTATGCGCGTGGAGTACCCGACCAGAACTTCCGCAAACTTATCAAGACGCTGATCACGCATGGTCATAATCCTTCAGTACCAGGCATGGAGAAGGCGGACGAGCCACAATCACCACCCGGCGCTCGTTTATTTTTCCTGGCGCAGGGTGTTGACATCCCAGATCACGACCCGCTGCTTGTCCCGCAGTGCCAGGAATCCTCCTTCACCCGAGAACCCCACCTGTTCCGGCTGGAATGGCGTTTCCAAGGACTGCCAGTCCTCGGTGCCGGGCTCCCAGAGCCATAGCCGGTTCCCACTCGCCAGTACGGCTACCAGCGGCGCGCGAAACGATACCGCCAGCCCCCGTATCGGACCTTCACCCACTGCCACCGGCGGCTCAAATTCCATGCTCTCCAGTTCGACCACGAGGAGACGATCGTCATCGGCAATGAATGCTTTTCCCTGTGAAGCAGAGACGGCCAAGGTGCGTCTTTCACTCACGCTGCCAAGGTCCAGTCGCCTGCTTTCGGCTCCAGTTTCCAGCGAATACTTCACCAGTGCCCCCGGCTCCAGCGCATAAAGGTGTTGCAGGTCCGCGCTCAGGCGCACGGAAAGCACACGCGCGGCCGATTGAATCAACATGCGCTGCGCTCCACTCGTCAAGTCAAAGACGCGCACCATGTCTCCCAGGCTCACCAGAATGGGCGACTCGCCATTGGTAACATGCAATTCACGGATGGCACTTTCCGCGGCGAGCGTGTGCAGCTTGCGTCCGGTAGCCATCTCCGTGATCAGAACACTGGCAGTTCCCTCCAGGTGGGAGGCGAGCACCGAACCGTCGGCACTGAGATCCGCGGTCGTGCCCGGAGTGGTGCGCAAGGTCTGGCCGCGACGGCGCAGATCGAGCACCCTGACCAAGTCGCGCTCCACGACCAGCAACATGGGCATTCTCGCCGCAAACTGGATATCCGTGAGCGATCGCTTGAAGGCAAGTGGCAGCATCGGCTTGTTGCGCATGATGAGGGCACCGCTCTCGGTCAGTTCCGCCACCTCTTCCGCCGGCTCAACCAGTTCCACAGCCTCGGGTTCAACGTCAGGCGCGGCCGCTTCACCTTCAGCGGGAAGCGGCTCTTCCGGCGGAACCGCAACGTCAGGCGCGGCATCCTCCACCGGCGCTGCTTCCATGAGCGGCGGGGCAGACACGGGACCGGGTGTTTCATCCGGCGCGACAGCGGCTTCATCGGGTGGTGTCTGAGGCTCAGCCGTCTCTCCATCCTCCACCGCGACGGGCGCCTGCGCAGGTGTTTGCGCCACGGTCGGCGTTAACGGCTGGCTCGAAACCATGGTACCGGGCTGAACCATCTCGTCAGCTTCAGGAGCGATGACGACGGGATCTTCGACCGCCGGTGGGCCTTCACCAACCGCCGGACCAGGCTCCCGGTTGAAGAGGGTGATACCCGCCAGTACCGTCCAGACCACGATCAGCAGAATGATCACCGTGTACAACACCTGGCTGACGCGGTCCGGCCGTTTGCCGGCCAGCTCCTCATTCTCGATCTCGGCGCTGGTCTCGCTGGTAGCGACGTCCTGAGCTCCGGCGTTCTCGAGCAACGCTTCCAAGCCGCCAAAGTATTCCATCTGAGCCCCTTGACTCTCTCCCTGCTGCACAGCCCGCTCAGCCTTAAGCCACCAGTTCAGCGGGTTGGACGTGTCATCAGGGTACTCATCGAGTGGCAGACCGGACTCGATGATATATTCTCTCTCCCGACGGACAAAGCCCAGCAGGTGCTTCCACAGGCGCTCACGAAAAACTCTCGATGTCGTCTCCACGTGCAGATAAAACTGTATGCCGCGCTCGGCATCCGCCACGAAATACAATGGCGTCAGCTCGGGTCCCAGCAGGGGCAGCACCCAGGGCTCCGTTGGCAGCGTCGCGCGATTGTCGTCCTGGCGATCCGGCGGCAGGAGGTCGAAGGCCCGCAAGACCTTGGCCAGGAAATAAGACTCGATGCCGCTGATGGTTTCGCAGAACTGCCCGATGAAGCGATGGGTCTTCGAATTGCAGAAGAGAGACTCGTCATCGGTCGGCCACCACATGGCGTAGGTGCCGTTGGGGGCCCGCCCATTGTCCACCTCCCGGAAGAGATCGAGGCCGAAGGAGCGCAGGGGGTCGATCGGTTGGGCGGCAGGCAAGGGATGCGGCGCGTAGTAGACGGGCGGCATGTAGTCGAGGCGCTGCAGGGCATCCTGGACACCGGAGAAGTGAGCCCCCTCCATGGCGCCGGATTGGGCATAGACATACATCGCCACGCCAAGATTGCCTTTGCGCAGCAGGAAGGGAACCTCCAGCACACCCTCCTCGAGAAGGATGCTGCGATTGAAGCCGATCGCTTCTACGCCGAGATCCGAGTCCGAAAAGGTCTTCTTGATGATCTTGTAGACCAGACGCGCATCCAGTTCGATGGGGCCTTGCGCGCTTTCCGGATCAGCCGGTCTCTCCCAGGGGATGGTGATGGTCGGCCAACCGGGATCGCTGCATTGCAGTATCAGCGAATTTTGCTGTCCAGTTTCTTCCTGCATATCATCGCCTGTCATTCGGGTGAAGGTTATCCCGGTCCCGCAAAGGTGTAATAGGGTTCGTTGTTCAGGATCCGCTGAAGGTAAAGTGCCACCTCGAGCGCATGATAATCGCCCCACATGCTCGCCTCGCCACAGGGGATGCTGCTGCCCTCGGGCACATGGTCCCACCCGTTGGGACGGTGATAGATCGAGTGCAGAAGAAGCCCCTGATGGGCCGGATCCTCGCTCAGATAGGGCTCATCGAAAAGCGTTTTCAGCACCTGCAGCCCAGCCTGCCAGTAGCGGTCACCCTTGGCGCGATCGCCGTGTTCCTGAAGGAAGCGCCCCAGGCGCAGGAGCCCCTGGCTGCCGATCGCCGCCGCCGAGCTGTCCACCGGTTCATGATCATTGTAAGGTTCGGCCGGTCGCTCGAGGTAATCGCCCATGGCCGCCAGCCCCGGCGCACCGGTATCCCAGTAGGGAATGCCGTCGATCGGGGTATGCTCGATGTAGAAGTCGCAGCTTGCCAGCGCGGGACGAAGCAGCATCTCGTTCACGCGTGCCCGCCCACCGAACGGCGCGAGCTGAGCATCGTCCAGCCTGCCGATGAACTCCAGCTCTTCCGCGAAGCCGCACATGATCCAGGCCAGCCCACGCGTCCACGTGCTGAACGGCGAATACCCCTGCTGCGAATTGGGACAACGGAAAACGCCGTTGTTGGTGTTGAAGATGCTCTCGTGCGCCACACGTCCATGCAGATCGTAGCTGTCTCGCCCTTCCCCGTAGAAGACCGCATAATCGGCAGTGACCCCGGCATGATGGAGCAGACGCTCGAGCAGGGAAACGTTGGCATCCTGCTCCATCATCAGCGACTGCCCCAGCTCGTGCGCGACGGCCAGAGCGCGCAGGGAGCGAATGGTGTCGGCGAAAAGCGAGTGCGGCCCGTTGAAGGAGTAGATGTAACCACGCCCATCGGCAATTGGCGTCCAGCGTACGGCCTGAACAACCCCCGAGCACTTGAGCGCCATGCTGTAGAAATCCACATCACCGTCAGTGGCGGCGATCTTCCCTTCCCGCGCGAGACGCAGCAGGTTGCCATAGGTGCTGACATTATTGAAGCCGTGGTCGTGTACGCCCACATGCGTGACGTGCCCGGCCATGTTGTGTCGGGTATTCTCACGGCCCAATTGCAGAAATTCTTCATCGCCAGTGGCATCGAAGAGGAGCAGCGCACTGCCATATTGGAAGCCCTGCGTCCATTCGGTCCAGCCACGGGCCGTATAGCGGCCGGCGACAGTAAAGACCGGTGCGCCCGAGCCCAGCGGATAGTCATGATCGATCGCGCGTATTTTTCGCGGCGCCGCGGCAAAAACCCGAGCTAGCTGTGGCTGCAGGTCGGCCGCCTTCAAGTTTGGATCAAGCTGAATGATAATCACACCTGCCAGATAAGATTTTCATGACCTCGTCTGCATAAAGAGGCGTGTGCAGCCCTATCCGCCGCCCCGCCTGGATATCCTTAACAAGCATAGCGCATCAACCGCAGAAGTACAAATCCCTGCCCCACGATAAGGAAAAAGTTCTTTACCCGCGGCGGTAGCCTCCCGTTGCTCTCGCATCGTCGCCCTTCGGCATGCCGGATTTGTACGAGATTCTCTCGGGCGCTGGGTTGCAATCGTGCAAAGCAGAGGTAAATTAGCCTCAGTTTCTCGTCTGAGCGGGTATAGCATAGTGGTAATGCTCCAGCCTTCCAAGCTGATTAGAAGGGTTCGATTCCCTTTACCCGCTCCACTTCCCCCCTCCGACCTCCGCAACTCCCTGCCTCCCCAGCAGGATACCTTGCCCAGCTCCCCACCCTTCCGCCATTGGCGCAGTGGTGTTTGACTTGCCGCTACCGGCGGAATGCTCGATTAGCTAGCTATTGCCAGCCCCATTCCAGGGCGCCGGAAAGCGATTTACGCCCGATAGGCGGTTTGCGCAGAGCGGGCGGATTCTTATACCCGCTCCACTCTTCTTCACGCGCACTGTCAGCCATCACCCTCAGGCTTCGGCCGTGAGCGAGAACAACTGCTCGGCGCGGACTTTTACCGCTTCCAGATCGTCAAGGAAGTTTTGCCGCGCCTGTTCCAGGAATTGACCGGCAAGCTGCTGGTAGTAGCTCAACCCAGCCAGGAAGTTGGTGGCGAATGCTTCCTTGAAGCGGACCGTGCCGAACTGCTCCTTGAGCCACAATTCGCTGTCGACCCGGGCAAAGAGCCCAAGGTACTGCCGCGCTTCCTCGATGAACATGTGGGGACGCTTCTTGTCGTCCATGACCGAGAGACGGCCGTAGATATGATCGACAAGCTCTTCGAGCGAGAGCTGGCGGCTGAAGTACTTGATGTTTGGCCCCGGGCAGACAGCGGCGGGCGAAGGACTGGGCAGCCCCTTGCTGACATACGCGCTCGTGCCCAGCTCATGACAGATGCACGAGCGGGCCAGCAGTTCATCGCGAAGCTGAGGATCGACGGAATCGTCTTTCAGCTTCGCCTTGATGAATTGGCGGGATGCGGTGCACAGGGGCAGGCCCCCGACCTCCGTATTCAGCCGGGCATAGCCTTTTGGACAGGTGGTGCCGGGCTTGCCGGCCTGATTCCGTTTGAGGCGCGCCTGCTCACTGGTGGAGGTCATCAGCGTCCAGAAGGGAATCCCCAGCGGCGATGCCGCACTCAGCATCGTGTCTCCCTCTTTAGCCTCACACAGGAGCTTCAGATGATGCTGGTCGATGTTCACCACTTCCGGCACAAGCAGGAATGGCGTCCCCCAGCCGGTGCGATCGCAGCCATAGTGATCGATCAGGAACTTATGCTCGAGATAGGTGCCGACTCCGCCCTGCGCGGTCAGCATCTGCCGCGGACGGCATTCAAGCTTTCTGCCGGTGCGCTTTTCGAGCCCGCGCTGCCAGATGGTATACAGCGACTCATACAGCGTCTCGCGGTTCTCCTGGAAGTCCGCCAGAGCCGGGCCCAGCAGGATACCGGGGGTCGGATAAGCATGACCGCCGCAGTTCAAACCGGACTCCACCCGAAACTCGGAAACCCATAGCCCGAGCTTTGCCAGCATCGTTCCCTGGATGCGCGCCGAGCGATAATCGCTCACCTTCAGCGCGAGCTTCTTGCTGAAGTGGCCGTCCGCATCTGGATGCAGTTGTTCGTGCGCGGCCAGAAAGTCATACAAACCCTTATTGACGCCGGCCGACAAGACGAGCGTTCCGTGCGCCCGGCTCTCGAGGTAGCCTTGGGCCGCGGAAAGAGCATCGGAGAGGGGCATGCTGCCGCGATCGGGATAGGTGGTCCGATCCGCATCCAGCGCAACCATGATGTTGGCGTCGATGCTGCCGCGGGGAAGATCCTCGCCGACGTCCGGCAGCAGGCGCCGATAGCGTGCGACAAGCTCCGGCTTGCTCGCCTTCCACGCTTCCTCAATCAGATCTTCCAGCAGATCCAGATACAGCCGAATGCGTTCGGCCCGACAGTCGATACCCGGCAGCGCCTGTGGCTCTCTGCCAAAACGTTCGCAGTAGTGCTTGTAGTAGTGCTCGATGAGCACATCATCCACCAGTGAGATGGTGGAGTCGATGCCAAGCGGCGCAACTTTGAGTGGGGTATCGAGCGTAAAGCCAGTTCCCATGACGGGAATATGAAACGTATGGTGCATCGTGGTCATGAATGGATCTGTGATTGGCCTTCCGCTCGGCGGTTGAGTCGCTGCATGGTAACTCTCTTCCGGATCCAGGCGAAAGCGGCTGTTTTCGCGTCTCGATCCAGGCGGAAACCCCGCCCGGGGTGCTCCCCATGCTCAGGAACGACGGTACAAGCAGGCGAGTGACCATCATCGTGCAGGTGTTTAACCATCCATGCACCTGATCAGCGTCGCAACAGCACGTCTTCCCCGAGCACCCACAATCACCATCCTACGGATTCAACCCTTGCGTTACAAACACTTCGCGACAACTCATACTCCAACCAACATGAGACCACTCTTGTGAGTAACCGCATGAGCCAGGGTGATGATCTGGAAAATCGCAAATCCCAATATCTTACCTTACACCGGTTTATCAAGTCCGGCTGGAAGAAATAGGCGGATGATCGACGGCAACAGAGGTTGGGCCAGCGCGTCACTCGCCGGGGATTGGCTCAATTCGAATATTACGAAACCGCACGTGGCCCCCAACCCGGCTCTTGCCGCGATTGTAGAGGTAGAGCTGCATCACGCCTTGGTCGGTTGTGGCAAACTCCATGCTCACTGGGCTCCAGGTATCGGGGGAAAATCATGATCGCAAGACAACCGTAAAATACGTTCAGCGGTAGTAGATCTTGAGGTAATCGGTCGACGCCAGCGGCAGGCTGCATTCGATCCGCTCGCCCTCCACGGAGAAGGGCAGCTCTCCCTGGTGTATGCTTTCCACCCGCGCGATCGGCTTCGACACCTGTATAGAGAGGGCCAAGGTGTAGATCGGCGAGAGTGTGTAGTTGGCCAGCGGGATGACGATACCCTCCTCGCAGGTCATGTAGACCGCGTCGATAAGCGGCACGCTGCACCGCACCGGCGGATCGACCGCGGCATCGCGCACCGGCTGCAGCAACGCCTCACGTAGCGCCGCCGGATACTCCCACGGATTCGCCGAACGCTCCAGGATGGCGCGCCTGGCCTGGCCCGCCTCGTCGAGAGTAGCGGGGTCGGCATCCTGCAGGGCCTTCCTGGCCACCAATGCCTCGCGCATGTAGTCGAGTGCCGGCAGGAAGCCGAGGCAGTGGATTGTGCCCTGGCCGCTCTTGCCGGTTACCCAGGCCGGTGTATCGTCCGCAAAAGTGCCAAGCACCGTAGCACCCTCCCGCGGCAGCATGGCCTGCCGGACGGAGAGCACGTTGAAGTGGGCCGCTCCAGCGGTCACCGTATCCTGCGCGTTGAGCGTGGGCAGGTAACGTCCGGAGGAGCGGAAGGACTGCGGCGTTGTTGCCTCGGCGCGCTCGGCGGGAAGAATGGCTGATATATTCCGCAGTGGACGGTCGTACTCGTCGCGGCTGGCGGCGTCGGCAGTGGCCATCAGCGTCCCCCCCTGCCCCACCCACTCGACCAGATTCTCGCCGGCAGCGCGGGTCAGATTCGGTCCCGACAGATAGCAGACGTCATAGCCGTCGAGCAAACCTTTGACGACCTGCTCTTCAGAGAGGATATCGACCGGTATCTGCCCATGCGCGAGGGCCATCCAGGTGAACATGCGGTCGAAGCCGTAGGCAAGGTTGCGGTCGATCTGCCAGGCATCCGTTGCGGAAGAATAGAGGATGGCAACCCGCGCCGGCGCCGGCATTGCCGGCAACAACAGATCTTCGGCGCCGCCGATCTCCCGCACCAGCTCCGCGTGTGGCACCCACATTGCCGGCTTCGCCTGCCAGCAGTGACTGCGCCATGCCGGCCCCCCTTCATGGCTGCCCCAGTAGACCCCATACGAAAAGCTCTTGAGAATCTTGGTGCCACGCGCGACATTCCCCGCGGCCTTCAGTTTGACGTCGAGCGGCCGACGGCCCGCGTGCGCGATCAGGTAATGGCCGATCACCTGCCCCCTTTCTCGTGCCGCCGCGCGCATGAGATCCACGTTGTAGGCGCCGCACTGGTAGCTCGCCGCACCGTTAGCCCAGTCTTCTCCCCAGATCGCATTCTGACCGCCATCGTTGAGCAACTCGAAATAGTCGACGCCCTGGCTGTAGAAGTTCCCGTGATAGGTAGCTCCATCACTGAAATTGACCAGAACGGGAAAGGAACCGCCGACGGCCGCTTCGAGCGCCCGGCGCTGCACCGCGATGAAATCGCCAAGCGCCTGCGTCCGGAAACGCTGACTGAAGTAATAGAGGGCCGGGAAGGCTTCGCGTTGAGCCAGCGTCACCGGACGAACCGCCTCCCAATCCGCCACCAGCAGCTCCTCCGGCGTCAGCGAAAGCCCCTCCAGCCAGGACCGGAAAGCCACGATATAGGCTTCATCCTCGGCGATGAAGTCGAGCGGTTGCCCGGTTGGCTCGTCCATGACCATCGAGTAGACGACGTCGCTGGGAGGCTTGCCGGTTGCCGCCCATTCGGCGGCCCGCTCCGCGGCGCGTGCCGCTATCTTCTCGTGGTCCGGCCGGCAATAAGAGCCATCCTGCATCTGCCAGGTGCCTCCCGCCAGGCGCGACTTCGTCCAATTGGAGAAGCCGAAGTAGCCCAGAGTCTTCATTTCGCGGTCATGAACCGCCTGATCGACCGGGGTGCCGTACCCGCCGATGCCCACGGCCACGAAGAAGGGGAAATGCTCCGGATGCTTGCCGATGGTCGGCCAGGGCGTCTCGTCGGCAAGCTTGCCCGTCTTCTCCGCAAACTCCTGATCGCGAAGCAGCCGGGAGCGGTGAAGCTCGGTTGTCAGGTCTGGTGGACAGACGACGACCAGGCCGTTCGGCTGGGCCGCGACCTGCATCGTGCGAACGATCGCGTCGTCGCTCGGGGCGGTGGCGAATTCAAAGGTGGCGTGCAGCATCTCCTCGCGCTCATGGTACGAATGCCGCATGGTGAAATTGAGGATGGCCCCGCTGTCCTGGTAGAGCATCGGGGTGATATTGCACCAGGGCGTCTTCTCACCTGCCTTGAGGCGTGCCGCCGGCGGCGGCCGCAGACCATCGAGGAAGCCTGCCTTCGAGAGAGTATGGTGCCCGTACCATGGCGCCCGATAATGATCGGCAAAGATATGCACATAAACCGGTCGCGAATACGCGTCGCCAAGCGTCACCCGCAGATACGTCTGTATGCCATGATTCAGATGATCCGGCGTCAACTCCAGATCCGTTGTCAGCAGGACGCAATCGACGTGGCGGGTGTACCCGCTGAGGCTTTCGCTGGGGGCCTTGGAGAGGCTCAACTCCACCGGCCCGGCAGGCAGCTCACATTCGAAAGAGTCCCAGATGAACTCCTGCCGCTTGCCGTCCTCGCGCTCCTCTCCGTCGAAGATCTTGCTGCCCAGCAATTTATCATCCTGCAGCACCTCCACCTGGAAGGTCCCGCGCCAGCGATGCCAGTAGCTGTGTCGCACCCAGACTCGCCACGTGCCGCCTTCCGGAAGGTCGACCTGCCGACGCGCCGTTGCATCCTTGTCGCCAGTCGCTCCGTGCAACGTCCACAGTTTCGAGGCCAGACGATTCTCCGCCGGCGTCCAACCTGACGATTCAACGGTGAAGTCCTCCGCCTCCAGAAAGATCGTCTCGGCGCTCACCTGCAACGTCATACACACGAACATGGCCAACAAGAGTCGGGGCATAGGTCAATACTCCAGCCGATTAGAGATGATCAGGTCATTGACGGGTAGTATACCCGCGACATCCCTGCCAGGTCAACTGCATCAGGAGGATCGATGAATCAATCCGAAAGATCACCCGCGAATGACGAGAATCTCGTGCACATGGACCCTTTCCAGCTGCGTCGAGAGCCAGCCGTCCGCATATCGCCAGTCAACCCGCCGCGCTCCGGGCTCAAGCGTCACCTGACGAGGTCGATCCTCGACGCGCACACGCACGGCCACCCCTTTGGCCGGCGGCACCTCTTCCACCAGGTGCAGACGATCCGTAAGTGTCGGATTCACGGCGCGATTCACCACGTGCACGGCCAGGAAGCCATCGCCCCGGCGCAGAGTGACTTCAATGCTCGGTGACGAGCTGACCTCCACCCGCCGCTGTACGCTGTTTGCCTTCAGCAGCTCCGCGGCAAAGCGCCGCAGTCGCGGTTGATGGGAAAGATAGTAGGCGCGCATGATGCGGCCATGCACCGCCAGGATGCGCCCTTTTCCGATCTCGCGCATGGTTACCGCCGGATAAGCTGTCTCGTCCTTTCCCGGCTGCTGATTGGTCATGATGGAAACGCCTGCCACGGAATCCGTCATCCGCACTGGTTGCCACGGACCGGCCAGTGCCGCGCATTCGCCATCGACCGGCAGATACCAGTTCCCGGCGACCAGCTCTCCGGCCGCCTCCACACCGACGAGGCGCGGACACATCGTCGCCAGATGCTCCCCGCTCATCAGGACAATTCCACCCGCCGCCGCATACCCTTCGAGCGCCGCCAGCATCTCGTCGGTCAGCTTCTCCTGCTCTCCCACCACGATCAGCGCGTACCGGTCCATGCGCGCCAGCAGCCGGCTGTCGTCGAGCACATCCACATGATACTGATTCTCGACAAGAAGGTGCAGCGCTCCCTCGGCGCCGAAGTGGCTCTCACCAAGACAGAACGGCATGGGATTGTGAGCCCAGACGTGGCCGTCGCTCAGGAGTACCGCCGCTTCCGGCACGGATTCTGTCCGCAGGGAGAACGCTTCGCGAGCGCGACAGAAGCGGGCAACCTCCGCGAGAATGTCCTGATGCCAGGCGGTAAGCCAGCCGCTGCGCTGCGGCTGGTTGTAGATGAAGACCGCGCCACCACACGAGAGAACCTCGGCGCTCTCCTGGCAGAGATGGGTCACCGACTTGATCTGCCACGGCAACTCCTGGCTGGGGCGGCAGAAGGCCCATGCCATGAGATTCCAGGGCATGCCATGCCCGTCGATGTAGCGCCCTTCCATCTCCGCCCGTTCACATCCGAAGGAGGGCGTGAAATCGCCGGAGAGATAATCCACCGATACCGTCACCTCGCCAGGTTGGCGCATCGAGTACATCCAGTTGCTGCAGACCGCGCAGGAGGGTTTGTGCGCGTGGACAGCGTCGACATACTGCCGCACGTACTCCACAAAGGTGTCGCGTTGAAAGGCGCGCCATGTCGGCCACGCTTCATGCTCCTGAGTCTCGGGTGGCGTGTCGAGACCAGTGCGGCGCAGGAACTCGGCGCGGCAGCGCTCGCAGTAGCAGTCACGCACGGCCCAGTTGTCGCCATCTACCCAGAATCCATCGACATCGTAGCGATCGATGAGCTCGATCATCTGGGGAATCATCAACTCGTGGAGGTAGGGGCCGCGGGGACAGACGATGCCGCTGTCATTCGCTCTGGGCTGGATCGGCTCTCCGTGGCAATCGAGTGCCGCCCATTCGGGATGCAGCTCGACGGCACGGCTGTCCCAGATCCCCGAATAGTGTACAGAGAGGGGGATTCCGAGATCTCGCGTCACGTCGCGATGGATGCGCAATGCGTCCCTGACAATGCCCGGCGAAGGCGAACCGACGCGGGTCGGCCAGCTGGCATAGCCCGGATGCCCCTTGCAGTCGCACTGCACGAAATCAGGGGCCACCTTCTGGAGCTGCTCACGCAGATGCTCGTGCGTCAACTCTGCACCAAGCTGCGTATCGGCAGCGCCTGCATGCAGATCGTAATGCAGCCCGAAGGCCACCCTTTTCCACCAGCCATCGCGTCCGGGTGTCGTCATTCTTGCTTTCCATGTCAACAGGTTGGGTCGTTCAAACAACGCTTCCACCCGGTACAATAACGTCTCCCCCCCTGCCCACAATGAAGGAATCGAAAATCCCGAAAATCCATCCACTCATTGAATTGCGGGGCTCACCGCGGCTAAACTATTCCGCCGATCTGGAACCAGCACCTGAACAGGGAGATACGGATGAGAGGAATGCAGGATCGTCTCGATGAATACCGGGAGCAAGGGTACACCATCTTCAGCCAGCTCTTCGATGCGGCAACGCTCCACCGCTGGCGCGACGCGTTCCCTGACCTTGCCGCCCGGTCGACCCCACCCGGCGGCAGCCCGCCAATCTGGTTGCGCAACTGCATCGAACTCTCCCCGAACCTCTTTCTCCACGCCGTCGCGCATCCGGAACTGCTGGACTTTGCGGAGGCGGTCATGGGCCCTTTCGTGCAGTTGGACAACCTGACCTTTGTCGCCTTCCCCTCAGTAAGTCACGATGAGGCCAGGGGCAAAGTCAGCGGGTGGCACCGGGATATCTGGGCCGAAGTGCCGCGGACGACGGACTACACGCGTCCCCTCGCCTGCAACGCCATCTGCTATCTGCAGGATATGACGCCGGAATACGGCCCCCTCCGCGTCATCCCCGGTTCGCATCGGCGCCCCACTCTCATTGCCGGAGACGCAAGACAACGTCCACACCCAGACGAAATCTGCGTGCCCGTCAAAGCTGGCGATGTCGTCTTCACCCATAACGGGCTGCTGCACAGCGGCACCCCCAACACCACCGGGAAGCCGCGCTTCTTCTTCAGCATCTACTACAACCTGGTCTGGCTCAAACACCGCGACAACCACAGCGGCTTCTGCACCCAGCAGATTGTCGAAAGCGCCCGAAAACGCAACGACCGTCGCCTCATGCGGCTCTTTGGCGTCGACGATTGCTTCATCCACCGAGCCAATAGCGGCTTCTGCGTGCCCGACGAAGAGCAGTGGCAGAAATGGAGCGACGAGGACCGCGCCGTCCTGCGCCAGGAGTGATTCGCACTCTCGCCAGTCAGGATGTCTGCAATTGCCACCAGCTCCAGAGCCAATGGGTGACGGCATCGCCGCTGTAGACGTGGCGCATCCAGGCCAGCTCGTCCGGAAACTGTCGCCCATCCATATCCACAAACCAGAAGAGCCGATCGCCGGAGAGCTTTTCCAGAATATGCCGCGCCATCTCCCTGCCGCCGCACTCTGGCAGCCACGCCTCGATGCCGACCGCGGCTCGCGCGAACATGGCCGCATGCATGGCTGAGCGGATCCAACCGACGAAGCCAAAGTAGCGCCAGTGGTCGTGCGTGGGAAGGTGCAGGAGCTGGCGGACCTCCTCGATCCTTCCCGTGGCGGGTTCATAAAGGGCAGCGCCCATGGCATTGCCGTCGTCGGCTATCCAGCGGCGATCCCGTTCGTACATGGCCTCCACCTTCCGCAACCAAAGCTGACGATGCGGGGCATCATGCTTGAGCAGCGGCAGGAGGCTGACAAAGCCCGACTCGGTAGTCTCTGGGTTGAGGCGGATCAGGCGAGGAGCGCCAGCGACCTCGAAGGGGAAAGCGGGCGGGCGCGACTGGGCATCCGCCAGCACCTCATCCCAGGTGAGTTCGCCATACGGCAGACGCTCCGTCACGGCCGGCAGGCGGCACAGGCGTTCGAACTCATCGCGAAATTCCACCTCGCCGCTGTGCACCCAGGCGAGCCAGGCAAATCCGGGAAAGCGCGCCAACGGCCATTGCAGAGGCTGACCGAAATAGGGGTAAGCGTAATTCTTACGCATCCAGAAGCGCACCATCTGCGTGATCATCGCGCGGCACTGATCGGCCTCCTCGGGGATCGCATGGGGAAGGAAGTCGTCCAGGGCATTGAGGGTGTAGATGTACTGGTCGCTGGAAATTTCGTGGCTGAGCCTGCCTCCGTAGCACTTGCAGTAGAAGCCTTCCTCGACCGCCTGCGACAAATTGTACAGCCAGCAGATGCCGCGAAAGGTCCGTCGCGCCCGCGCCAGAGCCTGCTCTTCGCCGGTGGCATCGTACTTGCAGAGCATCGCCGACAGGTAGGCGCCCGAGCACATGCCCACGTTTTCGTAGCCAATGTAGTCAGCAAAGTCGTCCCAGCTACGGCCTGGATACTCGTGAATATTGCATCCGTCGAAGTCTCCAGGCTGGAAGGGCGCCCTGCTCCGCATATCCATGGCGGAGCGGACCAGGCCGCGAGCATCGACGAGGCAATTCTCGACTTCCGCTTCGAATTCAGCGGCACGCTGAGGCAGGACGGCACGCTGAGGCAAGACGATACTCATTCGGCAGCCACCAGCTTGCGAAATGAGACATCGTCCACATGAATCGTCTCGTCATCGTGGAGGGAGCTGACGAGGATGAAGAGGACGGCCGTGGCGGCGCCGTCGGGAATTCTGGCGAGGCATTGCAGGGGAACCCAGCGGTTCAGCTCGTTGCATTCGTCAGCGAAACGGATGCCTTGCTGAGTCCACCGTCCGTTCGCGTCGAGCCAGCGCACTTCGAGCTTCACCTTCGGCTTGTCTTCGCGCGTAACCTCGGCGCTGTTCATCACCTGAGCTTCTACGAGATAGGTTTCACCCGGCTGCACGCCGGGAACCGTGGTGATATAGCAGCCGTCGCCGATGCCGCGGATGCGGCCGGCGCGCTCACCGCCGTGGGTCATGTCCGTGGCAACGTCGAATGCGCCCGTGTCGAAGACCCGCTGCCAGTAGGTCCAGCCGTGGGCCGGAGAGGGGCGCCAATCGAGGTTCGGCGGGAAGTCGAACTCTTGCGCCAGCTCTTCGAAACCGGGATTGACGACCAGATTGTCGCCGGTAGCCAGTCTTCCGGCAAGGTAGCTGAAGGTCATCTCGCGAAGGTCGTCCGCGGCGAAGGCGACGACCTGGCGCGCGATCTTCTCCCGCACGCGTGGATCGAAGCTCGCCTCACGGGCATGCAGATCGGCCAGCGCTGGAGCAATGGCGCTGCCGACCTTCTGCTTCCACGCCTCGCGCACGGCGACGCAGGTGTCACTGAGGTAGCGTCGCGAATGGGACGGATCGCTGGCAATCGTCTCCCGGTAGAGCTGCTCATGTCGCCGCAGGATAACGTCGATCTTCTCCAAACATTGGAGCTGCTGCAGCGCGGCGACGTCGTCTGTGGGCGCCTCGCCAAGGCGATCAGCCAGGCAAAGTGCGTCGAGCATGTCAAGAAAGAGCATGAGTCCGCGACTGACATAGGCAACCCGCTGCGCCTCCTTCCCCTTCTGCCCATTATAGCCGATGCTGACGCCCTCGACAGCGGCGTGGGCAGCCTCCAGCAACTGTCGCATCTTCGCCAGATCGGTGGCGGTGTAGGGTCGGAACTGATCCAGCTTGTAGTGTTCGTAGAGAAAACCACCGGAGCGCGGCCGCAAGTGAATCTCCTCGAAAAGGGCGTAGAGACTTGCCATCGGCGCCGCGGCCGGACCGAAGAGAGTGGTGAAATACTCATCGAGCAGGGCATCCACATCCAGAGTCACATCCCAGAGCAGGCGCATCTCGACATACCCCATGGGGCCGCGCCAGGGCCAGCCGGGCGCCGATTCGCTGTGGATGTTGGTGAAGCCACGCTCGTGCTTGTCCTTCAATTGCCGATCGAGCAGGTGCGGAAAATAGGCCGGCACCAGCTTGGCAAGGCCGGTGTAGTAGTACAGGCCCATCGTGATCCCCTTCTCCTGCCATCCCTCGACCAACTCGGCATCGCGGGCGCGAAGCTCCGCATCGAAATACTCGGAGATATCGTTCACCAGCACGACATGCACATTCTTCTCCATCGGTCCGACGGGCGGCGGCGTCACGTCGTTGTAAGCGATCAGGCCGATGTAGCGATCGGGAAACTCCGCATGCACGCGCCGAGCAACTTCGTTGACGAAGTGGTAGTACATGTCCGACGCCACCCGAGCCTTGCGAAAGGTGCGCTCCGGCTGAAGGTTGGCGCATGACTCGCAGTCGCAGATGGCCGCCGAATCATTAATCCCCAGAGAGAAGGAATGATGATACGGTCTGGAGCGGAAGTAAGCGCGTGCCGCCTCGGCGGCAATCTCGATGACCTCCTCGTTCGACCAACAGATAGCGAAATGGTGGGATTGCCGATCCGCGCGCGTACGCTTGCCGTTACGCATCGCATAATACTCCGGATGCTCTTCATAGTAGCGGCTCGGCGGAAAGAGTCGCCACACGTTGTGGCTGGAGTTGCCAAAGGGCTCGCCCGTATCCTGAAACTCCTTCCCCCGCATCCGGCGAGCCCAACGATAGGCCGGATGCTCGATCCGCGAGTCGAAGCTCACGGTGCGGCCGGCGAAGGAAGGCTCCACCCGTTTGTCCAGCGCGCCGATCGCAAGGGAAGCCTGCCTCGGCACGACGGTGAAGAGGCTCTGTGGGCCAAACCAGCGCACTCCCAACTCATCCTGCAGAAATCCATAGACGCCGTTGGCCGTACCTTTGCTCGACGAGCCGAAGATCAGCAGGTCGCTGCCGACCGTTCGGTAAACGTAGGCGGGATACGGGAGCCCGGCAGCTTCCTCCTGCAGCCCGTACTCCTCGACTGCCGCCGTTCCCAGCAGAATCCGGACAGGGGCTTTGGCCGCGGCGATCTCCGGCACCACCTTTACCTGGAACTTGGGGTTCCAGATTGCCGCCATCTCGTCCAGGTGCGCGGCCAGCTCCGCGGCGGCATCTCCCACCACCTTTGCCGGCAAGGAATAGTGGATCTCGGAGAAGGCCATGGTGGCGATCAGGCTGATGCCGTCCTCCTTGCCGGTTACGATCACGCATTGTGCCTTTCCCTCGGATGCGAGGAGCAGCTCTTCGGCACCGGCAACCGTATGCAGGGCCAGGGTCAGAAGCAGTATCATCCATCGATTCATCACAGATTTCTCTCCACGTTGAGCTTCAGTCCAGTTCCAAGGTAAAATCCGCGGCAGCGACGTCAGTGGAGCGCACCGCGCCCACATGCCCCCCCACCCGCAGCAGGACGACACGATTGCTATGGCGCGCGCCGTAAGTCTGCAGGGCGATCTGCAGAGTGGCGGAGGCGGGAATGCCGCTGTAGCCGAGGAGATAACCACGATAGTCCATCATCCAGATAGTGTCGGTATCGGCAATGTGGGAATCCTTGGCAATGTCATTCGGATAGGGAGCGATGGGATTGAGATAGTTGCAGGGAGGGGTCTCTTTGTCGCCGGGCTGGCGATGGTAATCGACATTATTCAAGGCATAGGACATGGCGGGCATCGTGCTCCAGCGTTCCCACACCTGATACGGCCCAAAGCTGTCGGTCAGGGTGTAGGAGACCACCTCCTTGACCTCAGGGCAGCGACGGATGTCATCGCTTGCCCCTTCGCTCTTGAGCTTCTCCGTATACCGCTCCTGAGGCTCGAAAGTTGGCCAGATCGAGAGGTTGGTGCTGACAAAGTAGCCGTCACTTCCGCCCATGTAGGATAGATGAGCCAGGCCCCACTGCCGAAGGTTGTTGATGCAGGAGGTGGTTCGTGCGGCTGTTCGTGCCTTGGTCAACGCGGGAAGCAGCAGAGAAGCCAGTATGGCAATAATAGCGACCACCACAAGTAATTCGATCAAGGTGAAGTGAAACTTACGCATGGGAGGGTTCCTCCTGCTGGGCAGTGGGTTCGACGATGTGAGGTGGCAGGTACTCTTCGGTGGCCGCCGATCTGTCACCCTCGATCAGGGCCACAACTTTTCGTGCTGCGCGACGACCGATCTCGACCATCGGCCGCATCACATAGGGAAACGGACGCACGTCGCCGACCATGGCACGCGGCCCGAGGTCGTAACCGATCCACTCCAGCGACGTGCCACGCTCGCGCGCGAATCGGTCCAGGTAGAAGGGAAAACGCCCCGACGTGACAATCGCAGTCTGATTCCGCAGGGAGTCGAGCATCTGATGGGTCGCCGCCAACGCCAGTTCATCGTTGACACCGGCGAGACTGTGGACTGGCAATTGCAGCGGAGAATGTGAAGGTTCGGCTCCATGATCGGCCATGGCGCGGCAGTACCCACGATACCGCAATCGGCCGATGCGATCGCCAGTGCTGGAGAAGTAATGAATGCGCCGGTGGCCGCGTTGGAGCAGGTAACGGGTCGCCATGTAGCCCCCCGCTTCGTCGTCATTGCAGACACAGGGAATGCCGCCATCGGCGAAACAGCGATCCATCAGAACCACTGGAAGGCCACCTTCATACAGCGCCAGAAGGTGGCGACGATTTCCGACCTCTCCGGTCTCCGCGCAATCGGGGGCCCGCCGAAAGCAGGGCTGCACCACCAGGCCGTCCAGTGGTTTGGCCACAAGCTCTCGCAACTTGACGACTTCGCGCGTCACCAGGTCGCCGGAGACCGAGTAGACCAGGTGAAAGCCCGCCTCCTCCATCGCCTCTGCCGCCGCATCGGTGAGCGGCCCAGTGCTATAGGCATCCGTCACCGAGGCCAGCAGACCGCCGATCAGGTGCGATTTAACCCGGGAATGCTGCCGGTCGGGGTCGAGCACACGATATCCCTTTCCTGGCACAGCCGCGATCAGGTCACGCTGCTTCAGCAGATCCAGCCCCAGCCGAATCGTCTCACGGCTCACCGACAGCTTTCCCCCAAGCACCCGCTCGCCAGGCAGAAAACTCCCGGCTGCGTACGTCCCCCTCCGGATGCGATCCGCGAGTACTTCCGCCACCTGTTCATACTTGGTTCTCAGTATCTGCACCGCAAACCCCCTTCTTGCCAGACCGGTCTGGTTTTGCTTCCGGTAGTATAGTCAGTGCAGATCGCAATGTCAACCGCAAGAATAAAATCGCCCGCACGCGTTTGATAACGTGCGGGCGTGACTGATGCAGAGGAAGTGGATGGATCAACGGGCGACGTTGTCGGGGACGCTGTCTCTGGATCTCAACTCGTCGACCGGATGCTCACCTTCGGTCTCCAGCCGGTAATCCTCTCCGCCATTGTTTTCGATATGCTCGGAGATCACCTGCTGACTGGCAACGCTGCCATCGGCGTTGACCTTCTTCTGATACTTGAAGAAGCGATGGCTCTTGGGCAAATCCTCGACGGGAACATAGTCAGCCCCGTCCCCCGTCCAGTTCGTCTGCGCCGCTATGATCTCGCGCACATACTCCTTATTGGACTGGAAGCGGACCAGCTCCGGGAGCTCTGCCGGAAGCAGGTCTTCAGCCGAGCGCTTTTCGTGTTTTTCGAGCAGCTCGATATCGGCGTGCAAATGCCCGATCTCCATATCGAGCAGATGCTCCCACAGCTTCTTGATGCGGGAATCCGTCTCCGTCTCCATGCATGAGTAATAGAGGTAGGCCTCGTTGTAATCGTGCATGAGCCAGCGCTCCAGCCAGGAGGCGCTTGGATCGGCCAGAGACTCGTAGTGGGTGACATGCTGCTCCTCGATCTGCGCGATCTCCAGATACAGTCCGCGGCCAAGCTCCGATGGGTAGCGGTTGCCTACATTCATGTAGTAGTTCATCGTCTGCTGCTCTGCCGCCACAATCGTCATGACATGCATCTTGGTCAGGATATCGGCCTTGTCATTATCAATTGGCAGGCGCACATCATCGAAGGGGTGGCGATGCTCCGCGATGGTGGGGCGCCCCGGCATGATCTCCGTCAGCTCGCCGACCAGATCTTCCGCCAGGATGCCATCGTCCATCGCCAGCAGATTCGCGTACCGGTAGAGATGGTCGAAGTCCTCCAGCAAGGCAAAATCGAGCGCCTGCTTGACCTTCTTGTCCGGCTCGGTACGGGCCAGCCATGCGGTAAGATCGACGGCCACCTGCTCATAGCCGATCGTTGCCTCGAGAATCGACTCGGCGGGCGGCAAAAGCCAGTTGACCATCTTCTGCTGTTGCTGCTCGAGGCGACGCGCCATCGCCAGCTTTCGCTTGATGTCGCCATCGGTCTCGTGCCGCGCGAACTGGTGGAGGAAGAAAGCCGCCTCCACTTCGGCGCCATTCATCATGATGATGCGGGTGCGTGTATACGGATGAACGTCCGCGGGGTCGTACGGCTTGCTGTTCAGCTCGGCCCAGCTGTGGCCCTGTTTCTCCAGGGGTATGCCCTTCTCGTCAAGTGGATTGAAACCCATGGCTCTGCTCCTCATAGGTAGATTTGCAACACTTGTGGCGATTGCCACTACTTCAATGTAGAAATGGTCACGACACGAAACCAAAGAAGGCAACCACCTGCCATACCCGAGGACGTTTTCTTCGCCTCAACTGGAGAGCTGGCGACCACGATCCCGACGATCCGGAAAATGTGAACGTTGCCACGAAAGCAGTTCGCCCCCCAGCCATCCTGGCAGCTGATGAAGCCTCGCACGCGGGCGCTTGATAATGAGGCCCGCTCTGGCATATTGACTGCCTGCAATCAGCCAGTTACACACCTTCAGCATAAGGATCGACCATGAGCAACAACCTCCGCAGCGCGGCCACCACCCAGGGACGGCGCATGGCCGGCGCCCGCAGTCTGTGGCGTGCCAACGGCATGAAGGAAGAGCACTTCGGACAGCCTGTCATCGCCATCGTCAACAGCTTCACCCAGTTCGTGCCCGGCCACGTCCACCTCCACCACATCGGCCAGCACCTGAAGACGATCATCGAGAGCAAGGGTTGCTTCGCGGCTGAGTTCAACACGATCGCCATTGACGACGGCATCGCCATGGGGCATGACGGCATGCTCTACTCACTGCCCTCCCGCGACCTCATTGCCGACAGTGTCGAGTACATGGTCAACGCCCACAAGGTGGACGCCATGATCTGCATCAGCAACTGCGACAAGATCACCCCCGGCATGCTCATGGCCGCCATGCGGCTCAACATCCCCGCCATCTTCGTCTCCGGCGGCCCCATGGAAGCCGGCGATGTCGGCGACGATCGCAAGTACGACCTCGTGGATGCCATGGTCATGGCGGCGGACGAATCCGTAAGCGACGAAAAGATGGCGCAGATCGAACAGGCTGCCTGCCCGACCTGCGGCTCCTGCTCCGGCATGTTCACCGCCAACTCCATGAACTGCCTCAATGAAGCACTGGGTCTCGCCCTGCCCGGCAACGGCACCATCGTCGCTACCCACAAGAACCGGATGCGCCTCTTCGAGCGCGCCGCCGAACGTATCGTCGACATGGCCTATGCCGTCTATCGCGACGGCGATACCTCTCTGCTGCCCCGCTCCATCGCCACCCGCGAAGCCTTCCTCAACGCCATGTCCCTGGACATCGCCATGGGCGGCTCGACCAATACCGTCCTGCATCTCCTCGCCATCGCGCATGAAGCCGAGGTCGACTTCTCGGTGCAGGATATCGATCGCCTGTCGCGCCGGATTCCGGTCCTCTGCAAGGTGGCCCCCAGCTCCGCCTATCACGTCGAAGACGTCGGCCGTGCCGGCGGCATCATGGCCATCCTCGCCCGGCTCAACGACGCCGGCCTCATCGACGGCAGCGTCAAGCGCGTCGAAGGGCAGACCCTGGCCGACGTACTCGCCGAGTACGATGTCGATGGCAACCCGTCCGCAGCCGCCCTTCAAGTCTATCGGTCGGCTCCCGGCTACATCGGCCGCAATCTGGTCATGGGCTCACAGGAAGCCACGTACAAGGCGCTGGATCTCGATCGCGTCAACGGCTGCATCCGTTCAGCCGAGCACCCTTACAGCCCCGATGGCGGCCTGGCGATCCTCTTTGGCAACATCGCCCGCAACGGTTGCATCGTCAAGACTGCCGGTGTCGACGCCTCCATTCTGAACTTCACCGGCACGGCCGTGGTCTGCGAGTCGCAGGAAGATGCCTGCAACGCGATCCTCCACGGCAAGGTCAAGGAAGGTGACGTGCTGATCATCCGCTATGAAGGGCCACGCGGCGGCCCCGGCATGCAGGAAATGCTCTACCCGACCTCGTACCTCAAGTCGCGCAAGATCGACAAGCATTGCGCACTGGTTACCGACGGACGCTTTTCCGGGGGCACCTCAGGTCTTTCCATTGGTCATGTCTCTCCCGAAGCGGCTGCCGGCGGCGAGATCGGCCTGGTGGAGAATGGCGATAAGATCGTCATCAGCATTCCGGAGCGCCGTATCGACGTGCAGGTCACCGAAGCCGAACTGGAGGCTCGCCGCCAGAAGCAGCAGGCTCGCGGTGTCAATGCCTATACGCCAATGGAACGGCGGCGCAAGATCTCACGCGCGCTGCAGACCTACGCACTGCTGGCCACCTCCGCCGACAAGGGCGCAGTCCGCGCACTTCCCACGTCCTGAACCCAAGTGATCTTTGTGAAGTACTGCGTGTTGTCGTTGACGTAAGGTGCACGCCACTATACGTTAGCCGCCAACTGTTCTGGATCTGGCCTCCCGGCCACACCATCGCCCATGATGCGTGGCGACCGGGAGGCCAGGGTTCTGGTTTACCCGAAGGCAGCAATTCCCGGCATGATTCCCAAGACGGCCCATCCACGCGCGCAGGATACCACCCTCAAGCTGGCCTTCATTGTCTTGGGATTGTCACTGTTGCCCAGCCTCTTTCTCAGCATGGGGCTGCTGGAGTTCAACCTCAAGCTGCCCGTGATCAGCGAAGTCTTCCGCGTCACCGGCAGCGACTTCGCCCGCATGGAGATCGTCTATGAAGCGATGGCGACCAGCTTCGTCAGCACCCTGCTGACGTGGTCCACCTTCTGCATCGCCATCATTACTGCCGCGCTGGCCATTCTCCACTTCTACATCGAACGGGATGCCGCCACCCCGATCATTGGCATTGCCTTCTTCTGCGTCGCCATCCTCGAGGCGATCTTCACCATCTTCTCCGCTCAGCTCTTTCAGTACCAGGTCGGTCTTGAGCGGATGTTGCCGGCGTTGTGGACGAGCGGGCGGCTGCTGCATGCCGCCATCATGATCGGCGGTGCCAGCTATGTACTCTGGCGCGGCACCAAACGCTTCGAAGGGCAAATCAGCGTGGTGCTGGTCGGCTGCGTCGTCTTTGCCTGCATCGCCGGTCTCGTCACGCAGACCGTCCTTCCCCATGCCGAATGGCTGCCCCAGATGATCTATCCCGATGAGGTGGTCAGCCGCCCCTTCGACCTCATCCCACTGGGCCTGTATGCCATGGCCGGTCTCCTTATCTATCCCCGCTTTCACCGCAAGGTCGGCAGCACCTTCTCCCTCGCCCTCATCCTCAGCGTCATTCCCGACATCGTCACCCAAATCCACATGGCCTTCGGCTCGCGAGTCCTCTTCGACGACCATTACATTGTGGCCGGCCTCCTCAAGAATTTCGCCTACATGATCCCCCTCGTGGGACTCATGTGGAACTACATGCACACCCATCGCAAGGTCCAGGACAACGTCGCCAAGCTGGAACGGGAGATGGAAGAGCGCTCCCGTGCCGAGGCCAACTGGGCCGAAAGCGAACGGCGCCTCCGCAACTTCCTCGACAACGCCAGAGATCTCATCCAGATCACCAGCGACGCCGGCGAATTTCGCTTCGTCAATCGCGCCTGGCAGAAAGCCCTCGGCTATGACGATGATGCCCTGCGGAAGCTCCGTCTGGAGAGCATCGTCGTGCCTGGCGAACGCGACCTGATCCGCGACTACTTCCACAAGGTCCTCCATTCCCGCGAGGACGAAGACGCCGGCGAGATCGTCGTCCACCTCCTCGCTCAGGATGGCACCGAGATTCTCGCCGAAGGGACAGCCAATCCCCTTTATGATGAAGACCGCACCCCGGCCATCTATGCCAGCTTCCGGGATATCACCGAGCGCCACCGCGCCCTCGAAAGCCTGCGCACCACTCAGGGAGAACTCGACCGCTTCTTCTCGCTCTCCGTCGACATGCTTTGCATCGTCGACTGCGACGGCGTCCTCAAGCGCGTCAGCCCCGCCTGGACCGAAGTTCTGGGCTACCAGCAGCGCGAACTCGAGGAACGCCGATGCGTC
The DNA here is from genome assembly GCA_041690595.1 of Lentisphaeria bacterium. Lineage (GTDB taxonomy): Bacteria > Verrucomicrobiota > Lentisphaeria > JABSQK01 > JAWLHB01 > JAWLHB01. The sequence goes on from JAWLHB010000012.1 coordinate 77,429, forward strand.
GAACTCATTCATCCCGATGAACGGGCCGCCACCCTGCGGGCCTTCAGTCAGCTTCAGGAGGGCACCACCCGCGTCTCCTTCGAATGCCGCCTCATCGGCGCCGACGGCAAGGAGAAATGGTTCAATTGGGCGGCCTGCATGTACCCGGAGCGCAAGCTCATCTATGCCGCCGTCCGCGACGAAACAGAACGCAAGCGTTTCGAGGCGGAGCTGATCAACGCCAAGCTCGAGGCCGACGGCGCCAACCAGTCCAAGAGCGCCTTCCTCGCCAGCATGAGCCACGAAATCCGCACGCCACTCAATGCCATCCTCGGCATGGCCGACCTGCTCGGCGAAGCGGATCTCCCCGCCGACCAGCGCAAGTACGTCGACGTCCTCAAAGGCTCCGGCTCTTCGCTCCTCAACCTGATCAACGACATCCTCGACCTCTCCAAGGTCGAGGCAGGACAGCTCGAGATCGAAGCCATCGAGTTCGAGCTGCACGAGCTCGTAGAAAATGTCGCCCAGTTGCTCAGCACACGCGCCGACGAGAAGGGCGTGCAGTTGCTGGTGCATATCGAGCGCGAGCTGCCGCAGCGGGTGGTCGGCGATCCCGGTCGCCTCCGCCAGATCCTCATCAACCTCATCGGCAATGCCATCAAGTTCACCGAACGCGGCGAAGTCTGTATCAAGGCGGAACGGGGCAAGCGAGAGGGGGATACCATGCAACTGCTCTTCAGCGTCGCCGACACTGGCATCGGCATTCCCGCCGACCGCATCGACCGCGTCTTCGAGAGCTTTACCCAGGCAGACAGTTCTGTCGCCCGCAAGTATGGCGGCACCGGGCTTGGCCTCGCCATCAGCAAGCGCCTGGTTGCCATGATGGGGGGCACCATCAACGCGGAAAGCACGGTCGGCGAGGGCACCACCTTCCACTTCTCCGTCCAGATTGGTCTACCCGACTTGGAGAGTCATCCCTCCACCATCAAGATGATCATGCCCCCACCCGTCATTCGCGGCACCCGCGCCATGATCATCGACGACAACCTGACCAGCCTGAAGATCCTGGAGAGCCTCCTCTCTGAACTCAAGCTCGACGTCTCGCTGGCGGAAGACGTGGAATCGGCCATGCAGACAATGGAGGCAGCGCAACAGGCGCAAAAACCCTACAAGTACGTCCTGATCGACTCGGGCGGTGTCAACCTTCATGGCCTGGGCGCGGTCGGCCGCGTGCGCAATGCTCAGCTGGCCGAGATCGTTATGGTGATGGTATCGTCTCATCGGGCGCATGAGGTCAAGGCTGCCCTGCGGCGTCATCCGGGCATCATCTACCTCATCAAACCGATACACCGCGGCGAGTTGTATCGCGCCTTCGCCACTCGCATGGAGCGCCCAAAACGCCTCACCTCACCTTCGAGCATCCCTCACGCGCAGCCCCCTCCCCCGCCCGCCGCGAAGGAGACCAAACCCTCCATGCGCATCATGCTTGCCGAAGACACCGAAGACAACCGCGTCCTCTTCACCATCTACCTCAAGTCCACGCCACACACCGTCGACATCGCCAGAAACGGCTGTGAAGCAGTCGACCTCTTCCGTCAGAATCACTATGACCTGATTCTGATGGACATCGAGATGCCCGAGATGAACGGCTATGATGCCACCGCCGAGATCCGCCGCATCGAAGAGGAGCGCCTGGCCGGGGAACCGGACCGCGAGCCTGTGCCCATCATCGCCTTGACTGCCCATGCGATGAATGCCGACAAAGAGAAATGTCTCGCCTCCGGCTTCGACCTCTTCCTTACCAAGCCCATCCGCAAGAGCGCCCTGCTCGAGACGATCAACGACTATCAGCCGGATGCCGCCCCACCCTCGTGATCCGTCAGCCCCGTTACAGGCGCGGCTTGTCCTGCGTATTCAGCCGCTTCATGCCCCCCACCCGCTCTGCCTCTTCGATCATCTCGCCCGCCTCCAGCGTCAAATCATGCCGCGGCCAGCGCTTGATAAACTCATCCAGATACTTGATCGTCAGTTCCACATCCTTGGTATCGAAGTAGACTTTGCCAAGGTAGAAGTAGGATAACGCCTGTTCCTCCTCCGGAAGCTGATCGAGAGAGTTCTCCAGCAGTGAAATAGCCTCCTCGGGCCGCCGATAGACGATATGGATGCGCGCCGCCAGGATCACCATTTTCGGCGCATACTTCTGATCCAGCAAGATGCCGGTGTAGGTGTTCTCAACCGCCATGATCATCAACTGCGGCAGATACGCAGCGGCGACACCCGCCAAAAGAATGCCGAAGAGCAGGAGTCGCTTGATCAAGCGCTTGACCCGCAGCTGCATGTCATAGCGGCTGCGTTCACGCTTGCGCCGCCCCCGCGCCGTGGCGATACCCTCGTCCTCCACCATCGTCATTTCGGCCAAGTCGGGCTCCGCCGTCATCGGCATCGGCGCCGTGCGGGAGGCGCAGCTTTTGCACATGTACTTGCTGCCGCGATAGGTCATGCACCTCTCGCAGTAAGCCGCTCCGCACTTCGGGCACACCCCCACCGCCGGATACTGCTTGTGATTCAGACAACTGGTTAACGACGGCATACGCGATCACACTTCCCTGCAGGACGACTGCACCTGTTGGGCCGGCGCCTCCGGCTGATACCTCGACGACGCCTAACCATAGCCGCTGCCATCCCGCTCTGCAAGAAGAGACCAAGCATTCGAATCTTTCGCCAGCGCCCACCACCGGTCACCTCTTTTTCGGCCGCAGGCTGACAAGGCGACCCGCCGCGGTTACTGTTATTCCCTCCTCCACTTTCTTATCGCTATTCAGCTACAGGAACCGCCATGACAGCATCCGATCTCTCGACAAAGAAGTTAGCCATGTATGAGGCCTCCGCCCGCCTCGACCTCCTCACCCCGCCCCGACCCGCCACCGATGACGAGCTTGCCCAGGCCGCCGAGATCCGCGATGGCAGCATCCGCTTCAATGCCAATCAACCCGCCGATGTTCCCAAGACCCTCCTCCTCGTCGGCAGGAAAATGATCGATTGGAGCGGCGGCCATCTCCATCACCAGGAATGGCCAACCCAGTTGAGTCGCTTCTTCATGCTCGGCCCCCTCATGAAAGCCTACCGGGCAACCGGCGACGCCGCCTTCGCCGAAGCCGCCCACGATTACATCGATGACTGGATCGACAGCTTCGACGCAGAAGACATCGGCCTCCGGGGCAACACCTGCATGGATATCGGCATCCGTCTCGGTACCCACGGCGGTGGCGGCTGGGCGCCGGCCCTTGCCCTCTTCATGGATATTTGGAGCGATGCCTTCATTGACAAGGTTCTCCGCTCCATCGAGCAACAGGCACAAATCCTCTGGAAGCGCGGCATTCCCTCCAGACCATGGGGAAACCATCGCATCTTCGGTTTGGACGGCCTCCTTCACGTCTGCCTCCGCCTGCCTTTCCTGCCTGACGCCGACCAGATGCTGGAGTGCGCCCGAAACGGACTCCAGCACGCCGCCAAAAGCCAGTTCCTCGAAGATGGCGCGCACATCGAAGCCACTCTCGGCTATCATCAGCACATGGCGCAGACCTTCATCTACATGCACCGGCTCGGCCAGGCCTTTCCTGAGCTGGGCATCAACCTGCCGACCGACCGCCTCCTCAAAGCCGCCGAGTATTACCTGCATACCCAGCCCACCGGTATCAACGATACCTCTGCCTCCTGGCAGGATCGCGCCTGCCCCGACGCCTGGGCAACCGCGCGCGCCTGGCGGGAAGCGCTCACCGGGGTGGCCGATCCCACGTGGCAGCCTGCCCGCGATGCCCACTTCGCCAGCGTCGGCCAGTGCTTTGCCCGCTCCTCATGGGAGCCCGGTGCCGACTTCCTCGCCTTCGATGCCGGCCCCTATTCCGGTGCACACGCGCATCTTGCCAGGCTGGGCCTGGTCTTCCGTTCCGGCGGCCGCCTCTGGATTGCCGATCCCGGCACCTTCGACTACGAAATGTCCAATCCATATGCCATCTACGGCCGCTCCACCCCCGCCCACTCCACCCTCAACCTCAATGGATTGAATCAGGGGCTCGGCGATGCGCGGATGCCCCAGGCCGTCATCCGTGACGACCTCGTCTTCCTGCACGGGATCTATCCCGGCGGCTACTGGAGCGGCGAGTATTCCTGGGGCTTCCAGCAGGGGCTGGGCACCGGCATCCATGGGCGCCATGAGCGTCTGGTCCTCTGGATCCGCGACGACTATCTGCTTGTCTTCGATGCCCTCATGGGCGATCGCGGCAGTACCGTCGAGAATGTCTGGCAGATGGCGCCAGTCAAGGGCTGGACGCACGATCCCGAGACCCTCTCCTGGCAATCGCGCGGCGAACCCGTCAATTTCCACCTGCAGATGCTTCTTCCTCCCGGCGATGTACGGATGCAGATTCACCAAGGCGAGCAGGATCCCCTGCGCGGCTGGTTCTGCGAAGCCTACTCCAAGGGCTTTATCCCCGCGCCTCAGATCGTCTTCCGCTACGACACCGACTCCACCTTCCATGCCACCTTGGCCATGCCCCTCAGCGAAGGACGCCAACCGCCAGTCGTGCGAAGCTCCGCCGCCGCCGGCGACCGCGAGTTGGAGCTTGCCTGGCCGGATGGCAGCGTCGACTGGATCGGCATCTCCCAGAGCCTCTGCGTACCTCTGGGCGAAGATGGACCCGCCGTCACCGACAGCCCCCTCGTCTGGATCCGCCTCGATCCCGAAGGCACCCCCCGCCGCCACTTCATGATGAATGGCACCTACCTGCGTTTCCGCGGCCAGACCCTCGTCAGCGCCACCTGAAAGCGAAAGGCCCCCGCCGCTTCATTGATGCGACGGGGGCCGATCGGCCAGATTAAGAGCCTCGATCAGAACTTGTAGATCGCGTCCATCTGGTAGAGGTTCGCCTCATTCTCCCCCTCGATTTGCTCGAGAAGCATGGCCGTGGCACCTAGTGAGAAGTTCTTGGTGAGCTTGTAGCTGGCGCTCAACTTGTGGCCTTCCACATTCGTGTTGTAGAGCCCGGCGGTATCGCCGAAGTCGGAATCCTTGAGGAAAGGCGGCGCCGAATCGGCCTCCACATAGCCGTAGGCATAGCCCAGGCTCCAACTGCCGACCTTTGCGCCGATGCCGGCCGTCCAACCCAGATCCTCATCTTCAGGCGTCAACCCTGACACATTGCTGGCAGTGCCGTCCGCGCCAAAGTTGCTCCAGACGTCGCCGAAGAGCGACAGGGTCGCCTTGTCCAGCTTCAGCGAAAGCTCCCCGTACAGGTCGCCGATATGGTAGTCATACTCCGAACTGAACGGCGTGAGCAGCTCGCTGGTCTGCGCATCATAGTAGTAGTATGCCGCCGCAACCTTCGCCTTCATACCCTTGCCAAGATCGCCACCCCAGCCGAGCTGCGCTGCCACCAGCGATGCATTGTCGCCGTTGCTGTCGCCGTTATCGCTGGCATAGAGCACCTTGTATGCGCCCATCGTGGCAAAGAACCCGGCCATGTCACCAGTCACCGTTGCGCCAGCGGGCCGGACATCGCCGTCCCAAAGCAGAAATGACGAGACAAAGGGGTTCGACTGCTGGCCCAGGATCACCGCCACCTTGCCGTCATCACCCTTCCACGTGTGCTTCGCATAGGCATAGTCGATCCGCAGGTCGCCGGTATCGAAGGGGCCACTGTCCGACCAAGTGTCGTTTGTACTCGTCGCGTCCGATCCGCCCGACGCCACCCCGACCCCGATCTCCCAGCCTTCCTCGGCGGCCCAAACGCCCCCAAGCCGGAGCCGGGTACGGAAGCGATCGCGAGTCGTCTCCGTGCTCTTGTCCACATCCCGTGCCTCATACCGCAGGCGAAGATCGCCCTTGATCTTCAGATTCGAGATGTGATCGCTCAGCTTGATGCCCCCGCCACTGCTACGCTGCGAAGGATCCACCGCCCGATCCACTTCCTCGCGGATCTGTCGCGAAAGCTGACCCTGATTCTCATTGAGCTGTCGACGCATGCTCTGGATCTCCGACTGCTGCTGCCGGATCTCCTGTTGCATCTGCTCGATCTTCTTCAGGATCTCATCATTCTCAATCGCCCACAACGAGGCGCTCAGCGCCAAGGTCACAGTCAGTACAAAAAATCTCTTCATGATTTTCCCTCACTCCTTAAGGTATTACCGAGATGATCTTCACAACACCCTCGCCTCTCAACTGGGGTTTGACGAGCCCCCGCACGTTCCACACCAGCCTCCCTTGGTTTCGCGTTCCACTGCATCTGGTTCAGCAAACGAGTATACCCTAAGGCTCTCTCAGCACTCCCGCTCGGCGCTACGGTTAAGACCCCGTAAAGATCCCGCTAATCCCCCATTTGCCCCTCACCCAGCATTGCTCCAACGGAAGGAGGAGGACACTCGACAACCGCAACAGGCACTCAAACATCCTGTACATTTCGATGTTCTTCAAGCGTCAACGGACAGGACACCCACTTTGATCCCCTGAGCGTGAGAAATTGGGTGCTCTGCTGGTTTCTTCTGGAACGCAACCTATACTAAACGTCGTTGAAGCATCCACACTATAACGAGAGCATGAACATGGCAATTGGTCATCTGGAGGCCAGACTATTCACCGTTTTCTCGAAGATCGACTTGGACTTCTCTCCCGGTATCAACGTCATCATCGGAGAGAATAGCACGGGCAAATCACACCTGATGAAATTGCTTTACGCCGTGAGCCAAGTGCTCTTCACCTCCGAGAAAGAAGGTGAGCGCAAGCTGCTTGAAGCCGAACTCCACAAGAAACTGGTGAACACGTTTAAGCCGGATGAGGGAAAGCTGGGGCGGCTTGTGCAACGTAGCCGTGGTCGAGCCACAGCGAGAATGAATATCAGGTTCGGCACTGGTGGTTTCAGCTTTCGATACACCACGCTCTCCAATCTTGCCATTGAGCAGGTCGGTGCAAGACAAGAGGATAATCCTATCTTCATACCCTCTCGGGAGGTCCTTGCCATCTACCCCGGCTTTGTGCAAGCCTACGAGAATCGGGAACTGGCATTCGATGAAACGTACCGGGACATATGCGTCGCGTTGAGCGGCTCCCTTACGCGAGGCCCACGGCAAGAGAAGATCCAGGACCTCGTATCGCCACTTGAAAAGCGTCTCGGTGGTAAGGTCGTACTGGACAACGATCGCTTCTTCGTCAAGGCCAGAGATGGTAATATCGAGGCACACTTGCTCGCGGAAGGTCTTCGCAAGCTCGCCAGTATAGTCTTCCTCATCAACAATGGCTCGCTCACCGAGCGCAGTATTCTTTTCTGGGACGAACCGGAAGCCAATTTGAATCCCACCCTCGTCAAGCTGCTCTGCGATGTCCTGCGCCAGCTTGCCAATAGCGGCATGCAAATTTTCCTCGCTAGCCACGATTACCTGCTCACTCAGGAGCTGGCCTTGGCATCCGAGTACAAGACAGAGCCCCATGTGCCAATCCGCTTCTTTGCCCATAGCCGCAACGCAGAGGGCCACGTTGACATAGAACAAGCCGATGATCTCGCCGAGTTACGTAACAACGCCATTCTGGAGGAGTTCGCCGCACACTACGACCGGGAAGCCATGCTCTTTGCAGAACGTGCGGAGGTCCAGAGATGAGCCAGGAAATAGTCGAAAAGCAGATAAAGTACGTCTTTGGGGATTCCTGGCGAATTTTTAAGTACGACGAGCATCCTTTTTATACCGGCCGGCTGGTTCCACTAGCGGGAAAGGTCAAGAAGAAGACCGTCTCCACCACCGGCATCGATCTTGCTGGAAGCTGCGGCAATCGTCTATTCCTAGTCGAAATCAAGGATTTCGCAGGATTTCCACGTGAGCGAGCACGCATCACCAGCGGCGAACTGGCACTGGAAATCGCCATCAAGGTGCGTGACTCCATCGCCGGCCTGATCGCCGGGGCTCACCACCCCAACTGCAAGCCTCACAAGACATGGGAGGCCGTCGCTGATCACCTCTGCAACGCTCCCCACGCCATTCAAATTATTCTTTGGCTCGAGGTCGACATGCTGCCACCAGCCCTCAAGCATAAGCAGATGATGAGCACCTTTGGCAACCAGCTCAAGCAAAACATTCGCAATTGGTTACCAGCTAGCGTCTTCGTGCTCAATTTGCAGACGTACGAATCCATAATACCAGACATGGAAGCTTTCCGCTTGAGCATGCCGGGATGAACTGGCCACTTTCGAATCGGCCAATACCAGCATCGCGAAACTGTCGGCAAAACTTCATCGTAGTGTTTGACCTGCAACTCGCAGAAGATGCGATCTTTCGGCTCAGGAGCCTGTGCGCTTTGCGAGGCGGAGGGTGAAGGTGGAACCCTTTTCGAGCTGGCTTTCGACGGTGACGGTGCCACCGTGGACGCGCATGATGTGTTTCACGATCGACAAGCCAAGGCCGGTGCCGCCGCTCTGCCGGTCGCGGGATCGGTCCACGCGGTGAAAGCGCTCGAAGATGCGCTCCAAGTGTTCGCGGGGAATGCCGATGCCTTCGTCGCGCACCGTCAGGACGGCATGCTGCTGCTCCTCGCGCAGGCGAATCGTCACGGTCGCGCCATCCGGGCTGTACTTCACCGCATTGTCGATCAGATTGGCGATGGCCTGCTCGAGGAGGCGATGATTTGCGTAGACCTGGCATGGATCCAGCTCGACGATGGCGGCGATATTGCGCTCGCGCATCTTCGCTTCGTAAGGGCGCAGGGCATTGGCTGTCGTCACGGCCAGATCCTTCCGCTCGAACTCCTGGGCCACCCATCGGTCGGCTTGCTCCAGGCGCGAGAGGGTCAGCAGGTCATCGACGATGGCGTTGAGGCGCTCCGCCTGCTGCGCGATAATGGTGACGAAGCGCATGGCCTGCTCGGGCGCCCCCTCCAGGCAGCCGCCCAGAGTTTCGATGAAGCCCTTGATGGAGGTGATCGGCGTTTTCAGCTCGTGGGAGACATTCGCCACGAACTCTTTGCGCATCTCTTCGAGGCGGCGCACCCGGGTGACGTCGTGCATCACCACCAGCGCTCCGGGGGCGGCCCCCTGCTCATGGACGAATCGTACACCCGATAGCCGATAGACCGTGACAACGTCCGCCGTACCGCGAACCTCCATCTCCTGCTGCAGGTGATCGGCACCCTCCGTAAGCAGCTCATCGACGAAGTGGGTAAAGGTGGCATTGCGCACCACGGAAAAGAGGGGTCGTCCGGCAATGGATTCCTCATCGGACAAGCCGAAATAGAGATGGGCCGCCTGGTTCATCGCCAGGAGGTTCACCTCGTTATCGACCGCCAGAATGCCTTCTCGCATACCGGTGAAGAGGGCGATCCACTGCTGCTTCTCCAGTTGGAGATCGCTCACCTGGGTCTCCAGCGCTTCCGCCATCTCGTCGAAGGCAGCGGTCAAGGGAGCCAGCTCCAGCCACGGATTGGCCGGACTTCGCGCGCGCCAATCCCCCTTTCCCAGGCGCAGCAGCCGATCCTCGAGTTGCGCCTGCCAGTAGGTCAGGAGCCGGATCAGGAGGAGACTGACGAGCAAAATGCCGATAATCGCCGTCACCGCCCCGATGAAGGGGCTCCAGAACAAGGCGCAGCCGCCCGCCAGCAGCAGAACCAGCAGGAGTCGATTCGCCAACCACCAGTATAGGGATTGCCTGCGCATGAATCAATCCTTGAACCTGTAGCCGACTCCCCGGACCGTTTCGATCACCACTGCGTGATCGCCCAGTTTACGCCTCAGGGAGACGATGTGGACATCCACCGTTCGCTCGGTGATCAGGACGTCCTCGCCCTGCGCCTCGTCGATGATGCGCTGCCGTGTGTAGACACGCCCTGGGTTGGACGCCAGGAAGCGCAGGATCTTGAACTCGATCGGCGTCAAACAGGCTTCCTGTCCATGTACCAGCACTTCGTGCCGATTGGGGTTGATGGTGATGCTGCCGCGCGTCAGCACCGGCTGATCCTCGGTCGACGCGGGCTCACTCTCGGCCCGACGCCGCAGGACCGCCTTGAGGCGCGCCAGGAGCACCCTAGGGCTAAATGGCTTGGTGACATAGTCATCGGCCCCGACTCCCAGCCCGATCACCTCATCCGTCTCCTCGCTTTTCGCGGTCAGCATGACTACCGGAACTCGCTTCAGGCGGTCGTCGCTGCGCAGCTTGTAGCATACCTGATAGCCATCGATGCCGGGCAGCATGAGGTCGAGGATGATCAGATCGGGTGGGTGGGCCTGGGCCAGGCGCAGGCCAAGCTCGCCATCGCCAGCCAGCTCCACGTCATAGCCGTCATTCTCCAGATTGAATTTGAGCAGCTCGCGGATCGACTCTTCGTCTTCAACGACCAGCACTCTGGTTTTTGCCATCTATCCCTCCCTTGCCTGCCGTCTGGGCAGGTCATTCCTGTTGTTCTCGTCTTCCAGATGGTGACGAATGATGCGTCCTTCCACCATGTAGAAGACATCCTCCGCGATATTGGTGGCATAGTCGGCGATACGCTCAACGCTGCGGGAGACAGAGATCAGGAAAAGATAAGCCGGCGCGTTCTCCGGCTCCGCGATCACCTGCCGCCGAAGCCCGTGGATCAACTCCACATTCAATTCATCAATAGCGTCATCCTGCCGGCAGACCTGCCGCGCCAGGGTTGAATCCGCATTGACCATCGCATTCAGGCTGAGCCGCACCTGGTTGAGTGCCTTGGTGAAAATGGTGCGAAAACGATCGGGCACCGTGACTGGATCGAGCTTGGCGATCTCGATCACGTACTCGGCGATGTTGACCGACAGATCCCCCATCCGCTCCAGGTCGTTGTTCATCTTGAGGACCCCGACCACCATGCGCAGATCGGCGGCCACCGGCTGATAGAGCGCCATGATCTTCAGGCAGTCCTCCTCGATGTCCACCTCCAACTCGTCAATCACGGTATCGTTGGCGACGACCGCCCGGGCCTTGGCGGTATCGAGATCGGCCAGGGCCTCGTAACTCAGTTCGATGCTCTGCTCCACCTCGGCGCTAAGCTCGACGATGCGCTTCTTGAGCTTAGTGGTTTCGCGCTGCAAATGTGTTATCATGCCATATCTACCTTGTGAGGGTTATCCAAAGCGTCCAGAGATGTAGTCTTCCGTCTGTCTCTCGCCGGGATTGCGGAAGATCTTCTCGGTGAAATCGTACTCGATGAGCTTGCCCAAGTAAAAGAATGCGGTACGATCGGAAACGCGTGATGCCTGCTGCATGTTGTGCGTCACAATAACGATGGTAAAGTCTTGCTTCAACTCCAGGATGAGTTCCTCGATGCGACTGGTGGCGATGGGATCGAGGGCGCTGCATGGTTCGTCCATGAGAACGATCTCGGGCTCGTTGGCAATCGCTCTTGCGATGCAGAGGCGCTGCATCTGCCCGCCCGACATGCTCAGCGCGCTCTCGTCCAGCCGGTCTTTGACCTCGTCCCAGAGAGCTGCCGAACGCAGGCTGCGCTCGACGACCTCGTCCAGATCGCGCTTCTGTTTGCGACCGGCCACCCGCAGCCCGAAGACCACATTTTCATAGATCGACTTGGGAAAGGGATTCGACTTCTGGAAGACCATCCCCACCCGTCGGCGCAGCCCGATGACATCACGCAGTGGATCGTAGACGCTGTGCCCGTTGATCAGAATATCCCCGTGATGATGAACCCCGTCGATCAGGTCGTTCATGCGGTTAATGCTCCGCAGCAGGGTAGATTTACCGCACCCGGACGGGCCGATGAAGGCGACGATTTCGCGCTCCGGAATCTTCAGATTGTTCCCGAAGAGAACCTGATTATCGCCGTACCAGAAGTCGTAGTTCTGGATATCGATGATCGGGTTCTCGATGGTGGTTGCCGCACTCTTGTTGATCATGCTTGTAACTCCGTCAAAAAGCGCTGGTTGCATACTTGCGCCGCAAGTGTTCTCGAATGATGATGGCGGTCAGGTTGAGCACCACCACCAGCGCGATAAGCAGAAGCGCCGTCGCGAAAACCATGGGTTTGGCCGCCTCGGCGTCAGGTGATTGAAAACCGAGATCGTAGATGTGAAAGCCCAGGTGCATGAACTTCTGGTCGAGGTGGATAAACGGATAGTTGCTGTTGACGGGCAGTTCCGGGGCAATCTTCACCACGCCTACCAGCATCAGCGGCGCCACCTCGCCCGCGCCGCGGGCCATGGCCAGAATGACGCCGGTCAGGACGCCGGGCGCCGCCGCCGGCAGAACGACCCGCTGAATGGTCTGCCAACGCGAAGCGCCGCAGGCCAGGGCGCCTTCCCGCGTTCCCCGCGGCACCGCCGCCAGCGCTTCCTCCGAGGCGACGATGACCACTGGCACCGTCAGCAGCGCCAGCGTCAGCGAGGCCCAAAGAATGCCTCCCGTGCCGAAGGTGGCGGTCGGCAGCCGGTCCGCATAGAACAGCTCGTCGATCGTACCACCCATCCCCCAGACAAAGAAGCCGAGTCCGAAGACACCGAAGACGATCGAGGGCACGCCAGCCAGATTGTTGATGGCGATGCGTACCATGGCGACCATCGTCCCCTGTTTGGCATACTCCCGCAGGTAGATCGCGGCCACCACCCCGAAAGGGGTCACCAGCATGCTCATCAGTACCGTCATCACGAAGGTACCGAAGATAGCCGGCCAGATGCCCCCTTCGGTATTCGCCTCCCGCGGCTCCTCCGAGACGAAGCGCCATATCTGCCAGAGGAAGTGGCCCAGCCGCTGCAGCAGGTTCATCTCGTTCGGGTAGGTGTAGTCGATCACCTCCCCCATGCTGATCTCGTGTTCGCCACCGCTGACCAGCCGATAAACCAGCCGCTGCCGGTTCAGCTTTTCGCGTAATTCTTTCAATTGCGCTTCGAGGACCTCGAACTCCACCTGCAACGCGGCCAGGCGGGCTGTCAGCGCCTCCCGTTTCGGCGTGTCGGTCGCACCGCCCGATGCCTCGGCACGATTCATGGAGCGCAGCTCCAGGTTGATCGCGGTCATCGCCGTATTGATGCGGCCGATCTCCTTTCGATCCAGCTGGTGAATCTGCCGCCGCCCATCGCTCACCTCATCCAGTGCCGCCGCCAGCGCCTCGCGAAAGCCGTCCGACGCGGCTTTTATCTCGGTGCCGTCAGCCGAACGCAGGGCCACGGGCAACGCGAGCACATCGCCATACTCAGCCCGTTCGATGGCGATGGCATCCGGCAGCAGTTCCATCTCCGCGATGAAGCTGGTGTCAATCCAGATAAAGGAGCCGTCATAGAGCTCGCGGCTGCCAATGAAGAACTGCGTCTCTTTCTGAGCGGGAGCGAGATCTCCTTGCGCATCCATCTCCCGGCTCATCTTCCGGCGGCTCTCCACGAGCACTCCCGCGAAGCGCGGCTCCTCGCCGAATCGTCGCTGCAGCGCCGTCAGCACCGGCTCTGGAAGATCCTTCGCCAGTTCCACGGCCATGATCGGCTTCGGCCAGAAGACGTTGAGCCCCTTGACGACGATCAGCCCCAGCATCAGGACAATCATGAGCAGCCCGATCGTGATGCCCATCGACGTCAGCCATACCCAGGCTTCCCCCTTCGGCTGAACCAACTGTTTGCCTTTCTCAGTCATACAATCTCCCGCCCCGAAGCTAGATAGTCTTGTACTTGCCACGCAGGTGCTGACGCAGCAGCTCTGCCATGGTATTGACGATGAAGGTCATGAGGAAGAGCAGAAATCCACCCAGAAAGAGTGTGCGGTAGAGGGTTCCTTCTTTCGGCGCTTCCGGCAGCTCGACGGCGATATTGGCGGAGAGCGTGCGCATGCCCGAGAAGATGTTGAGGTCGAGGAGCGGGGTATTGCCCGTCGCCATCAGGACAATCATGGTCTCGCCAACCGCCCGCCCCAGGCCGATCATAATCGCGGAGAAGATGCCCGCCGACGCGGTGGGCAGCACCACCCTTAACGCCGTCTGCCAGCGACTAGCGCCCAATGCCAGCGAGGCGCTGCTCAGGCTCCGCGGCACGTTCGACAGCGCATCCTCCGCGATGGTGAAGATGATCGGGATGACGGCGAAACCCATGATAAAGCCGACCACCAGCGCATTGCGCTGCTCGAAGCGGTTCCCCGTCACCGCCGGCCACCAGAGTCGGAAATCAGCCACCTTCCGCCCGGCGTCCGTCTCGATGACGAAAAAGATGCGCTCGATGACGGGTCCCAGATACCAGGCCGCGATCCAGGTCAGCACCAGGATCGGCAGAAAGCCGATGAACTCGAATCCATCGGGACAAAGCAGGCGTGTCCGCTTTGGCAGCCTTGACCAGAGCGCGCCAGAGAACATCGCTACCACGGGTATCGCGATCACGAAGAGCAGAAAGCTCGGCACCCGCGTCTCGACGATCGGCGCCAGCCACAGCGCCGCCAGAAAACCCAGGACTACCGACGGCAGCGACGCCATGATCTCCATCGTCGGCTTCACGTAGCTCTTGAATTTGGGATGTTGAAACTGGGAGACGTATATCGCCCCCAGCAGCGCTATCGGCACCGCGAAGAGCAGCGCGTAGATCGTCCCCTTGAAGGTCCCGACGATCAGCGGTATCATCGACAACTTCGGCTCGAAATCGTCGCTCGCGCCCGTTGACTGCCATTTGTACTCGGGCTCGGGATTTCCTTCGTACCAGATGCGGCTGAAGTAGGCGGCGAAGCCGGCTTCCGGATGGGGATCGTTCAGCGAGAAGAGGTGCAAGTTGGACTGATTATCGAGCAGCAGGATCCTGTCGTACTTGCCGGAGACTGCCGCCAGCCGCGGCTCATAGTCGAGCCGCTTCTTCCAGCGAACGGATGCCGTCGTCGCATAACGCAGGCTCACCTGGTTGCCATGGCCGATAAGGAAGCCCTTGTTCCGCAAGCTTTTGGCGTAGACACTGGGCGCCCCTTCCAGCGGCGGAAACTCCTTCGTCTTTCCCCAGAGCATCTTGCCGACATCGTCGTGCATATAGAGGCTGAAGCCATAGCTCACCCCGTCGCTGTTGGTGAAGAGCACCGTCGTGTCGCCGAAGAGAAAGTTCATTTTTGCCAGCGGGGCAGCGTCGCTGCCCTCGAAGGGGCGAATCAGTTGCCGCAGCTCCACTTCGCCCGCCACAAACTGGAAGTAAGCCACCTCGTCGCGATCGTTCCGCACAAGGATGCTGCGCCCATTCTGGCTGACCAGCACCTCTTGCGGCACACCGGGCAGCTCCGCCGTCAGATCCATCATCAGGCCGACTTCGATCTCCCCCGGCCCCATCAGCGACATCGTCTGCGTCAGGGTGGCCATACGCAAGTGCCTCTCTCCGTCCGCGCCTTCCGTGATGCCGACGATCACCTTGCTCCGATCGGCCCCCGCATAGGCGATCGCCAAAATCGCCTCGCCCCGCTCCCCCAGCGGATACATGTTGCCGGGCCGAAGCTCGACATCCACAACCCGGCTGCCTGTCGAGAAGTTGGCCGAGTAGACGATGTCCACGATGACGAACTCACCCAGCGCCGTTCCGTAGATCAACTGCTGCGTCTCCTGCCCATACGTCACCGAGGTCACCTGGTGATCGCGGAGGAAGTCAAGCTCTGGAACCAGCGTTTCCGTCCCTTCGTCGAGTCCCGGAAAGAGCAGCCGACCATCCCGGCGAAGAACGAAGGGCCGCTCGGTCCATTCATCCACGCCCAGCGCCAGGTAATCACCCGGGGGGATGGCCGCGGTGCGCAGTTCCTTGATCTGCGCACCGCGGAAGAGCGGCAGAATTTCAAGCAGGATGAAGACGAAGATGAGCATCACGGTGAGGATAACCAGAAGACCGCCCGCGCGGATGAACTGGTTCATGAACTTGTCCGCCATCAGCGTCACCTTCGACGCCGCGAAGCGGTTCTCCCATTGCTTGTCTCGCTTCATCATCCGATATCGACCCCGCGGTTACTGGAGTTGGTCGAGTGTCTGTTTGGCAATGGAAGCCGGGATGGGGAAATAGCCATCCTTGACGACGATTTCCTGCCCTTCCTTGCTCAGGACGAAGGTGAAGAACTCCTTCACCAGCAGATCGATCTTTTCGTTCGGCGAATCATTGACATAGACATAGAGGAAACGCGCCAGCGGATACTTGCCGTTCAGCGCATTCTCGGATGTGGGCTCAGCCCCCTCGCCGCCTTCCTTGGACAGCTTTACCGCCCGCACACCGGAGGTCATGTAGCCGATTCCCGAGTAACCGATGCCACCCAGATCGCTCGCGATCCCCTGCACCACGGCGGAAGATCCGGGCTGCTCCTTGACCGTCCCGCGGAAGTCCCCCTTGGCGAGCGCGTTCTCCTTGAAGAAGCCGTAGGTTCCCGAGGCGCTGTTGCGGCCATAGAGGGAGATCGGCAGGGCTGCCCACTGTCCCGTCAGCCCCAGATCGCCCCAGTTCGTTATCTCCTTGCCCCCGAGCTTGCGGGTGCTCGAGAACATGCCGTCGATCTCCTTCATGCTCAACGATTCAATCGGGTTGTCCTTGTGCACGAAAACGGCCAGCGCGTCAATGGCCACCTTGATCTCCGTCGGTTTGTAGCCGTGCTGCGCCTCGAACTTGTCCAGCTCGGTCGATTTCATGGCGCGGCTCATGGGCCCCAGTTGCGCGGTACCCTCGATCAATGCCGGTGGGGCGGTGGACGATCCCTTGCCTTCGATCCCGATGCGGACATTGGGGTAGATCTTGCGGAACCCCTCCGCCCAGAGCGCCATCAGGTTGTTCAGCGTATCCGAGCCCACGCTGTTGAGATTGCCAGACACGCCACTGACCGGCTTGTACGACGGAAGATCCGGATCGACCTTCACTTGCGCGCTCGCCAGCCCCAGCGTCAACACCATGACATAAAGAGAAACTATCACTTTCTTCATTTGCAGGACTCCTCTACCAAATGTAGGTTTCGCAGGATTCGAGAAGGGGATAGATGATATCATCCCTTCCAGAAGTAGTATGCCCCCACTCTGCCTGGCTACCATGGCTTCAGCGCAAGGGATGAGTTAAGGAACCGTTAAGGAATTATTAAGACGATGGATTCGAGTACGTATCGCGGCAGACTTGCCAATGGGGAAGCGGTGGAACTGCACGTGCGGGATGAGCGCATCACCTCCCTCACCTCCCTGCCGCCCGATTCCTCGCTGCCATGGCTCTTCACCCCACTCGTCGACTTGCAGCACAATGGCGCCCTCGGCATGTATTACCACAACCTGCCGACGGTCGACGCCCCCGCGGCCCTGAACGCCATCGCCCGCCATCTGCGCCGGCACGGCGTCGGTCGCTGCATGCTCACTTTCGCCACAGCCCCTTTCGACCAACTCATCGAGGCGGCCCGTCAAGTGGGGCTCGCCCTCGATGCCGACCCTGACCTGGCGCGCCTCTTCCCCGGCATCTTCCATGAAGGACTCTACATGTCCCGGCTCGAAGGGTGGCGCGGCGCTCATCCCCTACCCTACCTGCGGCCGCCCGATTATGCCGAACTGCGACAGGTCGATGCTGCTTCCGGTGGCCGTATCCGCATGGTCAACATCGCGCCCGAGCTGGAGGGGGGCATGGATTTCATCCACGATGCCATCGCCGATGGCAAAGCCGTCACCCTCGGGCACTGCCGGCCCGATCGCGACATCGTGGATCGTGCCATCGCGGCTGGAGCCCGCTGGGTGACGCACTTCGGCAATGGCGCCGCCACCACCATCCATCGCTTCGACAATCCCTTCTGGATCTTTCTGGATCGTCCGGAACTGACGATGGGGATCATCTGCGATGGCTTCCACCTGCCGCGTGAAATCGTGAGCGTCGCGATGCGCTGCAAAGGCAGGGCCAACTGCATCCCTGTCTCCGATGCCAGCGGCTATGCCGGCTGCCCGCCCGGCATCTATACCGACTCCACCTATCGGGATTTCGTCATCGAACCCAATGGACACCTGCACCTGGCCGACAGTGAAATTCTGATGGGCGCCTGGTTTCAGCTCGATCGGGCGGTCGAGTTCCTCGTTCAGCAGCTCGACTTCTCCCTGCCCGAAGCGTGGGATCAATGCAGCCGCGTTCCGGCCGAAGCCGCCGGCCTTTCGCTGCCTGAGCTTGCTCCCGGTGGCGAGGCCAGCTTCGTCATCGCCAGATGGGAGAGCGACCGCCTTCTCATCGAACAATCGATCGATCGCGGCCGCCCCCTGCTCGAGGCGCCCATCCGTACCAACGAGTCAAGCCCCTCCATCCGCGCTTTGCCCCATCGCGAACTCGCCTGACCCGGCGAGCCCCCCTCTGCCAGCGTCCGTTACACGGCACTGAAATTTGCCGCGCGCGTTCACCTGCTGCCGTTGCAAAGCCGCGCAAGAACGCTACAGTGGAGCCTTCGCCCACCAACCACGCAAGACTACCATGAGCGCCACGCGTCGATTTCTCCGAGCCGTTGTCGATTCGCCTGGAATCGTATTTTGCGTATTGCTGGCGCTTACCGGCTGCCTGGCCATCTTCAACGCCACCTTCCATACGCCTCATCCCTACTACTTTGTCTATCGCCAGCTGGTCTGGCTGGGGTTGGGAACGGTCGCCATGCTCGGGCTCAGCATGCTGCGCCCCGCGATGCTGCGGGCCGCGACGCTGCCGCTGACCATCGGCACACTGGTGCTGCTCTATGCCTTGCTTCCGCTTGGTGAAACAATCAACGGCATGCGGGGATGGTACAAGCTCGACCTGCCGAGCTTGGAGCCTGTCTTCTCGCCCATCCTCATTCAGCCGGGTGAGCTTGCCAAACCAGTCTTCATCCTCTCCCTCGCCTATCTGCTCCCCCTCTCCGGCGCGGCATTGGGGCCGACATGGCGCCAGTATCTCTGCTACATGGCGCTGGGCTGCATCTGGCTTCTTCCCATCTTCATGCAGCCCGACTTCGGCACCCTCACCGTCTACGTCATGGCCTTCTTCATCGTCTACTGGGTGCAGGGTGGACGCTTGCAGC
Source organism: Lentisphaeria bacterium (assembly GCA_041690595.1). Lineage (GTDB taxonomy): Bacteria > Verrucomicrobiota > Lentisphaeria > JABSQK01 > JAWLHB01 > JAWLHB01. The sequence continues at coordinate 96,380 of JAWLHB010000012.1, forward strand.
ATCTGGCGGTGAGCGCGCTGGCCGCCATTGTCGTGGCCGTCGTCGCCATCCGGTTGCACCCGTACGTGCTCACCCGCTTCCAGGGGTTCGCCAACCCCGCGGCTGACCCGCGCGGTGCGGGCTGGCACATTCTCCAGTTCCAGGCCACCCTCGCCAATGGCGGCCTCACTGGCAGCGGCCAACCCGTTTGGGCACAGAACTACCTGCCCCTCGGCTACAGCGATTCCATCTTCGCCACCCTCGCCGAAAGTGTCGGCTTTCTCGGGCTGACCCCAGTCCTCCTGCTGCTGGCCGGCTGGCTCCTGTACACCATGCGCCTTTCACACCGCCAGGACGATCGCCGACAGGCGGCCGTCGTTCTGGGACTCGGTACCATGATAGCCGCACAAGCACTGCTCCACATCAGCGTCACCCTCGGTATTCTGCCGCCGACGGGCATCACGTTCCCGCTTCTCAGCTACGGCGGCAGTTCCCTGCTGGCCACCATGATGAGTGTCGGCATCATCCTCGCTCATGCCAAGAAAGCTGTACCTCCAATTTGAATTTCACCGTCGCGGCACTACATTCACCTCTTCATCAAAATCGTCCCAATAGGGTTCTTTTTCGGGCTGCATGCGACCCGCAGCCATAACCTCTGGTTGAAACGAGAGTTTTACGATATGCCGACTTACGAATACCGCTGTCAGGACTGCAGCCATGAGTTTGAGCTCGTTCAGCGCATGTCTGACGATCCCCTGAGCCTGTGCCCCGAATGCGGCGGCAACGTCAAACGGCTGATCGGCAAAGGCGCCGGCATTATTTTCAAGGGCAGCGGCTTCTACCAAACGGATTATCGCAGCGACAGCTACCACAAGGAAGCTGCAAAGGAGAAGCCGGACAGCAGCAGCGGTGGCAGTGACAAGAAGACCACCCCAGCGGCCCCCGCGACCTCCACTTCGACATCCACATCCACGTCCACCACCACCAGCAGTTCCACCACTCCCAAAAGCGCCGATTAGGCACTGCTGACGGGGGACGGGGGACAGACCTTACTTCCTGGATTTCTTAAAATGATCAAATGCCCCAATTGCGAAGCCGACAATCTCCTAGGCGCCATCTTCTGCCGTGGCTGCGGCAAGAAACTGGACATCGACAACCTCAAGCCGGATCAGTTGGAAAGCAAGCCGAAGAAGGTGGCGAAGAGCGCCGCGCACATTGTGCGCAACATCATCATGCTGGTCGTGCTGGTCGTCGTCATTGGCGGCATCGCGCTCGCGCTGCTTCCGCCGAAGATTTCGGCCACGGGTGAACTGGCCGACGCCGCAAGCGCCACTGCCATGACCAAGATGGGGAATCTGCAGGAAGGCAGGGCTCGCGAGGCCGAAGTGACCGAAGACGAGATTACCTATGCTGCCCGGCGCATCCTCAAGTTGACCGAAGACGACAAGAGCGCCCTGGCCAAGAAAAATGCTGAAGAAGGCATAACTCAAAATGTGCTGGCGGATGACGTCTTCGTCTCTCTTCCCCAGCCCGGAGAGGTTCATGTCATCCTCAAGGAACGACTGTTTGACGCCGTGACGATCTTCTATACCATGATCGTATCCGTCAGCGAAGGCGAAGAGGGCATCGTCCTTACCCCCACAGGCTACAAAGTAGGCCGGCTACCCATGGCTGGGCCAATGAACGACATCGTGCGCGATCGTTTTGTTGCCGCCGCCCATGCCGAGACCAACTACAGCAAGTGGGAAGAGGGAATCTTCAAGACCGCGAAGAAGGCGGAGATTGAGCCTGGCAAGGTGAAGATCTCCCGCTGAGTCCGGTCAGAAGTCGCGGACTGAGCCGTTGGTGCGCCAAGTATTGAACTCTCCTTCCGTCATCGGCCGGATCGTCCAACTGGCGAAGAGAAAGTTGAGCTTGCCGCCGTGCCGCATCCATTGTGCGGGAGCGAGTGCGTTGGTCGCCCACGAATAGTCGAAGTCGGACTTGTGATAGTAGACGGTCTCGCTGCGGTGCGTCTCACCGTCGCCGCAGATCATGTCATTCTCCGGCCGCATGAGCCGTGTCACCTTCTGGGGCGGATTACCCCAGCTCGATGTGGCCGCATTCCACCAACCGGTCTTGCTGTGCCAGATATAGCTTGGTATGCCTCCTTTCATCCAGGCGTACGGGTAGTACTCGCCACGCTTGCTGCCGCTCCACAGATAGTCGGCTCCCGCGCGTCCGATCGAGGTCGTGGGATCGCTGGGGCATTTCCACAGCTCCGGATCCATGTAGCCGAAGGAGATCAGATCCCTGAAGCCGCCCGCCTGATTGCGCCCGCTCAGCGGCAGACTGCTGTCGTTGTCGTCGGCATAGAGAATGACCCCCAGCCCGATCTGCTTCAGGTTGTTGATGCAGACCGTTTCGCGGGCCTTCTCGCGCGCCCGAGTCAGCGCCGGCAACAGCAGCGACGCGAGAATCGCAATAATCGCCACCACGACCAGAAGTTCAATCAAGGTAAAACGATGCGTTGCCGAATACTTCATCGTATTCTCCTCCTGCTGTTGTTAGTATAACGAAATCACGCCATCAGTTCAAGATGATCAAACCAGCCGCGTCAGGGGAAGAGCTCCTCCAGGCTGGCCAGATCCAGCTCGGCGATGGCCTCGGGTGAAAGAAAGCACACGTCGGCGAGCGCTCGTGGCGCGGCCGGGTCGCTCCGCGTACTGAAGCTCCATTGCGTGAATGGCCCGTGAAGCTTCGGCAACTGACCGGTCAGCGCCTCGCTCACGTCCGCTCCGGCCGCGGGTGGATAGGTGGCGGGCATCAGGCTCAGCCGGCGGTAGGCAACCGCCCCTTCCTTATCCAAGCGGTACAGGCGAATCCGCAGGCTGGCACTTCCAGCCGCATACTCCGGCACCACGATCTCCACCTCCCGCCGGTTCCAATCCGCCGAGCGTCCGCTGAAGATCGACCAGGAATCACTCCGCTCTTCCTCCCGCGCCAGCCCCTGCACAAAGACCAGCGCCAGCGCATTTCCTTTGGTCTCGACACTGAATCGGTAGCGCCCCCCGGAAGCGACCGGCAACAGCGGCGTGCTGGCCACCCCGTATCCGTCGGTGAATTCCCGCCCTTCCGGCCACTGCTGCTCGTCGCCGATCAGGTTCAGAGGAAAGAGCCGGGCTCTGCCCCCGGGGCCAATCACCAGTCGCTGCTCGCGCAGCAGGGTATCCGCCCACGTCACCGTCTCGTTTCCCTGCGTGAAGGATGGATGCTCTACCGCACGCTCCAGGGGCCGCAGCTCGAGCGCGCCATCCATGGGGGTCTCCTCGAAGTACCTCGGCTCGATCCAGCCATCCCCGCCGCGCGTGAGGCGATGGCGTGCGAATGGCTCGACCGGCGCGTCAATGGGCATGGTAAAAACCTGTCCGCCGGCGGTTGTCGCCTGAAGGAGCAGCGCTTCAGGTTGATCCGTCTTCACCTCAGCCGACCATACCTCTCCGGCGGCCAGGCGATCACGCTTGAGGCCCGCCGGCATGATGGCAAGGTCACGCAGCAGTGCCGGGCCCGGCTCGCCGCCGAACCAGCGCGGATCCCGCGTGTTGTTAATCTGCACGACCAGGCGATCTTCATTCCGCGCCACTCCCGCCGAGGGCAGAAGGTACCGATCGATCAGGTCACGACCGATGCCGTAGTCCCAGGCGACACGGCGCATCCGATCGTCGGCAGTCCAGTAGCTCTTGCCATCGAGATAGGGCAGTCGATTCCAGACGAAGCCCTCCTCTTTCCCTGCCCCCGCATAAACAAAGAGTCCAAGGTTCTTCGGGTGTTCGACCCGGGCCATCGTTACCATCTCATCAAAGGAGCACATCCGCATTTTCCCAATGGTCGATACCTGGCTGAAGAAGTAGCAGGCGTAACGTTCGACCATGTCCAGAGTCTGTTTCCGCCAAATCTCTTCCTTGTTCGGATAGCCGAAGATACCATCACAGACGCCGGGCAGGAGGATCTGCTCATAGGTGACGGGCACGATCCGCTTCGGGACCGGCTGGCCCGGTTGCCAGTCGGTATGACTGAGATTATTGAAGCCTGTCGCCTGCCAGTAGAGGACCAGGCGCCCCTCGCCGGCGCTCTTCATCGCGCCGTGGATCTCGGCCAGCGCCGCGGCGTAGCGTTCGCCCCACCAGAGCCGGAAGCGATCGCTCTCCCATGTCATCGGCTCGCCGATCGCCTGCTCGATCGATTCCCGCCATGCCTCCAGTTCCTCCGGCGGCGCCTCCCCCTCAACCCAGTGACGCATGAAGCATTCCGTGAAGTGGCCCGGCAGCTCTTCGAGGAAGGTGAGCCCGACGACATTTTCCGGCTTGTCTATCCCGTCCAGAATCAGCCGTATCTGCCGCCTGGCCTCGCCGAGCAACCGCTCGCGCGCTTCCGCCTCGAAGCTGTAGCGCATCAAGGTTACCTTCTGGCTGCCGCCATGCAGCGGCCAGATACGGATGACGAATTTGTGCTCCGGGTTGAGCGCCAGGATGCGGTTGCAGCGATCCACCGTCGTCTGGTTGGCCGAGACACCCCCAAAATTGATCAGCGACCAATCCCAGCGCGCCACATCGAGGTCGCTGGAGCCCCCATAGCTGCCCCAGCCCCACTGCCAGTACTCCGCCCCGCCGGCCACGCAGGTCACCGTCAGCAGGAGGATGATCAGCCTTCTCATGTCGCTTCTCCAATAAAAAGATCATCGAAAGAAGCCAGACCGTCGCCGGTCACCTCCAGCCATACCTCGAGGTACGGATAATCCGTTGTCGTCACTTCGACATGCAGTTCTTCCCAATTATCGCAGCGCCGTGGCTCGGTGGCCTGCTGCACCGAAATCTCGTAGAAATTGCCCCAGATATTGGCCACTCGCAGGACGGCGCGGGCGCGTCCCGTGGTGCGAACCCAGGCGCTGAACCGATAGCGGCGGGACGGCGCGACGTGAAAGGCCTGCCCCACGGCCAGCCAGGCCACACGCTGCTCCGACAGTCCCTGGAGTTGCAGGCAACCGCTCCCGCCCCGGCCTTCATCGCGAGACCATGCAGCGAGTTTCCCGCAGCGTTCCCGGTAGCGCCATTCATAGCCCGGCTCGCCGCCGGCAGGACTGATCTCGACCACCCGGTCGTGGTTCGGCACGAAGACCATGCAGGCGTACGGCAGCCGCGGATCCAGCGCCTCATCCATGGTGCTTGTCCGGTTCCAGTGCAGTGCCGGCACTGCCTTTTCCAGCTCCACCTCGTCGATCGGAATGGGCGACGCTTCATCGAGAAGCGGCCGCATCGCCGCCGCCGGGAGATTGATCAATTCGACATGCGCCCGCTGCACGGCTCTGCCGCCCTCCCAGGATTCCAGACCCGGCGCGGTAAAGGAGAGGTGTTCGTCGTGCCACATATCGCAGGTTGCCGAGAGCAGCGGAACATTCGCCTCATGGAAAAGCACGACTGGATTGGCGTCGTCCTCCACACCAAAGCCCAGAAAGCCGCGGCGGGCGAGATGCTTCAGAAGTTGTCCACCTTTGCGGATGCCGAAGGAATGACAGGGGTTCTGCGCCATCTTCCACAGCCTGCCGTCATGCCCCTCCCAGATCGTGTACTGATACCGTTTCCCGGAAGGAATGCCGTCCCCCAGCCCCTGCACATAGACATTGCAGAACTCCCGTCGCGCCGGCGGTTCGGGCTCCGCAAGCTCCACCTTCAGGTCGTAGCTGTAGGCTTCCCGTTCTGAACGATATCCGACGGTCAGGAGACTCTCGGCCCCAGCCCCATCCGGATGCGTCTGCACCACCTGCAGCTGAATCTCGTGCGGTGCAACCCGCCAATCCAGCATGACGATCTTCTTCCTGCGCGAAAAGATGCTGCCGATGCCGGTCATCATGCTCAGGTGCATGAAGATGCGTGTGCCCATGTCGTAACACGGATGCGCCTTCGCCTCTCGCCCCAAGTTCTGAAAGGGCGAGAACTCGAAGGGATCGAAGGCCAGGCTCTCCCGGTGGAGAAAGGCGATGCGCCGTCCACCGTCGGAGAACCACCATCCTTCCGGCGCTTCCTCCAGCGCGAAGGCGGGCGCATGCTCCCGCGGCTCCTCCAGAAGCAGGGCCTGCACCATACGATCGGTCGTGCCACTCACGTCACACCTCCCGGTTAGAAATCGTCGCCGCCCTGCCGTTCCTTCAGGGCGATGGCCTGGCGGTCGGCAGGCTGGAAAAACCGCAGCTGCAGCTTGGCCCGGCCGAAGCGATCCGGATCGGAGCGATCGTGGTAGCTCCACTCGGTGAAGGGGCGGGCCAACGCCGGAAGTTCGCCTTCCAGCTTGTCTGTCACGTCAAGCCCCTCCGGTGGGAGATCCGCCAGCTTCATATCGAAGCTCTTCAGATGAATCGCCCCCTGTTTGTTGTGGCGGTAGACGCGTACAATCGCCGTCATGTCGTCTCCCTCCGGCGAGGTCACCAATCCCTCGAGGCTCGTCACCTCGCTTTTGAGCTGGTTGTAGAAACAGGATTGGCTGTGCTCCACCGGCTTGCGGTTCTGCGTACCGGTGAAGAAGACGATGGCGTGGAAGATGCTTTCGCCGCTGGTCTTGCCGGTGAAGGTAAGGGTATAGTTGGCCCCCGGCCGCACCTGCAGGCGCGGCGAAGAAAAGACCAGGTAGCCATCATCGAAGGTGGCAAATTCCTGATCGCCCCGCGCCGTCGAGAGCGTACGCAGCGCCTCGTCCACCAGTGGCCTGGCGAAAAGGCGGGCCTGATAGCCCGGTCCGATTACCAGCCGCGAATCTGTCCGCAGCTTGTCCCGCCAGAGGATGCGCTTGTCTTGCATGCGCAGCTCGGGAAAGAGGATGTCCATGTGGAGCGGCGTCAGTTCAACCGCGGGATCGAAGGCCGGAAGCTGATAGCCAGGCTCCACCCAGGTATCGCCATCGCGGACAATCTCCTGCTGGCGCATGCTCGGCACTGCCGCCAGCAGCTCCGTCGATGCAGTCTGAACGCGGGCGCCGTCAGCCGTTTCGGCCGTCAGGGTGAAGGCCTGGCCGTTCGGAATGGTGCCATCGCCCGTCACGCGCACCCACCAGTCACCGGCTTTGGCATGGAGGGGAGGGATGTCGCCAAGGGGCAGCGTAGCCGGCGGACTGTTCGTCAGGGGAAGCTCGAAGCCGTCCGGAAGCTGCAGGGTGACCCGCACCCCCTTCATCCGCGCCAGCTCCTCGTCACCGCCAAACCAACTGGCGTCGCCAGGGTTGATCACCTGGCCGTAGACGTGGATGAAGTCGCCGGGTCCTTTGTTGGTGGCATTGTAGTCGAGGGCAATCTGTGGTTGCAGATGGCGTTTGACGATGTCATTGCCGATCTGCCGTTCCCAGGCAAAGCGCCGCGAGAGATCCGCGGTGCTCCAGAAGTAGCTGCCGTCCAGGTAAGGCAGCTCGTTCCAGGCTCTGGTGCCGGCGGTGGCGGAGCTGTACAGGAAGGTCCCCAGATTGCGGGGATCTTTCCAGAGGGCCATCTCCACCGTCTCGTCAAACTCGCTGAGCCGCATGCCGGCTGGCGTCGACAACTGGCTGAACATCAGGCAATCGAGCTTCTCGACCATCGCCTTGGTCTGCCGTTCCCACACGTAGTCGTTGTTGGGATAGCCGAAAAGGCCGTCGCAAACGCCCGGCTTGACGATCTGCTCGTAATGGATGGGGACGACACCCATGGTGAAGATATCCTCACCTTCGGCGAGCTGGTCGAGGGTGTACCAGGAGGTTGCCTGCCAGTAGATAACGGTGCGGTTGTCGCTGCTCTCCTTCATGGCGCGGTGGATGTGCTCCAGCGCGGCGGCGTAAGCCTTGCCCCACCAGAGCCGATGCTCTGCCTTCGCCATGTCGAAAGGTTCGCCCAACTCGGCAACGATTTCATCATTGAAATGGACCACGGTCCACGGCTGCGGCTTGCCGGGGCGCCAGCTTCGCCAGGGAGCCGCGGTAAAGTGGCCCGGAAGCTCCTCCAGAAAGGTCAGTCCGACGACATTTTCCGGCTTGTCCAGACCGTCGAGAACCAGACGGATCTGCTTGCGGGTGTTGTCGAGAACCTTCTCCCTCGCTTCCGGTCGGAAATAGACGTGAAGAAAGGTGGCGGCGCGCCGATTCTCATTGGAGTCGCCCGCGCTGATGATCGGCCATATGCGAATGACAAACTTGTGGTCGGGGTTGATGGCCAGGATTTCGTTGCAGCGATCCACCGTGCGCTGATCCGCGGGCACATTGCCAAAGTTGATCAGCGACCAGTCAAAGCGGGCCACATCGAGCGCCGTCGGCCCGCCATAGGTGCCCCACCCCCACGACCAGAAGCGATTGCCCTCATCACCATCCGCCCGCAACGAGACGACCAGCAGCACCATGCACGACACCGTAACCAGTAAACGACATCTCATACCTGCTCCTCCTTGTCATGAAAGCCAAAATTGCCGTAACCCAGGTTGATATAGCAACCATAGGCAAACAAAATCACCTTTGCAAGATAATTTCCCGGCATCAGCGAAATTTGGTTTCTGGGATCCTTGTGCCGGCGCGACGCGGCGTGTTGACAGTACGGGGGCAGGGCGATAGGTTAACCGGCATGAAAGTGCTTGCCCTCAGCAGTATCCTGTTCGTCACGCTGCTCGCCGGCGTGATGGCGGAAGAGTACACTGGCCGTTATCTCTATCGGCAAGGTGACGCCGACGATACCGGCGCTATTCTCCTCACCCTGGCGGAGGGATCGCCCCGCCCCACTATTGCCGTCGCCGTCGGCCAACGCTCGGGCGAACCATACCTCGGCGTCGTCCGCGCCGACGGCAGCATTGCCTTTAAGAATCTACCCGTCGATAAGTACGACCTGATGGTGGTGACGGAGGATACCTTTCATGAAGGCTTCACAATGATCCAGAATAGCCAGCCGGAGGTTCCCGAGGGGGACCGGGAGGCCCTGGCCCAGGAGATTGCCAAGATCGAAGGCTTCTTTGACGGCAAGACGATTCACCGGACGGCGTGGTCCGGGGAGCGTGCCTGCGTTCTCCTCCAGCAGTGGCGGATCGGGCAGGCGGTCAAACAGAGCGGAGAAGCGGTTAAGGGAACGATCCACAGCATCGACCTGATCTGGTTCGAAAAGCCGCTGAAGGGCTGGCAATTGGTCAAACGACGTCAAGTGTACCGTGAGGAGCTGGCGCGTAAGGAACCACTGGAGCACCTTCATGTGGGTGCGCTGGGGGATATACGAGTGGTGAAGAGCGAGAAATCGGTTGGTCCGGTGCCACTGAAATGAGCGAGACCCGCAACTACGGAGAGCTGTAAATGCCAAGCGTCGTGCTGCTCAGCGGGGATACCCCCGGCAAGAGAATCGAGCTGAAAGCGGGCGAAATCTATACGCTCGGCCGCCAGGAAGACTGCGCTATCTGCGTGGACAACGTGCCCGGCGTCTCGCGCCAGCATGCCCGCTTCCGGCAGGAGGATGGCAGCTGGCTGGTGGAGGATCTCGGCAGCCAGAACGGCATCTATTTCAACAACCAGAAGCACGAACGCAAGCAGCTCGAGGATGGCGACGTCCTCTGGTTCAGCAATTTCAGCCTGCGGTATGAAAGCGCCAACGGCAATGCTCCCGGCAATGCGGCGGACACCGCCGCTCATCCACGCCATGGCGGCGCACCGCCCGCGGAGGTCGACATCGATCCCGAGCGCGTCCGGGAAGTCGGGCGGCTGATCACCCAGGTGGAGATGGAATTCCGCAAGGTGATCGTTGGGCAGAAACAGGTTCTGGAAGAACTGCTGGTGGCGCTGCTGTCGAACGGGCACTGCCTGATGATCGGCTTGCCCGGTCTGGCCAAGACGTTGATGATCAAGACGTTGAGCGACATTCTGGAGCTGAGCTTCAAGCGCATCCAGTTCACGCCCGACCTGATGCCCTCGGATATTATCGGGTCGGACGTGCTGGACGTGGATGAAGACACGGGACGGAAGTCCTTTCGCTTCATACGCGGCCCGATCTTCACCAACATGCTCCTCGCCGACGAGATCAACCGTACGCCGCCGAAGACACAGGCCGCGCTTCTCGAAGCCATGCAGGAGCGCCAGGTGACCGCCTCGAATCATGTCTTCCCGCTCCCTCAGCCCTTCTTCGTGCTGGCCACCCAGAACCCGCTGGAACAGGAAGGCACCTATCCCCTTCCCGAAGCACAGCTCGACCGCTTCATGTTCAACATCATTGTCGAATATCCAAGCGAGAGCGAGGAAGAAGAGATCGTGCGGCAGACCACCGGCCGCAAGCAGGTGGAGCTGAATCACGTGATCAGTGCCCAGCAGTTGATCGACATCCAGGCCATGGTGCGCGACCTGCCCGTCAGCCCGCACGTGATCAAATACGCGACCCGCCTCGCCCGCGCCACCCGCCCCAAGGATCGGCAGGCCCCGGATTACATCCGCCAGCATGTCGCCTGCGGCGCCGGCCCGCGCGCCGCCCAATTCCTGATACTCGGCGCCAAGGCCAAGGCTGTTCTCGAGGGCAACCTCAACGTCAACTGTGACCACGTCCGCTCCCTGGCGCTCCCCATCCTGCGCCACCGTATCTTCACGAATTTTACGGCTGACTCGGAAGGCATCACCACCGACAAACTGGTGGAGAGCCTCATTCTCAACGTTCCCGAGCCAGGCCCCGGCGACTATTGACCCCAAGCTATCACAAGGACTCTTCGGCATGACCCTGACTGCCAATGCGCAAGACCGATTGAATGATTTCGACGCCAATCACCGCCGCCAGGCGATGGAAGACTTGGCGCCACGGACCGATGAAGAGGCGACGCCGCGACAGCCGCTGCATGTCAACATGCACTGCCACACCTTCTTCTCCTACAACGGCTATGGCGCCTCCCCCAGCGCGATTGCATGGAAAGCTCGCCAGGACGGCTGGTATGCCGCTGGAATCTGCGATTTCGATGTCCTCGACGCGATGGACGAATTTCTGACGGCCTGCGATACTTTCGGTGTTCGGGGCACCGCCAACCTGGAGACGCGGGTCTTCTTCAAAGAGTATGCCGACGTCTGGATCAATTCCCCGGGGGAGCCCGGCGTTTACTACTTCATGGGTGCCGGCTTCGTCACACCGCCCAAGCCCGGAACGTCGGCGGCGGCCCAGCTTCAGGCGATGCGCGACGGTGCCGACAGCCGCAATCGTGAAGTCATCGAGCGGGTCAATGGCTATCTTGCGCCGCTGGCGATCGACTATGCCACGGAAGTCCTGCCGCTGACGCCGAACGGCAACGCGACCGAACGTCACATCGTCAGCGCCTACTACGACAAGTCCCGGACAGAGTATCCTGAAGAATCGGCTTGGTGCGCCTTCTGGAGCGCCAAGCTGGGGGTCGATGCGGCCGCCGCGCTTCACCTGCTGAAGCACCCGATGGACTTCAGCGACAAGGCGCGCGGCAAGCTCATGAAGGCCGGCGGCCCCGGTTATGTCGAGCCCACCCCATCCTCTTTCCCTGCCCTCGACGAGGTCATCGCCATGATCCGCGACTGTCAGGCCATCCCCACAGCAACCTGGCTCGACGGAACCAGTCCCGGCGAGGAAGATCTGGAGGGGCAGCTCGACATCCTCATGGCCAAAGGCATCGCCGCCATCAACATCATTCCCGATCGCAACTGGAATCTCAAGCCGGGCGACGAGCGTGACCTCAAGATCCGCAAGTTCCACGAGTGCGTAGCCATTGCGGACCGCCGGCAGTTGCCGGTCAACGTGGGCACCGAACTGAACAAGTATGGGCAACCGTGGGTCGACGACTTCACGGCAGCGCCCATGCGTGCGGTTGCCGCCAGTTGCATTCGTGGCGCGCGCATCATGGTCGGTCACACACGCCTCCTCCGCTATGCCGACTTCTCCTACATCAGCGACGCCGCCGCGACGGAATACTCGGACACAGGTGCTCGAAACGACTTCTTTGAAGCCGTCGGAGCCTTGCCGGTGCCCGGGCTGAAGCTGCGCCGGAAGCTGGCCGAGCAGACCGCCGGCGAGAATCTGGCGCTCCTGCATGATGCCGCCCGGCAAGGCGTCTGGCCGGCATAGTCGCGCGACGCCGATTAGCCCTTCTGAGATGGTGGCGGAGCATTCTTCAGGGCGCTCCAGAATTCACCGTTGGGCAACGCGTAGGGTCGAAACTTCTCGAATCGGCCACGGTTTTCATCGGCAAGAAGTGCCAGGTGAAGACCGAGCTTGGCCGCTTCGGGCTGGTCGATCAGCGAGGTGGAGTCAGTGACGCTCATCTGGAAGAGGACCTTGTAGGCAAAGGCATTCTGGGCGCGGCGACTGAGGGTGCGGGTGAGGTTGGCCGTGGAATCGCACCAAACAACCAGATGCAGCCCCAGTTCCGCGCCTTCGTTGATAAGCCGGTCGAGCAGCTTGTCGGGCGCTGGAGGTTTGTCCGAATCGCCGCTATAGCCGAAATCGTCTTCATAGCGGAACTGCCGGAAACGCTGCAGGCCGAAGATCACCAGGACGGCAGGTGGCTGATGCACACGCTCCGCCTCGCGGGTGGTCAGCATCTCGCTGAGGCTCTTCAGTGTCTCGTCCACGTCACGATAGGCAACAACCTCCAGCGGCAGCTCGATCTTCTCGGCGACCTCCTTCAAACTCTCGGCTTGGGGCGCATCCGCGGGCGAGCCATCGATGAGCAGTACGCGAGGCAAGGGGTCACGATGAGCGGCCAGGCTGACAAGAATGCCGGCCGTCAGCGATCGGGCTTCGGCGAGGCTCTGGCCGACCACGAGCAGGTGCTGGGCGGTCTGTGGTTCAAGGTCGGCGTGGACGGGTCCCTTGATGGTGTTGGGCGCCCCCAGCCACAGGCGCAGCGTCTCGCCCGTACGCGGCGTCTCGCCCCGCAACGACGCCATCAGCTTGCTGTTCTCGACGAGATGCGCCGGGGCATTGCCCTCGAAGACGATAGGTGGCCGCGACACGTCGATCTTCTGCTCCCTGGCATGGTCCGCGACGCGGTGAAGATAGTCGTCGCGCTCCTGATCGGACAACCAGGCGACCTGAAAGGGGCTGTTTCCTTCGACCATGCCGGCGGCATCGTTGTAGATGGCTTCGCCGGGACGGTTGAGGAGGCGGGCCGCGGCATTGTCGTCACTGAGAATGAGATAGGAATCGGCCTCTGAGCATTGAAGCGCTATGCGAACGGTCATCTGGCCCATGGTGGTGCGGGCCAGGGAATAGGCGCCACCGAGAGTCTGCGAGCCGAGGATGACGTGAATGCCGAAAGCGCGCCCCTGCCGGACAATGCGGTCAAGGAGCAGCGCCGACTCCTGGGAGATGCGGTCATCCTCGGTGAACAGCTCCTGGAACTCATCCACGATGAGCAGGACGCGCGGCATGGGGTGATCGGGCGCCTGTTGGCGATAGGCAGAGAGATTCTGCACCTCGAGTTCACGGAAGCGCTCACCTCGCTTCTTCAGTTCCTCGTCGAGCCGGTGGAGGATCGAGAGTCCGAAATCGCGGTCCGACTCGATCGCGACGGCGCGAACGTGCGGCAGGAGGCCACGGGCATAGATTTTGAATTCCACCCCCTTCTTGAAGTCGACCAGGTAGAATTCGACCTCATCGGGGCTGTACCATAGGCTGAGGCTGGTGATGATCACGTGAAAGAGGGTCGACTTGCCGGAACCGGTCTTGCCCGCGATGATGGCGTGCTGAGAGGTGCCATAGCCAATGGCCATCTCCTGGCGCTTGTTGGCGCCGGACTTGCCGATCGGGATGTCGAGGCCATCGGCCGAGCTGCGCGACCAGGTTTCTTCGGGCAGAGGCGCCACTGTTTTGTAGGAGACCTCCACGCGCAGGGCTTCTTCCACACATTCGCCCACCCGCTGCAGGATGGTGGTGAAAAGCTCCCGATCGGGCGGCTCTTCGGCAACCAGAGGGAGCGGCTCGAGAACATGATGGCGCCATTTGAGCTCGTCGTGCTCCAAGCTCAGGCAGACGGCGTTGCGCCGCAGTTGCACCATGTCGAAGCCCTTGGGCGTCGGTTCCCGGCGATCCTTGTGCAGGAGGACAAAGACGCCGCACCGCGCTCCGCTGCTGACGATGCTCGAGAGCCGTTGCGCCGCGCTTTCCGTGAAGTTGGCGGGAAAGTCGCAGATGACCACGAAGCGATACCGCTCGGCCAGTTCACCGGCCGACTCATTGTACTCGGCAATCGACTCGTATTCGTTGCGCAGGTACTTCTGGATGACCTTCTCCATGTGCTCGTTGATGTCCGCCAACTGCTGTTCGATATGGCGCGATTCCGTCCAGATGCGGCGTCCCACGAAGGACTCGTCGTAGTCGGCCAGGTGCATGAAGGCGGCAAAGCTCTGTCCGAGGCCAATGGGATCGATGATGGTGAAGCTGATGCGCCCCGGCGAGGAGTTGACGAGGAGGCGCAGCATGATCTGCTGGATGACGGCGATGGCGGGTTCGCGGGCGGTGCCGGCGGATTCGATGAGCAGGGAGCTGTCGGCCGGCACATCGAAGGTGGCAGGCAGATCATAGGTATAGGAACCGGGCAGCGGCAGCAGCTCGGGATTGGGGGAGCGGCCGGCAAAGGTGGGCAGATCGATGGGTAATCTGCCGAACGAGGCGGCGGGGGCGGCCTGTTGCGGCGGTCGCCAGGCGGCCCAGTCGATCGTGTCGAGAGGCGGAAACAACTCCCGGGCGGCGATTTCCAGATGGGCAAGCTCGTCGACCAGGGGTTTTGTCTTGGTCTGCCAATCGTTCACCAGCGTTTCCCAGGCACGATCGAGATCCTCCCGCTCCTTCTGGAGCTTGACGGCATGCTCGCGCTGCAGTGCCTCCTGTTCTTCCGGTTGGCGCTCGTGCAGTTCGGCGAGCTGTTCGACCGCCCGATCGCGTGCCCTGGCGAGAGCGGTTTCGCGGGCGCGGTCCAAGTGTGCTCGCGCCACGTCCAAGCGCCCATTGATCTCCTCCACCCGCTCGCGATGGCGTACCACGGCCTCTTCGACCTTGCCGTCATGCTCGAGCCTGCTCTCTTCCTCAGCCTTTTCTCGCCGTCTTTCCGCGGCGCTTTCCTGCTCACTGTAGCTGGCCTTCACCAACGCATCCGCCGCGAGATGAAGCCAATGCGCCTGGCAGATACGCTCCCAGACCTCCAGAAGATCGGGCGCCAGGCGGCGCTGGTAGAGCTTGTACCAGGCCCACGGCAGCCCGAAGAGCACCACGACCGGCATCAAGAGGGAGGCGATTCTCACCCATCCCGGCACCTCGAATATCCCCATCCACATGGCACCCGTGACGCCAAGTGCCAGCAGCGCCAGAATGAGCAGGGTCATGCCGGGAAGGCTCTTGATGGTTGCCATCAGGCCATGGCGCTGGCGGAGCGTAACGCGGCTCTCCTCCAGCTCGGTCAGCCGCCGCACCAGATCCTCGATGGCGGCCTCCGGCGAGGGGTAGTCCGCATCGAAACCTGGGGCGTCCTCGATCGTCGGGAGGTCGGAAAGGGTGAGCTTGGCAAAGCGAGCGCGGCGCCGCATCATGTGTTCGAGCTTGGCGCGTAGCCCCGCCAGCTCGGAAAGCCGCGCCTGGCGCCGATTGTACTCTCGCGAAAGTGAGGTGTGGGCGGAGTTGAGATTGGTGCTGGTGCTCCAGACAGTGTGCTGGAAATTGGCCGCCAGCTTGTCCTTATCGACGTCGAGGGTGCTCTCGGACTCCTTGCGAAAGCGTTCGCCAAGTGCATCGATGCGGGCCAGGCGTCCGTCGAATCTCGCCTGCAGCTCCACTCTCTTCTCGCCCCAGAGAGCTTCAAGTTCGCGTGCATCGGCCTTCGCCTGGATCTCGAAATCTTCATGAGCCTCCGCGAGGCCTGTTTCAGCCCGCTGCGTAATCGTTCGCCGGTCGCGATCGAGTTTCTCGGAGGTGACGGAGAAGTCCCGCATGAGTTCGCGGAGGGAATTGAGGAGCTTGGCGATCTGCTCGTGTCCTGGCCATGGGGTCATGCGCGCATCCTTTGCATCGTCAACCAGCCACCTGTTGGGCATGCTTGATCAGTTTTTCAAGTTCTTCGATGCCTTCGAGCGCGCGGCGGACATCCGGCCCCAGCGGCTGAAGGAAACGTCTCTCGAACTCGATGCTCTTGACGTCCTGCCAGGTGTGAAGCGTGCGGTTCCACTGCTCACGAAGGTCGCGATGGGCCTCGTCCAGTTCATTTCGGGAGGTGCTCAGGCTCATGCTTTCCCCTTATCGTTCGAGGCAGGTTTCTCTTCCTCGTCCTCATCCGTCGGCGCGGAATCCGTATCTTCCGCATCGGCAAAGGCTTCTGAATAGTCGTCGAGGGTGTCGATGATGTTTCGGAGGTAATCGACTGCCTGTGGGAGATCCTGATCGACGTCGTTGGCAAGCTTGTTGCAGGCGGTGAGGTGCCTGCGGGCCTCGCCATCAAAATCGCGTATGAGCTGTCGTATGGCTACGACCTTCTGCTCGGCCTCCTTCAGCTGCCGGTCCAGCAGGTCGACCTGGCGGCGCTCCTCCAGTTGCTCCACCGGGGACTTGAAAAGCTTGGCGCCCAGGAGGTTTCCGCGCGCGTCGGCATGCTTGGTGCGGAGCCGTTTGACCTGATTCTGCCAGTGGGGCAGCCGATCCTGCTGGAGCCAGCCCATGGTGCGCGTGACCGCGCTGGACGACTCATCGAGGATGGCGCGCGTCCGCTCCATGAAGATCATGAGGTTTCCCCGAAAGCGACGCAGATCGTCGATCGAATAGACGCGTGCCTGCCTGGCCATGATGCCTGCCTGTTAACGCTGTTTGAGATACTCTTCGGCGCGCTCGGCCTTGCGCATGAGATAAGGAACCTGCTCATGCGCTTCGATGACGAACTTGCCCAGCATGCGCATCGTCTGGTCGAAGGTTTCGGCGAACTTCACCTGTTCCTGATCCTTCCACGTATCGCCGAGTGCCTTGAAGCGCCCCTGCAGGCTGCTCATGCGGTTCTGCATCTCCTGCGACGCGCGATCGAGTTCCTGCGCGAAGCGTCTAAGTTCTTCGGGATCGACTATGGCTCTAGCCATACATGGCCTCCTTGCGGCAATATCTCATTCGTTCTCCCCGCGGTTGGCACCAGAATATTAATGTACAGGCAGCCGTCGGATGAATCAAGCCGATGGCTGACCGGCGCCCGCCGCCAACCCGCTGCGTTGGGGTCAATCATGCTTCAATGCGGGTCCTGGCTGTCTCCTGAAGCAGAATCTGGTCGATGTCGGCTGTGAAGGGGGCGGGACGGGAATGAAAATAGAGGGACTGATACACTTCGTGACCTTCCTCGGGCAACAGCGCCGCGGTGGGAATATAGGCATCGGTATAGTTGCAGTATCCGAGCATGATCGTATCGATCTGTTCGGCGTCCTTGAGCAGGCGTCCCACCTGGGCAGTGATCTCTCCTGAAAGGGTCAGCATCTGAAGGTGCGGATCGAGGGTCAGCCGTGTCACCAGCATGCCGAATCCCCGAGCCTGCGTTCCCTGGCGCAGCCGTTCGAGCAGCCCGTCCGCCCAAAGCCGGAGAATCTGGCGGTTGGCTGGCCCGATGTAACGATCGACGGGCGGCTCCGCGGGATCGGCATAGTGGCGCAGGGTCTCCAGGTCGGGCATTCGGGCCATGTCGTAGGGAAGCTGAAATTCGTGCTCGCGGGCGGCAAGGCGCAGGTTGACGTCGCGCATGTCGTCGGAGCACAGGAAGGCGCTCATGCGCTCCGCCTCCGCGTCGTAGAAGGCAGCGTAGGGTTCCGGATCCTCCGGCCGGAATCCACACCGTGGCATGACGCTCGCGCCGGCTCCCTGCGCAAAGAGGGTCACCACATCCTCGCCCAGACGGCGCTTCATACCGCGGGAGATGACGCCCGGCCAGTCGGCGCTGACACGATTGATGTGCCGTGATGTCGGATGGCAGCCATAGCTGTAGAGCACCGCCCGCAAGCGGCCGTCGGCGGCATCGGCGATACTGAGCAGGGGCATCTCGGGGTCATGATAACCATCGGGATACGCGCCAAGGCGCACCTTGCCCGGGTAATCGGGATGGGGTTGACGCCGGCTGACGCCGAGATCCGAATGGTGCAGGCCGTAGCGGATGGTAGTGGGTCGCATCTCGCCGAAGGCGGCGGTAAGGCCATGCCGGATGGTCAGCTCGAGCTGGCGGATGTAGGCGACGTCAAGCGGCCACTGGGGGTAGCATTCCTGCCAGAAAAGCGCCGGTGTGCAATGGCTGTGAGAGACGTTGAGAACCAGCGCGGCGCTGTCGACATTCAGGGTCTTCGCGGCCCAGTGTTTCAGGCGCCAGGCAAGATCCTTTGGCAGCTTGAGCAGGTCGGCGGTGACGATGGCGGCACGGCTGCCGCGCTCGTCCTGCAGCGCCAGGATGCGGAGAAAGAGAGGGTCATCCACCCCTTCGCTGGGGAGAAAGCGATTTGGGAAACCGGCAAGATAGATTGGTTTGTCGGGAGTAATCGTCGTCTCGAAGAGTCCTGCCATTGCCACCATCTTGAAATCCTCACGGTATGAAATGGTTTACATGCTTGCCAACGATAAGATAATCACTCCGAGCACGGCTGCCACCATGCCGGCGTAGCCCCAGCGGCCCAGTCGCGTCTTCCACCACCAGGCGCTGGCCCCCTGCGTCAACAGGATAACGCCGACAGCGGTCGCGGGAAAGACGACGATGCCGGGCAGATCGCGCAAGGCCCATGGCCTCGTGCCGGTGCCAACGACCGTGCACAGGCCCGCCAGAATGCCGAACTTCACCGCCAGCCGTGACGGCAGCCGCCGCATTGCCGCCAGCGAGATCAGCGACAGCACCATCGCCACCGTAAAGGCGATACAAATATACGCCAACCGATAGGTCTCATTGCCGAAACCGCCCGCGGCGCGCAGGGTCAATTCCCAGCCACCCTGGAAGAGGAAAGAGGCAGCCAGCCAGATGTACCAGCGACGGGATGACGAACCATGCGTCATGGCATGATTCATCCGATCGAGACCGAATGCCACCAGCGCCGCCAGGGTCAGCACCGTTCCTCCAATCGCCATCCACATGCCGGGCGAATCGACCCGCAACGCCACCTCGTGCCAGATGAGCATGGACGCGAGCGTGGGGATGACCATGGCGGAGCGGCTGACCGTCCAGGTGATTCCCAGGTGGCCGAGACCACTGGCGCGCAAGTTGGCAAAGCCTGCCAGCCAGTAAAAGGCGCCGGCAGTGAGTGCCCAGGCCCACACCTGTGCCGGTAACTCGCTGATGGCTTCTCCCTTCAACCCCGGCGCCAAGAGGCAGAGGGCAAGTACTCCCCCAACCAGGCGAAAGACGGCATTCACCTCCAGCGCAGAGGCTCCACGGTCGGCGGAGAGGCGGAAGACGACCGCGGAGGTGCTGATGAAGACGATCGACAGTACCAGAAATACCACTCTCGCCTTTCCCCTTGCGTCTGCCGACCAGAGCGCCCCTTTGCGCTCAGTCCGTCAACAAGGTACTCCGCACGCGCTGCAGTTCAATCTCGATCTCGCGGACCATGTCGTCCATGATCTCCTGGATCGATTCTTCCTTGTTCACCAGTCCGACGGACTGCCCGGCCATGAGGGAGCCACTGTCGATGTCGCCATCCATGACGGCACGGCGCAGGGCGCCCACCCAGTACTCCTCGACCTTGTACTGCGCTTCATGACGGGTGATGCGCTCTTCCTCGAGTTCCTTGATCAGCTTGAGCTGCAGGCGGCCAAAGTCGTCGGTGCCCTTGTTGCGCAGAGCACGAACGGCCACGACGGGTAGACGACTGTCGAACTGGGGGGTCGATACGGCGTCGCGGGCATTGGCGCTGATGAAGCGCTTCTTGAAGGCGGGATGGGCGCAGC
Organism: Lentisphaeria bacterium; assembly: GCA_041690595.1. GTDB lineage: Bacteria > Verrucomicrobiota > Lentisphaeria > JABSQK01 > JAWLHB01 > JAWLHB01. Next base: position 116,250 of record JAWLHB010000012.1, read on the forward strand.
TTTCGTTGGCCACGGCAAAACGGGTGCCCATCTGTACCCCCGCGGCGCCCATGAGAAGCAGGTGCGCGCTGAGGCGCCCGGTGGCGATACCGCCCGCCACAAAGACTGGCACCTCGTTCACGGCGAAGAGGACCTGTTGCAGCAGAACGGTGAGCGTCACATGGCCGACATGCCCGCCGGCTTCCATGCCTTCGAGGATCAGCGCATCGGCGCCATAGCGAATCATCCGCATGGCAATGGAGTCCGTCGAGACAAAGCAGAGAACCTTCGCCCCACTCTCCTTGGCGATCTTGATCTCGGGTTCGCGCGGAAAGCTTCCGGCAAAGATGACGAAGGGCAGCTTCATCTCGCTCACCAGCTCCAGATGCTGATGATAGGCGGGCGCGATGGTGATCAGGTTGACGCCGAATGGCTTGTCGGTCAGCCGACGCGTCTCTTCGATCTGGGCTCGGAAAATGTCCACGGGGGTATTGCCGCCGGCGAGGGAACCGAAGCCACCGGCATTGCAGACCGCCGCCACCAGTTGCGGGTTGCTCACCCACGTCATGGCCCCACACATGATCGGATACTCGACACCGAAAAAGTCGCGTCCCTTCTGGAAAAAGCGGTCTGAAAGATTGTGGCTCATACTGGTCTACCCCTAACATTCGTTTAAACGTGAAAATTCCATCCGCTGGTAGCTTAGCCGTGGCTTCGGTGAAGTCAAGGAGCTCAGGAGGTATTCTACATCGCTTGCCATTCAAATCCCGGAGGGCTTATAGCCTGCAGGGGACACGGGGACACACGAGCAGCATCCAGTCGAGGGGCACTCGGTCTCGTTGCTCATTCAACTTGATTCAATCGATCACTCGACAGCATCCTCAGGAGCAGCAGGTCGCCGTTCGGAGAACGCCGTGGAAACGGCCCTAATCGCCGCCGGGAGAACGCCGCATGAATAAGTCCATGGAATTGAACGTCCGATGGGGTGGCGAGGGGATATGAGGGGAGCCAGGCGTCGGGGAGTGGCAACGTCCAACGCCAGAGCCACTCAGGCGAGTGGCGTGCCCAGGGTGCGCGGGAGGAGTGATGGAAGGTTGGGAGGTGGCAGGGCTTGAGGGCAAGTGTTGGGGCAACGGCTATTGATTATGGGCGGGGCGCGGCTAAACTAACGGCTTGAACATCGACCACCCAATCCAAGGAAGAGCGGCATGAGCGAAGAAGCAGTGAGAACCTATGTACTCAGCGTTATGAGCGACGACCATCCGGGCATTGTCTCCGCGGTTACCGGCGCCATCGGCGAGTTGCAAGGGAATATCACCTCATGCAGCCAGACGGTGGTGGAAGGGTACTTTACCCTGATCATGATCGCGAGTTTTCCCGCCTCGGTGACGAAGGAGGCGATCGTGGAACTGGTGGAGGCGCCCTCGACGAACCGGGGGCAGCTTCAGGTCATCGTGCAGCCCTATCGCGAACACCCGACTCCGCCGATGCTGCAGAAGGCGGAGCGCTTCGTGGTCACCGCGTTCGGTGCGGACAAGCCGGGGATCATTCGCGGCTTCACGCGGTACCTGGCGGACAAGGAGATCAACATCATCGACCTCTACGGCGACCTGCGGGGCGAGGAATTCGTCCTGATCACGCAGGTGGAGATGCCGACCCACTGGAGCGTACGGATGATCCAGGCGGACCTGGAGGAGATGGGCGCTCAGGATGGTTTCACGGTCCGTTTTCAGCACGAGAACGTCTTCGTCGCCACCAATCAACTTCGCCTCACCCCAAGCCAGGGATAAGACCATGCTGCGAACCGATGAAATCATGTCGACGATCCAGATGCTGCACAGCGAGCACCTGGATGTGCGGACGGTCACGCTGGCGCTCAATGTGGATGAATGCGCGGCCGCGGGGATCGGGCACCTCTGCCGGAAGCTGCACCATCTGATCGTCAGCCGGGCCGGTCGTCTGGTGGAGATCTGCGACCGGATCGGCGCCAAGTACAGCATCCCCGTCACCAACAAGCGGCTGGCGATTTCGCCAATCAGCACGCTGCTGGCGGGCCATGGGCACAGCACGGCGGTGGATGTGGCCCGGACGCTGGATGAAGCAGCCGCGGAATGCGGGATCAATCTGGTTGGGGGTTTCACGGCGCTGGTGCAGAAAGGTATGACGAAGGCGGATCGGGTCGTGATGGAGTCTCTGCCGGATGTGCTTTCGGGGACGCAGCGGGTCTGCTCGAGCGTGCAGGTAGCGACGCGCAAGGCGGGGATCAACATGGATGCGGTGGGACGCATGGGTGAAATTGTCTGCCGCATCGCCGAAGCCACCGCCGCGCAGAATGGCTTTGGCTGCGCCAAGCTGGTGATCTTTGCCAACATTCCCGAAGACAATCCCTTCATGGCGGGGGCGTACATGGGGGCGGGCGAAGGGGACGCCACCATCAACATCGGGGTTTCCGGCCCGGGGGTCATCGGTTCAGCGCTGCGTCGCCGCATCGAGCAGGGGCAGCAGTTGACGCTGGGTGACCTGGCGGAGGAGATCAAGATCACAAGTTTTCGAGTGACGCGCGTAGGCGAGTTGATCGGGCGGGAGGTCGCCGCGGCGCTTGGGGTTCCCTTCGGGATCGTCGATCTGTCGCTGGCGCCGACGCCGCAGGTTGGGGACAGTGTGGGGGAGATCATCAAGTTGCTGGGCATCGAGCATGTGGGTGCGCCGGGGTCGACGGCGGCAGTGGCGATGCTCAACGATGCGGTGAAGAAGGGGGGCGCCTTTGCGTCCAGTTCGGTAGGCGGCATGAGCGGCGCCTTCATCCCGGTAAGCGAAGATGCTACGCTTTCCGAGGCCGTGAAGAATGGCCACCTTTCGCTGGAGAAGCTCGAGGCGATGACCAGCGTTTGCTCGGTCGGGCTGGACATGATCGCGGTGCCTGGCGATATTTCGCCCAAGACGGTGGCCGCCATCATAGCCGACGAAGCAGCGATCGGTGTCATCAACAACAAGACGACGGCGGTGCGCCTCATTCCGGTGCCCGGCGCCAAAGCCGGTGATTTTGTCGAGTTTGGCGGTTTGTTCGGCTCGGCCACGGTGATGGATGTGCGGAACTGTGGTGCGAGCGACGCCTTCGTGAATTTCGGCGGACGCATTCCCGCCCCCATTCAGTCGCTCGGAAACTGAAAAGGCAGCACTCGCCCTACCCTCTTGCGGTCCGGAAAGAAGTCGTCTATGTTGTTATCGTGTCAACCTGCACGAAACTAACATTTGGAGGCGTAGCATGGATCTGAAACGAGGAAGCATATTGACGTGTGGCAAGGGGCTGCAAGTGGAGGTTCTGGAAGGGAATACGTCCTGTGAGCTTTCCTGCTGTGGCGAGCCGATGGTGCGGCTGAAGGAGAAAACGGCGGATTCCAGGAACGAGAAGCATGTCCCGGTCATCGAGAAGATCGCCGGCGGTTATAAGGTGAAGGTGGGATCGGTTCCCCATCCGATGACGGCGGAGCACTGGATTCAATGGATCGAGCTGCGAGTCGGCAACAAGCTTTATCGCGAGTTTCTGGAGCCTGGCGCTCCGCCTGAAGCCATCTTCATGGTGAGCGGCGAAGGTTCGCCGATTGCCCGTGAGTACTGCAACGTGCACGGACTCTGGCAGGAATCTTCGGCGGTTCCCGTATAGGCATATGCCTCCATCGTCCAGGCGCCACATGTCGCGCGCATGGCGGTGAAAGTGGCTCTCTTGGGAAGCCCGAAAAAAACTCACAAAGAGCATTTGAAATCGAAGGTAGTCGAGGCATTTTAAGAGCTCATTCGATTTCACGTCGGGTGTATAGGCGACCCCATCGTCTAGTGGCCTAGGACATCGGGTTTTCATCCCGGTAACACGGGTTCGACTCCCGTTGGGGTCGCCATTTTTATTTTCTTGCGAACGTCCTGCCACGAGCAGCCAGTTTGCATAAGCGTCGAGTGCGGGATAAGCTATTTATACTTCGGTTGAGCTTGAATTCTGCGTGTGGCGAGCCGAAGTTACCTTTCCACTGAGGCATCCCGCCACCCCCGCGAAGAGTACCCCCCATGCTCCTTACAGTCTGCAATGGTTTGCACGAAGGCTGGACCATCCGTCTGGTGAAGGAGAGCTATTCGCTGGGTCGGAATCGTGACAACGATCTGATCATGGTGGATCGCTGGATCTCCAGGCGCCATTGCCTCTTCAGCCAGAGCAACGGCCGCTGGCAGGTGATCGATCTGGGCAGTACCCACGGGGTCCGCGTTAACGGCACGCAAATTCGGGATCAGCATCTGCTGCGAGATGGCGACTCGATCGAGCTGGGCGAAGTGCGGTTGCAGGTGAACGATTCGCCGGATGCCGCGCCGCTTTCGGGGCTGGAGATGCCGAGCGTGCAGGAGCATCCGGCCGTGCTGCGCATCGAATCGGGTCCACAGGCAGGACTCGAGGTGCGGCTGGAAAACCAGACGTATACGGTCGGTCGGGTCGCCAAGAACGACATCACCCTTTCAGACCCGACGATATCGCGTCGTCACTGCCTGATCGGCCTGTCGAAGAGTGATTGGTACATACTGGATCTGAACAGCCGTCACGGGGTCCTCGTCAATGGGGAGTTGATCGAGGAGCGCCAGGTGCTGCATGGTGATGAAGCGGTGCAGGTGGGCGACATCCAGATGGCGTTGCGTTTTGTCTTCGATCCCCTGGCCGGTGAGGGGCAACGCAGTCGCAGCATCCCGCGGCCGCTGGTGCTCTCGGTCCGGGACGGACTGCATGAGGAGTGGGAGATACCGCTGATCCATCCCAGCTATACGCTTGGGCGCTCGCGCTGCAACGACATCATCCTGGCGGATCCATCGATTTCGCGCATTCACTGCCTCTTCGTCTATCATCGCGGGAATTGGACAGTCGAGGATCTGGGATCGAGCCTTGGGGTACTGGTGAACGGCAAGGCCATCGATACGAAGCAGCTCCTGCGAGGGTGCGAACAGCTGCGCATCGGCGACGTCAACATCCTCGTCAGGGATAGCTTTACGCCGGCAGCGGGCCAGACAGATTCCGTCGGCGATCGCTCGAGCCAGAAGCGAGCCCGGCGCAAGCTGCGGATCATTCAGACCCTTCCGGTCGACATGGACAGCACATTTGTGTTTGATCGCGACCCAGACGAATCCCCGCTGGCGGGTCTCGAAACGACGCGGCATGATGCGCCCATAGATCAGGATTCCGCCATGGATCAGACGATCTCGATCGATGGCCCAGGCAGGCGCCTGCGTGACGAGCATGAGATGAATGACACGGTTAATTTCGGGCGAACACCGCTGATCGATCCCAACCAGGCCATGCCGCTGGACAATGAAGAGTACATAAAGACCTACAGCATGCAGATGCCTGACGAGTTCCGGCAGTTGCGAGACCGCTACCGGCACGATTTCGGCCAGAAGGATAGAGACGACGACTGATCGAGGTCATTGCCGCCCAAGCGCATTGTCGAGCGCCCGGCGCATGACTTCGACCGGCGCGGGTTCTTCCGTCCAGATGGTGAAGCTGCGTGCGCCCTGGTGGAGGAGCATCCGCCTGCCGTCGGCAACGGCGCATCCACGACTGACCGCCATGTCAAGCAGCCGCGTCGGATGGTAGATCATATCCATGATGCGGCGGCTGGACGCAATCAGCTCGAAAGGAATGGCACAGGGGTCATCAGGCTTGAGGCCGACACTGGTACACTGAAAGATGATGTCGGCCTCGGCGAAGGCAACCGCAAGCGGCGCCAACTCGTCTGGAGCGAAAGTGCGAATGTTGCACGCCGGGGCAATGGCACGGAGCTGCTCCGCCAGGGCCTGAGCCGTGGAGAGGGTGCGATTGACGAGGGTGATGGCAGTGGCGCCCTCGATGGCAAAGTGAATGCTCGTGGCGCGGGCAGCACCGCCGGTGCCCCAGAAAACAAAGGTGCCGCGGCGCGCGGAAATGCCGAAGGCTTCCTGGATCGCCATGTCCAGGCCGTACCCGTCGGTGGAGTAGCCGTGGAGCTGCCCATCACGCACCAGAACGGTGTTGACGCTTTGGGCATGGCGGGCGGCGGGCTCGGCGGTATCGACGAGCTGCATCATGGCGCGCTTGTGGGGCACGGTCACGTTCCAGCCGCGAAATCCCTGCTCGTGCAGCTCACGGACCTTGGCTGGGAAGTCGTCAGGAGGAACGGGCAGCAGCTCGTAGGAGGCATCGAGACCGATGGCGCGGAAGCCCGCCTGCTGCATCTGGGGAGAGACGGAGTGGCTGACCGGCCACCCGAGAAGACCGAACTTAAGCGTGCTCATGCAGCAGATTCCTGGCGCGAATAACCATGCAGGTCGGGTGCAGTTCATCTTCAAGCGACAAGGGCATCGGAGTTCGCCCTAGGATGTCGTCAATGAACCTGTCGAACCACTCGACATCCGGCGACGCAAGGTCAAGGGGCCCCAAGTCGTCTTTGCCGATGATGAGGCGGGTACGGCTGCCCCCGTCGGTGGCTTCCACAAAGCCTTTGGTGCCGAATATGCGCAGCATCTCATTGCCCCAGCTGCCGAGCCCCGGTGGGTTGAGGTAGTTGGAGATGACGGTGGCGATGGCGCCGGATTCGAGGGTCATGATGCTGGTGGAAGCCAGCCGCAATTGACCGCCGGAGACAGGATTGCCGAGGGTGGTCTCCATGGCGGGGCGCACCTCGGCGATGCGTTCGCCGGCGACGTGTTCGATCCAGCGGTAGGCGTGGACGCCCACCTGGCAGGTGAGGCCACCGTCGATCTGCTCATCCTGCGGACGTCCCTCGAAGAGCGGGTAGGATTTTTGGGCAAGGATCTGCACGATGGTTCCAAGTCTGCCGCCCTGCACCACTTCCCGCATCGCGAGCCATGGTTGGGCGAAGGCGGTGCCGGCCATCTCGTGAAAGCGGCCTTCGCTGTTGGCGGCGGCTTCCATGATGGCATCGAGTTCGCGCTCGGTCATGGCGCAAGGCTTTTCCGCGTAGACGTGCTTGCCCGCCTGGAGGGCGCGGATGGCATCGGCAGCCTGGTCGGCACGGCGTGGTGAACAGAGGGAGATGAAGTTGACCCGCGGGTTGTCGATCAGCTCGTCGAGGGATTCACCGATGGCGATATCCGGCCAGCTGCTCTTCAATTCGGCCAGGCGAGCCGGTGGCATGCCCGTAGCGGCGACGACGCGCACATCCGGGTTGGCTTGACATTGTGCATAGATCTGATGGCCATTGGCCCCATGGAGGCCGATTCCTATAGGCATGAAGTGTTCCTTGCGAGTGGCTACTTGTTGTCTACCGGTCGCAAATAGACATTGCGAAACCAGGCATTACCGGCAGGATGAAAAGCGTAGAGCTTGATGAGCATGTGGGAGGGGCGATAGCGGTCCTGAGTGGGGAGGGTGATGACCCGTTTGGCCTGGCCCCATTGGTTCCTGGGTATCTTGACATGGATGGTGGCGCGGTAGCTGCGGGCGAATCCGGGATAATGGTCGTTGCCCTTTTCCTGTTGCTCTGGATCGCGCTGATAGCCTTCGATGAAGAGGATAAGCGAAGGATTATCCGAGTAGACCTCGGCGCCGAATTCATAAGCTTTTCCCGGAAGATCCTCGATCTTCATCAAGGGGGTGACGGCCTTGACGCCTTCCGAAGCGGCAACCGCGGCACTGAGGGTGAAGTGAATGGCTTTATCTTTGCCTTCGGGGCCGGGTGCTATCTCGATCCACTCATGATTACGGCTGTAGTTCTGCTCATTCTCCTCAGGAAAATGAACGATCCAGCCCTTGAAGCCATCGGAAAAATCGGGATTGGCGACCAGGTTGTCGGCACGGGCGCAATGCGTCAGGAGGATCAGGACGACGAATCGCAGAAAGTTGGGATGCATGAGGTGGAGCTTTTTTGGGGGAGAGGAGGAACCATGGTTGAAGCCGCGATGTCTCTTGAGCAATAGTAATCATGTTCGTGCCTGAGATCAAGCACGATTGGCGAGGCTCCGGCACCACGGGCAGAACAGTTCGACAAGGAAATGGATAATGAAGACCATCGAGATTGACCAGCAGCTTAAAGAATTGATCGTGGAACGCCTCTTTCTGGAGCTGGATCCAGACGAAATCGAGGCAGAGACGCCCCTTGTGGAGTATGGCGTCGATTCGTTTCTGCTTGTCGAGCTGATTGTTGCCATGGAGGAGATCTTTGTCGTGCAGTTTGATCAGTCGGACATCAATGCCGAGAGCTTGAGCAGCGTGGCCAGCATGCGGGAGCTGATTCTCGCCAAGCAATCCGGAAAAAGCGGCTGACGGATCAGGGAGCGGCTCAGGTGGCGCGATTCGTTTCGGTGCGCCAGGCTTTGATGACTTCGAGGAAGAGCGGCAGTACCACGCGCTCCTTGTAGGGTCCGATGCCGGAGATGCTGCGTGCTTCCGCGATGGTGACCGGGCGTTTTGCCGCCAGCTCCTGCAGGGTTTTGTTGGGGAAGATCTGGTAGATGGGGACACGGCGCTTTGCCGCCAGTTCGTCGCGGAGTTCGCGCAGACGGACGAGAAGATCGTCGTCAACGGCAGCGGATCTTTGTTCGGTTCGCCCCGTGCCTCTGGACGGAGCGGGCGCGCCGGCATGGTCGGTGCTGGGAATGCTGAAGTCTATCGGTACCTGTCGGCTGCCATCGAGGACGCTCTTGCCCAAGTCGGTGATACGCAGGCAGGGAAATCGGGTGTCGCCGCTGGTGTCGAGACATCGGGCATTGAGCAGGGCTTCGATAAGGCGGATGACGGTGGGCTGGTCGAAGTTGGCGAGCAGGCCGTAGAGGGTGTCGATGTGCAGCTTGTTGGCAAAGATCTCGCGACTGCGGGAGCCGGTCAGCATCTGGGCGATGCGGTTCTTGCCGAAGCGATTATCGTAACGCTTGACGGCGGATAGTGCGGTGCGGACGAGCTGCAACTCGGCGCCTATCGGAGTATGGGCGGCATGATGCTCATGAGAGCGGCAGCGGTCACAGACCTGGCAGACCCAGCCATCGAGGACTTGCCCGAAGTAACCGATGATGTAGGACTGGCGACAGCCGGTAGTGTTGGAATAGTCGAACATCAGATCGAGGCGGCGCTGCTCCATCTCGGTATGGCGCTTCAACTCGGAAAAATCGATGTCGAGGGTGGTCTCGTCGGGGCGAAGGAGATTGACCCCTCGCCCGGAGAAGGGGGGATCCCAGGTGAGTTCGACGCCGTCGAGGGCGCGGATGACGCGCTTGACCTGCTCCGGCTGAAGCCTGCTCTCGCGCTCGAGTTCTTCGTAGGTACACTCGACGCCGTCGACGAGCTGATTGCCAAAGGCGCGGATGATCTGGCGAATGAAGAGGGCGCGCTGCGTGGTCGGAGCGGGAAACCGGCCGAGTACCTGTTCAGGAGGCATGAGGAGGGCGAGGCGGCCTCGATTGGCGCCGCGGTAGCCACGCTCGAGATAGCCGTTCTTTTCGAGGATCTTGAGGACGGCGCTGATCTGTTGATCGCTCTTCGCGCCGGAGACGCGCTGGGCCAGTTCGGCCTGGGTGACTTCCAGATGGGCGCTGCCCTCCTGCATGGCCATGAGGGTGAGCGTCTGCCAGGTGGCGTGAACCACATATTCGGGCGGATTGCTCATCTCGATAAAGAACTCATGGATGTAGCGGTCCTGGTGACTGAAGAGGAGGTAGCAATCGGCATCCTCGCCATCCCGCCCGGCGCGGCCAGCCTCCTGATAATAGGCTTCGAGACTTCCCGGGACGTTGTAGTGAACGACGCGCCGGATGTCCGGCCGATCAATACCCATACCGAAGGCATTGGTGGCGACGATGACGGGGCAGCTATCCTGCATGAAGCGGTTCTGCGCCTCTTCGCGTTCGGCATCCTCCAGCCCGGCATGATAGCGGATACACTGCAGTTCGTCACCGATCAGATCGACGTTCTTGCGGGTGGCCGCATAGATGATCGTCGGCTTCGGATCCTTGAGCAGCGAACGGAGGAATTGCAGCTTGTCTTCGTTGCGGCTGGTGTTGCGGACCGAGAAATGAAGATTGGGACGAGTGAAGCCGGTAACATAGGCTTCCATACCCGGTCGATGGAGTTGGCGGACGATGTCGTCCTGGACAATGGGAGTGGCGGTGGCGGTGAAGGCGCCGATCTGGCCGATCTGCAGTTCATCGATGAAGTCGCCGATGCGGGCATAATCCGGGCGGAAATCGTGTCCCCACTGGCTGATGCAGTGGGCTTCATCGACGACGAGGAAAGCTGGGGGAAACTGCTGAACCATCCGCCGGAAGCCCTGCAACCGCAGGCGCTCGGGGGCCACGTAAAGGAGCTTGACGCGACCGCTCTGCCAGCGGGATAATACGCTCTGCCGCTCCGCATTGCTCTGGGTGCTGTTGATGTAGGCGGCTTCGATGCCCCGCTCGACCAGCGCATCGACCTGATCCTTCATCAGCGAGATGAGGGGCGAAACGATCAGCGTGTAGCCATCAGCCAGTAGTGCCGGCAACTGGTAGCAGAGGGATTTTCCGGCGCCAGTGGGCATGATGACGCAGAGATCCTCACCCTCGATGAGGCGAGAGACGACTTCTTCCTGCCCTTCGAGAAAGCGATCGTACCCAAAGCTCTGCTTGAGGGTTTCAGCTGCACGGTCCAAGACGGTCATTTCATGTCTTTGATATACAGGTCGCGTCCTTTGATGTAGTACTCGAAACCGGAGTAGATGGTGACCAGTACGATCAAGGTGAGAATGGTGAGCCAGGTGGCGCGGAACCAGAGCAGCTGCTGCCACTCCGCGAACCAGCCGACCCAGATGCAGCCGCCCAGGGCCAGTACGGCCATCTGCAAGCCGGTCTTCAGCTTGCCGGTGCTGGAGGCAGACATCACCTGCCCGCGATTGGCGGCGATGGTCCGCAAGCCGGTGACGGCGAATTCGCGGGTCAGGATGAGGACGGTTATCCAGCCGGGAACGATGCGGTATTCGGTCAGGACGACAAAGCAACTGACGGTGAAGATCTTGTCGGTGAGGGGATCCATCAGTTTGCCGAAATCGGTGACCAGATCAAAACGGCGGGCAAGATAGCCGTCCAGATAGTCGGTGAAGCCAGCGATGATGGCGAGCGCAAAAGCGATCTTCCAATGCATCGGGTAGACGCCGTTCTCGACATGGCCGACAGAGGCCAGGGCCAGGAAGATCATGGTGAGGACAAACCTGCCGATGGTTAGTTTGTTTGGCAGATTCATGCTGTTCCACAAGGCAATCATGGGAGACTTTGGCTGAAATGATGGGGCAAGGGCGGAGATTGGCTTATCATACGGGAATGGCGCTGGAATGCAAATCCGGCCCTCGCATTTCGTGCCGGCGCCGCTATAGTCAGCCATGGCCGGAACGGGCATGATCACCAGGAGGAGAGGAGCGAATGCGAAGCGGATATGCGCATTTGCCGCTACATGGCGGCAAGGCCCCAAGCTGGTTATTCAGCCGCATGGTGCGGCTGGCCAGAGAGATTGCGATACACGTCGTAAGCGAGTATGGGCCGGACGATCTTCTGCATCGGCTCTCGGATCCTCACTGGTTCCAGGCGTTCGGCTGCGTTCTCGGCTTCGACTGGCATTCAAGCGGGGTCACGACAACCACCTGCGGCGCCCTGAAGGAAGGGATCAAGGGGCTTCAGCAGGACTTGGGCTTCTTTGCCGGGGGCGGCAAGGGAGGCACCTCCAGAAAGACGCCACAGGAGATCGTAACGGCCTGTGAGATCACCGGTGACAATGCCGCCCCCCTCGTTCACGCGAGCAAGATGAGCGCCAAGGTGGACAGCGCGGCCGTACAGGACGGCTATCAGCTCTACCATCACTGCTTCTTCTTCACCAAGGGGGGCCGGTGGTGCGTGGTGCAGCAGGGAATGAACGATGCCACCGGGATGGCGCGGCGTTATCACTGGCTGGGGGAACCCGGCAAACGCTTCGATGTCGAGCCGCACAGCGCGATATGCTGCGATACGCGCTCCCCTACCCTCAATCTGGTTGCCGAAGAGAGCGAAGGGGTCCGCCGCACCTCCACCGAGTTGGCCTCACAGCCATCGCTGGAGACCCTCTTTGCCTTGGAGCAACTGCCGACGCTGAGGCTGCCGAAGCGCCACGGGATCGAGATGTCCGACATTGAGCCGGCGTTTGTGCGGAAGGTTCTGCTGCAGACGTACGAGCAGCCGCCGGAGAACTTCGAGCAGTTGCTTGGCATGCAAGGGGTTGGCGCCAAGACGCTGCGGGCGCTGACGCTGGTCTCGGAACTGATTTACGGTGAACGCGCCAGCATCCGCGATCCCGCGCGCTTTTCCTTCGCACACGGCGGCAAGGATGGCATCCCCTTTCCGGTCGACAAGGATACCTACGAAAGGACCATCCAGGTGCTGCATGGCGCGGTCGACCGCGCAAAGATCGATCGAACTGAAAAGGTGGACGCACTCAAGAGGTTGGCAAGGCTGCAATGGAAGGCGGAGATCGAGCAGTCCTGATTCGAACCGGAGGCTTGGGTGACTTCGTCCTGACGCTGCCCTTTCTGGCGGAGCTGCGCCGTCGTTTCGCACATGTGACGGTCATCACCCACAGACGTTATTGGGAGTTGATTGCGGGTGACGGGCTGGCAGACGATTGGCTGAGCGTGGACAATAGGTCGATGTCGACGCTGTGGAGCATTCCGGAGGGAGAGGTGGCGCGGCGACTGGCCGGGGCCGAGCTTTTCCTTGCGTGGAAGGACCCTGACGGCTCGTTGGCACGCGGCTTGGCGCGGGCGGGCGTCCTGCATACGTGCTGGTTGGAGTCTCGACCGGGGACGGCGCCGCATGTCACGCTTCGAATGTTTGCGGCAGCGGGTTGGGAACCACCAGCGGGGCTGCTCGAGCAACCGGTGCTGGCCCGTGCGACCGCCCCCCGCACGGGCGTATTGTGGCTACATCCTGGCAGCGGCGCCAGCGAGAAGAACGCGCCGGTGGCCTGGTTTGCCGCGCGAGCCAAGGCATGGCTTTCGCGTACGGGGCTGAATGGCGTCATCATCTCACTGGGAGAAGCGGATCTTGCCTTGGAAGCACCGATGCGGGAGTTGTTCGCGGGGCTGCCGCATGAACGGCTCATCATGCCCTCCCTGCGCGACCTGCGCCGGCGCCTTGCGGGCGAAGCCTTGCAGCTGATCGGCAACGACACGGGCGTCACCCACCTGGCCGCCGCCCTCGGGGTGCCAGTGGAGGTGGCGTTTCGCTGCACTGACGACGAAGTGTGGCGCCCGATCGGTCGCCACGTCACCATCGTGCATCCATGATAATATGGCGCTATCGCTTGCGTGCAATGCCTTTACCGAAGTAGAGTACGCCGCATGAAACAACTCCAGAGACGGATACAGCTGCCATGATCAGTTGGAAAGTAGTGGCGCCGGTGCTCATGATAGCACTTGCATGCAGTGGATGCCGCACCCGCGACATGGTGCGTGGCGACTCATATCACGACGATGCAATGCTCTTGATTGCCGAACGCCCATTCCGCCTTCGCGTACAGGCAGACACCGAAGAGCTTCGGGAACTGCTGATGCAGTACGCCACCGAGAAGTTGGAGCCGATCGTGACACTGGCCCCGGTCGAGGATGGCGAGGCCGGCTGGGTGGATCTCACCTTTCTCAACAGCGAGGAGACAGGAACGCGCTGGAGGCCGGAGGTCGGCATGAGCATCGGCGCAAGCACGAGCGGCGCCCGGTACAGTGGCCTTTCGCTCGGCCTCAGCGGGGAGAAGCCCAGGTTCCCGACCATGGTGATGGCTTTCAAGGCGGACAACGTCACACGCTTGTGGATGGGAACGACCTGGGTGAAGGCAGGCGATGCACTGAACAAGAAGCCGGCCGAGTTGGCGCGACTGTGCGTCGACCTTCTGATCGACAAGCTTCGGGAAGATCAGGCCGTCGCCCAGAAGAAAGCCGCGGGCAGCAGCGAGCCTTGAAATCGCGCCGCGGAGCGCTATACTCATTCGACCGCACAGCACAGTTGACGGGGAATCTGCACGAGAGGATACTCGACGGATGAGTGAAAGCGCCCAGGATATCGAAATCCGAATCAAACAGCTGGACGAAAAATGGGAGCTGGAGGAGCTTTCGGAGCTCGAGTACAAAGAGCAGAAGTGGAAGGCGCTTCAGCAGCTTTGCGATCGTGGCAAAGTGCTTTCACCCGAGTTTTTCTTTCCAGAGATGCAGGAAACGACGGATGCCAACGGCAAAGAATTCTGCTACGTCGGCACCGGACCCTTTGTTTTTGGCCCGGAAGATCAGTTCTGCGAGTTGAAGGCGCCCATCTACATCAGTAAGTTTCCGGTGACGGTAGCGGAGTTCGTGACCTTTGTGGAAGAAAGTGGCTACAGTTATCCTGAAGAGGATCTGGAGCAATTGCATCTGGTATCCCCTGAGCCGACCTGCCCGGCCTGCCATATCAGCTGGCTGGATGCCAAGGAATACTGCCGCTGGCTGCGCAAGCGCAACTGCGAGTACTACAGCCTGCCCCATGAGATTGAGTGGGAGCGAGCCGCGCGGGGCATTGACGGCCGCTTCTATCCGTGGGGAAATTCCGACCCGACTCCGGAACAGGCCTGTTTCCGCGACCCGATCGACTACAAAGGCACAGCGCCCGTTGAGGCCTTCATCGAGAATTGCAGCCCCACCGGCTGCGTCGGCATGGTCGGCAACACCTGGGAATGGTGCCTGGACACGATCAAGGATCCCCGTGATCCGCATATTCTGCGCGGCGGTTCCTGGTGCAATCCGGTCGACTACTGCAACTGCATCTCGCGAACCTTCTCCTTTCCTCCCGAGAAGCGCGTCGATTACGGCGGTTTCCGCATCGTCTACCTGCCGCAGGAGATGCTGATCGAGTATCGCCGGCAATATGCCAGCGGCATGACCACGTCCTCCAACCTGACGGTCGTAACCCATGCCAAGCGCAAAACCCGCATGCTGGAAGAGCGACCAGAATGGCAACCCAGCGCAACCGCCAATTCACCCAGCGAAACCGGCGCCGTTCGAGCCAAGAAGGCCGCCAAGTCGCCGGAGCAACCCTCCGCGGCCGCCAGCAAGCCTTCCGGCACCGCGGATGCGGACGACTTCTCACTGAACGAGTTGATGGCTCAGGCAATCAGCGAAGCTGCGGACATCTATCGTACGTCATTGGAGAACCCCCAGGAACTTCCGCCGTTGAAGACTCGCCCACGCATGGAGCCGATCGCGCCGGTCGTCGTTCCCATGCAGAAGGAGAAGGAGGCGAAGGACGAGCCGAAGGCAGAGAAGAAGGCACTGAAGAAGTCGGAGGTTGCGGCAGAACCAGAGGAGAAGGCCTCGCCGCTGCGAAAGCTCGGAGAGCAGGAGAAGGAGAAGAAGAAGAAGAAAGGCCGGACGCGAAGCGACCTGGATCAGGCGGTGCAGAAGTACCTTCGCATCGCGGTAATCGTCTGGTGCTCGATCTTTGCGGCCCTTATCGCGCTGATCGTGCAGAAGATGCTTACCTTCGGCTGATGGGCAACGGCGTCGGCAATCAGGATCAGCTTTCGAAGACGATATAGCGTTCGACGGGCCGCTTCTGGAAATGCTCTTGAACCTGATCGAAGTCCAGTTCGATTTTGGGATCCGAGGGAATCTGGGTGAAATCATCCTCGGAATAGTCCCGGCATTCGCCTTCCATGACGATCTGCGAGATGCCGAGAGCAGGGAGGCTGACGTCTTCCGCGGTAGGCCCGGGCAGGCCGTCCAACGTCTCGAGAACCTTGCGCGTGTCAAGCCGATCCATGATATGGGCATTGAGGAGGACGCGGAGGCGGTGGTTCTTGATCTTGTTCAGTGCCTGCTGCAGGTCGGCGATGCACTCGGCGCGTTCCTCTTTCGGCAAGACGTCCAGTTCGGCGGTGATGCCACGCAGCTGGTCTGAGATCTCCTGCAGGGTGGCAAAGGGGTCGATCTGGTACTTGTCGTAGATGGACGGCTGGCTGAACGGATTGAGATTATCTGGTATTGCCATCGCTCTTCGGCTTGTTGAGGTTGATGGTACGAGCCGTGGCGTAAGCCTTCTCGAACTGCTGGCTGAGGTTGATACCCCGTTCGGCGTATGCAGCGGGATTTCGGCATGCTTCGCGCAGGAGCCGCAGATTGTCATTCAGCTTCTCCAGATCCACTCCGGGCGGAATGCTGGCCAGGATCTTGTCGATCAAGTCGCCAGCTTCTGAGAAGCTGCCGCGTACCCCGACCTGTACGGCTTCGAGCAGCTCGGTGTTGAACTGGCGCTTGGCGCGCTGATAATCAGCGGGGGTAGCATAGATTGTACGCGTCGTGCGATAAAGTTCGAGCTGAGACTGCGCGTTGTCATGATCGAGGCCGAGCACGTCCGCGATCTGGACCTGCAGACTGAGTGAAGCAATGGTAAACTCCCAGCTGTTCCAGACCGGGTTGGTCTTGTCGATGCCGCGCAGATACTGCTCGACCTTCTCGCCAAGCCGCCGATAGTAGACCTTCAACTTGTTATCCTTGTCGGCCACTATCCGCAGCAGATGGAGATGACGTTGCGTGCCGACTTCATCGCCGGCAGAAAGGCAGTGCAGCGCCTGGCCGATGAAGGCATTGACGAAAAGCTGGTCCTTGCAGGCCTGGTTGATCTTTTCGATGTCTTCGTTGGCGAAAGGGCGAAGCTTGTTGTCGTCATCGCTGAAGCGCGCCTGCGCAAGATTCCAGTAGGAGGGATTGGCGAAGATGAACTGGTACCAGAAATCGATACTGCGCTGCCAGTTATCCCGCTTCGTCTCGTCGCCGGCGATCTCATTTTCCACCTGGTAGGCGCGCCGCAAATGGAGAACAGCCAGATTATGCAGGATGAAGTAGTTGAGGTACTCGTCCTCCATCTTGCCGAGGTCCTGGGTCAGCGTGTCGATCAGGTCATTGGGGGCGAGGAGATTTTCGTCCCGCTGCAGTTGGTCACTGATATCCCAGGCGTTGAGGATGGTGACGACTTCGCGAGGCGGCTTGGCAATGTCACGCAGGGCGAGTTTCGCCTCCTTCAGCTGGTTCTGCTTGAGGTGTCGGATGGCGCCCTGGGCAGCGAGATAGGTAAAGAGCTTGCGATCACGCTCGGATTGGTCGGCAAAGGGGCGCATGAACTCGAGTGCCTGCTGGTGATCGTTGTTCTGCAGACAGGCGATGGCCTGCATGTAGAGGGCCTTGGAGCGCTTCTCGTCCGGCAGGTCCTTCGCCAGAGTGGCGATGGTGGCATGATCCTGCAACTGGCAGAGATAATAGATCCTGGCAAGGAGTATCTTGTCCCGCAGATAGGCGTCGCCGGCGGTTTCGCCAGCCGGCAGGGAGACGCGGGCGAGGCTGCGCTCGGCGTCCTGAATCTTGCCCCGGCGAGCATTCATGAAGGCCTGAATGGTGACGAGGCCGGCCGTCAGATGATCGGGACGGTCGCTCATGCCGGAGAAGCTATTCATCGCCTCCCGCGCCTGCTGCTCATGACCACATCCAAGTTCAGCAATGATCAGATGGTAGCGGTAGCGGGCATTGGCGCCATCGGCCTCGATCAGTGAACTCAGCAGCGACGCGGCGTCGGCATACTGTCCTTGGAAGAGCTGGCAGAGGGCGAGATAGTATTGGCAACTCTGATAGCGCGCCTTGTCCTTGGCTTCCAACTGCAGTTCCGCGCAGCGCGCCTGGGCCTCGACGTACTCGCCCTGCTCGAGCCAGTTGATCACCATGCGGAAACGTGCTTCCTCGACGAAATCCGCCACGGATCGCAACTCGGCATCCGGAAGCGGGTTCTCGCTCACGAACTCGAAGCATTGGTGCGCCATTTTGTAGGCGTGCTGCTCGAAGAGCATGACGCCGATGGAGTACATGGCGCGGGTGGCGGTTTCCGCGGACCAGTCCTTGCTCTGGGCCGTACGGCCAAGGATCTTGATCAGCGTCTGTTCGCAGCGCCGCAGCTCCCGTCTGGCAGCGAGGGAGTAGGCATAGAGGAAGAGGAACCAAGGGGAACTCTCGCCGGCATCCTCGGCGATGGCGAAGTAGTGGAGCGAGGTATCACTGTCGCTGCGGAAGAAGGCGATATAGCCAATGCGACGTGACGCCCACCGGCGGAAGGCTGGTTCGGTGACCGCTTTCTTGAGGTGGTCGATCGCCCGTTCCGGCGCCTTCTCCTGCAGGAGTACGCCGAGGAAGTAGTTGCCAGCGGGGTCTTCCGGCTTAAGTTCCACAATGCGCTTGAAGGAGGCCAGAGCAGCTTCGCCATCGTTCTTCGACAGGTGTATCTGGCCGATGCCGACCAGGGCAGGCGCGAAATCCGGATTCAGTTCCAGCGCCTTGGTATAGAAGACTTCCGCCTTCTGCAGTTCATCGCGCTTGAAGAGGATGTTGCCCTGCAAGGTGAGGGCGGAAGGATAACAGGGGTCATCGCTCTTGATCACGGCGGCGACCTTGAGCGCCTTGAGGTGTTGCCCCATCTCGGCGAAGGTGGAGGCGAGATAGTAGATGGCCTCGCTGTCGTTCGGATATTTCTTGAGGAGGGCCTGATACCACTTGGCGGCCCGTTCACCCTCGCCTGCCCGGCCAAAGGCGCGAGCGCCCCAGTAGAGGATGTCCCGGTCCTTGTGCTTGGCCGCTTCGAAACACTTGTAGGCGGAAACGTACTTCTCCGTCTCGAAGAAGCACCGGCCCAGCTTGTACCAGAGCTGCTCATCCTGGCCATTGACCGCGAGCGACACCTTGAGATGCGGGATGGCCTCCTCGTAGTCCTGCCGCTGGTAGGCGAGGTCGCCGACGATCTGCCGCACGTCCACATCCTTGGGATTGTGCTCGATGTAGGCGGTGAGATGATGCCGCGCTTTGTCGCTGTTGCCCTGCAGATGGGCGATCATGCCAAGCTGGTGCACAACCATGGCGTGGTGCTTGTTCCAAATGGCGTCGCGGCTCTCGGCGGGCGTCTGTTCAAGTTCCTGCAGGATGCTTTGCAGTTGCAGCGAGCCTTTTACCGGATCCCGTTCGGATCTGCGCATGGCGACATGGATCGCGAAGAGCTTGCGGTCGTTCATCAGGGCAACCATGTTGGCCAGCTCACGCGCATGGGCAGCGAGCTTCCGGCGGGCCGTTTCGGAGGCAGCCGTGTTGAGGGGCGTATCGGAAAGAACCCAGAGTAGGGCTCGCTCCAGCATCAACCGCCGTTCATAATACACCAACGGAAAGAATCGGTAGGTCGTGCAGCCATAGCCGTTGAAGAGAATGCCCGGCAGTACAAAGGCGAGTGCAAACGAGTTGGCGTGCGAGATGTCCGACAGGAGCGACGCCACCAGAAAGAGGAGAAAGACACAGAAGACAGTGAAGAAGTGGTGCAAACGATATTCGAGTTCATCCCTCTCCCGCCCACGCCGAATGGCAAAGACAAAGAAGCTGGACCAGATGGCGATCCAGGCGACCAGCGCGGCCCAATCCAGACCGCCGCGGATGCGCAAGGGCAGGCGGATCTTCTCCATGCGCAGTTCCCACTGCTTGTCGTCCCGCAACTGGCTGATGTTACGCTCTTCGGCAATGGCTGGAAAGTCGCGCTGGAGCTGCTCATAGATGGTAAAAGCGCGCTCAACCTGGCCGAGGGCGAGATAATTCTCGGCGCGATTCATCATCAGCGAGACGAACTTCTGCTGGGTCACGGGCAGTTGGGTATTGTCGGCAAGCTCGGGGAGGCTCAGAACATCCGTGGCGGTGTCGAGAATATCGGTGGAGACGGTGGCCGCGGCGGCTTCTGGGGTGGTGTTGGTGGGGTTGGTGAGGTTGTGCAGGTGATTGCGCACGATGATCAAGAGCTGGTGGTGCAACTGAATCTCTTCGGTCAAACCGGGATACTGCTCGTGCATGCCGCGGTAAAGCGCAAGAGCCTGCCTGGATTTGCCGTCCTGCCAGGTCTCATTGAGAATGCCGACCAGCTTCTTGCCGAGGACCTGAACAGGAGGAAGCAGGCGCAGGCGGCCAGGGAAACGCTGGCTGTACCGATCGTACACTTGCATCAGTTCCGGAGAATCGAGCGGATCGTGAACATTGGTGTACTGGCGGCTGGCAAGGCTGAGAATCCTGGCAACCAGTTGGTGCGTTTCGGCGAACTGGGGTGCGCTCAGAGCGATCTCTTCATAGTTGGCGATGGCCTCCGTGATACTGCCTGCCGCTACCTGCTGTTCCGCCAACTTGAGTCTGGCCCGCGCGAGCTGCGCGTTCACGTTGTGCCTGGTGGCAAAAGTCGTGTACGGCTCGTCGAGCAGGCTGGCGTAGACACTCATGGCGGTGGTCAAGTCGCCCTGCTCTTCATACCGTTGGGCTATCTCCATTTTACGGCTGAGCAGCTTGTAGCCAAGGCTTTCACCGATCTGCCTGCTGTCGAGCTGCTGGAGCACTTTCTGAATGGATTCGGCTGCCCGCATATACTCGCCATCATGGATGAACTTATCGACGAAACTGATATAGATGGCCTGGTTATGCTCATCGGCCAGCCCCTCGCCCCGCTTCTCCAGATCCTCGCTCGCCTCGCGAAAAATGGCTTCCCTGTTGTTGCTGAGGAAGGCTTCCCAATGGCTGATTGCCGCGGCAGGCAAGGTGCCCTTGGCCGCCTCGACGGCGGCCCCCAACTCGAGGACGAGGTTCCATGCCTTGAGCGGTTCCTTGTGGCGCAGCGCCCGCAGTTCATCGTACTGGCGCAGATACAGCTCATAGCGTCGGACCGCATCGACATCCCCGCGAAGCTGACGCACGGATATGCCCAGCGCGGTGAGTTGCTTGCCCTCCTGATCGATGAAGTCGGAGCTGCTGTCGATGAGAGATTGCAGCTCTTCACGAGGGAAACGTTCGGGATGAATGAGGTTGTCCTGTATCTGCAGAGCCTGGTTGCGCAGTTGCTCGGCAATGGCCCCCGTGGCAACCGCACTCTCTTCCATGCCGGCCTCTTTCAGCGCCTCACTTGCCTGGGCAAAAGTTTCGGCCGCCCTCCCAAAGCGCTTGCCCTGATTGTGCTGCCAGCCGTCATCGTACAACTGCTTGACTTGCCGGAGCAGGAGCACTCGCTGCGCCGTCTCGTCAAGCGCCTGGCGGTAGGAAGCGAGCATCGTGTCGAGACGGTCCACATGCTGCTGGCGTCCCTCGCCGAAAGTGGCATCGCGGATCATGGCAAGACCGGGAAAAATCGTACGCTCGACCGTCTGACGAAGCTCGTTATACGCATCGTCGGAGAACTGCAGCTGTCCCGCAGCATCGAGCAGAAGAATCTGCTTGGAGACCTCGGGTAGCTGATCCGCCTTGTTGGAGGCTACGGTGATGATCCCTTCCAGAAGCCTGGCTTGTTCGATGTCGATCAGGGGGCTGACACCGGCTCCCTTGGCGAGAGTTTGCAGAAGGCTGACAACAGGCTCGGGCTTGAGCGTATCGCTGTAGGCTTCCAGCACCTTGTCCTGCAGGCGGGTCACCGTGGCCGTCATCAAGTCCCCAAGGATCTGATGGCTGTTGACGCGCTCCTTGCGAGCGAGAGGGGTATACTCGGGGATGCTGTTGAGGGCACGCTGGTAGGCAATCAGGGCATGCAGCGCCTCTTCATCCGAAACCGCCTGCCCGGCCTCGTGCTGTTCACGTAGCGTCTGGATGGCGGCGGCCAGCTTGAGAAGCGCGATCGTCGGCTCGAGTGAACCGTACTCTTCGCGATAGTAATTGACGGCATGGCGCAGGGCGTCCTTGTGCCTGGCGCTGACGACGGCGGAATTGAGTTGGGGTTGCAGCCGCTGCTCGAAGTCGGCGATCATACTGCGCAGAGTCCCCAGATCGTTCTCCACCCGGAGGAAGCTGTTCGAGACAACCCACTGCGCCATCAGGTTGAGCAGCTCGTTGATCCGCATCGACTCGGCGATCATGCCGGGGGAGACGGAGATGCGCCCGATCGGCACCTGCTGCACACCCTCAGGGGCGGCGAATACGACATGGGACGGCAGTCGGCGCACCTCGACTCCCTGCAGGTGCTTGCCGTCCGCCAGTATGATGTTGCCAATGGCGTTTTCCGCGCCTCCCGCCGGGGCGGCGATCAGCAACGCAAATGCAACGGCAACCACCGAGTGACAGAGGAGGAGAATAGGTTGAGCCGCGGGAAAGATTCTACGCATCATGGTGTTCTTGGACGCGCGCAATACGCTGGAGCAGGTGCTTGATCGGTGGTGATTCCTTGGTCTGGTTGCGGTAATATAGCGGTCGGAAAGAATTTGTCACGAAATGCTCGCTCGAAATCGTCGCCGAAGCAGCGGGAAGGCTGCCGGGGACGCTTCCCTGGTGAGGCGTGGTCGAACATGTCGGACAAGTCGGAAGAGAGCAACGGGTGGTCTCTGGTGGCGAGGAGGGGGAGCCCCTGAGTTGTTGGGATGGAGTCGTGAGCATTGACAAGGTGGGCGGCGCCTATTAACTTGCGATTTGCATTTTCACGGATGGCGAACGGCGCCCAGCGTTCATAAGAAGGATAAACATGATGGACTGGAAGCGGGATGAGGTGGCGGCACTGCTGCTGGAAGCCGGGCGCTGTGCGTTGCGGCATTATGAAACCCCACGCCGGCAGGTAAAGAACGATGGGACTCTGGTGACCCAGGCCGACCAGGAGATCGAAGCGTTGCTGGCGCGTTATCTGGACCGGCCGGAGGAGGGCTTCTACCTTCTGGGCGAGGAGACCGAGGGGAGCCGGTCGGAGAGCTATCTTGCCGCTGCTTTGAAGGAGACTGCGTATGTGGTCGACCCGATCGATGGGACGGCCTGCTATGCGCATCATGTTCCGATATGGGGGATCTCGCTCGGCCGCATGCGCAAGGGCGTGCTGGATGAAGGGGCCGTCTACATGCCGGTGACTGGGGAGCTGTTCATCTCGGAGGGGCCGCACGTGTACCTGGCGGAGGCAGCGGCGACGGCCGATGCTGGCAGCCTGACATGGGAAGAGTTGACGCCGCCCACGGCTGGCCCGTTCCGCGCCACCGGCCTGATCGCGCTGACGCAGGATCTGGGCAAGAGCGGCGGGTTGAGCCTGCCGAACCCGGTTCATGTGCTGGCATGCGCGGTGGTGCCTCTCACCTACCTTCTGCTGGGCCGCTACGAAGCCTACATCGGCTATCTGAAGGTCTGGGATCTGGCGGGCGGGCTGCCGTTGCTGCTCAAGCTTGGCTTTGCCGCGACTTTGCTGGATGGGCGGGTGCTGGACGGGCGGGTGGATGAGGAGTATTATTGTCTGGGTCCGCAGGAGGGCCAGCGCTGGAAGCTCAGGAAGCCTTGCCTCTTTGCCAGGCCGGGCATCGACGCCGAGTTGCTCCCGCGGATTCCTGTTTGAAGGCGGTGCAAAACCGCTGACCCATTTACCACTACCATGTCCTGACCGAGGAACGATAACCATGCCGCCACTAGTTGCCGCGGGAGGCGCCGATCAGGTGCTCACGCGTGAAGATAAGGAACGAGTCATCGCCGAAGCGCTGGAGCGCATCGGCGGGAATCCGCGTCGCGTCCTCCTCGTGCCCCCTGATTTTACGCGCGCCAATTCCGGGGCGGGTGAACTGACGGCGATTCTGTACGAGATGCTTTCGCCCACCGCCCACGTGGATATCCTGCCCGCCATCGGGACCCATGTGCCGATGACGGCAAGCGAGATTGTGCGCATGTTCGGTGACGGTATTCCCCTGGATCGCTTTCTGGTCCACGACTGGCGCAACGCACTGTCGCATCTGGGTACCATCCCCGGCGATCTCATCGCCGAATGGTCCGAGGGCAAGGTGGACTACCCCGTCTTCATCGAGGTCAACGAGCGTCTGGTGAAGGGGAGCTACGACCTGATCCTGTCAGTTGGCCAGATCGTGCCGCACGAAGTGGTGGGCATGGCCAACTACACGAAGAACATCTGCGTGGGCATCGGCGGGCGGGACACCATCAACAAGTCGCATTTCCTGGGCGCGGTTCATGGGATGGAACGGATCATGGGGCAGGCGGATTCGCCGCCGCGGCGGGTCTTCAATTATGGCTGCTCGGCCTTCATGGCGGAGCTGCCCATTTATTACCTGCTGACGGTGATGGAGCGAGATCCTGTCGCGAATCGGATGATGATGCGCGGCCTCTATGTCGGCAATGACGATGCGACCTTCGAGGAGGGGTGCCGCCTCTGCCGCAAGTGCAACATCAACCTGCTGGACGAAGCGCTTCACAAGGTGGTTGTCTACCTGGATCCCGAGGAGTTCAAGAGCACGTGGCTCGGCAACAAGGCGGTCTACCGTACGCGGATGGCGATCGCGGATGGGGGCGAACTGATCGTGCTGGCGCCGGCGCTGCGGGAGTTCGGTGAAGACCGGCAGATCGACAAGCTCATCCGCAAGTACGGCTACCGGACCACACCGGAGATCCTGGAGGCCGTCGAGAAGAACGAAGAGCTTCGCGAGAACCTCAGCGCGGCGGCGCATCTTATTCACGGCTCCAGCGAGAAGCGCTTCACCATCACCTACTGCCCCGGTCCCGGCATGTCGCACGACGAAGTCCGCGCGGTCGGCTATAATGTCGCTGACCTGGATACGATGATGGAGCGCTACCCGCCGAGCAAGCTGCATGACGGGATGAACGAGCTGCCCAGCGGCGAGCGGGTCTTCTTCATCAGCAATCCGGCTCTTGGACTCTGGGCGCTCCGCAGCCGATTCAAGGATTGATCGATTCGTCGCTGACCAGCGTGATCTCGATCTTGCTGAGGAGCCGGCGCAGCTCGACATCGTCCTTGAGCAGGAGGATGATGTCCTGCCAGCGCTGCTGATTCTTCCAGACCGAGGGATTCCAGTGATAGGCCCTCTCGACAAAGGCTGGGCCGGTCACGCTGCCGGTCGTGTCGCCAATGCTGTAGCTGACCTCGAGAATGTTGCCGGGCTCATGGGGGAGATCCTTGAGATCGAGCACCCCTGCCTCGACAGCTTGCTGAAAGAGGCGCTTGCCCTTGGCGATGTCGATGAGGTCTTCCTTGCTGAAGTGGATGATGCGCAACTCCTTGTCGTTCTTGAGTTTCCAGCCACCGCCTTCCGGCAGGTCGGCATCTCCCTGAGGACGCAGAATGCGGATGGTGTTGCGACCATCGCCATGGAGGAGGAGTTCCTGGTAGACGTTCTTATCCTCCACTTCGTTGAAGCGGAAGGTGATCGAGTCGCCTGGGGCGATGGTCGCCGGCTGGGTAGCCGTCATCGGCATGTAGAGCGGATGAAAGGCGTAGGCAGCAACGGCCAGCACGACAATTCTGACGATCCAGCGAGTGGATGCTCCGGACGACTTCTCTGACATAGCTTTACCTCATACGGGAATACAGGGGCAGGATGGAAAGCCCAAACGTATCATCTGTGCACGGGAATGCAACGTCAAGAAATGTCGCATTCCTGACGGTTGCGCCGTGCCAAAATGGTGCAACATAAGTTGACAACCGATGAGCTGATGGCTACTATTGCAGGAAAACAGAGCGAGCAGGTGGTGAGGGAAAGATGAATCAACCGTTGCGTATCGAGTATACGGGTACCTTTAATTCTCTTCTGGTCATCGACGATGACCAGGCGACGCGCATGTACATTTCCAAGGTACTGGAGCGGAAGGGGTTTCAGGTCCAGCAGGCCAACTGCGGCCAGGCGGCTCTGGCGCTGCTCGAAAGCTTTATCCCCGATCTGATCCTCCTCGATGTGGTCATGCCCGAGATGGATGGTTTCGAGACTTTTACGCGCATCCGGGATTTGCCACACCTGCGGAAGACGCCCATCATCTTTGTCACCGCGATGGAAGATCAGCGGACCATCTACCGCATCTTCGAGAACGTGGAGACGGACTATGTAGGTAAGCCGGTGCGGGAGAACGAGTTGCTGGCCCGCATCCAGCTTCACCTTGAGCTGCGGCGCAAGGCCGTCGAGAACGACGAGCGGTTGCAGGAGATCTATCACCTGCGCGAGCATCTGCTCAGCGGCAAAGTAAACATGCCGGAAGCTTTCAAGGCGATCATCACCCGCGATCAGGTGATGTACTCGCTCTTTCAGTACGCCGAGTCCATTGCCGTGACCTCCTGGCCGGTTCTGATTACGGGCGAAACGGGAACCGGCAAGGAACTGGTGGCACATGCGCTGCACGAACTGAGCGGGCGCGGCAACCATGCCTTTGTCCCGGTCAACGTCGCCGGGCTGGACGACAACATGTTTGCCGATACGCTCTTCGGCCATACACGCGGCGCCTTCACTGGCGCTGACGCGGAGCGGCGCGGGTTGATCGAACAGGCCAGCAAAGGCACGCTCTTTCTCGACGAGATCGGAGATCTGGAGCAGCAATCGCAGGTAAAGCTGCTGCGCCTGCTTCAGGAGCGCGAGTATTATCCTCTGGGTTCCGACGTGCGCAAGGTGACCGATGCACGTGTCGTGGTGGCGACCAACCGCCCACTGGAAGAGATGTTGCGCGAGGGGCGCTTCCGCCGCGATCTCTACTACCGCCTGAGAACGCATCATCTGCATCTGCCTCCGCTGCGCGAGCGGCGCGGTGACCTGCCTCTGCTCCTCGATGCCTTTGCAGGTGAGGCGGCGCGTCAACTCAAGCGGGCGGCGCCGGTCTGCGATCAGGAGGTCATCAGCCTCCTCAAGCGCTATGATTTTCCCGGCAATGTGCGTGAATTGGAATCGATTGTGATCGATGCGGTGAGTCGTGCCACCAACGGCAATCTCAGCGCGGAGTTGCTTCGCCAGTGCATGACCACCAGCGCGGCCTTCGCGGAGGCGCCTGAGGTGCCCGGCGAGCGCGACGACCTTTCGCTGGAGAGCTATCTGGAGGAAGAGTTTCCAACGCTCAAGGAGATGAACGAGATCCTCATCGAGAAGGCGCTGCAACGCACGGACGGCAACCAGACGAGTGCCGCCAAACTGCTCGGCATCAGCCGCCAGGCGCTCAACAAGCGGCTGAAGCGCGGTGATAGCAGCGCGTGACCGGGTTACTGGCGCTTGGTCAGGCCAGCCGCGCCATGATATCGGTCAGCAGTGTTTCATCAACAATGGGCTTGGCGAGATAATCGTCGAAGCCTTCGGCCAGGAACATTTCGCGATCCCCAGCCATGGCGTGGGCGGTAAAGGCCACCACCGGTAAGGTGCTGAGTTCCGCGTCCTGACGAATGTCGTGAAGGACCTCGACCCCATCCTTGCCGGGCAGGGAGATGTCCAGCAGGACGACGTCGGGGCGCTTTCGCCGGAGCCCCTCAAGGCCTTCGAAACCATCCGTGTAGGTATCGATATCAAAAGTGCGGCGAAGCAGGGCGCTGACGATCAGCCGGTTATCGGCGTTGTCCTCGATCAGGGCGATGGTCTTCTTCATGAGATGAGATGTACCTCGAGGGCTTCGGTGGCATCCCTGGCGGCGTCGGAGAGGAGCACGAGCATCTCCTGGAGCCCTTCAGCCTGACCGCCGCGCGCCTGCTTCTCGAACTGAATGACCAACCGTTCCAAGCGGCTGCACCCCAGATTACCGGCGCTGGAGCGCATGGCGTGCACGATGTCGGCAGCCTGGCGCAGATCGGCGGATTCGAGGGCGCGGCCCACCTGTTCGAGGCGGCTGGGCGTTTCCCGCAGAAATAAGGTCACCAGTTGCCCGAGCATATCCTTGCCGCCCCATTGTACGATGCGGCTGAGTGCTTCTTCGTTCAGGTGGGGGCAATTGTCCTGCATGCTGGTGGAAGTGTCCTGCAATGGAAAGTCCTCGTTTTCCCATACTATAGCCAGTCGAAAGCGACTGACAATGCGTCCCTCGAATTCCTCACGCGGTGGCGCCAGCCTCATCGCGGTATTTGGTGCGGAAGAGGCAGAGAACAACCTTCTCTTTCCAAAGAATCGCTTGCAAGCTGCAGTTTGACAAGTCATCGTAGATCATGCACGCAATACTTTGGAGTGGGTCATGTGTTCGCTCAACGCGGAGTTCGGATAATGGTTGACGGAGACGAAAAAACCCCGGAAGATGAGGGTCAGAGTGCCCGTGATGAGGCTCAGGAGAACCTGCTGCATCTGGCCTACTTCGAGCGGAGGCTAAATCACTTTGTCGCGAAGTGCCGCGAGTTGGAGTCGGATCCGTATCTGCGGCAGAATGCGGCGATCAGCCATGAGATCAAGACGCTGTGTGATGCCTACCGTGCGGTGATCCCCGCGCTGCGCTCCAAGGTCGATCAAGGCAGCATGGAATCGGCGTCCAGAAACGCGGGCAAGGATCTGCGCGAGATACTGGACAATCTGAATAATTATGGCATGTGGCTGCGGTTGGATAGTTACTTTTCCGCCGCGACGCGAGAACGGGTGCTGAATCTGCGGGATCTGGCGGAATCCATCTGCACCGAGTTGGTGGAGCCTTCCCGGATTGAGGAGAGGAAGCTCGATGAACTCCTGCTCGAGTTGGATGAGTCGGCCCCAGCGCTCCCCGCCGATGGCGATGAAAAGGAGCTGCCACCGGAACGCCAGCCCACTCGCCGATCGCGGCGCCCCGGCAGTGCACTGCCGCAGACGGTCAAGTCGAAGCGTACCCCGATCTCGCCGACCGCGCAAGGGCCGGTAGAAACCGCGAGGCCGGACGATCAGGAGACGGGAGAGGAGACTCTCAACCTGCGTCGCCTCGGCTCGACGAGCCACAATCTCGAGCTGAGCGAGCGCGGCGTTCGCTCCCGTGAGGTACTATTGCCCCCCATGCCGATAGTGGAGAGCAGCCGGCGCAAGCAGCTGCGCAACGCAGTCCACTGGCTGAAACTGATCGTCCTCGGCGTCTTGATCCTCGCACTCCTGACAGGCATCTTCCTCGGCGTGCGCATGGCCTGGCAGCATTTCGGCGGAGGCGGGCCGGCAGGCGTCATGCCGCTGGAAGCGGAAGCTCTGGCACGCAACGGGCTCGGCGCCATCGATAAGGCGCTGCCGGAGGCCATGGCGGCGGAGACGGACCTTTCGCGGCGCAGGGTGCTCCTGGCAGCGGCGCTGACCAGACGCCTGCATGATCCGGCTGCCGAGCTCACGCCCGATCAGCGTAACGATTTGAAGGCCAGGATCGTAAGTATCTTTGTGGAGCTGGAGCCGATGCCAACGACGCCGGAGACATCCTGCATCATCGGGGATTTCTGCCGTCAGGAGGCAAAAAGGGGAGCACACCAGCAGTTGCAGGCGCTACCGCCCTTCCCAGAGGAAGAGGTGCTTGCCGCAGCCAGGCAGAAGTACCCGTTCTACAGGATCGGGGAGCAGATCGAGGTGCTCTATCAGCTCAATCCGCAACGGATACTGAGCTGCAAGGGGGAATTCAAGGGACGTGAGGGCGATGACATTCTGGTGGGTGACAAACGCATACCGATCCAGTCCGTGGCGTCGGAATCATCCTTGGAGCTGATGCGTTTCGACCAGCAGCGTTCGGAGACCATGCAGCGCAAGTATGTGGAGCAGCAGAAGGCGGAATACGAGAAGCGGATAGCGGCCAAGGGTGAAGAGGTGTATGCGCGGCAGCTGCGCGCACAACTCGATGTGGCCAAGCGGGTTAACGAGGCCAGCGGCTATATCTACCGCGACAAAGCCTGGTACAGCTTGCCGCAGTTGGTCGATGCGTTATTGTTGGCCGGCGTTGACGCTCATTGAAGTTTTGCCTCAAGGATGCATGGTAACCGGCACCCCAAAAAGTCGCTGAACGAGGACTTCCCGCTTTCCGAGAACAGGAAGCTGTACTACATGTACAACTTCGCCGACTGCGCTCTTGAGCCTTTGAGCAGGCTTGCCTTACGGGTTGCGGCGTGGTATATCTACCATTCGCTTTTGCGCTGCCTGGGGGAACATAATCACGCGCCGCCAAAGGGCTTTTAGGTATGCTGGATCGCGCTAAACTATGGCCATGGACCAAGGGCTATTCCACCGTCGGCTTCAGGGGAGACCTGACGGGCGGACTGGCGGTTGGCGTGATGCTGATTCCACATGCCATGGCCGTTGCCATGATCGCGGGGCTGCCGCCGATCGTCGGTCTTTATGCGGCAGTGGGCGCCCTCCTCTTTTTTGTTCCTTTTGCGACCTCGCGGCGATTGACGGTCGGCCCGGTGGCTCTGGACTCGCTGCTGGTGCTGGCAGTCCTGACGCAGCTCTACGAGCCGGGCTCGAACGATTACGTCATCAAAGCGGCAGCGCTGGCGGCCATCGTGGGGGCGCTCCAGGTCGGGCTTGGACTGGCGCGGCTGGGTTTTCTGGTCAACTTCCTGTCGCGGCCGGTGTTGAGCGGTTTCATGCTGGGTGCTCCCTTCATCATCGGCCTGGCGCAGCTCAAGCACCTGGTCGGGATCGAGCTGCCGCAGAGCCAGCAGATCT
The DNA here is from genome assembly GCA_041690595.1 of Lentisphaeria bacterium. Lineage (GTDB taxonomy): Bacteria > Verrucomicrobiota > Lentisphaeria > JABSQK01 > JAWLHB01 > JAWLHB01. The sequence goes on from JAWLHB010000012.1 coordinate 146,614, forward strand.
ATCTGGTGCTGGCCGGCGCGGCGCGGAATCTGGGGGATATCCACTGGCCCACCTTCGCCGTGGGAACCAGCGGCATTCTGATACAGGTTGCCCTGCGGAAGTGGAAGCCGATGTGGCCGGACATCCTCATCATGGTGGTGCTTATGAGCATCGGCTGCTGGGCCTTCGGCTGGCAGGATTCCGGCGTGGCCGTAGTAGGGCAAGTGCCGGCCGGACTGCCGATGCCGAAGCTGCCCATGGTGACCCTGGCGGAGATCTGGCGTATGCTGCCGAGTGCCTTTGCCATCGCCATCATCGGCTACATGGAAGGCATTGCCATCGCCAAGGTCTTCGCGCAGAAGTATCAGCACCGCCTCGATGAGAACCGCGAGATGGTGGCGATCGGCATGGGCAACCTGGGGGCGAGCCTCTTTCGCGGTTACCCGATCGGCGGGAGTTTTGCCCGGACGGCGGTCAACGACCAGGCGGGGGCGCGGACCCCTCTCGCCAACCTGATTGCGGCCATTGTCGTCATCTTCACCCTCCTCTTCCTCTCCCGCCTCTTCTACTTCATGCCAAAGGCGGTACTTGCGGCGGTGGTCATCGTCGCGGTCAGCAAGTTCGTGAATGTAGGGCCGATACGGGCGCTCTTTCACATCAAGCGGTCGGACGGCCTGCTGGCGATAGCGACCTTTGTCGCGACCCTGAGCCTTGGTGTGCTCTGGGGATTGACGATCGGCGTCGTCGCCTCGATCATTCCCACGCTGATGCGACTGGCGCGGCCGCACGCGGTGGAGTTGGGGTTGATGCCGGATGGCCGGGAGTATCGCGATCTGGCGCGGAACCGCGGTGCGGTGCGGCTTCCCGGCATCGTGCTGCTGCGAGTCGATGCCTCCTTCTGCTTCCTGAACGCCGGCTTTCTGCGTGACAAGATCCACGACATGACACTCGACCGCGACGTTCGCGTCATGATTATCGATGCGTCCAGCATCAACGATCTCGACAGCACGGCCTTCGACGTACTGGAAAGGGTGGTCGAATCCTTGCAGGATCGGGGCATTCACCTGTACATTACCGGGGTGAAAGGGCCGGTGCGCGATATTCTCAAGCGCGGTAGACTGTGGGAGAAGATCGGCCCCAGCCACTTCTATCTCAATCCCCATGCCGCCGTCCAGCACATTCGTCACTACACCGACCTCTTGAGTGAGTGCAGCGCCGGCGCCGGTATCTGAACAGCCTTGCAGCCAGAGAGTCAACGGCCCTATGCCCAAGAAGAGCACCTTTCCCGGATCCGACGCGCCGATTGTCGTGCGCAACGCCCGCCTCGACGAAGCCGAAGCGATCAGCGAGTTCACCAACCGTATCTATCGCGCGCACAACACCGTCGGGTACCAGGCAGGCATGATCCGTGGGCAGATCACCCGCTTCCCGGAAGGTCAGTTCGTGGTCGAGCAGCAGGGGCGAATCATCGGCTACTGCGCCACCTTCTGCATTTCCGGAAAAATGGCCCTGAAGCCGCACACCTGGGTGGGCATCACCGGGAATGGATTTGCCTCGCGCCACGATCCGGAAGGTGACTGGCTGTACGGCATGGAGGTCTGCGTCGACCCGGAGTTTCGAGGCTACCGCCTTGGGCAGCGGCTCTACAACGAGCGGAAGAAGCTCTGCACGGAGCTGCGGCTGAATGGCATTGTCATTGCCGGGCGCCTGCCATCGCTGCATCGGCGCATCAAGGAAGTGGAATCGGTGGAGGCCTTCGTTCAGGGCGTACAGGAGCGGCGCTTCCGCGACCCGGTACTCTACTTCCAACTGCGCAATGGCTTTCAGTTTCAGGGTGTGCTGGAGAACTACGATCCGTCGGACCGAGAATCTCTCGGCCATGCCGCCCACCTGATCTGGCGCAATCCCGACGTGCCGCAGGACGAACTCGAGCCCAGGCCGAGTCACACCCCACGCACGCAGGACGTGGTGCGCGTCGCCTCCGTTCAGTACGAGCAGCGGCGGGTCTCCTCCTTTGACGAGTTCGTCTCGATGGTCGAGTACTTCGTGGATGTCGCCGCCGACTACAAGGCAGACTTTGTCGTTCTACCGGAGCTCTTCTCGCTGCAACTGCTCTCCATGGAGGACAACGAGCTTACCCCTCGTGAAGCGATCGAGGCGCTGACCAAGTACACGCCCCGCCTGGAGAAGGCGCTGCGCGACATGGCAATCCGCTTCAATGTCAATCTGATCGGCGGCTCCCATCCTACCCGCATGCCGAACGGTCGCGTGGAGAACATCTGCTACGTCTGCCTGCGTGACGGCACCGTCCACGTGCAGCCGAAGATCCACCCCACCCCGAACGAAGTCTACTGGTGGAACATCGAAGGTGGCGACGATCTGCGCGTGATCGACACGGACTGCGGGCCGATCGGCGTCCTCATCTGCTACGACAGCGAGTTCCCGGAGCTCGGGCGCTATCTGGTGGACCAGGGCGCCAACATCATCTTTGTCCCCTTCTGTACAGACGAGCGGCAGAGTTACCTGCGGGTACGCTACTGCTGCCAGGCGCGCGCGGTGGAGAACCAGTGCTACGTGGTGCTCTCCGGCAACGTCGGAAACCTGCCGCGCGTGGCCAACATGGACATCCAGTACGCTCAGAGCTGCATTCTCACGCCCTGCGATTTCCCCTTTGCGCGGGACGGTATCGCCGCCGACTCCACCCCCAATGTGGAGACGGTCATCTTCGCCGATCTGCGCATCACGTCGCTGCGTGAAGCGCGCAGTTCCGGCACGGTGCGCAACCTCAAGGACCGGCGCCACGAACTCTATCGCACCCAATGGCGGGCCGCTCCCGGCACCTGAGCCCAGCTCAGCGATAGGCTAACTCGGCTGAATCTTCGAGGTACTGCTTGATGGCTGCCGGCGGCACATTCCAGGGAATGTGATTGCCGATACACATCATGTAGCCACCGCACATGCGGCCGGTCTCCACCATGCCTTCCACCATGGCGCGGATCTCCGCGGGATTGTTGCGATAGAGGACGCGATTGTCCCCCTCGCCCGCCAGGACGATGTCTCCATGCTTACGGGCCATTGCCTTGAAGTTCGTATACGGCTCGGTGATGATCCCTTCGGCACCGCAGGCGATGACTCTGTCCGCGCATGCATCCATGTTACCGTCGGCCATGAAGACCACCTTCTTGCCCGCGTCCCTCAGAATGGACCAGAACTCCTCGTAAGCCGGATAGATGTACTTGTTCATCCAGGCTGGCGAACAGACGGGGCCGCGGGTCGTGACGATGTCATCATGGCAGGTGACGAAGTTGACCGGGAGCCGTGCGAAGGTTCGGAAGACGCGGCGGTTCAGCTCGCGAAACTCGTTCATGACCCGTTCGAAGCGCGGGTCGAGGCAGGTTTCGAGGAAGAGATCCCAGCCGAAGGTCAGGAGGGGCCACATGAACATGGTGTTGTAGAAGCCGACGCCGGCGGCGGACTCCGGCGGCGCCGTATCCCCCCACTCCGCGGGAAACCTGGAGCGGTACCACTGGTACAGGGCCTCTTCATCGCGATAGTCCTTGGCTTCGACGACGGGCATCTCGCGGAAATCCGCATGTTCGAGCGGACTGAAGGCGAAGACGTCGGCGGCGGACTTGAAGTGGGCTTCGCCGTGCTCCCAGGTGCCGCTCTCACTGTCCCCCCAACGCACGGTGTGACGATCCTCATTGGAACTGGTCCCTTCGAGGGCCATGCTCGGCCGGGGCTTGGGTTCATCGGTGGCGGGAATGCCCAGGCGCAACTGAGGGTAGAGTTCCCTGAGCCGTTCTCGACAGAGTCGCGGATGATCGTAGTAGTCAATCCCCGTCAGGAAGCTTTCGGCATCCGGGCAAGACCAGTGCTCGAGGTGCACGATACGCTTCGGCCCCCGGCCCATATAGGTTTCGTAGACTGGATCCGTATTCCCCATGATGAACTCCCCCACCCTGATGAAATGTTGAAAACTACCCCTCGTCCCCATCCCGGTCCGTCCGCGGGACGCCCGGCGTGATGCCGCGCTTGCTGCCGCGCACGAAGTCGATGAAGGCGGTGATGGCCGGCTCCTCCGGATACTTCGCCGTCAACCTATCCAGCGCGGCGCTCTGGTTCAAGTCGCTGAAGAAATAGATCTTGACGGCATCCTTGATCGCCGTGCGCTGCGCCAGAGAATAGCCGGCGCGGCGAAGGCCCACCACGTTCGGGCCGTAGACGCCATGCTCGCGAACCATATCGCGGCCGACAATGACATAGGGCGCCGCATCCTGGTTGAGCTGCACGGCGCCACTCACCATGGCGATCGTGCCGATGTGGACGAACTGATGAACACTGACGCGGGCACTGAGGAAGGCACGCTCGCCAATGTGCACATGGCCGGCCAGCAAGGTGTTGTTGGCGATGATGACGCGATCGGCAAGCTGGCAGTTGTGGGCGACGTGGACAAAGGCCATCAGCATGCAGTTGTTGCCGATGGTGGTGGCGCTCCCCTCCGTCGTTCCGCGGTGGATGGTGACGTACTCGCGGATGATGCAATCTTCACCGATCCGGCAGTACGTCTCGCGCTCCTGGAAGTCGTAGTCCTGCGGCAAGTCACCGACCACGGCGCCGTTGTGGATGGTGGTCCGCGCCCCGATCGTCGTGTAGCCGCTGATATGACAGTGGGGGCCGACGCGACAGCCGTCGCCGATCGTCACCTCGCCCTCGATGACGGTATAGGCCCCGACGCTGACCTCTTCGCCCAGGCGCACCTGTTCACCAATGACCGCTGTTGGATGGATCATCTTTTCCCCCGCTGCCTCCCTGTCATGCTCGTTTTGGCTCTTTCAGATCTTCCAGTGAAGGTGACGTATAGTCACACTTGGGATACTTCTCGCAGCCGTAGAAGACGCGTTTGCGATAGGTGCGCTTGATCAGCTCCGCCTCGTTGCATTGCGGGCATTTCACGCCCGTCTTCTCGGGCTTTGCCGGCAGAGCGTCGCTCAACTCCAGACTCTTGGCCCGCTGCTCGAAGTCGGGGATCTGGTCGGTATACTTGCCCAGGACCTTCTGCAGCGCCTGCCACTGGCGCTCGCTCAGTTGGCGCCCCTGCTTATGCTGCTGCCGCAGCGAGTCCATGAACTCCTTGTCATCGTACTTGCGCTTGCCGCGAGCCCGGGGCGGCTCCCAAGTCTTGATCTCGTCCATCATGCCGAAGACCTGATCGATCTTCTCCCGGGAGAGATCGACGGTTTCGGGCTCGGCCGGCATCTCGTCCATGCTGGCGCGCAACTCCTGGTAGTCCTCGAGTTGGTCCCGGTACTTGACGACCAGACGCATGAGCGCCTTGAGCTGCGGCGGCGTCAGCATGCGGCCGGAGTCCGTGCGTTCGCGCAGAGATTCCAGAAACTTTCGGTCGTCATAGGTGCGTTTGCCGCGGGTAACGGGCTCTTCCCACTTCTTGACCTTGTCGAGGGAGGCCATGAGGCGCAGGGTATCTTCGCGCGGCTCTTCGGCGTCGATCTGCTGACGCTGCTCCCGCATCGCGGCCAGCTTCTTGAGGATATCCTCATTGTCGCCGAAGAGTTGCTCCAACTCCGGGAAGCCCTGCTTCTCGTACTTGACGGCGAGCTGCAGAAGGGCATCCCACTGACGGCCGCTGAACTCCTTGCCTTCCGCGAGCTGCTCCTTGAAGGACTCGAAGAACTTCTTGTCGTCATAGGTGCGCTTGCCGCGCTTCGCGGGCTTCTCCCAGTCGATATTCTCCGGGAAGACCGCCAGCAACCTGGCTATCGTATCATTGCCGGGGCCGTCGAATTTCGCTTCGCCCAGCCAGTCGGAGAAGCGGCCGTAGAAGTCCTTGAGCATGTCGTGCCATTCGCGGGAGCCGCTCTCGACCTCGTCCAGCTCATTCTCCATGCGGGCGGTGAAGTCCACTTCGAAGAGCTTGGGCATGCGGCTGATCAGGTAGTCGTTGACCGTGAAGCCCAGCTGCGTGGGCACGAGCTTCCCCTGCTCCTTCTGCACGTAGGTGCGCTGCTGAATGGTGTTGACGATGCTGGCGTAGGTGGACGGGCGGCCGATGCCGTTCTTCTCCAGCTCGCGCACGAGCATCGCTTCCGAGAAGCGCGGGGGCGGCTCCGTGAACTTCTGCTGCCGATCGAGGCTACGCAGGGCGCACTCGTCAGCCTGAGACAGTTCCGGCAGCGTCGTCTCTTCCTCGTCCTCTTCCTCGACATCCTTGAGGTTGTAGACCTGCAGGAAGCCGGCAAACGTCGTCATCGTACTTGTGGCGCGGAAGAGATACCGATGCTCGCAGCTTTCGGGCTTGCTGGTGATCTCGACCGTATAGCGCATCTGCTTTGCGGCCGCCATCTGGCTGGCGATGAAGCGGTTCCAGATGAGGCGGTAGAGCTTCTGCTGCGGCGGATCGAGAAACTTGGCCGCTCGCTCCGGGGTGATGCTCACATCGGTCGGACGAATCGCTTCATGCGCTTCCTGCGCGTTCCCGCGGGACCGGTAGGCGTTGGGCTTCTCCGGCACATACTCCTCGCCAAAGCTCTTCTTTATGAAGTCGCGGGCGTGCGATTGCGCTTCCTTGGAGACGCTGACCGAGTCGGTACGCATGTAGGTGATGAGTCCCGAAGGCCCCCCGTCGGTATTGACACCTTCGTAGAGCTGCTGGGCGATGCGCATGGTGAAGTCGGGGCTGAAGCGCAGGTTCGAGCTGGCCGCCTGCTGCAGCGTACTGGTGATGAAGGGAGGCGCCGCCCGGCGCTGGCGCGGCGTCTTCTTGACGCTCCCGACATGGAAATCACCCTTCTCGACATCGGCGCCATACCGTTCGGCATCCGCCTGGTTGCCGATCTGCACCTTCTCCCCATCGATCTGGTGAAGACGAGCCTGGAAATCGGTGTCGCGGGCATTGAAGGTGGCGATCATGTTCCAGTATTCTTCCGGAACGAAGTTGCGCACCTCCGTCTCGCGCTCACAGATGAGGCGCAGGGCTACCGACTGGACGCGTCCGGCGCTGGTTCCCTTCTCTACTTTCTGCCAGAGCAGCGGGCTGACCTGGTAGCCCACAATGCGGTCGAGCATGCGCCGCGCCTGCTGCGCGTTCACCCGGTCCATATTCAGCTCGCCCGGATGGTCGAAAGCCTCCTGCACGGCACCCTTCGTGATCTCGTGAAAGGTGACCCGCTTGAACTCCGCCGCCTTGTTCTGCCCCTTGAGGATCTCGTAGATATGCCACGCGATCGCTTCTCCTTCGCGGTCAGGGTCAGTCGCCAGATAGACGGTCTTCGCCTTCTTGGTCGCGTCCTTCAGCTCCTGGATCACCTTCTTGCGGGAAGCGGTCACCTCGTACTTGGGGGCGAAATTGTTCTTGATGTCGACACCGAGCTGGCGCTCCGGCAGGTCGCGCACGTGGCCCATCGAGGCGGTCACCAGGTAATCCGAAGAGAGGATGCGACCGATGGTGCGGGCCTTGGCGGGCGATTCAACTATGACTAAGTCCTTGCTCATAAACCTATGCGTGGATTAAGATCGTGATTGCGGGCATGAAGGCGTTTCAAGCGAAACGCGGCGTCGCTGGCTATCTTCTGCCATGGTGCGACTGTCGGAGTGTTTTCCCCATTTTCAGGAGGTAGTATAAAGTGCATAATGGCGACCTGGCAACTGGCGCACGATTCTTTTCAGTTCGAGCATGGAGAGGGTCGCGAGGAGAGTCGGCAGGGAATCTCCCACTCCTTCGACCATCGCATCGAGCGGGCGTTCCCCATCACGCAAAAAGGCGACGATACGCGATTCCTGGGGGCTCAGTTCGGGCAGAGAGTCCCGTTGCGCGTCCAGCTCAAGCTCCTGCTGCCGGGGCTGGCTGGAGCCGCCATCAAAAAGGTCGAAGCCGGGCAGAAAGCAGAAATCTTCCATGATGTCGTCCAGGCTCTCTACCAGCTTGGCGCCATTCTTGATGAGACGGTTGCAGCCGCTGGACTGCGGCGCGTCGATACGTCCGGGGACCGCGTAGATGTTGCGTCCCTGCTCGAGCCCCTGCTGCGCCGTGATCAGCGCGCCGCTCTGCTCGCCCGCCTCCACCACCAGCACCGCCCGCGACATGCCCGCAATGATGCGGTTCCGCATCGGGAAGGTACGCTTGTCGGGCTTCATCAACATCGGCTGCTCCGTCACGACCGCGCCGCCGCTCTCGCTGATCGCCCGCGCCAGCTCCTTGTTCTCCGGCGGATAAAGCTGCGCCAGACCGCCTCCGAGAACCGCGATCGTGCAGCCACCGTTCTCCACCGTCGTCTGGTGAGCCACCGTGTCGATCCCCCGTGCCAGCCCCGAGATGACGATCCATCCGGCCTGCACGGCGGAGCGGACAAATCGCTGGGTGGTGCTGATACCGTAGTGCGTGTGGCGCCGCGATCCGACGATTCCCAGCCCCAGCTTGGCGGTGCGCTGAAGGGCGCTCAGGTTGCCGCTCACGTAGAGGGCCAGTGGCGGGTCGTGTATCTCCCGCAGCTCTTCGGGATAGGCGGGATCGTCGAGGCCGATCACCTGAGCGCCGGCCTGATCCGTCAAGCGCAATTCGCGGTCGAGATCGATCTGCTGACGCCATCCCGCCAGCACCCCCGCCAGCTTCGCTCCGACCCCCGGCAGGCGGCTCAGCTCCTCGGCCGGACGCTCCAGGATCGCCTCCGGGCAACCGTAAATCTGCACCAGATTCCGCACCCGCACCGCGCCGATGCCCGGGAGAAGATTCAAAATGATGTAAGCTTCTCCGCTAGTCACAGCGCCCTCCGATCGCGCTGAGCACCTCGTCGTCCGGCACATCCTTCACCAGCTTGACCTCTCCCATCCGCGACGGCAGAATCAACCGGCTCTTTCCCTGCGCGTACTTCTTGTCCGTGCGCATTGCCGTCAGCACCTGCTCCGGGCTGTAATTCCCCCCCGTCGCCCGGATCGGCAGCCCCAGCGCCGCAAAGAGGGCGTCCTGACGCTCCCGCATCGTCTCGAGTTCCGCGGTCGCTCCGCGCAGGATGGCCAGATCCACCGCCATCCCCATGCCGATGGCGATCGCTTCGCCATGCGTCAGGGCGCTGTACCCCGCGAGCATCTCCAGCGCGTGGCCGAAGGTGTGGCCATAGTTGAGGATCGCACGCCGGCCGGTCGTCTCCCGCTCATCCTCCAGAACAACCTGCGCCTTCAGCTCACAGCAGCGGCAGGTCACCTCCTCATAGAGGCCGCTATCCAGCCCCAGCAGACCCTCGACACGCGCTTCCAGAAAAGCGAAAAAGCCGGCATCCATGATGCAGCCATATTTCACCACTTCCGCCAGGCCGCAGCGCAACTGCCGCGGCGGCAGGCTCGCCAGGCTCTCCACGTCGACCAGCACCAGCTTCGGCTGATAGAAGGCGCCCACGAGGTTCTTCCCCTGGGGGAGATCCACCGCGGTCTTGCCACCCACCGAACTGTCCACCTGCGCCAGCAGCGTCGTCGGGATCTGCAGGTAATCTACGCCCCGCATGAACGTGGCCGCGAAGAAGCCCGCCGTGTCCCCCACGACGCCCCCTCCCAGCGCGATGACCAGAGAGCCGCGGTCGATGCCATGCTCGATGCCGCCCGCATAGAGCGCCGCCAGCGTCTCGAGTGTCTTGTTCTGCTCGCCCGCGGGGAAGCTCACCGTCGCGACCTTCGCCGCGCCGGCGCTATTCAGCAACGCCTCGCAACGCGCCGCATACAACGGAGCCACGATGCTGTCCGTGATGATGAGGCAGTGGCGCCCACCTGCCAGTTGCCGCAGATCCTCGCCAGGCTCACCGCTCGAGAAAGCCGGGGCAAAGAGAATATCATAGGGAGCATGAGATAATGGAACGGAAAGTCGTCGCATGCGCGCTCTCTGCAAGATGGCGGAAGTGGCCGTAATGCCCCTTCGTGCGCCTGTTGTCATGATGTGCCAGCCTCTGACTCACAATGCCTGGCTCGCAATTGGACGCTTACAATAACAGCCATCCGCCCCTTGTCCACCCGCCGCCAGATTGCCGCCCCTTCGACGGCTCCCAAGGCCCTCCCACCGCGGTCAAGGGCTGGCCGGCTCGGGCGGCACCCGCAGAAGCAGGTAAGGCTGACGCTGCCAGACGGCTTCGAGTTGCCCCCCGCGAGCTGCCTCTCCGATCACCGCCATCAAGCCATTCATGCGCTCGTTGTACCAGCTCAACTGGTCGGGATCGCGGAGCGGCAAGCCAACGAGCAGATAGTCGAACCGCTCCCTCCGCAGGTAGTCGGCAAGCTCTTTCGGCGAGTCGTCATGGAGTTCCGGCGGCGTCAGGTAAGCCCCCTGCATGAAGGGGGTGCCAAGCTCGACATGACGCTCGATGTACAGCGCGCGCTTCTCGATCAGGAGGAGGAGCCGGGCATCGGGCTCGGTGTGCAACCCGACGGCGTCGACCGCCGCCAGGTAGTCGTTCCCCACCCACGGCGCCACATACTCGCGCATGGAGGAACGCCCGGCAAGCACCGCCCACTGATCGCGGATGAGCCGCGGATCGCCCAGCCTGGAATCCCACAGGCCCACCGCCAACAGCAGAATCGTCGCGGCCAGCCGCCACCGTCCAGGCAGCTCATGCAGCGTCCACGCCGCCAGGACGTAGGCCACCACGACCGCCGGCAGGACAAACCGCGCCTGTTGCGCGCTCGCCAACCAGAGCAGGTAGCAGAGCATACCGCCAATGCCCCATCGCCACAGCAGCGGCCGGCGCGCCAGCGCCACCACCGCGGCCGCCAGTATCAGCAGCCACGGCCAGCCCAGCGCCCCATCGTAGCGACCACGCATCCACCCGAGATGAAGCGGCGACAGCACCACCTCCACCAGCGACTTCGCCCCGTATCGCGCCGTGGTCAGATGATGGTGATACTCGCTGACCAGCACCGCCAGCCTATCCCCCGGCGTGAAGAGGCGGGCGTAGTAGGGATGAAGCGGGTTCCCCATCGCCAGGTAAGGCCGCGCATAGTAGCAGGCAACGATGGCCAGAAAGAGCGCCGCGCCCCCTGCCGCCAGACGCCAGGAGAGATGGCGGCGGCGATGCCAGAGCAGCGGCAGCAGAAGCGCGGGCAGCATGATCCCCGTCAGCTTGATGCCACAAGCGGCTCCACCCAGCAGCGCCCCCATCAGCACCGGCACCCGCACCTGCCGGGCCGCCGGGTAATGGCGCAGCACGAGGAGCATTCCCAGCACGTTGAGCAGCAGGAATAGCTCCACATAGGTCTCGTAGACCAACGTCAGCGTCACGGTGCTGCAGGCGAAGACCACCGCCAGCACCCCCGCGCTCCAGGGCCGGGCGAAGCGCCGCACCACCCGATACAGGGTCGCAATCGTCAGCAGCCAGACCAGGTAGTTCAGACTCCCCGGCGCGATCAGGTTACCGGCCCCCATGGCCAGCGTATAGAGCAGCTCCACACCGCTCGGCAGCCCAGAATACGGGTTGTCCGGATAGACCGCGATCTTGCCGTCCGCCAGCCATTGGGCAGGAACCGTCAGGTGATAGACCAACTCGTCCCACCCGATGGGTGCCGTCATCGCCTTGCCCAGCGGCAGCACCAGCAAGGGCAGAAAGAGCAGCAACCGCTTTCGCCGCCCCCACAGATGAACGGAGAGCGCGGTCAGCTCACGTCGACGCACCACCACGATAGCTACCGCCGCCAGCGTGCCCGCCATCAGGAGCGCCTGCAGCACCGGACGAGGAAGAAGCGCAACCTGGCCGATCGCCAACATCGCCAGCGAGAGCAGGTCCAGCCCCAGCAGCGCTGCCAGCAGGCTCGCATCGACCGGATGACGCCGAATCCTCAGCCGGCCAACGCGCAGCAGGATAACCCCAATCGCAAAGGCCGTGAAGAGCAGGGCCAAGGCCGTAAGCAGCCCCGTCAGCGATGCAGTGCGGTTCAGCATGAGAAGAGTGTTCACCCGAGCCCCGGTTGGTCCTTGGCACTGTTTTGACTGTAGAGTGTAAACCAGACAGTAACCCGACAATGTGGCGTCGGCCACGGTTTCCTTCGCAAATGCCCGTCCCTCCCCAAACTCCCCCGCCTCCCCCCGGATCTTCTCAGCGCAAGGCCGAACGCCTGCATCGCTGGATCGTCAACGCCATGCAGGTGACCATGGCGATCGGTCTCGTCGGCGCCTTGTATGAGGGGCAATGGCTGAATGCCTTCATGATCGCCTGTATCATGCTGCTCATGTTCCTGCCAACGACGCTCGGGCGGCGCTTCAGGGTCGAGATCCCCCCGGAGTTCGAGCTGATGGCCATCGTCTTCGTCTATGCCGCCCTCTTCCTTGGCGAAGTGCGCGGCTACTACACCCGCTTCTGGTGGTGGGATATCGCCCTCCACACCCTCTCCGGCCTCCTCCTCGGAATCTTCGGTTTCCTCCTCATCTATGTTCTCAACGCCGACGAACGCATCGACTTGCACATGCGTCCCCGCTTTGTCGCCCTGTTCGCCTTCGTCTTCGCCGTGGCCATGGGCGCCCTCTGGGAGATCTTCGAGTTCGCCATGGATCGGCTCCTCGGCACCAACATGCAGAAACCCATGCTCGGCGATCCTTCCGGCCTCACCGACACCATGTGGGACCTCATCGTCGATACCCTCGGCGCCGCCGTCGTCAGCCTGACCGCCCTCTGGTACATGCGCCGCCAGGTACCCTCCTTCATCCACCTCTGGATCCAAAAATTCATCACCGCCAACCCCCGCCTCTTCCAATGACGCCATGAGCGAGTCGCTCCTCCGTGAGCCCCCCTTCCAGGCTCCATGAGCGGCGGAGCTGCCCCGGGAGCTGTCGAGGTGATCGACGAATCGAATCTTTTCTGAAGACACGTATGATCTGCCTCTATCACAACTCCACGGATCGCACCTGTCATTCAGCAGCCGGAACCCTGAGGCGCCTCTGTGGTAGGTGGCTTCTCCTTTTCAATTAGGCTTGTCGCTGCGCGATGATCAAGCCATCGATCGATCACATCCGTTCCAATGCATCGCATCTCTGTAGTATAGACCGATGATAATTGTCCAGCGATTCAGCGTGCGGAGATATCACAATAAACAGACTGGCATGTGGATCATAAAGAAATTGTCTGCCTGTAAACTCCCAGCCACGATCCGTAAAGAAATCGGCTACATCCTGACCGCTGGGACTTGCGCCATCAGGAAACTTGAACGGGATGCGAATCACCACGTAATACTTTCGATCGCCGGTGTCATGATCCTTTACCAGCCCGTTAACCACCTGCACTTCTTCGTTGCTTAGTGATATGGGCTTAAGAAGACGTAAATGATCTGAATCAGTCAGCTTTGGACGGACGATTGCTGACTTATTATACAAATCACATGAAGCACCAAGAACAACACAGATTGCAGATGGCACAATGATTGCCATCATGATGAGGATCTTTCCCCATCGTTTATGATGACTGGATTCCATTTCGTATACTTCGTCGCATCGCTTTGTTTTCATGACTGGTCTTGCGGCCACCAGGAACCTACGGTGCCTCTGTAGAGGGTGCCTTCTCCTTCAAGCTGTCCAAGTAAATCTGCTTCATTTTCCGGACGTGCTCAACATTATACCAGACGATAATCCTGTTGTTCGGCTCAAACCAAAACTCCAAGCCACTTTGTTGATCGCATAGCACTTGCAGCAAATACTCCACTGAAGTGGGCCCATGTACCAAGAAGAACTCATACTCTCCCTCCCAACCTTCTATTGGCAAGAGAGCTGCATCTGGCGCTACGTAGATTTTGATATTGGCTTCTGGAAAGACCTTGTTAAGGCACTCCTGCATAGCCGCTAGCTTGACTGCGAGTGGCTCAGTTGGAGTCGTTTCCCAGAAAGCGATCCGACAATCCGCCATTAGCTGTGAGGACACTGTAAACTCTTTAAGCTCCTCCCCACAGGAATCCGCCGAAATGAAACTCAGCAAAGAACATAAAACAATAAAGATTCTCATTACATGACCTCGCACCTGATGCGAAGTTAAAAGGTTCAATGTGGATTTCATCAAGCTGTTCGCTGCACAACCATCAAGTCATTGATCGATCACATCCGTTCCAATGCATCGCATCTCTCAAGTATAGCCCGATGATAATTTTCGAACTTTCTCGAGTTCGCTCCTTTCTTGTGCCAGGTGACGGTGGCGGCTGTGGTTGCTGGCTGATGCGGCTACTCCAGGGCCAGGTGTCGGCCGTCACCGAAAGACAGAATGTGGGCAAATCTTTTATATCTGTTACGCCACAGCTTGGCGCCAGTCTCCTTGTCCATGATGACCAGTGACTCGTCAATGGGATCATCATAGGCTATCCGGTTATCGTCGACAAATACCGGTGTAGAAGCGCCCACGTCTCGTCCCGTAAACCTACGAAGTGGTCGAGCCGTAAGCCGTCCTTCAGGGGAGATCGTCAAACAGAAGATCGTCTTGTCCTTCAAGTTCCTGCTCGCCGCCAAGACAGCTTCATCCTTTGAGTTGAAGTTCCCACTTCCACACATGAAATTAGGGTGAAGGTCGATCTCGTCCATGAGCAGACCAGGTGTCACGCTGAGGTCAAACAAGCGCAACCGAACGCCTCCAGTGTCGTAGCCAGTTTCCGGGAGTATTGCGTATCGGCCATTGTGAAACCACACATTTTCAATCGTTATTCCGGAAACCAATGTCTTCTGCTGTACAGGCCGCTTCGATATGTCGAACTGCTCAAGGGTGCATATCATATTCTTCCGCGTGGTGACAATTAGTTTGTCATTTGAAAGGAACGTAATACGCCCAATAAGAGTTTGTTCTTTGAGTGGCCCTTTGAAAGATGAAGAATATATTGCTGTTACCTCCTCAGACTCCATGTTCAACAATAGAACAAAAAACGTTTCTCCATCGTAATATAAGTACGCCAAATGCCTTCCATCCGGCGATATCTCTCTATCCGTATGTACGTACCAGTACGGAACATAGATCGGTAGCAACTGATAAGAAAGAACATTTCCTTTCAAGTCACGTTTAAGCACAAAAGTCTGGTTATGATCCGTCTTGGTGATCGTGTACACGAAGTCGCTGTCCACTCCGGCACGAAGAAGCGATTCTATATACGGACTGGCGCGTGTGGGAAACTTGATCTTCTTTCCATCCACGTCGACCACCGAAAACTGATAGCTCCTGCAACCAAAAAGCTGAAACATAGCCACCAGTACCAGCGATGTTACCATTAAACGCATTTTACCACCTACGGGGTTCGCTCCTTTCTTGTGCCAAGTGACGGTGGCGGCTGTGGTTGCTGGCTGATGCGGCTACTCCAGGGCCAGGTGTCGGCCGTCACCGAAAGACAGAATGTGGGCAAATCTTTTATATCTGTTACGCCACAGCTTGGTGCCAGTCTCCTTGTCCATGATGACCAGTGACTCGTCAATGGGATCATCATAGGCTATCCGGTTGTCGTCGACAAATACCGGTGAAGAAGCGCCGACGTTTCGTCCCGTAAAGGTACGCAATGGTCGAGCCGTCAGCCGTCCCTCGGGGGAGATCGTCAAACAGAAGATCGTCAGGTCCTTCAAGGTGCTCGCCGCCAGGACAGCTTCATTTATTGAGTTGAAGTCACCCGACCCACAGGTGAAGTTGGGGTATAGATCGATCTCGTCCATGAGCAGACCCGGTGTCACGCTGAGGTCAAACAGGCGCAACCGAACGCCTCCAGTGTCGTAGCCAGTTTCCGGGAGTATTGCGTATCGGCCGTTGTGAAACCACTCATTTTCAATCTTGATTCCGGAAACCAATGTGTTCTGCTGCACAGGCCGCTTCGAAATGTCGAACTGCTCAAGAGCGCATATCATATTCTTCCGCGTGGTGACAATTAGTTTGTCATTTGAAAGGAACGTAATACGCCCAATAAGAGTTTGTTCTTTGAGTGGCCCTTTGAAGGATGAAGAATATATTGCTGTTACCTCCTCAGACTCCATGTTCAACAATCGAACAAAAAACGTTTCTCCATCGGAATATAAGTACGCCAAATGCCTTCCATCCGGCGATATCTCTCTATCCGTATGTACGTACCAGTACGGAACATAAATCGGCAGCAACTCATAAGAAAGAACATTTCCTTCCAAGTCACGTTTAAGTACAAAGGTTTGGTTATGATCCGTCTTGGTGATTGTGTACACAAAGTTGGCGTCCACACCGGCACGAAGAAGCGATTCCAAGTACGAACTCGAGCGTGTGGGAAACTTGATCTTCTTTCCATCCACGTCGACCACCGCAAACTGATAGCTCCTGCAACCAAAAGCTGAAACATAGCCACCAGTACCAGAGATGTTACCATTAAACGCATTTTACCACCTACGGGGTTCGCTTTATCCATGGCTTTCTTTTCCCACCTACATATACACATTTAATATCCCATTCATCCACCAATAATTTTGTTTGGTATTCGGCCTTATCCCATGCAAGTGCGTCGTCGTCAGGATGAAAACTCTTGTACAGGAATGATTGTGGATGTCCAGTTCCTGGCAAATAAAATTTCGGACGAGTATACGGCCCCCCGGGAGGCGAAACCGACTTCCCAGGAGGAAGAAGAGCAGCTGGAATCGCAATGAACCACCCAAATACATTGCCTCTTAGATCTTTGCCAAAGTGGGTGAAATTATCTTGCATGCGATGCATTGCGCGTTCGCATTTCTCCTTCTCGCAACATTTGGTCGCCTTATCGTTTCCACCAGAATCACAGAACTTCACATAAGCTCGCCTCTTCGCTTTTTGCCGAGCAATTTGTCATTGCGGACGCAAAGGTTAAAGAATTAGAAACAAGCAGAAGACGATGGTGACAACAGCAATTATTACCAGGAATAAGGTGCTCGTCTTTCCTCCAATAATCGATCTTTGGAGAATCTTACCAGATCGCTTATCAAACATTATGCTACATGTATTGCATATGTGGGGGACCTGGATACCGAAAAGCTCCTTTATGTTACTGATCCATTCGTCTGGATGCATGCATGGTATTGCCCTTCTGCAATCGTCTTTTCCACAGTAAGGACATTTGATTGAGGTACTCATTATAAGGGTATCTCCTGTCGACAAACAAACAAGCTATTCTTCTACTTTGTGGAAGTGTTTCCGAATAGAATCGCGAAGACAAGAAATGAGTAAGGGCGTATCAGGGTGAATAAGTTGAAGCATTGAGCAGTCACGACTTAAATGTTTCATCACGGAAGGATGATGGTGTATCATTGTGTTCAAGAGTACGTAGAGAGAATCTATCCTCATGGGTGGTTTCAATCTCTTTTCCACAGAACGGAGCAAAGTGTACGCAGGAATCCCAACCAAAGGCCTGAAGAAGATATAACCAAAGGCAGAGCATATCCCCTTGATTGTCCTCAAAAAGGATGCCTGGATGGTCAATAAGGTGATGACCTGCTGGTATTCCCCGATTGAGCGTCATTGCAATGCTCATCTCCGTCTCCGTGTACAGAGGCCAGTCTGTTATCCAGAGGAGCGCATGACGATAGGGTCCAACCCAGTTCATCACTTCCTCCATAAGCCGGAAAAGCCGACGTCCCGGTACTCTCGTCAAGAACGTCAGCTCAAGTGCCCCACGCATCCGCGGCGAATCCAGGCTGTGCAACTCGAGCCACTGTACGCACTCGTCTTTGGTAAGGCTCTGCATGACGTCCTCATTCAATGATCAACACAATGGAAGAAATTGCTTGGCTGTCTGATCATGCCATACGATAGCTCGCCATCGACTCGCGTACGAGTGGAAGATGATCCTGTGCTGGAAATGCGAGAATTTCCTCAAGCTCCGAGGGGTGAGAGAAGAGCAGGCACTCGCGCCGCGCCTTGCGGCCCTCACTTGCTGGCCTTCTTGCGATCATCTGCCGGCAACGCTCGTTTACCATGCGGAACGCGATATAGTAGCCCATCCAACCTCGCTTACCCTTCTTCTCGTTCAACCGTCAGCCATGGAGCATAGTCATGAGTGCCCCCGAACGTGACCTTATCGATTCCCTCGCCAATGGCTACCGCGATGCTCAGATCGTCCTTGCCGCCGTCCGCCTCGACCTCTTCACCGCCATTGGTCGCGACGCGATCCGTGCCGACGCGCTTGCCGCCAAGCTTGGCACCGACCCGCGCGCCACCCGCATTCTCTGCGACGCGTTGGCCGCGCTGCTGGTGCTGCGCAAGCGCGACGACACCTATCGCAACGGCCCTGAAGCGCTCGACTCCCTGGTCGCCGGCGCACCCAACGACCGCCGCGCCATCCTCCGCCACAACGCCCGTCTCTATCATACCTGGGGCGCCCTCTATCATGTGGTGCGCGAAGGTGGGCCCGTCGATGTCGAGATCGATGACGATCTGGGCGGCAGTCCCCGCGATTTTGCCAACGCCATGGCCGACGTCGGCCGCCGCACCGCCAAGGAAGCGTTGCGCGCGCTCGATCTCAAGAATGTGCGGACCATGCTCGATGGCGGCGGTGGACCCGGCGTCTACGCCATCGAGTTTGCCCGCCAGTATCCGAACCTGACCGTGACCCTGATGGATACCGCCGAAACGCTCGAGGTGGCGGCTGAGAATGTCGCCCAGGCGGGCCTGACGGAGCGCATTCGCTTCCAGGCCGGCAACCTGCTCGAGGACGATCTCGGCGGCCCCTACGACTTCATCCTCCTCTCGAATCTCGTCCATTGCCTCGACAACGACACCAACCGCGCCCTTGTCGCCCGTTGCGCCGCCGCCTTGAGCGACACCGGCCGCATCTGCATCAAGGACTTCGTCCTCAACGAGGATCATATCACCCCGCCCGGCGCGGCCATCTTTGCCGTCAACATGCTGGTCAACACCCAGGCGGGCGACTGCTACAGTGTCGATCAGATCAACGGCTGGTTCAAGGCCGCGGGCCTCAAGCCGCAGACGGCCCGGCAGGTTGGCGCCATGAGCCGCATGCTCATTGCCAGCAAATGATCGCCGAAGAAGGGGGGATCCGCCGCCATGCGCATACCTGAAGGGTTGAAGCCACTGATTCGCCGCCTGCTGCGGGCTCGCCTGCCGGACTGGCGGATCGTCTACCTCTGCTATCGCTGGATCTATCGCGCCTGGTTTGTCCTGGCTGGGCTCTTCATGGTGCTCAAGAAGATGTTCTGGGTCGACCCGATTGTACGGGTGATCTCCGTCGAGGTGGGCGACCAACTCCAGATCGAGCGTGTTCCCTACATCAACGGTCACGGGCGCATCTGGATCGGCAGCCAGGTCTACATCTCTGGCTTGATCACCATCGCCTTCAATCACAAGCTCGGCCTCGATCCCGAGCTGCGAATCGGTGATCACAGCTTCGTCGGTCACGGCTGTGCCTTTACTCTCGCGCGCTCCATTCAGATCGGCAACCATTGCCGGATTGCCGGGGGAAGCCGCTTCTACGACAACAACGGCCACCCCTTCTCCCTTGCCGCCCGGCGCCGCGATGAACCGGTCGCTCTGGATGATGCGCAAGCCATTGTTATCGAGGACGATGCCTGGATCGGCGCCAACTGCATTATATTCAAGGGTGTGCGGATTGGTCGCGGTGCCATCGTGGGCGCAGGCTCCATGGTGACCGGCGACGTTCCGCCCGGAACCATCGTCGCCGGCAACCCCGCTCGCGTTATCCGCGCGCTGACCGAGAAGGAACTCGCCGACGCCTGAACGGGCTCAGCCCCTCGCACCACCGGAAGAAAGGACGAAAGGCGCATGGATCGACTCATCGATAGCAGCATGGGAATTGGCGCAGCCGTACTCCTCGCGGCCCTTTTCCTCATCGTCAATGCGCTGATGCTGATGTTCGGGGCACGGCTGGCCGGGATCCGCAATCGCACCTTCGCCAAGGCCGTGATCGCCGCGCTGCTGATCCTCGTTGTGGGCAGCGCGCTGATCATGGCCTTCCGCATGCTGATCGGCCCGAGTATCAGCGTGATCGTGGCGCTGGCGGTGGGCGCACTGATGGTCAAGATCGCCTACAAATCCTCCTTTGCGCAGGCACTCGTCGCGTACCTCCTCTCGATCGTCATTTCGACCATGGTTGTCGTTGGTGCGGCGATGGCCATCAAGCTGCTGACGGGCGCAGCCTGAAATTCTCAGAAGTTGCGCTTGCAGCGGTTCTGTCGCCTGTGTATGCTAGGTGAGGTTGCTGTTCCACACACCCGAACACATACGCCGTCCAGGAGCTTGATCATGCGCATCGATACCATCCCGGTTCGCCAGGAACTCCCTCCCATCCGCTTGAGCGATCGCCCGGAATTGACCGTCGACGTGGATGCGCATACCGGCGACATCGTCTACCTCAAGGATCGGATCCTCGACCTCCCCATCATCGAGCAGGCGCCCCTGTGGGAGTTGCAGATCAACCGCCATCCCCACAGCGTGGAGAACTCCTTTCACGAAGATCGCCGGGGAATCCTGCAGACCATTGGCCGCGCGACCCACTATGCGGCCTATTCTCAGGGCTTCGGCATTCAACTTGCGAGGCTGGCGGTACCCAGCGAGCATGGCCTGCACCTCCAGTATCGCTTCAAGCGGGTGCCGATGGAGCACCTCTATGTGAAGCCCGGCCCGACGGTGCATGACGTCGAGATGCCGATGTGGGTCGATACCCTCGGGCTCCTTGGCTGGCGCTTCGCCATCATGAAGCCTGACACCACCATGCGGGTCTGTCACCTCTCCGGTGGCGGCCCCTTCGAGCATCTGAGCGCGGAGGAAGGGCCCATGGAACAGGTCACCCCCAAACTCTGGCACCACCTGCGCCGCACCTATCCGGGAGTGCAGACGATTCCGGGCGCGCTCTTCTATCGGCGCGATCCGGACCAGTGGCTCTTCATCCTCGCCCGCCGTTCCCGCCTCGCCTATACCGTGGATTTCAACGAATACGGCATGCAGTTCCACGTGCAGTACCACAAGCTGGTCGCGCCCCTCGAGGAGTTGCCCGTGCCGGAGATCTCCCTGCTCTGGGGACGCGATCTCGAGGCCATGGAACAGCTCTGGGCCGATCAGTTCGATCAGTACGAGGAGCCGCCGGAGTGGAACTACCACACGACCTGGAGCAGCACCGGCTCGGCCGGCCCCAATCCCCGCAAGTTCAGCGATGTCGCCCAGGCCGCTGAAGCTTCCATCGCCGCCGGCGGCGCCAACGGCTTCTGGCTCTACACCCACGACATCAAGCGCTTCGACACCGATACGAGCCCCTCCAGCATGGGGCCGAACCCCAACTCCGGCACCTTCCGCGACTTCAAGGAGATGGTGCGGCGCATCCACGACGCTGGCGGCAAAGTGCAGGTGTGGGTAAGCTCCTGTGGCCTCAAGCCATGGGGGGACATGCATCCCGACTGGGCCATCCGCGGCGTGGACGGTGTCCACTGGGTGAGCTGGGGATGGGATGCCCATGAGTTCATCGTCGGCTGCAATCCGCTCGATCCCGGATATCGGCAGTATATGCTCGACTGGACCCGGCGCTATGTCGAAGAGTTCGACGTCGATGGCTTCTTCCTCGACTGCGGCGTCTTCACGCTGCCCTGCGACTTCAGCCCCGCCCATACCGCCCGCTACCTTCCTTCCGAGGCGGGGCCTGCCATGCGCTATCTTTTCCAGGAGATGTGGGACGTTGTCCAGGCGGCGCGGCCGAACGACTTCCACATGTGGTACGAAGGGGTTCACAGCGACTATCCGGGGAGCGGCTTCTGCCATGGCACCATGGTCTTTCCACCTCCCCCGCCCGAACAGATCACCGGCCAGCGGATGATGTTCAACTTCGTCGAGCGCGGCAAACGCCTGGTCTGGGACAGCCTCCAGCCCTACGATCTGGCCAGCGGCTCCGCCCACTGGAATCCCTCCATGGCGGGGATCTCCTCCGTCGAGGAAGCCAGGCGTCACGCCGCCGATCCCATGAACCAGTTCATCGTCAAGCTCGTACGCGAGCGGGGCATTCGCGACGCCCGCGGCATTACCGACGGCCTCGCCCGACTGGACGACTATCTGGTCACCATCCCCGGCTATCACGGCGCCGCAACCCTGCTCGCCCCCGATCTCCAGGCATGTAAGGGCGCCCGTCATGTCCTCACCGACAAGGTGACGCCTGTCGGCCAGGATTCCCAGGGACGCCCCACTCTGACCCTGGAGGGCGGTGCCGCCTACATCATCGAACGATGAAGATTCTCCGGCTGGACTTGAAAGAGCATCCCCGCTTGTCTACACTATAGATGTTCCAAACACCCGAACACTGGGTACGCGATGACCATTGCACTCTCCAACGCCGGTAAGTATGAACAGGTTCTCGACCGCCTGCGCGGTCGCCTGCGGCAGGGGGAGTTCGCGGCTGGCGATCAGCTCCCCTCCCAGCGGGCGCTGGCCCGGGAGTACGGCGTCAACCTCTCGACCGTCAACAAGGCGGTCTCCATCCTCGCCAGCGAGGGACGCCTCGAACAGGTCCACGGCAGGGGCATGTTTGTGACCCAGGGGCAGCGGGAGACCGGGCTGCAGGCCATCGGCATGATCCACGAGATTCACCCCGACCTCGTGGTTGATCACGTCTATTATACCCGCCTCTTCGCGACGCTGAATCACCTGGTCAACCAGGATCATCACAGCTTCCAACCCTTCCTGCGCGATACGCCCACGGACTACGCCCCCCTGCGCCAGTCGCGCAATCCAGCCTTGCGTCGCGTCCTTGACGAGGGCGGCCTTTCGGGGCTGATCGTCTTTGTCGACAATCCGCTCCTGCTGCACGACGAGTTGGAATCCCTGGGGCTTCCGTATGTCTGCCTCGCGGGAAATGCCGCTCACAGCCACATGCCCAACTGCCTGACGATCGACGCCATCGAGGTGGGGCGACAGGCGGCCAGGTACCTGATCGGGACTGGATGCCGCCGCCTCGGCGTGGTGCAGCGCCCCAACTCCATGCTGATGAAGGGGCTCAGCGAAGTCTGCAAACATGAACCGAAGGTCGTTCTCCAGATCTTCGCCACCCTGGAAGAAGCCTTGGCCGAGGCCGACGGCATCTTCCTGAAGGATGACTATTTTGCCCTGCGCCACTTCGACCAGCTGCTCGCGGCGCTGCCCCCGGAGCGGCTGATCGTCTTCGCCAATACGGACATGGCCTTTCCGCAACCACTGCCGCGCATCGACATCGATCCTCGCCGCGTCGCCCGTTGCGTCTGGAAGAGTCTGCAGGCGCGACTGCGGCAGGAGCCTCTGCCCACCACCCCCGTCCTGATACCCCCAGTCCCGTCAACACCACAGTCAAGGGAGTGATTTCATGCGAAAGCATCCAGCCCGACGTCTCTTCACCCTCATCGAGCTTCTGGTCGTGGTGGCGATAATCGCCATTCTCGCTTCGATGCTCCTCCCGGCGCTGACCAAGGCGCGTGGCCGGGCGATGCAGACCAAGTGCACCAATCAGCTGAAGCAGCTCAGTCAGGGTAACCATCTGTATGCGGACGACTACGCCGATCGCTTCCTGCCTTCGACGGCTGGAAGCTGGTGGTGGTGGGGCGACAAAAACGAGCACGGAAGTGAACCCGCCAAGTTTTTTGCGGCCCAGTATATGGGGCAGGTGCAGGGGCTCGGTGGCATTCTCCTGTGCCCATCCGCGACCAATGAGCCCATGGTCGCAGCCTGGATGGTCAATATGCAGAGCTATGGCTACAATTTCCACATCTCCGGCGGCAATCCCCAGCAGCCGCGTGATCGCGTCGACAATCCCACCGTCAAGGTGATGTGGACCGATAATTATTCCTACGGCATGGATCAGTACTCCGACATTCGGGTCCGCCTGCGCTTCCGCCACAGCAATGCCGCCAATGCCGCCTTCATCGACGGACACGTGGCCGCCGTTCGCGTCGCCGAAGTCTCAACTCCGCTGAATCTCGGTACCTATGCAAGACCCTGAATCGCAGCCGCTTCAAAACCTGCAGAACGCTGGATCTGGCCGCACATGAAGGAAAAGCTTGTTCCTTTCCTGAGATGTCCCCTTTGCCATGGCGTCCTCGATTGCAATGCCACCAGCATCGTGCGGGATTTTCAGTGGCAGGAGGTCATGGAGGGCGAACTGGCTTGCCGGCAATGCGAGGAACGATTTCCTGTCAGGAATGGCATCCCCAGGTTTCTGTCCAACGATGTGCAGAAAAGCAAGGCACAGCAGACGGTGGACGGGTTCGGATACGAATGGAGCAAGTTCAACAAGCAGATTTCCAGCTCCTATATGAGCCAGAGAGACAACTTCATCGACTACATTTATCCGAAGGATGAGGCCTTCTTTCTGGACAAGACCATCCTGGATGCGGGTTGTGGCATGGGCAGGTACCTGAAGCTGGGCGCGGAATTCGGCAGCCGTGAGATTATCGGTGTTGATCTGAGCAACTCCGTTGAAGCAGCCTATCTGAATACGCGTCACCTGCCGAACGCGCATGTCGTTCAAGGTGATATCCTGGCACCTCCCTTCGCACCATGCTTCGACTATATTCTCACCATCGGGGTGCTGCAGTTTCTTCCACAGCCCCAATCCGGCTTCAGAAAACTGGCCAACCTGTTGAAGCCGGGCGGATGCATCTCGCTTTGGGTTTACGCCAAGGAGAACAACAGCCTGATCATCCGAATGATATCTCCCATTCGTACACACATCACCAGCCGACTTCCTCATGCGGTTCTGTACTTTTTCAGTCGCATTATCGGGGCGACCCTCTTCGCCGTGCTCAACCTCGTCTATAAGCCCGCAAACGAATGGAAGGCCCTGAAGCCTCTTGGCCAGCTGCTTCCCAAGAATGATTATCTTTACTACACCTCCCGCTTGTCGTTCCATGAAATCACCAGCATCGTTTTCGACCATCTTGTCCCACGGTTGACCGTCTATTTGTCCAGATCCGAAATTGCCCAGTGGTTTGAACAGGAGCAATTCAGCCAAGTCGAAATCTCATCCCGACGCCAATACAGTTGGCGAGCCCACGGAACTCTTTGAGGAGGCCCCTGATGCCGTTGCTCTCCAAATTGCACCATGCGCGACGATGCGGAATCTGTCTGCATGCATACTGGCTGCTGCTGTCGGCATTCGTTGCCGTCGCCGCGCCGGCGGAAGTCACCTTTCATCTGGCGGAAGAGTTGGGGCTGGCGCGGAAGGCCGAACCGGTCGTGATCACGGGCGCGCAACTCCTGCCTCACCTCCCGGAAGGACCTCTTCCCTGTGACCGTCTGCGCCTCCACCAGGGCGACCGCGAGATCCCCCTGCAGATCGACGAACGCGATGGCGGCCCCACCTGGGCCGAGGCGCCCAATGGCCTTCTCGATCCCGATGACCAGCTCGTCTTCCTGGCCGATCTGCCCGCCAACTCCGTCGGGAGTTGGCGCCTGGTGATGCTGGACGAGGCGACGGTTCCGTCACCGGCGGGGGAGCTTGTCGCGGAGCAGACCGACCGCGCCAAAGCAGGCTATGATGTCAAGCTCGCCAATAGTCGACTCGAGATCGGTTTGCGGACGAGCGGGATCGGCCGAAGCGAAGGTATGGTCGGCATGCTGCGGCTCGATGGCGAGCCGTTCCGCCACGTCGCCTTCCCCTACACCCAGTTTCAGCAACGGCGCGATGAAGGTTGGGAGAGCGTTCGCATCGTGGCCGCCGGCCCAGTTCGCGCCATTGCCGTGGCGCACAAGCTCCTCAAAGGTTCCTATCGACACAACGATGGCGAGTGGTCGATCACCTGGGACGACGAGGCCGACATCGATGGCGATCTCTACCGCTCCTTCACCCTCTATGCAGCTTCACCAACCCTCGATGTCGACGACACCTTCGTCGCCAAGCGCAGCGGCGATATCTTCCTGATGAACTACAATTTCAGGCTGGATCCGCCGGTGGCGGAGGGGCAGGACTGGCAGCGCACGCGACGCCTCCTCATTCCCCACACCGGCGGCTATCGCGCCATGGCTGACGGGCACGGCGAGCAGTCCCAGATCAAACTCGACGACGACGCGCGGGGGGCGGGATGGATCGGGGTGCGCGATGCCGAGAGCGGCTTTGGCATGGTTCTCGCGTATGAGCCTGACGACCTCTACCAGGTCGTGGGCGCCCTGCGGCAGCCATGGCTGGAAAGGCGTGCCTTTGCCGACTCCCTGGCCACCGATCTCTTCATCGGGCGCACGGCTCCGGCGGTTCCCGGCGATGGAATGGGGCAGCTGCGCTTCAGGTTGCGCTTCCTTGGCCCGGGTGACTCGAGCGCCGTCGATCTGTGGCGGCGAGCCCAGTTTCAGTATGCGCTCCAGCATACCCTCCAGTTTGGCGAGCTTCCCGCGGGGCGAGGTTCAGCCGCGCTGGACGAGGCGGAAGCGATCCTGACGGAGTTGGAGCCCGTGCTCACCCGCCATCCAGCGTTGCTGACCATCGAAGCCCGCCAAACCCTCAAGCAGCTGAAGGACCGGCTCGATATCAGCCGGAAGATCCAAGGAAAAGGGCCGGCCATGGATCGGCTACTCGTCGATCGGGCTCGCGATATCATGGCCGACGCCAAGGCGCTCGAGAACGGCTTTGTGGCGCGTCGGCAGGCTCTGTTTGCGGGCGACAGCGGCTCCTACGGGCGAGGCTTCTCCGCTTTCATTGCCGACAGCATGACCAAACTGCATCCGGACGGCCCGCTGCCAGAAACGCCTGAACGGGAGATCTCCCTGCGCCTGGCTGGCAACGAATACGAGCCCTTTCAGGTGGCGCTGGTCAATGGGCACCTGCGCCAGACGGAACTGAACGTGACAGTCAGTGACCTGGTGAGTGCCACTGGCGCCACCCTGTCGGCGGCGGAATCGGTGCGCCGCTTTCGCGTCGGCTACGTCCCCAAGCCCGAAAGCGACGAGCCATGGCCCGACCCGCTCATCCCGCTGGCCGGGTGCCCCGATTTCGCGCCGCCGGCTGAGACGCTCTTTCCGCCGGAAGAGGACGCGCTCGGCGAACTGCCGGCCAATGACGTGACCAGCCTCTGGTTTACGGTCCACGCCCCTGCCGACACGCCCGCCGGGGAGTATCGCGGCACGATCACCGTCGCCACCGCCAGGGGAAAGCTGGAGCTGCCCATCACCGTCCAGGTCTATGGTTTCTCCCTTCCGGAGCGCTCGTCGCTGTCAGGCGATATCTGGTTTGCCAATGGCCTTTCGTTCTTGCGCTACTATGGGCGGGATGTCACTCTCGACGAGTTCGCTCCGATGGTCGAGATGCTCCGCGGCTATCGCGTCAATACCCACCTCTCGTGGCTCACCCTTTCGCCGCTGGTGAAGGTGAGCATCGATCAGGACGGTCACTACCGCTTCGACTTCACCGAACTGGAGCCGTGGCTCGAGGTCGCGCTGAAGGAGAATCCCTGGTTCAACATCAACCTTGGTGGCGGCGCCGGCTGGACCGCACACTACGCCGGCGTTTTCGGTCGCAGGACCCCCATCCTTGACACGCGAACCGGCGAGACCATCCGCTTCCCCGAGAAACCCATGTCCAATGAGGAGATCCTCGCCCATCCCATCTTCACCGATTTCTGGACGGCCTACACGACTCTATTCCGCGAGAAGGGGTGGATGGACCAGTGCTATATCGAGAACATCGACGAGCCGCCCTATGGACCCTCCCGCGTCGACGCCCCCCGCAACCTCTTCCTGCGCGACTTCCACGACAGGCTCCGCAAGATCGCGCCGGATCTGCGGCTCTTCAGCTATGGCACGAGTCCGGCACCGCGCATGCATCCGTGGGCGGCCCCCTATCTGGATCTCTGGGGCCCCTCCGTCTCCAGCCTGGACGAGGCGCTGACCGAGCTGCGCGAACAGCAGGTGCAGGGCAGGCCGTTCCATACCTATGTGTGCGGCGGCATGCGGCGCAAGATGGGGCTGCACACGCCCGATGTCTACATCGATCAACCGGGCATCGATTTGCGCATCATTCCCTGGATGGCCTGGAGGTACGGGGCGGAAGGCGTTCTCTACTACGCCGGCAATGGCTGGGTCGGCGATCCGGCGGTGCAACTTGTGGAACAGAACCCGAGGCTCCGCTGGCCGGCAACCCCGTGGCGGCTGCATGGCGGCGCCGGTTTCGGCAATGGCTGGTTCACCTATCCCGCCCCCGCCACCATGGACATCTTTCCCAGTATCCGCCTTGAGAACATTCGCGACGGGCTGGAGGATTACGAATATCTGGCCTTGCTCCAGCGCCTCTCACCCGAGGCCGATCCCGAGGTCGCGGAGTTGGTGAAGAGCACCATGGTCTGGTCGAAGGATCCTGCCGTACTGCGTGCCAGACGCCATCAACTGGCTCTCGCCATCGAGGCTTTGCATGAACCCTGAGAAGAAGGACTCTCTTGTATGTACCGTTCCATCCTTATTGGCGCGCTCTTGTCGCTGATCGCCATGGCCGATCCCCTCTACCAAAGCAGCTTCGAGGCCGATCACCAGTGGCAGGCCACCGCCCCCGCGCTCCTCTCCCCCAATGGCCGCAACGGCAACTGCCTGCAGCTCTCGACTTATCTCCCCGATGCCGAACAGGCGCAATGGGCCTCGCCGCGGATCCCCGTGGCCGCCGGCGGCTACACGGTCAGCGCCTGGCTCGCGCACAACCTCGCCTTCACCCAGGACATGGGCTATGGCGGTGTTCTCGCAGCGGTGATCTTCGACGCCGCCGGTAAGGAACTCAGCCGTCACGAGCTGGTCAAGATCTACCGGCCTCCCCATCGCGATATCTACGACTTCTATGCCATTCCCGAGGCTGACGGACTGCCATGGAATTTCCATGAAGCACCTCTGCGGATGCCTGAAGGTGCGGCGGCGGTCCAGCTTGTCTTCGCCTGGTCCTCCTTCACCTCCTCGTGGCGCCATACAACCGACAACGTCCGGGGGGAAGTCTATCTCGACGACATCATGATCCGCCCAGGCCTCCCCGTCGCCAACGAAGCTGACGACGTAGCCGTCGACGATGCGCTCCCCTTCCAGCTTCGCGTCAACACCCCCGTTTCCGGCAACGTCTTCCTGGTGGGGGATCCCCTCGAATTCACCGCCCGCCTCGACGGCCCGGACGGTCCTCCGCGCCCCGCCGCCGGCATGACGCTCCACTGGCGCGTGGAAGACTTTCAGCGGCTGCTGATCGCCTCGGGGCAGCTTCCCTTCTCCGAGCCCGTCCAGAGCTGGCGCGAATCGTTGCTCAAGACCTTCTGGCTCAACGGCCGGCTCGATGATCAGGATGGACGCTGGATGGCAATCGTCGTCTCCCTGATGCAGGGCGACCAGCTGCTGGCTCGCGGCGAGGCCTCCTTTACCATCACGGCGCCGCGCCAGCTGACGACCGAGCAGATGCAGCGCAGCCACTTCTGGGGCTCAGGCCGTCCGGAACCCACCCTCAACCCGAATGCCCCATGGGGACCGTCGGTGCGCTACAATCTCGACGAAAAGCAGGCCACCTTCGGCGTCAAATCCCACGGTTGGGACCTCGACTGGAAGAAGCGGCAGCCGACAGCGGCCAGCCCGATCAGCTTTGCGGCGGACCATCCGGGCCCCGATTACCCCATGCACACAGCCAGCCAGCAGACCTTTGAGTTCCACGAGCGCCACCCGCTGCGCGAGCATTGGTTGCACTATACGCAGATCTGGGATGCCATCCCCGAGTGGGCTATTGTTCCCGGGCGGATCCGCAAGGACGGCGACTACATCGATCCCGCCGCGTATGGCGCTTATGTCGAGGCCTATGTCCGCCACACCTCCGCCACCTGGTACTACATCACCTCGCCCGAAGGTGGCTCCATCGACAAGTTTCCCAATATGGCCCGCGCCGCGTATGCCGCCGTCAAACGCGTCGATCCGCGCCTCAAGGTTGTCGCGCAGGTCGACTTTCAGAATGGGGCCGCCTATGCCACGGAACTCTGCGACAGCGGCCTCATCGACTTTACCGATGTGCTTGTCTTCGACAGCTATTCCAGCCGCATGGGCCAGGCCGTCCGCGACTTCCGCGATGTGCTCGAGCAACGCGGCAAGCAGAAGGAATACTGGATTCAGGAGTACTGCTACACGGGCAGCATGCATCAGGAAGAGCGCACCCGTCGCATGGTGGACTACGTTGTCTGGGCCTTCGCCAATGGCGTGGACAAGATCCGCTGGTACGCCAACCACTTCGAGATACCCGACATCCGCGCCCCCTTGCCCAGCACCGGCGTCGTCTTCGGCATGAACGGCATGATCTTCGGCCAGGGCGAAAAGCTCTCTGCCGGTATGTCACACCTTCCTCCCCTGGCCCATACGCGAGGTTACGTCAAGGGCAACTACATGCCCTTCCTGCAGTGGTGCATGTACTACCAGCTTCAGCAGCATGTTGCCATCGAGCAGCTTCGCTCGAAGCTGGAGTGGGGACGTGAGATCGAGGGGGCACTCTTCGATGGCCCCGACGGCAGCAGCGCAGCGGTGTGGCGCCCCGTCACCAGTCCCGATCTGCACATGCTTGTCGATTCCGCTGGCGTGCCCTTCACCGTCACCGACATGTATGGGCGGCGTCGTCGGATCGTGCCCGTCGGCGGCAAGGCGCTGGTCACCATCGGCCGCGATCCCCTGCTCTTCCGTTTTGACGGCAGGCCCGCTGCCTTCACCGCCACCCCCGCCCCCTTCGAGCTGACAACCTCCGCCGCCGGAGTGGCGCCCGGCGAGAGCATCCAGATCTCCCTCGCGGTCGCCAACCTCTTCGGCCGCCCGTGGGCCGGCGAGGTCCGCCTGACGATGGACGATGCCTGGTTGGCCGAACCCGCGGTCCATTCACTGGCGCTTGCCCCCGAGGCCACCACCCAGCTCTCCTTTACCCTCACCGCGCCCGCCGATGCGACCGCCGGCGACTATCCCCTGATGCTCACCCTCAGTACCCTCGCCGGCGACATCGGCTGGCTGACGGAGACGATCGAGGTCGCGGGTGAGCTTTCTCTCGACGTGACGGCGCAACCCTATACCAGTGAACAGCCGGCAGCGGTCAAGGTGCGGCTGCACAATCGCACTGCCAGCCCGATAGCCGGTGAGATCAGCGCCACGGGAGATTTCGGCACTGGAATGCTCCCTCTTGCCCCCCATGCCCGGGTGGAGATCCCGCCTCGCTCCAGCAGCGAGACCCTCCTGCCCCTCGCTGACTGGGTGCCATCCATGAGCCGCGACTATGTCACCGGCGTCACCTTCACCCCGGCGCAGGGGCAGCCCCTGCACACCGAGAGTCTGCTCAGCTTCCGCGGCGTACCGCGCGCGGCCAAAGCACCGACCATCGACGGCTCCCTGGACGACTGGCCGCGCGATCGGCTGGTGCCGCTTCCCTTCTTCCGCGTTCATGGCCGCGGCGATGCCGCCTGGCTCGGCTTCGACTACAAGCACGACAAGATGCGCTGGAAGGGACCCGACGATGCTTCCGGCCACTTCTATACCCAGTGGGACGACGACAACCTCTACTTCGCCTTTGTCTTCACCGACGATCACCACATTCCCGGCGGCAAGGGCGTGGGCATCTGGGCCTACGATGCGCTGCACTTTCTCCTCTATCCATGGGCGGTTCAGCCGGGGTCGCTTGTGCGCGGCGTGCCCTACAAGGAGCACATCGGCCTCGACGCGGATCACCTCTCCACCTTCGACCGCTGCCAGGGTACGGTCGGCGACTGGAATATCGGCTCCGGACAGCCCGAAGGTGTACAGATCGCGGTCCGGCGGGAAGGCCAACAGGTGATCATGGAGTTCGCCGTGCCTTTCCGGCACTACGCACCCCTACAGCCGGAAGTCGGCGCCTCTTTTGCCCTCTCGCTCATGTACTACGATCGCGATGATCCCGACGCTGTACGTGGCGACGCCATCGCCTGGTACTACGGTCAGACGAATGTCGACATCAATCCCGCCGTCTTCGGCAACTTCACACTGGCAGGTTCCCAATGATCGAACGCATCTGTCTCTTTCCACCCCAGGCGGTGACGGGCGAGCTTTCCGGCAGCGGCAAGAGCCTGACCACCAAGCTTGCGTGGCAACCGCCCACCGCCAATGCCGCCGCCGCGGGCGGCTATCTGGTTGAGCGGACAAGCTGGTGGCTGGGTGACGAACCACGCAAGGAGATGCTGACGCCGGAGCCCGTCACTGGTTGTCACTTCGTCGACACGTCGGTAGTCCCCGACAAGATCAACGAGTACCGTGTCTATGCCGTTCACCCGGATTTTCACCACATTCTTTCGCCCCCCAGCTTCCCGGCGGCCATCTATGGATTCTGCTACCTGCGCTATACCGAAATGGTCGATGCTTTGCAGGATATGGCGGGCGAGAATCCCGACATCTGCCGGCTGATCGATGCGGGGCCCGCCTCCGGCGAGAGACATCGTATCTGGTGCATGATCCTCGGCACCGACACCTCCGATCTCCCGGACAAGCCTGGACTGCTGCTCGTCGGCAATCCCCACGCCTGCGAGATCCAGGGCGTCGAAGTCTGCATGGGCATCCTTGCCGAAACCATCCGTCGCTATCGCGCCGGCGACGCCGCGATCATGCGCCTGGTCGAGAGCCTTCAGGTGCGCGTCGTCCCCATGTACAACCCCCACGGACGCGAGGCCCATGAAAAGGGCTATTGCGGCAATACCCGCAAGACGGCTCCCGCCAGATCCATCCCGCCGCCCGTCGATCCGCTCCGGATTCTTCACTGCTGGCAGGCTGACCTTGGCGGGGGGATCGATCCCAACCGGACCTTCGACGCCGCCTGGAGCTGCACCGGTGACGCCGCCGATCCCGCCAGCGCCGTCTATCCGGGCGAGGAGCCCTTTGCCGCGCCGGAGACCCGGGCGCTGGTCGAGATGACCCGCGCCTTGCGTCCGCAGATCTCCATCCACTATCATGGCCCCTGCAGCTATCCTCTCTATACCGATCAGTGGCCGAATGGCGACAAGGCGGTGGATACAGAGATGATCTTCGACGTGGCACGCACTTTCGCGCGACTCTCGGCGCCCACCTTCGCCGCCGAAGACCCCAATGTTTCCCCCGAGCCCCTGCCTGTCTATGGCACCTCCGGCTGGTGGTGCTACAAGGAATGGTATGGCGTCCACCTCACCCCTGAAGGCTTCTACGAACAGTTGGTCTGTGATCCGCGCATCCTCCCCATCACCGCGTCCGAAGCCCTCGACGAGCTGGTGCCGCACAATTTCAATGCCTTCCTCGAGCTGGCCAGGCGGCTTCTGGGCGCCGGCATCGCCGTTCACGTCCGCAGTGAAGAGGGAGCTGCCCTGGTGGCGCGGGTGGAGGTGGAAGGTCACGTCGACCCGCATTGCGCACCCCAGCTCACCGACCCGACCCATGGCAGCTACTATCGTATCCTGCCCCCCGGTCCCTGTACGGTCATCGTCTCCGCGCCCGGCTATGCCGACCGGCGCTTGGATATCACCCTCGACAATGATACCTCGACGCCGCTCGACGTGGTGCTCCAGCCTCGGACGAAAGGAGAATCCCGATGAAGACTACCGACGACATTCGACGGGAATTTGCCGCCGCCCGTGAAGACTACCTGAAGGACATGACCTGGCTCCGCGAGGAATTCGGCATGATTCCCGACGTTCAGGAGTACGCCATGAAAGAGATGCTCCTGGCCAGCTTTCGGGCTATCGAGGCCAACGACGTGCCGTCGCTCACCAAAGCCGTGCAGCAGTTCAAGCTCTTGCACAACGACGTCCTGGCGCACGTTACCTGGAAGATGCTGGAGCAGACAAAGCGCTGCCTGAAGGAGATTCGCGACAGCCATCCCGACGATTACAAGGCGAAGCATCAGCTCTGGCTCGATGCCTCCTGGGCCTACACCCACGGCAAAGCCTTTCAGCGCGACACCGCCGCCTACCGCACCTGCATCCAGATCCTCGCCTCCATCTGAGGTTAGAGAATCCAGCCGAAGTTGTAGTTGTCGTGGCGCATCCCGTCGTAGGTGCGAAGGATATGTCGGGTTGGCCCCTCTTCCAGCTCGACGAGCGCCTCATCCATGGCGGCGCGGGAGTGAAGCGCCCGGATGGCGCGATGGGCATCCGGGGCATGGCCGAGACCATCCCACACCGTGAAACCACTCACCGGCCAGGCGGTGAGGCTTATCGCGTTGCGGAGCAGGTCGAGACCCTGCTTGTCCCGCCAGGTGTTGATGACCGGGAGGAGCTTGACCGGCGAACCGGCGACAAGGTCGGCGAAGCCCTGCATCTCCAGAGGAACGTCGGCAGCTCCCTCACCCCAGCGATAGGGGCGCAGAATGTCGATCAGCCCCTCATCGATCCAGCTCTTCAGGTCCAGGGCAAACGTCATGCATAGCCGCGGCGTGGCAGGGACGGTGGCGACGATGGGCGTACCCTCGGGAAGCGCGGCGCGCAGCTCGCGCATGTAGAGCGTGACGATCTCCGCACGCATGCCGAGCAGACGCGGGTCGTCCTCCGCCACCTCCGTGGCGGCTTCGCCATGCGCCGCGCGAAAGGCCTCGAGCAGAGGCTCTTCGTAAAGAACGAGTGGCAGCCCCCGCACAAAGACGTTGTCGACCCCATCCGCCCCCCATTCCACGCACTCCTGGAAGAGGCGGATGAACTGCTGGCGTACCTCAGGCCAGGCCATGCTCAGACGACTTACCGTGGTGCCGTCTCGGTCGCGACAGCGGTACTCCGGATGCGCATCGAAGAAAGGCGAGCGCAGGGCGTCGTAGGGGGGCGGGCAATGGGAGTGAGCCATGCGGGCATAGGCGAAAGTGCGGATCCCCTGCGCCCGATTGAGCTGGGCGATGCGGGCTGGCACATTCAAACCGCTTTCCCGATCCCGCTGCATGATCTCGATCGCCTGCCGGTAAACCGGACGAGGAAACGTACACAGCAGCAACTCCGCCAGCGGCAACCGCAGCTCGGGATGGCGCGTCGGATAATTGGCCATGCCGACGATGTTGGTGCCGTAGGAGACACCGTCGATGTCGAGCAGGGGATAGCCGCTGGCCTGCCAGGTGGCATCCGCGGCATCCCGAGCTTTGCCCCAGTTGCTGGGAAAGCCGTCATCGGTGATGTGGACCTGGAACTCGCGCGGATGCTCTGCCTGCGGCTCCGCCTGCCGCGCCATCACGTAGGCGATCGAGGCCCGATAGCCCCCTTCCTGACGGATCAGCAGGCGATCCCCCTTCTCGATCTTTACCCGCCGCCAGAAGACCTGCTGGATCGCCGCCTGGTCGCCGACGGGACCGTGGCGCAGGCGCAGGAAGGCGCGTTCCCGCGCCAGCTTGAGTTGGATCCGGTCACAGAAGTTCTCATGCATGCCGATATGGATCTCCACTTCCCCTTCCATCGGCAGATCGATGGCGATATCGGGCGCGCCGGTATCGGGGTTGGCCATGGCCAGGATGCCGCTCACGGTGTCGGTCGTGTACTCCACAAACTGCCAGCGTCCCGGTCGAGACGTCGTGCTGCCGGCATGAGCGGGAATGACGGTGGTGAAGTCCGAAAGTATCCAGTCAGCGTTCATGGCGCCTCCTCGAGGGCAAGGACGAGGTCGATCTCGTGATGAAGGGGAAGCGGGGCGACGATCCAGTCGCCTTCGCGCGTGAAGGTCAGGTCGCCGGCATGGACGGCGCGCAGGGAACCCAGTGGCCGATTGGCCGGCCAGCGGAGGCGCAGGCTCTCCTCCAGCAGCGGACGATAGGCGAAGTTGTTGAGGAGGATGGCGCTTCCTTCGGGCCGGTCGTACTGACGTGTCTCGACCAGGTGGTTCGAGTAGCGGTGGCCGCGGGCCTGCGCCAGGGGGGCGACGGGCAGGGCCAGCCGCTCGGCGTCTTCGCGCCGGTACTGTGAATAGGTCAGCTTGCCGTCGCCATTGGCCATGGGCGACATGGCGCGGAAGAGAACTCCCGGCAGCACGCCCCATGTATAGACCAGGCCCTTGCCGAGGGTGCGCCGTACCAGAGCAGGCGTTCCATCGTCGTACGTGGCCAGCGTCTCCAGCGGGACATCGCCCGTCGGCGTCAGCGCGAAGCGCAGCCCCACTATCGGCCAGGAGCCGCCGTCGTCGAAATGCAGCGTGTCGAAGGGGGAATGGGCCTCGAGCTTGGACGGGGAGTAGTTGCCCTCACTGGCGCCGGTCAATCGGGCACTGACGCCCAGAAGGTCCGCCGTCAGTCTCCCACGGCTGTTGAAGCGGTCGTACATGCCGGCACCGCCGGTGAAGACGACCGTGCCGCCGGCCTCGGCGAAGCGCCTCAAGCCCTCCACCAGCTCATCGCTCAGGTTAAAGCCGTTCACATAGATTGCCTTCCACGCTTCGGGTGGCTCACCGAGAAGATCCTCCTCGATGGCGATGGCAGTCGGCACGTTCGCTTGGGAAAGCCCCACCAGCAGGCTCGCCCGCTCGCTCTGCATCAGTTGACCATGCGACTCGTGCCAGACTTCGTGGTCGCGATTGTAGAGGATGGCGACGGGGGCGGCTTCGCGTTCACCTTCCGCGAGAAAGATGTCGCCCGCGCCGAGCGCCCGCAATCCCCGCGCAATGGGACCATAGCGATCGTGGCGATCCGACCAGGAGTTCGCCGCGTCAGCCAGCGAGTAGGTTGGACCGTAGCTGTAAATGACCACGGTGTTGAGCCCGCGCGAAATGCAGCTTGCCTGCTGATGCCCGTTGCCCCAGACGGCATAGAAACCACCGTGCCCATCGCTGCCGCGCGCCGCGGCTTCCACCAGCGAAGCGTAGTAGGAGACGATCTGCAACCCCATGTAGAATCCCCAGTTGGACATCGATGCCCAGTCTTCCCCCCACGCCAGGGTGGTGCCCCCGCGCCGTGTCAGGTTGAACCAGTCCGCATGGTTCATGGTGCCGCCGAAGATGACGGGATGCGGCGAGAAGTTGCAGTAGGTGCGGCAGTTGGGCATCAGCTCCTCGATCACCTCGGTAGCCACAGCGTAGAACTCCGCCGTGAAGTCGGCCATGAAGCGGCCGGAGGCATAGCGCAGCCGTCGATCGAAGAGGCTCTCCCCCTCTGACGACAATCGCACATCCTCCCAACTGGCTGCGCCGAAGAAGGACGCATCGCCGAAATGCTCGCCGAGATACTGGTGGAAGCGCCGCAGGCAGTCACTGCAGCGGTTGATGTGGACGGGGCTGACGATGGCGCCGATCTCGTCGCCGAACTTCGCTTTGGTTACCTGCTCGGGTTCCCAGCCGCGACTGCGCAGTTGCTCGACCGTGCGCTCGAAGTGGGTGCGCAGGTTGCGCCGCGACAGGGGATCGATCGGACAATGCGTGCCGCTGTGAAAGAGCAGATCGTTATGCGCGGTAAAGGTCTCCTGGCGCATGCCTTGCGCGGCCAGTTGAGTGGCGCTCAGTCCCCAGGCATGGGAGAGCCCCATCGTGCGCAACATCTCCGCCGTGGCCGTTGCGGCAGCGGGGTCGGGATTGGCCGATGTCGTCAGCACCAGAGCGTTGGCCTTGGGGGCATCCGGCAACTCCAGCTTCGCCAGTACCGCCTGCTGTTCGGCCACCACATCGAGGCTGTTGCGCATGGCTGCCAAGTATCCTGGGTCGCGCATGCCCCAGGCGATCGTCTCATCGTCCGACAGCTCGACCAGAGGGATCCGCGGGAGATAGAGGGGCAGCAGCAGGGTGGCGCGGGAGGCACCGGCGGCCACTGGCGCTTCCAAGGTCTTGGCGACGGCGCTTTCATGTGGATACCACGCCAGTTGCGCCTCGACCCGCATCGACCCGCCGGCTCCCTTGATCGTCAGGTGGCAGGTGACAAACGAGCCACGGCTGAGCAGCGAGGCGCTTCCATCCAGCCAGCGGCTCCATTCCCCCAGCTTCACCGGCGTGTCCTCCTCGCCCCCGAAATGCGGAGAGCGATCCAGCTCCCGCTCGATCGCCCAGTACCAATAGTCGGTCGTGTCGCCGTGCAGGGCATGCGGGCTGTGGTAGGTGAGGTTGTTGGCGAAAGAGATTTCGCCGGCCTCCTCGGCTTCCACCACGCGGAAGCGCAGATAGGTGCGCCCCAGTGTATTGTCCGGCAGAGGCAGGGCTTTGCTGGGCCGGAAATCGCGGCTGCGGGTGATCATCAGCGCGTCGACCCGCACCGTCCCCGGCTTGGCGCGCAGCCGCAGTGGCTGCCGTCCCGCTGCAAGCTCCACGTCCCGATACTCCCAGATGAGGGTCGGCTGCCGCGGCGGGGCCAGCCGGGCGATATCGCTCTCGAAGCGGATGGGGCGGCTCTTCTCCTGGTCGGTGCCCGACTCGTGGCTCGAAAGCCCGCGCTCGTGGTACGTCAGCTTCGCGTCGCCGATCTCGACATGCAGCGGATGCCCCTGGCCGATCCCGGCGAGATAGCAGAGCCAGACCCGGTAGCTTGCAGCCTCCGGTACGTCGACCCTGCTTTCGAGGGTGGCTTCGCTCAGCGGGCGTACCGTGAGCCGTGTACGTCCGACGAATGACTTGAGGTGATCGTAGCCGGGCTCGATGACGACCTTCCACCCTTCGGCCGCTTCCTCTTTCGCCCCGACCACGCCGGGCCAGGTGGCGATTTCCGTCAGATAGCTCTCCCCGAGAAGATCGAAGTCATGGCTCTCGCTGCCGGGTTCTTCCAATGTGAAGGTATCCTCCGCTTCACCAAAGAGATCCTGAGCGCTGATCGGCATCAGTGGGATGGAAAGGGCGAGAAGGGAGAGCAGGAGAGGGTGCACAGTCGCGCGCATTATCAGCCTCGAGCTGAAAGGTGAAGGGGCGGTGCCGCTGAAGTATACTGAAACTACTGAAGAGTATACTCGCTTTGAGTGCTTCCCGCCAACCCCCAGAGCACCGCGAGCACCGGAAAAATCGCTGGAACCGCGGAGACTTGACGCTATGGTATGGCCAAAACCGCGCTCACAACAACAAGGAAGGCGACCATGGCGACACAAAGCTGGGTGTTGACGGATACGGAGAATGGAATCTGGCAGGATAGCTTCTCCCTCGGGCCGGAGGATATTGGTCTCGATACCGATGCCAACTGGTATGTGACCAAGCGTACCTTGCGTGGCGGCTTGTGTGATGGCGTCGACATGATCTGGGTGAACAATGGCCACTTTGCCTTCGCCATCCTGCCGACGCGCGGCATGGGTATCTGGCGCGGCCGCTGCGGCGATCTCCCGGTCGGCTGGCAGTCACCCGTTCGCGGACCGGTCAATCCGGCCTTCATCAACCTGATGGAACGGGGCGGCCTGGGCTGGCTCAACGGCTTCGACGAGATGATTGTGCGCTGTGGCCTGGACTGGACCGGCGGGCCGGGCAATGATATTGCCGCCAACAACATGGGCGAGCCGGTGGAGATGCCCAACACGCTGCACGGCCATATCGCCAACCTTCCCGCGCATCGCGTCGAGGTCCAGGTCATCCCCGGCGACCCGGCGCAGATCGTTATCCTTGGAGAGGTCGACGAATCGGCACTCTTCCTCCCTCAGTTCCGCCTGCGTACGCGCATCTCGACCCAGCTCGGCCAGTGTGGCTTCACCATCGAGGACGAAGTCGTCAACCAGCGGGCCGTTCCCGCCGAGATGGAGCTGCTTTATCACTGCAACTTCGGCCCGCCCTTCCTGGAAGAGGGAGCCGAGCTGCGGCTCCCCAGCCGCCTGATTGCCCCACGGGATGCGCATGCGGCCGAGGAAGCCGACACGAGCGAGCGCTACGCCGGCCCCGCCGCCGGCTATGTCGAGCGTTGCTACTGGTATGAACCGTTGGGGGATGCGAATGGCGACAGCCTCGCGATGCTTCACAATGCAGCCGGCGACAAGGCGGTGGTGGTTCGCTTCAACGTCGCGCAACTGCCCTGCTTCACCCAGTGGAAGAATCTGGCGGCGGAGTCCGATGGCTATGTCACGGGGCTGGAGCCAGGCACCGACTATCCGAACCCCAAGCCGTTCGAGCGCCGGCAGGGGCGGGTGGCGGTCATTCCAGCCGGCGGCAGCCATCGTGCCCGCCTGGATATCGAGGTGCTGAACAGCGCGGCGAAGGTGGCGGCGGGGAAGGCCGAGATCGCGGCGATTCAGGGCAGGCAAGCCTGCGAACGCTGTTCCGCGCCCATGGCGAATCTGACGCCGTAGGCGGCTGCTCAGGGCGAAGGATCGGTGGCCTCGGCAATCCGCTTCTCGGCGTGCGTCATCCACGGCGAATCCGGGTAGGCGTCGCGCAGGGTCTTCATCAGAGAAGCGATTCTGGGAGATTCATTCCCCTCGGCGTTGAGGTAGGCGTCGATGGCGTGATAGAGCGCCTTGGAGGTGATCTCGCTGTAGTCGTAATTGCTCTCGACGCTTGCAAAGGCGGCGGCGGCATCGGCCCACGCACCGCGGGCGGCGAAGATGGTGCCGAGGTTGAACTGCGCCTTGGCCGCTTCGGGACCTTCCGTATTGGCAATGGTCTCGCGGAAGGCGGTCACCGCCTTATCGGTCTCGCCGATCGCCTTGTAGGCGAGCCCCTGGCGGAAGGCGAGGAGATAATGCTGCGTGGAGTTGGGGAACTCCTTTCGCATCTGGTCCGCGACTTCGATCAGTTTCTGCCAGTCGCGAGTGGCGACCAGCAGGTCGCTGTAGAGGTGGAGCAGCGGTTCCCGCAGATCGGGCTGCGCTTTCCCAAGGGCGCTTTCCAGTATCTGCCGAGCCTCCTCGAAATGGCCGTTATCACTGAGAATGGAAGCAAGCCGGAGGGCGCTGTCCGCGTAGTAGGCGCCATCCGGGAAGCGCCGAATCACCTGGCGGAAGGCGGCTTCCGCGGCTTTCGCATCGTTCTGCTGGACGGCGCTCCATCCCAGCATGTAAAGCACCCGCTCGCCCAGCGTGCCATCGGCCTGTTCGAGCTGCTTGAAAAGGGCCGCGGCGGCTTCAAATCGATCCTGTTCGTAAAGGATCTCGGCTTGCTGCAGGATCGCGTCGAATCCCATCTCCCGATCCGGCTTGTGCTTGGCCACCTGGGCGAAGGCGCTGGCGGCCGCATCCCCCTTGCCCTGACGACGCAGACTCCAGCCCAGACCGTACCAGGCCGCGGCGGCGGTCAGCGGATCCAGCTTCTCCTGAAGGACTTCACGATAACCGGCTTCGGCTTCCGCCAGTTGTCCGGAATCGAGCAGCCGCTCGATCGCCTGCAGGCGCATGAGCCCATAGCGGCTCCCCTGCGGGAAACGCTCGCGATAAGCGGCAAGATTCTCAGCGGCCTTGTCGCCGGTATAAAGAAAGGCCAGCCGCAGGAAAGCTTTCTCGACCAGTTCGGTCGTCTCGCCCCCGGCGATCAGGTTCTCGTAATGCTCCATGGCGGCTTCCGCGTCGCCCAGCCGTTCGGCAGTCACGCCGGCCATGTAACGAGCTTCCGCGCTGTACCGGCTCTCCAACTCCGCGAGCTGCTGAAAGCGTGCCCGGCTCTCCTCATGATTCTTGAGTTCGAACTCCGTCCATCCCAGGCGATAGAGGAGGTGGGGCAGTTCCGTCGGCGTGCTGCTTTCCACC
This sequence comes from Lentisphaeria bacterium, assembly GCA_041690595.1. Taxonomy (GTDB): domain Bacteria; phylum Verrucomicrobiota; class Lentisphaeria; order JABSQK01; family JAWLHB01; genus JAWLHB01. The sequence goes on from JAWLHB010000012.1 coordinate 188,048, forward strand.
AACTGCGCCAGGTGTTCCCGGGCCGCCTGCCACTGGCCCCGCAGATAGAGATATTCGGCGAGCGCTACCTGCGCATGGCGGCGAAGCTCCGGAGGTGGATCCCCCGCGAGGAGGCGCCGCAGAGTATCCATCGCCTCCGTCGTCTGGCCGATGGCGTGCTGGGCGACTGCCTGCGCGAAGAGGGCATTCGGCAGATGGCTCGACTCCGGATAGGCGGCCACAAACTGCTGGTAGGCGGCAACGGCTTCGGTAAAGGCTTCGCGTGCCGACATGGACTGCGCACGGGTGAAGCTGGCCACTTCCAGGGTATTGGCCGGGATGTCGTCCCCCGCGAGGAGGGAACTGAGTTCCTTCTCCGCCAACTCATGCTGCCCAGCCTGGAAGGCGGCGGTGCCGAGCCAGAGGCGCATCTCTTTCGCCTCCTCGCTCTCAGGCGCCAGCTTGCGCAGCTGGATGAAAGCGGAGACGGCCTGATCGGCGTGGCCAAGATTGTAGAGGACGATCCCAGCGTTGTAGAGGGCATTGCCGACGAACTGCCCCCGCGGGAACTCTTCGGCATACTCCAGGAAGGTTGCTGACGCGGCAGCCTGCTGATCCGCCTCCAGTTGCGCCCAGGCCAGGCGGATCAGAACATCGTCATCCTTGGGATGCTCCTCGCGCATGCCGCGCAGCAGGGTGACGGCATCCGCGGCGCGACCGGATTGCATGTAGGCATCGCCAAGCAGGATCTGCGCCCGCTTCTTCACGTCGGGCGCTGGATCCGCGGCCAGCAGCTCCCGTAGCGGCTCGATGGCTTGCTCGTGCTGATTCGCGGCGGAGAGCGCATAGCCGATCGTGAAGAGAATGTCGATCCGCTGGGCATGCTCCGGATGGGCGGCCAGCAGCTCGCGATAGTGGGCCGCCGCCTCGACAAACCGGTCACGGCGCATGAGCGCCTCGCCGATCCCCAGCGATGCTTCTTGCCGGATCCCTTCATCGCCACCGACGACGGCCTGACGGAAGGCCTTCTCCGCCGCCTCCGCCTGCTCCAGTTGCAGACGTATACGACCAAGGTTGTGCCAGGCAATCGGCGTCTCGGGCGCCTCGGGATACTGGTCGAGAGCCCGCTCGTAAGCGGCCGCGGCCTCCTCGTACTTCTCGAGCTGGAAGAGGGCCTCGCCTATCCGGTAGGCGGCCGGAACTCGTCGGGAATCTTCCGGGTAGCTTGCCAGGAAGGCCTCGAACTGCTCGGCGGCGGCGGCAAACTCGTGCTCGCGGAACTTCGCCTCGGCGGCACGGAAGGCGTCGATGGCGGTTTCAGCCACCAGAGGCAGGCTGAAAAGGGTCAGGAAGAGGATGCTGCAGGCTCGTAAGATCATGGCGACGACGTCTCGGGCGCTGAAGGTGCGTGGTATCGATATGACATAAGCCAACCTAGATAAGCTACCAGTGAGTGGGAGATTGGTCAACCGCGAGGGGCTCCTCCTCCGCCAGAAGACTCACCAGGCGATGCGTCCAGGTGAGCTCGGGAAGGTGCCGCACGACTGCGGCGAGGCGCCGCAGGGCCAGCGGAATAAAGGCCAGGTATCGCTCCTTGCCATCGACCCGAGACAGCTTTCCATAGGCGCCGAGGGCCTGCATCAGGCGCTGCGCCGCACAGGCATGGTAGGCATGCGCGTCGAGCCTCGTCGCTTGCAGAAAGTGGGCAAGCAGGGGCTCCGTCATGGTATCGTCGAGCATCGGCATGTAGGGGTCGCAGAGCAGGGAGGCCAGGTCATAAGCAATGGGGCCCGGCCTCGCCCCCTGATAGTCGACAAAACGGATGCGCCCATCATGCACGAGAATGTTTTCCGATTGGAAGTCGCGATGCATCCAGACTTTGGGAAGAGCGTCCACCGTTGCGGCAAGGGCGCGACGATCGGCCTCCCACTCCAGCGTCAGCAGATCCGCCCGCCCACAATGGCCGGCCACGATGTGGGTGGCGAAATAGTTGCTCTCCCAGAGGAGCAGCTCTTCGTTCATGACGCGGCTGCCCAGCACGGCGTTTCCCTGCCATTCGGCTTGCTGCCAGTGAAGGAGCGCATCGACAGTCTGCGCGTAAAGGCCGGCCATGTCGATCCTGCCGGCGCAGCTCTTGAGGGTCAGTGGGCCAAGATCCTCTTCGAGAATCATGCCACAGGCTTCGTCACGCGCCAGGATGCGGGGCAGCTGCGGCATGGCATCGATCAACGCGTCGTGGATGGCCAGGCAGTAGCGCCAGTCGGGATCCGCGGCAGTCCATACCATCACGATGAGCGTCATCTCCTGCTGGCGTGCCCGCAGGAAGTGGCGCTGTGAGCCGGCATGCCCAGCCATCTCGAGCATCCAGCCGCCCGCCGGCAGCTCGGGCAGCATGCGGGCCAGAAATGTGCGTACTTCAGTCTCCAAGATCCACCTCCCCCCATGCCGTCAACAGGCACCGGTCGTAGACGGCGCCGGGGCGGAGCGTTGCCCGACCCAGCGCGACACTGCGCCGGATCGAGGTCCCCTCCGGCACCGCTGCTTCTACCCAGCTCAGCTTGCCAACGCGTTCGCGCATGGCCACCGGAAAGTCACGCGGGAAGCAACGTTGGCCCGGCAGGTCGAGCATCAGGTGATCGGGAAGCTTGCGGTTGGGCAGGCGCCCCGTGAGGATATCCCAATGCGCCTCCACCAGGCTGATCGGCCGGCCAAGATCGCGCCAGTAATGATCGCCCAGCGGCAGCACCTTCACGACCAGCCCCGCCGCGCGCGCCCGTTGCCAGACCGGCACCACCGACTGATCCTCGGGGGTCAGCAGGTCGAGCACTTCCCGCCGATAGAAGGCGATGCCGACAAAGTCTCCCCCAACGCTGCCCACCGGGGCCTCGCCTTCCGCCGGCACCCCGAGATAGGCCAGCTCCCGTGGCTCCAGATAGATGCTCCCTTTCGGCTCCCGCAGATCGGCCACCAGCCCGATCGCCGCACCCGTTGCCAGAAAATCGGCATGCAGGCGACCGAGATCGGCGGTGCAGAGGATATCAGCGTTGGCAACGCAGAAGCTTTCGTCCGCTGCCAGCCGGGTGGTGGCCGCATGAAGGGCGCCCCCCGTGCCGCGTACCTCCGGCTCATGCGAGATCTCGAACGCAATCGGCGACTCCTCGCGATAGGCCGCAATCCGTGGCGCCAGGTGGTGGCTGTTGACCAGGATGGCGGAAGGGCCGGCGGCGGCCACGCGTTCGAGCGCCCACGCCAGCAGCGGTCGCCCGCCCATTGGCGCCAGCGCCTTGGGGACATGCTCCGTCAGCGGTCGCAACCGCTTGCCATAGCCGGCAGCCAGAATGAAGCCAATCATTGTCACCTTCCCGAGTTGATCACGATGGGGCCACACTATAGTCGTGCAGTCGCGGTTGCGAAAGCGGCCGCGAGCGAGTATCTGTAGCGATTGTTCCGCGCCCACCCTCAATCCCGGAGGCCCCCCATCGTCATCCCATCGCTCCTCGACTGGCTGGCTGCTAGCAACGGCGAGATCCAGGGCGTTGTCTGCGACATGGACGGCGTCCTCATTCTCGGGCGTGAGCGGCTGCCGCGCAGTCGCGAATTTCTCCAGTGGATGTCTGATCACCAGCTCCCCTTCATGCTGCTCACCAACGACGGGTCGCGCTCGAAGACGCAACGCAGCCGCCTGCTTGGCCGCCGGGGCATCGACCTCGCGCCCGAGCACATCGTCTGCAGCTCCGACGGCCTTCAGGAGCTGGTCCAAGGGCGACCCGAGCTGCGCCGGCACCGCTACTTCATCGTCGGCCGCCTGGGGGATCCCTGCTATGCCGACGCGGCCGGACTGGAGGCCACCTTCTCCCTCGACGAGCTGGATAGCTGCGGCGGCGTGATCATGGGTGAGGGAGAAGAGGTATTCGACTGGGAGAGGAGCTTCACCGCCGTGATCAACTTCTTCTGTCATCATCCGGGGGCGCCCCTGATCGTGCCGAATCCCGATGAGTTCTACGGCGTTGGCGGTGGCATGATCCGCGTTGGCGCCGGTGGACAGGCGCGCTTCATTCAGCAGGTCCTGCAGGTGCACCGCACCCCGGCTGAACTCATCTACCTCGGCAAGCCCTACGCCCCGATCTATCAGCACGTCCACCACGAACTCGAGCGCAAGGCAGGGCGTTCGCTCGACCGCGATACTATCCTGATGGTCGGCGATTCGCTGCACTCCGACATCCAGGGGGGCAGCGACTTCGGTTACCGCACCGCATTGATGCTCACCGGCATCACCCGGCACGACATCGTCGCCGGTCATCCCACCCAGCCCACCTATGTCTTTCGCGAGCTGTAGCCGCGACTGGCGCCACACGGAGGAGCCACATGAAAGCCATTCCCGTCGATCAACTGCTGACCAAGCCGATCAACCTCTTTCAGAATCAGTGGCTGCTGCTCTGCGCCGGCGATGCCGAGAACTACAACATGATGACCATCGCCTGGGGCAGCATCGGCTGCATGTGGGGGCGCCCCTTCGTTCAGGTGGTGGTGCGCCCGCAGCGCTACACCTATGAGTTCATGGAGAAGTACAGCGAGTTTACCCTCTCCGCCTTCGGCGAAGCTCATCGCCGCGACCTGCAGACTCTCGGCAGTCTCTCCGGTCGTGATGGCGACAAGCTGGCGCAGACCCAGCTGACCACCCGCCCCGGGCTGAAGGTCGCCTGCCCGGCCTTCGAGCAGGCCGAACTCATCTTCGAATGTGTGCAGATCTACTATGACGACTTCGATCCCAACCGCTTTCTCGACCCGGATATCGAAGGAACCTATGCCAACCAGGACTACCACCGCATCTACTTCGGCGAGATCCTGGCGGCCTACGCCTGATCCGCCGCGGGCCTCATGGCGTGTAGCCGAGATCCTCGGCGAGGTCGCGATTACCGGCCGCGCTGGTGGCGAGCACATCGCAGCGCTCGTTCTCGCGATGGCCGGCATGCCCTTTGACCCAGATGAAGTTCACCTTGTGAAGCTCGCAAAGCTCCAGCAGCTCCTCCCATAGATCGCGATTCTTCACCGGATCCCCTGACTTCAGCTTCCAGCCGCGCCGCTGCCAGGCCCGGGTCCAGTGGCGCGTTATCGCGTGCACGACATACTTGGAGTCCGAGTGCAGATTGACGGCGCAGGCCCGCTTCAGCGCCCGCAGCCCCGCGATGCACGCCATCAACTCCATGCGGTTGTTGGTCGTCAGCGTGTAGCCCGCGGAGAGTTCCTTGCGGTGCTTGCCATAGGTGAGCAGCACGCCGTACCCGCCTGGGCCGGGATTCCCCTTGCAGGCGCCATCGGTATAGATATTGACATTGGTTTCCGAGCTTGGCATGGCACCCTCATCATGCCCCCAATCCCGGTTCTCGTCAAGTCGCCTCACGATCATTTTTCCAGCGCGCCCCCCCCACGCTGAGGCGCCAAGCAAGCACCCTGCCTCCAGCCCCCGATCCGCCCGATTCTCGTTGATGCCTACTTGACGAGGTGCTGGTGAGGAGGGATGTTGTTGGATAACGAATAAGTGCCCACGATAAAGGTCAGGTCGTAAGGTAATCCAGTTTCTACTGAAGTTTGGCCCCTTAACAGAGTTTCTGGTAGCATCATACCATGTTTTTATTGATTATCGTATCAAAATGGTCCCGGATGAAAGGCGCTGCTTGGGTTATTATTGGTCTTAGTGCCATGCTTGGCCTTTCCTTGTACTACTATCAGTATGACAGGTACATCAGCCGGGCTAAGCAAGTTCTTAGCGCTGATATTTTATACATTGATGTCTTCGATTACCAAGCGGAGTACGTGCAGAGAATTACCGACGATAATGCTGACGGTATAGCTGATTACTTGGTTTCGATCATGCATAGTAGTGCGCCGTCTATATACGAGGATGAGCAAGTGGAAATGCCTTGGATGATGGTCCTTACATTCAGCACGAGCGAAGGAAGTTGCCAAATAAAAGTTTACGAGCATTTCATCCATATTGAGCCACTAACAGATATGCGCGAATACGGTGCAGAGGGAATCGCGCACCGCATAGTCGAGATTGCCGATTTTGATCCACCAGCACTTGAGCAATTGCAGGATGCATATTATTAGCGAGTTGAGTCATAATATCCGAGCCGCGTGCTCGGTGCCAGGAAAGAAGTATTGACGAAAAGGTCAGGCGGCAGATTATGCGTTACATCCAGTTTCTGCTGAAAGTTCTTGCTCTGCTTGTCTGCATTCTTGTTTCATGCACAGTGTTGTCCATGACTTTCGGATGGCAAGAGCTAAATCCGATGTTCTGGATTATCACACATACCGAACGTGCCCCTGCGGGAGTTGTGCGGCTGCTGGGAGTTTCGAAAGCGATCTGGCTTTATCAGGATAACAACGGGAAACTTCCATTTGAAGATGAGTTAATAGATAAATATGGAAAAGTGGATAGGCTATTGACAGAAGAAGAGTACGCATTGATTGGGAATATTATCATTAAATATGCCGCTGATAACTTGGCTTCATCAAGAAATCAATTGTTAAGCAAGAAAGGGGGCTTGCTGGATGATTGGGGAAATCCTTATAGGATTGTTTATGATCTGGATAGGGATGGTGTAATTGATGGGAGTTTGATTAACGGAAGGGGAACTCTGGGAAACTGCACTTACGGGTATGTAATCTGGTCCATTGGGCCGGATGGGCGGGAAGAGATTCCTTTCACTGACGATAATAGAGGGTTCAACAAAGACAACAAGAACGGGTTCTCTCGGTACTGAACGATGTCGTCTGAGTCATGTAGTAAGAGGTGACGACGATCTGGAGTTTGGCAGCTTAGTTAAATCTGGAGTTGCAGCGGATGATTGGCAATGATTGGCTGATAAGACTGCAGAGACGCCTGCGCGGAATGGATCGTTCTGGAAACTGTTCATTTCATGATTTTGATGTGATCTTCAAGCTGTTGTTCGACACTGATTTGGTGGACGTCGATGGCATAATCATACGTAAGTCATCTGAACAGATAGTCAGATCGATGATTGCAGCTGGACAACCGAAGGACGTGATAGAAGGTACGGCAAACCATATTCATGTTTCCCTTGATGAGTATCCTTGGGCAGATCCGGATAATCCCGCGCTACGCTCATACCATACTGTGATGTATTATGCTTGCATCTACGCACATCTCCTGAAGGATTCGCTTGCGCAAAAGTTTCCTGGCCGCACTTTCGATGTCCAAGTTTATAACGACGGGCCATCAGAGGAGGATTTTGACATTATCGTTTTCTGGCGTGAACGGCCGCGGGACGAAGGCCCAAACGCAGAATCTTGATCATACATGTGAGAGACGGAGCGGGCGGAGGAGACGGAAACGGATATGAAAATTAGTGGTGGCGAGAAAAAATGGAGTGGAACCACGGAGAGACGGAGAGACTGGGGTGCGGAGAGACTGGGGTGCGGAGAATGCGCAGTGAAGCAACATTGGCAGAGAGGCTTAGCACGACCGTTGGCAGCAACCCAAGGAATTTCGGGTCTCAGGGGCGGACAGCTCGGCGAGCTATCGGATAGAACTGATACATATGCATTTTCCGGCCAAAGCTGGACAGCGGTTCCGGAGTTATCTGGACAGCGATTCCGGAGGATCGTGGACAGTTATTCCGGTTGATCGTGGACAGCTGCAGGCCGTCGGCCGGAATCGGTGTCCAAGATGGACCGGAACTGGTGTCCAAGATGGACCGGAACTGGTGTCCAAGATGGACCGGAATCGGTGTCCAGCTTGAACCGGAATCGGTGTCCAGCTTGAACCGGAATCGGTGTCCAGCTTGAACCGGAATCGGTGTCCAGCATGAGCTGGAACTGTGGTGGTTGGCGAATGGTATGACTATGTCATCGCTGCTATGTACGGTCTCGAAATAACTGATACCTTTAACCAATACACCCAGCGCGCAAAGACCACGTTCGCCGCACGCGGGGGGAGCCAGGCGGGTAGGTCGAGGGATTCGAATGAATCGAGACAGTCGAGGGAATCGAGGGGGCAGGCGCCTACCAAGACAAGGAATGGCATTGGGCAGTCGAAAACCACAGAGATCGCAGAGGAATACATCGGCTGAGAAGGGAGGTGGGCAGGGATGCGAGATGCGGAGACGTGACAGGGCAAAGCATGCCGTTAGGGGCAACGGCCTGAACTGAACCAGGGAGAGGGAAACACTATATTTTCCGTCTGAGCTTTACTTTTTAGTTATATATGCTATATTACTCATCGGGGACAAGAGCTATATGCCTGAGAGGGGGGGTGGTGGAGATGAGTGGACTTGGCGGGAGAATGCGGCGGCTTGCGGGGGAGTATGCTAAGGATTTCTGTGTGGTAAGGCTGGCAGGTTATGCGGAGTCATTTTCGAAGATTCGGGCATCGGAGTTGAAGCTGGATGGGAGGGGGCGGTTGTTGGCGGTGACGAGTCGTGCGCAGGTGCAGGGGTATCGGTCTCTGGTGAAGAGGGACTTGGCGGAACTCGTGGCAAGGCGAACGAGCGGGCAGAAGTATAGTCGCGGTTCGGGGAACTTCTTCTACGTTGAGCCGACCGATCCGTCAGTGGACGGGCGTTACGGGACCGAGGTTTTTGTGGACGGGCGTTACGGGACCGAGGTTGCGACCGAGGTTTTGGGGGACGGGCGTTACGGGACCGAGGTTGCGACCGAGGTTTTGGGGGACGGGCGTTACGGGACCGAGGTTGCGACCGAGGTTTTGGGGGACGGGCGTTACGGGACCGAGGTTGCGACCGAGGTTTTGGGGGACGGGCGTTACGG
>JAWLHB010000013.1:0-175261 GCA_041690595.1 Lentisphaeria bacterium
GGACGCAGTGGACGCAGTGGACGCAGTGGACGCAGTGGACGCAGTGGACGCAGTAGACGCAGTAGACGCAGTGGACGCAGTGGACGCAGTGGACGCAGTGGACGCAGTGGACTTATGAAGAAGAGTGTCCGGGCTACGGCCGGGTGGGGGCTGCCACAGTGGAGCTGCGCCGCTCGGAGAGCGGCTCCGGTTGGGGGCAAGGCCGGCCGTTGGTGAGCGGCGCCGCGAAGGGGGAGTCACTCAGGCGAGTGGCGTGCCCAGGATGGGGGGATGCGGGTCATGGTGCGGTCAGGAAACGGCCGAGGATGATCTCGTCGACGCCAACGATGAAGTGGTCGCGGCGATAGCCCTCGGGGATGAAGCCGTGCTTCAGGTAGAACTTGATCGCCTTGGTGTTGTGGGCAGAAACGCAGGTGTCGATTTTGCGCTGGTGGTGGTCGCGCCAGAATTCCTCCGCCTTTGCCATCAGCAGCGACCCGACGCCGCGCGTGTGGGAATCGGGATCGACGCCGATGTAATCGAAGACGCCGAGTCCGTTCCGTCCCGCGGTGACCTTGACGACGCCGACGACCTTCCCTTGTTGCTCGGCGACGAAGATGCGGGAGCTCATGAAGGGGTCTTCCACCCGGGCAGTGGCGATAAGTATGTCTGGATGGAAATGGGGGCTGTCCTCGGGGAATTTATCGCCCAGGAAGCCGCGGAAGGCTGCATTCAGAATTGCCGAGGCGCGCGGCGCATCTCCGGCGTCCATCGGGCGGACTGTGAGGTCGGATCCAGATCCGGCAGGCCGCGAATCGGAGTCTTCATTGTGACTGTCCATGCTTACAACCAGTTCCCGTGTTTTGGATTCTGCGAGGGATCTGCTTCCTCCATGGAGATACAGCCATGCAGGAGACGTGTCAAGCGACGAGGGCAAGAAAGCGGCTTGTCAGGCGCGGGAGAGTGTGTATCTTTTCTACTCATAGGAAAGGGGAAGATCGAGCATGGTGAAGTCGAGCGATGTCGTGGTGCGCCGGATGCAACCGGTGGATTTTGCAGCGGGTGTGCGCTTGTGCCGGATTGCGGGCTGGAATCAGCAGGAGGCGGACTGGCAGCTTTTTCACGGCTGCAATCCGACGGGTTGCTTTGTAGCCGAGCATGAGGGGGAGGTTATCGGAACTGCTACCAGCATCAACTACGCGAACCGTTCAAGTTGGGTGGGCATGGTGCTGGTGGATCCGTCGATGCGGCGGCGCGGTGTAGGCACCTTGCTGCTGACCACGGCTTTTGAGGGGTTGGCCGACTGTGCCTGTATCAAGCTGGATGCCACCCCGGCGGGCAAGGCGCTCTACGACACCCTCGGCTTCGTTGATGAGTACAGACTCGCTCGCATGATATGCCCGACGATTGGGAACATGGAAGCACCGGGGCGTAGGGTGCGACCGATGCGTGAAACGGATCTGGCGGCGGTGATCGCGCTGGATTCCGCCGCGTTTGGCGTCGCGCGGCCAGCGGTCATTCGTGGCCTGTTCACGATGGCGCCGGAGTATGCCTGGGTGACGGAGGATCTGAGCGGCTTCTGCTGCGGCCGTCATGGCGAACGCTTCGAGCACCTGGGGCCGATTCAAGCTGCCAATCGTGCGGACGCACAGTCCTTGGCAGCCGCCGTGCTGGGTCAGCTGCGCGGCAAGTCGGTCGTAACCGATATACGGCTGCACGATGCGGCGTGGCGCGACTGGCTGGAGGCGCAGGGCTTTCAGGAAGAGCGGGCCTTCATCCGCATGGTCAAAGGTCGAAACCTTGCCGGCGTCGAGGCGTCGCATTACAGCATCAGCGGCCCGGAATTGGGTTGATGGAAAGGATAACGATGAGCAAAAAGATAGCGATTATCGGTGCGGGATTCATGGGCGAAACGCATGCCAAGGCGTACGAAAAGGGGCTGCCGGCGCAGGTGAAGTATGTGCTTGCGACGCGGCAGGCGCGGGCTGAGGCACTGGCCACCCAGCTGCGGGGCGAGGTCATCGCCACCACCGACTATGAGCAGATACTGGACGATCCGGAGGTCGACGCGATCGACATCTGCACGCCGACGGACACGCATCGCGAGCTGGTGATGCGCGCTGCCGCGGCAGGGAAGCACGTTCTCTGCGAGAAGCCGATTGCGCTGACGATTGCCGATGCGGACGCGATGCGTGATGCCTGTCGGAAACATGGCGTCATCTTCATGGTTGCGCACGTGCTGCGCTTCTGGCCGGAGTACGTGGAAGGGGCCCGGCTGACGGCGGAGGGGGCAATCGGTACGCTGCAGCGCATTGCGTGCTGGCGCTTTTCGCAAGGGCCAAAGTGGACGTCGGGCGAGAACTGGTTCATGGATTTCTCCCGTAGCGGGGGCGCGATAATCGACCTTGCCATCCATGATTTCGATACGATCAACTGGCTGGCCGGGATGCCTCGCAAGGTTGCCGCCATGGGGGATGTGCGTCACTTTTCGGCGATCTATGAGCTGGAATCAGGCTGTATCGCGCAGGTTGAGGCGAGCAATCGGATGCCGGCGGGACTGCCCTTCCGCATGGGGTATCGTCTGGTGGGGGATGGGGGCATGATCGAGTTTGACGGCAGCGGCGGCAGCCTGCTGGTCGTGCGCGACGGGAAGGCGGAAAAGCTGGCTGTGGAAGGCAGTCGCAGCTTTGCCCAGAACGTGGCGGGGGCGGAATTGGACGGCTACTTCTACCAGTTGCAGTACTTCGTGGAGTGCCTGGAAAAGGGTGTGCAGCCTGAGCGTGGTACGCCGGAAGAGGGTACTCAGGCTCTCATGATCGCCTTGCAGACGCGCGATGCCCTGACAGACGGTTAGACCGGCTGGAACTGAGGCCGTTGTTTTTCCATATCTGGATCTGCCATCGAGAGGTGGTATCCCAGGCTGGGCACCTGCCCGCGGAATCACTTTTTCGGGTAATTTCGGCGGAGTGATTGGATGTTGGTCAAAAGAAAGTCATATTCCTATACTCACAATTGATCCAATATTTTACTCTTTCCATCTTCCCACGCGCGGTGATACCCCATGAGACCTCTCACACTTACCCAAAAACTGACCTCAGAGCAACTGGAGCAGTACGAGAACGACGGTTACCTGATCATTCGGAAATTGCTGAATAAGGATGAGCTTACCAAGATCCAGGCGATCCGCCAGCGGGTGGAAGCCGAGGCACATGAGCATGGCAGCACCTATCAGCATGGGGCCGCGCTTTACGATCTGGAGCCGGTGAGCAGCGATCCGACCGGCAAGAAGATGGCGTTGCGCAAGATCCAGGAAGTCTACCATGTGGAGCCTGACTTCAAAGCCGTGGCAGCGAGTGACAAGATCCTCGACATCGTGGCAGAGCTGATCGGACCGGACATCTATTACCACTCGAGCAAGCTGATGTTCAAACCTGCGCATGGCGGACGGCGGAAGCCGTGGCACCAGGATTTTGCGTACTGGCAGGAGATGAACACGCGTCAGGTCACGGTGTGGAGCGCCATCGACGGGGCAACGCGTGAGAATGGCTGCATCCAGGTCATACCGGGATCGCACAAGCAGGGGCTAATTCCCCACCACCACCTTGAAGACTACATGGTGGACGAATCGGATATCGATTCCACTCAGGTTGTCTACGCGGAGATGGAACCGGGCGATGTTCTTTTTTTCAACGTGCTGACGCTGCACGCCTCGGCGCCGAACAACTCGGACAAGCCTCGGCTGTCGACGATTATCGACTTTGACAGCCAGCCGAAGCCGCGCCGCTCTCGGTTGGGCAGCGACATCCCGTTGCGGGGTCGCGCGAAAGGCGTTGCAAAAGCTTGAGCCAAGTAGTATAATCTGCGAAAAGACGCCATCCGTGCAACGCATGGCGGCTGACGATGCGGTTACCTATCCCCGAAGTCTGGAGGCTTCTCATGGATGCTGGTGGAAGCGGCAGTCCTTCGTGCGTACGGCGCTTTACGATTGTGGAGATGATCGTGGTCACCGCGGTGATCATGGTGCTGATGTCGATGCTGGTGGCAGCGGTCTCGAAGACTCGCGAGAAGGCAAAGATGGGACGCTGGGAAGGCTACATGCGCAATGAGCGCGTGTCGGAGCAGCAGATCCTGCAGTTGATGTTCATGGAAGGCAACGGCACCCTGACGGAGAACCTGGCGCAGGGTATCGACGTGGAAGGCTACGAGCGGAACAAGTATGACGGCTATCTGGGCGGTACAACGACCTGGGACAAGGGACGGTGGTTTCGCAAGAAGGGAATCCGGATGATGAACGGCATGGATTCCCTCGAAGTGGCGTACCAGAATATTGTCGATAAAGACAGTGGCGAGTTCACCATCATCCTGTGGGTCTATCCGCGCGTTATGCAGAGTCAGGGCCTCGTCAACACCCAGCGTGAATCCTCGCCCGGCGTGTGGGAAGATGGTGATTATCCGAACTTGCTGCTGAATGCCACCAACACCCTCGGTATCGCCCAGGATGAAGTGTCGATCTTTGCCGCCGCAAGTGAACTGACGCTGCCAACGGAGAAGTGGTCGATGGTGGCGCTGGTGCAACGCGTCGACGAAGGCGTCTATCTTTACCGGTTCGGCGAAGGCGGCGAGAAGGGGAAGGAGCTGATCAGCGCCATGCCATTCGGAAATCCGGCCGACGGGAGAGGGCGGACCTTCTTCGGCAATTCCGACGGTCTGTCCGGTGCTTTCGACGGCGTCATCGATGAGTTGGTCATCTACCGGCGAGCGCTCAACGACACGGCGCTTGAAGGGCATTTCAAGATGGGACAGCCCTGAGGCGTCTTGACAATGCGGCCGTACTGGTCATGGTTACCTGATGCTCATGCAAAAAGGAGTCACCACGTCCGAGTGGAGAGCGGCACCCCGTGTCGTCTTCATCCTGATCGCTGATCAGGACCTCTGGGCCATGGATTGCGCGGGCAAAATCCACCAACCGATCTCTCCATGAAGCGCATCTGGATCACGATATTTCTCATGCTGACGGTCTTCTCGCTTTGTTTCGGCTTGGCGGATCATGCCGGGTGGACGGATCCAGCCTTTGTCCAGAGGCAACTGGCTGCCCTGCACGCATCACCGCTGGGGATGTGGCTGGCGATCGGGAGCATCCTGGTGTTGCTGGGCGGCGATATCATCCTGCCGACGCCCTCGTCGATCGTGATGATCGCGTCGGGAAAGCTGCTTGGGCCGTGGCTGGGTGGAACGGTTTCCTTTGCGGGCGCGATGGCGAGCGCGCTGATCGGTTATGGGCTCTGCCGCTGGGGTGGCGAGCGAGTCTTTCAGCGATTGGTGGGCGAGCAGGACATCAGCCGCTTGCGACGCTGGTTCGAGCGATACGGCATCTACGCGATCATCCTCAGCCGCCCAGTGCCGATGCTGACTGAGATACTCTCCTGCCTGGCGGGATTGAGCGCCTTTCGCCTGCGTCCGTACCTGGGGGCGGTAGTTCTCGGCACTCTGCCCATCTGCTTTGTCTACAGTGTTGCGGGAACGCGAAGCGAGATCACCGATCCATGGCCGGCAATCTGGCTGGCGCTGGCGCTTCCGGCCGCCGGCTGGCTTCTCGTTCGGATTTTCACCCCTCATCCCCAAACGGAGGAACCACCTCATGGCTGATCCTGCGCGCATCATGGAGATGGCCAGCGCCTTCTACCAGTCCCAGGTGCTCTTCTCTGCCAGTGATCTCGGCATCTTCGGCGCGCTTGCCGACCTACCCGATTCTACAGCCGAGGAGCTTGCGGAGCATCTCGGCTGCGATCCTCGGGGTACTCGCCTCCTGCTGGATGGCTGCTGCGCCGTCGGTCTGCTGTGCAAGCATGGCGACACCTATGCGAACAGCGCCGAAGCTGCCGCCTTTCTGGTGCCGGGCATGCCGGGCGATCTGAGCCGTGCCATCCGCTATAACCGTGACGTCTATGCGGCATGGGGGAAATTGCCGCGGATGGTGCGCGACGGCAAGCCGGTCGAGGCGCCAACACTGCACCTGGGGGACGATGCCGAGCGAACCCGCACCTTTGTCCTTTCGATGCATGGGCGGGCGCTGGGAATCGGCCGCATGGTCGTGCCCCATCTGGAACTGACCGGCTGCCGGCGGCTGCTCGACGTCGGCGGTGGTCCGGGAACCTATTCGGCGCTGATCGCACAGGCGCACCCGCGGATATCCTGTACGGTGATCGACCTGCCGGCGGTGACCGCGGTGGCGGACGAGTTGCTGGCGCAGCAACAGGTAAGCGAGCAAGTCAAGACGCTGGCCGGCGACTATCATGAGGTGGCGTTTCCGGCGGAACAGGATGCCGTGCTCTTCTTCGGCATGCTGCACCAGGAAGAGCCGGAGGGGATCCTCGCCCTGCTGCGGAAGGCACATGCCGCACTCAAGCCCGGCGGAATCGTTTATATTCTGGACATGATGACGGATGCCAGCCACACCAGCCCGCCCTTTTCCGCACTCTTTGCGCTCAACATGGCGCTGACCACCCACCATGGCTGGGTGTTCAGCGATCATGAGCTGCACGCCTGGCTGATCGAGGCCGGTTTTCAGGATTTCAGCGTGGCCCCGTTGCCGCCACCCATGCCTCACTGGCTGGCCAGCGCCCGCAGACAAGCCTAACCAGAACATTCAGGATCTTCCATGCCCAGCCGACCCAACATTCTCGTTATCCTCTGCGACCAGCTGCGTCGAGACGCCCTTTCGGTCTATGGTGATCCCAACATTCAGACGCCGAATCTGGATCGCCTGGCTGCTCGCGGCGCCCGCTTCGACAACGGCTGTTCGACCTATCCGATCTGCGTTCCCTTCCGCTTCACCATGATGACGGGCGAGTACGCGCACACGCGAATGATTCCGGGAATCGAGTGGCGCATGTCACCACGCGAGCGCACGCTGGCGGATGTCTTCAATGAGGCGGACTACGAGACGCTGTACGTGGGCAAGTGGCATCTCTACGGCGGCTATCTGCACATGCCGGGCTACGGTGCGCGGCATGAAGGCGTCAAGCCGGTGCCCCGGGAGTATCAGGGGCGCTGGCAGCACTGGCGGGGATTCGAACTGCGCAATTCGCCTTTTGACACGTATTACTTTGCCGATGACGACCCGACACCGCGCAAGATCGATGGCTATCAGACGGATGGGCTTTGCGATCTGGCCCTCGACTTCCTACGCGAAGAGTGGGACCGCTCGAAGCCTTTCTGCGGGGTGATCTCGGTAGAACCGCCCCACCCTCCCTACGAAGCGCCAGCCGAGCTGACGGCCAAATGGCTCGCTCGCGACATCGAGCTGCCGGCGAACTTCCTGGCGCCGCACGAGAATCCCTTTGCGGAAGCCATGGTCGAGTACGTCGTGACCGAAGGACATCGGGAGGTGCTGATGCGGCAGCGGAAAACCTACTACGCGATGATCGAGAATCTGGACCAGAACGTGGGCCGCGTCATGGCCTTTCTGGAGGCGGAGCAGCTGCTGGAGGAGACGTACGTGATCTTTCTCTCCGACCACGGCGAGATGGATGGCTCGCATTGCCTGACGGGCAAGCAGTATGCGTATGAAGAGTCTGCCGGCATCCCGCTGATGATCTCTGGCCCTGGCATTGCCCCCGGCACCGTCATCGATGTGCCGACGTGTACGGAAGATCTTTTCCCCACCCTGCTGGGCCTGGCGGGGCTGACGCACGACAAAGCACTGCCTGGGGCAGATCTGACACCACTGGCAAAGGGCGAAGCGACAAGTCTGGGGCGCCCGGGCGTGATGCTTCAGTTTGTTTCGGAGACGCGACCGGAAATGCCCTTCCACGGGGCTGTCTACCGCACCTTTCGCTCCACGCGGTACAAGTATACGGTTGCCGGAGACCTCAAGGGAATGCACCCCTGGCAGTTCTTCGACCTGGTGGAGGATCCCGGCGAACTGCAGAACCTGCTCGAAAGCCCGGCGCATCTGGAGCAGATCGCACAGCATCACTGCTGGCTGCGCGCCCGCATGGAGGAGAGCACCGACGACGCGGCCCTGGCAGCGGCTTACGGCTGCGCGGGGCTCAACCTGGAGTGGCAACCCGGCTGATCGGCTGAATCAGTCGGTCCAGCCGCCGAAGAAGGTCATCAGCTTGGCGCGGAAGTATTCGCGGTTCATGCGCGAGATGTTCTCCTGCTTGATGACCTTCGGGCAAGCCACCTCGCATTCGCCTTCATTGCTGCAGTGCCCGAAGCCCTCGGCATCCATCTGCCGGACCATGCGCAGAACACGATTGTGCCGGTTGGGCATGCCTTGCGGCAGGACTGCCAGATGAGTCAGCTTGGCGCCGACAAAGAGGGCGGCGGAGGAGTTCTTGCAGGCCGCGACGCAGGCGCCACAGCCGATGCAGGCCGCGGCATCGAAGGCGAGGTCGGCCACTTCGCGGGCAACAGGGAGAGAGTTCGCATCGTGAGCGACACCAGTCGGCGCGGCAATGTATCCGCCCGCCTGAATGATGCGATCGAATGCCGAGCGGTCGACGATCAGATCCTTGACGACGGGGAAGGCCGCCGCACGCCATGGCTCGACGGTGATGGTCTGCCCATCCTCGAAATGGCGCATGAAGAGCTGACAGGTGGTAGTGGCGGGGAGGGGGCCGTGAGGTGTGCCATTGATATAAAGACCGCACGCGCCGCAAATGCCCTCGCGACAGTCGGAGTCGAAGGCGACGGGTTCCTTTCCTTCTTTCTCCAATCGTTCATTGAGGATGTCTATCATCTCGAGAAAGGAGGTATCGTCGCTGATGCCATCGATCTCGTAGTTGGTAAACTGTCCCTCGCCCCGCGGGGTTTTCTGCCGCCAGATTCTGAGAGTAAACTTCATGACACTCACTTGTAGTTACGCGTCGCCAGGTGGATGTTTTCGAAGCTCAGTGGCTCCACGTGCCGCTCCGGTTTCCGCGAGTCGCCCAGATATTCCCACGCTGCCACGTGGCAGAACTTCTCGTCATTGCGCTCTGCTTCATCCGTCTCGGTCTTGTACTCTTCGCGGAAGTGGCCGCCACAGGATTCTTCCCGCTCCAACGCGTCCAGGCACATCAGCTCGCCCAACTCGAGGAAATCCGCGACCCGACCGGCGCGTTCGAGTGACTGGTTGAGTTCTTCGCCGGTACCGGCCACCTTGAGATTCTTCCAGAATTCCTCACGCAGCGCGGGAATCTTGTCGAGCGCTTCTTCCAGTCCCGTGCGATTGCGGGCCATGCCACAGTGTGTCCACAGGATGTTTCCCAGCTCGCGATGGAAGTCCTGCGAGGTGCGCGAACCACCGATCGACAACAGCTTCGCGATACGCTCCGCGACGCCCTGCTTGGACTGCACGTACTCGGAAGCAGTGGGAGAGAGTTTCTCCGAGAGCCTGTCCGCCAGGTAGTTGCCAATGGTGTAAGGTATGATGAAGTAGCCGTCGGCCAGTCCCTGCATGAGGGCGCTGGCGCCCAGGCGGTTGGCGCCGTGGTCAGAGAAGTTGGCTTCCCCCAGAACGAAGAGGCCGGGGATGTTGCTCATCAGATTGTAGTCCACCCAAAGGCCACCCATGGTGTAATGCGGCGCCGGGTAGATGCGCATGGGGATCTTGTAGGGATCGTCGTCGGTGATGCGCTCGTACATCTCGAAGAGGTTACCGTACTTCTCCGTAACGTTGCGCTCGCCCAGCCGTTCGAGCGCCTCGGCAAAGTCGAGATAGACTGCCCGCTTGCTGGCACCGACCCCATAGCCGGCGTCGCACATCTTCTTGGAGGCGCGGGAGGCGACGTCGCGCGGCACAAGGTTACCGAAGGCGGGATACTGCCGTTCGAGATAGTAATCGCGCTCTTCTTCGGGTATGTCCCGGGGTGACCGCTCGTCCCCTTTCTTCTTTGGCACCCAGATGCGGCCGTCGTTACGCAGCGACTCGCTCATCAGGGTCAACTTGGATTGATGGTCGCCGCTGACGGGGATGCACGTGGGGTGGATCTGGGTGTAACACGGATTGGCAAAGGCGGCGCCACGCTTGTAACAGCGCCAGTTGGCGGTGACGTTGCTGCCCTGGCCATTGGTGGATAGGTAAAAGGCGTTGGCGTAGCCGCCAGTGCACAGAACCACCGCATGACCGGCATAGGTCTCCAGTTCGCCTGTGCGCAGATTTCGCGTGACGATTCCCTTGGCTTCGCCATTGACCATTACCAGATCGAGCATCTCATGGTGGGCGTAGCAGGTGACGGTGCCGAGATAGATCTGGCGACACATGGCTTGGTAGGCGCCGAGCAGCAGCTGCTGTCCGGTCTGGCCGCGCGCATAGAAGGTGCGGGAGACTTGGGCGCCGCCAAAGGAGCGATTATCGAGGAGACCGCCATATTCCCGGTTGAAGGGAACGCCTTGGGCGACGGCCTGATCGATGATGTTGACGCTCACCTCGGCGAGGCGGAAGACATTCGCTTCGCGGCTGCGGTAGTCACCACCCTTGACCGTGTCGTAGAAGAGGCGCCGGGGACTGTCGCCATCGTTCTTGTAGTTCTTGGCGGCATTGATTCCGCCCTGAGCGGCGATGCTGTGAGCGCGCCGGGGACTGTCCTGCAGGCAGAAGACCTTGACATTGTAGCCAAGCTCGGCCAGCGACGCAGCGGCTGAGGCGCCCGCCAGGCCCGTACCGACGACGATGATGTCGAAGCGGCGCTTGTTATTGGGGCTGACCAGCTTCATTTCGAACTTGTGACGTTGCCACTTGTCTTCGATCGGGCCGTCAGGTATATGTGCATCGAGCTTCATTGTCATCCCTCAGTTGTAGAAGAGCCAGAAGTAAATGGGGAGCGCCGCGAAGCCGATCGCCAGCACGATCGCCAGCAGGTAAGAAACCGCGGTCAGGAAATGGAGGTACTTGCGGTGGCTGATGCCCAGTGTGCGCAGCGAACTCTGGAACGCGTGAATAAGGTGCAGTCCCAGGAAGAACATCGAGACGATGTAGATGATCGCATACCACGGCTTGCTGAACCACTCGACAACCAGGCGGTAGAGGTCGCGCATCTCTATCTCCGAATTCTGCGCCTGGTAGTAAGGGCCGAACTTCATCGTGACGATATGAAATATCAGAAAGCCCAGGATAATCACGCCGCTGTAGATCATCGTGTACGAAGAGAGGGAGCGTTTGCCCAGGCTCTTCTTGGTATCGTAGTCTTTGGGCCGCGATTCACGCTCGGTGATGCGCAGGATGACCGCATCCACGATGTGAAAGAGAAAGAGCAGTATCAGCCCGATCTCGGCTATGATGATGAGCGGATGCTTGATCAGGAAGTGCGAATACGCATTGTACGTTTCATCCCCCAGGAACATCAGGAGATTCCCCGCCAGATGCATGACCAGAAAGCCGACCAGCAGGAGGCCGGTCAAGGCCATAGTTAGTTTCCGGCCAACTGTTGACAGCGGAAAGATGGTATAAAGGTAACCTTTCTTCTCCATGGAGAACCTGACCTGCACTTAATCGGGAATAGTAAAGTGAGCTGTCGCTCAGCCTCGGCAAAAATCAAGTCACTATAATGTTTAGAGGGATTCCAGTCAATAGGTCGTGAAAAGAAAAGCGAGCTCTGTCACGACATGGAATCATAGCAGGCGATTTACCACTTTCGGCGGGTGGGAACACCGGCGCGGACCAGTTCTTCCTTGATCCGCGCAATCTGGTACTCGCCGGTGTGGATCATGCTGGCGATGATCGCGGCATCGGCATGCGCCTTCTGGAAGACGTCGATCAGGTGCTGAGGGGTTCCGGCACCTCCGGAGGCGACCACAGGGATGCCCACCGCCCCGGCGATCATACCGGTCAGAGTCAGCTCGTAGCCCTCGCGGGTGCCATCGGCATCAACCGAGTTGACGACGATTTCACCGACGCCAAGAGCTTCGGCACGGCGCGCCCATTCGAGGGCGTCCATCCCGGTACGCTCGCGAAAGCCGCGGGTGGTGATTTCGTAACCGCTGGGGAAGCGGGCGTCATCGTCGACGCGGACAGGATCCATGCCCAGCACAATACATTGCGACCCGAAGCGCCTGGCGCCTTCGACGATAAGCTGGGGGTTGTGCACCGCCAGCGAGTTGATCGAGATCTTTTCGGCGCCGGCCAGCAGGACGCGGTACATGTCGTCGAGGGTGGCCAGACCGCCGCCGACAGCAAAGGGAATGCGCACGGCGCGGGCTACTTCGCGGACCATCTCGATGTCAATGGGGCGCCCTTCGGCGGAGGCGGTGATGTCATAAAAGACGAGTTCATCGCAGCCGCCTTCGCTGTAAGCGACGGCCATTTCGACGGGATCGCCGAGGTCGACATTGTTCT
The DNA here is from genome assembly GCA_041690595.1 of Lentisphaeria bacterium. Taxonomy (GTDB): domain Bacteria; phylum Verrucomicrobiota; class Lentisphaeria; order JABSQK01; family JAWLHB01; genus JAWLHB01. The sequence continues at coordinate 12,302 of JAWLHB010000013.1, forward strand.
GGAACTTGACTCCCTTGGTGACGACTTTGTTGCGCACATCGAGGCAGGGTATGATGCGTTTGGTCAGCATGAGCCATTCCAGGAGGTAAAGTTCCGCAGCATGCGCAGCCCGATACGTCCGGATCGTTCCGGGTGAAACTGCGTGGCGACAAGGTTGTTGCGGCCGAGCACGCTGGCGAAGCGCGCGTCGGCATAGTCGGTTTCGGCAATGACATCTTCGCGCCGTGCCGGTGCCGGATAATAGCTGTGCACGAAGTAGAACTCGGAGTCGTCTTCTATGCCCTCGAAGAGCGGATGGGGGCGGCAGAGGTGAACGGCATTCCAGCCGATCTGGGGAATCTTGTCGTAGGGATCAGTTGGCCGAAAGCGCACGACCTTTCCCGGCACGAGGCCGACACAATCGGTGCCGGCATCTTCTTCGGAATGCTCGAGGATAATCTGGGTCCCCAGGCAGATGCCCAGGAAGGGGGTTCCCTTGGCAACGACGTCGCGGAGGCACTGTTCGAGTTTCAGGTCGCGCAGGTGCTGCATGGCATCGCCGGCGGCGCCTACGCCAGGGAAGACAACACGATCGGCGGCCAGCACGGTAGCCGGGTCGCTGGTGATCCGCGCTTCCACGCCAAGCGCCTCGAACGCCAGCAAGACGCTGGTGAGGTTGCCCGCTTTGTAATCGACAATCGCTATCATGACTCGTTCCTTGAACGCGGTTGATGCCACACCTTTTCCGGCGCGGGAAAAGCAGCACTGTACACAGTAAATCCCCTGATGTCAACGGCGGCTGTTCGCTGGTTGGGAGTTACCGCCGCGTTGCCCGAGGGACCGCATGGCCACACAGGCGCGTGGGGTTCCCAGGATGGGGGGGCGCCAATGTCGTCGCCTTCGCATGGCATTTTCTGCCGCACCATGATGAAGAGAGGGCTGATACGTGCTAAACTTCCCGGTCACGGGATCACGTATTCACGCCGAGAAAGGAGACCAGCATGGACGCAGGGCTTGAGCAGGAGTACGCAGCCGCGGTGGAGCTGCTGCGGGATCGGCTCGATCGACATCTGATCGCACTGTTCGACCAAGGGGATTTTGCGGAATCGCTGCTGCGCTACCTGCAGCGCCGGCGGTTGCCGATCCTGCCGTTCGATTTTGACAACCTCGCCACCATTGCCGATCTTGCCGCTCAACTCGATCCGTCCGAGACCGCCTGGGAGCGCGAAATCGCGGACGAGGCTGTGGCTGGACGGCTCTATGGCGCCTCCAATCCCTATTGCAGACGCTTCCTCGAACTCGACCGCGATAGCTTCGACTTCACCAGCCATCCCTATCCGGACCCGGAGACGATTCACGGTCTTGGCCGGATGCGCTGGTTGGCCTGCCTGGGACGCACCTACTGGAAGGATCAGGACCCTCGCTACTTTGACGCGCTGATGCGTGAATGGGACTATTTCGTCTCGCGGGTGCCTTTTCCCGGCGAGGAGTTTCTGGCGACGATGCATGCCATCGGCAGTCGCGGCATGGGGCCACCATTCGGAGAGTTGGACATCTTCATCCGGCTGACGAACTGGTACTGGGCGTACTGGCTGGCCGTGCCGGCGGCGGAGATGACGCCGATCCGCAATGCGGTGCTGCTGGCCCGCTGCCTGCGCCTCTTCGATCTGGTGGCGGCGCGCGGCATCGCGATACAGGAACACAACTTCACCTCGATGCAGATGGAGGGGCTCTACCTATGGGCAAGTGCACTCCCGGAGGTGCAGGGCATGACGGTATGGAAGCACGCGGCACGCAATATCATGGAATCGAGCCTGGCGCGGGCAGTCTGGCAGGATGGGGTCCAGTGGGAGAAGTCGGCCAGCTATCACGCGGGCTGCATCCGCTGGTACGGCGCCAGCTTCCTCCTTGGCAATCGCCAGGGCGAACCTTGGGCAACCGCCTACGGAGAGCGCCTCCTGCGAATGGGCAACTTCCTCGATGCCGTCATCACACCTGACCAGAAGCTGACGCTCATCTCCGACACCGATCGCGTCGATTCCTGGCAGCCCGCCCTGGGCATGCTGAAGGCCATCTTTCCCGACTGCCGCTTCATGCACGCCGTAAAGCCGAGCTGCTTCAGCCTGTGGGCATCCAACGGCTGTGTCTGGAACTCCGTGGATACGCTTCCGACACCCCGAATCTCGCACTTCCCGCTGGGAGGCATCGCCGTCGCCCGCTCCTCCATTTCCACGACGGCGTCACAGCTGATCCTGGACAATGGCCCGACCTCTGCCGGCCATGCACACAAGGCCAATCTCACTATTCACTGGGATGCCTTGGGGCTCCCTGCCATTGTGGATCCCGGTCGCTGGATCTACGATTCTTCTGTCGAGCGCGCATGGGTGGTGAACGGTGAGTCTCACAACACTATCCTGCCACTGGAGAGGCTGATCGAGCCACACGAGAGGATCAAGGAATCGGCCATCCCTCCCGTCGTCCAGCCGGAAGATCCGCGCGTGGGCGCCATCGAGGCCGTGGACAGCGAAGATGCCATAACCTTCCGCTCCTCACTGACCGGTTTTCGGATTGAAACGGGCGCCCGCGTGACGCGTGAGGTGGTGGTCGGCACCTGCGAGACGGAGGAGCCATGGCTGATCGTCCTTGACCATTTCCAGGGTACGGAGCCTCACCTGTGGACCAATTCCTGGCTGCTGCCCGGCGGTGAACCGGCGGCGAGCATGGGTGGCGGCTGGAGGCTGACTCTGGACAGTGGTCTGCATCTGGCGATCGCGGTCCTGGGTTCGGATCATCCGCAGGCGCGGGACGATGCCATGTTCTGGTGCCCCAACTATGGCGAGCGCGAACCGGCCCGATGGCTGCGTTTCTCCAGCGAATGCACCAGCGGCTGGCGCCTCTTTGCCTTCCACGCCGGCAAGGAAGCCCCCTCCATGCCGTTGCTGGAGCATTCGCGCGAGCAGGAATGCCTGGTGGTACGCTTCGGAACGCGGCAGGTCAGCCTTCGCGCGCGATGATCGCCGCCGCTTCCCGCAGATCCACCGCGCTGAAATCCGCTGCACCATCCGCATCCGGTCCAATGCGGATGGTGCGGCATCCGGCCGCACTGCCGGCCTTGGCATCACCCGCCTTGTCGCCAATCATCCACGATTGACGACAGTCGACATCCAGCTTCGCCGCCGCATCCACAATCATGCCCGGCTCCGGCTTCCGACATGCACATGCAACATCCGGGCTGTGCGGACAATAGACCATCGTGTCGAAGCGAACCCCATGGGGCAGCAGGAGTTCCTGGAGCCGCTCATGCTGCGCCAGGACGATCTCCTCCGCGAAGTAGCCGCGGCCAATCCCAGACTGATTAGTCACCAGGACCAGCCGAAAGCCCTGTTCCACCATGCTCCTCAGCCCCTCGCCCGCCCCCGGCAGCAACTCCACGCCTTCCACGGTATCCAGATAGGCTTTATCAACGATGACGGTACCATCCCGATCAAGAAAAACTGCGCGTTCCATGGTCCCTCTAATGCTCGAAACTTTGCAGCAACTGTTCCGGAGCGATCGGAACCGTGCCGATTTTGCCGACGACGACGCCGGCGGCGTGATTGGCCAGCTCGACGGCATCCCCGGGCGAGAGTCCTGCCAGCCGACCGGCAGTGAAAGTGGCAATGACGGTGTCGCCCGCACCGGAGACGTCAAAGACCTCCCTGGCTACCGTGGGCATGTGACGCACTGGCTCGTCGGCCATGAAGAGCGCCATCCCCTCACCGCCCAGCGTCACCAGCAGCAATTCCGGCTGCCACCGCGCCATGAGCTGCTCGCCTACCTGAAGCAGAGGCATGTCTTGCTCGAGAGGGAGTACCGTGGAGCGATAGTAGACGCCCGCCAGCGCAAAGGCCTCCGACCGGTTCGGCGTCAGGATCGTCAGCCCTTTTATTTCGATTGGGTTGCCCGGGTGGGGATCCAGCGCCGTCATCATGCCGCTTTCACGGGCCAGAGAGAGGATATGATCGGCAAAAGCCTGATTGACCACCCCCTTGTTGTAGTCCTCGATGATCACCGCGTCGATCTCGCCCCCGCGCATCATTCGCCCAAGGCGCTCGGCCAGTTCCTGGCGCAGTCCATCCTCGATGGGCGCATCGTCTTCCTCGTCGATGCGGACGACCTGCTGCGGCTCGGCAATCACCCGTGTCTTCACGGTAGTCGGCCGATTGCTCTGCTGAATAATGCCTGCGGTGCCGATACCGCCCGCCTCGCACAGGGCCAGCAGCTCATGGCCGGAGCTGTCGTCGCCGATGACGCCGAAGGCCTGTCCAACCACGCCGAGCGAGGCGAGATTGCGCAGCACGTTGGCCGCGCCACCGAGAACAGAACGCTTGTGTTGCACTTTCACGATCGGCACGGGGGCCTCTGGTGAAATGCGACTGGCACGTCCGGTGATATAGCGATCGAGCATCAGGTCGCCGACCACGGCTACCCGCACCTGCCCAAGTTTGCCAAGAGTCTCTGCCACACGTTTCTTATTCATGCGTTTCCTTTTCCGCTGCCAGGATCTTCTCCATGGCAGCATCGAGATCAATGCCCTGATCGGGCGGATAGAGTTCCTTGTTCACGAGCTGAAGGAGGATCGAGTAGAGAGCCTGAAGATCATCGTGCATCTGGGTGATCTGCCGCGCATCGAGGCGCTCGTCGTAGTGGCGCAGGTAGAGAGCCATGTTGTCCAGTTCTTCACCAACCAGTCCCAGAGTCACGATGACAGTCTCATCTGTCTGCTCATGACTATGCGTCGAAATCCCATTGCGGAGCAAATCGAGCAGCATCAGAGTACGCTGGCGGCTGATCTCCATACCCATCGCCGACTCCTGTTTCATGGCCAGCGGCAGCCAGATCCCGATCCCCAGTTGAAAGATCAGGATCGTCACAATCGCCGCCGAAACAAGTATCGGCAGGATTCCGATCCGGCGCTGCTGCCCCGTAGTCTCAAAGCGCACCATGAAGCGCAGGGAGTAACGCTCTCCGATCTGGAGGCGGTCACCGCTGCGAAGCTGGGCCGGTCCCGCCGCCACCGACTCACCATTTACGCGCAGGTCGTCCTCTGCCCCATCCAGCACAAATCCATTCGACGGCGGATCGTGATTGATCACCAGATCGCCGCCAGGCCACCCTTCCACCTGGGCATCTGCCGTCTCGCCGGCACCAATGACCAGACGCCCTCCCTCGGCCCGGCCCGACCACCGCCGGAGGGGATTCTCGTTGTCGACAATGGTTATCTGGAGGATCATGGTCTTGACTCGGATGGAAAGGAGATCGGTACTCCCGGTGGAGTTGGGGCCTCCTCGGGAGGTGGCGAAGGCGGCGGTGCATCAAAAGGGGGCGGCACGAAGGGCGGCGGAAATGCCTGCCGTCTCTCCCGTGGCACTGCCATCGCGGTCACGTAGAAGATCACGAGCCGTGTCGGGCTCTGCAGCGGCTCCAGCATCACGTCGAAGCCCACCGTCTTTCGGTAGGACTGTCGCGCCTCTTCGATGTTGTAAGCGAGTATGAACTGCGGATAGAAGGGATAGACGGCGGGATCTTCCTTCAGGGCAAACTTGGTCCCCCCATCCAGGCATTCCAGCTGCAGCTGCGAGCGGTAAACCTCATGCCGTTGCCAGTAGAACTCCATGCTGTGGAAGAAATGGACGTCGATGAAGATGCGGCTGTTCGGCGGCAGCAGCGGGTTGTCCACCATGAAGAGCGCCGTCTGGCTGATATCGTCGTTGCGGGCGTAGAACTGCTGCAGCAGGTTCTGCGGATACTCGCCGTCCTCCAGCCGTGAGCGCGACGTATAGTCGCTCAGCTTGTGAAAGACCAGCAGGTTCGCCAGCACCATCAGGATCAGCAGAAGAAAGTAGATGTTCTTGTGCACCAGCCGCTCCCGAAAACCGATCAGCCCACACACGGTAAATGGCGCGAAGTACGCAAGCATCGCCCGCGGCCAAGGCGCCAGCACCAGCGCAAAGATCAGGATCGGCACGGCACAGCTGAACAGCAGAATGGGCAGCGAACGCAGCACCACATCGCCCTCCTCCTTCCACTTCACCTCGCCAAACTCCGGCTGACGCCGCAAGGCCAGTACCGCCAACAGAAATGCCCCCACATGCGCCCCGAAGCCCAGTGCCACGTTGCCGGCAACCTGCCAGCCAGACTCCCAGCCTCCCGTGTTTCGCGTCACCTCCATGAAGTCCTCCCAGATCGGCACATACAGCAGCATGCCAGCCACCCCGCACACGGCACAAACGGCCACAATCGCCATGTCGCCCCGGCGAAAGCGCCGCCCTTGCCACCACAGCGTGAGCGCCAGGTACCCCACCAGGCTGCCGTTGAGCAGCAGATTGCTCGGTATCGCCATCGGCAGAAGAATCGCCGCCGGCACAAAGAGACACAACCCCTGAACCCGATCGCCACGCACGATGCGCAGCACCCCAAGCGTCGCGATCATGGCCAGCAGGATCGAAAGTCCATAGCCACGCAATTGATAGAAGAACGCCAGATAAACCGGGCTCAGCGCAAAGAGCATCGTCACCAGCAGACGCGCCGATTCCGGAAAGAGCCGCCGCCCCTGCCAGTACAGTACCAGCACGGAAAGAAAGGCGAAAAGCAGGCACGGAAAACGCATCGCATCCTCCGTCGCCGGCAGGTTCAGCTGCATCCAGTGCCACAGCACCACCGAGAAGAGGATATGATTGTTGGCGATTGGATACTTCTGAAGAATGTTCTGCCAGTGAGACTGCGCCCCGTAGTCGTAAATGGTGATGATCTCGTCCATCCAGAAATCCGTCCGCAGGTACTCGAGCGCCAGCGCGCTGAACAGAACCAGCGTGCCGAGGAAGCACCAGCGCAGAAAGGTGGGCTCCCGGTAGAGCGGCAGGTCGGGCGAGGGATCGAGCTTGGGGACGGACGTAGCGGGGGTATTCATAGCTGAAGTCTGTAGCAGAGGCGGCTGAAGCGGGGTACTTGTTTGAAATTGCCGATGGCGACGGAGAGCGCCTTGCGAGAGCCCAGCAGGATCAGCAGTTTGCTGGGCCGGGTGATTGCCGTATAGACCAGGTTGCGGCGCAGCATCACGTAATGCTGGTTGAGCAACGGCACGATGACCACCGGAAATTCGCTGCCCTGCGACTTGTGGATTGTCATCGCGTAGGCAAGGCGAAGCTGATGGATATCTTCCTTGGTGTACTCCACCTCACCGATGTCGAACAATACCGTAAGACGATTGTCCTCATTGTCCACCCCGATTATCAGTCCAAGATCGCCATTGAAGACCCCATGCTCATAATTATTCACCGTCTGCATCACCCGATCGCCGTCACGGTAGGGCGTTTCGCCGATGTAAAGCGCCTCCCGATTCCCTTCCGAATCGCCGTTCAACACCGCCTGAAGCTCCCGATTCAGATTCTCCGCCCCCACAATTCCACGGTTCATCGGCGTCAAGACCTGGATATCCTCCATCGGCGAAAAGCCGAAGCGCGCTGGGATGCGCTCCGCCACCATGCGGGTGATCAGCTCCACCACCCGCTCCGGCTCCTCCTGCTCGATCCAGTAGAAGTCGCGAAGCTCGTCATCCCGCGGCGGCGGCCGCAGATCCGGCATGATTCCCCGGTTCACCTGGTGGGCCACTGTGATGATGCGACTCTCCGCCCCCTGCCGGTAAACCTCATGCAGATGCGTCATCGGCACGATCCGGCTCTCCAGCAGATCGCGCAGCACCGATCCAGGCCCCACCGAGGGAAGCTGGTCGCTGTCTCCCACCAGAACCACCCGCGTCCCCAGGGCCACAGCCCGCAACACGTGCATACCCAGCATGATGTCCACCATCGAGACCTCGTCCAGCACCAGAAGGTCGACCGGCAGCGGATTATCCACCCCGTGCACGAAGCCCCGATTCGCGGGTTCCCAGCGCAGCAACCGGTGGATCGTCTGCGCCGGCTGCATCGTCGCCTCGCTCAACCGCTTCGCCGCGCGCCCCGTCGGCGCCGCCAGCGATACCCGCAGCTTCAGTGACCTCGCCACCCGCACAATCTCCCGCGTTACCGTCGTCTTGCCCACGCCCGGCCCGCCGGTGACAATGCAGATCGGGCACTGAAAGACCATCCCCACCGCCTGTCGCTGCGCCTCGTTCAGTCGCTCCCACATCTCGCCATGGGGTGCGATCTCGTCCACATCCAGCGCCTCCGGCGGGAACTCCAGCAACCGCTTGACCCGCTTCGCTACATCACTTTCGGCGTGGAAGAGCGACGCCGGGTAGACCATCTCATCCCCTGCCGCCAGCCCCTCCCGGCTGATCACGACGGCCCCATCCTGCTCGGCTCTCGCGATGCCCAGACGCGTCAGCTCGTTGTCCACCTCGAGCACGGAGGCCGCCTCCTCCACCAGTAGATCGTACGGCAGGCACGTATGGCCATCCTGGGTGCAGCGCTGGTCGAGCACGTAGATAGCGCCCGAGGCCAGCCGAAAGGGATGATCCCGCGCGATATCGAGATGGCTGGCGGCCGCGTCAGCCATCCGGAATCCGATCCCCCAGATATCCTGCGCCATCCGGTATGGATTCTCCTTCACCTTCTCCACCGTCTCCGCACCATACTTGCGATAAACCCGCTCGCAGTAGGCAGGACTGATGCCGAGCCCCTGCAGAAAAATGAAGGTATCCCGACGCTCCGACTGCTCGGACCACACCTCGCGAAACTGCTTGAGCCGGTTCTTCCCGAAGCCGGGCACCTCGCACAGCCGCGCCGAATAATGCTGCAGCACGTTCATCGTCTCCTCGCCGAAGCGGTCGATGATGCGATCGGCCAGCTTGGGACCAACACCCGGGATAATGCCGCTTGCCAGATACCTGCGCATGCCATCGATGCTGCTCGGCAGCACCGTCTCGTAACGGCTCACGCGGAACTGCCGCCCATACGTCTTGTGCTTTTCCCAGCTCCCCCAGGCTCGCAGGTTCTCCCCCACCCCGATCTCGCCCAGCGTCCCCACCAGGATACGCTCCTCGCCGCCCGTATCCACGATACGCAGCACCGCATAATTGCCGTCCTCGCTGCAGAAGACCACCGTGACCACCTCTCCCGTGAGGCTCCCCTCGGTGACGGAAGTCGAGTCGTCCTCTGCCCGTTGGCGGTTGAGCGGCAGTTCATAGTCCATCTCAGCAGTGCCTCTCGTACAAGCGTGGAAAGGTCGCCGCCTCAGGGAAGGGCCGGGCTCCATAGATAGAAGAAGCCTGTTCGCGTCTCCGGCACCAGTGCGCCAAGATCCACATGCAGACCGCCCAACAACTGTTGCCGCCCCCTGGCAGCCGAACCGGAATAGATATTGGTGTCATCGCCACCGCCATATACATAGGCCACCACCTTCGCTTTTTCCACCCCGGCCGCGCTCTTCACCAGCGTCAGCACCTCCGGCAGGTATGCAACACCATCCACCAGCCTATGGTCGACAGCCTGCGGAGCCGTGAAGACGCGCCCATCCGCCAGCCCGCGCAGCGCCTCCGCCTCGATGCCAGGCCGGGATTCCGCCACCACCGCAAGAAACTGTTCGTACAGGGTATTCACGATCTGCTGCACCACGGCCGCCTCTTCCGGCGACATCTCCTGGAGCACGCTCCCCATGTCCTTCATGTCACCCGACTTGAAGACCCGCTGGTCGTAACCGATCTTGTCCGCCATCGCCCTCAATTTCGGAAAGACGGCAATGACGCCGATGCTCCCCGTCACGGTCGTCGGGTGCACAAAGATACGGTCCGCCGCGCAGGCGATATAGTAACCGCCCGACGCGCCCAGCCCCAGTATCGAGGCGTACACCGGAATCCCCGTGCGCTCCTTGAAGGCCGAAATCTCGTGGTGAATCACGTCCGAAGCCGTCACATCACCCCCTGGCGAATCGATCCGCAGAACGACCGCCTTGATCTCCTTGTCTCTCTCCGCGAGAGCCAATTCCGCCTTGACCCCCTCAGGCGTACACCTCGTGACCACGCTGAAGGGACCTTCAGCCTCCCCCGACATGATAACGCCACGTATATCCAGCAGCAGGATCTTGTTGCGTGTGCGCGCCGGCTCCACCACCCGCTCCTTCAGACTCGGCGTCAGCAGCGACTTGATGTCGATCGACATGCAGCCGGTGCCCACCAGGGCCAGCAACCCCAGGCACAACATCACCCTGGCGCCGGATCGGATCTGGTAAGAGAAATGCATGGGCCTCACAAGTGGATGGGACGGTTGGCGGTGGCCATCAGCGCGGCTTCCTTGAACGGCTCCGCGAAAGTCGGGTGCGCATGGACGATGCGCGCGATGTCCTCCGCGGAAGCGCAGAACTCCATGGCGACAACCGCCTCGGCAATCAAATCCGAGCAACGGGGGCCGATCATGTGTACCCCCAGAATCCGGTCGTCAGCCTCCGCGGCAAGCACCTTCACAAAGCCTTCCGTCTCTTCCGCGGCACGCGCCCGTCCGCTCGCCTTGAAGGGGAATTTCCCGATCTTGTACGCCGTCCCTTCTGCCTTCAGCTCTTCTTCGCTCTTGCCGACGGAGGCCACCTCCGGCCACGTATAGATTACGCCGGGTATCGTCTCGTAGTTCACGTGTGGCTGCTGCTTGTCGATCCGTTCACAGACGGCCACGGCTTCCTCTTCCGCCTTGTGCGCCAGCATCGGCCCACGCCGAATCACGTCGCCGATCGCCCATACACGTGGATTGGAGGTGCGAAGACGATCGTCGACCTCAATGAAGCCCCGCCCGTCGACAACCACGCCAGCCGCCTCCAGCTTGAGCCCCGTCGTCAACGGCTTGCGCCCCACGGCCACCAGCACACAATCCGCGGCCAGCGTCGACGCCGTTACCTTCGCCCCTTCCGTGTGCACCTGCACTCCTTCTTCACTGCTCTCGATACCTGTCACCTTCGTTGACAGGTGAAAGCTCATCCCCTGCTTCTTCAGCACCTTCAGCAGGGTCGCCGACAGCTCCTTGTCCATCAGCGGCACGATCGAGTCGAGCAACTCCACCACGTGTACGTCACAGCCAAGCCGCGCATAGACACTGCCCATCTCCAGCCCGATATACCCTCCGCCGATCACCACCAGCCGCTTCGGCACCTCCGTCAAGGCCAGCGCCCCGGTCGACGACAGGATACGCTGCTCATCGAAAGGCGCGAAAGGCAGCGCCACAGGCTCCGAACCCGTTGCCAGAATGATATGATCCGCCGTTACCAGCTCCGTGCCGCTGTCACCAGTCACCTCGATCGTCTCGCCGTCGACAAAGCTACCGTGCCCGATCAGATGCTCGATCTTGTGCTTCTTGAAGAGGTAGCGAATCCCCTCCACCGTCTGTGCCACCACCTTCTCCCGTCGTGCCTGCATGACATCGAAACGCAAGGTCACCCCCTCCACATCGATGCCGTGCACCGCAAGCTCATGCTTCGTCCGGTAGTAATGCTCACTCGACTCGAGCAGCGCCTTGGACGGGATGCAGCCCACGTTCAGGCACGTCCCACCCAGCTCCTTCCGCTTCTCGACTACCGCCACCGTATAACCCAGTTGAGCCGCGCGTATCGCGGCCACATAGCCTCCAGGCCCTGCTCCGACGACGATCACATTGTATGCCTTGGCCATTTGCTATCCTTTACGCCTGAATGAAAGAAAAATGAATTGCCCATACTGTAGCACGCTTGCCTCACGTTGGGAAGCTCCGTGGACCTCTCCCCGACCAACCGCCCTGCGCCTCGCCACCAACCCAAAACCTCGGTCCAAGGTGTGCCCTGCCGCATGCCTGCCGTATTCGTCCCGCGAAAACCTCGGTCCCCCAGCATAAAACCTCGGTCCAATCCTCGGTGTGCCTGCCGCACGCCTGCCGTGTTCGTCCCGCGAAAACCTCGGTCCCCCAGCATAAAACCTCGGTCCAATCCTCGGTGTGCCTGCCGCATCCCTGCCGTGCGCGTCACCCCAAAACCTCGGTCCAATCCTCGGTGCCTGCCTGCCGTGTGCGTCCCCCAAAAACCTCGGTCGAATCCTCGGTGTGCCTGCCGCATCCCTGCCGTGTGCGACCTTCTGTGTCCCTCGCGAAACCTCGGTACCCCCACCACCCAAAACCTCGGTCCAATCCTCGGTGTACCTTCCACATGCCCGCCGTGTGCGTCCGTGTGCGTCCCAGCACAAAACCTCGGTCCCCCCACCCCAAAAACCTCGGTCCAATCCTCGGTGTACCATCCACATGCCTGCCGTGTTCGTCGGTGTGCGTCCCAGCACAAAACCTCGGTCCCCCAGCCGCAAAACCTCGGTCCAATCCTCGGTGTACCTGCCACATGCCTGCCGTGTGCGTCCGTGTGCGTGTCCGTGTGCATGCCTCGCAAGACCTCGGTCCCCCGGCGCCAAAACCTCGGTCCAATCCTCGGTGTCCGTGTTCGTCCGTGTTCGTCCGTGTTCGTCCGTGTGCGCCCCCCCGAAAAACCTCGGTCAAAACCTCGGTTCCCATACTTCCCACAGCAAGTCCCTGATGCACCCCTCGAAAACCTCGGCCCACAGCTCCCCCCCCGTGACACTCACCCGTTTCTCCAAAACCTCGCCAGCACCGCCATGCTGCCAGCATGACCATCTGCTGAAGATAGCACTAATAACTCCAAAGTCAAGCCTACATCGAAAATTATCCCCAATTCTTACTCCCCTTTGGCATCCATCTCCACATGAACCCAAGTCTTCTTCTGTGCCCTCTTCGTTCTCTTCGTGTACTTCGTAGTGAACTTGTTTGGCTTTCGCAACCCTTTAGCCTATAACAGTTCATCCTCCCTGCGCCCATCCCAAACCTCCTCCTCAGTGCCCTCTGAGCCCTCTGTGGCAAACACTCCCCCCGCGCCTCCGCGCCTTCGCCAGCGATTCGCTCAGATAGTGGCAATGGCGCGAGATGAACGTTCTATTACTCCGCTTTATCACCAATCCGAGGAGAGAGATCATGAGAGCCCTATCAACAATCATACTTGTCACAATATCCATCCTTGGCGCCGTGGTCGCGGCGGAGCCCCTGCTCGAGTTGAAGGAAACCTTCGGCGTCTCCCATCCCGACCAGCTTCTCTTCTTCGCTCCCGCTCGCCAGGTCGACCCGAACCATCATTCCCTGCTCGATGCCGATGGCCGGTCACGCCCCTTCCAGCTGCTGAGCGACGGGCGGATTGCCGTGCGAACCGATCTGCCCGCGGGAGCCCACCGGCTCTGGCAGCTCGACGCAAAGGCCAGCGCCGAGCCCGATCCACAGGTGACGGTCTCCGAAGCGGATGACCATTGGGAGATCGCCAACGAGCTGCTCGCCATCCGCATCGCCAAGGCACAGCAAACCCTCGACCCAACCCCCGCCCCCATTCAAGGGCTGCGCCTGCGTGACGGTACCTGGACAGCCCTCGGCATGAACACCATGCACCGCAACGCCCGCCAGATGCGCACCGAGTTTCTGGAGCGGGGACCACTGCTGGTGCGCCTGCGAGTCGTCTACGAGTACGATCGGGCGGAGCTGCGCGGCAACTACGAGCCTGTCACCATTCCGGCTGGAATAGGCGACTATTCCTGCACCATCGAGGTACAGGCGGGGCAGCCGTCAATCCTCTTCGAGGAGGAAAGCACCGTCGACCTCTCCTGGAGCATCCCGATTCACCATGGGCTGACGCCGACCCAGGCGCGTTACCGTGGCCATCACAGCAACTCCGTCGAGGCTGGGCGCGACGCTGCCGGCAACCAGTACGGCGCCGTCCAGACAGCCGCCGGCATCAACTATAACGGCGCCAGGGGGCAGGATGCCATCGTCGATCTCGACTATGACGGCGGCGACAATCACCGCTTCTCCAGAACCCGCTATCCATACCTCTCGCACTGGGATCCGTGGGCCGTTGATACCGGCTACTACTGGATGCTCTTCAATCCCGACGCGGAGCATGATAACCTGCTTGGCGCATTCGCCGGCCCAGCCTCCCGCCTCATCGGTCCCGGCGTTTCCGGTGTCAGCTTCGATACCCGCACGGCCGAAGGTGAGCGGTACACGGCCCTGCAGGTCCGCTTCCAGCGCCTCAAGCCGACCCAGTATTACGATGCCCATATTCGTTTCGGCTGGGGACTCTTCCTCGGCAGGACCAGCGAGGATCTGCAGCCACCCGATGCGGTCCAGTCCATCCAGCGGCAGATGAACCTGCACGCCGGCGTCAACCTCACCACCCTCCTGCCCCTTCCGGACGACTACCCCGACCCGCCCCAGGGATACGGCAGCGTCTTTGTCGGTGACCATGTCTGGCGGCGCCTGGCCGCCATGCTGCAAGGCGCCCGTGCGGACAGTAACCCACACTTTGCCAACCACCTCAAGCACGTGGAAACCAGCGCCAGGGACCTCATCGAGTTCTGGGAGCAGCCGACACGCGAGAAGCTCAACGGCTTCTATCTGCCGATGACCGAGTACTGGCGAAAGTACCTGGACACCCTGGTCAATGGCGAAGGGATCTATGAACACGCTACCCACTACTTCATGGGCTGCCTGCAGCACAGTGGCTACTTGCTCAAAGCCGACCAGGCCCTCGCTTCGGGGCTCCTCACGGAAGACGAGAAGCGGCTGCTCAAGCAGCAACTGGCATTGATCGGCCACCTGCTCTGGGAGAACAATCTGGTCCCCATGCATGCCGAAGCGCGCGTCAATCTCGGCCCCGCCAACATGTCACCGATGTGGCTTGGCACCCGCTACAAGTACACCGCCCTGCTGGCCAACCATCCCGCATTCACGGAGCGGGTCAAGGCCGTGCGGGACGAGACCGTGATGCTGATCGAACGCAATCTCAACGAGGCCGGCAGCTCCAATGCCTGCCCCCACTACACCGGCGCCTCCATGGTACCCGTCCTCGATCTGCTCCAGCAACTGCAAATCGCCGGCGTCTGGGACGGCTTCGCCGACATTCCCCGCGTCGCCGCCTTTGGTGAGTACGAACTCAACCTCCTGACCCCGCCCGAAATTCGCTTTGGCGGCCTCCGCAAGATCATTCCCGTCGGCGACGGCTCCACGGAAGATGCACCGCGCCTGGGGCAGCTCGCCACTGGCCTGGCCCCATCCAACCCCGCCCTCAGTGCCCGCCTCATCCAGGCCTGGTACGAGATGGGATGCCCCCACAACCAGTTTCACGGCACCTCACTGCTCAAGATCGACGATACGCTGCCCGCCGCCCCGCTGCGCCTTGGCGACGCGCATCTTCCCGGCGCTTACTCCGTCCTTCGCCATGGCGCCGGAACCCCCGCCGAGACAGCCGTCTGGATGGTCAACGGCGACTGGCACTTCGATCATCGCCACAACGACAACGGCAACCTCCTGATCTACGCCCTTGGCGCCCCACTCTCCGTCGACTGGGGCCCCATCTACTATCCGCGCGTCGAGGGAGGCATGCTGCACAGCATCGTCCTCCCCGAGACCAATCTCCAGGAGCCATGGGATGCCCCCAGTATGCCCGTGAGCGCCGGAACGACCACTGGCGGCGTCCCCTACTGGTCCAGCACGGAACACCTCCCCTTCGACTCGCGCGACGACCGGGCGTCCATGGGTGCCCGCTTCCACTGGCGTCATGCCAAACAACCGCTCTCCTGGCAGCGGCTCGTCTCTCTCGAAAAGGGCACCTCCCCCATCATCCGCATCGAGGACAGCTTCGACGGAGAAGGAGCTGCCGGAACCGCCTTCGTCTCCACCCTCCTCCTGATGGCGGAAGGCCCTGTCGAAACGCCCTTTGGCCCCATCGAACCGGAAGTGCGGCTCTACGACAACCGCGACGTCAAGCACCAGGAGCTGCCCTCCGCCAGCCCGGGCCGGGAACTCGCCGCCGGACGCCACCGCTTCCGCTTCACCGGCCAGTTCCTCATCGATTTCGACCTCTATGTAGAGGTAAGCGAAGCCGCCGCCGTCTCGTTGGGCAACTGGGGACACACCTGGCACCCAAGCCGCGAAGCCCGCCAGTTCCAGAAGGCCACCGGCAAACCCTTTTCCGAAACCCAACACATCCTGAGAGTACGTACCAGCGGCCCCTTGCGCTACACCATCGTACCCTACCTCAAAGGACATGAACCCGAGATACAACCATGATTCCCAGTCACACGAACCTCACCTTCGGCTCCGGCGGCATCACCGATCCCAACAATCCCGAATGCCTGCAGGTGACCCGCATGGCCATGGAGGCAGGCGTCTGGTTCCATGTCGCGAACTACGGCGGCGGCGTCTACCGCGTCCTCAAGCAGGCCTTTGCCGAAGCCCCCACCCTCGTGCCGCGCTGCATCGTCAAGATCGATGGCCAGGGACCAGATCTGCTCCGCAACTCCGTGATGGAGGCTCTCCGTGAAACCGGCCTCGCCCGCCTCGATATCGGCCAGGTCTGCGGCAATCCCGTCGATGACAGCTTCGAGCCGACCCTCGAGGTCATTGCCGAGCTCCAGGAGAAGGGGCTCATCGGCCCCATCATCATGGACGTCATCAAGTCCTATTCCGAAAAGGTGGAGCAGGCCATCGACCGCAACCTCTTCGAAGGCTATATCTTCTATTACAACGTCACCGAGCGGCAGCTCTCCCAGCCGGTTCAGGACCGGATCACGGCGCAGCGGATCCCCGTTTATGCCATGCGTACCTTCGGCGGACGCTGCCCCCAGAACCTCCTCAACGGCGATCCCGATCACCCGCGGCGGCGCGCTCTCGATGCGCTCTTCGAGGCATCCGGCTGCCTCACTCTCCTCGATTTCTGCGTCCGCTTTCCGCTCAGCCATCCGCATGTGGTGACGACCGTCGGCAGCACCGGCAAAGTCGAGCATCTGAAGGCGCTTCTGGACGCGATCGATCGCTTCGAACCCCTGCCGCCCTCGGTAGTCGAGGAGATCGACGCCCTGCACGCCGAGTGGGAGTGAAAAGCCCTGCCACCAAGCATTCGCAATGCGCCAAATCGCCTGTATGATAGAGGCTTCGGCAAGATCAATCCTCCACCCGGGAGACATCCTGTGCCCACCATCTTTACCAAGATCATCCGCGGCGAGATTCCCTGCTTCAAGCTCGCCGAGAATGACCGCTTCTTCTCCTTCCTCGACATTCGCCCCATCAACCCGGGACACGCTCTCGTCATTCCCAAACAGGAAGTCGATTACCTCTTCGACCTGGACCCGGAGACGCTTGGCGCGCTGATGCAATTCGCCCAGCCGATCGCCAAGGCCATCGAAAACGCCGTCTCCTGCAAGCGCATCGGGCTCCTCGTGGCGGGACTCGAAGTGCCCCACGCCCATGTGCACCTCGTCCCCATCACCGGCGAGGGCGACCTCACCTTTGCCCGCGCCAAAGCTGCCGACATGACCCAGCTTGCCGAGCTTCACGCCAAAATCACCGCTCTTCTCAACCCCTGAAAGGAAACCTCCTTCATGCCCTCCGTCACCTTGCGAGTTCGTCGACTCACTCCAGATGCCACCGTCCCTTTCATTGCTCATCCCGGCGATGCCGGACTCGATCTCTTTGCCTCCGGCGAAGTCACCATTCCTTCCGGCGAGACCCGCCTCGTCCCCACCGGCATTGCCATCGAATTGCCCCCCAGAACCGAAGCGCAGGTCCGCCCCCGCAGCGGCCTCGCCCTCAAGCACCAGCTGACCGTCCTCAACTCACCGGGTACCATCGACGAAGGTTATCGTGGTGAAATAGGCATCATCATGATCAATCACGGCAAGCGCGATTTCCATGTCGAGAAGGGGATGAAAATCGCCCAGATGGTCGTCAAACCAGTCCTGGATGTCGTTGTAGAGGAAGTACAGGAGCTTTCCGGCACCGTCCGGGGGGCGGGTGGCTTCGGATCGACCGGCCACTGATCCCCAGCCACCATAATTATTTTGAGAACGTGCTTGAAAAGACGGCCAAAATCATAAGATTCTTTCATGACGGGGTGGCGGCAACGCCTGATCTCACACTAGGCTCTTAACGAATGGCGCTCTGGCGCCAGGTCGCTGCCTACCTTTGATGACCTTCACCCCTTCCACTCTCCAGACAGCCGCAACGTCGATCTTCCCAGGCATATACCACGGTGAGCAAGTTTTTTCGCAGAATCAAGACCATCTTCTCGAATGACATCGGGATCGATCTCGGAACCGCCAACAGTCTGGTTTTCGTCCGCGGACAAGGAATTGTCCTGCGAGAACCTTCCGTCGTCGCCGTCCGAGCCGAAACCGGCAAAGTCCTCGCCGTTGGCATCGAAGCCAAACGCATGCTCGGACGAACGCCAGGCAACATCCGCGCCATCCGGCCAATGAAGGAAGGCGTCATCGCCGACTTCGAGATCACCGAAGCCATGCTCCGCTACTTCATTCAGAAGGTCCATCGCCGCAGCAAGATCATGCAGCCCCGCGTCCTCGTCGCCGTCCCTACCGGTATTACCGAAGTGGAAAGCCGCGCCGTCGAAGACAGCGCCGACAAAGCTGGCGCCCGTGAAGTCAAGCTCATCGCCGAACCCATGGCCGCCGCCATCGGTGTCGGCATTCCCGTCGCCGAACCCTGCGGCAGCATGATCGTCGACATTGGCGGCGGTACCACCGAAGTGGCCGTCATCTCTCTCAACGGCATTGTCGAATCCCGCAGCGTCCGCATTGGCGGCGACAGCATGGACGAAGCCATTACACGCCTCATCAAGCGCTCCTACAGCCTCATGATCGGCGAGCGCAGCGCGGAAGATATCAAGATCCAGATCGGCAGCGCCTACCCCATGCTTCAGGAACTCTCCGTCGACGTCAAGGGGCGCGACCTCAATTCCGGGCTCCCCAAAACTATCAACATCGACTCGACGGAGGTCCGCGAAGCCCTCCTCGAACCGATCGGTGCCATCGTGGACGCCGTGCGCAGTTGTCTCGAACGCTGCCCACCGGAGCTGGCGGCCGACCTGATCGATCATGGTATCGTCCTCGCCGGCGGCGGCGCCCTGCTGCGGGGCATCGACCAGTTGATCGCGGAAGAGACCGGCCTCCCGGTCACCGTAGCGGACGATCCGCTGCTCGCCGTCGCCAAGGGCACCGGCATCGCCCTGGAAGGGCTCGACCTGATGGATCTCCGCTGAACAGACCCTGTCGTCGCTTTCTCGCGCCACGGCCGTCGGCCCGTTACCCCAACGCTGAACTCGATCCTGTCCTCGCATGACCATTCCCCAGTCGAAATTGACCCCCATGATGCGCCAGTATCATGACGCCAAGCAGGAACTGGCGGACGATGTGCTCCTCCTCTTCCGCATGGGCGACTTCTACGAGATGTTCTTCGACGACGCTGTCCGCGGCGCCAAGATCCTCGACATTACCCTGACCCGGCGCAATGGCATCCCCATGGCCGGCATCCCCTACCACGCGTTGCAGACCTATCTGCCGAAGGTCCTCGACCAGGGGATCAAGGTCGCCATTGCCGAGCAGATGGAAGATCCCAAGGAGGCAAAGGGGCTCGTCAAGCGCGAGATCACCCAGATCATCACTCCCGGCACCATTGTCGAAGGTGACGTTCTGCACGCCGCCCGGAGCAACTTCCTGGTCTCCCTCTGCCAGGGACGGCGCGACACCTTCGGCATTGCCTGCCTCGACATCAGCACCGCCGAGTTCCGCACGACTCAGGTCGAAAATGTCGAGCAACTCGAAACCGAACTCCATCGCCTGCAGCCCGCCGAAGTCCTTCTCCCCATCGCCCTCCACGATCTCTGGCAGCAGGATGGCTTCCCCGACGCCCCCAAACGTCTCGCCTGGACGCCCGTTGATGACTGGACCTTCGACGACTCCGTCGCCGGCGAACTCCTCCTGCGCCATTTCAGCGTCGCTTCCCTCGACGGCTTCGGCTGCCGCGAATTCCCCCTCGGTGTCCGCGCCGCCGGCGCCGTCCTCCACTACGCGCAGAACAGCCTCCGCCGCAACGCCGACCACATCACCCACCTCTCCCCCTACTCCTCCGCCAGCTACATGATGGTCGACCGCATCTCCCAGCGCAACCTCGAGCTGGTTGAACCTCTCTTCACCGACAGCCGCGATTCCACCCTCCTCTCCGTTCTCGACCAGACCATCACCCCCATGGGCGGCCGCCTGATGCGGGAATGGATTCTCCGCCCGCTCCTCGACCTCGACGCCATTGTCCACCGTCAGGACGTCGTGGAGACCTTTACCAGCGACCAACTGCTGCTGACGGAGCTTCGCGAGGTGCTCGGCGCCGTCCGCGACCTCGAGCGCACCATCGCCCGGATCAACGTCGGCTCCGCCAATGCCCGCGATCTTCTCGTCCTCCATCGCGGCATCACCGCCATCCCCGCCATCAAGCAGATTCTCGATGTCGCCCCCGAGACACGCCTCCTCAAGGAGATCGCCGCACGCTTGGTCGACCTGCCCGATGTGCGCGACCTGATCGTCCGCGCCATTGTCGACGATCCACCCCTCACCGTCAAGGAAGGAGGCGTCATCCGGCCGGGCTATCATGCGTACCTTGACGAGCTGCGCAGCGCGGCCACCGAGGGCAAGGGCTGGATCGCCGACCTCCAGGCCAAGGAGCAGAAGGAAACCGGCATCAAGGCCCTCAAGGTCCGCTACAACAAGGTCTTCGGCTACTACATCGAGATCAGCAAGAGCAACCTCGACCTCGTCCCCCAACGCTTCATCCGCAAGCAGACCCTCGTCAATGCCGAGCGCTTCATCACCCCCGAGCTGAAGGAGATCGAGGACAAGGTTCTCGGCTCGGAAGACAAGTCCAAGGCGCTTGAATACGAACTCTTCCAGGAAGTCCGCGGCCAGGTGGTCGCGCAGACCGGCACGATCCAGACCATCGCCCGCGCCATCGGCGAACTCGACGCGCTCTGCTCCCTGGCCGACATCGCCCTCAAGAACAACTACATCCGCCCGCAGATCACCGATGACCTCCTCATCGACGTGCGCGACGGCCGCCACCCGGTCATCGATCACGTGATGCGCGACGCCCCCTTTGTCCCCAACGACATCCTCCTCGACGGCACGGAAAACCAGCTCATCGTCATCACCGGCCCCAACATGGCGGGTAAGTCCACCTATATCCGCCAGGTGGCGCTCCTCGTGCTGATGGCCCAGATGGGCAGCTTCATTCCCGCCTCCGCCGCCTCCGTCGGCATGGCCGACCGCATCTTCACCCGCATTGGCGCCGCCGACGATATCTCCCGCGGACAGTCCACCTTCATGGTCGAGATGCTGGAGACCGCCAACATCCTCAACAACGCCACCCCTCGCAGCCTGATCATCCTCGACGAGATCGGGCGCGGCACCAGCACCTTCGACGGACTCAGCATCGCCTGGGCCGTGACCGAGTTCCTGCACGAGCAGGTGGCATCGCGGGCGCGCACCATGTTCGCCACCCACTACCACGAACTCACGCAACTCGCCAACAACCTTCAGGGCGTCCAGAACTACAACGTCGCGGTCAAGGAATGGGGCGACAAGGTGATCTTTCTTCACAAGATCATGCCCGGCGCCAGCGACAAGAGCTACGGCATTCACGTGGCCCGCCTCGCCGGTCTCCCCCGCTCCGTCCTCGATCGCGCCAAGGAAGTCTTGTCCAACCTCGAAGGCAATTCCCTCGACGAGGCCGATCGACCAAAAATCGCCCGCTCCCAGCGCAGCCGCGTCAAGGATGGCATCGATCCCGGGCAGCCCATGCTCTTCGAGTTCTGATTCCGCGCCCCCCCCCGGGCCTGGAGCCGGCGCGGCGCGACGCAATATTGTCGAAAGTGGCGGGAAATGGTGGCGGCAATGGTCGCATTCGAGGCGACGGCCCCGTATATTGGGGCTCCTGGAGCGCCGCGAGGCGCCGCAACCCAACCACCGATCAACCGGCAGCCTCAGTTTTTGGAGTGAGCGCATGAGCATGAAGACGGTCTACCTGAGCGGCCCCATCATGGACGAGCATCTGGGCGCTGCACGTGAATGGCGCGATTCCGCCAAACACTTGCTGCGCAAGCACTTCCGCCTCCTCGATCCCATGCGCCGCGATTTCAAGGACCGTGAAGTGGACAGCGCCAACGAGATCGTCGAGTTCGACTTGCAGGACATTCGTGAAGCGGATATCATCCTCGTCAATTACAACAAGCCGAGCATCGGCACCAGCATGGAAGTCTTCTATGCCGCCCATGACCTGGGCAAATTCGTCATCTCCTTTTCCCCCTTCGATTTCCAGAACTGCAGCCCGTGGATGGTGCGGTACAGCACCAAGATCCTGCCAGATCTCGAGGCGGCCTGTCGCTACCTGATCACCCATTTCGGTCCAGACCTCGAGTAGATCACTCTCCCTTTCACCCCCTGCGAGGTATACCACGTGCTTCGTCGACACCTTCTTATCCTGATCCTCGCGCTTTCGGGGACGACCATGCCGCGCGCCTCCGCCAACTTCAGCATCTACTCCAAGACCATCCACGGCCGCACCTATGTCCGTGCGTCGGATGTCGCCAAGTACTACGGCATGCGAATCTGGCATTCCGGCAAGAGCGTTGTCCTCTTCGGCAACGATCAGCGCATCGATCTTACCCTCCAGCGCCGCGAAGCCAGGATCAACAGTCTTCAGGTCCACCTCTCCTTTGCACCCGTGCTCGACGGTGATCGCACCATGATCGCCGAACGCGACTTCACCCTGCTCATCGATCCGATCCTGCGCGACTGGGGGCTCCCCGCCTTCCGCGTCCGGCGCATTGTCATCGATGCGGGACACGGGGGCAAGGACAATGGCGCCGAAGGCAGGAAGAGCAAGGAGAAGGTGCTGACCCTGCAGATGGCAAAGCGCCTGCAGGCCATCCTTCAGCCAAAAGGCTACGAAGTCATTCTCACCCGCGGCGATGACCGTTTCCTCGAACTCACCTCGCGCCCCGCCGTCGCCAACCGCCACAAGGCCGACATCTTCGTCAGCATCCACTTCAACGCCGTTGCCACCAATTCCGTGCATGGCATCGAAACCTATGTACTGACTCCTGAAGATACCCCCTCCACCCCGAACAGCAGCGCCGAGAGCACCAGCGTCCCCGGCAACCGGCACGACCAGCTCAACCATCGCCTGGGCTACGAAATCCATCGCCACCTCATCAGCACCACCAAGGCTCAGGATCGGGGGCTGAAGCGCCATCGCTGGGCCGTGCTGCGAACCGCCGAGTGCCCCTCCGTCCTTCTCGAACTCGGCTTTGTCACCAATGCCGCCGAGGAACGCAACGTCACCAGCGATGCCTATCAGCAGCAGCTCGCCGTCGCCATCGCCAACGGCATCATCTCCTACGATCGCGTCGGCTACCGCAACAGCCAGCGCGGCCGGTAATGCCGCTGGACCGCTTCCAGCGGAGAAAGCCGTTGGGCAGCCTTTAAAATCCACCATATCTCACTACTGTACGTTGATCGTCTTACTGACCCTTTGTTCAGCGTTATCCGTCCGACTGTAAGGAAACCCGATGTTGACAATCCGCCCCTTCAAAGCCCTCATGCCAACGCCGGAGAAGGCGGGACAGATCGCCGCGGTTCCCTATGACGTCGTCTCGCGCGATGAAGCCGAAGCCCTCGCCGCCGGCAACCCCCACAGCTTCCTGCGCGTCTCCAGGCCCGATATCGAGTTTCCCCCTGATGCCGATCCCCACGCCGACGCTGTCTATCAGCGCGCCGCGGAGAACTTCGACAAGCTGAAAGGCGAGGTCCCGCTGATCCGCGATACCGCCGCGTCCTACTACATTTACTCGATCGCCCGCGGCTCCCACCGCCAGAGTGGCCTCGTCGCCGCTCTCTCTGCGGACGATTATGACGAGTGCCGCATCCTCATTCACGAGAAGACGCGCGCCGAGAAGGAGGAAGATCGCACCCGTCACACCATGGCCATCCGTGCCCATTCCGGCCCCGTCTTTCTCGTCTGCCGATCCAGCTGGTCCATGGACAGCGCCATCCAGGAGATCATGGGCCAGGACACACCCCTCTTCGATGTCACCGTCGACAACACGCAGCACCAGGTATGGCGCGTTCCGGAAGGCTACAACGCCCTGCTCACCATGGTCTTCCACAAGATGCCCGCCCTCTACATCGCCGACGGCCACCACCGCGCCAAGAGCGCCAGCCGCGCCCGCGCCCTCTGTCGCCAGGAGAATGCCAGCCATGTCGGCGACGAGGACTACAACCGCTTCCTCGGTGTCATCTTTCCTCACAATCAGGTGCGCGTCCTCCCCTACAACCGCATCGTCCACGACCTCAACGGCATGGACTCCGCCGCCTTCCTGGACAAGGTGAAGGAAGCCTTCGACGTCGCTCCCACCGATCAGGCCGTGCCCGCCAACCGTGGCGAGATCCACATGTACCTCGATGACCGCTGGCTCCGCCTCAAAGCGCTCTCCCGCCCCACCGCCGCCTCGCCTGTCGACCTTCTCGACGTCAGCCTGCTCCAGAACAGCCTCCTCGATCCCATCCTGGGGATCCAGGATCCTCGGCTCAGCGAACGCATCGCCTTCATCGGCGGCATCCGCGGCACGGATCACCTCGAAAAGCTGGTCCAGAGCGGCAAAGCTGCCGTCGCCTTTTCCATGTTCCCCACGACCACCGACGACCTGATGAAGATCGCCGAACTCAACGAAAGCATGCCACCGAAATCCACCTGGTTTGAGCCGAAGCTGCTCGACGGCCTCTTGATCCACACGTTTTGAAGCTGAATCCATGAGTGACCAAGAACTCGAATTGCCTGTCGATCCGGACGAGGATGCACCCATCCCGCCACCCGCCGCTGGCCCGACCGTGCCCCTCTCCGCGGATCACGAGACGGTCAGCGACGTCATGGATTATGTCGAGGTCGAGCATCGCCGATTCGGGCTCAGCGAACTCAACCGCGTCCAGGCAGTCGGCTACTTCATGCCGCTCCTGCGCGAGATCTTCGGCGGCGGCGAACCCAAGACCAAACTCCTCTTCGCCATGCTTCATGGCCTGATGGTGGACGACCGCGTCCGCTGGTCGCGCCAGGAACTCGACGAAAAGTTTCACTGGCTGCGCGAAACGCACCGCAACTACCTCATCTACCGGCTGAGCAACGTCGGCTGGCTCGAGTATTTCCGCGATCGCGGCGTCTACATGATCAGCGACAAGGGCGAAGCCCTGATGCGCATCCTCAGCCGCTTCGCCATGGGACGCCAACTCGTCGAGAACGAAGGCGCCGCTCTCGCTGAAATCGAGTTCAGCATCCTCCTCGACCTGGACGACCTGCCCGATCGCCTCAAGTTCCTCCGCAACCGCCTCATGAAGCACAGCATCCGCGCCGAGCTGGCACTCCATTCCGAAAGCGCCTACCGCATCCTCGAGATCTACGAGCAGCTCAAGAGCGCCTATCGATGGGCCGAGCAGACCCGCAGGACCCTCGACCACATCGAGGTCGAAGACGACGATTCCGAGCAGTGGGAGGCCATCCGCGGCGTTCACGACCACCTCTCCAAGCTGCATGAGCTGATCTCCACCATGCAGCTCACCCTCCAGGACATCCAGCGCAAACAGATCGACATCGCCCGCTACGGACTCACCCATCTGGACATCGACCGCTACCTCATCAACGCCACCGTCGATGACCTCAGCGACATGCTCTGCCGTCACCTCACCAAAATCCCCCATCCTTTCCTCGTCGTCGAAGACAACCTCTTCGGCGAGGCCGACGACATCGTCAACCGTGATGTTGCCGACGAGGACGACGGACGTGGCTGGGACACCGATGTCGACCACGCCGAGGCCGAAACCCATCCGCAGGCCGCCGCCGAAGCCGATGAGCTGGTCGGACAACTCCGCGCCGCTCCCAGTAAATGGCGGAACATCGACTACCTGGTCGACTCCGTGCCCTGGGAAGTCGCCGCCTATCGCTTTTCCATTCTGACCCTCATGGCGGACCTTGAAGGCCGCATGAAAACCGCTCCCGGAGAGGACTCCGCCGACCCCATTGTCAACGTCCCCGTTCGCATCGCCTTCGACCGTGACAACCGTCTGGTCGACTTCCCGCATGGCGAGGAAACTTGGACCATGACCGCGGGCAGGATAAGACGACTTGACCCGGACGCGGATGAGGATAAAGTGAGGGACTCAAACGAGGGGGAAGAGCAGGACACCAATGGCTGAGTTTCTCGATCGATCCGGCAGAGAAGACAAACAGGAACCCACCGAACCGGACGTCTCCGTCTACGAGGAGCGCGTTCAGGAACTCTGTGGATTGCTCCTTGCCAACGGCTACCTGCACAAGGAAGACGCCCGCGACCTCCTCTACGACGAGCTCCTGCGCGAGCAGCTGGCAAAGCGTCTCGACACCGTCGGCATGAAGCTGATTCACAACATGTACGCCGAGTATTGGGGCGTCGGTCTGAACGACCGCACCGCCTCCGATGACCGGCTCGAGTGGTCCAACAATTTTGGTCTCGAACGCGGCGCCATGGCCTTGCTCCTCATACTCTGGTGCAAGCTGATCCTCCCCAAGCGCCTCGCCCAGGAAGAGCGTCAGCCCGAGGATGGCACCGTCGCCTCCCTCTTTCCGGAAGTCGAAAAGATGCCGAACCCCCGCGTCAACGTCAGCCGCGATCAGATCATCGCGGAGTTTGGCGACATGCTCGGCGGCGTCTCCATGACCAGCCGCTACGTGGCGCAACTGGCGCGCGCCCGCCTCATCAAAGCCCACGGCGGCCTCATCGAAGAAGGCCCACTCCTCCCCTTGGTCATTGACGAAAACCGGTTGACCGACGAGCTGCGGCGTGAGGTCCTCGTCAGCCTCCTGCGGCGCGAACGGCAGGCGAGCCAGGAGAGCGGCACCGATGTTTGAGTTTCGCTATGTCGAATTGATGAACTGGGCCTACTGGCCCACCATGCGCGTCCCCCTCGATCAGCGCACCATCATGATCACCGGCCCCAACGGCAGCGGCAAGACCACCTTCCTCGATGCCCTGCGCACCCTGCTGAGGGCACCCCGCATGAGCGCGGGCCGCCGCTTCACCGAATACCTGATCGGCCGCGTCGATACCGCCGTCATCAAGGCCGTGGTTACCAACGACCTCCATCAGCGTGAAGCGCGCCCCTTCGAGTTCAAAGGCTTCATGAACGACCAGGTCACCCTGGCCGTGGTCCTCAAGCGCCGCGGCGGCCGCTGGGAGCGCCGCTTCACCATCCAGGAAGGCGATGTCTCCCTGCAGAATATCCGCGAACTCAAGAGCAACGAATTTCTTGGTCCCGAGACCTACACCCGCGAGATCCAGAAGGCCGGCTTCTCGGAAGCGTTTCTCAAGGTGCTCGCCCTCGAACAGGGCCAGACCGACAAGCTCTGCGAAAAGTCCCCCCGCGAACTCCTCGACCTCCTCCTCGACGTCCACGGCGACAAGATGATCATCGAACGCTACCGCCAGGCGCGCGAGAATTATCAGACAGCCAATCTTGAGGTCACCCAGTTGGCTGGCCGCCTCGCTGAAGAACAGGCCAAGCTCCTTTCCTCCCAACGCGCCGCCGAACAGTACGAGCGTTATCAACAGCTCATGGGCGAGAAGGCCAACTACGAGAATGTCCTCATTCCTCAGGCCGAGTACAACCAGGCGCTGCGTGAGATCCAGGAAAGCGAACTCGCCATCAACGACCTCAATGTCCGCCTCGGCCCCCTCGACCGCGAGATCATCGACGTCGAGATGCAGCTCAACAACGTGGAATCCGAGCTTGCCCGCCGCAAGCAGGCCGTCATCGAGACGCGCGCCAAGAAGGAGACCCTCGACAAGGAAGAACGCAAGCTAGACATCGATCTCAACGGCCTCCTCAAGGAGCGCCGCCAGCTCGACGAGCTCCTCGACGCCGTCGAAGATGCCAAGAGCGAACCGCTCCCCCCCCTGCGAAAAAGCTTTGACGAGGCGCGCCACGAGGTCGTTCGTTTCCAGCTGCAGCAGGAGCAGGAGCGCGATCGACTTCGTCAGCTGCGAGGCGAGCTCGAAGGGCTCGACTGGGAGAAGCACAAGATCTATCCCCGCTTCGTCAACGAGTTCAACCAGGTTCTGGCGGAGAACTCCATCAACTTCGTCCTGCTCTGCGACCTCATCGAGATCACCGACCAGCAGTGGCAGCTCGCCATCGAGTCCATCCTCGGCCGCGACCGCTTCACCATCCTGGTGAGCAAGGCCGATCAGCGCCGCACCCGCGAGCTGGCGGAGCGCAACCGCTACCGCTGCTACGTCGTCGAGCGTGAGACCAGTGGCCGGCGGCCACGCAAGCGCGAGCAGAACTGCGCCCTCGACTTCGTCCAGTTGCTGGAGGAAGGCGTCCCCTACTGGGTACTGGAGACCCTGTCGCGCACCATCCTCGTCGACACCGTGCAGGACGGCTTGAAGCTGGGCAGCGATTTCACCAGTGTCACCCGCCAGGGCTATCGTCAGGATAACCGCGGCGGCATCTCCATCGCCACCGAGCAGTTCTACTGCGGCAGCCTGGGGCAGACCGCCCAGCAGAGCGATCTCCGCGACGCCATCGGCCGCGTCCAGAGCAACCTCGCCACCATCGATAAACAGCTCGCCGACGCCAGCCGGCGCGAGCAGGATTTCCAGCGTCGCATCCTCATCCAGGAAAACCTCGGCCGCGCCAGCGAAGCCCGCAATCGCCGCCAGCAGATGGACGACCAGATTGCCGATCTCAACCAGAAGCACCATCAGGCCCTCGACTTCTGCCGCCTTGCCGAACGCCGCCTCTTCGATGCCGTCGACGAACTCAACAACTTCGAACGCGATACCCGCGATCAACGTCAGTTCCTCCATGAAAAGCGCGACGACCAAAGCGAGTATCTTGACGAGATCAAGGATTTCCAGCGCCGCCTGACCCACCTCAAGGATCAGCAGCAGACCATTTCCGCCAAGCTCAGCCCTGATCTCCTCACGGAAAGCGCCCTGCGGAAGGTTGCCAGTCTCGACGAGCTGACACCCCGCTATTACGCCGTGCAGAACATGCTGGAGCAGTTTACCGAAGAGCCCGAAGCCTCCGCCGTCGAGGTCTACGAGCATCACAAGAGCCAGTACGAACGGCAGCGGAAGATCTACCGCGAACACGAAGCCGGCCTGCGCAATTGGGAAACGGAGTTCAAACTGGCCAAGGAGAAGTACCTGGTCGTCGTCGAGCACACCATTCGCGAGTATCGCAAGAATGTGCTGGCACTCTCGGAGCTGGCCGGCGTCAGCGCCGACGTCGTCCTGCCCAACCTCCGCGGCGAAGACGACAGCCTCGACAATGCCGAACTCAATGTGCGCATCGGCTATGACGGCAAACGGGCCACCTCGATCGGCGGCGCGGGCCACTCCGGCGGGCAACGCGTCGTCTCCAGCCTCATCCTCCTGATGTCCCTAGCCACCTCCGGCGGCATCAGCCGCGGCGGCTTCTTCATCATCGACGAGCCCTTTGCCCACCTCAGCCTCGAACGCATCGACGACGTCACCCGCTTCCTCGACAAGACCCAGTGTCAGTTCATCCTGACCTCACCGACGACCCACAACGTCAACGTCTTCAATGCGGCGCGGCTGCAGCTCAACTTCCGCATCAAGCTGCCCAACGCCAAGACCGCCGCAATCCCGACGATCATCCGCCGTTGAGGCGACCGCGCTGGATCCCGACCACGATCACCGAGACATTATCGACGGCGCCGCGCTTCTTCGTCTCGATGATCAGCCGGTTGGCGATCGCCTGCACCGTATCTTGCGGAAACGCCGCCAGATGGTCCGCGATCTCCGCGTCGCTCAAGTGCTTGTTCAGACCGTCCGAGCAAAGCAGCAGCACGTCGCCAGATTTGATCTTGAGTTCACGCGAATCGACATCGAGGCTCTCCCCCAAACCGACCGCGCGGGTCACCATCCCTTCGATGAACTTGGGGACGACCTCGTTGTCGCCAAGCCCCATCTCGGTAGCCATCGAGTGGTCCACCGTCAGCCGCTGCAGCTTCTTTCGGCGCATGAGATAGGCGCGACTGTCCCCCGCGTGAAGCACGCAGGCATGCCGTCTCCCCGGCGGAATAACCACGGCAACCACCGTCGATCCCATGCCCGCCACGCGTCGCTCGACGGCGCGCACAAAGATGCGGCGGTTCGCTTCGTGGATCGCCCCCAGCACCTCCCGCGCGATGGCTTCGGGGCTGAAGTCCCGTTCCACCCTGTCCGAGATCGTGCTGATGATCGTCTGGCTGGCTTCCTTTCCGCCATGAGCGCCACCCATGCCGTCGGCGACACAAAAGACACCTTTCTGGCTCAAACTGATGACGGCATCTTCGTTGCGCTCGCGCTTGTGCCCCACATCCGTTACCGCCACTCCCGTCACCGTCAACGCTCTGTCCAAAGAGAATATCATGCCCTGCTCCTGCACCGTACCCATGCTGCTGAAAAACGATCTGCACCAATTTACCTCCCCACACGCGAAAGTCACGCCGAAATGACGGCTGAAGAACAGAACAAGAGGAGCAAAAGCATGCATGGATCTTGCTTACCTCGTTGCTTTTCGTTATAGTAGGTGGCTGTTCGGGGAAAGCTGAAACCCTTTCGCCCCCTGTCCATCGTCCTTCAATCAAAGACCAAGCGGAGAATGTTGATGAACCTATATGTATGTGGCGTGTGTGGATATGTTTACGACCCGGAAATCGGTGATCCCGATGAGGAAATCGACGCGGGTACGGCTTTCAGCAAGTTGCCGGAAGATTGGGTCTGCCCGGACTGCGGCGCCGAAAAAGATGAGTTCGAGCCCCAGGAATAAGTGGTTTGCACTACGACGACATAGTCTGCTTCTGTTTCTGTGTCACGGAAAGCGAGATACGGAAAGCGATCAGAACCCATCAGCTGCGTACGGTGGAGGAAATCAGCAAGCACACCTATGCATGCATGGGCTGCAGGACATGTCGTCCGGAGTTGGAAGCTATTCTGGCGCAAGAGGTTTCAGGCGATGCCGGGAGCTTCACTCCCGGCTTGCCCACTTGATTCTCCACCCTTAGCCGCAAGGCCTCTGCATGCCCTCCTATCCCTACCTGAAACAGGCCTGCAACATCATCATCGTCGGGGCCTCGGGAGACCTCACTCAGCGCAAACTGATCCCCGCCCTCTTTTCCCTCTTCTGCAACGGCCTCCTGCCGGAAGACTGCCGCATCTTCGGCTTTGCCCGCACGCAACTGACCGATGAGGAGTTTCGCGCCAAAGTCGTCGAGAACCTGACCTGCCGGTATGTGCCGGAAGGAAGCGAGTGCGACCAGCAGATGGAGGCCTTTCTCGGCCGCTGCTACTACCATACCGGCGCTTACGCCAACACCGACTCCATGCGCGGTCTCGCGCAGCACATCGAGCGCAAGCATCCCGGTCCGGCCAACAACCTCTTCTACATGGCCATTCCGCCCTCCATCTTCGTCGATACCGCCAACAGCATCGCCGAGTCCGGCTTCAATTCTCCCGCCGATGACCAGCATTGGTCCCGCGTCGTCCTCGAGAAACCCTTTGGCCGCGATACCGACTCATCCGCCGAGCTGCTGCAAGCCATCGGCCGCATCTTCACCGAGGATCAGACGTACCGCATCGATCACTACCTCGCCAAGGAAGTGATCCAGAACCTCATGTGCCTGCGCTTCGCCAACCTGATCTTCGAGCCGATCTGGAACCACCACCATATCCGCTCCGTCTCCATCGCCTGGAGCGAAGAGATCGGCGTGGAGGGACGCGCCGGCTACTTCGACCACTATGGCATCATCCGCGACGTCATGCAGAATCACCTGCTGCAGATCATGGCCCTGATCGGCATGGAGCAGCCCATCCACCTTTCCGCGGAAGAAATCCGGGATGAAAAGGTGAAACTCCTGCGGGCGGTGCCCCCGGTCGAGTTGAAGGATCTGATCGTCGGCCAGTACACCGCCTCGGGGGGGCAGCCCGGTTACCATGATGATGAAGAGGTGCCGAAGGATTCTCTCACCCCCACCTACGCCAAGGCAACCCTCCACGTCACCAATCCCCGCTGGTACGGCGTCCCCTTCACCCTCTCCTGCGGCAAAGCACTCACCACCAGCCGCACCGAAATCCTGATCGACTTCAAGTCGGTCCCCTACTCCATCTTCGCCCAACGCAACCAGTTGACCGCCAACCAGTTGCTGATTCGCGTCCAGCCGGACGAGGCCATCGAGCTGCGCATCATGAACAAGGTTCCAGGCCTCGCCTTCGACTTGGAGAACGCCACCCTCGACCTGCTCTACAAGTCGGCATTCTCCCAGATCGTCCCCGAAGCCTACGAGCGGTTGCTGCTCGACGTGATGCGGGGGGACCGCAGCTTATTCTTGCGCGACGATGAGCTGGTGGCAGCCTGGAAGATCGTCACACCGGCCATGCAGCAGCTCGAAGAGCAGAAAATCCGTCCCCTACCCTACCCGTTTGGAAGCGCCGGCCCGATGCCTGCTTCCAACGCCTGACCGAGGTTCCCCATGTCCTTCAAGGTGATCCGCTATCCTGACCGCGAGGCGCTCAACAGCGCTGCCGCCGACCAGATTGTGCGCGTTGCCCAGCAATATCGCGACGAACCATCCGGCATCATGCTCTCCGGCGGCTCCACCCCTTTGGCGATCTTCGACCGGATCGCCCGCCAGCAGCCCCCACCCGCCGCCGACTGCACCTGGCTGTTGTACACAGATGACCGCCTGGTCCCGGCAAGCTCCCCCGACAGTAACTATGGCAACTCGCGTCCCCTGATCAAAGCTCTCGACATTCCGCCCGCCCGCATTCTACGCGTGAATGGAGCGCTTCCTCTCGAAGCCGCGGCTGGCGATTACGAACGGCAGTTGCGGGAATTCTTCAACGCGGACGGCCAAGTCAGCCTCGGCCTGCTGGGTCTCGGGGCGGACGGGCATACCTGCTCGATCTTCACGGATGAAGCCGCGCGCGAACGCCGCCGCCTGGCTATCCCGGTAGCTGGGCGCGCCGGCTTCGACCGCGTCTCCGTAAGCCCCGCCATCCTCGCCCGTACCAGCAGCCTCATTTTCCTCGTTGCCGGTCAAGAGAAGGCACAAATCCTGCGGCAGCTTCTTGCGAACCCAACTACCACTCCCGCGGGTATCGCGGTTGCGGATCATACGAATGTTCAGGTATGGACGGACCTCCCCGCCTGATGCGTGGCTGACGCCCCCTCCCTTGTATCTGCCCCCGTTCTGAGTACCTTTAAATCTGCAAGCCGGGATTCCCCCCGTCCCCGATAGTCTCAACCGAACCGGCCTCAGACGCCAGTTCGTTCCACATAGGATCGACTGCATGTGAATACCATCAATACAAAAGTAGCCCAAGTCCTGCAGCAGGCCGATCAGATTTCCGCGCGCAATGGGCTCGACGCACAGTCCATCAAGCGCGGCTTCGCCAATCATCTGAAGTACGATCTGGCCGAAGACCAGTATACCGCCGGCCCCATGGATCGCTTCCTTGCCTTGGCATGGTCCATACGCGACCGACTCATCAAGGGATGGGTCGACTCGCAGCAGACCCACCATCGCCACCGCGCCAAGCGCGTCTACTACCTCTCCCTCGAATTCCTCATGGGCCGCGCCATGATCAACAACCTGATCAATCTCGGCGTCGAGAAGCAGGCGCGTCAGGCCATGGAAGAACTCGACATCGACTGGAGTGAGCTGGTCGAGCAGGAGACGGATGCCGGCCTCGGTAACGGCGGTCTCGGGCGCCTGGCTGCCTGCTTCATGGATTCTCTCGCCACCATGCAGATCCCCGCCTTCGGATACGGCATTCGTTACGACTACGGCATCTTCCGCCAAGTCATCGAGAACGGTTATCAGCACGAGGAGCCGGACGACTGGTTGCGGGACGGCAATCCCTGGGAAGTGCCGCGCCCCGACTATCGCATCCCCGTCCACTTCGGCGGCCGCGTCGAACGCTATCTGGAAAATGGCCGCCCCATGTTCCGCTGGGTCGAGACTCAGACCGTCGTCGGCACCCCCTACGACATGCCGATAGCCGGCTATCGCAGCGGCACCGTCAACACCCTTCGCCTCTGGGGAGCCCGCGGCACCGAGGAGTTCGACTTCGAAGACTTCAACCGCGGCGATTACATCGGGGCGGTGGAGCACAAGGTGACCGCCGAGAACCTGACCAAGGTCCTCTACCCCAACGACAACGTTTACGTCGGCAAGGAATTGCGCCTGCGCCAGCAGTACTTCTTTGTTGCCTGTTCCCTGTGGGACATCCTGCGCCGTTTCCAGCGCGACAGCGAATCCTGGGACGAGCTGCCGAACAAGGTCGCCATTCAGCTCAACGACACCCATCCCGCGCTGGCCGTTCCGGAGCTGATGCGCCTCCTGATGGACGAGCACAAGCTGGAATGGGGCAAAGCGTGGGACCTGACTGTCCGCACCCTCGCCTATACCAACCATACCCTCCTGCCCGAAGCCCTCGAAACCTGGCCCGTCTCCATGATGGAACGGCTCCTGCCGCGACACCTGCAGATCATCTACGGCATCAATCATTACTTCCTCGATGACGTGGCGCGCCTCTATCCCGATGACTACGATCGCCTCCGCCGCATGAGCCTGGTTGACGAACATGGCGAGAAACGCGTGCGCATGGCTCATCTGAGCATCGTCGGCACCCATTCCACTAACGGCGTGGCAAAGATCCACTCCGAGCTGTTGAAGAAGCGGCTGGTCCCCGATTTCGCTGAGATGTACCCCGATCGCTTCAACTCGAAGACGAACGGCGTCACCCCGCGCCGCTGGCTGCGTCACTGCAATCCCGCCCTCGCCGGTCTCATCACCGAGGTTATCGGCGAAGACTGGATCAGCGACTTGGGCCAGCTCAGCCGGCTCAAGGAGATGGCCGACGACTCCGCCTTCCGCGATCGCTTCCGCGAGGTCAAGCAGCACAACAAGCGACAGCTCGCCGGCTACTTCGCCCGCGAACTTGGCGTACAGATCGACCCGAACAGCATGTTCGACGTCCAGATCAAGCGCATGCACGAGTACAAGCGCCAGTTGCTCAACGCCCTCCACATTGTCATGCTCTACAACCGGTTGCTGGAGAATCCCGACGCGGATGTCGTGCCGAGGACCTTCATCTTCGGCGGCAAGGCTGCCCCCGGCTACATCATGGCCAAGGTGATCATCAAGCTGATCAACAACATCGCGGCCGTCGTCAATCGCGACCCCGTTTCCCGCGATAAGCTCAATGTGATCTTCGTGCCGAACTATCGCGTCTCCCTGGCCGAACGTCTCTTCCCCGCCTCCAACCTCTCGGAGCAGATCTCCACCGCGGGAATGGAAGCATCGGGCACCGGCAACATGAAGTTCATGATGAACGGCGCCCTCACCATCGGCACCCTCGACGGCGCCAATATCGAGATGATGGACGAGGTCGGCCCCGAGAATATCTTCATCTTCGGTCTCTCCGCGGACGAGGTCGCCACCACCCGCGAGACCTACAATCCGCGCGAAGTCTACGAAGCGAATGACGAGATACGCAAGGCGCTGGATCTGATCTTCGACGGTCATTTCAACAAGCAGGAAAAGGGTATCTTCGATCCGATCCGGCAATTGCTGATGTCCACCGATTACTACCTGCATCTGGCCGATCTGGCCGACTATGCCGCAACGCAGCAGCGGGTATCGCAGCTCTACAAGCAGACACAGGAATGGGACCGCAAGGCCATCCTGAACGTCGCCTGCTCCGGTCACTTCTCGTCGGATCGCACCATCGCGGAGTACGCCAGGGAAATCTGGCACGCGGTTCCGGTGCGTGTGCGCGGCAGCCTCGACATGAGCGACACCATCGAACAGGCGCGCGCACCCCGCAGTTGACCGGGAGCCACCTTGCCAGAAAGACCGCCCAATCTGCTCATCATCGTGACCGATCAACAGTCGGCCACGATGATGAGTTGTGCCGGCAACCCCTGCCTGCACACCCCCGCCATGGACAGCCTGGCGGCCGAAGGGGTACGCTTCTCACAGGCCTTCTGCACCAACCCGGTCTGCGTGCCCTCCCGCTTCAGTCTCTTCACCGGTCACCATGGCGGTGCCATCGGTCTGCGCAGCGATTCGTTGCCAGACGGCATCGAGGTGCCGCCCCATATCCGCGCCGGCGGCATGGGCCATCTCCTGCGCCAAGCCGGATACGAGGTGCTCTACGGCGGCAAGGAGGGTCTCCCCATGATGCGTATGGCGGATCTGGGCTTTGACAATTTCTGCCGTGATGAACGTGACGCGTTGGCGGAGGAATGCGCGTCACGCCTGCTGGCGCGTGCCGGCGCTCAGCACCCTCCCTTCCTTATGGTGGCATCCTTCATTACGCCCCACGACATCTGCTATATGGCCATCGAGCACGCCCCAGGCAGCGATGCCGCCATCCTGCAACACGGCAAGCGCGACATGGCCGAGATGAAGGCCGCGCAAGCCCTCCCTCCTGGAATGACCCAGGAGGAGTTCTGGGGCGAGCACTGCCCGCCTCTGCCGCCCAATCACCTGCCGCAGGATGACGAACCGGAAGCCATCCAGCACCTGATCGCCAGGCGACCCTTCCGCCGTGCCGTTCGAGAAGGCTGGAGCGAGCAGGAGTGGCGGCTTCACCGCTGGACATATCACCGCCTCACCGAGCGGGTTGACGGGCAGCTCGGCATCGTCCTCGCGGCCCTGCGCGAAAGCGGCCTCGCCGACAACACCATCGTCATCTTCACCAGCGATCATGGCGATCATGACGCGGCGCACAAGCTCGAGCACAAGACGGCGATGTACGAGGAAGCCATGCGCGTTCCGCTGATCATCCGCGATCCACGCTGCGCCCTTCCCGGCACCGTCAGTGACGCTCTCGCCTGCAGCGGCACCGATCTCATGGCAACCGTCTGCGACTACGCCGGCGTGCAACTGCCGGAATCTGTCACCGGTCGCAGCCTGGCTCCACTGGCCCGCGGCGAATCACCATCGGCATGGCGCGATCACCTGCTGGTCGAGAGCGAAATCGGCTACGGCATCCGCACCCCCGGCTATTTCTATGCCATCCACGACAGCGGCCGTCATCGCGAGCAGCTCTACGATCTCCGTCAAGATCCCGGCCAAACCCGCAACTATGCGCAGAACCCCGCATTGGCGAAGATCCTCACCCGGCATCGCCAGCTTGCCCGCGCCTACGCCCACGTGGCACCCCAGGTTCCCGCCGATTGCCACTGCCAGCCCTGAAGTATCCACGGCAAGCACACTTCACGCGCAAGCACCTCAACCTGGGGATAGGTACTTCCCTCAGGCAGCAGCAGATCTGATCCGCCTGATCCGCCTGATCCTTTCCGGAACTATCCCCCGCCTGATCCGTCAGTGTATCAGCCCAATCTCCCAAGGGGCGAGTACCGGCACCTGGAGGGTGCGATATGCGCCGTCGGTGCCGATTGCAGGGACCTCCACTTCGGAGCCATCGAGCCGCAGCAGGTGATACGGCTCCTGCGACAAGGTCTGGAGTTGCACGCCAGATACGGTGTCGAGGGAAGCGTTGAGCAGGGGCATCACCAGCTTGCCTGCCGCGTCGCGGCGGCACCAGAGCGCGACCTT
The DNA here is from genome assembly GCA_041690595.1 of Lentisphaeria bacterium. Taxonomy (GTDB): domain Bacteria; phylum Verrucomicrobiota; class Lentisphaeria; order JABSQK01; family JAWLHB01; genus JAWLHB01. The sequence continues at coordinate 49,819 of JAWLHB010000013.1, forward strand.
GTGGAAGGAGCTGACGTAGGCGGGAAGCGTGTCCCGCGAGAGCCAGCGGCATAGTGTCCTCATCTGTGTGCTCTTCGACAGGTTCTGCAGCGACGTCCAAGGGTAATAACCGAGTACGGCGACGCGGCCGCCGAGGCGGTTCTCAAAGACGCCCATCACCGACCCGTGGCTGCGCTCTTGAAAATCAATCAGCTCCGCCAACGGCCGTGACTGGTCACTGAGCGGCCGAAGAATATGAGCATCGGTGCGCCAGAACGAGGGGCGGCAATCGCGCCACCAGCCTGCATGCACGCCATTAATGGGATCGGTGGTGAAGCGCTCGATGGTGTCCCGATCGCGACAGCCAGCGGTCTCGAAGCCGGCCAGCTCCGCCAGACCGAGCTGCTCAAGATGCTGGAGGGCTGGGCCGTCGACGAGCGCGGCTTCGGAGAGGAGCTGTACCAGCTCGGACTCGGAGAAGGCTCGTACGGCGTCGCCGGCGAGCAGGTGAATACGGGCGCCGCCGCGAGCGTAGGCGGGGGGCAGGCCGATCTCCGCCAACTCGGTGAGGCACCACAGGGGATCGGCAGTGCCCTGGCCGATGCGGGCCGCCCACGTCTCCGTCGTAATGGCGGGCCAGATGCCTTCGCAGGGGCGCCGCTCCACCAGGCCAACCAGCCGGTCGAAGAAGGGGCGAGCATCGGCAATGCGGTCAAAGTACGGCAGATATTCCGCAAAAGGATCCGGGGAAATGCCCATGAGATTGAGGGCAACGCCGGTACATCCCGCCGCCATGGCGGCACCAGTTTCGGCCACAAACATGGTCTCGCTCTTCTGAAGCTTCTGGTAGGGGAAGTTCTCGTGCTCGTACTGAACGTCGACGGCGTCAGTGGGGATTGCCTCCGCCGTACGGCCCATCAGGTGGATCTTACGGAGCGCATCAAGCGGCTTGTCGTCCTTGTAGAAGCCGCCGCCGGGGCGCCACTTGACGGGGAGGCCAGCCTGACCGGAGAGTATCGTGTGCCAACCCGGGTAGTCCATGCCCTCATACAGCTGATTGGTGGGCATGTACCCCAGCACCAGCTTGGGGTCCACCTCGTCCACCGCGCCGCGGATAAGGGTGAAGATCTCGTTGAAGATGCGGCGGTTATGCTCCACCCACTGTCGGCGTATCTGGCGCGAAGCGCGGATGCCTTCATTGTGAATCTCCTCCATGGCACGCTCGCGGCTCCATTTCTCCCCGGTTTCCTCGCTGAAGCGCGCCAGACAGAGGTCGCAAAAGCAGGAGAAGCCGGCAGGCGGATGGTGCGCCATGCGGATGTCGTCATCGATCCAGATGAAATCGGGTTCGGCCTCGGCCAGAAGGCGATAGCAGTCGCGGGTGAACTGCTGGAAGCGCGGGTCGAGCGGGCAGAAACTGCCTTTCGCTTCGATTCCCTCGATCGAGGTAATCCTCTGCCAGGGCTCGTCGAGCGCGTTGTCGAGATTCTCGTCGAGATGGCCCATGGTGGCCAGGTGATTGATGCCGGCGCGGAGCCCCAATGCCCGGAATTGGGGGATGATCGCGTGCAGCTGCTTCGCCCGCTGCGCCAAGGTGTCGTACGGCAGCACCGAGTGGGTGAAGGAGGTGAAGAACGCGACCTCTTCGATGGTCTCGCGGCGGCTCGCGAGCATCTCCAGCAAGTCGGCACGGCGGTCGTGGCTGGTCCAGAGGTGGGTACTTATGCGCAACGATACGATGCTCTGCATGGGGCGACTCCTCTTGTGGTGCGGACGCATTGGAAGCCAGCGAGATCAATACTCTCATTCGGCCAAAGTGCAAGCTCGGGTCGGGCAGAGGCATTGGCCTGTGGACGGGGCACGTCTCCATTCTCTTCTCTGTTGGGAGGCAATATTCTTCGGCGCCTTCTTGCGAACAATGCTTTGTGATGTAGGTTACAGCGCATAGTGGATAGAAAGTGATCCTACGAGATAATGAGTGCAACTATTACGGAGAAGAGGCATGCGAAAGCGCCAAAAGGGTGGTACGAACTGGTTCTTTATTCTCATCGTTCTAGTGGTTGGCGGGTTTGTTGGGTACAAGTGGTTCATGAATGTGACCACCAAGATGATCAGAGAACAAACACCGAAGAACCTGGCTGCGCATCAGGCCAAGGTTGTTAAAGAACGAAAGGAGATGGCGCTTCGAAAGGGCGGTGTCCACCACCAGGGGGTGACGGTTTATCCGGGGGTGGTAACAGTCTCGAACAAGCGGCAGAAGAATGGCACCGATACACGATCCAAGTATCTGACAATCTTGCTGACCGTGCGGCACGATGCTATAACCGATGTCAACGCTCCTCTTGAAAAGAGGCTCATCCAGTACCGGGAATGGAGTCGCGCAGAGACCACATTGACCGATGACCGGGGCAACAGGTACCAACGCAAAGCCGCGTCCAGCATGCTCATCAAGGAGAGTCCAAGCTCAGATCAACTGACGCCGGGGGCGTCTGTTCGAATAGAGATGGTCTTCGACGCGCCTCGCGACAGGGATTTCCAGTGGCTGAAGCTGTCGCTGCCCGCGGCGAATGTGAGCCGTAGCGGGACGATCGAGGTGACGATTCCGGCGAGTAAGGTGACGTGGTAATTGAATTGAGATTTGGCGTTCCGGCTCTTGTGTTTCGGGGGGACGGTGGAGCGGTGTGGGAGGGGATGTAAGGTAGAGACCTAAGAAAAGTTTCGCTCGCGCGTTGTATGAGCAGAGAGCATGCTCACGACCGGACGAGAACAGCAGGAGAATCCCGAGATGGAAACCGCGCCAAACAGCACCGAGTGGGTACGGGGCGCCATGGATCGCTACGAGGGGAAACTCGTACGCTACGCCATGCGCTTCACCCGCAATCTGGAAGCCGCTCGCGACGTCGTTCAGGATACGTTCCTGAGACTATGCCGGGCGGAACGACACAAGGTTGACGATCATCTGGCAGCCTGGTTGTATACGGTCTGTCGCAATCGTTGCCTGGAAGTGCACCGCAAGGACAAACGTCTGCAGCTTACCGAAGACGAGATCCTGCATCAGCACCCGACGAATGAACCAACACCCGGTGCGGTCCTGGAAAGAGAGGAACTGACCGGCGCCGTCTGGGGCTTCGTCGGGGACTTGCCGGATAACCAGCGGGAATGCATTCGGCTCAAATTCCAGGATGGTCTCAGCTATAAGGAGATCAGCCAGATAACGGGGCTCAGCGTCGGTAATGTCGGCTACCTGCTTCACGTCGCCGTTCAGAAACTGCGAGACGAACTCAAGGCCGAGGGTGGGATGAAGACCCTCACAGGAGCGAAACATGAAGACTAATCACGACGATCCGCGGTTGACTGCGTACCTTTTGGGCGAATTGGATGCCGACGAGCGAGCGGAACTCGAGGCCGAGCTGGCCAAGGATCCAGAGGCTCGCCAGTATCTGGACGAGCTGCGGCAGGCGACGGAGCTTCTGGCGACCGAGCTGCCGAAGGAAGAAGCACCGCCCCTGCTTCCGAGTCAGCGGGAGAGTATCCTGACTGGACGGTTGACGCCGTATCGCCGCAACCGCGTGTTGACGATTCTGGTCCCTGCATTGGCGGCTAGCGTGGTACTGGCCGTGGGGCTGATCGTGCTGCTGGACGGTGAGCGTGGGCGACAGATTACCATGGATCCCGCGGTGCGGGAAGATACCGAAATCAGCAAGCAGGAAAGCGCCAATGCCGAGGGAGGAAAAATCGAGATAAGTGATTTCCGCGACAACAGCGCGGCTCCGGCTGAAGAGGCTGTTGGGGGGCGCCAGGCCGAAGCGAAGGAGCTGAGAGCCGACAAACGGATGTCGGAGCCGCAGCCGGCGGTGGCTGAGCCGCCACCGGTGGTAACACGACGAATGACCGCGCCGCAAGAGGCGAAGCCGGCCGCCGATAGCATCGCGCCCATGACAGCAATGGCGCCCGACGAGGAGTCGGCGCCTCAAAGATCACGGGAGATCGCTATCACCAGCTCGACAGGTGGTCAGGTGCTCGTCACTCCCGCACAGAAGGCAGAAGAGATGCCGGCCGAAAGCTTTCGCGCCGCGAGTGAGGAGTGGAATCGCGAGAGCTATCAGCAGATCGTGGAGAACAGCTTCAAGCAGGTGACGGAGCATCCGCTCTCTACCTTCTCTATCGATGTGGATACGGCCTCCTATGCGATCGTGCGGCGTACGCTGATGCAGCAGCATCGGCTGCCGCCGGCGGATGCGGTGCGCATTGAGGAAATGATCAACTACTTCACCTATGACTATCCGCGGCCTACCGGCGATGTTCCCTTCTCGGTCAACCTGGAAGTGGCGCAGGCACCTTGGGCGATGCAGAACCGGCTGGTTCGGATTGGCCTGCAGGGAAAGGTACTGGAGGAGCGGCCAGACAGCAATCTGGTCTTCCTGCTCGATGTATCGGGGTCGATGGGAAGCGCGAACAAGCTGCCGCTGCTGAAGGAGTCCTTGAAGCTGCTGGTGGGTCAGTTGACGCATCGCGACCGGGTGGCGATCGTGGTTTACGCGGGCGCTTCCGGCCTGGTGCTGCCCTCCACTCCGGGCAGCGACATCAATGCCATTGTCGAAGCGCTGAACCGGCTTAATGCCGGCGGCTCGACAAATGGTGGCGCGGGCATCCAGCTGGCTTACCGGACGGCGAAGGAGCACTTCATCGAAGGGGGCGTCAACCGGGTCATTCTGGCCACGGACGGCGACTTCAATGTGGGGGTGACCAATCGCGGCGATCTGGTGCGGATGGTGGAGGAGTTCGCGAAGGGGCGGATCTTCCTGACGGTCCTGGGCTTCGGCATGAGCAACCTCAATGACCAGACGCTTGAGCAGCTGGCGGACAAGGGGAACGGGAACTATGGCTACATCGACACGCTGGCTGAAGCGCGCAAGATGATGGTCGAGCAGATTGGCGGCACGCTGGTGACGATCGCCAAGGATGTCAAGATCCAGGTTGAGTTCAACCCCGCGCAGGTGCAGGCGTACCGGCTGATCGGCTATGAGAACCGTTTGCTGGCGAAAGAGGAGTTCAATGACGATACCAAGGATGCGGGCGAGATCGGGGCCGGCCACTCGGTGACGGCGCTGTATGAAGTGGTGCCGATGGGCGTGGAGGCGCCGCGGATAGCGGAGGTGGATGACCTGCGCTACCAGAAAGCGGCCGGCGCAGCGACGGCACTGGCTGACACGGACGGAGCGCCGGCTGATGCCGTCGAAGAGATCGTTCCGACCGAGGTGCGCCACGAGCTGCTCAACGTCAAGCTGCGTTACAAGGAGCCGGAAGGGACGACCAGCACCAAGGTGGAATTCCCGCTGATCGACAGTGAGCGTTCCTACTCAGAGGCATCCGCGGATTTCAAGTTTGCGGCATCGGTGGCTACCTTTGGGATGCTGCTGCGGGATTCGCCCCAGGCGGGGACGGCGAGTTTCGACCTCGTTCTGGAGTTGGCCCAGGAGAGCGTCGGTGACGATCCGCATGGCTACCGCCGGGAGTTCCTCGACCTCGTGCGTCAAGCCAGGGCACTGCGCCAGCGCTGATTCTGGAGGCTGCGATACCGTTGCCCCCGCGGGAGTAATTCCGCGGGGGCATTATTTTCTGAATGCTGTTGACGGGGGGGCTGAAGATGCTTAGACTATTTGTACGGACAAAACAGACAAACAGCGAGGCCCCAGCGTGAAAGCAGGTGACAAGCGACCATTGCATCGGATCATCGAGGAGCGGATCCAGGCGCGGGTGGCGGCCATGTCACCGGGGGAGAGGCTGGCGACCGAGCATGAGCTGTGCAAGGAGTTTGGCGTTTCGCGACACGTGGTGAACAAGGTGCTCTGCCGCCTGACGGAGCAAGGGTTGTTGTACCGGGTGCGGCGCCGCGGCACCTTCGTCAGCGAGCGTCAGCCGAGTTCCAAACGGGTGACGATGCTGCTTCCCGGTCCGGACGTACTCTCGTCGCGGCATGATGAACGCTTTTTCCTGCAGGAGATCGTGCGAGGGCTGGTAGAGACGGGGCATCGCCTTGGGCTGACGGTCAGCATGCTGGTGTCGACCAGCGATCATCGACGGGAGAGTCTCGATCCGGCCCCTTTCAGCGGCCTCACGCGGAATGACAAATTGCTGGTGGCGAGCATGTGGTGGGCCCCGGTTTTCGAGGCGATCGAGGCGCGCGGCTGCGACATTATCTATATGGGCGCACAGTCAGGGGTGGAAGGCGCACCAGACTTCCGGGACAATCGTTTCAAGCTGGCACTGGACACCATCGGCAATGTAGAGCAGTTGGTAACGCACTTCTGCCGCCAGGGACGCCGGCGCATCCTGTGTCCGCAGTTGGACAATGACTATGGTTTCACGGATCCCGTCGTGCTGGGTTATCGCCAGGGGCTGGAGCAAAACGGCTTGAAACTCCAGTCGGAGCTGATGCCGCCTTTTTCCTTCAGCTACCACATGCAGGCAATGCGCCGCGGGCAGGTGACCGTGTTTCGCGACATGATTCGCAAGGCACGCGCGGCGGCACCATTCGATGCGATGATCGTTCCGTGCGGAGTCTTTTCGCGCATCTTTCTGCAGGCGCTGACGGCGGAGGGGCTGCACGTTCCGGACGATGTGGCGCTGGCGGCCACGAGTGAGACGCCGGAGTTGGCGAAGCTGGAGCCGTCCGTCTCCAGCATGGTGACGCACTATCACGAGTTTGGAGCCGAGGCCGCACGACTATTCGCCCGGCCGCTGTTCACGCCCGGCGAGAAGCTCTTTACGGGCGAGTTTCACCAGCGCGCCTCATCAAGTGTGCACGGTCAGCCATCGGCGGCGGTGGAAGGCCCGACCGATGTGGAAGCTCCCGCGACGCACGAGTTCATGATGTTCTGAACCGCAATAGAAGGACAAACAGACCATGCTGCCCATACCTGAAATCAATACCCTGCCCGCCTTGAACACGGGTCGTATCCGACGCTTCACCCTGATCGAGCTACTGGTGGTCGTGGCGATAATTTCCATTCTGGCCAGCATGCTGCTGCCGGCGCTGAGCAAGGCGCGGGAGCGGGCGCGCCAGACAAGCTGCGCCAATAACATCAAGCAGTTGGGGCCGGCGGTGGCAATGTATCTGGGTGAGTTCGACGACTTCTTTCCGCCCACGCTCTGGGGCAGCACCGGGTGGAGTGACTGGAAGTACACTTGGATGCAGCTGGTCGGCCCGTATCTGGGGCTCGATCTGGGGCGTGGGCAGGCCGGCTGGGAGAACCTGCCGCCGTCGTGCGTGCTGCGCTGCCCCTCGATCAAGCGGCCGCGCGAGCAGGCGGTATGGGGCACCTCCTATGGCTACAACTCGACGGCTCTGGGCCAGTACAACACCTACACCAACTACGGGGTGACCCGAACCGGCGCGACGCGCCTTTCGCGAATCACGGAGACGGACAGGCAGATGCAGCATGTGGAAAGCTGGGCCAACCATGTCGCCGAGGGAGACCGGGCCATGGGCCACTGGATCGTCAATGAGCAGACGAAGCTCTGCTTCCGCCATTCGATGAAGGCGACTACACTTTATCTCGACGGGCACGTTGCGGCGGAACGTCAGGACATACTCTGGCTGCCGCACCCGCTTCGCTATCCGTGGAATATCATGCTTCAGAACAAGCCGCCGGTCCTCTATCCTGGCCGCCAGGATTGGGCCGTCGCTCATGGCTATCAACCTTATTGACGAATCAACAACGGGAGAGACGATGTCGGATATGATCAAATTGAACGGGGTGCAACTGGATCTTGCCAGGCAGATGGAGACGGTGGAGACGATCAAGGACTTCATCGACTTCGCGGCGGAACAAGGATACAATGCGCTTTTCCTTTACCTGGAGGGGCGGGTACGCACCAGAAGCTTTCCGTATCCGCCGGCCTCGGCCAGCTATTCGCCGGAGGAGATGGGGGAGATCGTGCGACACGCTGCGAGCCGCAACATCGATGTCATTCCGGGGCTGGCCTGCCTGGGCCACGCGGAGCTTTTTCTGAAGTACGACGAGATGAAGCATCTGGCGGAGCTGCGTGACGGTCGTAACGGCCGCTTCTGGAACAACTTCAAGCAGGTATTCTGCGCCACCAGCCCCGCCACCCGCGAGTTTCTGGCCAACTACATTGACGAGATCTGCGAGATTTTCCCCTCGCCCTACATTCATATCGGGCTGGATGAATCCTGGGATATCGGTTTCTGCGACGATTGCAGCAAGAAGGCGGAGAGCTTCCTCGGGGAGCAGGAACTCTACCTGGACATCATCAACCACTGTCACGACGTGGTGGCCGGCAAGCACGGGCGGCGGATGATGATCTGGGACGACATGTTCGAGCTGTACAGCGACATCCTGCCGCGAGTGCCGCGGGACGTGATCATGGTCTGCTGGCAGTACCGGGCCGACGTCACACACGTGCAAGGTCACTTTGCGAACCGCCGGGTGGAAGAGAGTTTCTCCGTCTATGACCGCCTGGGTTTCGATTATGTCATCGGCCCGGGGGCCGCAAGCACGGCCAACATCCGCACCTTCACGCGGCTTGCCGAGAGCGCGAAGCCGATGGGCTGGCTGCTCACCAACTGGGAAAACTCGACCAGTTACATCTACAAACAGCTGCCCATCATGGCCTACGCCGGGCGCCTGTGGAAGGCGGGATCGACCGCTGGCGAAGCCCAGATTTTTGATGACCTTGTCGAGGATCTTTGCGGCGTCAGGGATCCGGTTCTCGTGGCGACCCTGCGTTGCATCTACGAAAGCCGGCTGCTGAAGGAGCACGGGCTTGGTGAAGGGTCGCTGGCAAGCTACCCGTACTCGGGGCTGGATCAGGCTTGGCCGGCCACACTGAAGCTGCTCCTGGCCGGGCTGACACAGGTCGATGCCGAAGCGCTCAGTCCGACCGGTCGGCTCATCGTGGACGATCTGCGCCTGGGCGGTGAGTTTCACCAACTGAGGTGCCGCCTGATTGCCAATGCGCGGGCGCTGCTGATGGCAAGCCCGGGACCGGTCGATCCGGCGATCGATGCTGAGTTCGAGGCCATCGTCAGCGCGTTGGAAGCGCTTCGCCAGACGCGTGTGGCGCAGTGGGATCGCTTCCGCGGCGGGATCGAGCCCTGCGCCTATGACCGCATGTACAGCAACGCCATCGCGATGATTCCCAAGTGGGTCGAAAAGGTGAAGGGCAGTGGCTTGATGCGCGTACGCTTCTGCCTGCCGGACCAGTATTCGGCGCCTCGCTGCCGGATCAGCCTGCACGAAAATGGCGCCTGGAAGCAGGTGGCGAGCGGCTCGTTCAAGTGCATGGAGTCGACCGACGGCTTCTACCATACGTATATTTTGATCGACAAGGCGGCCCGTCCGGACGCGGTGCGTTTTTCGTTCGACGGCTATGGCGGTCAGGGGCTGGCTTTCGTCGAAATCCTCACCGATGCAGGTCGAGGCGTGCCGACGGAGCTTCTTGCCAGCGAAGGGCAGATCTTTAATCCGGAAGCCGTGCTCAGTAACGATCTGCAATGGGCGTACTGCGGCGATCAGGATGTGGAGGCTGCGTTTCACGACCGCTCACGGGCCACGGATGTTCACTCCGTCGACTACCGGCTGAGCTTTGGAGGTGGGGAAGCATGAAGCGGAAGGCCCTGCTTGCAATGCTGCTCATGGGTGCGCTGGCGACCGGTTCGGAAGGGGCAAAGCCGTATGGCGCCAATGCGGCGTTGAATCCTGTGCGGTTCCAGCCACCCCCGTCGCATGAGCCGCTACGCCTGATAACGGAGGGTCGGGCCGCCTTCGCGATCGCCATCGATCAGGCGAGCGAAAGCACCATCAACCAGCGGCGACGGCGCTCCATTCATCGTGGCGCGGAGGTGCTGCGGAAAGCCTTTGGCAAGTGCTTCGGGGTGGAGGTGCCGATCGTTGATGCCGGCGAGGCCGGGCTTGCGGAAAGGTACGGCTACCTCATCCTGGTCGGCAAGAGCGTCTTGACGGATGCGCTGGAGATGCGACCGCTCGAGCTGCCGGCGGAAGGCTTCGAAGTGCGGAGCTTCGCCGGCGGCGTGGCCATCGCCGGGCACGACGGCTCGATCATCCCGGATGCTTATCACCCTATGGACAGCGGCCTCTACAGGCTCAACGGAACGCTGAATGGAGTCCATGACTTCATCGAGCGCTTTCTGGGCGTACGTTTCTACTATCCGGGAGACGGCACTATCTGGCCGGAGGCGTCCGAGCTGACGCTCCAGCCGGTGCACTATCAGGACTGGCCGACTTTTCAGCGGCGCTACTCATGGGCCGTGCAACACTCCTTGACGGAGAAGAACTGGATTCCCGAACTTGGCCCCTTCCAGCCGACGGACTTCGAGGAAAGGTGGCGCCTCGGCCAAAGCACGCGCATGACCAGTTCGCATTCCCCCAAGCCGGAGTCTTGGGCAAAGGTGCATCCAGACAAGATCGAGACGATCTTCTATCGCGCTCCCAACGATCACCTCTACTACAACACGAAGCAGCACACCGGAAACTACTTTGATGTAACGAACCTGGAGGTGGCCAAGCTCCTGGTCGACGATCTGGTGAAGTTCTACGAAAGCGGCGGCACGTACACCGCTCCTTGGGATGGCTGGTATCCACCGAACAGTGAGTACGTCATCTTCGGCCAGTGCGATACCTTCCTGGCGACGCTCGACAATGCGGTGGTGCGCGAGTTGGAGCTGATCCCCGCTTCGCGTCGCGATTCACGCGATGGCGCCCTCAGCGATATCTACTCGAGGTTTCACATCGCGCTCGCGGAAGAGCTGAAAGCGAGACTTCCCGACAAGCGTCTGGCGATCATGCCGTACCAGAACTACGCGCTGCCGCCGCTGAAGGAAGAGTATAGTCGCTTCCCGGACAACGTGGACCTCTGCGTCTGCATCGGCGACTTTCCGCGCAGCATCCGGAACCCCGAGGCGGTGGCACGCTGGCGCGAGCGGCTGAAGCAGTGGTATGAGGTGCTTGGGAACCGCCCGGTGGAGCAGCTCTGGCTCTACAATGCGCCGAACGATACCTTCGGCCGGGCAGTGATAGCCAGGATGGTGGCTGAGATTCCCGGCCAGATGGGGGAGTATCTCGGTCGAGGCGGCATGTATTTCGACCTGCACGGAGGCTTCGACTGGGAGCACTACTACAACTACTATGCGATGTACCGGGCGATGTGGAATCCCGAGTTCAACGTCGATGCGGCGTTGAACGAGCAGTGGGAGCTGATGTATGGAGCCGCGGCGCCACATCTCGAGGCGTTTGATGCGCTTCTGGTCGAACGCTGGGAGTCGGTGCGGGCGCTGGGCGGCAAAGCCGAAGAAGCCTATCCGCTCACGGTGCTCGACGAACTCGAGAAGCTGCTGAGCCAGGCTCAGGAGGCAGTGGTGCCGGAGAGCGTCGAGGCACGGCGGCTGGCACTCTTCAGCAAGCCGTGGCCGAAGGCCTTCGAGCGGGCGCGAGGTCTTGTGCTCCATTCGAAGCCGCACTATCTGGTGAAGCGGATACCTGAGGCCATTTTGCCCGCCATCGACGGCAAGGCAGAGGAGTCTTTCTGGCAAGAGGCGCCCCTCCTTGCCCTGCGCGACCCCTTCGGCGGCATGGAACCGCCCGCCTTCCCGACTCGAGCACGGCTGGCCTGGAGCGCGGACAGCCTCTACGCCATCTTCGAGATGACCGGCGCTCCCAAGGCCGATGAGGAAAAGGGGCTCTTCACCAATGATAATGTCGAGATCTTCCTTTCTCCGGGCATGGACGGCAACGACTACTTCCAGATTGCCGTCGATGCGACGGGTCAGTTCTGGCAGGGGCAGCAGACGCTCAAGCCGGTGGCCACCCCCGTCAATGCCGACATGAGAATTGCGGGCTTCGAGCAGGCGATCTCGATCGGCGACGATGGCTGGACGCTGGAGCTCCGCATCCCCTTCGCCGGTCTGGAGGTGGAGTCGCCCGAGGTCTACTCGTCGTGGCAGGTCAACATTATCCGCAACAAGCACTCGCAACCGCCGGAGTATACCGCCTTCTCTCTGACACTGGGCGTCAATAAGAATGTCGAGTACTTCGGCACGATCAAGTTTCTCGGCCGAGGCGATTGAGGATGAGCCGGGTGGCCATCATCGTGCTGGCGCTGCTGCTGGCGTCGTTGGCGCCGGGGAACCCGGAAGCTTCCTTTGTCGAAGCGCCCATCTATCGAGCGGAGCGGGTACTCTTCAGCCGGCAGGTGCGGCTGCGCAACCGTCAGGGTCAGTATCGCCTCGACTTCGTGCAGCTGCGCCCGCAAGGCAATCGCGGGGCCATCTTTCAGATTTACCTGCGCGAGCCGACCGTGTACTACAGCTTTTCGCGCCCGCTCGACAGTTTTCTCGATCTGCAAGTCAATGGCATCGCGCTCAAGTGGCTGGAGCCACGGACGGAGAGCTTCTCCTGCTGGCAGAGGGGCGAACAAGCCGGAGTTGACCTGGCACTCAACTTCGACGGTGCCCGCGTCCTGCTCTCCTTCTGCATGCGTCGCGATTCGCCCGTGCTGTGGGCGAAGGTGACGCCGCAAGCCGGAGGCACCGTACGAACGGCGCAGCTCTCGCTCTTCGCAGTACCTTCAGGCATGGTTCCGGGGCAGCTGAGTGAAGGCTATCAGCGCATTGCCATCCACGCCGAAGGACAGCGCGAGCAGGGAGATGAAGCCTGGGTGCTGCCGGCCGGCATCGATTATCTGGTGCTGACCGACGAGGCGCTCGAGCCCGGTCAACGCGAGGGGACAATTGGCCCCTGTTACGTGGTCTTCGACGCCACCGCGGCGGAGCGCGGCCTCCTCGAGATGCGGAACAGCTACCGCCTCACCCTCACCTTCCAGCTCGATCCATCCAAAGTATTCGCGTTCGGCGTGTGGGAATCGAGCCGTCCCTATGCCAATGCCGACTTCCTGGAGTTGCTGGACGCATCGCGAGCGGCCTTCTCGTTGTCGGAAGTGGTCACCGAGGGAGAACCTCGAGGATCTGGGGAAGCTCCGTGATGATGACATCCGGCTCGGTCGCGCCGACGCGCTCATCGTTTTCGCGCCAGCGGAGGGAGCGGCGGTCCCCGGCAAAAAGGGCTGTGCGGCAGCCGCAATCGGCGGCGGGCCAGATATCGTTGAGCATGTCATTGCCGACGTAGAGGATCTGGGACGGCACCAGCCCGTGCATGTCACGCGCGTTGGTGAGCATGCGGTCGTACAGCTCTGTCCCCGGCTTGGCCGCCAGGGTGCGGTAGGACCAGGCGGTGAGATCTGGGTCGAAGCCCAGTTCCCGCGGCAATCCCCCCAGGAAGGCGTGGAAAAGGACGGGCGTGAAGAACTGGGCGTTACTGACGATTCCCAGGAGGAAGCCGGCGTCGCGCAGGGCGGTCAGGCACTCGGCCAGCCCTGGCATGGGATAGACGGGATTCACCTCGCATTCGTAGCGAAAGGCAAAGCGCAGGATGTCGTCGTGCCCCGGCCGGCCGTTGATCAGCTTGTCATTGGCGAGGATCGTGAAGATTTCGGTCCACACCTGGCGGATATCGACTTCGGGGGTGGCGATGCCTTGGGCGCGGGTGGCGGCATGGTAGGCATGAATCGTGGCAGTCAACAGCCCGGTGCCGCGAGCTGCCGCGGCAGTGAGATCGCCGTCCAGGCCAATGGCGGTGAGAGCGTGAAGAAATGCGGCTTTCTGGTCCGTCTCGAGCACACCGATCTCGCCGCAGCCAGAGATGAAGAGGGTGCCGTAAACGTCGAATACGACGGCGCGTACATCCTCCAGGCGCCGCAGTCGTGGCGGGGTGTCGGTGGACAATGGTTGGAGAGGCTGCGAGACTTCGCTCAGGATGGTGCTGAGGTCGTCCAGCATGGCAGGGGATTCAGGAAAATCGTTCATCAGCTGAGCATGAGGTGAAAGCGTTCAGGTTTGAGGAACTGGTCGAGCAGCAGGCCCGGATCCAGCGCGGAGACTCTCTCTACCGGCGATTGAGCCGTGGCGACGTAAGCGTCCATGAGCCGGCGACCATAGGCAGGCAGGCTGAAGCTGGCTTCCACGTGCCGGCGGTTCCGGTCGAGCAGGCGACGAGACGTCTCCAGATCGAACGGCACGGCAAACTGGGCGCGATCGCCAGGGTTGACAGCCAGCCGCCGCAGCACCATCGCCTGCATGTCCTCGTCAAGACGCGCAAAGTCAATGGTGCCACCGCGGCAGGCCGCGGCCAGGGCGCGGTCAACGGCATCCGCCGGCAGCGGCCGCCCATACTCCGCGAAGCTGTGTGCGAGCTCTTCGCTGAAGCGGGCGTGCAGCATCTTGTCATGGAACCAATCGAGAGGTACGGGGAGGAAATCATACAAGCCGGGAAGTTCGATACCTTCACTGGTGAAGTCGCGGGTGATATCCGGTAGATCGCGCCCCAGGATGGGCAAGCCGCTGAGCCAGGGCTCGAGGAAGGCGAGTCCAAAGCCTTCAGCAATACTGGTGGTGAAGGCGGCGTCGGCGTCGCGCAGGAGGCCGTCATACCCTCCCGGATAGCTCTTGCTTGCCGCAAAAAGTACCGGCAGCTTCAACTCGTCCGCCAGCGCCACCCAGCGTTCATAGATGGGCTGCCAGACGGGGTTGTCGGGGGCCATGGTCAGCGCATAGCGGTCTCGCCCCTCGCCAAGCAGACTCCACAGCAGCAGCTCGCCGATGTTCTTCCGGCGAATGGCCCGCGTGGGATAGACGAAGAGGCGCTCCGCGGCTGGATGAGCGGGATTGCCCACGGCGGCAGACTGCTCCATGACGACGGCATTCGGCAGCAGATGAAGCCTCTCCGCCGGTACCCCCGCCTCCCTGAGGGAGCGCAGATCACGGCCGTTGAGGGTCGCATAATGGAGGTGGGACGCCTGCGGATAAAGCAGCTCTCCAGAAGGCGCATCGCCCTCTCCGGCAAGCGTCTCGGCCAGGCGGCTGTAGTTGCCGGGACGGCCATCTTCCGGAAAGTCATGAATCTGCAGCAGGAGCCGTTGGCCGTTGTCAGCGAGCATGCGCAGCGCCCGCGGCAGAATGTGGTTCTTGGCGAGAGAATGGTTGTGTACATGCCAGAGATCGGGCAGGTCGCCGAGGAGGTCGGTAGCCGCCTCTCGCAGGCGCTCGTACAGCTCCCGCGGCGGCAATGGAGAGCTGACGCGATTGTCGTAGTCGAGTCCCTCCACCACTGCCACCGGATAATTGGGAGGCTCATCCGGCGCCTGCCCGCAGATGACTCCGATTCTGACGTCGCTTTCGGCAAGGGCGGCGGCAATATTGCCGATCACCTTGGTGACGCCGCCGGGCAGCAGGTGGTAGTGGAGAATGGCGACTCGCATCTAGGCCTCCGGGGCGGGGGCGGGGGCTTCACGCCGCCCAAACTTCTCCCGATACTCGGGAATCTCCAACATGGGGGGCCGCTCTTCCTCGATGATCCTGGTTCCGAGGATCTGATACTCGTCATCCTTGACCTGGAACTGAAAAAGCGTGGTCTCCCATTCGGCCAGCTCCTTGACGAGGCCTTGGGCGCGCGCCCGCTTGAGAAAGGTCTGCATGATACCGAAAGCCATCTTGCCCAGGCTCTGGGTCGGCTGATTGAAGTGCACCCGCTGATCGAGGTCGCACTGCCCGAAGGCTTCCAGACCGTACAGGGCATAGACGTCGAGGAGATGGGCCGTTTCGACGCCATAACCGATGGGGAACGGGATGCGCTCGAGGACCTCCCGACGCACCGCGTATTCCCCGGAGAGTGGCTGAATGATGGAGGTCAGTTCGGGATACCAGAGGGAAAAGAGCGGCCGCGTCAGGATCTCCGTCACCCGTCCTCCTCCGGCCACACGGACGCCGCTCGAGGAGACCAGGGGGCGATCGTAGAAGGCCTTCACGTACTTGATCTCAGGCCGGTAAACGAGAGGCGCCACCAGCCCGTAGACGAAGCGCGGATGGATGTTCTTTATGTCGGCATCGACATAGACGATGATGTCGCCGTCGAGCTGGTAGATGGCCTTCCACAGGTTCTCACCCTTGCCCTTCCTCTTCTCGATGCCCGGCAGGATATCGTCCGCCAGATGGAACTCGGCGCCAAACCCCTCGGCAACCTCGCGGGTGCGATCGGTCGAGCCGGAATCGATGACCACGATCTCATCGAGCAGAGGATAGCGTTCGACCAGTTCGGAGCGAAAGAGGACGATCTCCTTGCCGATGGTCTTCTCTTCGTTCAACGTGGGAATACAGAGCGAGATCTTCAGGCCCTGCCTGGTCTTTGCTTCCACCAGCTGGAGAAGATCCCAGAAATCGGAATGGTGAAAGGTGTTTTTCTTGAGCCATTGATCAGTCTGCATCCGGGGTACCTCGATCGATGATCTCGATTAGCGCCAGCAACTGCGCCATGCCGGTAAAGATGGGGGCGATCTCGATGGATTCGTCCAGCTCGTTGAACTTGGAGCCGCGGGTCAGCCCTACGGTCAGTGCTGGTATCTTGCGGTAGATGAAGGCGGAAAGCTCGGAGATGCTTGGTCCCAGCCGTGGCTGCACATCGAGCCGTTCGAGAACCGCCTTTCCTGCTCGTGTCAGAGGGTGGGAGTAACCGATGCCGCCGGGATTGCGGCGGGCAATGATGTCCAGATCCACGGTTGCCCCGCTGCGTGTTGCTACTTCATCGACGATATCCTTCAACTGCGAGCCGATATCCTCGACCAGCTCGTCGGCTTCACTGCGAATCTCGAGCCGGAGCGATGCAGTCGTCGCGACTGCCACCGAGGTACTTCCCCCGCTGATGCGTCCCAGCATGATCGAGGTGCGCGGTGCGCGTGGAAGGCGAATGCCATTGACGTGGTTGATGACCTCGTTGAGCGTGGTGATCGCGCTCATGGCGCCGAACCGAGTCCAATCGTAAAGCTCCGGCACGTTGACCTGGATCTCGCAGCGCATCATCCCCAGCGACTCGTGACTGAGCCGGCCCAGTTGCACGCCTTCCACGCAAAGCCCCGCGCTCAGGTGAATCTTGCTGTGATCGAGAAAGAAGCGCAACCCGGTCATGTTTCCACGTCCCAGGCTGCGAGTGGCCCCCATGAGGAGCAGGTTGCTGCGCAGCACGACGCCGGCCTTTTCCATCAGGTTCGGCATCGTGGCAAGGGCGGCGATGCCAAGGCTGTCATCGCTGATTCCCGGCCCCACCGCCTTGTCAGGCAGCAGGGTGATGGTGTGGTCGACACTCTCGTCGAAGGAGGTGTCCGCGTGTGCCGTCATCAGGATGGTCCGTTTGCCGCGGGTGCCGGGCAGGAGGCCGAAGCCGTTGCCGCTTTCATCGGTTGAGCAATTGCTCAGCCCGCACTCATTGAAGCGGTCAGTCAGAAAGCGGATGCGGCGTTCTTCCCTGAAGGTTGGCGAGGGGATCTCGCCGGCCATGACCAGATTCGCCAGCAGCGTATCGCGGAGCGACACGGCCGCCTCGCAGTACGCCGGCAGCCTGTCCAGGACCTCATCGATATCGTACGAAACAGGTACATGATCACTCATAATGCCGGGTTTCTTTCCTCAATTTTCGATTATCGCAGCCATGTGTACCATTCAGCAAGTGGGGCCCCAATGTCAAGCCTTGGAGCCCTGTAAGCTTGAACTGATGGAATCCACGCACTTGCAGCAGCACCATTCTGCTCCTATACTTAAGCAACCGCTTAATAAGGAGCAAGTGATGAGATCAAGACGCTGGTTTACCCTTATCGAGTTATTGGTTGTCGTGGCCATAATCGCCATACTGGCATCCCTTCTTCTACCGGCGTTGAGCAGTGCGCGGGAAAAGGCCCGTTCCATCAGTTGTCTCAACAACCTGCGACAGGTTGCCCTCGGCTTGTACATGTACACGGACGAGAATGAGGGGCTCCTGCCTGCCATCCGCCAGAACACCGGCGGCGCGCTACGTTGGTGGACAGACTATGCCCAATCCTACTTTGGCGGCGAGGAGGTCTTCCTCTGCCCCAATCAGCCATGGACGGAGCTGGTCAATCCCGGTGGCACCGCCTGGCGGTCGAGCTATACCCCTCAGCAATTCGGCTGGGCGGGCCACACGGTCGGCCCGGTTGGCTGGAATGGCTACCAGATTCGCTACATCGGCGACCGCATCCGCGTCCATTCGATCGACGCCAATGGCGCCCTGCTGGACACCGGACTCTTCAACAGCACCGCCACCGGCAACAAGCATTGCTTCGGCATGAATCCCTTGATTTACGAGGGCATCGGCGTCAATCACAACTCACGCCTCACCGTCATGCGCCACAAGGGCCTCACCATGAATTACATCGGCACCGACCTCGGGATCTACACCGTGGACTTCGCCGGATCGAATTACCTGAACCGCCTGACCATGCCCGGCTACCCGTCGCCCGACGGCAGCCAATACTGGTACCGCGTGACCGGCGGCGGCGCCATCGGCAAGATCAGCGACTGGCCATGGGCCCGAACCAAGCTCTTCAGCCCCGGCTTCATGGGCGACGGTCTCTGAGCAACTAAAGCCGCAACCCGCCGTCCAGCTCGAGGATGCGCCCGGTATAGAAGTCGTTGGCGATGATGAAGTCGACCGCGCTGGCGATCTCGTGCATCTCGCCCAGCCGCTTGAGGGGGACCTGCGCCGTGATCTTCTCGAGCACCTCCGCGCGCATGACGGCAACCATCTCCGTGCGCGTATAGCCCGGCGCCACCGCTGCAACCCGGATGCCATGCCTCGCCAGCTCCTTGCTCCACGTCACCGTCATCGCATCGATCGCCGCCTTGGAAGCGGAGTAGTTGGTCTGGCCGTAGTTGCCGGCTCGGGAGACCGACGAGATGTTGACAATCACGCCCCCACCCCGCTCCACCATCGCCAAAGCCGCCTCCCGTCCACACAGGAAGGTCCCCACAAGATTGACCTCGACAACCTGGCGAAAGGCTGCCAGCGACAGCTTCTCCAGTTTCTCCTCCCGCCGTTTCACCAGCAGCCCGTCGCGGATAATGCCGGCATTGTTCACCAGCACATCCACCCCACCCTGCTCATCGCGCAGGCGGGCAAAAAGCCCCTCCACCGCCTTCTCATTGCTCACGTCACACGCCACATTGTGAATGCGCTCATCGCTCTGCCCGGTAGCCTCCACGTCGACCGCATAGACGATCGCCCCCTTCTCCGCCAGATCCTTCGCGATGGTCGCACCAATGCCACGGGCCGCCCCCGTGACCACACAAATCTTGCCTTTTATCTCCATAGTCGCCTCAGTAAGTAAAGAAACCGTTGCCGGATTTGCGCCCCAGATTGCCGGTCCGAACCGACTTCGCTATGGAGTCGGCCGGACTAAACTCATCCCGCTCCAGCCGCTTGTGCAGGCTTTCGAGGATCTTGCTGCACGTGTCGAGCCCGATGAGGTCCGCCACCGCCAGGGGACCTGCCGGATGAAGCGCGCCCAGCCGCATGGCCGTATCGATATCTTCCGGCGTCGCCACCCCTTCGTCCACCATGCGCGCGCTCTCGTTGATCAGCAGCAGCAGCAGGCGATTGACGATGAAGCCCGGCGAATCGCCGGCGACGATCGGGCTCTTTCCGCAGCCGGTCAGCAGCCCCTTCACCTGCGTCACGACCCGCGGATCGGTGTGAGCCGTCGGCACCAACTCGACAAGCTCCAGCCTGGTGGGCGGATTGAAGAAGTGGATCCCGAGAAAGCGCGTCGGATCGCTCCACCCGCCGGCCAGATCGGTCACCCGCAGCGAACTCGTATTGGTGGCCACAATGGGCGTCCCGGAGATGCTCGTCGCCAGGCGACGCAAGAGCGCCAGCTTCACCTCCATATCCTCGACAACAGCCTCGATGATGAGGTCGGCCGCGGAAAGAGACGCCAACTCCGCCGAGGGCTGAATACGCTCCAGGATTTCGGCCGCTTCCGCCGCCGTCAGCGTTCCCTTTTCCACCCCCTTGGCCAGCCGCTTGCGTATGGCGGAGAAGCCACGGTTGACCGATGCCTCGTCGACGTCCCACAACAGCACCCGGCGGCCGGCTGCTGCAAACATCTGCGCGATACCCCCGCCCATCTGCCCCGCCCCGAGCATGCCAATCACCTCCAGATCCTTCGTCGTCATCTCTGCCATCCTTATCTCTTGCCAGTGGCGTTTTCGAGGAGAACGGCCATACCCATGCCCCCTCCGATGCAGAGCGCTGCGATGCCACGCCTGACCTCCCGCCGCTTCATCTCGTGGATGAGGGTCACCATGATCCGCGCGCCGCTGGCTCCGATCGGGTGGCCGAGCGCAATCGCCCCTCCATTGACGTTTACCCGCGCTGCGTCGATACGCAGCTCGCGGAGTACCGCCAGGGATTGTGCCGCAAAGGCCTCGTTCAGTTCCCACAGATCGATGTCGTCTGGGGTCAGTCCGGTCCCTGCCAGGAGCTTGCGGACCGCATGGATGGGGCCGAGTCCCATAGTGGCCGGATCGCAGCCGGCCGCCGCGCCCGCCACGTAACGCACGGTAAGGCGAGGATCGATCTCTGCCGCGGCGGCACTCTCCGCGGCAACCAGCAGCATGGTCGCGGCACCGTCATTGATGCCCGATGCGTTACCGGCGGTGACCGACCCTTCCGGCGTGAAGGCAGCACGCAGCTTTGCCAGCTCGTCCAGAGTGCAATCCGGGCGCGGATACTCATCCTGGTTCACCACCAGCTCCTTGCGCCGGACCATCGTGGTCACGGCCGCCAGCTCATCGGCAAAGCGCCCGCTGCGCATCGCCTCGGCGCACTTCTGTTGGCTGGCCAAAGCAAAACGATCCTGCTCGTCCCGCGTCAGCGAGTACTGCTTCGCAACGTTCTCGGCCGTGATGCCCATGTGGTACTTGTTGAAGACATCCGTCAAGCCATCGGCGACCACGGAGTCCACCACCGCGGCATCGCCCAGGCGAGCGCCACCTCGCATGGCCGGCAGCAGATAAGGAGCCTGCGTCATGTTCTCGGTCCCCCCGGCCAGAACGACCTCCGCCCGCTGCAACTGCAGGCTCTGCCAGGCCAGATCCACCGCCTTCATGCCCGAGCCGCATACCTTGTTGACCGTGAAGGCCGGCGCCGATACCGGTACGCCGATGCCCAGCGCCACCTGACGCGCCGGATTCTGTCCCTGCCCCGCCTGCAGGACATTACCAAGAATCGTCTCATCCACCTGAGTTGCCGCCAGCCCCGCCATCTCCAGGCTGCGGCGCGCCGCAACGATCCCCAATTCCACCGCGCTCGTTCGTGCAAAAGCCCCATTGAAGGCGCCGATGGGGGTACGTGTCGCGCCGGTTATCCAGATCTCTCTCATCGTGCACATCCTTCCACTTGGCTGAAAATCTCGGCCGGCATCGTGGTCAGTTCCGGAGCGATGCGCGGCGTGAAGCCCATCTGATCGATGATCTGTGTTTGCAGATCGATACCCGGGGCGATTTCGAACAACTCGAGCCCCTCGGCGGTCATCCGGAAGACGCCCCGCTCGGTGATGAAGAGCGCCTTCTGCCCCTTCCGCAGGCCGTGCTGGCCGCTGTATGTGATATGCTCCACCGTCTCCACGAACTTGTGCAGCCGTCCCTCGGTGACGATGCGGACCTTGCCATCCACAAACTCCGCCTCCAGACCACCCGCCGTGAAGGTACCCGTGAAGACCACGGTCCGGGCGTTCTGCGTGATGTTCATGAAGCCACCGATGCCCGCTACCCGCCCACTGAACTTGCTGACGTTGATGTTGCCGTGGCTGTCCGCCTGCGCCAGCCCCAGAAAAGCCACATCGAGACCGCCGCCGTCGTAGAAATCGAACATGTAGGGCTGGTCGATGATCGCATGAGGATAGTTCGCCGCGCCAAAGGAGAGGCCCCCGGCCGGTACACCGCCGATCGGTCCTGCCTCCACCGTCAGCACCAGCGAATCCAGGCGGTGCCGTTCCTGGGCAATCAGGGCAATGCCTTCCGGCATGCCGATGCCGAGGTTGACGATGTCTCCGGCGGCAATCTCCGCAAAAGCGCGGGCGCAGATCCACCGCCGCGGCCCCGGCTCCATGGGCGGCAGCTCGAGTTCGTCGATCGCGCCCTGGCGCACATAGCGGGGATTGAACAACTCCGCGTAGGTCTGCCGATGCTGCTCCGGCCCGGCCACCACCACCGCGTCCACATAGATGCCGGGAATGCGGATGCTCTTCGGATCCCGCGAATAGTCCGGCACCAGCTTCTCCACCTGCACGATCACCTTGCCCCCGCTGTTGTGCACCGCCTGCGCCAGCGACAAGGACTCCGCCGTGATCACCTCGTTCTCGAAGGAAATATTGCCGAATGAATCCGCGGCGGTGCCCCGCAACAGCCCGATGTCGAGCGGAAAGCTCTTGTAGCAGAGCCACTCGCGACCGCCGATTTCCAGCAACTCCACCAGCTCTTCCGTGGTGCACGCATTGAGCTTGCCACCGTCATGACGCGGATCCACGAAGGTGCCCAGCCCCACATGCGTGATCCGGCCTGGATTACCCGCCGCGATCTCACGAAAGAGGTGGCTGATCACCCCCTGCGGAAAGTTGTACGCCTCGATCTTGTTCGCCATCGCCAGCGCGCCCATCTTCGGCGCCAGATTCCAGTGGCCTCCGATCACCCGCTTCAGCATCCCTTCATGCCCGAAGTGGTTCAACCCCTGCGTCTTGCCGTCCCCCTGCCCCGCCGCGTAGACCAGCGTCAACCCCTTCGGACGCCCCTCAGCCAGAAAGCTGGCCTCGACGGCCGCCGTCAAGGCTTCCGGATGCGCGCAGCCGACAAAGCCGCCCGTCGCCACCGTTGCTCCATCGGGTATCATCGCGACCGCTTCCGCTGCCGAGATCCGCGCCACATGCTTCATCTTCACCATCTCCAGGCTGTTCATAGAATGGCCGGTGCGCTCTCACAGCCGCTTGCAGGAGAGCATGTCCGTATGCTCGAAATCGATCTTGCCAATGCGCAACTTGAGCGGGTCACGCCGGTTGAAGCGCCGCGGATATTCCGCCAACTGCAACTTCCCCCGGATGTCGTGGTTGATTCCCGTTACCGTCACCACGACCTCCTCGTCCAGCAGGACCCGCCAAGTCTCTTTCACCCGTTGACGCAGCCGCCGCTGCTCCTTCTGCCAGTTCGCATAGCCGTTCTGGTTCCCATCCGCCTCGAAATCGAACTCAAATTGACTGGGTTCATCTGCTGGGATGCTCATCTCCCATGCCTCCGTTCCGGTTCACCCTATCAGTAACCCACCATCCGCCTCGATGCAACACGCAATCCCATCAATCACCACCGGCTTCGCTGAATTCACCCGGCTCCTTCCTCTCGAGCCGCCAGCGCCATCTCCGCGAGAACCTTCGTCTGCGCCGCGGTCTTCAGCGGATCGGCAATCAGCACCGGCACGAAGCGGGCTCCTCCCCGCGCCTCCGCGAACATTTCCTCCACACTCCGCCGCACCGTCGCCAGGTCGTCCATGGCGCCGAAGAGCTGCGTCAGCAGGGGAATCGTACTCTGGTTGTCGCGCAGGAGCCGCAGGCCATCCGCCACCGTCGCATCGCCCAGTGGCGGTGGCGTATGGAAGTGCACGCTGTCCATCGCCGTCTCCCGGTAAAGCGGCAGCAATCCCCGGATCAATCCGCAGGAATGGTGCAAGTAGAGCTTGCCCGCCGTATGCGCGATGGCCGCCCGAGCGTCCGTCACCGCCATGTTGCAGTGCGCAAACATGGTCGGTGAGATGGTCGTGGTGGAGGTATCGTCCATCGTCACCAGCGCGTCCACTTTCGCCGCCGCTGTCAGCTCGAACTGCTGCCGATACCGGCTCTCCATCACCGCCAGCAGATCGTCCAGCGCAGCCGGCGCATCCACATGAAGGTACGCCAGCGTTTCGACGCTGCAGAAGGCCCGGTACATCATTCCCAGCGGTGTCCCCGGCAGAAAGCAGACCAGCACCCCGTCATCGCTGACCAGCTTGCGCCGCTCATCGATTGCCGCCAGCCGCGCCGCGTCGATCTCATACCGCTCATCCTCGAACAGTGCCGCCAATGCCGCCAGATCAGCCGGCCCCTTCACCAGATGCTCCAGCCTCGCACTGGTCCCCTGGCTCGGCTCCGACTGAATGACTTCGCGCAGTTCCCCCGCCGGCGTCTGCCAGCGTACCACGGTTCGCCCCGCTGCCGCCCCCGCTTCCGTGATCACCGTCACCTGTCGGCGATGGGTGCGAAATGGCGCGTCGACCCGATCCATTATCTCCAGCCCCAGCCAGCGGCTCATGCGCACCACAGCTTCCGGATGCAGCGCATGTCGATCACCGAGCTGCTCCGCCAGTTCCGCCGGCATTCCTTCCCGCGACGGCTGATTGTAGTTGTCGACCCAGGCCACGATCGGAGTCCACGCCACCGGATCGCCGCGCAAAGCGGCCAGCATGTTTTCCCGCGATGTCATCCCCTGCCTCCCCTGATGGTTTGATGCCAAACCTGCTCCAGATCACAGCTCGACAAGGTGCAATTCCTTCGGCTGCACCGCAAGCCGAAGGGTCTCCAGCACCGCCTCGGGGACCGGGTCGTCGACCGTCAGGGAAACGACGGCGTCGGCCCCCTTGACGACGCGTCCTACATCCATGGCCGCGATGTTGATCCGGGCGTCACCCAGAATGGAGCCGAACTTGCCGACCATGCCCGGACGATCCTCGTAACGCATCACCAGAATTGTGCCGCTGGGCTTCAACTCGACGTCGAGATCGTCGATCTGGGTGATCCGCAACGTATCCTTGTCGAAGCAGGTGCCGCTCACCCGGCGGCAGCCATCGCTCGTCTTCAGCTCGACGGTCAGTTCGTTGGTGAAGCGGCCCGTATGGCTGGTCCGCTGCTCGATCAGTTCGATGCCGCGGCTTTCCGCAATGTTGGCGGCATTGACAAGGTTCACCGGCGTGGAGACAATCTTGCGAAGCGCTCCGGCCAGCGCGCAGACTGCCAGCGCCCGCGTATTCGCCTCCGCCAGCTTCCCTTGACAGTGAACCGTGATGGTCGAGATGGGTCGGCGGTCCGCAAGCTGAATGGCCAGAGCCCCCAGCCGCTCCGCCAGATCGCCATAACTGGCCAGATCGGGATCCAGGTGCACCTTCAGATTGACCGCGTTCTGGATCTGCCCCTTGTCGAAGAAGGCAATGAACTGCTTCGCAATTGCCTCGGCGACCTTTGTCTGCGCCTCTTCCGTCGATGCACCCAGGTGCGGCGTCAGAATGAGGTGAGGCGCCTGCAAAAGCGCGCTGTCCATCTTCAGCGGCTCGCTGTCGAAAACATCCAGCGCCGCCCCGGCGATCGTGCCCGCCGTCAGGGCCTGCGCCAGCGCGGCCTCGTCCACAATCCCCCCACGCGCCACGTTGACCAGGCGGGCCGTGCGCTTCATCTTGCCGAGCGCCCCGGCATCGATCAGGTTCACCGTCTCCGGTGTGCGGGGAACATGAAGCGTGATCACGTCGCTGCGCCGCAGAAGGTCGTCCAGCGTCACCAGTTCCACATCGATCTCCCGAGCCCGTTGTTCGCTGATGTAAGGATCGAAGCCCAGCAGCGTCATGCCCATGGCACGACACACGCGTGCGACATGCTGCCCGATCTTGCCCAGTCCCACCACGCCCAGCACCTTGCCCTCCAGCTCGATACCGGTGTGCGCCTTGCGGTTCCAGGTGCCCTGACTCATCTCGCGACTGGCCGCGGGCAGATCCCGCGCCATCGCCAGAATCATCGCCAGCGTATGCTCGGCAGCGGAAACGATGTTGCCCAGCGGCGCGTTCATCACGATGATGCCCTGCTCCGTCGCCGCCGCCAGATCGATGTTGTCCACGCCGACACCCGCGCGCCCGATCACCTTCAGCCGGATCCCAGCTTCGATGATGGCTGGCGTTACCGTGGTCGCGGAGCGGACGATCAGCGCGTCATACTCGCCAATATCCGCCACGATCGATTGCTCGTCTCGCCCCGGCTTGATGTCAACCGCATAGCCGGCATCCTGAAGCAGGCGGGTCGCTTCGTCCGATAATTGATCGGCGATCAACACTCGTGGCATGGATATTTCCTCGTATGAAAAACGTTTACAGTAGAAAATGTACCTGAAAATGGCGAGGCAGCAGTTGCAAGCGCCCACTGCATCAGTATAATGGGACGCCAATCAATATCAATGGCAAGCGCGCCACGAAGCGGCCTTGCACATCGGGGGGAATATCGTCATGGGGAGTGATGTGAATCTTACGCCATATCTGGAAGAACTCGAGGCGCGTATCGATCCTGCCGTCGAGGACGATCTCCGGCAGCAGTGGCTCACCTTCCTGGAAGGGCGCGGCACCGACCCCATCTTCACGCCGGCGCGCCAACGGAAAGCCCCTGCCACGCTCGCCTGGCCCTCCATCACCGTCAACCAGGCGATGGCCGATCAGCGGGCCATGGCCCTGCAGCAGCTTCGCGGCCTCTCCGACACCCTGGAAGCCGGCAGCGGCCAGATGCTCTGCGTCCGCTGCAACTATGGCGTGGGCATTCTGCCGACACTCTTCGGCGCCCGTCTCTTCATGATGGAAGACGAGCAGAACTGTCTGCCCAACGTCTGGCCGCTCGATGGCGGTATCGCGGGAATCCGCCGTGCGCTCGAAGCCGGCGTTCCGGGCTTTCGCCAGGGACTCGGCGAAAAAGTCCTCACCATGGGCGCCTTCTTCAATGAGCTGATCGCCCCCTATCCCAATCTTCGGCGCCACCTCCACATCTACCATCCCGACCTCCAGGGACCGATGGATATCTGCGAGCTGCTCTGGGGCAGTTCCATCTTCACCGACATGATCGACCAGCCCGAGACCGTTCATGCCATGCTCGCCCTCATCGTCGAGACCTATACCCGCTTCCTGCGCGAATGGCTCCGCATCGTCCCCCCGTTGAGTGGCGCCCACGACGCCCATTGGGGACTCTACCACAAGGGACACATCATGCTGCGCGACGACTCCGCCATGAACCTGTCGCCCCCCATGTTCCGCGAGTTCATCTTCCCCTACGATCAGCAGCTCATCACCGCCTTCGGCGGCGGCTGCGTGCATTTCTGCGGACGCGGCAGCCACTACATCGCCATCCTCTCCACCATGCAGGGCCTCAACGGCATCAACATGTCACAGCCCGACTACAACGACATGGAAGCCATCTACACCCATACCGTCGACAAGGGCATCCCCCTTCTCGGCTTCAACCGCCAGTTCGCCCAAACCGCCCTTGCCGCCGGCCGCGATCTCAACCACCTCGTCCACTGCTGGTAAGCCGTGTGAGCCCACTGTGGCAGGGACAGTAGAGGCTGTCGAGGTGATCGGATCTGTCGGATCTGTCGGATCTGTCGGATCTTCTGATCTGTCGAGCGGGAACCACCTCAGCGGTCAAGCCTGAACAGCTGCCGCCAGGTGACGCATTTCCGCATCGACATCCGCCGCATCCGGCAGCGTCTGTAAGATCTCCTGGCGGTAGATCTCGCGGAAATGCTTCCGCAGACGATGCACCGCCACCCGCGCCGCGCCTTCGCTGATCGCGAGTTTACTGGCCAACTTTCCGTAATTCACCATGCCGCGAGAGGCCAGCAGACACGGCTTCAGTGCCTCGAAGTCTGCTTCCTTTCCCGCGTACTCCGTGGATACCTGTTCAAGCGTCAGTTCCAGAAGCGTCATCGCCCACTGCCGGTCAAACGCCCGCTCCGCATCCTCCGCTCCCGGATCAGCCGCGAACTTGCTCTCCGCCAGCTCCGCGTCGATGGGAATGTGCGGCACCTTACCGCCGCGACGGGTGGCTTGTTGCCGGCGGCGATCATTCTGCATGTACCGCTTCAGCGCCACGATCAGAAAGGTTCGTAGCCGCCCCTTCTCCTGGTCCACATCATCGAGCCATTCCTTCGCCAGCAACTGCTCGAAAAAGCCCTGAGTGATGTCCTGTGCATCGTGCGCCGACCGCCCGCACCGCCGGGCGTAGCCGTAGAGTGGATACCAATACATCCGGCAGATCGTCTCCAACGCCGCGGCCGCCTCAGCCGATGCACCTTTTTCCTGCGCTACCAGCACCACCGACCACCGCGTCGGCGGAAATTCCCGATACGCCGTCATGTCGCCACCATCCCCTGCAATCTCAGCCGCCGTCGCGCAAAGAAATAGACGATCGCGCCGATCACGTACGTGAGGATAATGATCAGAATCCAGACGATCTTGTCGTTGCCCGCTGGCTCGTGCAGAGCACAATCCACCAGCATCCACAACCAGAACGCGAAGGCGCCGGCCGTGATCAGCAGCAACGGTATGATCAAAAGCAGACCGATGAATGATCGACTGGCGAGGACCACCTCTCGAGTTTGCACCGCCCGTACACGCTCATCATGATAACGTTCCAGCGCCTGGGGATCATCCGCCAGTGGTACCGCCGTCGCTGGTGGATCCACTTGCTCGGCGGTGGAATAGGCGACCGAGGTTTGAATGGCAAACTGCCTGAGGGGGAGATAAATGCCAAATGCGGTTGCCAGGATGATGACACCGATGATGATCACGACCAGCAGTGACCAGATTCTCCCCGCCAGTCTGCCGGCATGCCGGGCAAGCAGGTAGATGATTACCGCATCTATCAGGATCAGCAGCGGCGCCAGCACGAAACCGACGTGGTCTATCCAGTTGATAAACCCTAGTGCAAGCTTGAACAAATGCGGCATCGGCTCGTCCGCGAACCCCATGTCCCGTATCATGCGCGAAATGCGCGGCAGGAAGAAAACACACAGCTGCCAGACTGCCAGAATCAAAGCAGCATGCCAGGCGGTGCTCATGATGGCACGAGACAACACGCTGTCCCCCTTGGCCTTTTTGTCGGAACTACCTTTGATGGTACGCCACACGCCGCGGACGATCAGCACATCCACGACCAGCGAAACAAGAACGGCCAACAACACCACGCGCTCCATGCGTGGGGCGGCGAACTTACCGGGATGCAGCGCATTGGCAATCCCATCGATCACGACGTAGATCAACCAGCCGAAGAGCCCGTTCAGCGCCAGAAGCGGGTACACCAGCCCATCGTACACCGCCAGACCGAGTCCGTAAAGGCGCCCCTGCGATCGGCGAATCTGTGACACAGCGACCCAGCCGAGGATGGTCGTGCCGAACGGGGCACCCAGGCCAAGTGGCAGCAGGATGAACCGCGCTGCAAGTTGGAGCCAGTGTGGCGAGGGAGGATGGCCGTCAACGACCTTAACCGGAACCTGGACGAAAAGCATCAAGACAACCAGGAGAAACAACCCACTCCAGACGGCTCCGATAATAGCCAGAGTTGAGATTCTTCCTGGCACGGAGTCCTCCAGCTGCGACGTTGCGGCTGGCGGTGGCGGTGTTGCCATCGTCTCCACCATGGTCTTGAACTCGGCGGCGGTCTGGTAGCGGCGTTCGGGGTGGACGTCAAGGGCGCGGAGGACAATGGCATCGAGGCGGACATCCACTTCGATCCGTTTCGACAGTGAGGCGATCTCCCCTTTGGGCAGCTCGCCGGTGAGCATTTCGTAAAGGACGACGCCAAGGGAATAGATGTCGGCGCGATGGTCGACCTCGGCGGCGTCAGCCTGTTCGGGCGCCATGTAATCTGGCGTGCCGAGGTGGGTGCCTGGCAGGGTATGGGAGGCGCCGGTGGCGCCGCGCACGGTTGCCGGCTCGGGCTTGTCGATCATGCGGGCAATGCCGAAGTCAGCGATCTTGACCGTGCCGTTCTGGTCGATGAGCAGGTTCTCCGGCTTGATGTCACGGTGGACGATGCCGTGGTCATGTGCCGCTTGCAAAGCGTCGCAGATCGGCGGAACGATGGCGAGAGCCTCTTTCGGCGCCAGCTTGCCCCCGGCCTGCAGCTGCCGAAGATTGACCCCATCAACGTACTCCATGAGCAGGTAGAAATAGCCGCCAGCCGTCCCGGAGTCGTGCACGGTGACAATGTTCGGATGATTCAGCTTGGCCAGCGCCCGCGCCTCGCGGCGAAATCGCTCGGCAAACGATTCGTCCGTGACCAGTTCCGGAGCCAGAATCTTCAGCGCAACAAGCCGGTCGAGCTGCGGCTGCCGCGCCTTGTAGACGACGCCCATGCCGCCGCGCCCAAGGCACTCGATCAGCTCGAGCTGCGGGAAATGCGGCGCCAGCTCGTCGATAGACGGCGGCGGTTCAGTTCGGGTGTCGCCCGTGTCGTTCAGGTTCATCGCCATCAGGCACGACGGGCAGAGCCCTTTTGGCGCATCCCCCGGCAACGCCATCCCGCATTGCGGGCAAATCGCGGAATTGTCTGTGGTCATGTACTCCCCCAGTATCAACGGTTAGCATAAGTGGAGAATCCGACTTCTACCACCACATTACCGAAAATGCCGCCGTTGTTACAGGCTGCGTCCTGTCAGACCCGTCAGACCGCGTCCCCGTGTCACCGCGTCATCCCTTCCCGCCGGCGAGGTGGAGGATGACCTCGTTGGCGATGCAGAGGCCGAAGATGCCGGTGAGGGTGGGCAGGCTCGGCAGGGGGATCTTGGGCTGACCGGAATCGCGATCGGGCTGGTCGGGCTCCTGGAACTCCGCGAGGGGGGGCACTGGTTCGAGCGAATAGACGCAACGGATGCCGCGCTGGATCCCGCGCTGCCGCAGCAGCTTGCGCACCTGCTTGGCAAGGGGGCACTGTCGCGACTCGCTGATATCGTCGATGCGCAACTGGGTGGGATCGCAGCGCCGTGCGGCGCCCATGCTGGAGACAATATGCGGCACACCCGCGTCCACCGCCGCCTGCAGCAGCGCCGCTTTCGGACGCAGGCTGTCGATCGCATCGACCAGCACATCCGGCAGAGGATCCAGAACGTGACCGACCGTGTCGGCGTGCACGAAGAGGGTCTCGGCCGTGACGTTACACTCCGGATTGATATCCAGAACCCGCGCCCAAGCCAGCTCGGACTTTGGCTGACCAATCGTCGAATGGAGGGCGTAGAGCTGGCGGTTGAGGTTGCTGGCCTGCACCGTATCGAAGTCGAAGAGGCGCAACCGTCCCACCCCGGATCTCGCCAGAGCCTCCGTCGCGTAGGAGCCGACCGCGCCGAGGCCGACAACCGTGACGGTCGCCGCTTGGAGACGCTGCAGTCCTTCTTCGCCCAGCATCAGTTGTATACGGGCAAACTGGTTCATCCGTCCTTCTCCATGTTCTCGAACAATCGGGTGGCATTCGCAAAAGTGAGGTGCGCCAGCGCCTCCTGATCCATCTCGAGCAGCTCGGCGGCGCGCGCCAGCGTGTGCACCATCAGGGCAGGCTCGTTCACGTCGACGGGAGGCTGGCCGGGACGATGCGGCGCCAGATCCGGCGCATCCGACTCCAGCAACAGCCGCTCCTTCGGCACCGCCAGCAGCGCCGCGGGTCCACGCTTGTTGCCGGGACGGGTAAGGCTGCCGGAAAAGGAAAACCAGCCATTGAGGGAGGCAAAGCGCGGCACCATCTCGGCGCTGCCGCCGTAGCTGTGCAGGACAAAGCCGACTGGATGCGCTCCCTCGGCTTCGATCAACTCCATCAGCCGTCCAGCGGCACCGCGACAGTGGATGCTGACGGTCAGCCGACGCTCGACGCTCAACCGCCACTGCGCGAGAAAAAGCTCCTCCTGGAGCTCGCGATCCGCATCGGCCAGGGCAAAATCCAGCCCGATCTCGCCGATTGCCACCGCCCCCGCGCCGACGGCCTCCTTCAGCTTCGCCAGCCAGTCGCTGCCGCGCTCGCGCACATACCACGGATGCAGCCCCAGCGAGATGCGCACCCCTTCGCGTTGTGCCAGCCGCACGGTCGCTTCCCAGTCCGACTCCATGCTCCCGCAACACATGAAGCGCTCGACGCCCGCCTCCCGGGCGCGCGCCAGAGCGTCATCGAGCGTCGCCTCCAGGCGCTCATCCTGCAGATGGCAATGGGCATCGTAGAGCTTCATCGTCCGGGGCGGCGCGTCTTGGCCGCGACGTTGCGGTGGTACTCCGTCGGCTTGACGGCGGCCAGGGCGGCAATGGTCACGCCTTCCCAGCCGGGGAGCATGAGGAAGTGGCGCAGCAGAACCGCGCAGCCCACCGCGTCGAAGAAGGCATCGTGGGGGAGCAGGTTCGGACAAAGCTCACAGACCCGGTGCATGAGGCGAAGATGGTCCAGCAGATCTTCGAGAGAATGGCTCTGAAGATTGGGGTAGACATGTCGCGCCAACTGGAGCGTGTCGATCCACGGCCCCACGTGGTGCATGGGCGCCACCTGGCTGATGAAGCCGCGCTCGGTGGCCGTATTGTGCGCGACCAACGGCCGCCCCACCCACCATTGCTGCATCTCACTCCACAGCTCGCGCAATGTCGGCGCCACCGCCAGTTCCGCCCGCAACTGATGATGCATGCCAGGTGCATAAAGATTGAAGGGCCGATCACCCACCCGCAACAGGCTGTTGAACTGACGCGCGATGACCACCTGGCCCCCCACCAGCTTTACCATGCCGATCTGCCACGGCTCGTTCGGGTGACCTTCCACCACTCCGGTCGACTCGAAGTCGATTGCCACTATTTCCGTTTCTCGCGCCAGCATCGCATTCCTCCTGCCTTGAAACCTACTCCATTATGCGCCGATCGCAACCGCCTCTCAACCAGAACAAAAAAGCCATACACCGCCCCTTGACTTCGGAACCGGCCATTGGTATAATGGTACGAGATCAATCAACCAATAAGGAAGCCTGCGCTCATGACACGACTTGTCGACGCGGAATCGCATGCGGAAGCACAGCGCGTGGAGCACCTGGTGGTCGCGCGGATCGCGAAGCTCGCCCAGGGAGATCGGCTGCAGCCGGAGCGTGAGCTGGCGCAGGATCTGAAGGTTGGGCGTGGGGTGTTGCGAACTGTCCTGGGGCAACTGGAGGAGCGCGGCGTGATCTCGCGCCAGCGACGAATCGGGACGGTGGTGAACCCCCGAGCGCTGGAAAAACTCCAGCCGACGTTTTATATGGGGCGGAAGGATCCGCGGGCGATGCAGCCCAATTCCATGCGCCGCCTGCGCAACGAGCTGAGCCATGCGTTCGCGGATGAGCTGGCGGCGGAGCTTCTCGGCTACCGCCTGCAGCCGATGCCACACGAGCCGGATCATCGCCAGGTCATCACGAGCGGACGGCCGACCATCATCGGCAGCAGCGGTGTCCATCTGCCCGACGCGGTGGCTTTCGGCGTCTGCGAGGATCTCACCGAACGGGTGCGCGGTTGGTCCGGAGCGGAGACGATCTGGCCGAATCTCTGGGAAGCGTCGACTCTCGGCGGCAGGATATTCGCCATCCCCCAAGCCGCCCACGTCTACGTGCTGATCGGCAATCGCGACCAGCTGCGCAAGGCGGGAATTCACGCGCTGCCCGGCACCTGGACCGAATTGCGGGAGTCGGCCTTGCGTCTGAAGCAGGATTCCGGCTGCGACCATGGCTTCGGCATCGCGGCGGATCATCATCTTTCGTGGCTCTTCGAAGATCTCTGCTACCAGGCGGGTGGATGCACCATCCATGGACGCGGCGACGACTGGCGCCCCACCCTGACCAGTGAGCCTGTGGTCAGGGCGCTGAGCTGGCTGCGCGAACTCTGCTGGAACGACCAATCCTTCTTTGCGGCCCCGGATTCGAGGTCGCTGGTGGCGGATGTGGCCTCGGGCAGGTGCGGGCTGGCGATGGTGGAATGCGGCGGTTTCTTCAACGATGTGGTGTGGGATGGGCATGCGCACAATTCCTTCGAGGTAGCTCCATTGCCGTCGGGCCCGGCCGGACACCGGCTTTGCCAGGTGAGCCTGCTGCTCGATTTGATCAATGCCGCCGCGCCGGCAGAGGAACGGTCGGCAGGTTGGGAATGGCTCAAACTGACCCATTCGACCGAGAATTCGACTCGCTACTCGCGCTACCTGTGGCAACACAAGCTGGTTACCGGCTGGCCTCCCATTCTGCGCACCGTCAGCTATGCGGAGACAGGGATCACCCTGCCCGTGAGCTGGTTCAACACCGTCCAGGACATCGTCGCCCGTGCACGGCCCCAACCTGCTGGACACGGCTGGGACATCGACATCTATCTGCAGCCCATTCTGCGACGGATCCTGCAGGACCCCACCGCCGATCCCGAAACCGAGCTGGCCTCCGTGCAACGCCTGGTGCGCCCCGGATTGCGCTTTCTGAATTGAGATGACATTCGTGAACATCACCCAAACCCAAAGGACTCTCATGAAGCCCCCCACCCTGCACCGCCGGTCGCCGCGCCGATTCACCCTTATCGAGCTGTTGGTGGTTGTCGCGATAATCTCCATCCTCGCCAGCATGCTGCTGCCGGCCCTGAGCGCGGCCAAGGAGAAGGCCAGAGGCGTCGCCTGTCTCAACAATCTCAAGCAGGTGGGCATGACGCTCGACTTCTACTGCAACGAGAACGAAGACTTCTATCCGCACTACTACAACGGTGGCGGTTTGGCGGGACAGCATTGGATCCGGGCGCTGGCGCCGCTGATGAATCTGTCGCAGGATTACAACAACTGGCCAAAGACCAAGTGGATGCTGATCTGCCCCACGGCCCTGTCGTTCGACGAAACGTACATCAACACCTACAACAACAACAACAACTGGCTGACCAGTTACGGAATGAACGTGCGCTTCGGCTTCATGCGGCGCAACCGGGTCATCGATGCATCGAGCAGGCTGGTGGTTACGGACAGCAGAAAGACCTACTTCGTCTATCGCCCGTGGTACCCGGACAAGCACAGTCAACGCCACTCCAACTACCGGAGCTTCCAGGGAGTGCTTGGGGACGGGCATGCCGAGAGCTACCTCTTCAACACCGAACCGCTGCGCAGTTGGGAGGTCCAATGAAGCGGGTGATCCTCTCTCTGCTCGCGTGGGGCGCCATGGCCGCGATGACCAACGGCGCACCAACGGGAAGCTGGCGGTATGACTTCGGCAAGGCGGAGCATGCCGTGCCCGATGGTTTTGTCGCTGTCGATCATCAGCAGCTCTATACGCCGGAAACCGGCTATGGCTGGGAAAAGAGCTGGGGATTCGCCCATGCAGGCGATGGCGAGGACCCCCTGCTTGCGGACGGGATCGGGGGGAGAGACATCGCGGCCGAGCGGGAAGCCTTCTTTCTGGTCGACCTGCCGGCCGGCGTCTATCGCATGACTGCCTGGCTGGGTGTGCAATCGCCGCGTGAGGGACGCTTCGGGCAGTGCGTCGGGGTGAACGGCAAGGTCCTGCTTGCGCCGCCGGGAGTTGGCGGCTGGGGCAAGACCTTTGAACGCCGGATGCCGCTGGTGGTTGAGGATGGGCGGGCGCGCGTGCGCTTCTTTGTCGTGGGCGAGTCGACTTCCCATCGCCTGAGCCTACTGGGGCTGGCAATCGAACCGGCACCGACGGCGGAAGCGGATGGCGTGCGCCTGGCTTGGGATGCCGCCCCCCTCGAGGATGAGATACTCGGGCAAACGCTGACCATCGGCGATCGAACCTTCACCGAAGTGGGCCGGCGGCGGGAGCTGCCGCTGGGGCCTCTGCCGGCGCCATGGGATCAGGCACCGCTCCTCACCTTTTCGCGCCCAAGCCCTGGCGACATCCTGCCGTACAGCATCCCCCGAATCAATGAGTTGACAGAAGCGGTGGCCACCTTCGCCGCCCCCGGCCAGACCCAGGCCATGGCGCTGGGCGTCCACGCTCGCACAGCAGTGGAAGATGTCCGCTGCGGCATCAGCGATCTGGTCTCCGGCGAGCATCGCCTGCGGGCCGAAGCCATCGAACTCTTCACGGTGACCAGCCACGTCCAGTCCATTTCGGAGCGTCCCGGCAGCGTGGCGCAGCTCATGCCCGAGCTGCTGGAAAAGAATTGGCCCTTTTCGCTGGCAGCGGCACAGACGCAGCCCCTTTACATGCGGGTGAAGGTTCCGGATGAACAGCCCGCCGGCATCTATCGCGGCCATCTGACGCTCGACGCGGCCGGTCACCCGGCAACGAAGGTGGAGCTGATCGTACGCGTCATTCCCATTACCCTGGCAACCCCGCCCGACAAGACCTGGCACCTTTATGCGGATACGGATCGCTGGTTCACCATGAGCCGACGCGAGATGGAGCGGGAGATCGACGACATGCTGGCGCACGGCATCACCTCCATCAACGGGGGTTATCCGCCACTTTCGGGAGCGTTCATCGAGAAGGATGGCCGCATCGAAGATACCTATCTCGGGCGCCTGGAAGACGGGCTGATCTATGCGGCCTCCCGCGGACTCAAGGGGCCGATACTGCTCGGCGGCACCAGCGGCCTGATCTGGCGCTTCCGCGGCTGGTCGATCAACCATCGCGGAGAGGGGAGCCATGAGTACGACGAGGGCTGGAAAGGTCAGGCGCTGGCGGTAAACCATCCCGCCACGAAGGATGCCACCGGCCTCTCCCAGGTCTGCGGTACGCTCCTTTCGCCCGGCGAGTCCGTGCGCTTCTCCTTCCGGTTCAAGGCGGAGGGAGCCATCGTCGGGCGGCTGGGTGTGCGCTTCATGAAGACGTACAAACGCGATCCGGTCCAGGAAGGGCAACTCCACCTGCAAGTGCGGGCCGGTCAGGATGGCTGGCAGCACGTGTGGGGAACCACCGACGTGCCGATCGACGCTCCGTATGCCCAGGTCGTCGGCGATTTCAGCGGCAAGGGGCGGCTGTGGATCGATGAGGTCGAGCTGATGCCGGCGACGCGCGCCCATATCAATTACGTGATCAACCCCGGTTTCGAGCGGGAATTCGGTAATCTCGATCTGAACCAGCCGTGGCCGGACAGCTTCATGAGTGATTATCAGGATGCGCTTCGGGCGCTGGCCAAGGTCGGCGAACGGACGGGGCTGCCGATCTACATCGTGGGGACCGACGAGGCCGGCAATGACCCGCGGCATGCCTTCCGCGAGATCATGGAGCTGCGCGGCGCACATGAAGCCGGCCTCAAGACCTGGTGCAACCTGGCTCCTTACCTCGTCGAGAAACTCGATGGCATTCTGGACGCCACTTGCTTCTATGGCGACATGCTGGGCAGTGAAGAAGATTGCCAACGCCTCGTCGCCCGGGAGCATGCCGCACAGCGGGAGATCTACACCATCACCTCCGGCACCTACGAAGGACAGGACGCTGGCATGATGCCCAACCGCTATGGCGTCGGTTTCTTCTTCTGGCGATCCGGCGTCGACGGCACCGGCATCTGGACCTTCCAACGACCGGTTGGAGATCCGTTTGACGATTTCGACGACCAGTATCGCGATCATCTTCTGGTCTAT
Organism: Lentisphaeria bacterium; assembly: GCA_041690595.1. Classification (GTDB taxonomy): domain Bacteria; phylum Verrucomicrobiota; class Lentisphaeria; order JABSQK01; family JAWLHB01; genus JAWLHB01. The sequence goes on from JAWLHB010000013.1 coordinate 87,109, forward strand.
CCGCCCCGCAATCCGGGCGAGGCGGCCATTCCGACCTTGGCGTGGGAAGGAATTCGCGAAGGGTGGAACGACTTCCGCTATGCCTACACGCTGGAAATGGCGGTCGCGGATGCCCGCCGGGATGGGCGCGACAGTCAGGCTGAGCAGGGTGAGGCTGTCCTGAACTTCGTGCGAACGGCGGTGCCATGGTACGACGCGTATGATCCGGCTCGCTTTGACGATCAGGCCGCTGACCAGCTCCGTTGGCTGATCGCCTGGACGCTGCTGCAGCTTCAGGAAGGCGTTGCCGCGGACGAGGCTACGGAGACGGACGGCGGCGAGCTGCGGATTGCCTTTGCCGATACCGCACCGGCGGCCCCACAAGCACCGATCTTCTGCCCGCCGTTGGCGACTCCGCCGCTGATCGATGGCGCGCTGGACGATGAAATCTGGCAGCAGGCGACCATGCGGGAAGGCTTTGAACTGCATACGAGTGCCGGCGTGGCGGCCCCAACCCAGACGAAGCTCTACCTCGGCCATGACCGTGATAACCTGTATGTGGGCATCCGCTGCCTGGATCCGAAGATGTCCGACCTCAAGGTCACCGCCACGGAGCACGACGGCAATGTCTTTGCCGATGATTCGATCGAGCTTTTCATCGACACCAATCACGACGCGTTCAGCTATCTTCAGCTCTGCTTCAACGCTGCAGGAACACGTTTCGATTCGCGTTGCGCGGGTGGTTACAACTACGGCAACAACATCTTCCAGGTCGCCTACGGCAGAAAGAAGGTGCGCGATCCCGAGTGGAATGGCGACTGGCAGGTTCGCACCCGTCACTTCGAAGATCGTTGGGAGGCCGAGGTCGTGCTGCCCTTCAGCACCATCGGCCGCGACAGCGACCTGATGGGCATCCTGGTCGGCCGCAACCGCAAGGCCGGCGGCCCCGAGACCTCGTCGATGGTTTCGATCGGCTTCTTCAACCAGCCGGATGCCTTCCCCACCCTGCTGTTGGGCGGAGCACGGAACGGCGAGAGCATGATCGAGCAGGTGGAACTGCCGGTGGCGCGCGCGGGCCATGCACAGGTCGCCATCTCCCTGCACCAAGCCCCCGCCTTCAGTTGCCAGGCCACCATTGCCACACCAGACGGAGAAGCAACGCAGTGGGGACCGATCACTGCCGCCGATGGCGTCGCCACCCTGCCCTTCCAGTTGCCCGCGACCTCCAGCACCGTCACCCTCGAAATCCGCGATGGGGAAGAGCTTCTCCACCGCCTGGTTCAACAAGCCTCCCCACCCGCACGCCTGCGGATCCAGGCCGGAAAGCAACTGCTGACCACGGCCGATTCCGAGGCTCGCTATCGGCTGGCCACCCTCCTTACGCCGCGGGATCGCGAACAGTCCAAACTGGTCGCCGCCATTCGTCGCAACGGCGCGGTACTGGCTTCCGCGGAAAGCGCCATCGGCGGAGAGACGAGCGAACTGCGCTGGACTCACGCGGAGAGCCCGCGTCCCGGCTTCTACACCTTGGAGCTGCTGCTGGAAGGCAGCCCTGCGGGGGAACCGGAAAAGCTCAACTACCCGCTTGCCATCGTCCCTCATTTTCTGGAGACCGTACCCGCACCATGACGCCACTGAACGTTCCGCTCCACCCCCTGCCGACGAATCAAGCCGGCTCTTCGCTCGTTGTCTCACTCCCCCTGCCCCCCTGGGAAGTCGATGTCGACATCCCCGGGGCGGCCACAGTGCAGAGGGTGCCGCTGGGTGAATGGCCGGCGCGTACCCTGCTCGATCCGCGGCTCCGCCGAGCCTGGCCCGCAAGCGAGATCGCCCAGCCCCGCGCCTTTGGCAATCCCCCCCGGCGCTGCCTGGTCGAGGCACGCTTCGATGGCGCGCTTCCAGCCGAGCTTCATGCCCGACTGACCCGCCGCGAGCAAGCCGGGCCGGTACCGGTTGCGCCACCCGTCGCCACCGCGGTCCGTGCCGAGGAAGGCGAAGAGATCTACCACCACCGGGACGAAGAGCTTTACCACTACGTGCGCCGCGAAGATGCAGCGATCATCGTGGCTGGAGGAGAGCGCCTGCGCGTGCGTCTGGGCATGCTGATCCATGACCAGCGTCGCTACTGGCAGTGGGTCACCGCTATTCCAGCCTGGGAAGGCGAGTTGAGCACCGCCTGCACCGTCGGTGGCCACATCTATGCCGGCCCCGACGAAGACCGGCCGATGACCATTGCCGAAGCCAAGCAGGTGGAGAAGCTCTCCTATTTCGAGGAGTGTACGATCAGCGCCAAGGCCTTCATCGTGCTGCATGACGATGGCGCCATGGAGGTCGACTGCCACTTCGCCAACATCCAGGGCTACGGGCGCGGCAAACTGGCGCACGGGCTGCCGATTATCGAGATCGAGCGGGAAGATCTGCCCGGCGCCGAAGATCTGTGGCCGGAGACCGATGAGGGGAGCACCGAGACGGAGGGCGGCCTGTGGCGCTGGCAGCCGCTGACCAGCACCCGGATCTGGCTGGGCAATCGCTGGCAGGGGGGACTCATGCTCGCCGACGGCGCGCCGATTCCCCATCACGTGCGCGACTCGGAGAAGGGAATGGTATCGGGTGTGGGACGCAGCTTTCGATTCACCTGGCGCCTCCAGCCGCAGTCCCAATTGCCGACGCGTTGTCTCGCGGAACCCACTTGGTACCTGCGTTGCGGCATTCACGGTTTGCCCGTGCGCGAAAGCAGCGAGCCGGAAGGCGCACTCCGGCGGCTGCGGGAAAAGGCAGTCGAGGTCTTCAAGCGCAACGTGCACCCGGACGGCATGAGCCGCGGCGGCGTGTATCGTTATCTCGATCAACAGCCGGACGGCCGATACGAGCTGTCGCTGGACGGCAATGAGAGCGCCTTCATTCTCCGAGCTGCCTGCCAGGAGCGGGACGGCGAGCTGTACCGGCTCGGGATGGAAGCGGCACGCTGTGTGGCGGACATCGGCGTGGACCACAACGATTTCAACGTGCATTATCACGGCGACACCGAAGAGTGGTCGCTCTACTCGCTGATCTATCACCGCTTCGGCGGCTTGGTGACGGCGTGGCAGGAGAGCGGCGATCCCTGGTATCTGGAGATCTCCGAGGCGGTGGCCAATCGCTGGATCTCGGTGAACCGGCAGAATCAGCCCCGGCAGAACATGGGCCGCGACGCCGAGCCGGTGGAGGGCATCCTGATGCTCTTCGATGCAACCGGCAAGGACCACTATTTCGTCGAGGCGGAGAAGATCGCGCTGGATGTCGCGCGTTCCCTCTTTGCCGACGGCACCTGGCGCAGCGGTTTCGGCGTCGGCCCCTATTGGGGAACCAACGCCCTCCGCGGCCAAGCCTGGAACGGCAGCCACCTGCTCGCGGGAATCGCCGAGTTTCTCTTTCGGGCCGCGCCCGCCACCTCTCCCCATCATGCTTACCTGCTGGAGCGCGCCGTGACCCTGGTGCACGGCCTCTGTCGAAGCATCGATGCCGACTACGGCGGCTTCCACCGCACCAGCGGCAGTTTCCTGCTGCGACGCTTCGCCCTGATCGCGGAGCTTGCCGGCGATACCGGCCTGCAGGCAAAGCTGACCACCGTCTGCGCGGGTATCCTGGCCGCCTTCGACAAGGATCCCGATGCCTTCTTCACGACCGGCCACCACTGCGGTGGCTACCTCGATGGCCCGCGCGTCTGGGCCTCCCTCGACTGGACCACTCCCGCAGCGCAGGAGGAGACTCCCGACGTGCTCGGGAGCCTCAACAGGTCCAACGCGGGATGATCGGCAGGCCCGTCTCTACAGCGACTTCAGCCCTTCAACGACGATTCGTGCCTTTTCGAAAGGCACGGGCGCCGGCAGGACGCCCGCCGAGGTGAGGAAGATGCGGCGGCGATCGGGACAGGCGGCAAGATCCTGACGCACGGTCTCGACGATGACCTCTGGAGAAGAGAGCCAGAGCGTGGCGTTCGTACCGCCGATAAGACACTTGGAGGGCATGCGAGTGCGCCCCTCGACTAGAGAAACGTCGCCAAGCGGCCGCGTTGTATACGCTTCGTTGGCCATGGCCGGCAGGGCATCGATCATCTCGAGCAGCAGGTTGAGGGTGCCGCACATGTGGTGAACCGGAATGCAACCATACTCCAGAACGGCGTTGCCGTAGGCCGTCAGATGAGGGACGCAGTAGCGTTTGAAGAGCGAAGGGCTGATCAAGGTGGTGGAGGTATTCTCCGTGAGCCAGTAGGTGTCTGCCTTGTAGTGGGGCATCGCGGCCTTGATCTGGCGGAGATGATCCTCGTGCATGAGCGCCATGATCTCATCGATCAGCGCGGGTGCATCGGCGAGATGGTACATCAGTGCCTGGGGGCCGCAGTCATGTTCGAGCAGACGCATGAGGGGGCTGGGGCCGATTCCACCACTGCTCACCCCATCCAGCTCTTCGGCGATGTGCCGCTGGCGCTCCGCATGCGGCGCCAACTGCGCCGGATCGACGTGATATTCGGTATCCGTATAGTACCAACGCAGAGCCGCCAGGTTGGGCAGCGTCTCCGCATAGCAGCTCTGCGGGTGCCAACTGCTGGTGTATGGATCGACCTTGTCGGTCTTGGTGAGTATGCCGTCGGGGGTCTCCAGGACCGTGGTCAGCACATCGCCCTCGCGGTGACTCTGCTCCACAACGTGTGGCCGATGGGCGACCAGAGGCAAGCCGCAGCCGAGTATCATATCGCAGCCGGCCGCCCTCAGCAGCGCCACGGCATCCATGCTTCGATACGGTTCCGGCTGCGCGTTCTGCCAGGTCGGATTCGTCATCTTCAGCCAAACGGGAAAGCGATCGACCTCCTCGCCGCGCAGCACCGCGAGCATGCGTTCACGAGAAGAAGTGGAAACACCCGGGGCAAACCTGGCAATCGTACTCACGATGGAACCTCAGAGCTGGTGGTAGTCGTATCAGGCCGTGGGCGGATCGGCCATCCGGTTGAGCCGAAGGCGATCTTCGCCTCGCAGCAGTATACAGCGATGGTCGGCAAAAAGTTGGTCGTGGTCGACCTTGACGATGGGAACCGTGACGCGTATCGCCAACCCGAGGCGCCGCATGGTGCTCGTATTGGGCGCCGAGCGATGCAGCGTCTTTTCGTTAAAGAGGACGAACTGGCCCGGTTCGAGGACCATATCGATCGCTTTTGAGGTATCGGCGCAGGCGGGATCGGCCATTTCGCCGAAGGCCATTTCCGGCGGCGCCTGAACGTGCGGCAACGCCTTCTTGTGGGAACCGGGGATGAACTGCACGCAGGCATTCTCGCTGGTAGCGGGATCGATGGCCAGCCAGGCGGTGATGTTGACGAGCGGTTCCAAGGGCCAGTAGTTCAGATCCTGATGCCACGGCACTTCCTGATCGCCAGGGAGTTTCTTGAAGAAATTGGAGCGCCACAGGACCAGATCCGGCCCATAGATGGCGGCCATGCGCTCGACGATCTGGGGGTTCGCGCACAAGTCGTAGACGAGGCGGCTGTCGAGGTGGCGGCTCTGATGATCGCCGCAACCAGGTAAGCCCTCGCGCCCCATGACCTCCCGGTCGATACGCTCGCGGAGAGTCGCCATGTCGGCGGCAGGCATGGCGGCATAGGGGCCGGCATAGCCCTGTTCACGGAATTGCGCGATCTCGGCTGGCGTCATGGTGATGGTCAAGAGGTCCGGCATGGTGATTCGCTCCGAATGAAAGATCGAATAGGGTGATTGGTACTCTCTCTCTACTGTAGAGGTCGAATTGCCAGCCATCAATCAACATGAACCGGCGAATACTTGATCTAAACCGGTGATCCACTACTGTAAACATCATGGCGTCACCCCCACTCAAGAGCTGCGGCACCACCGATTGGCTACGTCTGCTGGCCTCACCCCTCACGCAGATCGAGCCCGTGCTTTCCGGCTATATCGCCGTCTCCTCGAGTTGGCATTTCGACATGCGCACCATACCGGAGCACTTGCTCTATTTCGTGGTCGACAGTGGCTTCGAGGCGATGCTGGCGGGCGAACGTCACCTGATATCGGCCGGGAGCATCCTGTGGCTGGCGCCCGGCGTCGAACACACCTTCAAACTGAGCAATCCATCGCGACCGATCACGCTCTATCACCACCGGCTGCAAGTGCGCGCGGAAGGGGCATACTGGCGCCCCAGGCGAGGCATTACCGTGCGCCACAACGTCTGGGAGTTGCGGGATCTGGTGGCACACTACTACGACGATACGCAGGTGCAGGGGCGCTGGCAGAACGACCGGCTGCGCTCCCTTCTCTATCTGCTCTATACCGGCATGCTCAAAGCACCCGCCCGCCCCACCCCCAGCGCGCCAGGCCGCACCCTCAGCTACAGCGCGCGGCGCAGACTGGAAAGCTATGCCCTCCAACATGCTGCCGATTGGCCACCCGCTTCGGCCCTGGCAGCCGAGTTGAACCTCTCGCACGACTACTTCGCCAGGATGTTCCGGCGCACCTACGGGATCAGCCCGCGCAGCTGGCTGCTTCGGGAACGCATGCGACTTGCGGCGGCCCGACTGGAAGAGAGCGCCGTCACCGTGACCGATGTCGCACGGGAGCTGGGGTATGGTGATCTTGCCACCTTCAGCCGCCAGTTCAGGCAGGTCCTCGGTGTCTCACCACGAGGCTACCGAGCCCGCCACTGAGATCATTCCTGAAGATCGATGGCAAGAATGGCATCGATCATCTCGTCGGCAGCAGCGAAACGCTCGGCGGGATCCTCGCGCAGGGCGGTCAGGATGATATCATCCCAGTCGGGGTGAATGCTGGGACGAACCGTGGTCGGCCGGCCGCGCAGGCCAAGCTCGCTGACACCGGTGAGGAGCCGAAGCATCATCATGCCGATGGAAAAGAGGTCAGACGCGGCCGAGGCGGGTTCGCCGCGGCGCTGTTCGGGGCTCATGTAGTCGTAGGTGCCCATGAGCGCCGCCGCATCCTGCGGGGCATCGTCATGCCCGGCAAAGGAGCGCATGCTGCGAGTCGCCGAGTTGAGGACCAGCTCCTCACCGACGATCTTGGCCAGGCCGAAATCGGTCAGCTTCAGGTGGGCGTCCCAGTAGCCGTCCTCATCCGTCCCCATACATTGAAAGAGGACATTCTCGGGCTTGAGATCGCAGTGCACAACGCCATTCGCATGAGCATAGCCGACGGCTTCGAGCAGCGCCGCCATGATCTGCTGCATGTCCTCCTCATCGAGCAGTCCAGATGCCGTGCCGAAGGAAGAACAATAATCCCGCAGGTTGACGGGGTGGTCATAGAGTCCCAGAAAGAGGTCCATGACCATGAAGCTCAGGCCCTGTTCGCGGCGAAGATCCTGCACCTTGACGATGCTCGGATGACTGAGGCGCCGGATGATCTGCGCCTCCTGCTGAAACTGGCGTACCCGCTCCGCCACATCCGCCTGATCGTCGCCGATCAGAAACTTCATGGCCACCTGCTCGTCAGTCGGCAGATGAATGCCGCGAAAGACCGCGCCCATGCCGCCGAAGCCGATCATCTCGAGCACGTGATACGGTCCCAACCGCATATTGGGACGGACCTGCTGCAGCAACTGGCGCATCTGCGGAAGAAAGGCGGGAATGTCCTCGATGATGATGCCCGATGGGGTCAGCTGCCCGGGCTCCAGCGGGCCGACAGGCGACGTCGCCAGCGAGAGCCGGGTGATCTGCGATTCGTCGATCGTGCCGGGCCGTTGATGTCGGGAGACGTACTGCCATTGTCGCGACGGCTCACCGTCTTCCTCGTCGGCAAGCACATCGGGTATGGCCTTCGAGCTTCGCGGCAGCTTGTGGTAGGCATCCAGAAAGGACTCGCATCCCGGGACGGCTTCCAGGCATTCGCTGAGCACGTCCTCGATCTCCTGATAGGAATCGAGGCGCTCTTCGCGATCGGGTTCGAGCATCCTGTAGATCATGTCGACCAGCGCCACGGGCGCCTGCGGGGCGACCCGTTCGATGCGGAACTGAACGCCCTGCATCTTGCTCGCATGCAGTTCGTAACCGTTTTCGCCCACAAAAGGGGCGCGGTGGGTGAGCATCTGACAGAGGATGATGCCGAGGGCGAAAATGTCGCAGCGATGGTCCAGCCGCACCTCGCCGGTCTGCTGCTCGGGCGCCATGTAGTAGGGGGAGCCCACCTGCATGCCCATGGTAGTCAGTTGCGCGCCGGTGTGGGTGGCGTCGACAATCTTGGCGATGCCCAGGTCGAGCAGCTTGACCAGGTCGTTAGCCAGGATCATGACGTTCAGCGGCTTCAGGTCGCGGTGAATGATCTGGTATTCATCCCAGGCGAAGCGTAACGCGCCGCCGATCTGCAGCCCATAGTGACAGACGCGGGGCAAGTCCAGCTTCTTCCTGCGGGCAAGGATGGTATCGAGGGTTGCGCCCTCCAGATATTCCATGACGAAGTGCGGGCATGGATCCTCCATCGAGGCATGCAGAACCTGCACCACATTGGGATGCTCCACGAGCGCAGCCAGCCGCGCTTCACGAATGAAGCGCTGCTTGAATGCCTGGATCACCGCCTGCGGCTCCTCCCGTAGCAGCGCCAGGTTGAAAAACTTGATGGCGACCTGGCGATCCAGGCTCGTGTCATCCGCCTGAAAAACGGTCCCCATCCCGCCCTCGCCCAGTTGGCGCACCAGCCGATAAGCACCAATCGTATCGCCTGGTTTGAGTTCATGCCATGCAGTCATTCGCATCCCGTTGCAACTGGTTACAGGTCGCCAGCCTCTGCTGATCGTGTGCCTTCACGAGCGGGTTATCAAATCTAACCGTTACGCCCGACCGAGTCAACAGAGATACGCGCAAAAGCCTTCTTCGCCACCCCGTTTGTATTCTTTCCAGGAGCGGGCAGCTTATTCGCATGAAGAAGCTGCTCGACAAGCTGCGTTCCGGCCACCACGTCACCATTGTGGCGCTGGGTGACTCGATCACCGAGATCACCTTCCACACCCATGGCCACATGAACTGGGTGGGGCTCCTCTCGGAAGCCATCTTCGAGCGCTATGGCAACGGTATCTGCACCATGATCAATGCCGGCAAGTGTGCCAGCACCGCCGAGGAAGCGCTGACCCGCCTGGAACGTGACGTCCTGCGCTTCAGCCCCGATCTGGTCATCATCGCTCTCGGCATGAACGATGCCGGCCGCGGTCGACAAGGGCTGCCAACCTATATCCAGCAGCTGCGCGAAATTGTCAGCCGCACCCGTTCGCATTGCGGGGCGGAGATCCTGCTGCGGACGCCGAACCCAGTCGTCACCTGCCATGGCTTGCCGCTGCCGGTTGAACAGCCCGCGCCCGGGCGGCCCTGGGAGCATGACCGCCGGCCACTGGCCGACTATGCCGCCGCCCTTGTCGAGCTGGCGACGGAGCTGGATTGCGCCGTGGTCGACCACTACACGCTTTGGCGGGAGCGGCAGTTCAAGGTGATGCATGCTGTGGCGGATCCCACCGGCCTCTGGCCGCGCATGGGCGACGCCATTCACCCTGGCTGGCAAGGCCATCTCGCCTTCTACCGCGAGCTTGCCCCCCTCTTCGACCTTCCGCTCTACTTCCCCTGGGAAGAAGCAGCCGACCGCTGACGCCCAAATCTCGATGCCCATGAGGTCAAGCAGGGCGGAGGATCAGTCTGGGGCCCATTCGGCCATGGCGTAGTCGGCGGCGAGGCCGCGGAGCGGGTAGCCGAAGGTGCGGGCGGCATGACCATCGGGAAAGACGACATTCCACCCGCCGCCATGGCGTTCCGCCGGATACAGGAAACGAGCCCGGATGATGGTGACATGCGGTTACGACTGATCGCCTTCCCCTTTGTCGCCGATGAAGTAGGTGACGGTGGGATCGACCACATCACCGATACGCAACCAGCGCGGATCGATGGTGGCGGCGGCCTCCTTCACGCGGCTGAAGTACCGATTGACGCCGAAGTGAGTCCCCTTCCATGTGTGTAATAATCGTCACTGGCGTCGTGATAAAGTGGATCGGGTCGAGGTGGTGCCGGCAACGCCGTAAGGCAGGGGGAGCCACTCATTATTCTCTTAGGCAGGCGAACCTTACGGGCTTGACAGAGTCAAAGCACGTGAACAGGTTGCCGTGACTATGTCAAACCGAAAGCGCCGAAAAAGATGGGGTTGTGGCGCTTGTTTTGGGTGGCAGGACGCGTAATGTATGATACAATGTGAACGATCTTCAATGCCAAAAGGAGCAACAGATGCATAAGGGAACCAAGCGCAAGACCTTCACCTTGATTGAATTGCTGGTGGTCGTGGCGATAATTGCCATTCTGGCGTCGATGCTGCTGCCGGCTCTATCCAATGCCCGTGAACGGGCGCGGGCGATCAGTTGCATCAGCAACATGAAGCAGATCGGCCTTGGCGTGGTACTGTATGCGGATGAGAATGACGGCCATCTGCTGCCGCATCGTCAGCCGCCCGGACCGACGTACCATGCCACGTACCTGAGTGCCGCGATGGGCGCGAAGCACAATGACAAGGAGGGCATCTGGTGCCCGTCGAGCACGGATCCCATTTCCTATGGCCTGAACATCTATGTGCATCGGGATATATGGAGTGGCGGATGGACGCGGAAGATGGACTCTTTCCGGGACCCCTCGCTGGTCTTTTCCTTTGCCGACAGCATGGCCGGTGCCTTCATCGCGGGATGGAACAACGGTAGCGGCAACCAGGGATTTGCGCACATGCGCCACTCCATGGGGCTCAACATTCTCTACCTGGATCAGCATGCGGCGCGCTACTCGGAGCAACTGATTCATGCCGGCACGAATGCCAGCGGCGCTTGGCCGATTCCAGTCAACAAGGGTATGTTCTGGCATGGCAACAAGGGCTGGAATACGCCGTAGCGGCGGCAGCCCGAGCGCCATGTGAATACGGCAGCCTGTGGCTGAGTCAGGGCATGAGGGCCGCGGGTATGTCGTTCACCTGAATCCCCAACCTGCCGGAGAGTCCCATGCGCCACGTTGCATCGTTTCTGGTCTTTTCCCTGCTCCTCATGACCTGCGCCTCAAGCGTCAGGGCCGATGACGATGTTCAGCCTGAGGACGGGGCGAGCAAGAGCCTCCACGGGCACCTGAAGGCGGCAACGATCCCTGTTTTTCGGGAAGGGCATTCGCTGCTGCCGCTGTCGCGGTGGGGGTGGTCGATGCCGTTCGAGGTTCGCGTAGAGCTGGCGGAGCGCTGGGGCTATGCGCTGGAGTTCGGCGACTATGCAACGCACCAGCAGGTGGATGAAGTCGAGAAGAACCCGCAAAGCGTGAACGCCCGGCTCATCGCGCTGACGGCAGCGGATCCGGAACGGTATCCCCTGGCCGTGCTGACGCATCGGCCATTGAGTGGCAGATCGCTGGAGACGATGCCGGAGGACCTGCTGGCCGACTATTATCTGCGCGATGCCGATGGGCAGGTGATTCCGGACGAAAAGACGGGTAAAGCGAGTTGGCGGACAATCGACCCGCTGGCTCCGGATGCCATCTTCGAGTGGGCAGCGGCGGAGACCCTGGCGCCGTTGCTGCGTCTGCGCGAAAAAGCGCCGCTCGCCGTCATCCTCAATGGTGGGGAATACGGGCTGACGGTAGCGGGTCATGCGCTCAAGTACTGGGAGCAATCGCCGGCCGTGCTGGCGGCGAAGGGAGAAAAGAGCTGGCTCGACTTCATGTCCGAACAGAAGACGCGTCAGGAGCTGATCATCAGCACCGCGGTGCGCGAGGCTTTTCCTGAACGCGATGTCTACCTTTGGTATCACTTCGCGGGGATTCCTTCCTGGGATGGTCCCGCCTACAGCAATGGTCCGGAGTTACTGGCCGTCTCGGACTTTCCGGATCAGAGCCTCTACTATCGCCATTTCAATACGGGTTGGGACGGCAATCGCGATCTGCTGACCAACTTCCTGCATGCCACGGCGCAGGCCATTCCTCTGGGCCATCCGCTTTCCTACAACTGGGTCTGCGGGGGCTGGAAGGAGGAGGCGATTTCACCGGCGGACCGTTATCTCGGCTTCCTCAAATGTCTGTATACCGGCGGCCAGATCGGGGCAGTGGCGGGATACTTCAGCCTGCCGGAAGGGCTGAAAGGCGATCTGGTCGGGGAGGAGCCGCCGCCGCACCTGCGACAGATGATGGCCCTCGGCCACGCACAGGCGCTCTTCTCGCACGTCGATGAATTTCTGCGCGCGGGGGATCTCCTTCCCGGTCCACATCCTCACTCGCGGGAGGCAAAGCTGCCTGCCTATGAGTTTGGGGAACCGTGCGACACGGCGCGGGTCCTGGTACGCCGACATCGCGATCGGGCTGCCTGGCTGATCTGCGCCTGGGCGGCGGCCGGCGATGCCCGCGAGGTCACCATACAGGTACCGGAGCTGGGCGAAGCGACTGTGCTGGCGCGCCCGGCGGGGAGTCTTTACCTCGCCACCTCGCGCCATGCGATCGACTACGAGCCGCCGGTGGTCAGCCTCAAGCTGCTGGATACCGACCCGCTGGATCCGACGGCAGACTGGCGGTAGCGAACGCTCAGCGCGACTGCGTCACCGGTTCGAGCGCGGGCTCCCGCTCCCTGACGGCCGGTGGGTTGGGCAGCGCGGGGATATGAACGTAATCGGGATCGGTCTTCTGGCGGCGGAGGATGGCGAGGATCTCGCGCCAGGTGGCCAGGATACCGTCATTGGCGGGGGGCAGATCGTGCTCGATGAGGCGGCGGAGCCGGGGCAGGTTGTAGAAGGGAACGGCGGCATACATGTGATGCTCGATGTGGTAGTTCATGTTCCAGTAGAAGAAGCGGGCAATGGGGTTGAGCATGAAGGTACGGCAGGAGAGGCGGAAGTCGTTGACGTTGGGTGAGAGGCCCGCATGCTGCGGGAAGCCGACCAGCATGGCCAGCCAGCCGGCAAACATCCAGCCAAAGCTGACCAGCGGAATGAGGAACCAGGCCCCCAGGCTGATGAAGAGCACGGCCAGGAGCGCGTGACCCGCCAGAACCATGCGCGACCAGTTGGCGATCTCGCGGCGACTTTGGGTGTCGCCTTCCGGAAAGAGGAAGGTGAGCCATTCTCCCTCGATCTTTCCCCGCGCCAGCTTCCAGTTGTTGCGGATGGCGTTGATCGGGGCAAGGGGATTGCAGGTCAATGCGTAGAGCCATGAGCTGGCCTTTAGCTTCGCCGGGAGGACGACTTCGCCGTCATAGTCTTCGTGAACGGTCACGGCGTGATGTTTGGTGTGACTCACCCGGAAGATGACGAAGTTGCTCCAGCTCAGGAAGCAGAAGATGCGGATGAAGAACTCGTTGAGGGAACGGGTCTTGAAGGGTGTACGGTGGGAGAGTTCGTGACCGGGGCCTGCCATGCCGAGGAAGCCGGCAAAGGTGCCATGCAGAAAGACGGTCGCCACCGTGACGTACCAAGGCCAGTGATGATAAGAATGCAAGGCCAGCCAGGTGGTGGCGACGAAGAGCGCAAGCTGCGGTATCACCTGGAGGAAAGCGCGCAGGTCGCTGCGGCGGGTCAGCTCGCGCAAGCTCTCCTTGTCGATCTGGCAGCGATACCAATTGATTCGGACATCGTCGGTAAAGGGTTTCGTTCTGGCCATGCTTCAGCTCCCGTAGTCATGAATGTTGATGATATGCTTACTACCCTATATGGATTCCAGATTTAAAACGAGATGCAGTATAGCGAAGAACTATCCGTGGTTGTCAAAGAGCTATCCGTTGGTTACGGCGGGAAATGGTGGGTTGTCAAGTAGACCAGGCTGGGTTAGAGTATAGACCAGGAGGAAGCCGCCGTGTCCAAGCAATGGTTTGAGGAAGCAATCCAGCCACGGACGAAGCAGGAGAGCGTCAAGAACGCGATCCCGAAGTATGTGCGGGAGCATGACCTGCGGCCGGGCGACCAACTGCCGTCGGAGCGAGAGCTGGCGGCACTGACGGGCTTCAACCGGCTGACTATCCGGAAGGCGGTGAAGGAGCTCTGTGCGGAAGGGGTGCTCGAGCAGGTGCCGAAGCGCGGCACCTTTCTGCGGCAGGTGGAGCAACGCCATGAAGAGGACGGAGTGGATGCCATCTTTGCGCCCATGGGGAGCTTTTTCATTCGGCCCCAGATGCGAATGGTGCGCTTTGCCTTGGACGACGTGATGCCGGAACAGCAGGCCGCGTGGCATCGCATTGTGGAGGGCTTCCAGGAAACGCATGAGGGGATCGCGGTCAAGTTGGATTTTCGCGATGGTGCGCAGCTTCGCGCGCCGCAGGCAGCCGCCACTTACGATGTCGTACTGGGAACGCTGAGGCTGCTGGCACTGCGCAGTGCGGAGGATGACCTTCCCTCGCCGGGCTTCGGGCCGGACTGGTTCGAGCGGCATCCTTGGCTGGACGCCTATCCCAAGGCTCTTCGGGCGAGGCTGGAGGGGGCACTTCGGCATGGCGATGGCTATCTGGGAGTGCCAATCTATGCGGCGGTTCCCCTTCATGTGTACCGTCGCGACCGCCTGGAGGAGTTGGGGCTGAAGGAACCACCGCATCAGCCATCGCTGGAAGAGCTGGCGGATTGGCTGACCAGTGTCCGCGCCATGGGCAGGGCCGTCTCGGCCTATCCTTTCGTGCAATCACTGTTGAACCACCTGCTGCGCCAGGATCGGGAGCTCATCAACGGGGATCCGCTGTCAGGGCTGAACCTGGACCGGCCATCGTGCCGCCGGGTGCTGCCGCTGCTGCGCGCCTTCGATTCGCGGCAGAGCGGGCAACCGAGCGTCTGGCAGGTGCTTCGTTCGCTGGGGAAAGGCGAGGCGGTCTCGCTGGAGCTTTTCAGCAATGCTTTCATCTGGCTGCCGGGCCTCATCGGCCGACAATTGGATACGCTCTCCGCGGTGGGATCGAGTCTCAGTGGATCGGGGCAGTCCCAGGTGATGTTTACGGTCGCCATGCTGGGACGGGATCTGAGCCGGCATGCGGAGGCAGTCGCCTTCTGCCATTATCTCGCCTCGCCTGGTGCGCAGCATCTGATCGCGGAGCAGCTGACGGGGCTGCCGGTCAGTGGCGAGCCGGAAGGGTTGACTAGCTTCTGCAAGCGGAGTCCCCTTGCGGACGTGGTGCTGCGCGACGAGCTGGGGCGGGCGGAATCGTGCTTCGAGCATCCGTGTTTCACCTCGGAGTATCAGCAGCAGATCCTCGGGCCGGCGCTGCAACTCTATCGCCAGGAGGCAATCCAGTTGGACGACGTTATTCGGCAGGCGGAGAACGGCTCGCGGGAATGGGTGGGTATGCGGACACAGCTTCCATGCTTCAACGCTCTTACCGGAGGGAAATCATGAAGATAACCATCGCTTTGCTACTGCTTCTCGGCTCGTGCACCCTGGCGGCGGAGTTTCGTCCTTCGGAGCGGGGCATCACGATTGTGACGGAGCGCTATGAGATTGTCTGGCGGGATGGCGCGGCCCACGAGATCAGTACGCTGCTGCCGCGGCGGCAACTGCTGACGCTGCCGGACGGGGGCATGAGCGCCGCCGAGTTACCGGTGGGCATGGGCTCGTTTCATGGGCAGGCGAAGGAAGAGTGCATGCAGAACCGGATCCTCTACGGACTGGATCTGGAGAAAGAAGCGCCAGCTTATCCCGCGCAGTTCGCACCCGGGGAGTCGAGCCGGCTAACCGTGGAAGAGATACCGAATGGACGACGACTGACGTATTCGGGGTTGGGCAGCGACACGAGTGCCACCCTTGTTCAGGAGTTGACGGTCGAGCCGGCGACAGGGGAACTGCTGATGCGGCAGCGGGCCCGCAGTGAGAATCCGGGGCTCTTCGGGATCAGCATGACGCTGCTCAACCTGCGACCGGATATCGATTTCGCGGTGCCATACTTTGGCGGCCAGCGCTTCGGAGGGAGCATGGAAGGCAACCAGCTCGTTAGCTATTCATGGCCGCAGTTCTGGCAGGCGGGGTTGCTGGTGGGTGAGTTGCCGGAAGGGGGTTCCTTCTTCCTGATGTCGGACGACGGCGAGCTTCGTCCCAAGTACTTCAAGCTCTATCATACGGATGCGCGGCAGGGTCTGAGCGTGCAGCATTCACCGGAGGGACCGTACGATGAGGTGCGGGAGATCGAGGTGGCGCCGTGGCGCTTCAACACCTTTGGGGGCAACTGGCTGGAGCCGGCGATGCGTTACCGCGCCTGGCTGACGGAGACGTATGACCTGAAGCCGATGACGGAGCGGCCGGTGACCTGGTTCGACCAGATCGCGCTGGCGTATGCGGCGTATCCGTCAATCACGGCGTTGGAGACGTTGGCGAAGAAGATTGATCCGAAGCACATTCTGGTGATCGATCTGGGATGGGCGGAAGGCTTCAACCGCAAGGCGCCGCTCTACACCCCGCGCAGCAAGAACTACCGGGAATCGGTGGATGCCGCGCATGCGCTGGGCGTTCGCCTGGGGGTGTATACAAGCATGAAACTGGTCGATCATCATGCGCATCCCTTGATGATGCACGAGATGGGGGTGACCTATTTTTACGATGCCTTGAACAGCGATCCGCCGCCACCGCCGGCGCCGGTTGTAGAGGCACCCGACCGTCACTTTCTGGCGTACATCCATCCCGGAAGCAACCGCTGGATAGACTTCTACAGCGACGTGATGGTGGATCTGCAGAATCGCTATGACCTCGACCTGCTGTATCAGGATGTGTCCGGGGGGCAGCGCGGCAGCGCCGGGGTGATCGACGGGCGCGGTCTGCACCAGGGAACGGTGGCCTGCGATGCCGCGATTCAGCGCAAGCTGCCGACGACGGCACTTGGCGGCGAATACTGGTCGGAGGTGATGATCGCCGGTGGTGAGGTGATGGGGCTGCAGAACATGATGTCGTGGTTTGGCGAGGGGCATCAGGAGCGGCTGGCTCGTCACGCGCACCCGATCCAGTCAGCGATATTTGCGCCGTTCAGCACCTACATGACCTACAAGACGCCGATGCGCAGTGGCGCCAAGTTTCACTACGACCAGAACCAGATCGAGGCGATGGGGGCGATCCCTACCTGGAAGGGGGCTGCTGACGAGCGTGGCGGCGAGGCGGACATTGTCCTCAGCCGCGCGAAGCTTCTGGCGGAAGGCTTTCGGCCGCATTTCCCCGAGGCGTGGGCGGCCAACGTGTCGGGCTACCTTCGGCACCCGGACGGGCGGATCATTCGCTACGAGCGCGACGGGTTGAGTTCATTTTGCTATGAGGGCGAGG
Source organism: Lentisphaeria bacterium (assembly GCA_041690595.1). Lineage (GTDB taxonomy): Bacteria > Verrucomicrobiota > Lentisphaeria > JABSQK01 > JAWLHB01 > JAWLHB01. The sequence goes on from JAWLHB010000013.1 coordinate 104,333, forward strand.
CGCTGCGCTATGCGCGGATAACCGGGAGATCCGCCTGGCAGGGGGCGGAGCCGGTGCATATCGATGGCTGGCATGCCTACGCAAATGGCGGCCCAATCGGGCTCGATGCGGAAAGCTGGTACTGCCTGATGCCGGGAGCGTCCACGGCTGGACGGATCACCGTACGTGAGCTGTGGGAAGGGACGTGGATCACCGGTTCGCGGGAGAGCGACACATATACCCTCATCACCTTTGGCGGCGCCGGCGACGGTGAGCTGAAGGGGGAGCTGGTGACTGATGGGACGCCTGCCGTTCGACTGGTCGAGCCGGGGCAGGTGCTGCTGGCGGCAGACGCAAGCGCACCGCTGACGGTCGTCGACGAGCCCCTGGCACTCGATGAATGGCAGAAGGTAATCGTGGCGCAGGGCCGAGTCCTGCAGGAGACGGAGTGGCATCGTCCCCCCACCCGATGGCAGCTCGGTGAAAAGACGATGATGGGCTATACCGTCTTTCCCCCACTTGGCGGGGCTGGATCAGAGATTTCCATCGACAGCTATGTGGAGCTGCCGTCGAGCAAAGCCCTGGCGTTGCGAGTGCATCTGGGGCGCCTTGGCGGTGCGGGCGACGGCGTCCACTATGTGATCCGCGTCAATGGCCGGGAGATCTGGCGCCAGCTGAGCCCAGGGACGGAGCGTGGCTGGGAGACGGCGGTCATTCCGTTGTCCGAGTATGCAGGGAAGAGTGTGGTGCTGAGCCTGGCCGTGGACAATGGGCCGTCCGGCTTCAGCCTCAGCAACGACGCAGCCATCTGGGGAGAGCCGATGTTTGTGGAAGAGGAACCAATCACCGAAGCTCCGGCTTTGGATTAACACGAGGAAGAACCATTATGCAAACGCAAAGACGTTTCACCTTGATCGAGCTTCTGGTCGTCATCGCGATAATAGCCATTCTGGCGAGCATGCTGCTGCCGGCGCTGTCGCGAGCGCGGGAGAAGGCGAAGAGCAGCGGCTGTTTGAACCAGCAGAAGCAGTTGACGCTGATCAACCAGGTTTACGCGGATGAGCAGGATGGGCACATGATCGTGCCGCGCGTACCCCCGTCGTTCATGTGGGCGCAGTACTTCTATCTGTATACGCATTACTTCGACGCAAGTACGTTGCGCCTGCTGAAAGATCCGGGCCGGGAGACGGGTAAGAGCTTCAACATCTACGACGGCAATGCCTACGACTATTCGCTGAGCACCTTCATGGCGAACATCCCACGCGTACCGGCACTCAACCAGTGGGCACAGATTCACCGCATCACCCGCGCTTCGGACACGGGTTGGCTCTTCGACTCGAGCGGCCCCTATCAGAGCCATCCTTCTGTGTGGCCGACACCCATCCGCCACGGCAATGGCTCCAATGTCGGCTTCATCGACGGCCACTGCAGCTTCCTGCTGGCGACGGAGACGCGCTTCATTCCGCCAGCAAATTACCCGTATATGGCCTCGGCAGCCTGGCCAAACTTCGTGCAGTAAGGTCAGGCGCGGAAGGCTTGCAGCGGCAGAGCCTGGAGCTTGAGGGCGGCAAGATTGCGGCGCTGGCTTCCGGTGTTTTCGGATTCGTAATAGGTAAGGACAACCTGATCCTGATGAAAGAGGATGCTGGTGTAGCACTGGTTGTGCGAGTCGTCCTCGATGGGGGCAAGCGTCTGCCAGCTCTCCCCGCCGTCGTCGCTGACTGCGGCGGAGAGGGTGGTGCGCCAGTTCCATTCGGGCTCGTTGTAGCCGACGCCGCGTCGATTGTTGTAGATGCAGAGGAGGCGTGAGCTTTGCGGGAGGCGGCGAATGGATTGTGGCGAACAGCAGCTGACGAGGTCGGTGGCAGCCGTCAGCGGCGCCCAGGTGAGGCCGCCATCCTCTGACCAAGTGCGATACATGTAGCCGAGCGTGGTGCGCGCATAGAGCAGGATGCGGTCATCGGTCAGTTCCTCGACACCGGGTTCCTGGACGTTGTGCGCGTAGCGGCAGGCACCTAGCCATGCCTCCTGATGCTCCGGCAGGAGGCGATGGGGCGGGAGTTTGTTCTCATCTTCGATTCGCAGGCGCTGGCTGAGGTACCAACTCGCACCGTTGTCATCGGAGAGAAATGCGGCGACGCAACAGGGGACGCCGGTGGGCCGGTAGTCGCCGTCGGGATAGATGGCAACGGGCAGGATAAGGCGACCGGATGAGAGTTGCCGCAGCCGGTCGTTGTTGACCACCAGGTACTCATCGTCGATGGAGGCATTGACCTTGACGTGGGCGCTCCAGGTGATGCCGTCGTCGGTGCTGCGGCTGAACCAGATTTCGTCTTTGTTGGCGGTGAGCTTGCGGATGAAGACCATGCCGATGGAGTCATCGTGCAGTCGTTCGAGGCTGGTGCTCATCTGGTTGAGGGCTTCGGCGGAGGGGAAGAAGATGCGTTCGTCGGAAAGGGTGCCGTCGTCGAGATCGAGGCGGCCGCCGTAGAGGTCGGCGGCATCATGATCGGCGGTGCCGCTAAAACGGCTCCAGATGCCGAAGATATCGCCATCGCTGAGGGAAACGAGGCTGCCCTCGCCGAAACGGGGTAGATCGGAGGTATTCTGAACCAGGCGATAGTGTGCTGTCGGCGTCATGACCATGGTCTTCCATTGGGTTGCGTTCGGAGTTGGGGGCGTCTATTCAAGCTACACGCAGCTTTACCTTGTGAACAGAGGGGGCGGCAGCTTTTTGCGGATGTCGTGTTGACTACGCGGCGCGGTTGCCTGAAAGTATTCCACAAATCAAGCATCTCAACAGCAACGGAAAGAGCCCATCATGTCAGCAGCACCTGGATGGATAGCGGAAGCGATACGATTTGGAATGGATGAGGAAAGTGGCGCGGAAGTGGAGCAGTTGACCAGCGAGCCGGTCACCAGCACCAACATCTACTGCGAACAACGCTACACCTCCGCGGATGGGCATCGCATCGCCCTGTCGCGCGCCCCTTTTGGCCAACCGATGGAGCTGTGGGTGTGCGACCTGCGCTCGTTGCGGCTGCAGCGAATCGGGCAGGGTAATCCGATTGGGGCCAATGCGCTTCGCGATGCGATCTACTATGTGGACGGTGCGGGGGAATCGCCCAGGCTGATGCGCCTGAACCTGAAGGAGCTGACCAGCGAAATGCTCTTCAGCTTTGGTACCAGCGTGATGCCGAAGTCGGGGACGGTATCCCCGGATGAAAGGTGCTTTGTCGGGGGGCCCTTTCCCGTACGGGAGCATCTTTACAGCCTGCATCGGATCGACATGGGAAGCGGCAGGAGCGAGACGTTGTGCGAGATCGAGGACATGTTCAATCCCCATGTACAGTTCGATCCGTCGACGGGAGAGCAGCTTCTGGTGCAGATCAATCGCGCGGGGCGGGCCGACCTGACGACAGGCGGCCGAGCGTTGAGCGGGCCGCTCGGGGCGACGCTGTGCGTGGTGGATGTCGGCACTGGCAAGGTGACGCCGTTGCCGGTGGGACGGCCCCATACACCGCCGATCACCGGGCATGAATGCTGGGTGGGGATGACGGGGGAGGTGCTCTTCACGGCCGGGCATTATGCGGTCAGCCGCAGCGCCTTCGTGACGTATGGCGAAGCGCCGGAGGCGGAACGCAAGATGCCGTCGGGGGCAGTGTGGGCAATCAAGCCGGGCGAAGCGCGGGCGCGAGTCGTGGCTCGGGGCAAGCTGTGGAATCACCTTGCGGCCTCCGATGACGGGCGCTTCTTCATCGGGGACGATCACCTTACTGGCCGCATCCATATCGGCAGCATCGCGACGGGTTGCTCTCTGGGGCTATGCGATTCGCAGACGCGCCAAGGCCTCTGCCAGCACAGCCATGTTCATGCCTACATGACGCCCGACAACGGCCACGTGATCTTCAATTCGATCGTTACCGGGGTCGCGCAGGTTTACGCGGCGCGTGTGCCGGAAGGCTTCCTCGACAAGGTGCTGAGCCTGAAGGGCGATCCGGTGTCAGGTGCAGATGGGGGTTGAAGCGGAGATGGTGCGCCATTCCGGCGGCAGGTGACACTCGACGATCTGGCCATCGCGAAGCATCATGTCGATCTCACCGTCGGCGCATGGCAGGCGCAGGTGGGCATGAGCGATGCGGTGGAGGGGAGCGGCGAGGGTGACGGTGCGATGGCGGGCGGAGATATCGCGAATGCCGCCGACGAGGCGAGGCAGCCAGTAGACGGGGAGGCCGCCGATGCCCTGGCAGAAGGCGCGGCTGGAGCCGTCGGGGATGTGGCGCGCCTCCCAGAAGGTGGTATGACCGGCTTCCATCATGGGTGCAAAGGTGTCGTTGATGAGGGTCATGGCGGCGGCAGACCAGCCCTTTCCGACGAGGGCCTTGACGGTGAGGAAGAGGTACATGACGTCGCTGATGGCGCGATGCTCTTTGGCGGCCCGTGCAACAGGCTCGAGGTCGCAGTCGATACCACCGAGGCTGGCAGCTACCAGGGCATGCTCACCGGGTGCGTCCGCCAGCGCATCGGTGAGGGCGGGAGCGAGTTCCCGATACCGTGCATCGCAGTGCTGGGCATCCTCTTCTCGGCCGACCTGGCGCAGGAGAGCGGCCGCGGTGCGCAACGCCATGGCATAGAGGCCGTTGAGGGTGAGGCGGGCAGCTTCGCCGGTGAGTTGGACCTCGTCGACCTGCCAGTCGATGAAGTTCCAGAGGACGCCGCCGGGGGCGCCTTCCCAGCCCCATCTTTCTTCGACGGTGAGGAGGTGGTCCTGGCCAAGCATGGGCTCGAACCAGGCGAGGGCATCGACGATGGCGGCGGCGTGTTCCTGGATGATGGAGCGGTCGCGGGTGTGCTCGACGTATTCGCCAATGGATTCGATCCAGAGGAGGGTCCAGGCGGGGATGATCTGATCCCAGCACCATGGGCCGCCAGACTGAATGGCGCCGTCCTCCCGCCGCCCCTGGCGATAGTGCCGGAGGAACTGGCGCCAGAGGGCCAGATCGCCAAAGCAGGCATAGCCATAGAGGGACTGCATGTAGCCGTCGCCGCCATACTGCTGCCGCTCGCGGGTGCAGTTGTCCATGTACGTGTCGAACATGCAGAGTCTGGCGGTGAGGCGGGCACCTTCCCAGCAGGCATCGAGCCAGGGATCGCTGGTCTGAAAGATGGCGCGATCGATGGTCGCGTAGGTGATTTCGTGGGGGATGATGCGGATATCGCGGGGGGCGGCGAGGGCTGGGTTCCAGGCGAGGCGCAGATAACGGAAGCCGCGGATAGTGAAGCTGCCGCGCCAACGATTCCGCCCTGCCTGTAGTTGCAGGTGGTCGACGGTGCAGTTGACGCCACCATGATCGCCGATGAAGGCGCCCTTCTCGAAGCGATCGCCGTAGTGAATTTCCAGTTGAAGGGGGGTATCGACATCCAGGCTGAGGTCGATGATGGCGGCGACGATGCGGCCGGCGTCAAAGATCATCTCGCCCGGTGCCGAGCTGAGGAGGGTCATGGGGGGCAGCGGCTGCTCGCGCAGGGGGGGAATCTGGCGCGGCTGAAGGATGGAACGTTCACGGGCGGCTTCCGGAACAGGGAGGGCCGGTTGCCAGGCGGCATCCGAGCCGAGCTGCCAGACCCGGGGCTGCCAGCGGGCGAGATCGACCCACTCGTTGAAGCCGTTGTAGAGGCTGATTTGGGAGCTTTCGGGATCCCAGGCGGCAAGATCGAGCGCCTGCCATGGGGCCACGCCGGTGCTCAGCGGCTGGTCGCCGAGGCTGCCGACGAGGAGGAAGCCGGGTGGGCTCTGCTGATAGCCCCCTACCCTGGCGCCATAGTAATGGACAAGCGCAGAGATGACATTGCGGCCGGGCTGGAGCCACGGGCGCAGATCATGGCGATCCATGCCCGCATGACCGGCCCACTCACGCACGGGGCCGCGGCCGAGACAGTGGCCGTTGACAAAGAGCTGGTAGAGCGTGCCGGCGCTCACGTCGACGGAGACGACATCGGGCAGCGTCTCAGGCAGGAGACGATCCACGACCAGGCGCAAGGCGACATACTGGTTGGGGCGTCCGTCGCCGGTCCATACCCATTGACGGTTTCTACCTGTATCTGCCGACATCTGCTTCGCCATCGCGTGATCTCCGTTTGTTGTGGCTGTTGCCGCGAGTTTGGCCTCAATATCCGGCTTGGTACCGGCGACGTCAACCGGTGGCGGTGAATTGGTGGTTCAAGGCCATACTGGTCAGGCTGGGAAATCTTCAGAACTGCATTGACATCTGTGGACATAGGCGGGATAGTAGGCATGAATACGACATCGATGTCCTGATTTGAGTCATGATGCCGGTGGATGTGGGCGGCAGATTTTCCCAAGCGTAGCGGCAGGGAGGGCCCGATCGGTGAAGGACGATGCAGCGATACAAGCGGAGGCGTGTATGCAATTATCCGTGAAGGATGCGGCGCGACTGTTGGTGGTGTCGGAGAAGACGATTTACCGATGGATCAAGCAGGAGATCATTCCGGCGTACCGGATCAACGAGCAGTTCCGCTTCAACCGTTCGGAGCTACTGGAGTGGGCGACGTCGCGCCGGATCCAGATTTCGCCCGAGGTTTTCGCGGAGGCGGAGACCAGCAGTACACCGCTGCCCAGCCTGGCGCAGGCGCTGACCGCCGGCGGGGTCGTGTATCGGCTGGAGGGTCGGGACAAGCAGTCGATGCTGCGGGCGATGGTGGAGGTGATGAAGCTGCCGGAAGAGGTAGACCGGGAGTTTCTGTACCAGGTTCTGCTGGCGCGGGAGATGCTGGGATCGACGGGTATCGGGGATGGGATCGCGCTGCCGCACGTGCGCAACCCGATAGTCCTGCATGTGAACAAGCCGACGGTGACGCTTTGCTTTCTGGAGCACCCGATTGACTTCGGCGCGCTGGATGGGCAGAAGGTGCGGGTCTTGTTCGCGCTGATCAGTCCGACGGTGCGGGCGCACCTGCACCTGCTGTCGCGGCTTGGCTTCGTGCTGCGCGATGCGAACTTTAAGGCGGCGGTGCTGCGCGAGGCGTCGCGCGAGGAGCTGATGGCGGCGCTGGTGGCGGCGGAACGTGAGCTGGGGGGAACGGAGAATTGAGCCTCGCACTGATGCTGATGGTGAGCGGGCTGACGGCCGCGCTGGTGAGCGGCGTGCCGGGGCTGCTGCTGGACCGCCGGTCGAGCTGGGGTCAGCGGCTGAGCAGTTGGCTGATGATCGTGGGCGCGGTGTGCGGGATGATGGGCGCCGGATTGGGGTTGCGGGGTGAGGCGAGCGTCTGGGCATTGCCGGGAATGACTTCGGGCGGCGCGTGGAGTGTGGGGGTGGATGCGGTGAGCGCCTGGTTCGTAGCGCTGATATTCCTGGTGAGCGGCCTTGGGGCGCTCTATGGCGAAGGGTACTGGCGGCAGGAGTCGCATCCCGACAACGGGCGAAAGCTGCGGCTTTTCTGGGGCTGGCTGGTGGGGGGAATGGTGCTGCTGGTGCTGGCGCGGCACGGGCTGGTCTTTCTGCTCGGCTGGGAGATCATGGCGCTGTCGGCCTTCTTCCTGATCAGCACCGAGGATGACCAGGTGGAAGTGCGGCGGGCAAGCTGGTATTACCTGATCGCGACGCATCTTGGAACGCTCTGCCTCTTCGCGATGTTCGCGTTGATGCGGGAGGTGAGCGGCTCGCATGTGCTGCGCCCGCTGGAGGTACACGAGGCTGGCCTGGGGATGATGACGGCGATTTTCCTGCTGGGGCTGGTGGGCTTTGGTTTGAAGGCGGGGTTGATGCCACTGCATTTCTGGCTGCCTGGGGCGCATGCGAATGCGCCGAGTCACGTGTCGGCGCTCCTGAGCGGGGTGCTGATCAAGATGGGGGTGTATGGTCTGGTGCGGCTGTGCGGCTGGCTGCCGGAGCCGCCGGTGGCGTGGGGGGCGCTGCTGCTGGTCGCTGGGGCCGTGAGCGGGGTCCTGGGGGTGCTGATGGCGATCGGGCAGCACGACATCAAGCGGCTGCTTGCATATCACAGCATCGAGAACATCGGGATCATCGTCATGGGGCTCGGGCTGGCGATGGTGGGGAGATCAATGGGGCGTGGCGACTGGGTAGTGTTGGGGATGGCGGGCTGCCTGCTGCATGTCTGGAATCATGGTTTGTTCAAGGCCCTGCTCTTCATGGGGGCAGGGTCGGTGGTGCATGCGACGGGAAGCCGGGAGATCGACCGGATGGGCGGACTGGCGCGGCAATTGCCGTGGACGGCAGGGCTCTTTCTGGTGGGGGCGGTGGCGATCTGCGGCCTGCCGCCATTGAACGGTTTTGTCAGTGAGCTGCTGGTCTACCTTGGGTTGCTGCGGACGGCGGGAATCGGGAGTGGCGCGAGCTGGCCGGCGGCGGCGCTGGCAGTGCCGGTGCTGGCGATGATCGGGGCACTTGCGGTAGCCTGCTTCGTAAAGGTTTATGGCGCGGTTTTTCTGGGGATGTCGCGGAGTGAGAGCACGCTTGGGGCACATGAATCGCCGGTGACAATGCTGGCGCCGATGGTGGTGCTGGCAGGGGCATGCGTGGCAATCGGCCTCGCGCCGATGCTGGTGGCGCCGGCCCTCGGGCAGGCCGTGAGCACATGGGCGCCGGAGACAGTAGGTGGGCCGAAGCTGGCGGCGCTGGCGCCCTTTGGCTGGGTGAGCATGGCGGCAGGGGCGTTGCTGCTCACTATTGGCGGAATCTGGGCCGGCACGGCTATGGCGCGGCGCGGCAAACCGGCGCGGCTGGAGGAAACATGGGCGTGCGGCTATGCCGAGCCGACGGCACGCATGCAATACACGTCATCGTCTTTTGCCGGCTTTCTGGTGAGCATATTCCGATGGGTGCTGAGGCCGCGGGTGGATGGACCGGAGTGGCTCGGGAGCTTTCCTGAATCGTCGCACTTTCACAGCCATGTCGACGACCCAGTGCTGGAGAGGCAGCTCCTGCCGGCGGCGCGGGTGGTCGACGGGTGGCTGAGTCGATTCCGGCAACTGCAGCAGGGACAGGTGCAGAGCTACCTGCTCTACATCCTGGCAGCGGTGCTGGCAATGCTGGTCTGGGCGATGCCGCTGGGCCGGATTGCGGGGAGGCTCTTCTCACGATGAACAACCTGAGCCTGATCCTGACGGCAACAGCGCTGCTGGGGGTGAGCGGGGTGCCCGCGATCCTTTGCCGGCGCGGCTGGTTGCCGGGGCAGAGGATAGCGGCCGGCCTGATGGTGGCGGGGAGCATTCTTGGGCTGGCCGGAACTGGTCGGGCGCTGGCCGGCCCCCTGCCAGAGCTATGGATCGCGGCCTGGGGGCTGCCGATCGGGCAGTTCGCGGTCGCCATCGACGGTTTGAGCCTGGTCTTCCTGCTGCCGATCTTCGTGGTGCCGGGAGTGGGAGCCATCTACGGGCTGGGCTACTGGAGCGGGGTGAGCCAGGTGGAGAGCGGGCGGCGGCTGGGCTTCTTCTACGGGTTGCTGGCGGCGGCGATGGCGCTGGTGGTGATCGCCCGCGATGGCGTGCTTTTCCTGATTGTATGGGAAGTGATGGCGGTAGCTGCCTTCTTTGTAGCGACCGTGGAAGACGAGAAAGGGGAGGTTCGCCGGGCGGGGTGGATTTACCTGATCGCGACGCACCTCGGGACGCTCTGCCTGATCGCGATGTTTGCGCTGCTGCACCAGGCGACGTCGAGTTGGGCGCTGACGCCGATGGCCTCGGGAGCGGTGGCCCCGAAGCTGACAACGGGGATCTTCCTGCTGGGGCTGGTGGGCTTCGGGGTGAAGGCGGGGTTGATGCCGGTGCATGTGTGGCTGCCTGGAGCGCATGCGAATGCGCCGAGCCACGTGTCGGCGGTGATGTCAGGGGTGATGCTCAAGATGGGGGTTTACGGGATCGTCCGGCTGACGGGGATCCTGCCGGCGGGGCCTGTCTGGTGGGGCGGACTGCTGCTGGGCGTCGGGGCGCTGAGCGGGGTGCTGGGCATCGCTTTTGCCATTGGCCAAGGGGATCTCAAGCGGTTGCTGGCGTACAGCAGCATCGAGAACATCGGGATTATCACCATGGGGGTGGGACTGGCGGTGCTTGGCCGGAGCATGGAGCGCCCGGAGTGGATCGTGTTGGGGCTGGGAGGAGCGGTGCTGCACATGTGGAATCACAGCCTCTTCAAATCGTTGCTCTTCCTGACCGCGGGAGCGGTGATCCATGCGGTCAGGAGCCGGGAGATTGAGAAGCTGGGCGGGTTGGCCAAGCGGATGCCGGTGACAGCTGCCTTCTTCGTGCTGGGGGCGGTGGCGATCTGCGCGCTGCCACCGCTGAACGGCTTTGTGAGCGAATACGTAATCTATGTGGGGCTGCTGCAGACGGCGCTGAGCGGGGCGGGGGCGGCGTGGCCGGCATCGCTGGGAGCGGTAGCACTGGCGTTGATCGGGGCGCTGGCGGCTGCCTGCTTCGTGAGGCTGCTGGGGACGGTTTTCCTGGGTGAGCCGCGGAGTTCAGCGACGGCTGAGGCGCATGAGCCAGGGCTTTCGCTGCTGCTGCCGATGGCGGTGCTGGGAGGGATGTGCGCCGCCCTTGGGCTGGCGCCGTGGCTGACGATACGGCTGGTCGAACGAGCGGCATCGGCATGGCAGGGAGTGCCGGGAAGGCTTGCATTTCCGCTGGAGCAGACGACGCAATTAACCATGGTTGGCGTCATGGGATGGGTGCTGCTGCTGATGGTGGCCCTGTTGCTGGTGGTGCTGAAGGTGGCTTTGCGCGGCAAGGCAATCGGTCGCACGGGCACCTGGGATTGCGGCTACGCGAGGCCGACCGCGCGCATGCAGTACACCGGTTCCTCGTTCGGGCAGAGCCTGGTCGGCCTCTTCGGTTGGGCGCTGTGGCCACGGCGACGGGAACCGCTGGTGAAGGGAGCGCTGCCGGCGCCATCGAGCTTTTCGAGCGAGGTTCCCGATACGGTGCTGGATCGGCTGGTCCTGCCAGCGTTCCGCTTCGCGGACTACTTTCTGCCCTGGCTGCGGCTTCTGCAGCAGGGTCGCATCCATGTGTACCTGCTCTATATACTTGGCGCGGTACTGGCGTTGCTCTTGTGGGGACTAACGGGAAGCTGACGATGATGAATCTGCTGATCCATGTGATTTTACTGGTGGTATTGCCGCCGCTGTTGCTCGGAGTGATCAACAAGACAAAGGCGCTCTTCGCGGGGCGTCGCGGGCCACCGGTATTGCAGGCGTATTACGACATCATCAAGCTGATGCGCAAGGGGCTGGTGCTGAGCAGGACGACGACGTGGATCTTCGTGGCGGCGCCGGCAGTTGGGTTGGCGACGATCCTGCTGGCGGGGCTGCTGGTGCCGCAGGGGGCGTCCCGGTCGCCGATCCTCTTCACCGGCGACCTGATCCTCTTTGCTTATCTGCTCGGCCTGGGGCGCTTCTTCACGACCGCCGCGGCGCTGGATACGGGGTCGCCGTTCGAGGGGATGGGGGCCGCGCGGGAGGTGACCTTTGCCTGCCTGGCGGAGCCGGCGCTGCTCTTCGGGCTGCTGGTGCTGGTGCGGCTGTCGGGATCGTTGACGATGGATGGGATGCTGCACGGGCCGCTGAAGGTGCCTCTGGGGCCGGTGGCGGCACCGCTGGTGCTGGTGGCGATCGGTCTCTTCATCGTGCTGCTGGCGGAGAGTTGCCGGATTCCGGTGGACGATCCGAACACGCACCTGGAGCTGACCATGATCCATGAGGTGATGGTGCTGGACCACAGCGGGCCGCTGCTGGGCATGATTCTCTACGGGGCGGCGATCAAGCTTTTCGTGCTGGGGGCGATTCTGCTGCACGTTGTGGCGCCATTTCAGTTCGGCCATGCGGGGTTGGACTGGGGGCTCTTCGTGGTGGAGATGCTGGCGCTGGCGGTACTCATCGGGATCGTGGAGTCGGTGATGGCGCGGCTGCAGATGCGGCACGTGCCTTACCTGTTGATCTCCGCGGTCCTCTTCTGTGGTTTCGGATTCGCACTGTTGATAAGGTGATCAGATGATATCGTTGCTCAATCCATTGCTGGTGATCGTGCTGGTCCTGAATCTCTTCGCGCTGGGAAGCAGCCGGCTGCGCGCGGTGATACGGGCGGTGGCGCTGCAGGGGACGCTGCTGGCGTTCATGCCGCTGGTGGTGCACCAGCATGGGGGCTGGGCGGTGGTGGCGGTGTCGCTGGCCACAGTCCTGCTGAAGGGGATTGTCATCCCGGGCATGTTGATGCGGGCGCTGCGAGAGACGCAGATCAAGCGGGAAGTGGAGCCGCTGATCGGGCTGCTTCCGTCAATGATTCTGGGGGCGGCGGCAACGGGATTTGCAATGGTCTTCGCCAGTCATCTGCCGCTGAGCGGCGAGCATACGGCGCCGCTGCTGGTGCCGGCATCGCTGGCGACGGTGCTGGTGGGCTTCATTCTGCTGACGACCCGTTACAAGGCGATCAGCCAGGTGATCGGGTACCTGGTGCTGGAGAATGGGATCTTCATCTTCGGCATGCTGCTGATCGAGTCGATGCCGATGGTGGTGGAGATGGGGGTACTGCTGGACTTGTTCGTGGGGATCTTCGTGATCTGCATCATCGTCAATCACATCAACCGGGCGTTTTCGTCGCTGGACACACGCCGGCTGGCGGAGTTGAAGGATTAACCATGGCGTACTTACTGATCTTCTTTCCGGTGGCGATGGCGGCCCTGGCGGCGGCGTATCCGGGTAATCGACATCGGCCGCTGCTGTTGCCGCTGACGGGGGTGCTTCATCTGGCGATGACGCTGTATGTGCTGATGCATCCGGCGCACCTGATCGCTTCGCCCTGGCTGGAACTGGATCCGCCGGGGCGGCTGGTGCAGTTGCTGGTGAGCGGTCTCTTTGTGGTCTGCTCGTTCTATGCGGTGGGGTACCTGCGGTACCGCCGGGAGCGGCCGAACCGCTTCTTCTGCGCCTGCCTGCTGGGCTTTCTGGGGATGATGAGCCTGGTGACGTGGTCGCAGCACCTCGGGCTGATGTGGGTGGGCATCGAGGCGACGGCACTGGTCACGGCGCCGCTGATCTACTTCAACCATACGACGCGTTCGATCGAGGCGACATGGAAGTACCTGCTGATTGGCTCGGTGGGAATCGCGCTGGCATTGCTGGGGTCGTTCTTCCTGGCCTATTCGTCGGTGCACGAGGGGCTGACCGGGTCGCTGACCTTCGAGAGCCTCCTGCACAACGCGCCACAGTTGTCCAAGCCATGGCTGCACGCGGCCTTCGTGCTGCTGCTGGTCGGGTATGGCACGAAGATGGGGCTGGCGCCGATGCACACGTGGAAGCCGGATGCGTATGGTGAGGCGCCGGGGATGGTGGGCGCGCTGTTGGCGGGGGGGCTGACCAGTTGTGCCTTCCTGGCGATTCTGCGCATCTATCACCTCTGTCTGGCGGCGGGCGAAGGGGCGTACGTTTCGCGCGTGCTGATCTTCATGGGGCTCTTCTCGATGGCGGTGGCGGGGGTCTTCATGGTGGGGCAGAAGGATTTCAAACGGATGCTGGCCTACTCCAGCGTGGAGCACATGGGGATCCTGATGTTGGGGCTGGGGATTGGCGGAATCGCGATCTACGGAACCCTGCTGCACATGATGAACAACGGCTTGACGAAGGGGGTGCTCTTCCTCTCGGCCGGCAACATTCACCGAGCCTTCGGCAGCAAGTCGACGACGGAGGTGCGGGGGGCGCTGCGGCGACTGCCGCTGTCGGGAGCATTGTTTCTGGCGGGCTTTCTGGCGATCACGGGGTCGCCGCCCTTCGGGCCATTCATCAGTGAGTTTGCGATCCTGAACGGGGCCTTCTCGACGGGTCACTATGCGGCGGGGGGAGCCTTTCTCTTTCTGCTGCTGCTGGTCTTCATCGGGATGGGAGCGACGGTGCTGGCGGTGGTGCAGGGCAAGCCTTCGGAGACGGCAGGCGCCCCACCCTACAGGGACGGCTGGCTGACGGCGCTTCCGCCCCTGCTCCTGCTCGGTCTGGTGCTGGTGCTGGGGCTATATATTCCCGCGCCGCTCAGCCGGTTGCTCAACGATGCCGTACTTTTTCTGGAGGTGAGCCCATGATTCCTGCAGCCTCACGGGTAGCTAGCCTGGGCAATGGGCGCTCGATCGCGTTGAGCGCCATCCCCATGGTGTCGATGGCGGAGTTCGGTCAGAGCATCCTCGATGCCGTCAGCGGCGGCCAGCGGGTGAGCGCCCTGTTTGCGGCGGCCAGCGGCATTGCGGGCACAACCGACCTCTACCTGGTGCTGGCGGACGACAAGGAGAGCCGCCTTGGGGTCTGCCGGTCGCGGGTGGAAGGGGATGCGTATCCGTCACTGGCGGCGGACTGTCCGCAGGTGCAACTATTCGAGCGAGAGATGGCGGAGCAGTTCGGCTTGCGGCCGATGGAGCACCCGTGGTTCAAGCCGGTGCGCTATCGCTCGTCGTGGGTGGCGGACCGCGATGCGTGGGGGCGGGCTTCGGGCGAGCCGATCGTCGTGGGGGTGGGCGATTTCTACCGGGTGGAGGGGGAGGAGATACACGAGGTGGCGGTCGGTCCCGTGCATGCCGGGGTGATCGAGCCGGGACACTTCCGCTTCCAGTGCCATGGGGAGAAGGTCTTTCATCTGGAGATCTCGCTGGGCTATCAGCATCGCGGGGTGGAGGAGGCGCTGATCGGCGGCCCCACGGCACGCTCGATTCACTATGCGGAGACACTGGCTGGGGATACGACGATCGGCCATACGACCGCCTATTGCCAGGTCATCGAGGCGCTTGCCCAGTGCCAGAAGAGTGCACGGGCCCAGACGCTACGGGGGATCGCGCTGGAGTTGGAGCGGCTGGCTAACCATGTGGGCGACCTGGGGGCGCTGGCGGGAGATGTCGGCTTCCTGCCGACCTCGTCGTACTGCGGGCGGTTGCGCGGTGATTTTCTGAACATGAGCGCCCTACTCTGCGGGAGCCGTTTCGGCCGCGGGATGATACGGCCAGGTGGCGTGGGTTTCGACATGGATGAGGCGCGCGTGGCGGAGTTGAACACGCGTCTGAGCGCCGCCGAGAAGGATACGGCCAGCGCGGTGAACCTGCTATGGGTCACGCCGTCGGTGATGGCGAGGTTCGAGGATACGGGGCCTCTGCCGGCGGCGGTCTGCCGAGAGCTTGGGATCGTGGGGCCGGCGGCGCGGGCGGCCGGTCTGGGGCTGGACGTGCGCCACACGCATCCGTCGGGAATCTTCAGGTTTCAGCAGCTTCCGGTTTCAACGTGGGAATCGGGGGATGTGCTCTCGCGTGCCTATGTGCGCTGGCTGGAGATACAGCACTCGATCAGTTTCGTGCGGAATCAGTTGCGAACGCTGCCGGCGGGAGAGATACGGGCGCCGCTGGGCAAGCTGGCGCCGAACCGGCTGGCGGTATCGCTGAACGAGGGCTGGCGCGGCGAGCTTTGTCATGTGGCGATTACCGATGAAACGGGGCGCTTTGCCCGCTACAAGGTGGTCGACTCCTCCTTCCATAACTGGGCGGGGCTGGCGTATGCGCTGCGAAACCAGGAAATTTCCGACTTTCCGCTCTGCAACAAGAGCTTCAACCTTTCGTACTGCGGACACGACTTATGAAACGCCGGAGTTCACTGGAGATGCAACGATGATCAGAGTCGCCTTGGCCCGCTGGAAACAGGGACACCGGACGATACGCTACCCGGACGGCCCCCCGCCGCCCCTGCCCGATCGCCTGCGCGGACGTCCGGTTATCCAGGGGGCGAGCTGTCCGCCGGCGTGTCAGGCCTGCGCGGAGGTCTGCCCGACGGGGGCGATGCAGCCAGGCGAGAAGGTGCGGATCGACCTGGGGAAGTGCCTCTTCTGCGCGGATTGCGTCGCCGCCTGCCCCGAGCAGGCAATCGCTTTCACCGACGACTACCGCCTCGCTTTCCGGCAGCGGGAGGAGATGATGGTGGAGCCGGGGCAGGAGGAGCTGAAGCTGGCGGCGGCTCTTGACGAGAAGCTTCGCCGCCTCTTCGGGCGCTCGCTCAAGCTGCGCCAGGTGAGCGCGGGCGGCTGCAATGCATGCGAGGCGGATATCAACGTGCTGAGCACGGTGGGCTGGGATCTTGGCCGTTTCGGTATTCAGGTGGTGGCGTCGCCGCGCCATGCGGACGGGCTGATCATCACCGGGCCGGTGACCCGGAATATGGAGCTGGCGCTGCGCAAGACGTACGAGGCGCTCGCCGAGCCGCGGATCGTGATCGCGGTAGGTGCCTGCGCCTGCTCCGGGGGGCCGTATATCGGCCACGGGGAGAGTCTCGACGGAGCAGCGTCGGTGGTGCCGGTCGATCTGTACATCGCCGGCTGTCCGCCCCATCCGCTGACGATCCTCGACGGCCTCCTGCGCCTCCTCGGCAAGCTGGAAGCCGGCGAACGGGGGTGAGCGGGGACGCGGCAGGAATTGACCACAAAGAACGCAGAGATCGCAAAGATCGAGCGGAGACGGGACCGGACAGGACGTGGGGAGGGCAGGGAACCACGGAGACACGGAGATGGGATGAGGGGGGCAGGCTGGATGCGCGTGACGCGGGGACGCGGGGACGAAGTGGCGGACGGAGCAGACGGAGCAGACGGAGCAGAGAGGCAGCGCGGTGGACGCAACGCCGAATGGGGTTGATGCGTGGTGGTGCAAGGGGGACGCGGGTCTGACAGGGCAGACAGGAATGTCTACCCCGCATTCTTATTGGAGGATGGCGAGGCTGGTGCCGCGGATGTGGCGGATGTCGAGGTTTTCGCGCTGCTGGAGTTCTTCGAGGGCGCGGGTGACGCCTTCCCAGATGCCGTAGTCGTGCCAGACGATGATGCCGCCGCTTTCGATCAGGGTAAGGGCGGCGCGGGTGTCGGAGATGGCATAGTCGTAGGCGTGTGAGCCGTCGACAAAGACGAGGGAGCAGGTTGCGGCATAGGGGGTGTAGTCGAAGGAGGCGGAGTCGCCGAGGATCTGGTGGATGCGGGAGATGAGTTGGGGATGGCTTTGCCGATAGCGGTGGTATCGGGTGCCTGGGACGGGTTTCTCGACCATGTGGCGTTCGCCCTGGGCCAGATGGAAACGGGTGGCCTGCTCGGGGGGAAGATCGAGGGTGAAGATCTGGCAGGCGGGGGGTGCGTTGAGGGCGAGGTTGAGGGTGGTTCTGCCATCGAAGGTGCCGATCTCGAAGATGGAGGAGGCGTCTCGGCATCCGGCGGCGAGGGCGGCGAGGATGGCGAGTTCGCTGATGCGCACGTTGCCATTGGCTTTTCGGTGCTCCCACACGCAGGGGGCTACGGTGCGGACGCAGGAGCGCCAGGAAATGGTGGGGAGCTTGGTTTCCTGAAGTCGACGGCTCTGCTTGCCGCGAAGACGATTGGAGTGGCGTCTCCAACTTCGGGAGAAGGCTGAGCAGGGAAGATAGAGGTGGGTGCCGTAGAGGCCCCGGCATCGCGCCATCATGCTGTATTGCGTCAAAGGTCCGTCCGAATTCGTAGGATAGGGCTGAGGGACTCACACGACGACGGGGTACGTTATGACGCGATAAGAAAATATCAAGAGAATTTCCGTTCATGTTTTGAGGGTGAGGCGGCGGCCCCTTTGCCGCGTGGATTAGAATGATTATAGGCTATGTGAAATCATCACCCTTGGAGGAGCAGCAGGACGAGAGGTTAACTATCTGCACATTTCTCCGCGGATGATGTTCTATCAGCAGCACTTGCACCGGAGGTATCCCGGTGTGACCATGATAAAACGATTACCCTGAGCCGCCCTGGGCGCGGGATGGAGAATACGGATGAATGTCCTGAAGGATGTGAAAAAGAAGCTGGAATGGCGACTCGATTTCGTGCGCCGCAGCGCTGATCTTTGCTGGCGGGATCGAGTCTCGCATATAGGACCGGGCTCGAACCGGCATCGAGAGTCGCTGATCGACCGGATGGTGAGCCAGACAGCGGATGGGGAGAAGTTCTTCCGGTTGCGTGATTTGAAGATCTTCTTTCTTCCCGAGGGGGGAAGCGAGGAGAGTCACTATGCATCGGCGCGCACGGTGATGATCGAGTCGTACCTGTGCAGCGACGACTTCTATTCGGAGCATGTGCAGATTCGCCCGGGGGATATCGTGCTGGATGCGGGGGCGTATATCGGCACATGCGCCATCAACTTCGCAAGGCGGACCGGGAATAGCGGGAAGGTTTATGCGTTCGAGCCGCTGATGCATTCTCTGGTAACGCGGAATCTGAATGAGAACGGGATCTCGAACGTAGAGGTGGTGGCGACGGCGGTTGGAGATCGATGCGGGGAGGTGGAGTTCATGGTGGGTGAATCGGTTACCAGCTCGTCGATGGCACGCAAACCGGGCAAGGTGACACATAAGTTAAAGTGTCCGGTGACGACGCTGGATGCGTTCGCCCGGGAGCGGAGTCTGCCACGGGTGGATTTCATCAAGCTGGATATCGAGGGGGCTGAAGAGTTGGCCATCCGCGGGGCAGAACAGATCATCAAGGCGTATCATCCGGTGTGGAGTATCTCGTCGTACCATACGGATCATGAAGGTGATGCACAGCATCCGAAGCTGATTCGCATTCTGGCGGACGACTACGGGTATAACGTGGAAGAGCAGTACGATCGAGGTAAGCCCGTGCGTCTTCTGGCCTGGTGAGTCTGGCAGGTGAGACGCGGAGACGCGGGGACGATCCGCAGGGCGCTGCCCCGGCCCCCGCCGATGTTCCCCGCGTCTCCGCGTACCCGACGTTGGCAATAATCGCATCAGCAGGTTGCGTTTATCCATAACTCGGGTCCATTATGGGCTTTGCACTCCTCCACCTCCTCCCCAGGGATCATCACCAATGGCCACCTGTCGCGATACCAGAACCTTCATCCTGAAGATCGATTGCCTGGACAAGATCATCTGGGTCAATGATCACTGGTTGGATTTTGCCCGCGAGAATGGTGCACCCAAGTTGGCGGAGTCCAGCCTGATCGGGCAGTCGCTCTGGAAGCACATTTCGGACATCTCGACGACTCACCTCTACCAGACCCTCGTCACCAAGTCCCGGCAGGAGCTTCTCTTCTTCACCATTCCCTATCGCTGTGATGCTCCCGATCTGCGCCGCTTCATGGAAATGGATATCGTACCCGACGTCGACGGAAACATTTCTTTCGAGAGCGTCGTGCTCAAGCTCGAACCCCGTGCCCCCGTGCGGCTGCTGGACCCGACCATCGAGCGATCCGAAAGCTTCCTCTACATGTGCAGTTACTGCAAGAAGCTGCAGGTGGACAAAGCGCACTGGTCCGATGTGGAAGAGGCGATCGTGAAGCTCAACATCTTCTCAGACCCCAGGCCACCGCAAATCTCCCATACGATCTGCCCCGTCTGCTATGATGTGCAGATTCAGGCGTTTCGTAACGGCAGAAAAGAGCGTTGTACACGTTCGTCATGCGGTTGACGAAGCTGGCGCCCTCAGCGCACATCGCCTAAAATCAGCGGAACTGCCGCGGCCAGATCGTCGACAATGGGACTCTCCGGAAACTCCTCGGCAAAAGCCGAAGCCTGCTCGTTGCCGTGTCCGGTGCGCACGAGGATCGGGCGAGCGCCGGCGGCACGAGCGGCACGCGCATCCGAGATCGTGTCTCCAACCATCCAGCCGCCCGGTTCCAGGTTCGCCTGCCGCCGTGCCAGGTTCAGCAGCGTCGGATTCGGTTTGCTTTCGGTAATATCCGCATGATGCGGCAGCACCGCCGCGGAACCGGCGCCGGTAGCGGCATAGATCGCATCGACCGTGGCGCCGGCCTCCTCCATCAGCAGACGGCACATCCGGTCATGAACGCACAGCACCACCATCAGCGGCACGTAGCCCATGCCGACGCAACTCTGATTGGTTACCACCACCACACTCTGGCCGGCATCCTGAAGCCGGCGGATGGCGCCAGCAGCTCCAGGCAGCAGGTTCATCAACTCCGGACCGGAATGGTAGGCGGCCCGATCGTTGATCACCCCGTCGCGATCCAGAAAAACCACCGGCCGCGATGGCTGGGCGTCGGCCCCCAGCGCGTGCTCGCTCATGCGCACACCCGTGTCGTCAAGATCGTACATCCGCCAGCGGAACGGCGGCTCGCAGAAGGACGGTCCCGTCGAGAAATGCGTTCCATTTACCTGCAGCAGCTCGGTGCCATGATGATAATGCCCGCTCAGACAAAGCTGCACGCGCTTCGATCGGGTGATCCCATCGAGCAGCGACGCCGCTTCGCCGTAGCTGTGCGGATAGCCTTCGTTCAGCATCGGAGTAATCAGGTAATGTTGAAGGTGCACCTGCGGCGGCGAGTCCGCGCAGGCGAGCGCAGCCAGCCAATCCGTGCGCTGCGGATGAAAGCGGTAGGCCACGTTGCCCTCGTGCTCATTGTCGCAGAACCGCAGCACCCGCCGACCCGCGACGTCCATCGCATTGGCCGCGGGATCGAAGACCCGCCACATCGCCTCATTCCAATCGTGGTTGCCCGGAAGCACCATGTAGCGCAAACCGCTCTCGTCCAGCAGTTCCTTGATCAGCCGGTAATCCGCCTCCACTACTTGAGACCAGTAGCCGACATCGTCACCGGCAAATCCAGGCGTCGGCCGGCTCAGCCAGAACGGTGCATCCAGCAGATCCCCCGTCAAGGCCAGCAGATCCGCTTTCTCGTCCGAAATCTGCCGGATAGCCTTCTCCAACAGCGAGGCCATCAACCGTGAGCGCCGAGAGCCGACAGCCGACGTGCCCGGCTGATGGTGACGCAGATGCAAGTCCGTGATCTGAGCGATGCGCATGGCCTTTTATGCCTCGGGATACTGTCATGAGAGGGGATAACGTTGCCGCGGACGCCATGGGGGTCGTCCGCTTCGTGAGCTTATACCATGCTTGATGAAGATCTCATTCGCAAGTGCAAATGATGCACCTTCGACAACTCCTTTGCCTCCATCGCGGGTAGGCACTATAGTACATTCCCCCAACCCTCAACGCTCATTTCAAGGACAGCCGCCACATGCAATCGATCTCACCATGCAATCCCTACCATGCGGTAGTGCGCGATCACGAAATGTGGCACGGGCGGGACGACAAGAGCGTCTTCAAGCTCTATTACGTTGACATCATCGGCCGCGCCAATCCCGAACGCACCGAGTGGGACAAGTGCGCCACCACCAGGGAAGCGCTGCGCGAGGCTCTGGACCGTACCCCAGGCGCGCAAGGCGTCGGCTTCATTACCGCCTTCCCCCATATCACCAAGATCTTCCGCTTCGGTCCCGAAGCCGAAACCGTCCTCAATGTGCGCGCCTGGAATACCGTCGACATGAGCGACATCGATCTCGGCCGCTCCGACGGCTATGTCGAATTCGCCTGTCTCGCCGAAGCCGCTCTCGCCGCGGACGAGTATCGCTTCTGGGCCCAAGCCGCAAGTGTGGAAGCCTACCTCAAGGAATGGAGCACCTACCGCGACGGCCCCGTCCTCTGCCAAAGCAAGCTGGCGCAATACTGGAGCTAATCCGCCTGCTCATCTGATGGCCGGACTATCGACAGGGAAAGCTCGACGTCGTCGCATGGCTCGTCTGGCGGTGCTCCGTGATACCAGAGACGCGCCTGACCACCGATCACCTCTACCGTGGTAACGCTCACCGTTCGGGCGTCGGCTCGCGCCATGCAGACGCTCAACTCCGGGTGCTTCGGCCAAAGATGTCCGTGAAAACGGTCCTGTTGCACCGCCAGGTCCCCCGGCGCCGCGGCCAGCAGCATCTCCTCGAAAAGCTCTCGCCGGGGACCGATCACCTTCTCGTCTCCCAGCCCCGAGGAGACATACAGAAAGGGCGCCTCATTCAGCTTGTGGACGGAATGCTCAGTCGCGCGCCCATCCCACCGCAAGCTGACCAGCTCCTCCGCATCGACGGCAAGCACGCAAAAGGGGGGATACCATTCCGCCTCCATGCGCTTCAGTTCCCGCCGCACCTCGCCCAGGGAACCGCAAGCCAGCAGCTCCCGTACGACCAGACCGCGGCTGCGCCGACGCCCTTTCTTCTTCCCGATCTTTCCACCCGGATAGACGTTGAGCAGGGTCACCGTCAAACCGGCGTCATTCACCCCGATCCAAGTGCCATTCGCCACCGGATCGAGCGGCATCACCGCCCACCGACTCCCCGTCCGGACCAGACGAGGCGGCAGCGCTTCCGGACGAGTCCGCTGTTCATCCCGATTCGTCACCAGCCGATATCCCGCCCTGTCCGACTCAGCCGAATACTGAATAATGGTGACTGTACACATGTCGAACCATGATATCCGCTTTCGCAATCGGTACAGAAGTCCCCTTCACAGGGCAACCCTGAAACCACACAAAAAAAGCGATACCTGCCGAGGCCGGTACCGCTTTCGTAATCTCGTCTCTCGCGGATCCGCGGACCCGTGTGAGAAAGCTACTTGCTCTACAGCTACTTATTCGCTGTCAGCGTCTGCCGCAGGCTCTTCGATGGGCGTTTCGGGCGCCTCGTTCACGACTTCCTGCTTGCAACTGCTGGCGATGAATGAAAGACCGAGAGCTGCGAGCATGACAATAAAGAACTTCTTCATGATGGGTACCCTTTGTTTGATTGATAGTCCCTCCCATCCATCGGCAAATCCGATGGACTTCGTGACCCCGCCTATGCATCCAATAGTGGAACACATGGATATCACTCTCTGCAATATGCACTGGCGAGCGTGGCGTTGCAACCTTGGTCAACAAAAAAAACGTGCTCTTCCTCCCGAAAGATAATTGGGTACCTCCTGGAGACTTTTACTACCCTATGCTGACACCCTATGGCTCTTGAACTGCCCTCTGCTCCAAATTCTGGTCCGTGCCTTGCACGAAAGTGGAACTTGACTGCCCATTGCGTGTCTTTGTGCAACCCACAAATCTTCATTCTCGAGGTATGATTTCGTCATGGAAGAAAAGCTCCGCCTGCTCTTTGTCTGCCTGGGCAACATTTGCCGTTCACCCTGTGCGGAAGCTGTCTTCCGTCATCTTGCCGCACAACGAGGCCTCGCGAACAAGCTGGAGATCGATTCAGCAGGAACCGGTGACTGGCATGTCGGCGAGCTGCCCGATGCCAGAATGCGACGCGCCGGCACTGCCCGGGGCTATTGCCTCGACAGCATCTCCAGGCAGATCCACGCCGAGAGGGATTTCTCCGCCTTCGACTACATCCTCGTCATGGATGACGCCAACATGGCCGATGTCAGGCGCCTAGATCGAGCCGGAATGCTCAACGGCAAGGTCATGAAGTTCACGGATTTCTGCACGCGACACGACACGAACGAGGTGCCGGATCCCTACTATGGCGGTCCAGATGGCTTCAACCATGTCATCGATATTGTCGAGGACGCATGCGAAGGGCTGCTCGATTTTCTCGAGGCCGAGTTCCGGAAGGAGAAGGGCTGATGAGCCGCAACAGCCTCGAACGCACCCTTACCGAACACCTGGGCGAGAAGGTTGTCGGCAATCAGAGCGTCGGCGGGGGCTGTATTGCCGAGACTCGGATCGTGACGCTCGAATCCGGCCGCAAGCTCTTCGTCAAGACCTATGGCGGCCGCCCCCGGATGTACACGTGCGAAGCCAACGGCCTCCGCGAGATTGCATCAGCCATGGTTATCCGTACGCCAGAGGTCATCCTCGTCACGGATCAGCTTCTCGTCCTGGAGCACATTCAGCCCAGTACACGCAACGCCGACTTCATGCCCGATTTCGGCAGGCGTTTCGCTGAACTGCATCGCCACACCACCCAGAACTTCGGTTTCCGCGAAGACAATTTCATCGGCACGACACCCCAGCTCAATACCCCCGCCCTGCCCTGCGACTGGGCTCACTTCTTCTGGGAGTATCGCCTGCTCTACCAATATCGCCTGGTCGAACAGCACGGCCTCGCCCGCCAGGAATTGACCGACCTTTTCCTCAAGCTGGAAGCCGCCATCGGCCCCCTCCTTGGCACCGTCGACGAGCCCCCCGCCCTCCTCCATGGCGACCTCTGGAGCGGTAACTACATGACCGGCCCCGACGGTTATGTCTGCCTCATCGACCCCGCTGTATACTATGGCCATCGAGAAGCCGACCTGGCCATGACGCGTCTTTTCGGAAACTTCGGCGACAGCTTCTACGATGCCTACAGGGAAGCCTATCCTCTGGCTTCCGGCTGGCGCCGCCGCCTCCCCGTCTACCAGCTTTATCACATGCTCAACCATCTGAATCTCTTCGGGGGCGGCTACTACAGCCAGTGCGTCCAGTTGCTGCGCGATTGCGTGTAAGCGACTATAGTAGAGGAACGCGAACCGGAGGCTCCCGATGGAAAGACGACTTGACGAAGCGGACCTGAAGAAGCTGCGGCTCCATCTGGAAGCAGCCATGAGCATCGCCCACACCTTCCGGCGGAAGGTCGCCGATGAGGATTCGATCGACTTGGTCCGGCAACTCGGCGATGTCGGCGAGCTGTTGGGTATCGAACTGGACACCGAGCCGGAAATCGGCGACAGCTGACCGCTTATTCCCCGCGTACGATCAGCTCGTCCACGACCGACCGGATCCGTCCCGCGGCCCATCGCAGATGGCCGCTGCTGGTGCGCGGCGTACTGCGCAGAGCCACATCCGGCAGGTCATCCCGCGGTAGAAAGGGCTGCAGCACATAGCGGCTGGCACCTTGGATCAGCTCGGCAATGGCTGCCATCTCCTCTTCGTCATGCACACTTTCGAGCAGCGTCGTGCGGAATTCATAGTCGATTCCGCCACCTATTATCAACGCCACCGAGCGCGCAATGACTTCCGGCCGATGATACTGGACCAGCTCCGCATAGGTGCTCAGGCCGCACTTGATGTCCATGGCCACATAGTCCAGCCGCGGCAGCAACTTCTCCAGCATTTCCGGATCCGAGCCATTCGTATCCAGCTTCACCGCAAAGCCCCGTTCCTTGAAGAAGTCGATCAGCCGGGGCAGTTCCTTCCACAGCGTCGGCTCCCCACCGGTGACCACCACGGCCTTCACCCACTGCTCGGCAAAACGGTCGCACGCTTCTCCAAGCGCCTCCCAAATCAACCCTGGGCGCCGGCTGCCCAGCGCTACCGCATTGTGGCAGTAGCCACAGCGAAAATTGCATCCGCTGGTGAAGAAAACCGCCGCCATGCGACCCGGAAAATCCACCATGGAAGGTCGCTTCAGGTAAGCATGAACTGGACTCTGCATGATAGGCCTCTACGTCGGCATTGCGCGGGCGACCTTGCCGTTGTGCAGCCAGGCCGCCCACACATGTGCCGGTCAGGATGCCTGCTCCTTGGCTTCGTATAGTATCGACTGGATCATCTTCGGCGTGATGACGCCGCGTCCACCCGCCGAATAGTCCGTCTGCACACCGAGGAACTGGTAGAGCTTGGAATTGCCGCACACCTTGTCCACCTCTCCCGCCTGCCGGTTCGGCAACGGCTTCTCACGCCCCTGCTCATCGCTCTGGGTGACGACGAACGCCGGGATACGCTGCGGATTCAGGCATTCCATCTGGCAGAACTCCACCATCCCATCTTCCGTCTCCACGTCGATGTAACGCTTCTCGAATTCCTTCCATTCCGGCTTCGCCAAGAGATCGTCCAGGCGACCGTTGAGCACCTTGCACTTCTGGCAGCCCGCTTTCCCGAACACGAGTATCTGTAAGTTCTTTTTCATGATCTTCTTCTCCTTTACTCCGCCGTCACCAGCGATTCTTGGACCGCGGCGCCCGAAAGATCTTCCGCGCAAACGATCGCATAGCGGCCGCGCTGACGGGCAACCAGCTCGCCATAGCGCTTCGAGCGGTTCCAGTTCTGAATCTTGCTGAAGTAGCCAACCACCCGGGATTCACCCGTCACTCGCGATGAGCCACAGCTGGGGCAGTTGGTCTGCAGCCCGCGTGTATTGTGGTCGCAATCATTGCAGTAGGTGAACTCCGGAGAGATCGTCAACTGCGCGCATTGCGTCCGCTTCAGGATATCCTGAACCAGCGAGCCAATGGCTGCCGCCGACGGCTGCTCCTCACCGACAAACGCATGAACAATCGCGCCGGATTCGATCAGGCTGTGGAACTTGCTCTGCTCCCGAATACGCTCCACCAGCGAGACATCCGCATCGGCCGCCAGGTGAATGCTGTTCGTATAGTACGCTGCGTCGTTTTCCAATCCCTTGATGATGTCCGTCGCCTCGGTGCGGAAATAGATCAGATCCGTCTTGGCAAGGCGCCGCGCCGCGCTCTCCGCCGGCGATTCCTCCAGCGTGAACTTCAGCCCGTGCTTGCGCGTGAGCTTCTTCGCCTTCAGATACATGTGCGCCACCAGGCGCAGCCCCAGCTCCATGGCCGCTTCACTGTCGTGCAGCTCTTCGTCCGTCAGAAACTTCACGGCGTCGTTCACCCCGATCAAGCCAAGAATATAGGTGCACGAATCGAGATCCACATACGGTGCGCCGTCACTGGCCTTCCGCCCGATCTGGTAGAGCGGACGCCCCGGCTCGCTCATCAGTTCCGCGATCTTCGCCTTCTTCTCCAGGTGCGCCTGCACCGCGATCTCCATCGTCCGGTCCAGCTCCTCGCAGATCCCTTCGAAATCACGACGTCCCTCGCGGGCCGCGCGATAGGCCGCCTGGGGTATGTTGATCGTCACATTCTGGAAACCGCAGAAACGCATGCATTCGGGATGCTGCAGCATCCGCTGATCCTCGATCGTCGTCCGCAGGCGGCAGCACGCCGACAAGGTCACCTCATCGCGATCGAAGATGAAGTAGGTCGAGCCATTCCTGCTGGCCAATTCGCAAGCTTCAACGAAGATCTTGTACTGCTCCGGATCCGTAAAGGTCTCGTCGCTGATGTGAAAGTCGCACTTCGGAAATTCGAAGATGCGACCATTCCGATCCCCCTCACCCCACACCTGCAGCAGAGCGCTCGCAAAACGTCTCGCCTCGGCTTCGAATTCGCCGTAGGCGAGGATCGCTTCGCCACCCTTCTTCAACTCCGCCGCGACCTCGGCATCGTACTCCACGGAACCGTCCGCCGTGAAGTGCTCGCGCAGGACCAGGCGTCGCGTGCCGTCCGCCTCGACCAGGTAAAGATCCATCGCCTGGTAACCCTTCGCGTTGCGCTCATCCCGCAACACTTCCTCCAACTCCGCCACGCTGCCATCCGCCCGGCGCAACATATAATGCCCACCCGGTCCAACAGCCGGTACCGCCCGCAGATACCGCGGCACGCCAGAGTGAATGTTGAAATCGAGGAAGAGCGTCTGTCCGCCGCGGCTGAAGGCGTTCTGCGAGCCGTTGAAGATCAGCTCCTGCGCCACCTGCTTGATCTGCACGTCGTCCAGATGGACCAGATATGGCGCATAGAAGACGTTGATGTACGCGATACCCAGCGCTCCCGCGTAGTTCGCCTGCATCGAGGCCAGGAAGGTGTTCAGGTGGCCGGTAAGCACCGATGCGCTCCGCGCTGGCCGCGATTCCGTATTGAGATTCACCAGATTCCGCAAGCCATACTTCTTCACGTACTCGATGCTGTGACTCGAGCAGTAGACGCGGTGCGGGTAGCCAAGGTCGTGCAGATGAATGGCCGCCGTATCGTGTGCCCGTTTCACCTCCGCGGAGAAGATCGTATCCAGCGCCCACTGCTTGAGCACCAGCTCCGCGATCCCGAGGTTGACCGCCTCCGGATTGTTGTTCACCACATTGCTGTTCTCGCTCGACTTGCTGTACATCAGGTTCTCGACGAAGTCCTTCGAGATCCCGTACAGCGAGAGGTCGTGCAGCTGCTCGCGATAGCCACGCTCCGCCAGTTCGTTATTCACCATCTCACGGATCAGCGCCGTGTTCACCGTCTTCATGTCGCAGCTCAGCACGGTATTCTCGACCGCCTTCGCGATGCTGATCGCTTCCTCGCTGCTCAAACGCGCACGCTTGATCAACTGATGCGTGATCCGCGCGCGGTCCCACGGCAGCACCACGTTGTTGCTGCTCGACTCCACCAGCAGCAGGCTCGCATCCGTCACGTCCACATCGTTGGCCAGGCTCCCGTCACGCACCCGGATCTTCCGCCGAGCCACGTCCCGCTGCTTCCGGTACCGCTTGTAGGCGGTCAGCACTTCCGGGCACTTGTTCTCCGCCAGCACAATCTCCACCAAGTCCTGCACGTCCTCGATCAGCGGCACGATCTTGCCGTCCATGTCGGCATGAACAAAATACTCCGAATCCGGGTTGCCCAGATATCCCATGACCTGCCCGGCCATTCTCACGGCCATGGCGCGATCCGCACGCCGCCCGTCTTGCCGGGCCACCGCGTCCGCCGCCCGATATATGGCGTCCTCTATCTTCTTCGGGTGGAAGGGCACCACCATCCCGTTACGCTTTCTGAATCCATCAAACTTCACGGCTGTTGCTGACATGGTAAAATGACTCCTTGCGGCCGGACCCCGCCGATAACCGCGAGGCCCTGTAAAAACTGGTATGCGCGAAAACTAAATCAATATATTGTGTCGCAAGGTCTCGTCTACCACAACATCTGGTATCTACCACAAATTCCGTGCGATTACGCACGAAAGTTTCATACCAGATAATCCCGCCTTGAAAGTATAGTATTGGCTCCGCGCGGTACTCGCCGCCGTTTTGACGAAAAAAGCGCCGCCAATGCCGCCGTTCGGGCGGCGCTGGTCGGCGCTCCTTTCAGCTCAAAAGATGCCTCAGCGGTTGAGCAGGGCCTTCATGATGTACAGATCGAGGGCCTCGTAATCCCGCTCGTCGATCCACCCGTCAATCTTCGCCTGGTCAAGACCGCGCGAAATCTCCAGCAAGGCCATGAAGACTTCACGGCTGTTGCTAAGATGAGCCGTCGCGTTCTCGTCCTTCTGCGTACGCATCGCCTTGACGTCCAAGCCGACCCATTCGCCGTCCGTCCCATAGTCATGAGCGTCGAGGATGCGCACCTGGTTGAAGGCGCGGCGCAGATCGACCGAGCCGAAGGTCTTGTCCTGGTCGAACTTCAGCCCGTTCTGGTCGTTCAGGTGTACGGTCCACAACTTGTCGCAGGCCAGCGCAAAGCCCATTTCGTCGGACGGATCCAGACCGGCCAGAATTGCGTGGGCGCTCTCGATATTGACGCCGACTCTGCTGGGATCGTTGGTCATCGAAGCCAGCGCGATGGCGTGCCCGGTCGTCGGAATGTAGGCCAGATCCATGGGCTCGTTCGGCTTCGGCTCGATGGCGATGCGGATATCCGGGTCGTACGCCAGCATGTCATCGATCGCGTCCACCAGATGCTCGACCGCCACCCGGCTGTCCTTGGCTTCACGGATATAGGTCCCCTCGCGGGCAAGCCAGAGGACGATCAGCCGCGTGTCCAGAGCCTTGGCGATATCAATGCAGATGCGCGAGCGCTGGCGGGCATACTCCCGCGTCTTCGGGTCGTTGGCGGTATAGGCGCCATCTACCGTGCGGGGATCCTCCCACAGGCGCGGCGCGACAAACTCCGCCACCAACCCCTGCTCCTCCAGTTGCCGGCGCACGGCCTGCGCTTGCTTCTCGATCTGTCCCGCATCCAGCTTGTCCAGCTCCGGTACCGCATCGTCATCGTGGAACTGCACACCATCGAAGCCCAGCTCCTTGTACATCGTCAGCTTGCGAGCGAAGTCGATCCCCCGCCGCACCACCGGCCCGAAAGGGTCGGCACCCTCATGAATGTTCCAGGGCCCGAAGGAAAAACGGAATTGTCCAGCCATAGTCTCACCTCTTGTGTACGTGAAAGAGAACGCCTCGCGGCATCGCATGGGCGCGCGTATGTGCCATCACTATAATGGCACATTTCAGCGCCACCACCATCAATCGGCGTCAGCTGCGGGGAATTGACCCGAGATTGCGCTGCACCTTGGCAACCGCGGCCAGCAATTGTTCGATGTAGGCGTCGCTGCCCAGCAGATGCGTATGCCCAAGGGTGACCCCCTCTTCGTGAACGACTCTCTCCGTCACCGGCAGCTTCAGCTTTCCATAGTCCTGAACCTTCTTCGCATCGCGATAAGGTATCGGACTGGTCTTGTCGTAGAGATTGAGCAGCGGGCTCGCGTAAACCGCCGCATACGTGCCGCCAAAGCCGATTCCCTCGGCACTGAGCGCGCGCAGAAAATCGGCACGAGCGAGACCGTTCGCCTTGTTGGCGTCGTAGTGCAGCGTCAGCGCATAGAAAGACTGCCGCGTCACCCGCTCATCCTGTCTGGCTACCCGCAACGGTCCGTCAAGCTCCGCCAGACCTTCCCGAATGCGCAGGGCGCTCTCCTCGCGCCGGCGGATCTGCTCCGCCAGTCGCCGCAAGCCGCCCCGCAGGAGTACGCACTGCATCTCGGTGATGCGGTAATTATGACCATACCGATTGCCCGGCTGCTGACAGCCCGGCATCCAGCCTACCTGTTTCAGGCAATACGCGGTCTCGTAGACCTTGTCGTCATTGCAGGTGATGGCACCACCTTCACCACTGGTCAGCACCTTGCTCTGCTGAAAGCTGTAGCTGCCCACATCGCCGATGGCCCCCGCGCCCACGTTCCGCCAGCGGCTCCCCTGCTGATGGGCCACATCTTCGATCACCCACAGATTGTGTTTGCGCGCGATCTCCATGATCGCATCCATATCGCACATGCAGCCATACAGATGAACTGGAATCACGGCCCGGGTGCGCGGCGTGATCGCGGCCTCGAATGCCGCCGGTGAGAGGCAGTAGCTCTCGGGATCGATGTCCGCGAAGACCACATTCGCCCCAATATCCATGGCCGCCTGCGCGGTGGCCACCCAGGTCAGCGCCGGCACAATCACCTCATCCCCCGGCTCGACCCCGACCGCCTGCAGGGCGCACTGAATCGTCACCGTGCCATTCGCCATCAGCGCGCAATGCTTCGTACCGATGAAGCCCGCGTACTCCTGCTCGAATGCCTGCTCGTGCGGACCATTCCAGCTCCATTTGCCGCTGCGCACCACGGCATCCATCCAGCTCGATTCCAGCTCCCCCGTCACCGGCCAGTCGGGTGAACGAAGGTTCATGGCGGGACGCCCGCCAAGCAGGGCCAATTGGGTGTGCGGATTTCCGGCTGACATGGCAAATGCTCCTTTTGTTGTGCGAATCTTGCGATAGGGATAGTACAGTGTATCGTAACCCGCTCACCATTCAATCTCAACTACCATACCGATATTGCGGCTGCTTGCCGAAAATTGCGCATGAGTTCCCAACTCTTCATCCAGCGTTGCCTCCCCCTGCTCAGCCAACCGGAAAGCTGGCGCCTGATCGCTTCCTTCCTCGATCAGCCCACCGCGGTCACGGATCCAGAGCGGCTGGCCTGGAGCAACGCCCATGCCCACGCCCATGCCTACCGGGAAATCCTCATTACCCTCCGCGGCGACGGCGTCTATGGCTGTCACGACCGCCTCCATCGCTGCACGCCTGTTACCGTCATCTTCTTCGACGCCCATGAGCCCCACGATTTCGGTTATCCTCCGGGTGCCGACACCGTCGAACACCTGTGGCTCGTGGTCCTCCCCGCACAGCTCTTCATCCGTCACCTCGAGGTGCGAAACGGCGCCATTCCCGCCGATGCTCCCACCTGGGTTCTCGACACCCCACCAGCCGCAACCCGGCTCAGTGAGAGCTGGGACTGGGCGCGCGGCAGTCGCCACCTCCCTCACAGCCTGCGACGCCTGCGACTCGTTGGCGCCCTCAGCGATATCATCAGCGCCACGGCCGAACTCGACCTGGTGGAAGGGCCCGGCGAGCGCCTGCGCGTACAGGAGACCGCCGTCGATGCCGTCTGTCAGCACCTGCGGGAAACCGCCGGCCGCGGTGCCAGTCTCGACACCCTCGCGCGCATGGCAGGCTACAGCAGGTTCCACTTCCTCCGCGTCTTCAAACGCCATACCGGCTGCACCGTCCTGCGGTATATCGACCGCTGCCGCCTCCATCGCGCCCGTGATCTGCAGGCAGCCAACTATACGCAGCAGGCCATTGCCGATGAGCTGGGCTTCGCCTCCCCCTCCTCCTTCTCCCGCTGGCTGCGCCGGCAGCGCTGATCTACAGGCAGCGCTCGCTCTCCGGCGAACCATCGCGCGCGTCGTGCCGCTCCCTCGGGGAGTTGACTTGCGACATCAAGTGCTCCGCCATCTCTTCGTTATACTGACGATGGCGTTGGCGCAGCTTCATGCAATACCGCAGGTCGATGGCCGCGACCAGAATGGTCAGCCAGCCGATCAGCACCACGTCGCCCCAGAAGATCAGCGAGCTTCGGATACTCTCCCCCGCCTCGAACGCCAGCACGCCATGGAGCACCTTTCCCAGCATGAAGACCAGCAGCAACCCGCCTATCAGCCGGATAATCAACTGACGCAGCGAGATCAGGATCCTGCTTCGGCTGAACTGCCACACTTCATACGCGCTCAACGCCAGCACCCCTGCCGCCAGCATTGCCACGCCGCATGCGATTGCCACCTGTCCGCTGGATGTCATGATGCTCGCGTCGCCTTAGTCGTTAACACCTTCGCCTCCCTCTCGGTGAACTAAAATACGTCTCCTCACCTTTCAGTACAAGCGCCACACTGCCGAAACGACGTCGAGAGGCGCGGGGGCTCAGGTAAGCCATGTGGTCTGCTCCCGGTTGGCTGTCGATGCGGCCCAACATCAGGCTCACGCAGCACCAAGCCCAAGGAAGCCTGCCAGTCCCATCCGGCGAAGGATCCCCCTGCACATCCCGCCCGCCGAAGCCGTTCCCTTCCCCGCCGTCTGACTCCCCCCCGCCGCCGCGCAGATCCACCCTCGCCCCTCGGATAAATCTGCCGGAGGTGCGCCCCCGCAATATTGAATGGGCCTGATGAAAGCTCATGCAGCCAAGATAGCGCCCCCGGCTTACCCGTCCTTATGTGCTTCCTTTGGCAGAGACGCCATTTCCGCGGCCTTGCGTGCCGGCGTCTCTGCCGCCACGCTCAAGAAGGCCGCCGCATGATCACGATCCTACGTTTGCACCCGGTCTGGTCATCAGTACTCACTTACCCCATAGAGCATCAGACCAACTACGAATGGGCTGCGGTTCATCTGAGAAAAATATAGTATGTGAAGTAGGGCCAAGACCAATTTCTTCCATCGCATGATTTCTTGCAACTCTATTTGCACGTTCCTTATCCAAATACCACAGCGCCAAAAGAGCCTGTCTTCTAATAGATATTTCTTCTGAATCATCCAAAGCAATATCTGCCAGCGTAGAAGAAGAATAACGTTTCTCACCATACCAACCAAGATAGAGAATGGCATAGCCTCTTCTTTTCATCTTACGGCTCTTGATCCTTTTATCGATCATAGCCGGCATTTTACTTCCCCCCAAAATAAGTGTATCCATATACATGCTTTCGTTCATGCTGATATTCTCATACTCACTATTCTCAAACATATATATTATTTCGCTAAGCGATTTCAGGAACGTCATACGATAGATGGGAGAAACAATACTCCAAAGAAACCAAGAAACGAAAATGGTGATTCCAGATAAAGACAGAAGAATAGTTATTACGATACGTTTACTATTCATAATGTCGCCATCCCGGTCACTGCTTGTTCCATAAGTGTTCAATGTCAAACATGAATGAACCTGTGTATATCCTTCCCGTCCTCGGACCAGAGCCAGGTGCGGGTGCGGTGCACTGGCAAAGGCAATAAATCGTATGTTTCAATCAGTGAAGGGTAGTCACACTGGTGCGCAAGGCTACCTTTGCGGAATGACTTACGGCGTAATCAATTGGCAGGCGACCTGTCGAGTCGGGAATACTGGGATCTGCATGCATACTCATCAAATAGGCATCGCATGTCCTCTATTTCCTTTAGCCGCAAAATGCAGGGCAGTCTTTCCATCACGGTTCGCATAATTAACTGGCACACCGTGCCCGATAAGCAATGATAGAATCTCTATGCTGCCGTTATAGGCAGCCACCGATAATGGTGTTTCCCCATGTCTTGACTCCCGATTGGGAGCCGCACCATTACTGATCAGATATTTGCAAATACGATGGTGGCCGTATTGCGTTGCCCAAAGCAGAGGGGATGCACCGTCTGAATCCATGGCATTTACATAGATACCATGAGCAACAAGAACCTCACAGGCATCAAAATTTCCAAGCTGGGCTGCATAATGTAAAAGGGTTCGATGTTTTCTCTTAGATTTGAGATCTACCTTCGATGGATCATTCGTCAGAATATCGTTCAGTCTTATTGCATTTCCATGCGCAATTGCCTTCCAAGCATTTTGTCTGTAGTGCCTTACGATTAAACTGATCGCAATAACAATACTTGCAGCAACAGAGATCCAGCAGGAAAACGCATGCTTATTCATGCCAAACTGCCTATGACTTAAAACTGCCATGGGGGACGACCTATTGGGACAATTGCTATTGCAAAATCCTCGTAGCCATAGGTCCGTTGCCGTAGCGACCTGTGGCGGGATCGGGGATGATGGTGAAAACCAGTGGCCTGCGTCTCCTCTACGATAGCCCGTTGCGGCTGTATATCCACGTATCGACAACATCGTCGGTCGGATCATCGGGATCAACATTGTCGGCGGCGTGGATCATGCGCCCAGCTTCGTCGTATTGATAAGACAGGAGCGTGGAGCGATTCGGCACGTCCGGTCCGGGAACGACCTTAATCGCGGTAAGGCGGCTGGCGCCATCGTAGTGGTAGGTGAAGAAGGAGCCGCGCGGGTCTAGCTTATGCAGGAGGCGACCCTGCTCGTCATACCCGAAGGTATAGACGTTGTTGCCCGCACACGTGCTGGCCCCAGGATCGGCCTGAAGGCCGGAATCCAACGGGGAACTGTGACACACTGCTTTTCACCAGACCACCAGACGCTTCAGCCGGTTGACAACCAGCCACCCAACACGTACAGTACCCGTTTCATCTCCCGACGGGATGACCTTCATTCACCCGCTTGAACTCCAGCGGCGCGGCATCGACGCGACCGCCTCTACGCGATGACTAGTCGGAGCCTCTCATGAGCGACTCTTTTCTCAATAAAAGCTACTATTTGTGGACCATCGGCTGCCAGATGAATGTCGCCGATAGTCGGCGCCTCTCCAGCCAGCTCGAAGCGCTCGGCTACACCTCCAGTGAAGCCGCCGAGAATGCCGATATTCTGGTAGTCAACACCTGCGTCATCCGCCAGCAGGTGGAAGACAAGATCCTCGGCAGGCTCGGCTCCTTCAAGACGGTCAAGGAGCGCCGCCCCGATACCGTGATCGCCGTCATGGGCTGCATGGTCGGTCGCCATGAGACGCCCTTCCTGCGTGAACGCTTCCCCTACGTCGATGTCTTCATGGCACCCTCGGATACCGATCCCCTGATCGACTACCTGGCCGAGAACGAACTCTACGATGGTACCCTGATCGGCGACGCGCAGGACCGCGCCCTTCGTGATGCCGTCCAGAATGCCGCCAATCTTCTGCCGGCCGACGAGCGCGGACACGCCGTTACCGCCTACGTCCCCGTTGTCCTCGGCTGCTCCCACGCCTGCAGCTTCTGCATCATTCCCTATCGCCGCGGCATCGAACGCAGCCGCCCCCGGCGGGAAATCCTCGACGAAATCCGCGGCTATGTCGATCAGGGCGTGCGCGAAGTCATGCTCCTCGGGCAGATCGTCGATCGGTACGGCAAGGATCTCGGCCCGGACGAGGATCTCGCCCGCCTGCTCCATGATGTCCACCGCATCGACGGCATGGAACGCATCCGCTTCCTCACCAGTCACCCGAATTGGATGGACGACGATCTCCTGCGAGCCGTTCGCGACCTCGAACGCGTCTGCCCCCAGCTCGAGATTCCCATCCAGGCTGCCAACAACGAGGTCCTCGAACGGATGCGCCGCGGCTACACCCGCGAAGAATACCTCTCCCTCATCGATCGAGTTCGCACCCTCATTCCGGAAGCCGCCATCCATACCGACATCATCGTCGGCTTCTGCGGCGAGAGCCATGATCAGTTCATGGACACCTATCGACTCATGGAACAGGTTCGCTTCGACAAGGCCCACATCTCCAAGTATTCCGTACGCCCGCGCACCGTCGCGGCGCGACGCATGGAGGACGATGTCTCCCCCGAGGAAAAGGAAGAACGGCGGAAGATGCTCGACGACCTGCAGCGCGACATCCTCACGGAGAAAGCGCGGCACTATAAGGGCCAGGAGGTCGAGGTGCTGGTGGAGTCCATGCAGCGGGAACGCTGGCATGGCCGTACCCCGCACAACAAGATAGTCTTTTTTGACGACGAACGGACATCACTGCAAGGCCAGCTTGTCAAGGTCAAGGTCGATTGGACGGGGCCCTACTCGCTGGTCGGCCGGGGTACCTTCACGACAGATTGCGAAGCGGCACTACCAGCACAGGCACAACTACCCACGGCTTGACCGCACAGCCGTGCCGGCAACACCATCGGAATGCATACGACATGCTCTCATTGATCATCGCGCTCTCAGCAGGACTCCTCATCTCCCTTGCCGTCGCCCTCGGGCTGGATTCGGGAGGTTGGGGCATCTTTGCGGGAACCATCGGCTTTGTCCTCACCTCCTTCATCCTCAATCGCATCTTCGGCAAGCGGCTCAAGCAGCTCGTCGAGCGTGTGCAGACAACGCTGACCGCCTCCAAGGATGAGGCCATGCGCTATGTCACGCGCTTCCAGAACAAGCCGATGAGCTCCACCAAGATGATGCAGGACAAGATCGAACGGATCATGGAGGATGGCGTACGGCAGGCTCTCGCTATCCTTGACGAAGCGCCGCCCCTCTACAAGTGGAATCTCCTTGCCAAGAAGCAGATCGACACCCTGCGTTTTCAGCTCTATTACCAAGTGCGCGACTTCAAGAAGGCCGACGAACTCATGAACAACATCTTCCTCATGGATCCCATGACCATGGCCATGAAGATGGCGCGCCAGTACGCGCTCGAAGCCCCGGGGCTGGACAAGACCTACGAGAAGGGCGCCAAGAAGTTCAAGTACGAGAAGGGCATCATCATCTATGCCCTCTATTCCTGGATCCTTCTCAAGCGCAAGGAATATGGCAAAGCGCTCGAAGTGCTCGACCAGGGTCGCGCCAAGACTGAGAACGAGGTCCTGCAGCGCAACTGGCAGCAGGTCGCCAACGCCAAGTACAATGCCTTCTCCAACGCCGGCCTCGGCGATGAATGGTACGCCCTGCACCTGGAGAAGCCGCCGAAGCAGCGGGCCAGTAAGGGACAGATGAAGGGCAACCCAATGATGCCCAAGGGCAAACGCCGCTACTTCTAAGGCTGCGCTTGCCCGTGGACCGACCCAGGAGGTGAGCATGCGAGTTCTGGTCACCGGTATGATTGCCGGTCTCGATGACGATGGCTACATCCAGCGCGCCCTGGCCATGGGCAGGGAACACGGGTTGGACATCGCTCATTTCGACCTCATCGATGCTCTCGAAAGCACCGGCGGCAAACGGCTGCACCGCCTCCTTGGCACCACCAATTACCTCTTCGAAGTCCTCCGCGAGCGTGAGTACCGCAAGATCGGCTTCGACCTGGCCCGACATCAGTCAAAGAATGCCATCATCCGCGTCCCCGCCACCATCGAGTGGAACCGGATCAACTACAAGCTCAAGGATCATCGGGAGATCGCCGAGTTCATCCAGCCGGATGTCGTCGTCACCCTCATCGATGCCGAATGGCTGATCCGTGGCCGCTTCAACGCCGCCAAGCCGGCCAATGATTTTCTCAAGCGCATCAAGGAACAGAACCACACCATTCATGAGATCCTGAGTTGGATGAATGAAGAAGTGAACCTGGCTGAAGACTGGGCCAACTTCCTCGGCGTACGCCACTACGTGATCCCCATCACCACCAACCCCGGCTCCCTCTGCAAGCTCGTTCAGCACGAGAAGGTTCCCTCCTTCTACGTCTCCTATTCCATGACCCATGCCGATGCCCAGGCTCGCGCGGAGGTCAACACCGTCATCGAGCGACTGGGAGCCTACGGTCTGGTCATTGATCCGCAGGCCATCGAGATCGGCAAAGCCGCCTACGACAACGAACGCGACAAGGAGGCCACCCACGCCTTCACGGTTCATCGCGACCTGCACTGGTTTGTCGGCAAAGTGGACGGCGTTGTCGCCATTCATCCTTACACCGAGCGCCCTCCCCTTTCCACCGGCATGATGGACGAACTCGGCCACGCCCGTGACTACCTGAAGGCCCGCTACATGATCTTCCCCCCCAGCAACCTCAGCCCCTTCACCACCAACAGCTACATCGAGCGCGGCCACGTCTTCACCACCACCGAGGAGTTCTTCCTCTGCCTGGAAGCGGAAGGCTTTCGCCCCCTCAGTTGACCTCGCTCTTGGGCTTCCCCTCCGCCGCTGGCGCCGCATCAGCTTTCGGCACGATCAGGCGATGGCGCGACCACCACAGCACGCCAAGCACGCACCAGTCCATGGCATAGAAGAAGTATGTCGTCTCCGACACATCGAAGACGAAGAGGGTCACCGTTCGCACCAGCACCAGCCCCAGCGTCATCCACAACGCCAGAAAAAGCACGCCCAGCGCCAGTGTGCGTACCCGCCTGCCCAGCAGAAGCCCCAGCCCAAGCCCGATCTCCAGCCCGCCATAGACCGTGACGAACTCGGCCCTCCCAGTCCCGCTCGCCAAGGCATAACCCACATACTGGCTGCTCTCCGACGGCATGACGATGCACAACAACCCGGCTACCACAAAGAGTAATCCTGCCAGCAACATGCTTCCGCTCCTTTCTTGAGTGGCTACTATACCGTCAATCCGCAAAACTAACGAATAGCACGCGGTGACTGCTCTTGACACACGTCGGTCAGCAATGAAGATTCTTCCATGCACTCATCAGACACAAAGGAGCTTCGCCCATGATCAAACTGCAGCGCATCGGCGAAGTCGGCCTGGTCGTAAGAGACCTTCGGTTGAGCCTCGACTGGTACTCCAGGCACTTCGGCATGCGCCACCTCTATGACGTCAGCAACGGCGTCATCATCGGCGTTGGCGACGTTGAACTATGGCTGGCGGAAGCCGGTAATCCCGACTCCGCACGAGCATCCGATACCGCGGGAGATATCTGCATCCGTCTCGTCGGATTCCAGGTTGACGAAGAAGACTTCGACCGCATACTCGCCGAGTTCAGCGACGATGATGACCTCATCGAGGTCGATCATCCCCTTTACCGCAGTTGCATCATCGAGGATCCCGATGGCCACGCCATCGAACTCTACGTGCAGAAATAAGCGTACAGGTTATCAGACAATCCGCAACAAAGTCAGGTGCCTGTCGGTATAAATACTTGTCGATCAAGGATTGACAGCTCCAGAAGAGAGACCATACTAGCGAGGTAACATCCACCTCCAGAGGAGTCTCCATGGAACCGCGATTTGCTGACAGGCGCGAATGGATTTTCGATCGGGTACGCCAGGGTTTTCGTCCATACGTCACCAGTCAGGGTGTGTGGCAATCGCCTCCCGGCGCGAATGCCCAGCCGGATCCGCGCGTTCTCGCGGAGGTAGCGCTGCCTTTCCTGCTGGGAGACGAAGCCGACCGCGCTCTGGCGGAATGCCTGCTGCGTGGGGAGGCCGTACGTGGCCGGATCAACCAGTGCAGTTTCACCACCGAGTATGTGCTTGCCGCCATTCATGGCGCCGGGGACTCCATGCCCGATGCCCTGCGCGATTACCTGTACGAGCGCATCGAGGATGGACTGCTGCGCTATGCCAAGAAGGATCTTCAGCACCACGGCTACAACGACAACCACGTCACCCTGGCTACCGCATCCCTGATCCTCGGCGGCGAACTTATCGGAAATCGACAAGCCGTGGATGAAGGTCGGGCCAACCTGCTCAACTTCCGTGACACCTTCCTTCGGCGCGGCTTCATGCACGAGACGAATGACTGCTACCTTCCGCATTCGCTCTACTCCACCGCCGCCGTTGCCGCTTTCGCCCGTGACGAGGAATGTCGGGAACTTGCCACCCAATGTGAAGCCCGCATATGGGCCGATCTCATCGGTCACTGGCATCCCAACCTCGGCCGCAAGCCAGGCCCCAGCGCGCGTGACTATACCGGCGGTCGCCTCAATCAGTCCGGCTTCGCTCTGCTCCTCTGGCTCAACGTCGGCGACTGCCTGCCGCGAACCGCTACCTGCCATGAAGACGTCCTCTCGGAACAGCCTCCACCCGAGCGCTACTTCGCCTTCAACGGCGATCCACACGACAACCACTGGAATCTCGGCTTTGCTGCCCGCCTGGCCGCCCATGACTATCACCTTCCCGAGGGCCTTCGCGAGCTGCTGACCGACCGCCGATTCCCTCACCGCATCCGCGGCACCCATGAAGTCGGCCACTTCAACGAAAGCGGCCGCACGCCCGACGGCGGCAACGATGTCCTGCCAGTGGCAATCCCCTTTTCCGCCCGCGAGATCTATACCGAGCAGTACCAGGAAGCGGATTGGGCAATGGGCACGGCGAGCCAGCGCATGATCGGCAATTGTCCCAACAACAACTGGAGCATCGCCTGGCGCAAGCGGCAGCCCTTTACCCGCACCGCCGACCAGAACATCCTCTTCTGCTCATACACCATCAATGACAAGTCCTGTACCGGCCGCCACGCCTTCGAGCTCGAACCCGGCATCACCTGCAACGAGGATGTGGAGCATTGGTTCGACAACGGCCGGTACGCCGCGATCCAGCATGAGCGTACCGCCATCATGCTCTATCGGCCCCGCCTTCACGATCACCATCGGCTGACCTCTCTCGCGACAACCCTGGTCATGCCCTTCTGCTGGAAGAACCATGTCGATCGCCTCTGTCTCGGTGATCGCGACATCGAGGATTTCAACGGCGAGGCCGAGGAGCTGTGCGATATCTTCATCGCCGACGGCCCCCTTTACATCGGCATCCGCCCCCTGCTCAGCCGCCCTCAGCCATGCGCGGGCCCCCGCATCATCGCCCGGCGCGAAGCCTGCTGGGGGACCATTCACCTGACCAGCTACCGCGGCCCGGCCATGGATCTGCCCGAGATCGACCTCTGCAGAATCGGCGGCGGCTTCCTCTGTGAAGTGGCAACCACCAGCGACTTTCCCACTCTCGATGCTTTCCGCGACTGGTTTCGCCAGGGAGAACTCCTCGACGATCAGCAGTTCTTCATGCGTCAGGTGCGCTATCAACGCGATGGGCTGGCCTTGGGTATCCGCTATGACGTGTGGAACGATGCCATCATGTATCGCATGCTCAATGGACGTAGCCTGCCCATGCCCCCCTTCGATTGCACCGGCATCGATCCCGCCTCGCTCCCCTGGCTGACTGACGATGCCGCCGACCTCGATCACCTGAGTTGGGCCGTCCGCCAGAGTCGCCGAGAGCTGGCTCCCCACTGCATCGAACCAGGACGAATCACCCACTGAAGGAAACCCATGCTCATGAAGTTCCTCGTCCCATGCCTCCTGGCGGCATGCCTGGCTCAGGGCCAGTTGCCCTATGCCGTAAGCCCAGTCGATGACGCGCCGGCGACCTTTGAGCTCACCCGCGATGGAACCAGCCATGGCGTCGCCTCCCTCGCCTGGGATCGGCAGGGGCTGCGGTTGACGGCGACGATCCGTGACTCGACGCCGCTCCCGCTCGATGCCGTCGACATTACCATCGCCGACGCCTATCGAGCGGATTCCATCGAGATCTGGGTCAACCGCCACCAGTTCGTCCTCGCGGATACCCCCTACGGCTTGGCCCTGTATGACTACCTCTACCAGGAGCCGGTCGCCACCTCCAGCGGTGAGATCATCCACACGGAGGAGCAGTACGAGGTCATGGCGCATCTGCCATGGTCGGTCATCGGGCTGGATCCGCGGCCCGGCTCCACCTTCCAGGTCGCCATCCAGATCAACGATCGCCGGCAGATCGCCTCCCCGGATGGGAAATGGAAAGAGCGCGTCGTCCAGACCCTGTTTCCCGAGCAGGCCGTCTGGGATCGCCCCAGCACCTACGGCACCGTTTATCTGCAGCAAGGTCCCCTTCCCGCGGGAACGTCCGCAAGCCCCGTTCCTCTGGCTATCCTGAACCTGCGCGCACTTGCCTATGCCAAGCAGACCGAAGCCTATGTCCACCGCACCCCCCACTTTGCCAACGCCCCCATGATCCTGCGCCTGCTCGATCCGGACAATGCCGTTTTTGCCGAATTCGATGTACCGGCCGGAGCAGGAGAGCAGCGCCTGATCCTGCCGTGGAATGAGGCCCGTACCGGCATCTTCTCCGCCGCGCTTTATCTGGTTGACGGCGAACAGCTCCTTGGCCCCGTCGCCGAGCCCTACTTCAATGCCGGCTCCGTCCCCATTGCCGACTACCGTTCCGATCGGCAACCGCCCGAAGATCTCCGGGAATTCTGGACAGCTTCCGTTACCGCCATGCGACAGCGCCCCTTTTCCGCGGAGTCTCTCCCCTTCGACTCCCCCTGGCCCGCCATCGAGGTGCGCAAGGTGCGGCTGGCGAATCACCGGGGGAACCCAATGATCGTCTATCTTTCACGCCATACCGAGGATACGGGCGCCCTGCCCGCGCACCTCAACGTCTATCCCCCCATGCGAGCCGACGCTCCCGTCAAGCCACGCCGAGGGGCAATCGGCCTCACCTTCAGCGGTTCCCTTCAGGGGCAATGCCGCCTCCCTGAACAGAGCGCCGATGAAGGGCTCTGGGCTCGGGCGGAGTCCCTCGCCGATTCCTACTGGCTTGACGTCGTCCTCGACGCCGTCCGGGCGCTCGACTACCTCGCGGCACAGGAAGAAAGCGACGGGAAGGCAACCGTCAGTGGTGGCAGTCGGGGCGGGTGGTATGCCATGGCGATTGCCGCGGTGGCGCCCGATCGTCTTCGCCTGGCGCGCTTCACCTCGCCATGCTATGCCGACGTCACCATGAACATGCACCTGGGATACGGCTCCGCCGCCACGGAGATCTATTCCGTTTTCACCCGGGATC
The DNA here is from genome assembly GCA_041690595.1 of Lentisphaeria bacterium. Lineage (GTDB taxonomy): Bacteria > Verrucomicrobiota > Lentisphaeria > JABSQK01 > JAWLHB01 > JAWLHB01. Next base: position 147,388 of record JAWLHB010000013.1, read on the forward strand.
GGGTCAGGACCGATGGGCGAATCTTCGCAACCTTCCGCTATTTCGATCCCCTCTTCCTGGCTTCCCTGATACGCATGCCCGTCATCTTCAGTGCCGGGCTTCAGGACAACATCTGCTCTGCCATCGGGATGACCGCCGCCGCTCACAACATTCCGCCCGGCCATGCATACTTCCTCCTCGATCCCGAAGCCGGCCATGGCGGCTCTCCCCAGCTCTCGCCCTTCATCCAGTCGCTCGTCGACTCCATCCCCTGATGGCCGGAATTTCAGGCGCCCGACCCCGCAATCGGGTTTACGCTTAACGGGAAACCACTCTATGTTAAGCGCACAAGGAAACGTCATCACCATCGAGATCTGTCCCCTCGGGGGAGAAAGGCCAAGCCTGAATGAGCGAAACGAAAGTGAAGTACAACGAACTGCTGCCGGCGGAATTTCGCGAGCGGCTGAAGCAACGACCACTTGCCTACCTGCCTCTCGGTACACTCGAGTGGCACGGCGAACACCTGCCTCTCGGCGCGGATGCCATCATCAGTGAAGATCTGATGGTCGAAGCTGCGCGGCGCTATGGTGGCATCGTCATGCCCCCCATACATATCGGCCCCGATCGAAACATGTACGATGAAGATGGGCTGCACCTGCAGGGCATGGATTTGGCCGAGTCCACCGATCCGCCGCGCCAGCTCCCGGGCAGTTGCTACTGGATTCCCATCGACCTCTTCAGCTACATGATCGACTGCATGCTCGTGCAGTTTCAGCGGGCCGGCTTCCGGGCGGTCTTTGCCGATGGGCACGGCCCCTCACGCTATGCATGGGTTACTGAAATCGCGGAGCGCGAGGAGAATTTCGACCTGCGCCTCCTTGGCGTCACCGAGGAGTACGGCAACCGCTGGCGTTCACAAATGGATCACGCGGCCCTCAACGAAACCTCCCTTCTCATGCTGGCGCGCCCCGATCTCGTCGATCTGAGCCGCCTGCCCGAAAGCCGTACCGCCCGCCCAGAAGGGGTATCCGGCTGCGATCCCCGTGACGCAACCGCCGAGCATGGTCGCAAATGCCGCGAAACCAGTCTTCGACTCCTCGCCGAGATGCTCGAAAAGGCCAACCTCTAACAGGAGATCATCCTATCCTGATGGCGCATACCTACTATCGGCTCCACCTGATCATCGCCATCTTCTGCCTTGCGCTGGCTGTCTTCCCAGCGGCCCGCGGCGGCTTCACCCTGGCACAGTTGCCAGGCTTGCCGGCACCGCAACAAGAGGCAGTCGAAATCGCTGTCGACGATGAAAGCGATACCCATGAAGCTCGCCAGATTCAGTTGGACGTTCTGCTCGACAATCGCCCCCAGGATTGGCTGATTCTCCTCATCACCATCTTCCTGGGCGTGCTGACGGGCCGCATCCTCTCCAGCCTCCTTCGTCGCGCCGGCACCCGCCTTGAAGATGGACGGCTCAGTGTTGGGGGGCAGCTTCTGAACGCCGCCGCCAGCCCCATCAGCCTGGCCATCGTCGCCATTGCGCTTCGTGTTGGCATCATGCGCCTGCAGATGGGGCCGGCGCTTGGAGCGTTCTGGCCGGATGTCGTCACCTTCCTCCTTTATATCAGCATCATCTGGTTCCTCTTCAATGCAGTCGATCTGGTCGAGATCGGCATGCGTCGCTACATCAGCGCGCGCCATCCGAGCGAGCTGGCCATGATGATGATCCCCATGGTGCGAAAGTCACTGCGCATCTGCGTGATCGTCTGGGGCATCATGCTCATTGCCGACAACGTCTTCGATCAGGATATCGGTGCCTGGCTGGCCGGCGTGGGCATTGCGGGCCTGGCTGTATCACTCGCCGCCCAGGATTCCCTCAAGAATCTCTTCGGCTCCGTCACCATTCTCCTCGACAAGCCCTTCAAGGTCGGCGACCGCATCGTGTACAAAGGGTATGATGGCCCCGTCGAGGATATCGGCTTCCGCTCCACCAAGGTGCGTACGCTCAGTGGCAACCTCGTCACCATACCCAACTCGAACATCGTCAACGATCCCGTTGAGAACATCAGCGCCCGCCCGAGCATCCAGCGCGTCATGAACATCACCATCACCTATGATACCCCGGCCGACAAGATACGCCAAGCCGTCGAGATCCTCCGCGCCGTCTGCGAAGAAGAGGGCATCGCCGAGCCCATCCACGGCAAGATCGGCAACGACGAATTCCCACCGCGCGTCTACTTCAACAGCTTCAACAGCGACAGCCTCAATATCCTGGTCATCTACTGGTTCTTTCCGCCCGCGTACTGGGACTTTCTCGACCATGCGCAGCGCTTGAATCTGCGCATCTTCGAAGCCTTCGAAGAGGCAGGCATCGACTTCGCCTTCCCCACTCAGACACTCTTCCTTGCCGGCGATGAGAAGCGGCGGCTGGCTGTCGAACTTCTCGGCCAGGAGTTCCCGCCACGCGACCTCTCCGCCCCGCCTGCGCCGTCGCAGTGAGCACTCCAGCCATTCCATGCGCTTGAAAAAGGCCGCCCGAGGAGTATCCTCTATACAGTCTGCCATGGCCAATCCGGGTTCGGCAGGGTCGCCACGATGAGGTGAACGCAGCAACCATGTGGTTGAGATGCAGGAACCCCCGATACATCTACTGCTGATCGATGAGGACGCCGACGATGCGCGCCAGATCGGTGCGTTGCTCGCGCGCCAGGAAGAGCAGCTTTTCGACATCGTGGTTGCCGTCGACCTGCCTAATGCCCTCGACCTTCTGCAGCAGCAGCGTTTCGATCTCATCCTGATCGACTTCTCCCTCACCGGAGCCGCCGGGCTGCAGGGCTTCTACTATGTCCGAGCCCAGGCAGGTCAGACACCGATTGTTCTGCTGACCCAGCACGAAGATCAGAATCTCGCCATGCAGGCACTGGCCAAGGGCGCACAGGATTTCATCGTCAAAGGCAAGATCGGTCCTCTCCAGTTGGTCCGGTCGCTCCAGTTTGCCATCGTCCGCCATCAGCGCCTGATCAATGTCCGCGGCGACCTTGGCGACACGACCATCATCGAACCCACCAGCACCACCGAACGTAATCAGCAGCTTGCCACCGATTACGGGCTCCTCACTCTCGAAAGGCTGATCGGCGAAGGCGCCAGCAGCACTGTCTTTCTTGCCTCCACCGAGAATCCCAACCTGCCCTCCAGCGTCGCGATCAAGCTGCTCAAGACGCGAGCGACAGAGACGAAGGAGGCCTGTGATTCCTGGCGTCGGATCTTCCAGAGGGAATGCGGACTTGCGACCGAGCTGAACCACGATAATGTCGTGCGAGTCTTTGGTTGCGGTATGACCCAACGCGGGAATCACCGCATCCCCTTCATCCTCATGGAATATGTCGAAGGCAGGGCCATCGAGGAAGCCGCAGAACGGCTTGCCGCCATGGACATTCGCCAGAAGGTGAGGCTTCTCGTGCAGATCTCTCATGGGCTCCAGGCCATCCACGACGCGAATATCCGGCATGGAGACATCAAGCCCGGCAATATCCTGCTGACCGAGGATGACCGGATCAAGATCAGTGATTTTGGCATTTCCGGCAGATTGCTCGAATCGACCCAGACCTTGGATTCACCGCTTATCGGTTCCCCCGCCTACATGCCCCCTGAAGCACTCGCGCGAAGCGAACTCGACGGGCGCTCCGATCTCTTCTCCCTAGGCGTCCTCGCCTACGAAATGCTGCTCAACCAACGCCCATTTCAAGGCAAGATCATCGAGCGCCTCAGTAAACAGATCCGCTTCAATCGTCCGGTTGAGCCACGGAAAATCGATCATGACTTTCCCGACCCCCTGCAGCGCATACTTGCCCGCTGCCTGCGGAAAGTCCCCGACGATCGTTACGACAGCGCGGCGCAGTTGGCCGGCGATCTGGAAGCCTGGCTCGACGATCGTGAGCCGCCGCTTGCCCCCGCCGCAAGCCGCATTCTCTCGTGGGGCAGCAAAGACTGGGCGTAGCCGCTTTTGTTCCGCGCTATTGAAATTGGTCAACAATTCGCTACTTTCATCGACGTATGTCCACTTCCGGCTCGGCAGATCGTGCCGCCGGCATAACCTTGTTCCGCAGCAGGAGTCTTCCATGTCCATCGCTTCCATCCATGTTTCCGATCTACCTGAAGTGACCTACGAGAAGGGCTATCTGCTCTTTGAGGAAGGCAAGCCAGGCAAGAGTGTCTACGTCCTCAAGGAAGGCCAGGTGAGCATCGTCGCCGGCGGCAACGAGATCTGCAAGGTCGACGATAAAGATACCATTTTCGGCGAGATCTCCATCCTTCTCAACTGCCCCGCCAGCGCCAGCGTCGTCGTGGAACAAAAGGCGACTTTTCACGTCATCGAGGATCTCAAGGCCTACATGCATGAGCAGCCCGACTTTGCGGTCCATGTCTCCAGGATACTTGCCAAGCGCGTGGCTGACATGAACAAGTACTACGTTCAGATCAAGCAGGAACTGGTGAAGTCCGAGAGCAATCCAGCGGCCAGGTTCAGCAAGAAGCTGTGGGATCTTGTCGTCAAGGTGGATCGCTTCTGGGGGCGCGAGGTGCTCTGATGAAGACCATCAAGAAGCAGCTGCTGATCTGCGTGGCGCTTGCCGCCCTCCTCGCCGGTTGTCGCGAGGAGGTGTCCGGCGAAGCCGCGAAACAACCGGTGGACCCCGCCCGGGCGGCAACCGTGACGATCGCGATCGAGGGCATGCACTGCGATGGCTGTGCCGGCACCATCCAGAAAGGCCTTGCCGCCATGGAAGGCGTCGACAGCTGCACCGTCAGTTTTGAAAACAAGCTCGCGGTGGTCACCTACGACAAGGAGCAGCTCTCACCGGAGGCTGTCGCGGCAGCGATCCGAGAGATCGACCCGGCCTATTCCGCCGCGGTCAGGGATCCAGCGGCCGCCGAGGTCGACGAATCGGATACGCCGCCGGCGACTCAGTGAGCCGTCAGCCAGTTGTCTCCAACGCCCATATCCACGACGATCGGCACCTCCATGGGCAGGGCGGTCGTCATCTCCGTCAGGATCATGCGCGCTACCTCGACTCTCTCCTCCAGCCAGAGATCGAATACCAACTCGTCATGCACCTGCAACAGCATTCGCGTGCGATAGGGCTTCTCTTTCAACTGGCGGTGGATCCGGACCATAGCCAGCTTGATCATGTCGGCTGCCGTTCCCTGAATCGGCGCGTTGATGGCGTTGCGTTCTTCCGCTGAGCGCATTGTCGCGTTGGAATCGTTGATATTTGGAAGATACCGCCGCCGGCCAAGCAGCGTCTCCACGTAGCCTCGCTCGCGCGCTGACTTGATCGTGTCGTCGATATATGCCTGTACGCCGGGAAACTGCCGGTAATACTCGGTGATGATCTCTCCAGCTTCACTGTTGGAGATGTTCAGCCGCTGCGCCAATCCCCAGGCAGACATGCCATAGGAGACGCCATAATTCACCATCTTCGCCTTGCTCCGCATCTCCGGCGTCACCGCGTCCAGTTCCACGTGGTAGACGCGTGCCGCAGTTGCCTGATGCACGTCGATTCCCGCGGCGAATGCCTCCCGCAGCCCTTCGTCGCCGCTGATCTGCGCAATAATCCGCAGCTCGATCTGCGAATAGTCCGCGGAGAGTAGCTTGAAGCCCTCGCCGGAGGGGACGAATGCCTTGCGGATCTCGCGCCCGGCTTCACTGCGGATGGGGATGTTCTGCAGGTTCGGATTGGCGGAGGCGAGTCGCCCGGTGGCCGCCACCGACTGGTTGTAGGTGGTGTGGATGCAGCCCGTGCTTTCCTTCACCGCATGCGGAAGTGTGTCGAGGTAGGTGCCCTTGAGCTTGCGCAGCGTCCGATACTCCAGGATATCCTGAATAATTGCATGGCGCCCCTTCAGGCGCATCAGGATCTGCTCGGTAGTGGTGTACTGCTTGGTCTTGCTCGTGCGTTTCGCCTTGGGATCCAGTTTCAGCTCGTCGAAAAGGACATCACCAAGCTGCCGTGGCGAATCGATGTTGAACTCGTGACCGGCCAGCTTATGGATACGCGTGGCAAGGGTTGTCAACTCGTCATCGAGCTGCTTGCCGTAATCGAGCAGGGCCTGGACATCCAGGCAAATACCTGTCTGCTCCATCTCCACCAGTACCGGTACCAGCGGCGCTTCCACCGTCTTGAACAGCTCCAGCGCATTCCGTTCCGCCAGCATCGGCTCGAGCACCGCCCACAGTTGCAGTGTGATGTCGGCATCTTCACAGGCGTAGTCACAGACCTGCTTGATCGACACGCAGCGCATGGTGGTCTGGTCGCGCCCTTTCGGACCAATCAGCTCACTGATGGGAACCGGGTCGTACCGCAGGTACTGGCGCGCCAGCGCGTCCATGCTGTGGCTGAGTTCCGGTTCGATCAAGTAGTGGGCCAGCATCGTGTCATAGAAGGCTCCCTGCACCTCGATGCCGTTCCAACGCAGCACCGTCGCATCGTACTTCAGATTGTGACCGATCTTGATGATCTTCGGGTCGCTAAGAGCGGGCGAGAGCTTCCGCAGCAGCGAGCTACAGGCGCCCTTCTCGTCCGGCACCGGCACGTAGAAGCCCTTCCCCTTCTGCCAGGAGAAGGCCACGCCAACCAGCATGCAGTCATGGGCATCCTTGCTGGTTGTCTCCACATCGAAACAGAACTGCTTCTGCTTCAGCAACTGTGCCACCAGATCGTCTAACTTTTCCGGTGTATCCACCAGCCGGTAGTCGTGCTCCACATCCGCCAGCCGTCTGAAGCCATCCGCTTCGGCTGCCGCCGCTTCGAAAAGATCCATGGGTGGATGTTGTGCCGTTGCGCCGGCAGGCGCGGCACCCGTGGCAACAAATTCATCGCCCAGAAAGCGCTTGCCCAGCGCAGTGAACTCCAGTTCGTTGAAGAGCTCGCGAAGGGCCGGCAGGTTCGGCTCCTCCAAAACCATCTCATCCCAGCTTTCGGTCACCGGCACATCGATATCGATCTTCGCCAGCTGCTTGGAGAGGATGGCCTGCAAGGCATGCTCTTCCACCCGTTCCTTCTGTTTGCCCTTCAGCTCGGCGGCGTGGGCTATCAAGTTCTCGACGGAGTCATAATCGGCGATCAGTTTCTGCGCCGTCTTCTGGCCGATGCCGGGGATACCGGGGATGTTGTCCGATGCATCACCCATGAGGCCGAGAATGTCGACGATCTGCTCCACCCGCTCGACCCCCCACTCTTCGCACACCTCCGCCACGCCCCACTTCACCACACCGTCTCGCGTTGGTTTGTAGAGCTTGACGTGCTCGCAGACCAACTGGCAGAAGTCCTTGTCCGGCGTCACCATCCACGTCTCGAGACCCTCCGCGGAAGCACGCTTGGCCAGAGTGCCGATGACATCGTCGGCCTCGTATCCCGGATAGCGCAGGACGGGTATGCGCATCGCCTTGGTGACCTTGAAGACGTAGGGCATCGCGGCGCTCAGTTCGTCCGGCATTTCCTGCCGCTGGGCCTTGTAGCTGGGCAGTTCCACATGGCGGCGAGTCGGTTCACTGGTGTCGAAGGCGACGGCCAAGTGAGTCGGCTGCTCGTTCTTGAGGATCTCCAGCAGGGTATTGACGTAGCCGAAAATGGCCGAGGTGTTGGTTCCCCTGGACGTAAGGCGCGGGTTGCGAATGAAAGCAAAATGAGCGCGGTAGACGATGGCCATGCCATCGAGCAGGTACAGGCGCCTGGGAGGCTGTGTCACATCTATCTCCTGTCGTGATGAAAAATCGATATCAGTCGCTGCCAGAGTGAAGGTTGCGGGCGTACGGAAGTCTGGCGCGTGGCAGTCGCTCTGGAAGGGTCACTCTCTCCAACATCGAGCCCCAGCTCACTCGCCAGCTCATCCAGGGCCTGATCGATCTCCAACGCAATGGTCCATGTCGACGCATCGACGCTGATGATCGCGTTGGCCATGGCATCGCCCTTACTGTCAACCGGCAGACGACGGCAGAGGTTGGCAAAGACCTCGCGCAACGGCTGAAGACGATTCACCGTGTCCTGGCGCGACGCTTCAATCTGCCCGCGATGCTTGAGCAGGATCTTCTGCACCAGATGGCGGGTCAACTCGGGGTTGGTAGCAAAGGGGCGCATGTCATTGAGCATCGGCCGGAACTGCTTGCCCACCGGACAACCGGAGGAAAAGACCGCCAGATGAACCAGAACCGTCCCCACGTCCTGCAATGGCTGGTTGACCGACGTCTCGCGGCCGGCCCAGTCAATGGCCCGCGCGCTTACCTTCTCATGCGAGTAATGATCCTGCAGCCGAAGCAGGGTGCTTTCCAACGACTCAGCGGCCGGGCAGTAACGGTTCCGGCTGCCGAGCGGGCAACTTGGGCACTGATGGTGCGTGAGCAGCGTCCATGCCGCGGGCTGAGTGATCGGCTTGGGAATGTGAGTGCCGGTCTGCGTCAACTCGATGTAGAAGTGCTCTTGAGTCCCATCGGCGAAGCGGATGACCAGCTCCCGATACCAGGAGTCACGGGTTGAGGCGCTCCCGCTCGAAGTAAGCATATCGATCGGCATCGTTGATCGCATTCCGCGGCATGGGGTTGTGGTCTTGGACTGAAGTTTCGGTAATATACCGGCTTATGATGGCAGCGCCATTGCTCTTCGGCAACGTCGTCACTTCACCTTTCACGCTCACCCAGGGAATATGCCGATCACCACCACACAGGTCAGGAAATAGATGCAGCTTGCCGAGAGGTCGTTGCTGGTCGTCACGAAAGGGCCGGAGGCGATGGCGGGATCCACGCCCAGCCGATGCATGATGATCGGCGTGATCGAGCCGAATGCGCTGGCAAAGACCATGGCGTTGCCCATGGCACAGCCGACGGAAATCGCCAGCGCCGTATGCGACACCGCCCCCGTATCCGCACCCGTAAGCGCCAGCACCGTGGCCACCACGACTCCCGTCAACAACCCGCAACAGCCCCCCATGATCACCCCCACCCTCAACTCGCGAACGACGATCTGCTTCAGCCGATTGTACTTCTGCATGCCAAGCGCAATGCCGCGGATGGCGATCGACGATGACTGCATGCCGGTATTCCCCCCCATCGCCAGAATCGCCGGAATGAAGATCGCGATCGTGCCTGCTCCCGTCGTATTGATCATGTACTTGATGATGACACTGTTGAGCAGGCCGGCAAACATGGTGATCATCAGCCAGGGAAGGCGTTGGCGCGCGATCATCAATGGGGCATCCTCTTCGGTCTCGATGTCCGGCGCGCCGATCAAGTGCGCCAAGTCTTCGTCAGCCTCTTCATGGATGACGTCGACGATATCGTCCACGGTGATTCGACCGATCAGGCGATGATTTTCATCGACGACGGGCATCACCCAGATGTCGTACTTGCGGAACTTCCGCGCCACCTCCTGCTGATCCTCATCCGACGTAACGTAGATGTAGTCGCGGTTGCAGAGGGTCCCCATCTTGACGTTGGCGTCTCCAACGAAGAGGTCGCGCAGGGTGACCAGCCCGAGCAGCCGTCCATCGATGGGATCAGCGACATAGACAAAGAGAATGGGGTCAGTGGTGGATTCGGCGCTGGCAAAAAGCCGACGCGTCTGTTCCACCGTATAGCCTGGCGGCACCTGGCAGATCTCGGGGGTCATGATGTGACCGGCCGAATCCTCCGCATAGCTAAGGAGAGGCAGGACTTCCCCGCGCTCTGCCGGCTCCATCGCCGCCAGCACCTCCGCGGACTTGGCGTCGTCAAGGGAATCGAGCATGTCCGCCGAATCGTCCGGCGCCATCAGTTCCGCGAGGTCGGCGATCTCATGCGAAGCAAGGTTGTCCAGCACGTCTTCACTGAAGTTGACCTGCAGCTCGGACAAGACATCCGCGGCAACCTCCTGGGGCAGGAGGCGAAAGACGGCGGCACGATCGGCTTCATCTTCCAGCCCTTCGATGAAGTCGGCAATATCGGCGGGATCCTTGTCCGTCAAGCCATGACGGAGCCCTTCCCACTGCTGCCCGTCAACCAGATCTTCGAGGTGCTCATTCTGTTGAGCATTGATCTCTTCGTGCGCCAAGTGCAGGTCTCCAGGTCGGGCGAAAGGGGTGAAGCTGCACCAAGCGGCAGCAGAAAGAGCAGAAGATTAATCTGGCAGGAGAACGCGCCGGTTCAAGCCCCGCATTCAGCTCTTCGGCGGTTTGCGACGGACGGTAAAATGACGCTTCGGCGAGGCACGCCCCGATTCAGCCTCACGTTTGGCGAGCAAGCGGAACTCGTTCTGAGCTTCGACCGGCTCTTTGCCCTTAGGCGGCGCAAGTCGTTTGTAGCGCCCATCGCTCTGCAGCACGTGAGCCTTCACCGTATCCTTGAAATAGATCTGCAGGGACTCGATCAGGCGCTGGCGAAGGTCGTCCTGCTCCACGGGAAAGAGCAGTTCCGCCCGCCGTTCCAGATTCCTCGGCATCCAGTCCGCACTCGACAGATAGACCTCCTCATCGCCGCCGTTATGGAAATAGAAGATGCGGCTGTGTTCCAGGTAGCGCCCCACGATGCTGACCACCATGATGTTCTCGCTCATCCCTTTCACGCCCGGCACCAGCATGCAGATGCCGCGCACATTCAGCAGAATCTCCACGCCAGCCTTCGATGCCTTGTACAAGGCCTCGATCACATCCGGATCCGCCAGCGAGTTCATTTTTGCCCAGATCCGCCCACGATTGTGAATCGTGCCGCGGGAGGCTTCGCGCTCGATCATCGTGATGATCTTGTCTTTCAGGGAGATGGGCGCCATCACCAGCTTATGCAGATGGTGCACCGCCGAATATCCGGTCAGGGCATTGAAAAAGAGCGCCACGTCGTAGGAAAGATCGTCGCGAGCGCTGAGCAGACTCATGTCGGTGTAAAGGCGGGCGGTCTTCTCGTTGTAGTTGCCGGTGCCCAGATGAATGTACCGGCGGATGCCCTCCAACTCCCGGCGGACAATGAGCAATGCTTTCGAATGCACCTTCAACTCGGCGATGCCATATATCACGATAGCCCCGGCCCGCTCCAGATGCTGCGCCCAGCCGATGTTCTGCTCCTCGTCGAAGCGGGCCTTGATCTCCACCAGCACAGCCACCTGCTTACCATTCTCGGCCGCCCGGATCAGAGCCTTGATGATGCGCGAATTTCCGCTGGTCCGATAGAGGGTCATCTTGATCGCAAGTACACCTGGGTCTTCCGCTGCGTCGCTGAGAAGCTTGATCACCGGCTCGAAGGAATCGTAGGGATGGTGCAACAACAGATCCCCCTTTCGTATCTTCTCGAAGAGATCCGTGTCTTCATCGATTCCTTGCGGCCAGATCGACGGCCAGCGCTTGTAGGTCAGGTGCTGATGGGTGTCCAAGTCGATGATTTCGTCGAATGACGTGAAGTCGAGCAGGCCCGGTACGTGATAGACCTCATCAGGGGTCAGCTTGAAGAGCTCCATCATGGCGACCGTCAGATCCTGGTAGGCCGTATTGATCTGCAGACGCACCGGAATGCTCCGTTCGCGCCCCGCCAGCACTTCCTCCATCGCGACGACAAAGTCCTCGTCACGCTCCTCGTCCACGCCCAGATCGGCATCGCGCGTCACCCTGAAAATGGCATGTTCCTGAACCGTGTAACCCGGGAAGAGCTGCTTGGCGTTATGCACGATGATGTCATCGAGCGAGACAAAACAGCGCGCATCTGAGCTGCTTGGAAGCTGATGAAAGCGCTTCAGCGAGGTGGGCAGTTCCACGATGGCCAGCTTTCGGGCGGAGTCCCTTGCCAGGCGAAAGGCGGCATACAAGCGGAGGTTTCCGGTAAAGGGGACTGGTCGCGCCTCTTCGATCTTGATGGGGGTCAGTACCGGCAGGACATCGCGTTCGAAGATCGCGCCGGTGGAGTCCAGTTGCTCCTGGGTCATGTCGGCCAAGCCCAGAATCGATATGCCTTCCTTCGCCAGCTTGGGCAGGATATCGGTCAGCAGGCAATGATGCTGCGCCATGACGACCGCCTTCACCTGCTCCGCGATCTCGTCCAGTTGCTGCGAGGTGGTGCGCCCGCAGGGGGAGTTCCCGGGCCGATTGCTGCGCTTCTGACGCTTCAGCGTCGCCACCCGCACCATGAAGAATTCATCGAAATTGCTGCTGACAATGCGCAGAAAGCGCAAACGCTCGAGCAGAGGGTTGTCCGCTTGCAGCGCTTCGCTGAGAACACGTCGATTGAACTCGATCCATGAAAGCTCCCGATTGAAATACCTGCACTTTGTCATGGTTTCGTGCCATCGTTTAAAGATTGAGTTGCCCCCGGCCAGTTGGGGCTAAAGCAGAATGACGCGCAGGCCGAAGACTTCCGCGAACATGTCGCCTTTGGACGCTACCGCAAAGCGGGCCAGCGAGATGTCGCCATCATGGTCGGCATGCAGCAACAGCTCTTCGGGCGTCTGTTCCACCACCACTCCGCGTATGCGCTGACGATGCCCGCGATCCAGCGCGTCCGCCACTCGCAGCAAGGCAGCCAGCTTCATCACCACAATGCGATCTTCGCGACTCAGCGTCATGAAAGACGCGTGAGATTTGTTCGGCAGTGAACGTCGATGATAGCGCACCACATTGCTGATGATCTCGATCTCCTCCGGGCGCAGACCGAAAATGTCCGAGTTCGCCACGATGTACTGCCCGTGCTTGTGGTGGCTGCTCGGGCTCACGAAGGAGCCCACATCGTGAAGCAGGGCGGCCACCTCCAGCAGGAGGCGGTGTTGCGTGCCCATCCCATGCTCCGTCTGCAATTGACTGAAGAGACTCAGTGACAGGCCCGCCACCTGGCGCGCATGCTTTTCGTCAACGTGATAACGGCGACCGAGACTCTGCGCGCTGGCAGTGACCTGCGAATAGAAATCTTCTTTCACCTGGTCAGACTTGCCGGATGAGATGGTAAGCAGGACGCCCTCGCGAATGCTGCAGTTCGGCACCGTCAGCCGCTGCGCCTGCGTCGCGTTCATGAACTGCTGGTAGACCAGGAGCGCCGGCGCCAGAGGCTCTGCTTCATCGTAGGGGATGTGGTAGCGCGCGACGATGTCATCCGTGGTCAGATCCTGAAGCGTCTCGACGAAGGCATCGAAATCATGCTTCTCGATCATCCAGTAACTGTCGGAGATTTTCTCACCAATCAAATTGGCGGCTATCCTCGCATCGCCGCCAACCGCCACGAAATGGCGAACTCGCTTGAGCGGCAGATCCTCTTCCAGCACATCGCATGCGGTATGGATGTTCTCATGGAGAAAGCGAGCCAGGAAATGCCCGGTGCCAAAGGCCGACTTGAGTTGCTGGTCCATGCGGACCGTGCCGATATGGAGGGTATGTGCAGCGACCATCTTGCCGTGCTGAAGGAGCATGACCTCGGTGCTGCCGCCGCCCACTTCCATGATGATCGAGTTGGTCTGGGAGAAGCGCGGCGTCGAGTTCCGCAGTGCCTGGCGAACCGCCAGATAGGTCAGATGATTGGCTTCGAGACCTTCCACCAGTTGGATATTGAAGCCGGTGCGTATCACCACCCGGTCAATAAAGGTGTCGCGGTTGCTTGCCTCTCGCAAGGCGCTGGTAGCGATCACCCGCACATTCTCCTCCGGCACATTCAGTCCCGCCATCATCTCGCGATAACTGGAGAGGATCTGCAGGCACTGCACGATCGTCCCGCGCGTAATCGAGCCGCTGACGAAAACGTCCTTGCCCAGCGATACCGGATGAAAGGCACTGTCGACCATATGCCATGCATTGGACTTGAGCACCTCTGCAATGACGATCCGAATGGCGCTCGACCCAATGTCGATGACGCCATAGATCCCGCGCGGTCGACGATCCGTTGACTTTGCCGCGGCCATCAGGGGGTGCCCCCCAAGCCAAGGGATTCGCGCAGCAGCGCGGCGCCGCCAAGAATGACCGCGTCATCGCCGAGCACCGCCGCCTTCACCTTCACCTTCTCCACCAGGAATGGCATCGCGTGCCGCCGCATGGACGCTTCCGCCACCTGCAGGTAGCTGCGACCGAGCTTCTCGATCAAGCCTCCGCCCAGCACAATAATCTCCGGGCTCAACAGGTTGACGCAGTTGGCCATACCGACACCCAGCATCTCCGCGGCGCGATCGACCAGCCTGATCACAGGCTGCTCATTCGCCTTTATCGCCTTTCTGAAGGTCTTGCTGGTGATGCGCTTCATGTCGGTGCCACCATCACCGAGCACGGTTGGGGCCAATCCATTGCTTGCCAGCATGACCATATCCTTGGCCATGGAGGTCTTGCTGGCCACGGCCTCCAGGCACCCGTACTGACCACAGCCGCACAATGGACCGCCCATCTGCACGATCATATGCCCCACTTCCCCGGCAGCACCGGTCGCACCATGAAAGAGCTTACCATCCAGCACCAATCCGCCGCCGATCCCAGTGCCCGGGAAGATGCCCACGACGTGGCGGAAGCCCTTGCCGGCACCAAAGCGGTATTCACCATAGGTGCCGACATTGACATCGTTGTCGAGGAGCACCTTGAAGCCGAACTCCTCCTCGAGACGCGCCTTCAACGGAAACTGGCGCAGATTGAGATTGGGGGTATCGAGGATCTTTCCTTTGTCCAAGTCGAGTGGTCCCGGAGAACCGATGCCAATGCCCAGAATATCACCAGCCTCTTTGCCGGCATCCGCCAGAGCGCCGCGAATCGTCGCCACAATGCGCGCATAGATCTCTTCGGGCTCTTCCTGAGACATCGTCCTCTGCTTGCTTCTGCCCAGAATGCGATCGTCTTCGCTCATGACCGCCGCCAGCATCTTGGTGCCGCCGAGATCGAATCCCATTACCAGATTTTCATTTGCCATTATGCCCTCTCGTGCAGAAATTCAGTGGTAGGGTCGCAACCAGCCATACCCAAGCTATCAGGCCATCAGGCGAGCGACAACACCCGTTCAGTTAAGTCTCGATTCAGCAGCCAGCGCAGTTTCGCTGCCTTTCCCTGCCCTTTTCGTTCCAAGCAGACGATCGAACATTTCGCCAGCTCGATCGGTGGATCGTCAACACCGTTGACGAACAGTTGCAGCACTTCGCCCAGAAAAGGTTCATGCCCCACAAAGGTGATCGCTTCGCCATCGGCTGCGTCCAGTGCGCGCATCAACTGCCGTTCATCGCCGGGAGGCGCCAGCGCTTCGAGAGTTACCGCCCGCAACGTGCTGCCGACCCCCGACAGCAGGAGCGCCGCGGTCTCCTGGGCGCGCACCAATGGACTCGCAAGGACCTTTCCTGGATCGATCCCCAGCCGCGCCATGAGTTTGCCCATGCGATACGCATCGTCACGCCCCGCAGCTGTCAGCATGCGGTCGAAATCACGCTCCGCGCCTTCCACGCCCACGGCGGAAGCTTCGGCATGTCGTACGATATAGATCAACACGGGCAGCTCCTCAGGAAAGGCGATTGCGATAGTCGTCGAAGCCGAACTCCCTTACCAGGCGGAAGCTTCCATCGCGACTATCACACAAGGCGATGGAAGGCAGACGCACGCCGTTGAAGGTCGTCGTCTTGACGATAGTATAGTGGGCCATGTCCAGAAAGACCAGCCGTTGGCCGATCCGCAGCGGTTCGGCAAAGGAATAATCGCCGATCACATCGCCGGCCAGACAGGTCATGCCACCGAGGCGATAGGTGTGGGCCAGCTCGCCGGGCAGCGAGCCGCCGACGACCTCCGCCCGGTAGGGCATTTCGAGAACATCCGGCATGTGCGTCGAAGCCGAGGTATCCAGTATGGCAATATCCATATCATTGTGGAGGATATCCAGCACCGTGGAGACCAGGATTCCCGAACCAAGCGCGCACGCCTCACCCGGTTCGAGGTAGACCTGCACCCCGTAACGGTCACGGACGCGGTTGACCAGCTCGCACAGCAGCTCCACATCGTAATCGTCACGCGTGATATGATGTCCACCGCCAAGGTTGAGCCATTCCATGCGCGGCAGCCAGCGCCCGAACTTGGCGTCGACCACATCGAGCAGCCGCTCCAGCGGCTTGGCCGCCGATTCGCAGAGCGCATGCACATGCAACCCGCTGATGCCGTCCAGTTCGCGTTCATCGAACTGGGCCAGCGTCACACCGAGGCGGGAACCGCGACAGCAGGGGTTGTAGATATCCACCTCCACCTCGGAATGCTCCGGATTGATGCGAATGCCGCAGGCAACATCACGGCCGCTGCTCTGTATCTGTTCGCGGAAGCGCTTCCACTGGCCAAAGGAATTGAAGGAGAGATGATCCACATAACCAAGCAGCTCGTCCAGTTCTTCGTCACGAAAGGCGGGGGAATAGACGTGCGTCTCCCCGCCGAACTCCTCGAAGCCAAGGCGCGCTTCGTGCAGACCGCTGGCCGTCGTCCCCTGCAGATACCTGCGCATCAGGGGGAAGAGGCTGAAGGTGGCGAACCCTTTCAGGGCAAGCAGGATCTTGCAGCCGGTGCGCTCGCGCACACCAGCCAGAATCTGCATGTTTTTCTCGATGGCAGCCTGATCGATCAGCCAGCACGGCGTCGGCGCCTGGTCGATCAGCTCATTCGGGAATGCGATCAAAGCGTACGAACTCCTCGTGCCACGGCAGACCGTGCTGATTGAGTGCTTCCATGAAGGGTTCGGGATCGAACTGCTCCATGTTGAAGACGCCTTCACCGCGCCACTTGCCGGTCAAGATCATCTTGGCGCCGATCATCGCCGGTACACCGGTCGTGTAGCTGATCGCCTGAGCCTTGACCTCCCGGTAGCACTCCGCGTGGTCGCAGACATTGTAGATGTAGTAGGTGCGATCCTCGCCATCCTTGATCCCGCGGATCAGGCAGCCGATATTCGTCTTGCCCTGATAGTTTTCGCCAAGGGAGGACGGTTCGGGCAAGAGGGCCTTGAGGAACTTCAGCGGAATCACCTGATGTCCTTCGTAATCGACGGGATCGATGCGCGTCATGCCGACATTCTCGAGGACCCGCAGATGCGTCAGGTACTCCTGGCCGAAGGTCATCCAGAAGCGGATTCGCTTGACGCCGGGAATATGCTTGGCCAGCGATTCCAGCTCTTCATGGTACATCAAGTAGGAATCCTTCGGCCCGATCCGCGGGTAGTCGAAGACCCGCATGACGCTCAACGGCTCGGTCTCGATCCACTCGCCGTTCTCATAGTACCTGCCGCGGGCGGTCACTTCCCGGATGTTGATCTCGGGATTGAAGTTGGTGGCGAAAGCTTTGCCATGCGAACCGGCGTTGCAGTCGAGAATGTCGATCGTGTGAATCTCGTCGAAGTGCATCTTGAGCGCCCAGGTGCAGAAGACGCTGGTGACGCCCGGATCGAAACCACTGCCAAGCAGCGCCATGATGCCGGCCTCGCGGAAGCGCTCCTGGTACTCCCACTGCCAGCCATAAGCGAACTTCGCCTCATCGGGCGGTTCGTAATTGGCCGTGTCCATATAGTTGACTTTGGTTTCCAGGCACGCATCCATGATGTGCAGGTCCTGGTACGGGAGAGCCACGTTGATCACCAGATCGGGCTTCACCTTGCGAATCAGCGCGACCAGCTCCGGCACATTGTCGGCATCTACCTGGGCCGTATGGATGGGCCGATCGATCTGGGCGGCGATCTTGTCGCACTTGGATTTTGTTCGGCTGGCCAGCCAGATATCGGAGAAAACGTCAGGATTCTGGGCGCATTTGTGGACGACCACGCCACCCACGCCACCCGCGCCAATTATTAATACTCTGCTCATGATTGTCCTTCACTGAAAAAGGTTTTGTTCAACGCACCATTCAAAGACTAACCTAAGGAGAATCGTCCCGAAAGCAAATTGCGCCCGCTTCCGGTCGGCACTTATGTCGGCGGCAGATGATAGAGCATCAGATAGATGACCACGCCGCTGATCGAGACAAAGATCCAGACCGGCCATACCCAGCGAGCCAGCCGCTTGTGCTGCGTGAAGCGCCGCTTGTAGGCCAGCCAGAGCAGCACCAGGATGGGAGGGACCATCACGGCTGCCAGAATGATATGGGGAATCAGAATAGCAAAGTAGACGCCCCGCGTCCAATCATAGCGCGCATAGGGAACCGACCCCGCGTAGGCATGATAGATCAGATAGGTGGTCAGAAAGAGGACCGAGAAAATGACCGCGCCGATCATGCACTTCGCATGGGCCACGCGGTGGCCGCGGCGAATCATGATGAAGCCCGCGATCAGCATCAGCGTCGCCAAGCTGTTCAGAATCGCATTTACAGTGGGTAGATCGGAGATGGTCATTGTGGCCAATACTCCCGGGCGAGGCGCTGAATGTCGTTCCGCAGGGAGTCCAGGCGGGCCGCGCTGTCGTACGCGTAATATCCTCGAATCTGCCCCTCGGGGTCAACCAGAATGAGCTTGGTGCTATGGTTCGGGAAGTTATCGGGCACGAGGAAAATCTCCCGGGCCATGCGTTTCGCCTCGTCCTCGTCTCCGGTGAGGAAGCGCCAGCGCTGATCGTCGACACCGAAACTCTCGGCATAGTCGCGCAGGATCTCCGGCGTATCGTACTGGGGATCCGAGGAGATGGAGACGAACTGAACGCGCTCGGGATCGTCAAAGAGACGATAGAGTCTGGCCATTTCGGCATTCATGGTCGGACAGATGGTGGGACAGCGGGTGAACATGAAGGTCACGATACTGATCCGCCCCAGCAGATCTTCGTGCGAGAAGGTTCCACCGTCGCTGGCAGGCAGGCGGAAATCGCTGACCTGCAGGCCGGTGGTTGCCACGGTTCGCGAACGTTCCGCCAGAGCGAGCACGACCATTCCTCCCGCGCTGGTTGCCACCAGAAAGGCGATTCCAGCCGCGAGCCAGGCGCCTGTCGTGCGGTGGGCAAGCGGCTCCTCCGTCGTTGCATACCTCAACCCCACCACCAGGATCATGATGCCGCCTAACCAGAGGCTTGCCAGCCACAGATGCACGACTTGCAGAATCGGCCACAATCCAAGGGGTCGGAAAACAAAGCCCACCAGCAACTGAAGGGCCGCCAGAACAACCACCGCCCTCGCGGTTGATCGACACAGCGAATCCGTCTCCTGCCGCAAGACGCGCAAAGCCAGCACGATGCTGGTCACTCCCAGCACAACGCCCAGCACAATATGGAAGTACTTGTGCTCGCCCGCCAGGTCGAGCCGCATCAGATCCGTCGCCAGAGGCATCGCCAAGGTCAGCTCCTCCAGGGAGCCACGCAACCAGGCGCCGCCGGCGATCTGCGCAATACCGCCGAACCAGATGAGAATGAAGCCAACGCGCAACCTGCGATGTCGTTGGCTGACGGGAGCGTCCTTGTAGGTGGGCCAGATCAGCAGGTAGAGCAAGGCACTGATCATCACCAGTGCCAGCCCCATGTGCAGCGAAACCACGACATGGTGCAGCTTCGTCTGCACCACAACACCTCCCAGCCAGCCTTGGAAAAGCGTCAGCAGGAGGATCGCCAGAGCCCCAATGGTCAATCGCTTGTATTCGCGCACCTTCCAGACTGCCACAAGGAGCAGGGCGATGATCGTGAGCCCTACCACCACCCCGGCCATCCGGTTCACATACTCGATCCAGACCAAGGTAAAATTGAAGGTCGCGACATCGATATCCTTCAGAACCGCGTAGGCACGGGAGCCTTCCTCGGCCCGCGTGATCAGCTGCTGCAGGTGCAACTGATTCATGGGCGGGATCCAGCTTCCATAGCAGGTTGGCCAGTCCGGGCAGCCCAAGCCGGCTCCAGAGACGCGAACCAGTCCCCCGATGAAGATCAGAAAATAGGTTGCCAGCGTGGCAACCAAGGCTGCTTTAACAAAGGTTTTCATGCTCTTCCCACCTGATGACGGATCGGCTCAACCGGCCCCGTCAATTCTGTTCAGCTTCTCCTGGATGGCCTGGCGCAGTGGCTCCGTCAGCACCCGCTGACCATAGCGGATATCGCAGAACCATTGGGTGAGCTGGCGCACCTCATCGGCACTCCGCGGCCTCTCTGTTTCAACCAGCCGCAGGAACTCCCACGGCGTTTGTCCCCGCGCCCGGTACAGTCGCCTCTTTGCGAGAATTCGCAACATGCGTCCATAAAAATGGCGTGCTTCACGCACCGACTGTTCATGCGTGGTCGCCGCTCTCCGGCTGCGTCGGGTGAGCCAGCCGCGGCGCCTGGCGTATAACGCCATGAAAACGATCACTCCCCCCATCACGATCAGCGCCATGTACCGCACCACAAGGCCGGCCGTCTCCTGCACGATTGTCCCCATGGTGTTCACCACCGTCGACTGCTCGGAGGTTCCGAATTCGACGATCTTGCTGTACCAGACAAACTCGATCCACTCGAAGACCGTGAGCCCCAGGCTCCGCTCCTCGAGGTTGAAGCTGGTACCGTATGGGGTGGCGTCGAAGATGACCCAGCCCTCGCCTTCAATCCAGGCTTCGGTCCAGGCGTGCCCATGTCTGGCGCGGATGTTGTAGAAACTGCCGAGATCGTTTCGCTCCGTCGCCACCCACCCCATTCCCACCCGCGCGGGTATATCGCGCATGCGCAGCAGAACAGCCAGGCTGGAAGCGAAGCGCTCGCAATGGCCGGGGCGGGAGTTGATGCAGAAGTCGTCGATGGGAGCAAGGCGGTCGAGGTTGGGTGCGCCGAGTTCATACTCATGGTTGTCCTGGAACCAGGTGACGAGCGTCTGGGCGATCTCCTTAGGCTCCCGCAGCTGCCCCAGCCGCTGATTGAGCCATTGGCTCAACTGCGGGGAGGGTTCCGCGCCGAGATCGGTGTAGCGGAGGCGCTCACGCTCGGTCAGCTCGCCGTAACCACTGTCCAGGCGCGTCCAATAATCATAGGTGATGTCGCGGTGCAGGTCGAATGGCAGCATGACGCCGCCATGGTCGGCGACATAGGGGCGCTGCACGAATGGACCTTCGACACGTACCACGTAGCCGTCACTCGGGATGGTATTTCCCAGCAAGCGATAGCTCAACAGCTTGACGCTTCGATGTACCGTACCTGTCAGTTCGCCGGTCCAGGGAACACGATCACTCAGGCTGGCCCAGTTGGAGCGACTCCATGTCTGGCCGTCCCAGACATCCAGCGCGGAGCCCTTGACGTAGTCCACTGCTTCGCCCTCGATGCGGAAAAGCAGAATGTCCGACGCCTGCGCTCCACCGAGGCTGGCATCGATTTCCTCCGGCTGGCGACCGCCGATCTGCCACCTGCTCGTGCTGCCCTGTGCCACGGGAAAACGTGGAAAGAAGAGAAAGAAGACGACCATGATCACCGCGAGATAGAGGAACTCACGGCCATTCAGGCCGGCCAGGCGTCCACCCGCAATCCGCCGATACTTCTCTGCTTCCAACGCGAAAAGCGAGCGTGGCAGCAGGTAAAGGACCCCGACCAGAATGAGGATGAATTCGTAATCGACCACCACCTGCGTTCCTACGCCGAGATGGATCATCGCGATCGCGATCGAGTACATCTTCTCGCGCAGGTTCAGTGGTCGCAACAGACGAGCTGCCTGGAAGAGGACCAGTCCGTTGCCGATGAAGACCAGGCGGTTGTATCCATAGCGCCCTCCCAGCGCATCGCCCAGGAAATAGGCGCCAACGATCGCCACGAGGGCCACGACCTCCTCGACCCAGGTCGGCAGAAGCCGCTCTTCCCGGCTCAGCGACAAGGCCACATACCAGATGAGCGCGTAAACCACCGCCATAAAGTAGTAGTCGAAGCTGTAGCCCTGGCAGATGAATCCAAGGAGGATCAGCAGGTTGCGCGGCTCTTTCATGGCTTCGTTGCGCAGCTTCATTCGTTCTCCAGGCTGGAGGGGCCAAAAAAGAGAGCCCGGACGTGGCGATCCGCAACGGCTTCACGCCAGCTTTCGGGGAGGTAAAGCTCCGCCTTGCGTCGGTCCGCGGGCAGATCGCGATTCATGAAGCTCTCGACATCGGCGTTGTAACTGGTCAGGACGAGGCAGACGCTGGATTTCACCGGCAGCTTGGCCAGCGCCGCCTGCAGCCGCGACCGCGTGAGGCTGTCCTCCACTGGCGTCAAGCGAGCGAGGGAGTCCATCACGACGCTGCCATCGGCAAAGGGGGGCACCGAGAGCAGCTCCAGATTGCCCAGATTGATATACTCGATCTGGTGACTGGCATCCAATGCAGCCAGAACCAGAGAAGCGGCCGCCCGAGCCGCCCAGTCGATCAGCAGATTTCCCTCCGCGTCGCGCGCCCCTTCGGCATCCATCACGATGGAGACGCGCCCGGACAATTCTTCATCGAATTCCTTGACCATGAGGCCCAGTCCTTTGGAGGACGAGGCCCAGTGGATCAGCCTGACTGGATCCGACGATTGGAATGGGCGCACACCGTGAAAGCTGTCTCCGGAAGCTGAGCGATGGAGCCCCGTGAACTTGCCGCCCACGGTCGGCTCGAAACCAGCGGCGAGGGGCACCTGGCAACGATAGACGGCCGGATAGACGATGAACTCGCCGCTGACCTCCAGTTTCCGTGTGCAGCGAATCATGCCGAATGGATAGCTCGATACTAGCGAGAGGCTGTTGAATGGATAGACGCCCCGCTTCGGCAGGGTCAGGAGATCCGGGGTGATATGGATGCATTCCCCGCCGGCCAGCGCGCCGATACGAAAGAGCATTCCCCACGGACTGCGGGCCTCCGTGAGCCCGAGCGTCTCCCGGGTGGTGTTCGCGACTTCCCAGGTTCCGGTGATCGCTTCGCCTTCGCGTCCCGTCATGTTCGCCGGCGGTCGCAGATCCAGGTGCCGCGCCGCGCGCCACGCGGATACCAGGTTCACCAGGTAGCAGCCCGCCAATATTCCGAGCACCAGAAAGAGGAGCCCCGAGGAGGACTGCAATGCCACCAGGTAAAGCACGAAGCCCAGGCCAATAAAACTGACCCCCAGCTTCGACAGGTAGATCATAGAGGCACTTCCACCGATTCAACCAGTTCGTCTATGAATGCATCCGACGTCAGCGTGCCATGCCGTGTTCCCTTGCGCACAATCACCCGATGCGCGAGGATCGCTCCCGCCGACTCCTTGATGTCGTCAGGAAGGACATAGTCTCGCCCTGCCATGAGGGCCGCGGCCTGACTGAAGCGCATCAGATCCAGGGTTCCTCTGGGACTGGCGCCAAACTCCAGATCGTCTCCGCTTCGGGTACGATTGACAATCGCCACGATGTAGTCGAGCAGATCTTCGGTGATGGTGATCTGCTGTACCTGTTCCTGCAGTTTGACCAGCTCTACGCAGTCGATCACCGGCTCCAGAGAGTCGATGGGAACGTTTTTCATGCGCGACTGGGCCATTCGCCGCTCGTCGGCCGGCTGGAGATAGCCGATGCGCAAGCGCACAATGAAGCGATCCATCTGGGCAAAGGGAAGGGGATAGGTCCCTTCCAGCTCGATCGGGTTCTGCGTTGCCATCACAAAGAAGGGGTTCGGCAGTTCGTGGCGCACGCCGTCCACCGTGGCCTGCCCCTCTTCCATCCCTTCGAGGAGGCTGGACTGGGTGCGCGGCGTCGCTCGATTGATCTCGTCTCCCAACAGGACATTGGCAAACAGGGGCCCGGGCCGGAAGCTGAACTCGCCGCTTTCCTGCCGGTAGATATTGACGCCGGTGACGTCGGATGGCAGCAGGTCGGCGGTGAACTGGATGCGCTTGAAATCGCCGTCGATGGAGCGGGCCAGCGCTTTGGCGAGCATCGTCTTGCCGACGCCAGGGACATCTTCGATCAGGACATGGCCACGGGCGAGGAGGGCGCCCACCGCCCGCGCAATTACCGGCCGCTTCCCTATGATCACCTTTTCAATGTTGTCGACGAGCTGGTTGGCTTTGGTGGTGGCGCTGTCAAGACTCAGGGTATCCGGCATGCAGTCACACTCCTTCCAAGGTTTAGGGAGGGAATGGCCGCCTGTCCCCGTGCGGCCGTCAACTTGCGGCCAGTGCGTCAGTAACGAAAGATCGCTGCCATCGGTGCACCATGCGGCATCTCCTCATTCGACAGAACATACACGTTTCCGCCGTTTTGTAACGTAAGCACGGAACTATAGTTTATCAACTCCTGAGCCTCGGGAGGCGCGGATTTTGTTTCCCGTACGTCCCCACTCTCCTGATCGTATATGCCCCACGACTCGTGGTCGCTTGCCACCAGCAACGTTTCGATGCGTGAGGAATGCGCGCCGGGGACGATCTCCTTGAGCTTGCGCGAGGCGCGAGGCGATCCGTCGAGTTGCAGATACTGCTCGACCGCCGCATCCTGCCGCACACGGAAGCGCGGAACGAGCAGGTTCCAGGCATCGCGATGCAGTTCCTGCCCGGTACTGGCTTCCGGATTCCCCGTCAGGTGACTTTCGACGAGGTGGCCGTAGGTATTGGCTTCCTTGTAGATGGGGTAGAGATAGTCGACCGAAGCAACGATCAACGGCGCATTCTCTTCATGCAGCAGATCGTGGAGGCCATTGTTGACCTGCTGAAAGAACTCCTTGATGCGCTGCTTGCCCCGCTCCACGCCGGTGCCGTGACGATTGTAGGAGGCCACCCCGCGGCCGCCATGCGGCATGGGTGGGCGCCAATCCCGGGCAGAGGTCTCATCCACAAACTGCATGTACTCTTCGATAGTGGTCGGCACGCCGACTACCTGAATCTCTTCGAAGTGATCACGGGTGCACTGGAAGACGCGCACGCGCTTCTGGCTCAGCGTCAGCAGATAGAAGCGCCCATTTCCGTGGTAGACCGGCAACAGGGGACGGATGTGAAAGCGGCGATCGACCAGGACATTCTCTGGAAAGTGGAAGGGCAGAACGAAGTACTTGAAGTAGTCCGGCCCGACAAACATTGCCAACCCGTCGCTCTGATGCTGCCAGAAGCTGTTATCGGAGACCAGCTGCGTTGCCGGCTCCAGAGCCTCCATCTGGCCGTTGTCGAGGCCGCGATTGTGCATGGCATGTTCGGCCATGCGGAGGAGGTTCTTGAAGCGGATGGGGTCCTGGCGGGTGTCCGGTCCAGATCGGTGGGTGGACATGAAGATGGAAACCGCCCAGTCGGCATCGTGCTTGATCAGTTCCTGAAGGTTTTCCCCGGTAAACGTGTTCATCATGCGCTCCTTGCTGGAAATGCTTCCATTATCGGTGGTCAATGACCTCGTCGCGTTTGCTTACACTACCTCGATCCGGGAGTTCCTGTCAAGCGGAATCCGGCCATTGCCACCCCCACGGAATCCGGGTTATTCCGCACAAATCCATGGGGTCTGCCCGGTCTGCCCTAAGAAATCGGCTGCAGTCGCATTATCCTTATTACAGACCCTCATCCTCCACCCCGAGCACGGAGCTACCGTCATGTCCTTTCATCGTTTCTGCCTCCTTGCCATGCTGGGTATCCTGCACACCTCCCTGGCTTGCCTGATCATCATCGACCCGCCCCACCCCATTCCGCCGAGACCCGTTCCGCCACATCCCTTGCCGAGACCGATTCCCCAGTTGCAGCCCATGCAGGTGCGCAGCCACCGTGCCTCTCTGGAGCTGACCGACCGCTTTGCCCAAGTCACCGTCAATGCCACCTTCTACAATCCCAACAACCAGCGCATCGAAGGCACGTACATCTTTCCAATTGCCGCGGATGCAGCGCTCTCCTCCTTCGCCATGACGGTCAACGGCAAGACCCTCGAGGCGGAGCTGCTTCCGGCGGACAAGGCCCGCTCCATCTACGAAAGCATCGTGCGCAGCATGCGCGATCCAGGCCTCCTGGAGTACATCGACCAGGGGCTGCTCAAGGCGCGAGTCTTCCCCATCGAGCCCAACAGCGAGGTCAAGATCCAGCTCACCTACGAGCAGACGCTCGTGCGTGACGGCGCGGTCACCCGTTTCGCCTATCCGCTGCTCTCCGCTCGTCCCGAAGGCGCGCAATCGATCGCCAGCGTCGTCATCGATGCCACGCTTTCCACCAAGGCTCCCATCAAGACTCTCTACGCTCCCGGCTTCGATGCTCAGGTCAGCCGCCAGGGCAACACGGGCGCCCGCCTCACCTGGGAAGCCACCAACCATACGCCCGACAAGGATTTCCAGATTCTCTTCTCCGCCGACGGGGACAAGATCGGCGTTGACTTTCTCGGCTACCGCAAGGGGGATCAGGGCTACTTTCTCATCTTCATCTCGCCCAACAGCGAGCTGCAGGCCGAAGAGATCGCGGCCAAGGATATCACCTTCGTCGTGGACACCTCGGGGAGCATGACGGGTGACAAGCTGCGCCAGACGCAGCAGGCGCTGCGCTACTGCATCAACAACCTGACGCACAAGGACCATTTCAACATCATCGCCTTTGCGACCGATGTGAACCCGCTCTTCGAGGAATCCAGGCCAGCGGACGAGGCGAATCTGAAAGCTGCCCGGGAGTTCATCGATGGCATGCGGGCCCGCGGCGGCACCGCCATCTCGGATGCCTTGGCGAAGACCCTCGCCACCGCCGGCAGGGGCGAGGCCGTGCCGCTCGTCGTTTTCCTCACGGACGGGCTGCCGACCATTGGCGATGTCGATCCCCAGCAGATCCTCAAGCAGCTCGACAACTCGCAGCGTCGGCAGCGCATCTTCACCTTCGGCGTGGGTGACGATGTCAACACCCGCCTGCTTGACGGCATCGCTTCCCGAAGCCGCGGCTACACGACCTATGTCCGCCCGGGCGAAGATCTCGAACTCGCCCTTACCGGCTTCTACGAGAAAGTAGCCAGCCCGGTCATGACCGACCTTCAGCTGGATACCGGCGATGTTCGCCTGAGTGAGAGCATTCCCAGCCAGCTACCCGACCTCTTCCGCGGCAGCCAGCTCATCCTGGCCGGCCAGTACACGGGCACAGGCACGAAAGCCTTCACACTCAGCGGCAACGTTCAGGGCGCCCGCGAGAGATTTCGCTTCGAGGCCGACCTGAACGGCAGCCCGCACCACGCCTTCATCCCCCGCCTCTGGGCCATCCGCCGCGTCGGGCAGTTGCAGGAAGCGATCCGGCTCAACGGCGAGAAGCAGGAACTGGTCGATGAGGTCAAGCGCCTCGGCCGCGAGTATGGCATCGCTACCTCCTACACATCCTTCCTCATTGTCGAAGAGGGCCTTGCCGTTCATGAACGCAGGGCGGCGCGTGAAGAGCTTGACCGTATGCGCCCACAGTCCGCTGTCCAGATGGAATCGGGCGCCGGCGCCGTTCGCGATGCCCAAGCCAGCCAGCAGATGAAGCAGGGGCGCGACAACACCAGCGATTTCTACGCGGCCGCGCCCGCCACGCAAGGAGCCGCCCCTGCCATTGTCACCCCGGAACGGCTGGATACGCTGATCGCCCATGCCGGCGACAAGACCTTCTACTTTCGCCATGCCGACAGCACCTGGTACGATTCCCTCATTCCACCCAACGATTCCCCTACCCCTCAGCTCTCCGTCACCGCCTGGAGCGAGGACTTTTTCGAGCTCCTGCGCAAGCACCCTGCCCTGAAGAGCTACCTCAAGGCCGGAATCCCCCTCGTGGTCCGGATCGATGGCATGACCATCCGCGTGACCAGTCCCAACGACTGACGCTACTCCCCCTGGACCGGCCTGGAATTGAGCTCACGCGGAGGGGTATGGCAATAGCAATGGCAGGGCCGTGGGGGATGGCGATGGACCAGTCGCCGTTCGGAGAACGCCTCCCACTTTGAGGGGGCATGGTGAGGCTGAGGCCGGTGGGATTGCGAATACGTGGGGGATGGCGATGGACCAGTCGCCGTTCGGAGAACGCCTCCCAACTATGTATGCCTTCAAGTGTTCATGGCTAAAAGATCTCCAGATTTTTTATGAATGGCTGCGACGAGTGCGTCAATAAAATGTTGATAACTC
>JAWLHB010000014.1:0-163345 GCA_041690595.1 Lentisphaeria bacterium
CATAGCTAAGATTACGCCTATATTTTCATATTCAAGCCGAAACTGAAAAGAAATCGTGTGATCTATTATGGCGCCTCTGATGCCATTCTTAACACGCCACGTCCGACCCGTCCGACTCGTCCGACCCGGCCTCCTGCGCCTCGCCCCATCCCAAAACCTCGGTCAAAACCTCGGTGCCATCCACCGCCTGCGCAACCAAAACCTCGGCCAAAACCTCGGTCGTTTTGCCGGTACGTCCGTAATTCTGCCCGCTCACTCGTCTTGCCACAAGCTCCGCAAGATCCCTCTTCAGCTCATACCGATACCCCGGCACCTGCGCACGCTTCGTCGCCACGATCTCCCGCACCAGCAACTGCACCCGGGCATCCATCACCAACTCCGGTCCCCGAATCTTCGCAAGCGATTCCGCATAACCCGCCCGCACCGCCGCCTTCACCGCACAGAAGTCCTTCACATACTCCCCCGCAAACCGCCGCATTCTCTCATTAAGTCCCTTCATCTCCCACCCCTCCAAGAAACTACAATCACCATCAGGCCAACGACCTATACCATAGCATGCCAAACTCCAAAGTAACGCCGGAAAAGAAAATATAGTTTAGCAGGAAAGTGGGGCAGACATTCCTGTCTGCCTTCATACCGCCCTCATGCCATCCCCCCGCTCGATCCTTGTGATCTCTGCGTTCTTTGTGGTGAATTCCTGCCGCGTCTCCCTCTCCGGAACCCGACAAAACGTATCGAGGGGTCTGGGGAGGTGCTGCCTCCCCAGCGGGGTCCGGGGCAGCGCCCCGCCGATCGTCCCCGCCTCTCCGTGTCCCCGTGTGCCCGATCGGCATCGGGCACACGGAGCATATCGATGCTATCCCGAGACTAGTCCCTAATGAAGTTAGTCAGCGTGCTTCTGACGTGGTCCATGGCCTGGTCGAGGGTCATGGACTCCTGATTGATGGTCAGGGTCATGCCTCCGTTGATGCCGCAGGTGATGGTGCTCTGCGTGTAGGTGCCACCCTCCTCGTTCGGGCTGAAGTGGCCCCAGAGGTTGCCGCTCAGGCTCATCGGAAGAGCCTGCGGCTCGTTCGAGGGCAGCCCGATCTTCAGGGTACGGTTGGCGCCGTACATGAAGCGGAAGCGGTAGTCTTCCGGTTGGGACAGTACCTGAAGAGTTTGGCGATTGCCAAGGAAGGTATAGGTGCTGCTGCCAACCGTCAACGGATAGGCGAAGCTCACACCTTCACTCCAGGTTTCGATGGTGTAGTACCACTGGGTTCCCTGACGCCAGGCGAGCAGGGCCTGCATCTCACCCGTGGACAGGTCGAGGAGCAGATAACCGGGATAGCTGAAGCTCTGCACCGCATTCTCGCCGGCGTTGACACCGCTCCAGGTCAGGTTGTAGCAGGCGATACCCTGACCTTCCAGCTCGGCTGTTCCCGCGACTTCAGTCTCGACCTGACGGTCGAACTCGGGAAGCTGGAAGCCGGCATCTTCCGCCAGCTCGACCAGCAGCACCTCGAAGGGGGTGTTGCTAGTGTTCTCCTGCTGGGTGCGCGCATAGTCGAAGCGGGCACTCATGTCGCCCATCTCGACGAGCGTCGGCTGGCCGAAGGGAGCGCCTCCGCGCCAAGGACCGGCAAAGCTGACTGCCGCCGGCCCCGTGACGCCGCCGCCAAGGGGCACCTCGCTCGGATGCATGGTCCCGAACATGTGGCCATAGGCGTAGTCGCCAATCGCCGCCGGACCGGCGAGCTCGAAATCGCTCACGTGGAGCACCCAGATGTTGCTGGCTCCGATGTCGGCCGTATACCAGCCAGGGAAGTCGATCCGATCGCCGCTACCATCCTGCCATCGGACGACCGCCGACGCCTGATGATCGCGCAGATCAAGTACCAGATAGCCGTTCCCCGCCTGAGGCACCACGCCGTCGCCGTACTGAGTGCCGCGAATAGTGAAGGTGTAGACGAGATTTTCGGATTGTTCGTCGTCGGTAATCGTCAACGTCACGGTACCATCCATATGGTCGATGTCGCTGGCGGTGAGCGTCACCTGCACGTTACCGTCGAAGTCCTCGTCATCCGCGGCGCTGACGACAAAGGTGGCGGTGCTGGAGCCCGCCGCGATGGTGACCGTCGCCGGCACCACCGCTTCGGTCGTGTCGCTGCTGGTCAGGTCGACCACCAGCTCCGCGCCGGTGTCGGTGTTGCGGGTGACTGTTCCCACCGTCGTCCCCCCACCTTCGCTGATGGCCGCCGCCGCTGTCGTCAGAAGCAGCCAGGGAGGGTCATTGTCTTCGATGGTGCCGACGCCGACCGCCTCGCCGAGGCTGAGCATGGTCGGGTTCGAGAGGGTCAACGTGAAGGTTTCAAGCCCTTCGTGCAGCTCGTCCTGGATGGACTGCACGACGACCGTCGCCGTCATCTGGTTCGCGGCGAAGGTCGCCGTACCGCTGGTGCTGACGTAGTCGCTGCCGGCTGTCGCCGTGTCGTTGGCGGTGGCGTAGTCGACGCTGGCCACGAAGGGACTGGACCGGTCCAGGCTGAGCGTGAAGGTCAGGGCGCTGCCTTCCAACGCACTGACGCTGTTCACGCTGACCTGCGGCACGTCGTCGTCGGTGATGGTCACCGTCGCGCTGCCGTCGCCGATCGTCGCGATGGTCGCGCCACTCAGGTTGACGGTGAAGCTCTCATCTCCTTCCACGGTCTCATCATCGAGGATGGTCACGACCACCTGCTGCGAGGTGACGCCCGGGGCGAAGATGAGCTGCGTGTTGACCGCCGTATAGTCGGCCGGCGCCGTCGCCGTACCGTCCGCGGTGGCGACGTTCACCGTCATCACCCGATCGGCGGCGGTCAGCGTGGAAACCGTCAGCGTCACCTGGCCCCCATCCTCCGCCACCTGCGCGTCGGCGATACCGAGCACGGCGGTGTCGTCATCAATGATCATCACCGTGGCGGTAGTGTCAGCGGTGCCGGCGTTGGTGACGTTGCTGAGGTGGATCTCGAAGCTCTCGTTGGCTTCGTCGATGGTGTCTCCGACGATGTCGATGTCAATGGTCTCACTGGTGTCGCCAGGTGCGAAGGTTACGGTTCCCGTATCTTCGATGTAGTCAACACCCGCGGTGGCCGTGACCGACGCCGTTGCATATTCCACGGTCACCGTGCGGTCGCTCGGGAGGTCCAACGTCACTGAAACCTGCACCACGCTGACCCCAACATCGCCTTCCGCCTTCGATGCATCAGCGATGCTCAGCACAGCCGTGTCGTTGTTGCGGATGGTACCCGTGGCGGTGGCATCGCCAAGTACCCCGTTGACCGGATTGCTCAGCGTCACAGTCAGCGTCTCGTCGAGTTCGTCGACATAATCTCCGTTGATGGCTACCGCGATGGTAGCGGTCAGACTGCCGGCTGGGATGGTCAGGACCCCATTGGCGGCCACGTAGTCCGCCGGTGCGATCGCCGTGCCATCGGTGGTGGCGTACGCCACTGTGACGGCCTCGGCCCAGGTGCGGCCGAGGGTCACCGTGAAGGTTAACGGCGTCGTCCCGGTGTCGCCTTCGTAGACGGAACTATCGGCAATGTCGATGGTCGGCACGATCAGCGCGTCGAGTTCGACCGGCGTCGTGATGCCGCCGACGGCCCCATTGGAGACGAAGTCGAGCCCCTGCGCGATGTCGTAGATGGTGTCGCTTGCCGCATCGTAGAACTTATAGGTGAGGCCGCTTTCGTTCGTCTCGTCGCTGAAGACCTGCAGAATGTAGAGCTGTCCCGCTGGGCCCGCGCTCGGTCCCGCCACGCCGCGCAGGGTGTCGCCCTTGAAGGCGGCCAGCAGCGAGCCGGGCGTCTGCATGGGCGTACTGCCATCCATCACCTTGGCGTAGACCTCCATCGAGTTGGCATAGCCGCTGGGGTTCTCCCAACCTGGCGCTGCCGCGATCCCCACCTCGCTCACCGCCGGTGCGCCAACCGACGTGCCCGGATAGCTCAGGGTTCCCGCTGTTGCCAGCTTCAGCAGGTAGCCCACGCCCGGCTGCATCTCAGCACCTTCAGGATACCAGATGCCATCGTAGTTGGTGACGAGGAAGCTCGGGCACTTGAGGGTATCGTCATTGGTCACTGGCAGAGAAGCAAGCGCGTCACTGATCGCCATGGCGCTTTGTGGCGTGTACCCCAACCAGTTCCAGCCAGCCACGAGCGACAGGGGCTCCAATGGCACCGGCGTACCGGTCACCACCAGCGGCTCCGGTCCGGCGCCCTGCACCTTCAGCAGGAAGCGCACCCCGGCAGCCAGCTCCTGTGCCCCATACCACTGATCTCCGTAGAAGGTCGCGATGCCCCCGGGTCCCTTGATGGTATCTTCATTCTGCCAACGCTCGGTCCCCAGCACGACATTGGGAGACCAGGATTCCGGCAGAGTGTTGAAGCTGATCCAGTTCCAGTTCTGAACAAGAGAGATCGTCTGCGTCACCAGCCCCGCATGCAACGTCACCGGAGAACCGATGCCGCCCCAAGCCGTATCCTGAACAAAATCGAAACCTTCCATGATATCGTGGATTTGGCCCGTTGCCGCATCCCAGACCCGCAGCGTGAAGCCCGCTTCACTCCCGGCATCACTGAAAACCTGCAGCGAATAGGTCGACACCATCGGCCCTGCCGCAATCGTGGTGACCCCGCGACAGACCCCATCCTTGAACGCCGCCAGCAGCGATCCCTCCGTCTCGATCATCACCGCATCCGGCAGCAACTGCACCCGGGCATAAACCGCCATCGAGTTCGCCATGCCAACGGGATTGGCCCAGGTCGGTGTATCGATCGGCTCTGAAGTGTAGAGGGCGGTGACAGACAGGTTTGTGGTGATGTTGGTGAAGGGCAGGTCCCAGCCGGTGAAAGCCCAGCCGAGGTTTGCCTGCACCGTCGGGGCAACCGCCGCCCCACCATGTCCCACCTGCTGCACCAGCTCGCCGCCACCGGTCCGGCTGCCCTTGCCGTCAAGATCGAAGTTCACGGTATAGGTGGTCACTTCATATTGGGCGATGACAGTCAGATTCGAGGTGATGGCGTCGAACAAAGCATCCCAGCCGGTGAAGGTCCAGCCGGTGTTGGCTTGAACGGTCGGCGCGGTGGCCGAAGCGCCATGCACCACCTGCTGGACGAGTTCGCCGCCGCCGGTGCGGATTGCCTTGCCGTCGAGGTCGAAGGTGACGGTATGGATCGCTGGCACGGCGATGGTCACTGTGGCGGCGTTAGACTCCTCATAACCGTCGTTGGCTTTGTAAGTGAACGTTTCTTCGCCAACGTAGCCAGTAGTGGGCGTGTAGGTGAAGGAGCCGTCGGCATGAAGACTGAGGGCGCCGTGGGAGACATTGGCGACAAGGACGGCGGTGAGCGGATTGCCAGCATCCGCGGTATCGTTAGTCAGCACACCGGGGGCGGCGACGGTAAGGGTGGCGTTGCCGAGGAGACTGTAGCTATCGGCATTGGCGACGGGCGGGGGAAGGGCTGCTTCGTAGGCCCCCATGTCGACCGTGCCGTTCTTGACACGGGCGTTGCCGTCGAGGTCGTAGGGGACGGGCTCTGCGGTGTCACTATCGCCATCGAGATCGGTGGTATCGGCAGGGAGGGCGGCGTTGGATCCGGCGTTGATGGCGGGGGAGCCGGGCTGGAGGCGCAGGTTGTCGTTGGCGGGGTCGACGAAGAGGGGATCGGCGTAAAGGTTGGAGTAGCCGTCCTGAACGATGGAGTAGGTGACGATAGGCGTACTGTCTTGGTTGTCGATCTCCGTGCCGTTGCCCCAGAGGATGCAGTTGCTGATGGTGGGCGAGGAGTAGTATTGATTGTCCATGCCGCCAGCGCGCCAACGTGCTTTATTCTGTGAGAAGGTGCAGTTGGTGATGGTGGGCGAGGAGTCCCAATTGCTCATGCCGCCGCCGTCCGCATCTGCTTGATTCTGAGAGAAGGTGCAGTTGGTGATAGTGGGCGAGGCATTGGTGTTGTCTATGCCGCCGGCATAATCTGCTTTATTCAGTGAGAAGGTGCAGTTGGTGATGGTGGGCGAGGAGTTCGAATTCCACATGCCGCCGCCCCAATTTGCTTGATTCTGTGAGAAGGTGCAGTTCGTGATGGTGGGCGAGGAGTAGGATTGAACAATGCCGCCGCCGCCCGCCTCTGCTTGATTCTGCGAGAAGGTGCAGTTGGTGATGGTGGGCGAGGCATTGGTGTTGTACATGGCGCCGCCATGTACTGCTTGATTCTGTGAGAAGGTGCAGTTGGTGATGGTGGGCGAGACACTGGCGTTGTACATGGCGCCCCCTCTGGCTTCTTGGTTTGCATAACCATCGGCGACGCCGCCAGCGATGGTAACGCCGTCGAGGAGAGCAGTGCTGTCGAGGATATAGCCATCGGGATGGAGAAAGAGGTGATAGGTGTTGTCGGGGGTATAGTCTTCGGTGCCGATGTCGCCGGAGAGGATGGTGATGTGGGTTTCCCAGTCGCGCTCGTCGCGGGCGGTCTCGGTGCCGGCAAAGCCGCCGTAGATACCGACTCCGTTGACCATCTGGAAGGTGGCGTAGCGGTCGCCCGTGCCGCCGACCTGGACGGAGGGCTTGTAGGTGCCGGCCGCGACCCAGATCTCGTCGCCTGAAGCGGCGGCGGAGAGGGCGGATTGCAGGTCGGTGAAGGCGTGACGCCAGTCGGAGCCATCGTTGGCGCCGCTGGCGGCGACGTCGACATACCAAATGGGGCCGGTGTAGTGTACGTACTCAAATGGCCCCATGTCGACGGTGGTTTCGACTATGCGGGCGCGGTCGTCGAGGTCATAGGGGATGGGCTCGGTCGCATCGAGATTGCCGTCGAGGTCAGCGCTGTCAGCGGGGAGGAGGCTGTTGCTGCCGGCGTTGATGGCGGGGGAGCCGAACTGCAGGCGCAGGTTGTCGTTGGCGGGGTCCACGAAGAGCGGATCGCTGCCGGCTGCAAAGTTGCCGCTCTGGACGATGGAGAACGAAATCTCAGGCGATGCCCCGTACTCATCGGTGACGATATCGCTGCTATTGCCCCAGAGGATGCAGTTGGTGAAGATGTTGCTCGCCCCATGCATGCTTCCGTCGTAGACGGCGCCACCGTTAGGCGCACTGTTCAAACTGAAGGAGCAGTTGGCGAATCGCAACGTACCATCGTAGATACTCGCGAAGACGGCGCCACCCTCATTCGCGGAGTTCCGGCTGAAGGTGCAGTTGGTGAATGTCGCCCCTGCGTTTGCGCAAAAGACAGCACCTCCACTGCTAGTGGTCGCTGTGTTTTGGATGAAGGTGCAGTTGGTGATGGTCGGTGGTTCCCCGTCGATGCGGATGGCTCCCCCGGGACCACCGGATGTATTCATGCTGAAGGTGCAGCCGGTAATGGCGCCGCCGTGATGGAGAATAGCTCCGCCGTCCCAATCCGCGGTATTCTGCGTAAATGTGCAGTTGGTGGTGGTCGCTGAGCCACTGATAGCGCCGCCACTATACGCATGGTTGTTATTGAAGGTGCAGTTGGTGATAGTGGCGGTGCCGATAATGGCGCCTCCCAGAAGGGCCATGTTCTGGCTGAAGGTGCAGTTCGTGATGGTGGTGGTGGACGAGTCGTTGAGAACGGCACCCCCGTAGGTAGCGTGATTGAGAAAGAAGGTGCAGTTGGTGATGGTGGGCGAGGCAATGGTGTTGTACATGGCGCCCCCCCTGGCTTCATGGCCGTATTCATAACCATCGGCGACGCCGCCAGTGATGGTGACGCCGTCGAGGAGAGCCGTGCTGTCGAGGATATAACCATCGGGATGGCAGAAGAGGTGATAGGCGTTGTCGGGAGTGTAGTCTTCGGTGCCGATGTCGCCGGAGAGGATGGTGATGTGGGTTTCCCATTCTCGCTCGTCGCGGGTGGTCTCGGTGCCGGCAAAGCCGCCGTAGATACCGACTCCGTTGACCATCTGGAAAGTGGCGTATCGGGAACCGCTGCCGCCAACCTCCACGGACGGTTTGTACGTGCCGGCCGCGATCCAGATCTCGTCGCCGGAAGTGGCGGCAGAGAGGGCGGATTGCAGGTCGGAAAAGGCATTCACCCACGAGCTGCCGTCGTTCGCACCGCTGGCGGTATCGTTGACATATAGCACACCAGACACAGCGGCGGCCCCCGAGCCGGAGACCGAGAGCCTGGTGACCTCCACCTCTGGGTCAGCGGCAAGGCTGATGACAACGAAGGTGAGGAGCGACGTCAAGATAAGCAATCGACTGTGAATGAAGTAGACAACGCGCATGAGTTGATCTTTCCCCTGAGTTTTTATGCTTTACGAATCCTTCAAAGCGTCTGGCTTAACAATTGTACTACATGCTTATAAGGTATACTTCGATGCATGTGATACGCCTGCTATATGATCTACTATTCCCCATTCGACTGAACTTCGATTACGGTTCAGCGATCCGTAGCCGGACGATTACCCATATAACGCCATTACTTTTTTGCCAAGCGTATTTGTAAATTAGAAAGCGACTAAGATTGAACCGGCTGTTCCCTGGACTCTCTGCCTATAATACGTAAATCCCTGTCAAACCGACAGTTAGATCGGAAACTGCATTCAGGTCCGACTGGAAAAATTCCTCTTATTCTCGTGCGGGCCAGATTGCGGAGGGAGAGCAATGTCGGCGGCAAAGGGACCGCTAAGCTTCCAGTTGCGGCAAACGTGCCGCCATGTGCGGCAAGAGCCACTCCCGAGGCGAAGGCTGCGCTCTTACCCCAAGACAGGCACCGGCATGAACGATTGGGCAACGGCCTGAACTGCACCGAGGGCAGGCACCGCTGACTGGAGGATCCTGCAGGCGGAGGCGTTTCGCGCGGCGGCGAGGCGGTGAAGCTGAAACGGCCTGAAGGCCGGACTCCAACGCGGAGCGCAGGGGCTTGCATGTCGAGGGCAATTGCCGTCCGGAGGTCGCCTCCCACGTTGATTTTCCAGCAGGGGTCTGGGGAGATGCGATCTCGCAGCCGCCGGAGGCAGGTGCCTGGCAAGCAAGAATGCCTGCTGAGGCTTTTCTCCAGTCGGAGGACGCGGAGGAGGCCACATCGGCCTGAAGGCCGAACTCGCAACGTGAGGAGCGCGACGCAAACGAGACTCACTACCAGAAGAAGTGTACGAAAGCCAGACCAACAAGCAAGCCTGAGGCAGGCTGAAGGATCAGCCAAAGCCAAGCGCTCCTGCCACTCGGGTCCAAAAGATTGAAGAGGAGAAGAATTGGCATCGCTGCCAGCAGATACATGACTGCCAGTATGCCGCCATCGAGATTGAGGGCTGCAATCAGAAGTCCACCAAGCATGCCTGAATACGGATAGACTCGGGACCTGATTTCGGCTTTATGCACGAGGAATAGCCGTCCTCTTGTACGTATCCGCTCGTTCAATGGCCGATCTTGGGCGCGTCGCCGGATGGGGAGATGGCCGATGCTCGACTTGGTTGCGGGCTTTCATGGTGACCATGCGATACGATAGCTTTACATTCAACGTATGCGAGGGGAGGTCGACGGCCCGCTCGGTGGTCGCGAAAAGTCGAGTACAAGCTTCGCGCAAATCGCCTGTCCCCAAACTTCCCCAATTTACAACCACCTACCGGTCCGCACCTGCTTTCTTGGACGGGACGAGCTCGCGAAGTTGCTGGAATCGCTCGCTCTGGAAGCGCTTTTCCATAATCACAAGCTGCTCCATGGTTTGCGCTTGGGACTCAGCAAGGATGAGGCGATAAAGAGCCGCGTGCACCACCAACAAGCTGTGGATGAACAGAAATAGAGAAAGGACACAAAAGTACGTCCGAAGGAACTCGATCATTGACTTGAAATGCGAAAGGGCTCGGTGAATCATTGAACACCCTCCGGTTCATGGTCCAGTCTGTGAAGATGACGCTGGATTGCGAGTTGCATGTACTCAAAGCCTGCTGGTGACATCCTGCCCCAAAGCTTCGTGAGCTCATAGCTCTGCGATTGTAGACGCTCTGCTTGCTCATTCAGGCAGTTTGAGAGGCCATGCAGTCCGACTGCTGCGATGAGAAGGACTGTGCCCACGACTGACCTGCAATCGAGTTTCACTTGCTATCCTCCGAAGTTGTCAGTGTCTGGATCGTTCTCGCGGAGCATTATCTTCCAAAGCATCTGAGGCCATGCGAAAACGGTGGGCGCCGGGCGAATGGCGTCCACGCGCTGTTGGCTGAGTCCGCCGGTGATGCGGGGGCGGCTGAGCAGCTTAGGGGTATAGGTCTCGGTGCGCATGGCGTATGATAGCTCTTCGTCGCATCGTATACGAGCTGAAGACGATCCTGCGTGTTGCGAATATCGACTACGACTACTCACTCTTGAGAGGGGCTGGTTTGGCTAACTGCTTGCCGGAGTTCCCTCACCACGAAAAACACGAAGAGCGCGAAGGATCGCCGCTCTGAGAACCCCTCCCACGGAGACTCCAGCAGGGGTCTGGGGAGATGCGATCTCCCCAGCCCCCGGAGGCAGGTGCTTGGCAAGCTGAGGGCAATCGCCGTCCGGAGGCCGCCTCCCACATTGATTTTCCAGCAGGGGTCTGGGGAGATGCGATCTCCCCAGCCGCCGGAGGCAGCTGCTTGGCAAGCACGTTGATTTTCCAGCAGGGGTCTGGGGAGATGCGATCTCCCCAGCGGGGTCCGGGGCAGCGCCCCCCCGCCTCCGCGTCCCGCCGCACCCGCGCTCCCCCTCCCCCGCTCGATCTTTGTGATCTTTGCGTTCTTTGTGGTTAATTCCTGCCGCGTCCAACGCCGGTGCCACTCAGGCGAGTGGCGTGCCCAGGAGATCGCCGTCCGGAGGCCGCCTCCCACGTTGAGAGTCCAGCAGGGGTCTGGGGAGATGCGATCTCCCCAGCCGCCGGAGGCAGTTTTTGGCAGCCGCCGGAGGCAGGGGCTGACGCGGTGGTTATGTCCGGCGCGGGTGGAGCGGGGGGGGGTGGTGACGGAGGACCGGGTGCCGGGGGTCAGCTCGGGGGGGGAGCCGCCGGCGGCTTCGATCTCCATGAAGCAGGTGGGGTCGCTGTAGACGCTGAAGCGAACGCCGGTGTCGGCGGGATAGGCGGTCGGGGGGGAGTCGGCGATGTCGATGTAGTCGAAACCTTCGAGCAGGGGCGCGGCGGTGCGATGCACCGTGAGGCGACGGCGGGGATCGCGGTACTCGATCCAGTCGACCCGCTTGTCGAGGCCGATCTGGTAGCGCATCGCGCCGTCGGTGCGGGTGGCGCGGAGCAGGTCGAACCGTTCGCGCTGACTGTCGCTGGGCTCGTAGAGGTCGCGGATGGCATCGTCGGGCACGGCGGGGAAAACGACGCGGCAGTCGGGGCCGGAGTCGAACTGGCAGAGGCTCCAGGGGGCGAGCATGCATTCGTCGCGCGTGAGGCTTCGCTGGCCGAGATAGGCGATGCTTTCGGTGATGATGGCGGTGAGCACACCCGCCTCGCCGATGGTCTGGATGTCCCGCTCGAAGAGGGCGGGGATGCCCAGGCCGCGGCTGTTGATCAGGTCGATCTCGGCGCGAATCAGGGCGTGGTTCGCGGCGGATTCCACGACGCTATAGCGGGCGCCGGTGATCCCGGGCGGCACGCGCCAGGCGCCGGTGGCATACTCGTAGCCGAAGATCGTCCCTTCCGGGGCGGGCCAGAGGCCATCCCCCCCGGGATTGACAAAGCCGTCGCGGGTCGACTGGCTGGTGAAGGCCGCCGGGTTCACCCGATTGAGGACCTTGCCGTCGACGACCGCAAAGAGGCGCCCCTCCAGGTCCAGCCCCGCCACAATACCCGCGCTCTCGCTGCCGATCAGGTGGCAGCGGCGCCGGCCGCGCTCGAAAAGCGCGAGCAGTTCATTCAGATGCATGATGCGTACTCCTTATTCTGTCGACGCCAGCAGATGCGTGCAGTTCAGCACCTTCTCCGCCAGGTCGTTGAGGGTATAGACGTAGTGGTTGCTCGCCTCGAAACCAAGGCGCGAGTCGGCCGCGGCAAGGGTGAACAGCTCTTGGGCCGCCTCCAGCTCCGCCCGGATGAGGTCGCCCGACATGCCGTCCCCCCGATCCCGTTGCGCGACAAAGGCCGCCTGATGGTACATGCTGCTGAAGTGGCAGCCGGCGGCGGTGACCAGGCGCAGGTGCTCCGACCAGGCCGCACCCTCGATCGGCAGCGCCCGCAGCATCTCGACTCCTTCCCGCCAGCCCTCGGCCAGCTTGCGGCATTGATCCACGAAGATCTCCCGCGGATAGTGGCGCGCGCGCCAGCTGTCCAGATCGTCATAGGGGATGCCGACCATCGTCGCGGCATACCCGGTCGGCTTCGCATGGAGGAGGTTTCGCGGCCCGGCGTTCTGGGGTGCGCAGTAGAGCACGCCGACATGAAAGGGGAACTCGCGGAAGGCATCGGCAAGGCGCAGCCAGGCGCTCTCGACCCGCTCCGCCTCGCTGGCCGAGAAGCGCGCCGCCAGATCGGCGGGTGTGGCGAAGAGGAGGGGCAGGTTGCCGCCGGGATAGCCGCCAAGGGTCCAACTGAGCATGAGGCCATCGACCTCGGCACGGGCCAGATTCCCCAGATGCTCATCCACCAGATGCGGCACGGCCAGCCATGGCACCGCGCTGCACTCCCACGAGTTGTTGACCTGCACCTTGGCGATGGTCTTCAGGCCGCGGGCGCGCGCCCGGCGCCAGTTCCTCAGCGCTTCCTCGCTCGGCCCCGGCTGCGAGATCGAGTAGTCGACAATGCTCGCTTCGACACCGCCAACGTGGATCACCTTGCCCCACTCGCTGACGCACATCAGCTCGACATCCGCCGGCAGCAGATCGATGGCGTCGCCCGACCATTCCGGGAACCATGCCCACGTCCAGACAATCACCCTCGCCCGCGGCGCCCCGGCATGGATCCCCGACGCGATGATGCTGCTGACCTGCGCCACCGCCTCCGCCGTCTGCCGGGAGGCGCAGCGCGGGCAGGTCTTCTCGCGACACTTCGAAAAGCAGCTGGTGAGATTCTCCGACATGGTGATGGTGAAGACGCCCCCCAGCTCGGGAACCTGGGTGGCAAGGTACTCCGTGGCCTCACGCAGATAGGCCCGGACTCCGGGGGCCGACGTGCACATGGCGTAGGTGGTGCCGTCATGCGACTCCGCGCCCTTCCACTCCGGATGCGCGTCGAAGAACGAGAGCGGCATGCCGCGCGGCTCGTTCAGATAGAGGAAGACCTTGATGCCGACGCGGCCGGCCCGCTCCACCAGTTGACGCAACGCCTGCAGCCGCTCCGCGTAACCGTCGCAGACTTCCGGCAGCAGCGGCGTCAGGTTGTAGAGGAGGGCATGCAGCCAGACGGCGTTGACCCCGCTCGCGGCATAGGCGGCGAGCACGCTGTCCGGGTAGGGATCGAGGGCCGGATCCAGCAGCGGATCGCCACAGACTGCCGCATAGGAATAGGCGAGCCGCAGATCGAACGGGTAGCGCAGCTGGCCATCCTCGGCCTTCACCGCGGCGCCGAAGCCCGCCTTGTCGAGGAAGGCAAAGGGCTCTTCCGTCCGCGCCAGTCCCCGCGGGAAGTGCGCGCGGAAGGTGGCTCGCAGCGTCGCCGTGGCGGCCTGCTCGGCGCTCGTCAGCGGCCGCAGCCTGACCGGCTCCACCCGCGGCTTGAGATGGCCCAGCTTATGCCACAGAAAGTCCTCCTCGCGCAAGGAGAAGTCCAGCTGTTCGGCGCTCCAGTCGAGCAACTCCAGGAGCTGCTCGTAGGGCAGCAGGTGCCAGTTGTTGCGGACCAGCGTCACATAGCCGCGCTCACGCCAGCGCGGGTCGACGGGCGGGGATGGGTCGAGCCCCATCTCCACCGCCGCGCGGCGCAGCTCCTCCTGGCTGGTGCCCAGCACCGTCGCCAGTCGCTCCACCGCAATCATTCCCCAGTTGCGCCAGATGACCGCCTGGTGCCGCGTGGGAAAATGCTCGAACGACAGCGCTTCCGGCGCCGCGCCAACAGGTAGTTCAGCCAGACTCATGCCATCACCTCGTTATAATTCAACCGATTTCCTGCGTATGCAGCGCGTCGAGCTTCGGACTGAAGGGCTTGCAGCCCTCCGCCGTGATTTCGTAGCCGCTCTCGATGCGAACACCGTGCCACTCCGGATGCCCGAAGAAGCTGACGTCGATACAGACCGCCATCCCGGGCTCGAGCTTGTCGGTGCTGCCGGGGCCAAAGAAGGGAGACTCCGCCTCGTGCAGGCCGATCGTGTGGGCGAAGGGGCAGACCAGATACTTCGACAGGCCGTTGGCCGCGAAGTAGGCACGCGCGGGCGCGTCGATCTCCCGGCCGAGCTTGCCCGGCCGAAGTTGCGCGCGGGTCAGGCGGAAGGCTTCGCGCAGGTGGCCCAGGCAGCTCCGCTGGCTTGGCGTATAGGTGCCATTCACCGGCAGGACGTCGCCGATCACCCCCGCGTAGCCGTTGATCTTCGGCGCCAGCCCGATCATCACCAGCTCTCCGTCCTGGAGCTGCTTCGAGCTGGCCGTCGGCACCACCGCGTTGGCTCGTGGCCCACTGCCGACGATGGCGCTGAAACCGAAGCCGCTGGCGCCCCGACTGCGGGCCGCATGTTCACCGGCGGCGGCCACCTGGATCTCGCTCGCGCCCTGGGCAATCGCTGCCTTCATCGCATCGTAGCAGGTATTCCCGAGCGCGAAGGCGGCGCGAATCTGCCGCAGCTCCCACTCGGACTTCACGAAGCGGAAGGCGACGAACTCGGCGGTGATATCCGTCAGCTCGACCCCAGTGAAGCCTTCCGCCAGTTGCCGGTAGCAATCCGCCGGCATGCGTCCGCCACCGACCAGGCCAATGCGCCGGAGGGAGCCAAGGCGCCCCTGCATCTCGGCAAAGAGCTGCGGGAAATCGCTGATCGTCGCATTCGGGTACTCTTCGTCGGGGACCATGAAGACGGGGAAGTTGCGCGTCTCGGTGATGGCGCTGTCCAGCTTGGCAAAGGGCTCGCTCTCCGGCCCGCCGAGGATGAGCGGCTCCCCCTCGCGCGGCACCAGCACCGCCCCGCTCTCGAACTGCGGACACCACCCCGTCAGGTACCAGCCATTGCCGATGTTGAACTCGTCGTAGTAAACCAGAGCAGCGTCCAGACCCCGTCGCGCCAGCAGCTCGCGCACTCGTGTCAGCCGTTGCTCGCTCTCGCTCTTTGGCAGGTAACCCATGATCGTCTCCTTTCAGGTTGTTGGAATAGAACTCCTGCTCCTCATTCTTCATGATGATATATTTAACGTGACCAATGTTAAAATTCAAGCGCAAGTATCTTTGGTGGAGCAGGTTGGGTGCGAGTCCACGCTCGTTCCGCCCTTTCACTAACCTCAAAGTGGGGGCGTTCTCCGAACGGCGATTGGGCCGTTTCCAACGGCCCTGCCCCTGCCGCTAATCTCAAAGTGGGAGCCGTTCTCCGAACGGCGACTAGGGCCGTTTCCAACGGCCCTGCCAATGCCGATAACCTCAAAGTGGGAGGCGTTCTCCGAACGGCGACTAGCGCCGTTTCCAACGGCCCTGCCAATGCCGCTAACCTTAAAGTGGGAGGCGTTCTCCGAACGGCGACCAGGGCCGTTTCCAACGGCCCTGCCATTGCCCTCCCTGGGCACGCCACTCGCCTGAAGGGCGGCTACGTCCGTCCACCGACGGGCTCCGGCGTTGGACGTTGCCGCTCCCCAGCCTCCCATCTCCCCTCATATCCGCTCGCCACCCCATCGGTCCCGTCGCCGTTGGGTGATGCATTCACCAATAATGCGGGAATCCATGGCATGGATTCTGCGCGCGTGCCTTACCATGAAGCCTTACCAGAGATTCACCCTGATCCTCATGGCGATCGCCGCGATCGGCCTGGCGGAGGAGCCTTCCGACTCCATGCCCCTGCGGATGATACCCGTGACCATAGCCGAGTCGGACCATGCACCGA
Organism: Lentisphaeria bacterium; assembly: GCA_041690595.1. Lineage (GTDB taxonomy): Bacteria > Verrucomicrobiota > Lentisphaeria > JABSQK01 > JAWLHB01 > JAWLHB01. The sequence goes on from JAWLHB010000014.1 coordinate 15,961, forward strand.
CCACCGATTCGGCCCTCTTCGGCCCGGGCGTCACGCCGCGTCCCGAAGCGCCGAAAACGGTCGGCTATGGTCGCTCGCTCTGGCGCTACCTGGGCTCCATGGGGCTCATGGTGATCCTGCTGGGCGGGGCGGCTTATGGGCTCAACCGCTGGCGGCGCAACCATTTCGGGGCGAATCACGGGCAGTCGCTGACGGTCACGTCCCGGCTGACCATCGATGCCAGGCATGGCGCCGTTCTGCTTCGGGTCCACGGCGAAGAGGTGCTCGTCGGCCTCACTGCCGACCGCATGGAGGTTCTCGGCCGCTACGCCCTGCTCGATGAAGCGATGGATGACGATGTCGGCGGGGAGCATGCTCACCACCTCGAGCCGGATGACGCTGCCGTGGCCAAGGCGCTGCCGCAGCACTCCCTCCGCAAGGTGCGGGACTGGCCATGAAGAGCTTTCTCGGCATCCTCCTCTTCTGCGGAGCCATTGCCGTTGCCACTGGCCAGGATCCAGCCGCGGCCGCACCGGCAGCCGGCAGCCTCACCCTGAATATCGGGGTGGAGGGTCAGGAGCTGAACAAGTCGATCACCATCCTCCTGATGCTCACCGTCCTGAGCCTGGTCCCCTCGATCATCATGATGATGACCTCCTTCACCCGGATCATCGTCGTCCTCTCCTTCTTCCGTCAGGCTCTCGGCGTTCAGCAGTCCCTCTCGCCCCGCATCATGGCCAGCCTCGCGCTCTTTCTCACCTTCTTCATCATGCAGCCGACCTGGACGCGGATCTACGAACAGGCGCTCCTTCCCTATCAGAATCAGGAGATCGAGCAGAAGGTCGCCTTCGAGCGGGGCACCCTCGAGCTGAAAGGCTTCATGCTCAACAACACGCGCGAATCCAGCCTCCTCCTCTTCATGGAGCTGGGCAATCTCGAGCCGGTCGCGGACATCGCCGAGTTGCCCATGCGCGTCGTCGTCCCCGCCTTTATGCTCAGCGAGCTCAAAGTGGCCTTCCAGATGGCCTTCCTTCTCTTCCTCCCCTTTCTCGCCATCGACATGCTCATCGCCACCCTGCTCATGGCCATGGGCATGATGATGGTACCGCCCGTCATGATCGCACTTCCCTTCAAGCTCCTCCTCTTCATCATGGTCGGTGGATGGGAACTGCTGGTTCGCGTCCTCGTATCGAGCTTCACCTAGAGGTTGAGAAAATGACTGAAGAAATGATCATGGAACTCGCGCATGCCACGGCCATGACCGTCGCCCTGCTCTCCGCCCCCCCGCTCATCGCCGTTGTCGTTGTCGGCATTCTGGTGAATGTGTTGCAGACGGTGACGCAGATCCGCGATCCCGCGCTCGCCTTCGTGCCCAAGGTGATCGCCGTCGCCATCGTCCTGGTTCTCTCGGCGCCGTGGCAATTGCAGATTGCGCGCCAGTTCACCGAGCTCTGCTTCGCACTGATGGGCGGAGGGCTGCTGTGACTGTCGAGGTTCCAATCGCGGCGCATGTCGTCGTCCTGCTCGCCGCTCTTGCCCGTATCGGAGGCTTTGTATCGGCCATTCCCGGGCTGACCACCAGCGCGGTGCCCATGCGCATACGCGCCTCGCTCATCCTTGCCGTCACCATAGCGATGGTGCCCATGCTGCCTCAATCCTATACCCAGGCCGCCATGCAGGCGACCACGCCTGGCGCGCAAGTCCTGCTGGTCGCCAGTGAGCTGCTCCTCGGCCTGTGCGCCGGCTTCGGTGCCAAGCTCCTCCTCGAGATCACCGTCTTTGCCGGTGAACTCATCGACCGCGACGTCGGCTACGCCATGACCGCCGCTTTCGATCCTTCCATCGATGCCTCCGCCTCCGTCATCTCCTCCTTCTTCCTGCGCATCTTTCTCGTTCTCTTCGTCACCCTCGATGGTCATCTGGCGCTCCTGCGCTCCGCCGGCGCCTCCTTTGCCACCATCGTTCCCGGCACCTTTTACGTTACCGACGACGTGACGGAGGCGCTGATCGCCCTCTTCGGGCGCATCCTGCGCGACGGCTTCTGCCTCTCGCTGCCGGTTTTCGCCATCATCCTGCTCTCCAACCTGGTCCTGGCGCTCATGGCCCGCTTCGGCCAGGAGTTCGAGATCATGATGATCTCCTTCCCGATCCGCCTTGGCCTCGGCCTCTTCATGATTGTCGCCATGATGCCCGTCATGGTCATCATCTTCACGGGTCTCGGCAGCGACATCATCTCCTGGACCGACCTCCTCGTGCGCTGAGAAGTACTGCCGCCATCTGACCTTTTATCACAAAGAGCCTCATCTTTGGCGGCCGCGGGTACGATACCTGCGTAAGCACTCGCATAGACTTTCGCCAACCTCTCAGCGCGCAGGCAATCATGCCCAAAGATCCGAGCCGAACAGAACTCCCCACTCCCAAGCGCATCGAGGATGCCCGCAAGGAAGGCAAGGTTCTCACCTCGGAAGAGGTCAATTCGCTCGCGGTCACGATTGGAGGCGGGGTGTTGATGCTTCCGACCGCGATCATGGCCCGTGACGGATTCGGCAACACGCTCCGCTACTGCCTGCTCGACATCGACTGGCAGGGCGACTGGTCCCTCGCCGCGATCAGCCATGGCATTGGCCTGGCAACGCTGCAGTTCGGCATCCTCCTCGCCCCTTTCCTTGGCGGGATCTGCATCATCGCCATCGCCAGCAACCGCCTGCAGACCGGCCACTATCTCGAGCCCGGCGCGATGGCCTTCAAACCGGAGCAGTTGAGCCCCGTCACCGGCATGAAGCAGGTCATTCCCTCCGCCGACAACATGATGAAGCTGGTTCTGATCCTGCTCAAACTCATCGTCATCGGCGGTCTCGTCTATCTGATGGTGAAGCGGGATCTGGAAACCATCGCCTGGCTGCCGCTGCAAGGACTCGCCAACGGCACCGCCTGGGTATTCGAGCACTTCATCTCCGTCGCCGCCGCCATCCTCACCCTCCTCACCGCCGTCGCCGTCGCCGACTATCTCTGGCGCCGCAAGCAGTACATCGACAACCTGATGATGACCAAGCAGGAGGTCAAGGACGAGCACAAGAACATGGATGGCGATCCGCACATCAAGGGTCGCCTGCGCCAGCGCATGCGTGAACTCTCGATGATGCGCCTGATCACGGAAGTACCCCGCGCCGACGTCATCATCGCCAACCCGATCCACGTCGCCGTCGCCCTTCGCTATCAACCGGGCGAGATGGCGCCGATGGTCGTCGCCAAGGGACTGCGCAAGCGCGCCCTGCGCATCAAGGAGCTGGCTCGCCGTTCGGGCGTTCCGGTCGTCGAAGCGCCGCCACTGGCCCGCGCGATCTATCGATCGACCGCCAGCGGCGCCGTGATTCCGCCTCACCTCTACGGCGCCGTAGCCGCCATCCTCGCCAGGATTTACCAGCGCCGCCACCGCAACCTTCAACCCGCCGGTAATCGCGTCGCATGAAACCGCTGAATCCAGTTCAACCGGCGAAAGGGCTGAGCGCCGACGTCGCTCTGGCCATGGTCTTTGGCGGCATCCTCATCGTCCTGCTCTTTCCCCTGCCCCCCATCCTCCTCGACCTCCTGCTGGTTCTCAACATCTCCGTCGCCATCCTGATACTCCTCATGATGTTCTACCTGGAGAACCCGCTCGATCTTTCCGGCTTCCCCGCCATGCTCCTGGTCCTGACCCTCTTTCGCCTCTCTCTCAACGTTGCCTCCACCAAGTTGATCCTGCTGGGCGGGCAGGCCGGCACCGTCATCAACGCCTTCGGCCGATTCGTGGTCGGCAACAACTACGTGGTCGGCGCGGTCGTCTTCCTCATCCTCGTCATCATCCAGTTCGTCGTCATCACCAAGGGCGCCGGCCGTATTGCTGAAGTCGCCGCACGCTTCACCCTCGACGCCATGCCCGGCAAGCAGATGAGCATCGACGCCGACCTGAATGCCGGCATCATCGACGAGGACGAAGCCCGCACCCGCCGCAAGAAGGTCACCGACGAAGCGGAGTTCTACGGCGCGATGGACGGCGCCAGCAAATTCGTCAAGGGGGATGCGGTCGCCGGTCTGGTCATAACCGGCGTCAACATCGTCGGCGGCCTGGCCATCGGCGTTTTTCAGCAGGGGATGCCGATGATGGATGCCTTGCAGACGTATACCGTGCTCACCATCGGCGACGGCCTGGTCAGCCAGATTCCCGCCCTCATCATCTCCATCGGCTCCGGCATCCTCGTCACCAAGACAGCCTCCACGGATTTCCTCGGCCGGCACCTGCAAAAGCAGCTGCTGCGCCGGCCGGAGCCCCTCATCCTGGGCGGCCTCATGCTCATCATGCTCGCGCTCCTTCCCGGCCTCCCCTTCATGCCCTTCGCCATTCTTGGCGGCGCCTCCTTCATCGTCGGCCGCCGTCTCCTCGCCATACAGCGCGCTGAAGCAGTCAGCGGCTACTCCGTGCACGAGAAGAAGGGCCCGGGTGGCGCCGCTCCGGCACTGCCCGCTGGGCGCGATGGCAAGCAGGATGCCGAGAGTACCGAACGGCCCAAGGTCTCTCCCCTCCCCGTCCTCCAGCTCGAAATCGGCTTCAGCCTCGTTCCCCTCGTCGACGCGGACCAGGGAGGCGATCTCGTCGCCCGCATCGGCATGATCCGCGACCAGATCCGCGAGGAGTGCGGCTTCCAGATGCCTTCCGTCTCCATCCAGGACAATCTGGAGCTGAACAACAACGAATACCGCATCCTCCTGCGTGGCCTCGAACGTGCCCGCGATCAGGTCCATGTCGGGTCGCTTCTGGCGATCGATGCCGGCGATGCCATCGGCAATCTCGACGGCGCCAATGTGACCGAGCCGGCCTTCGGTTACCAGGCCGTCTGGATCAGCCCCGGCCGTTCCGATGACGCGGAAGCCAAAGGCTACACCGTCGTCAATGCTGAAACGGTCGTCGCCACGCACCTGACCAAGGTGGTGCGCGAGCATGCGGCCGAGCTGCTTGGCCGCCAGGAAGTCAGCGAGATGCTCGACGCCCTCAAGCAGAGCAACGAAGCCGTGGTCACGGAGCTGGTGCCTGACAAACTGCCCCTGGCGGTCGTCCACCGGGTTCTTCAGCACCTTCTCCAGGAGCAGGTGCCGATCCACGACCTGCCGAGCATCCTCGAAACCCTCACCGACTATGCGCACCAGAGCAAGGATCCCACCGTACTGGGAGAATTTTGCCGGCAGGCTCTTGCCGGTCAGCTCATTGCCAGCTGCGTGGACAGCGTCGGCACGCTCCATGCGTTCACCCTTGCGCCGATGCTCGAGGAGGAGCTGCAGCGCAGCATCACCCCCGGCAGCGGCATCGGTACCATGAACATGGCCCCCGCCAGGGCAGCCGCCATCTGTCAGGCGGTACACTCCCTCTTTAAACAACTGGCTGCCAACCTCGAAGCAGGCCCCGTGCTCCTCACCTCACCACTCATCCGCTTTCATCTGCGCCAGCTGCTGGCCAGAAAAGTCCCCGAATTACGCGTCCTTTCGTATGGTGAAGTCCTCGATGACGTGCCGCTCAAGGTTACCGCGGCCGTCGAATGCCCGAAAAACATGGAGATGGCGGCCGCATGAAGATACGACGATACCAAGGCAAGAGTCTCGAAGCGATTCGCGAAAAGGTCCTTCTGGAGCTGGGCGACGACGCCGTCATCGTCTCCACCCGAAGCGAAAAACAGGGCAACCTCCTCCTCGGACGCTCCACGCACTACGAAGTCATCGCCGCCGTTGACGATATGGCGACGCCGGCGGAGAACGCCGGCCTCCCCAACCAGGTCGCCGCCATGCTGGCCGAACAGAAGGAACAGTATCTCGGCGTTCGCCGCTCGCTCAAGCTGCTCGATGACAAGATGGCTGAAGTCGATGCCGCCTTGCGCATCACCAACCTGCGCCACCAGTCCGTCGGGAGTGGCGTCCTGGCCCGGATTCACGAGGCATGGCGCGCCCCCGTCACCGAAGTGGCACGCGAGCTGGCCGGCGGCCGCGATCCCGATCCCGCCGAATGGCACGAGGCCCTCGAGCGTTTCATCGTCGCCCGCTCCGGCATCCAGTTCCGCTCCACGCAGGGCATGGCACCCGATGTCTACTGCCTGATCGGACCAACCGGCGTCGGCAAGACCACCACCCTCGCCAAGCTGGCCGCTCGCGCCGTCCTCCAGGAACGGCTCAGCGTCGGCATCATCACCATCGACACCTTTCGCGTCGGCGCCGTCGACCAAGTGCGCGAGTATGGCAACCTCCTCGGCGTCGAGGTCAAGGTCGCCTTCGGTGCCGACGAGGTGGCCCACCATCTCGCCGCCTTCCAGGACCGCGATGTCGTCTTCATCGATACCCCCGGCCGCAGCCAGTACGACGCCGCCGGCATCGAGCAGATCCGCCAGTGCCTGGGAGAGAGCGGCAACCTCTGCGTCGCCCTCGTCGTCCCCGCCGGGGTACGGACCGAGGAAGCCCTCCATATCGCCGCAAACTACCGCGAGATGAAGCCGGCCGTGCTGATCCTGACCAAGACCGACGAAGCCAGCCAGTGCGACGGCCTCACCCAGTTGATCGACGCCGCCGGCCTCCCCGTCGTCTACGTCACCGACGGGCAGCAGGTACCCGAGGATCTCGCTCCCGCCTCCGCCGGCCTGATCGCCGCCCTGATCGCCCGCCCCTCCTCGTATCGCCTGACGGTAAAAGTCGGGGGTGAAGCGGCATGACGCAGCCCTTCGACCAGGCCCAATCTCTGCGCTCGCTGGCAAGCCTTCCGCGGCTGGCGAACGACGAGCGCCACCCCGTGCGCTGCGTCGCCGTCTCCAGCGGCAAGGGGGGCGTCGGCAAGACCTTCATCACCGTCAACCTTGCCCATGTCTTTCGCCGGCGCGGCTGGCGTGTTCTCATCGTCGATGCCGATCTGGGTCTGGCCAATGCGGATATCGTTCTCGGCGCCAGCCCAACGCTCACGCTGCAGGATGCCGTCTTCGGCGGCCGCACGCTGCAGGAAGTCGTCTGTCACACCCGCTGGGGCATCGACCTGGTCGCGGCTTCCGCCGGGTCGCGCGAGATGGTGATGCTGGGCGATGCCCGGCTGCGCAGCCTCACCGAACAACTCGTGGCCATGGCCGTCGACTACGATCTCCTCCTCTTCGACTGCTCCAGCGGCATCATGCCCAGCGTCCTCTGCTTCATCGGTGCCGCCACCCACAACGTGCTGGTCGCCACCCCGGAGCCCACCTCCATGATGGACGCCTATGCGCTGGTCAAGGTCATGCGCCAGCGGCGCCTCGCGTCGCGCGTCGAGCTGGTCGTCAACATGACCAAGCATCCGGAAGATGCCCGCCGTGTCTACAACGCGTTGTCGCGGGTGATGACCCAGTTCCTCGGCTTTCAACTGCACCTGCTGGGCACCATCCCCGCCAGCCCGCAGGTACCCCGCGCCATTGCCGCCGGACGGCCGCTCAGCGACGTCGACGCCGGCGATCCCGCCTCCATTCACCTTGATTCCGTTGCCGCCAGGCTCATCGGCCAGTTGCTGCCAGAATCCCCAACCACCCTCTGCGAGACCATCGCCTCCGCCTGATATCACCTGCATTCAAAGTCACTCATCAGATGAAACGTACTGCCCTGATCCTTGGAATGGTTGCCGGCCTGCTCTGCCTCGGGTGGAATGTCGCCATGAGCCATGACTGGCTGGTCGCCGTCACCCGTGCCGGTATCGTGACCGGCGTCGCCGCCATTCTCGCCCTCTACGCCATGCGGGGTGTCGCCCAGGTCCTGATCAACCAGATCCGCGCGCAGAAGGCCGCGCGGGCCAACCAAGAAGCGGAAGGATAAGAGCCACCCGTCATGAAGCCGACAGCCAAGCATCCATCTACCAAGCCGCCGGATACGGAGAGCGCCCTCTGGGCAGACTTCCGCGCCGGCGCTTCCGGCGATGCCTTCCTGGCCCTTGTCGACTACTACCTGCCGCTGGTCACCCGCCAACTCGAACGCTTTGCCACCCGCCTCCGCGGCAGGATGGACCAGCGCGAGCTGCTCGGCGCCGGCGTGGTCGGCCTCCAGCAGGCCATCGCCAGCTGCGACCAGGCTCAGCAGGCCGCCTTCCACGGCTACGCCGCAGCCCGTATTCGCGGTGCCATGCTCGACGAGCTGCGACGCCTCGACCCCCTCACCCGCTCGCAGCGCCGCTCCTACCACCGCATCTGTCAGGCCATCGACGAGCTGCGGCAACGCCTGCAGGCCACGCCCACCGTCGAGCAGATCGCAACAGAGGTCGGTATCTCTGTTGCAAACGTCAACACTTTTCTCGGTCTTGGCGCCGGCGCCATCAGCATGCAGGAGAGGGTGGACGAAAATCGCCTTCTGGAAGATACCGTCCCCGATATGGACGCCGTGTCGCCAAGCGATGCGGCCGACCTTCGTCTGGGCAAGGAGGCCTTGCGCCGGGCCTTCCGGGAGCTTCCGCGGCGCGACCAGCAGTTGCTCTATCTGCGCCTCACGCAGGGGATGCGGGTGAGCGAAGTCGCGGCGGTGCTCCAGCTCTCCGAAGGGCGGGTATCGCAGCTCTACCAAGAAACCGTCGAACGCCTCCGCGGACTCATGCGGGTGCGCCACGAAGACCTAGCGAGGGCTTGATCATGGACGACTTTCTCAATGACGCGCGCAGCCTCGAACAAAGCAATCGCACCAGTGACGGTGCCGGCCACCGCTTCTCCTTTCAGGGGCGACACGGGCAGCAGCACCAGCAGCGCGAAAAGCGCCCCCCGCCTCCCGCGGTCGAACTCCATCTCTCCGACTCCGTGCGGAGCGACGCCGAGCCAGAAAGCGCCGAGCCGCCGCCTCCAATACACCCCGCGGAGACGCCCCAGCCGCCGGTTCGCCACATTCATCTTGAAGCCTGATTATCACCTTTGGCATCGTAGCTGCTGTAACAGCTTTCGAACGGCAGCAATGCCGCACTTTACAACACTTCGTCAATAGGGAGTAGGAAGGTTGAACAGACCCTGATCCTACGGTGCAGAGGAGTTACCTTACATGAACATGGACATCTCGCAGGCCCCCAGAACCGCCCTCGATCTCCGGCTCGAACAGAATCTCAGCCACCAGCAGATCCAGGCCCTCGAACTGCTCACCGCCCCCGTCTGCGAGTTGCAGTCCATCATCAATGCCGAGCTGGAGCGCAATCCCGTTCTCGAAGCCGACTTCGAGCAACCCGAAGCGCATGACGACGACGCCTGGCTCGACCACCTTCTGCGCCTGAGCGAAGACACCCGCTACGTCTGCGGCACCCGCCCCATGATGACCGCCGAGGACGAAGAGCGCCGTCAGCACTTCTTCGATTCCGCCACCTACGAAGAGCGTCTCCACGACCGGCTCATGAAGGAACTCCTCTTCCTCGGCCTCGACGAGAAGGTCATGGGGATCTGCGAGATCATCGTCTGCAGCCTCAACAACGACGGCTACATCACCAGCCATGAAGCGGATATCGCCATGGCCGCCGGCTGCACCGTCATGGAGGTGCGCTCCACCGTCGAGCTGGTGCAGGGCTTGAACCCGCCCGGCATCGCGGCGCGCGACCTGCGCGAACGCCTCTTGCTGCAGCTCGATCGCAGCGGCCGCCGCGACAGCATCGCCTGGCGCATCGTCGCCAACCATCTCGACGATCTCGCCAAGAACCTCCTTCCCAAGATCGCCAGAGCGCTCCAGCTCACCCTTCCGGAACTAAAGGTGGCCATCGCCGAGATCCAGGGACTCAATCCCCATATCGTCACCGAAGAGGCCAGCCCCTGGGACTATGTCCGCGAGGAGATCATCGTCTCGGAAGACGACTATGGCGACCTCGCCCTGCAGGTCTGCAACGATCACCTTCCCAGCCTCCGCATCAGCCAGCAGTACCGCGAGCTTCTCCACGATCCGCGTACCGCCGAGGATGTGCGCGACTACATCAAGCAGAAGGTCCGCGCCGCCGCCTATCTTATCAGCAGCGTCATTCAGCGTCAGAGCACCATCGACAAGATCGCCCACGTCATTCTCGACGTTCAGCAGCAGTTCTTTCGCGAAGGACAAAACGCCATGAAGCCGCTCACCATGGCCCAGGTCGCCGAGCGCGCCGGCGTCCATGAAACCACCATCAGCCGTACCGTCGCCGACAAGTTCCTGCGCTGCAAATGGGGGATTTTCCCCATGAAGCACTTCTTCAGCAGCGGCTTTACGAACGCCAATGGCGAAGAGGTCTCCAGCGTCGCCGTCAAGAGCGCCATACGACGCCTGATCGACGCCGAAGATGCCACCGACCCGCTCTCTGACAGCCAGCTGGTCAGCCTGCTTGCCGGGCAGGGCCTCAAAGTTGCCAGGCGCACCATCGCAAAGTATCGTGAGAGCATCGGCATTCCCGCATCCAACCTGCGCAAGCAGTATTGCACCGTAGCCTGATCGCGCAAGCCGGCCTTCCGCCTCGCTTCATCCCCCATTCCGCACCCCCCAGAGGAGATTACACATGCTGGTTCTGACAAGGAGGTTGGACGAGAGCATCATCATCGGTGACGACATCGAGATCAAGGTGCTCAAGATATCCGGCAACCAGGTGCACTTGGGAATCGAAGCGCCCCGCCACGTCACGCTCTATCGCAAGGAAGTCTACGCCAAGGTCGTCAGCGAAAACCAGCGCGCCATCCGCGCCGCCGTCACCCCCGACATGGTCGGCAACCTTCAGGCACTGAACCAGCGTCTCAAGAAGCAGTAGGACAGGTCACGCCCAGCTCCGCAATCTGCTGCATCTCTGAAGCAGGTGTGCAAGAGTATCCCGCGCAAATCTTTTCGCGGGATACTCCAGGTGGGCCGGCTCTTACAGCTCGACGAGCTTCATGTACTTGCTGGAGAGCTTCTCCGCGCCGCCCTTGACGATCCGGGCGCCATTCTCCCAGCGCAGGCCGAAGTCATGGTCGTAGAAGAAGGTGTCGACCTGGAAGGTCATGTTCTCCTGCAGGTCGTAGGTGGAGGTCGATTCCATCCAAGGGCGCTCCACTTCCATCATGCCCAGGCCGTGACACGGTCCGTAGAGCATGAACTGCGCGAAACCCGCCTTCTTCACATACGCTTCGTACTCTTCGACCACCTTCGCCGCAGGCTTGCCGGCTTCCAGCAGCTCGTAGGTCTTCTGGTGCGCTTCCAGACCGAAGGCAACCAGCTTCTTCTTGCGCTCGGGCAGCGCTCCGATCGAGATCGGCAGGCCGACGCTGGAGGAATAACCGCCCACCCGCGCGCCGATGTTGAGCTGGATCACTTCGTTGCGGATGAGCTTGTTGTGGGTCGGCCGCGAGATGGCATTGTTGGTCGCCGGCCCGCAGAAGCAGTAGAGCGCATGCCCTTCGTACTCGCCGCCGTGCTTGTAGATTTCCCGCTGCGCGATGCCGATCGCCTGCAGCTCCGTCATCCCCGGCTCGATCTCCGCGAGCATCGCTTCCACGGCAATCTCGCTGATCTCGAACGCCCGCTTCATCAGCGCCAGCTCGTTCTCCGACTTCACCACCTTGAGGTCGACAAGCGTATCCCCGGCATTGATCAGCTCCGCCTCCGGCAGATCGCGGCGCAGGCTCATGTAGACCGGCAGCGTCGTGATCGACCAGCCGACAATACCCAGCTTCTTGACTCCCTTCGGACAGGCCGCGGCCGCGACGTCAGCAAAGGTGCTTACCTTGATCCCCGGATACTGCGGCTCGGCCGATTCGCGATACTCGACCATCTTGTGGATCGTCGGGATCTTGCTGCGCTGCCGCGCATAGGTCTCGCTCTCCGGCCCGATGATCAGCATCGCTTCGCCCTCGGCGGGCACGAAGACGGCGGCGGCCTCGAAGGTCGGCCAGTATTCACTCAGATAACGAACGTGGGCCATGTCCGACTCGTTGCCATGCACCAGGGCGGCGTCGAGGCCGGCCTTCTTGATGTTGGCCTGGAATCGGCGGATACGGTCCTGGTACTCGGCGTTGGGAATGCACGTCATGATATTGCTCCTTCTGCAAATTGGATGGCCTGGCGAAAGCGTGCGCCGCGCTCCCGCAAAGCACTGATCAGGTTGTCGAGTTGCTCGACGGCATAGTCGCCGCAGTTCTTGACGATAAACGGATCGGGACGCACCGACCCCTCGCCATAATGGATCTCGCCCTGAGGCATCGGATGAAACTCCCAGGGATGAAAGTAGAAACAGAGAAAGGGATCGACGCCCTGCTGGCGGCAGTAGCTCGTGTACCCGTCGATATGGGCCAGCACCGCCCCCGCGCTTTCGGTACGGAAGAGGGGCCACTGGTCCATGTCCCGCCCGTACTGATCCTTCGAATCCATGCTCAGATCCGCAAAGTTGGGCAGCTCGAGAATCTTCAGATCCCCCTCCTTCGTCCAGTCCTCGGCGCTGGGATGATAGGGGGTCAGCCGCTCGCGGAAGTAGTACATCGGATAGGTCGAATCGGTCAGGTAGCCCAGCCGCTCCAGGGCATTCACCATCGCTGTCGAGCCGAAGAGGCGCGGCGCTCGGAAGGAACGCGGCCGTACGCCGATAGCGCTCTCGATCCACTGCGTCGCCAGATCCAGCCGATGCTCCACTTCCTCCGGCAGGATGGGCATCATCCCCGGAATGTCGAAGAGCGCATCGCCGATCGTCTCGTGAAAGAGCGTGTGGCAGCCGATCTCATGACCCGCCGCATGAACGCTCGCCGCCACCTCCGGGTTCCGGCGTACGCTGTCGCCGGTGAAAAAGAAGGTGCCGGTTATCCCTTGCCGGGCAAAAAGCTCGAGCAGCCGCGGCGTACCGTGCCGCACCCCCTCATACCAGGGTGTCCAACTGCCGACATCCGTTTCCATATCGATGCCGATCATCACCTGCAACTCGCTCATGGTGAACCTCCGGAAGAACTGCTTTCGCGTAGGACCAGGCGCGGCAGAAGCTGCAGACGATACTCTGCCTCCTGTCCCGCCTGGCGAGTGAAAATGCGCGCCACGGCCAGCTCGCCCAGCCGGGTCGCATCGAGAAGTATCGTCGTCAGGCTGGGGCTCATCACCTCGCCCATGGCCAGACCATCACAACCGACCAGCGCAATCTCCTCCGGCACCTTTCGGCCGGCATCGGTGAGCGCCCGCAGAACGCCGAGCGCCATCTCGTCGTTAGTGAAAACCGCGTCGAATCGAAGCCCCTCCGCCAGCAGCCGCGCCACGGTGTCGCGCGCGCCGCGGCAGGTATAGTCGCTGGCCCGGATCAGCGCTTCATCCAGCGGCAGCGACAAGGCCGCATGCAGCTCGCGATAGCCCAGCTCCAGCCGACGTGAAAAATAATGCTCGGCCGGCCCGCTCAAGAGGAGAATCCGCCGTCGGCCCAGACCGGCCAGATGACGCACCGCCAGGCGCGCCGCCTCCGCGTTGTCGTAGCTGATCGTCTCGCAGGCAGTTGCCAGCCGGGGATCCCCCTCGTTGTCGACCAGAATCGCCGTCGGCGCCAGCTCCAGTATGGTCTGCAACTGCTCCAGGGCAAAATGGCCGACCACCAGCGTGCCCGCGACCGGCCCCTGCCGCATCGCTTCGCACATCGAGACAAACTGCGCGTAGTCACCACCGCAGGTGCGGATGATGCAGTCATGCCGACGCCGCCCCAGCTCCTGCTCGATGCTTACCAGCAGCCGCGAGGCATAGACGCTCTCCGGCGCGATGCCGGTACCGAGAAGCACCTCCACCACCGGCCGGCGCTCCGTCTTCTGTCGCCGGGGCCGTCCCCGCTTCACTTGCAGCCGATAGCCCAGCGACTCCGCCGTCGCCAGCACCTTCTCCCGCGTCGCCTCCGACACCTCGCCATTCGCCCGCAATGCACGGCTCACGGTCATCGCGCTCACTCCACAGAGTTCCGCGATCCGCGCCACATTCACCGCCGTTGATCCCTTTCTGCTCATCCCTCCACCTTATAACACCTTCACCGTTATATCCAGTCCACGCCCCAAAATACTCCCGGCCCTTGGCAGATCCGTCACCATCCCCGCTGCTGGGTCTTGTTGGCAAAGAGTTTCTGGGAATCGTGCCACTGCCGCATCATCAGGGAGATCTTCGTCTTTAGCTGCGCCGTCAGGTCAGGCCCGAAGAGGAAAGTATTCTCGTCTTCGGCCTTTTTCGCCAAGGGGATCAAGGGCACCTCCGACGCCTCGAGCAGATCGATCAGCTCCTGGGTGTTATCCACCTCCCTGCGCATGATCCCTTCGAGCAGGGACGAATTGGCTTCCTTGGAGAACTCCCCCTCGGCCGCCCGGTCCAGGATCGGCTGAAATGCGCAGATATTCCGCAGGTTGACCGTGAAGCAGCGCAGCCCCTTCACCCGCCTCCGCATCTCCACGTAATACGCCGACGCGGCAACCCCCGCCTCGATGCCGCGGTCGAGGCAGCGAACCGCCTCGTCCAGGCTGGTCAGTACCGAGTCCAGGCAGGTGATGTTCCGTTCACACTCGTCAGGGCTTCGACCGGTGAAGGGCGTGCGCCCGCCATGGCGGAAGAGCAGGTCGTTCCGCGACTGCTCATCATCCAGTGAATTGAAGACATGCTTGTGAAAGTACAGCTTCTCCTCCAGGCTGACGCTCTCCGGCAGCGGCAGAAAAGGACGGGTGAGGGTCCGGCAGCTCATGCAGACATACAGGAAGATGCTGTTATAGAAGAGCCGCCCATTGTGCGACGTATCGTCGATCGCCCGGTACAGGTGCTGCCAGGCATCCGTCAGTTCATGGTTGTCGTCATCCTCCAGCCCCATCTCGGTCGCCAGCTTCTTCATGAAGAAAAGCTGACTCGTCTTCCCCCGGGTGGGATTCGCCAGGAAGCGCTTCATCAGGCGCGGGTAGAGTCCACCGGCCCTGAAGGTGACCTTCGGCTGCTCCACATTGACGACGAGCAGATCCGCCTGCCCCTGCACCGCCTTCTCCAACTCGCCAAGCATCCCCAGCGGGTTCTCATGGATGACCGGCTTGTCCTGCGGTGCCCGCGCGAAGTAGATCTTCTCGCCCGCCACCACCCCCGGATGCGGCAGAAGATGGCCGGAGAAGGTCCACGTCGGGATGTTCGTCAGGTAGACCAGCGGTTGCCTGCCGCCCGCCGACAGGCCGTGCGACAACGCGCTCGTAAAGCCGGCCACCCGCTCCTCCATCGCCCGATGCCGGCAAGCCCCCGGTCCGTTGGCGCCGGCATAGAGCCGGTCATACCAGCAGAGCCCCGTGCCCGAGTCGACACACAGAAAGATCGCGGTATCCAGAACCGGTGCCGCCTTGCCGATGGCGTCACTCGCTTCACGGTAGAGCGCCAGAACCTCGTCGTTGTCCACGCATGGGGCGAAGTAGGGACGCCGACTCCTGAAGGGCATGTCGCAGCGCGGGCCGCGCCACGCGGGATGCTCCTGATAAATCGCTTCCGGAAGCCACTGCGGCGCCGCGCCGATCAGAGACCCCTTCAGCCCCAGCGCCCGCAGGATCTCCGAGCGCAGATGCAGTTGCTCCATGTTGCGCTCGACGTAGTCGGCGGAGATCACCCCGCTCAGCTCGGCGGGGCAATGGAACTTGAAGAAGTCCGGAAATGCCGCCGTATACTCCGGATAGAAATCGTACCCCTCGCCATAGACCCCATCATTATCCAGTTGGTACCGACTCCTGGAGACCAGCGCATTCCCCAGGTCGACGTGGCTGAAGCCGCACTCCGCCGCCGTAGCCGCCAGCTCCTTGAAGTCCGCCAGCGGCAAATGGTCATTGTGGGCCGTGTAGCCCGGAAAGAGAACGAGTCGATCAGCCATCTTGAACATCGCCGACACCTCTGAATAAGTGGAAAACCCGCACCATCGCCGCCACCGGCGGCACTCCCTACTATACCGACACCCAAATCCCTCGCCCATCCGCCTCACCACAATCTCCATAATCAAAGCCCCCGCCCTCCGGGGTCGCACCGACACCATCAACTTCGCGCCTCCGCCCCGACCTCCGGGGTCACACCTACACCATCAACTTTGCGCCTCCGCCCCGCCCGACCTCCGGGGGCCCGCCCTCCGGGGTCGCACCTACACCATCAACTTCGCGCCTCCGCCCGAGCGCGCGAACTTGAGCGCTCCTCCCCGCTACCTTCAGTCAGATTTTCTCTGTAGAAATAATTGGCAAGCGCTTGCCATATACCTTGGACACATTATTGTAAAGTTGAAGCAGGTTCATCGTTACAATTTTGTCACTCTTTCTGATGCAGCGGGCGTTTTTGCCATTAACGCGAGCGCCGGAGCGGGGGAAACGGAGGCTGAGCAAGCTGGCACACCGCCTGCTGT
Organism: Lentisphaeria bacterium; assembly: GCA_041690595.1. Taxonomy (GTDB): domain Bacteria; phylum Verrucomicrobiota; class Lentisphaeria; order JABSQK01; family JAWLHB01; genus JAWLHB01. Next base: position 32,258 of record JAWLHB010000014.1, read on the forward strand.
TTCAGCCCCTGAAGACTCCTGCCATGCCGCCGCACTCGCCGTATGGCGGCTGAACGCAGCAGCAACCAGATAGAGATAACCACCATCGTTGAATGGGCGGAGAGAGATCATGAGAGCACCTTCATCGGACTGGCGTCAACCCCCGGGACTTCACCAGCCCGACTACGAGAACGATGCATGCGGAGTCGGCCTGATCTGCAATATCAAGGGCGTCCGCTCCCACGACATCATCCGCAAGGCGCTGCAGATCCTGGTCAACCTCACCCATCGCGGCGCCACCGGCTGCGATCCCGGCACGGGCGATGGCGCCGGCATCCTCTTGCAGATGCCCCACGAGTTCATGACCCGGCGCTGCGCCGAGCAGTCGATTACCCTCCCCGAACCAGGGGATTTTGGCGCCGGCCTAGTCTTTCTCCCGCGCGACAGCGAACAGCAGGCCTTCTGCAGGCGGCGCTTCGAAGAGGTCGTCGTGGAGGAGGGGCAACGCTTCCTGGGCTGGCGCCAGATGGAGGTGCGCAGCGAGGTCATCGGTGACATCGCCCGCCAGATGGAGCCCGCCATCAGCATGATCCTCATCGGCCGCGGCGCCGCCACCGGCTCCGACATGGAGTTCGAACGCAAGCTCTACGTGATCCGCAAGGTGATGGAGATCGAGATTCGCGCCAGCCAGCTTCCGGAAAAGGGCTTCTTCTACGTGCCGAGCCTTTCGCACCGAACGCTGAACTACAAGGGGCTGCTGCTGGCCGACCAGGTCGAGACCTTTTACCGCGACCTGCACGACGAATCGATGACCAGCGCCCTGGCCCTCGTGCATCAGCGCTACAGCACCAACACCTTCCCCACCTGGGATCTCGCCCAGCCCTTCCGCTTCCTCTGCCACAATGGCGAGATCAACACCCTGCGCGGCAACATCAACTGGCTGAGCGCCCGCGAGGGACTCTTCGAATCCCCCATCTTCGGCGACGACCTGCGCAAGGTCCTGCCGGTCGTGACCCCCAAGGCCAGCGATTCCGCCATTCTCGATAATGCCATCGAGCTGCTCTACCACACCGGCCGCTCCCTGCCCCACTGCATGATGATGACGATCCCGGAAGCCTGGCAGCGCCACGACACCATGGATGACGAGAAGAAGGCCTTCTACGAGTATCATTCCTGCCTGATGGAGCCGTGGGATGGCCCCGCCTCCATCCCCTTCACCGACGGCAAGTGCCTCGGCGCCGTCCTCGACCGCAACGGCCTCCGCCCCTCCCGTTACACCGTCACCCGCGACGGCCTCGTCATCATGGCTTCCGAGACCGGCGTCATCGACATCGAACCCGAAAATGTCGAGTACAAGGGGCGCCTGCAGCCCGGGCGCATGTTTCTGGTCGACATGGAGGAAGGACGCATCATCGACGACGAAGAGATCAAGCATTCGGTGGCCCGCCGCAAGCCCTACCGGCAGTGGCTCGATACCCGCCTGGTCGACCTGCAGGCTCAGCCCCTCGCCCCGGAGCAGTCCGGCCACACGGGCGAAAGCCTCCTCCAGTTGCAGAAGCTCTTCGGCTACAGCATCGAGGATCTGAAGATCATCATGGCGCCCATGGCCCGTGACGGCAAGGAAGCCATCGGCTCCATGGGCACCGACTCCCCCCTCGCCGTCCTTTCCGAACGCCCGCAGCTGATCTACAACTACTTCAAGCAGCTCTTCGCGCAGGTCACCAATCCCCCGCTCGACGGTATCCGCGAGGAGCTGGTCACCGCCATCAACACCACCCTCGGCGCGGAACGCAATCTCTTCGAAGAGAGCCCCGAGCACTGCCGCCAGCTCAAGCTGCCCCACCCCATCCTGACCAAGGCCAACCTGGCCAAGATTCGCGCGCTGGATACCGACGGTCTGCGCGCCATCACCCTCTCGGCCGTCTACCCCGCCGCTGAAGGTGGCCAGGGACTTCGCGCGGCCATCGAGGAGCTCCGCGCCGCGGCGGAAAAGGCGATCGACGACGGCTTCAGCGTCCTGATCCTCTCCGATGCGAAGGCTGACGCCGACGCCGCGCCGATTCCCGCGGCCATGGCCGTGGCCGGCGTGCATCACCACCTCATCCGAGCCGGCAAACGCGCCCGCTGCGGCCTGATCGTCGAGAGCGGCGAGCCTCGCGAGGTCCACCACTTCTGCGTTCTCTTCGGCTACGGCGCCACCGCCATCTGCCCGTGGCTCGCCTACGAAACCATCGAAGCTCTGGTTCAGCATCGTGACGTCGCCGACATCGATGCCTTCACCGCCATCAAGCACTACATCAAGGCCATCGACAAGGGGGTGATGAAAGTCACCTCGAAGATGGGCATTTCCACGCTGCAGAGCTATCGCGGCGCCCAGATCTTCGAATGCATCGGCATCAATCTGGAGGTGATCGACGAGTATTTCACCGGCACCGCCTCCCGCATCGGCGGCATCGGCCTCGACGAGATCGCGACGGAGGTGAAGGCCCGCCATGACCGTGCCTATCCTTCCGTCGATATCGCCCGCACCCTCGATCTGGAGCTGGGCGGCGTCTACCAGTGGCGGCGCAACGGCGAGTTTCACCTCTTCAACCCCGTCACCATCGCCAAGCTCCAGCAGTCGACCCGCGAAAATAATCGCGAGATCTACCGCGAGTACGCCAGCCTGATCAACGAGCAGAGCCGGAATCTCTGCACCTTGCGCGGTCTCTTCGACTTCGATCTGGAAGCGCGCGAGCCTGTGCCTCTGGATGAAGTCGAGCCGTGGACCACCATCGCCCGGCGCTTCAAGTCTGGCGCCATGTCCTTCGGCTCGATCAGCAAGGAAGCCCATGAATCGCTGGCCATCGCCATGAATCGCATCGGCGGCCGCAGCAACAGTGGCGAAGGGGGCGAAGACGAAAACCGCTTCGAGCGCGACCCCAACGGCGACTGGCGCATCAGCCGCATCAAGCAGGTGGCCTCCGGCCGCTTTGGCGTCACCAGCCATTACCTCGTCAACGCCGACGAACTGCAGATCAAGATGGCCCAGGGCGCGAAGCCGGGCGAAGGCGGGCAGCTGCCGGGCAAGAAGGTCTACCCGTGGATCGCCAAGGTACGCCATTCCACCCCATACGTCGGCCTCATCTCGCCGCCGCCCCACCATGACATCTACTCCATCGAGGATCTTGCCCAGCTCATCCACGACCTCAAGAATGCCAACCGCGAGGCGCGCATCAACGTCAAGCTGGTCTCGGAAGTCGGCGTCGGCACCATCGCCGCCGGGGTGGCCAAGGGCAAGGCCGACGTGGTGCTCATCAGCGGCTGGGACGGAGGCACCGGCGCCTCGCCGCAGACCTCCCTGAAGCATGCCGGCCTCCCCTGGGAACTCGGCCTCTCCGAGACGCATCAGGTCCTCGTGCAGAACAACCTGCGCAGCCGGATCGTCGTCGAGTGCGACGGCCAGTTGAAGACGGGCCGCGATGTCATTGTCGCCTGCCTGCTGGGCGCGGAAGAGTTCGGCTTCGCCACCGCCCCGCTGGTGACGCTCGGCTGCATCATGATGCGCGTCTGCCACCTCGATACCTGCCCCGTCGGTGTCGCCACGCAGAACCCGGATCTGCGCAAGCAGTTTACCGGCAAGCCGGAGTACGTCGTCAACTTCTTCCGCTTCATCGCCGAAGACATGCGCGAAATCATGGCCAGCCTCGGCTATCGCACCATCGACGAAATGGTCGGCCAGGTGCAGCGCCTCAAGGTCCAGAAAGCCGTCGATCACTGGAAGGCGCGCGGACTCGACCTCAGCCGCGTTCTCTACAAGCCACCCGCCCAGGAGAATGTCGGCATCCGCTGCACCGAGGTGCAGGACCACGGCATCGACAAGGCGCTCGACAACGAGCTGATCGAGAAGGCCAGGCCCGCTCTCGAGCGCGGCGAACGGATCGACTTCGATCAGCCGATCCGCAACATCAACCGCACCGTCGGCACCATGCTCAGCAGCGAAATCTCCCGTCGCTACGGCGGCGCCGGTCTGCCGGACGACACCATCACCATCCGCTGCCATGGCTCAGCCGGTCAATCCTTCAGCGCTTTTGGGGCAAAGGGGCTGACCATGATCGTCGATGGCGATGCCAACGACTACTTCGGCAAGGGACTTTCCGGGGCGCGCCTGGTCATTCGTCCGCCCGCGAAATCGACCTTCGCGGCGGAGGAAAACATCATTATCGGCAACGTGGCCCTTTATGGGGCGACGAGCGGGGAGTGTTACGTCCGCGGCCGCGCCGGCGAACGCTTTGCGGTCCGCAACAGCGGCGCGCTGGCGGTGGTCGAAGGGGTTGGCGATCATGGCTGCGAGTACATGACGGGAGGCAAGGTGATCATCCTCGGCACCACCGGCCGCAACTTCGCCGCCGGCATGAGCGGGGGCATCGCCTACGTTCTCGACGAGTCCGGCCAGTTCTACAACCACAACTGCAACACGGAAATGGTCGAACTGGAAGAACTCGATGACTTTGACGAGATCGACCAGGTGCGGTCGTTGATCGAGCGCCACCATCGCTACACGGGCAGCCCCGTGGCGGAGCGGATACTGGGCAATACCAACGATATGCTGGGGCGCTTCATCAAAGTGATTCCAACCGATTACAAACGCGCCATGCAACGCATGGAACAGGAACAGCATGAACCGGCCCACCTGGCCGTTGGAGGTGATTCCCATGGGTAAGCCCGATGGATTCCTGCTGTACGACCGGGAAATGCCGCGCAAGCGCCCCGTCGTCAGCCGGGTTAACGATTTTCGCGAGTTCTACCTCCCGATGCCGGAGAAGACGCTTCGCCAGCAAGGCGCCCGCTGCATGGACTGCGGCGTCCCCTTCTGCCACAGCGGCTGCCCCCTCGGCAACATCATCCCCGACTGGAACGATCTCGTCTATCGCGGCCAGTGGGCGGAAGCCGTCGATCGCCTCCTGGCCACCAACAACTTCCCGGAGTTCACCGGCCGCATCTGCCCCGCTCCCTGCGAGGAAGCCTGCGTGCTGGGCATCAACCAGCCGCCGGTGACCATCGAGCTGATGGAGAAGACCATCGCGGAACGTGGTTTCCAGATGGGGCTGATCAAGCCGGAGCCACCCATGCGGCGGACGACGAAGAAGGTGGCGATTGTCGGCTCGGGCCCCTCCGGCCTTGCCTGCGCCTACCAGCTCAACCGCGCGGGCCACTGGGTCACCGTCTTCGAGCGCCATGATCGCATCGGCGGCCTCCTGCGCTACGGCATCCCCGATTTCAAGCTGGAGAAGGCTGTCGTGGATCGGCGGCTCAAGCTGATGGAAGCCGAAGGCATCCGCTTCCGTACCCGCTGCAATGTCGGCACCAAACCGACCATCCCCGAACTCAAGCGCGAGTTCGACGTCATCGTTCTGTGCGGCGGCGCCACCAGACCGCGCGACCTGCCCATTCCCGGCCGTGAGCTGGATGGCGTTCACTTTGCCATGGACTTCCTGGCCCAGCAGAACAAGCGCGTGGCGGGACAGCCCGTCAGCAACGAGATCCTCGCCACCGGCAAGAATGTCATCGTGATCGGCGGCGGCGATACCGGCAGCGACTGTATCGGTACTTCCAATCGCCAGCAGGCAGCCTCCGTCACCAACTTCGAACTCTTCCCCCGGCCCGCCGAAGAGCGTACCGCCGACCAGCCATGGCCGTACTGGCCGATGAAGCTGCGCACCAGCACCTCCCACCAGGAAGGTTGTCATCGCCAGTTCAGCATCCTCACCAAGGAGTTCATCGGCACGGATGGCAAGCTGACCGCCCTCCGCACCGTGGAACTGCAATTCGTCCCCGATCCCAAGGGCGGACGCCCCCGCATGGAAGAGGTTGCGGGCAGCGAAAAGGAGTGGCCGGCCGATCTCGTCCTCCTGGCCATGGGCTTCCTCGGGCCCGATCCGGAAGGCATTGTCGCCCAGCTCGGCGTCAGCCTCGATCCCCGCGGTAATGTCGCCTGCGACGAGAGCCACATGACCTCCGTGCCTGGCGTCTTCAGCGCCGGCGACATGCGTCGCGGCCAGTCTCTGGTCGTCTGGGCCATCAGCGAAGGTCGCGAAGCCGCCTATCATGTCGACAAGTACCTGATGGGACGCTCCGCCCTCCCCCGCAAAGGCGCGGGAGATCTGCCGCGCGCCTGATCAGCCGGCTGCCTGCCGAAGGCACTGGCGGATGAAGGCCGGACGATTGGTGGTGATGGAATCGACTCCCGCGGCGGCCAGGCGAAGGGCCTCGCGGGGATCGTCCACCGTCCAGACATGATAGCTGTACCCGGCCTCATGGAACGCGGCAATCCACGCCGCGTCGACATACGGCGTCACACTGGTGCCGATGGCGCTGGCGGCGCATTCCCCCAGACGATCCAGGATCTCCGCCGGCGGCGGCACGCGATCCGTCGGCAGACTCATCAGCAGGCTCGCCAATCGATCCGGGCAGAGCTTCCGCGCGGCGGCAATGACCAGGGGATCGAAGGAGATGACCAGCGTCTGTTCCGGGGTCAGCCCCGCGGAAGCACACCCCTGCATCACCGCCGGCACCACGTCCGGCCCACATTTCACTTCGATGTAGATGCGGCGCCCCGCGGGCACGGTGGCCAGCACCTCCGCAAGGCTGGGAATCCGCTCATCCTTCCATTGGCTGCCCCGCCACGAGCCCGCATCCAGCTCCCGCAGCCGGGCAAACCTGCTCTCCCGCACGACGCACGCCACCCCGCTCACCCGCCTGGTATCGCCATCATGAATGCAGACGATCCGCCCATCGCAGGTGAGATGGAAATCGCCTTCGATCCCGTCGGCATCATGCTCCCAGGCGAGCCGAAAGGCAGCCAGGGTATTCTCCGGCGCATCCGCCGAAGCCCCCCGATGTGCAACAATAAGAGGTTCTCTCCGCATGCCCCTTACAGTAGCACCGCAGCTGCAAATTGCATTGAACTTCGAACCCCGCTCTGACCTGATCCGTCCGATCCGTCCGATCCGCCCGATCCCGTCTCCCTTGCCCCAACGCAACGGGGCCACTCAGGCGAGTGGCGTGCCCAAGGTTGTGCCGCTGAAGGCGGGACTACCTTCACCCGCTGCCGGGCTCTACCTCGACGTTAGGGGGAGTGTCGCCCTTTCCTCCCTCGCGGACGGTGCGGCGGAGAGATTGGCGATTCACGCGGCCGGTGGTTCCGGCGGACGGGGGTGATTCCAGATCGCCGGCGAGGCTGCGCCGGATCTCGTCGAGTCGGTCAGGGGCGATGAAACCGGCGCGGGCGGCATGTTCGGCCATGGCGAGGCTGTCGGCGGCAAGGACCAGCGGACTGCCGGCTTTCTCCAGTTCGAGGGCAAGCTCCTCGATGGCATCGAGGCGATCCTCGGACTTGGTGACGTTACGGATGTAGATGGCCTGGACGCGCCCGGGATAGCGACGCACAATCTCGGCGTAGATCCGCGGATCGTGCTGGCCGCTGTCGCCGATGAGGATGAAGGGCAGATCGTGATAGCACGCGAGCATCTCCTCGATGAGTTCCAGCTTGTGGCCGGGTGATTTTCGCGGCAGCGGGCGCTGCACGGTCAGGCCCCACTCGCGCAGGAAGAGTACCGGTCCCTCCGGGATGTGGTGCAGGTTGAAGAAGGTTTCCAGCATCTCGTAGATGCTCCATGGGCCGCGCGAGACATAGAGCATGGGGTTGCACTCCTCGCCGCCGGCGCCGTCATGCAACGCGCGATAGAGGGGGGCGACGCCGGGGAAGGCGGTTCGGCTCTTGGCCCCTTCCATGAAGAGGCGCCAGAGCATCCTCGTCTTGTTGGCAACGCCGGTGAGCATCACCGTATCGTCGATGTCACTGATCACCACCTGCCTCGCGCTCGGCGGCGCGACAAAGGCCCGCGCCGGTGCGGTCCCCCCCTTCAGCTTTTCGGAGACCGCCTCGATCTCGAGGTGCTGCCAGACTTTGTCCGGCTCTTGCAGCCTCTCCGGGAAGAGGTGGAGGCGAAAGTAGCCATCCTTGTCGGTCGTGACCCGGAACTCTTCATCTCCGTACGTGACGATCAGCTCCACATCCGGAACGCCGTAGCGGAAGAGGCGCCGCACCAGGTCGATCAGGTCGCGCAGGAGGGAGCCGGCGGGGGAGACGCTGCCGCGCCCAATCTGCCGAAAGACCCTGCCCATGACATACATCTGCTCGCGTGAGCCATACCCACGGTACGGCTGCACATAGAGGCCACCTTCCCCACGATCGCGACGCACGGGGCGCGCCGCAAAGCGCAGCAAGCGACGGAAGGATTTGAAGAAGCGACGAAACATCGGCCAGAGGTGATTGTAGGTGTTGTCCCTACTTACACTACCACCGATTCACCCCTTCAGGAGAGTGGGGCAGACATTCCGGTCTGCCTTTCAGGCCTCACCTTATGTTCGCGCAACATCCCGCGTCCCCGCGTCCCCGCGTCCCACAACCTTGTCGGGTTCCGGAGATTCGATCTCCGGAACCCGACAAAAAAGCAATGAGGGTCTGGGGAGGTGCCCACCGGGAACAGAACAGGACGATTTGGAATTCCAGGCCAACCGAAAACATATAGTGGTCCCTGGAGTCAATAGTATACCCCAGATTATCTAAACTTGCATTTTATGCGTTGGAGTATATAGTATATACGCGGGAAACTATTACGGTGGGGATCTTACAAGTGATGTCGAAGAGTGGACGTGGCAAGAGGGCCACCGGCGTGCCTCCGGAGCGCTCCTGCAGCGCCCTTAATGCGCCGAAGCCCGACCGAGATGTCGGCGGTTTTCCCGTCGTGGGTATCGGCGCTTCCGCCGGGGGGCTGGCAGCCTTCGAGGCGTTCTTTTCCGGCATGCCCGCTGATGCTGACCCGGGCATGGCCTTTGTGCTGGTGCAGCACTTGGCCCCGGATCACGAGAGCATTCTGACTGACCTGATCCAGCGCTATACCCGCATGCCGGTCTTTGAGGTCGAGGACGGCATGGAGGTTCAGTGCAACTGCGTCTACATTATTCCTCCCAATCGGGAAATGGTCTTCTTGAACGGTGCGCTGCAGCTGCTCGAACCCGCGTCCCCGCGCGGCCATCGCCTGCCCATCGACTTCTTCTTTCGATCACTGGCCCGGGACCAGCACGAGCGGGCCATCGGCGTCGTGCTCTCGGGCACCGGCAGCGACGGCACTCTGGGCGTGCGGGCAATCAAAGGCGAAGGCGGCATGGTGATGGCCCAGAATCCGCGGTCCGCCGAATACGACGGCATGCCGCGCAGCGCCATGGCCACGGGGCTGGTGGACTACGAATTGCCGCCGGCCGAAATGCCGGTTCAGCTTATCGCCTACACCACCCATGCCTTCGGTAAGCCGCCCCTGCCCGCCGCTCCGCCCCCCCAAACCGAGAGCGCGCTCAAGAAGATCTTTGTCCTCTTGAGCGCCCAGATTGGCGTCGACTTCTCCCAGTACAAGCCCACGACCAGCCAACGCCGCATCGAACGGCGCATGGCCGTGCACCAGATCGAAAGCATGGATGGCTACATCAAGTTCATCCAGCAGTCGCCCGAGGAGGTGGAGGCTCTCTTTCGCGACATGCTGATCGGTGTAACCCATTTTTTCCGCGACCCCGAAGTCTTCGATTTCCTGGAAGAGCAGATCATCCCCAAACTCTTTGCCGGCAAAGGCGCGGAGGCCACGATCCGTATCTGGGTTCCGGGCTGTTCCACCGGCGAGGAGGCCTACTCCCTGGCCATTCTGCTGGCCGAGCGCCAGGAGGCACTGAAAGGAAACTTCCAAGTGCAGCTCTTTGCCACGGACATCGACAGCCACGCCATTGCCACGGCCCGCGTCGGCAGCTATCCAGCCTCCATCGCCGCCGACCTCACGCCGGAGCGGCTGGCGCGCTATTTCGCTCCCGAGCCGGGCGAGAGCGCCTACCGCATCCACAAAAGCATCCGGGACATGCTGGTTTTTTCCGAACAGAACGTCATCAAAGACCCGCCCTTTTCCAAGCTGGACCTGATCAGTTGCCGCAACCTGCTGATCTACCTGGACAGTACGCTGCAGAAAAAGCTCATCCCGCTCTTTCATTATGCCTTGAACCCCGGCGGTTATCTCTTTCTGGGAACCTCCGAAACCGAGGGCGAGCATGATACTCTCTTTGCGGCGCTGAACCGCAAGCAGAAGATCTACCAGCGCAAAGAAGAGCAGCTCGGCACCTGGCGTGCAAACCTGGGGTCTTTCCTGCCAACCACTATGGCGCCCAGTAGAGGCTATCCGCGTACCGGCGAGAAGCCGACCTCCCCCAAAAAACTGCCACTACGCGAGCTGACCGAGCACGCCCTGCTGCAAGAGGTTGTCCAGGCCGGGGTGCTGGTCAATGCCAGGGGAGATCTTCTCTATCTCCACGGCCGCACCGGCATGTACCTGGAACTCGCCCCCGGAGAAAGCGGCCCCGGTAACATTCTGAAAATGGCTCGAGCAGGATTGCGGCGCGACCTGACCACGGCCCTGCACAAAGCCGCGCAAACCAGGGAAACCGTGCAATGCCTGGGAGTGCGGGTGAAAACCAACGGCGACTTCACCACCGTCAATCTGACGGTCCGTCCGGTGGCTGCCGCTCCTGAAATGCCCCTGTACCTGGTTATCCTGGAGCAGGCGCGGGAAACAGTAATCCGTGACCAGTTACCGGAAGCGACGGCAGGTGAGGAAGCCGACAAGCGCATTGCCGCGCTGATGCACGAGCTGCAGGCCAGGGATGAGTATATTCAAACCACCAACAAAGAACTGGAGGCCACTAACGAAGAACTCAGATCGTCCAACGAGGAGATGCAGTCGGTGAACGAAGAATTGCAATCCACCAACGAGGAGCTGGAGACCTCCAAGGAGGAGTTGCAATCGGTCAACGAGGAGCTGACTACGATCAACGCCGAGCTGCAAACCAAGGTGTCCGACCTCTCGCACGCCAATAACGACATGAACAACCTGCTGGCTGGCACCAACATCGCCACGGTCTTCGTGGACCACCAGTTGCGCATCATGCGTTTCACCCCCGCCGCCACCAAGATCATCAACCTGATCAAGAGTGACATCGGCCGGCCCGTCTCCCACATCGTCTCCAACCTGCCCGGCTACGGCACCTTGAAGGAGGACACGCAGGCAGTGCTCGACACCCTGGTCCCCAGGAAGACAGACGTGCAGACCGCCGCGGGCCAGTGGTACACCATGCGCATTCAACCCTATCGCACCATGAATAATGCCATCGAGGGCATAGTGCTCACCTTTGTGGATATTACCGAGGCGGTGCAGACACGCGAATTGCTGCAGAAAGCCAATGACCAACTCCGCATGGCGGTGGTGGTGCGCGATGCGCACGATGCCATTACCTTGCAGGATCTGGACGGCCGCATCATCGCCTGGAATCCGGGCGCGATGCGAATGTATGGATGGAGTGAGGCCGAGGCGCTGGCAATGAACGTGCGCGACCGCATCCCGCCATCCCTGCGCAAGGACGCGCTGGCCAAGCTGATCGAGCTGGGGCAAGCAAGAATCTTGGAGCCGCATAGCACACAGCGCATCACTAAGCAAGGCGCGGTCGTGCAGGTTTCGATCATTTCTACCGCCTTGGTCAACGAGGCCGGTCAGATGTACGCGATTGCGACCACGGAGCGAGTCAATGCGACGAACGAGTCAGATGTGTCGGACACGTCCGACAAACCAGCCCCAGGAGAGAAGAAATGAAAAACCACCTATCGCGCAATCCTGACGATCTGCGCCGCCAAGCCGAAGAGCGGCTCAGCGAAAGGCAGGTGGCAGAGATTGCCGGCAAGAATGGAACGGGGGCGGATAAAACGGCGCAAACACTCCACGAACTCCAGGTACACCAGATCGAACTGGAGATGCAGAACGACGAGCTGCGCACGGCCCAGGCGGAGCTCGAAGCCGGGCGCGCACGCTATTACGATCTCTATGACCTGGCCCCGGTTGGCTATTGCACCCTGTCCGAGCAGGGACTGATCCTGGAGGCCAACCTCACCGCCGCCACAATGCTGGGCACGACCCGCGCCGCACTGCTCAAGCAGCCGATCTCCCGATTCATCTTCAAAGATGACCAGGATATCTACTACCTGCATGGTAAGAAGCTCTTTGACGCAGGCCAACCCCAGAAATGCGAACTGCGACTGCTCAAACCGGACGACGCACTCATCTGGGCACATCTGACGGAAACCGCCGCTCAAGCCGAAGACGGCACGCCGGTCTGCCGCGTGGCGCTGACCGACATCACCGAGCGCAAGCGGTTGGAGATGGCAACGAGGGAGAGCGAAGCACGTCAGCGTTACATCCTTTCGGTAAGTCCGACTGTCATCTACACACTCCGGCCAAACGATTTCGCGGCCACATGGGTCAGCCCCAACGTGAGCGCCTTGATGGGATATACCGCGGAAGAGGCGCTCGAACCCGGCTGGTGGGCGGAACACGTGCATCCGGAAGACCGCGAACAGGCGCTCGCAAACTCCGCCAGGTTGCGCGAAACGAGGCACATCGGGCACGAGTACCGTTTCTTCAAAAAAGACGGTACGGTATGCTGGCTCTATGATCGCATGAATTTGCATAGTACCCCGGGCGACTCGGAAGAAATTATTGGCGCATGGAGTGACATCACCGAGCGCAAGCAGGCGGAAATCTATCGCGAGATGGGGCAGGAGATCCTGGAGATTCTCAACGAACCGGGCGATCTGCAGGAGTCCATCCAGCGCGTCCTCGCTACACTGAAGGCACGGACCGGGGTCGATGCCGTGGGGCTGCGCCTGCAAGAGGGCGAGGATTATCCCTACTTCGTCCAAGACGGCTTCTCCAAGGATTTTCTGCAGACCGAAAACACGCTGGTCGAACGCGGCAAGAATGGCGGCGTCTGCCGAGACAAGGATGGCAAGGTCTGCCTGGAATGCACCTGCGGCCTGGTGATATCCGGCAAGACCAACCCCGCCAACCCGCTCTTCACCAAAGGGGGAAGCAGTTGGACCAACGACTCCTTCCCCCTGCTCGATCTGCCGTTCGCTCAGGACCCCCGTCTGCATCCGCGCAACAACTGCATCCATCAGGGCTATGCCTCCGTGGCCTTGATACCGGTGCGGACCACAGACCGGATCGTGGGGCTGATCCAGCTCAACGACAAACGTAAAGACCGTTTCACCCTCGAAACGATTGAAATTCTGGAAGGCATCGCCGCGCATATCGGATCAGCCCTGATGCGCAAGCAGGCGGAACGTGAGTTGCGCCGCCTGTCCACGGCCATTGAGCAGTCCCCGGAAACCATGATGATTACCGACACCGAAGGAACCATCCAATATGTGAACCCGGCGTTCCAAACGATAACCGGCTATACGTGCGAAGAGGCCATTGGGCAGAATCCCCGCATTCTGAAGAGCGGACAACACGATGCCGACGTTTACACGGCCATGTGGAAAACCCTGCTGGATGGACAGGTGTGGGAAGGCCGGCTGATCAACAAACGCAAGGACGACTCGCTGTACACCGAAGATGTCTCGATCGCTCCGGTCAAAGACCCGAACGGAACGATCACCAACTATGTCGCCGTCAAACGCGATATTACCGCCGAGCTTGAGCGCGAAGATATGTTGCGCCAGGCCCAGAAGATGGAATCGGTGGGGCGTTTGGCCGGTGGCGTGGCGCACGACTTCAACAACATGCTCACCATCATCCTCGGCCAAGCGCAACTGCTGGCCATGAAGCTGGCGGCTGACGCCCCGCATCGCCACAACGTGGCCGAGATCGTGCAGGCCGCGCAACGCTCCGCCAACCTCACCCGCCAACTCCTGGCCTTCGCCCGCAAGGAAACCATCGCGCCTGTCCCCCTGGATCTCAACGGCGCGGTCGGGGATCTGCTCAAGATGCTCCGACGCTTGATCGGCGAGGACATCGATCTGAGCTGGCAGCCGGGTGCCAAACTGTGGCGGGTCAAGATGGACCCCGGTCAGCTCGATCAGCTCCTCGTCAACCTCTGCGTCAACGCCCGCGACGCCATTGACGGGGTGGGCAAGGTTACCATCGAGACCGAAAACGTCAGCATCGACGAGGAATACTGCCGAAGCCATGTCGAAGCAAAGCCCGGCCACTACGTGATGCTGACGGTCAGCGACGACGGCTGCGGCATGGATGCCGAGACCATGTCGCAAGTCTTCGAGCCCTTCTTCACCACCAAGCCGACCGGCGAAGGGACGGGCCTGGGGTTGGCCACGGTCTACGGCATTATCAAGCAAAACATGGGCTTTGTCAACGTCTGCAGTGAGCTTGAAAAGGGTACGACTTTTCGTCTTTACCTGCCACGGCTTGCCGGTAAGGAGTCGCGCCACGACCCACGCCAGTCACCCCAGCCCTGCCCGCATGGAAATGAGACCGTGCTTCTGGTCGAGGACGAGCCGGCGGTGCGCGAGATCGCCCAAGCTTTCCTGGAAGAGTGCGGCTATCGCGTTCTCGAAGCCGACTGCCCGGCGACCGCCCTCGACGTGGCCGCGGCCAACCCCGAGACAATAGACCTGCTGCTCACCGACGTCGTCATGCCCGGTATGAACGGTCGCGACCTGGCCGAACGCCTCACGGCGGGTCGGCCAAGCCTGAGGGTACTGTACATGTCCGGCTATACCGCCAGCACCATCGTTCACCGCGGGGTTCTGGACCAAGGCGTGCAGTTCATCAGCAAGCCCTTCACCCTGGAGGAGCTGGCCCGCAAGGTGCGGGAGGTGTTGGGATGAACCCGGCAAAGAACTTGAAAGCTAAAAATGCTGCTGAGGGCGGCTTCCCGATTGTCAGCATCGGTGCATCTGCCGGTGGGCTGGCGGCTTTCGAGGAGTGCTTTTCGGGGATGCCCGCGGAAGCCCAGCAGACCACCAAACAGGGCGCAGTCGTGCAAGTTTCGATTTTTTCCACCGCGTTGGTGAGCGAGGCCGGTCAGATGTACGCGATCGCCACCACCAAGCAAGTGCTTGCGACGAACGATTCCAACCTCTCAGGCGCGTTCGACAAACCAGCCCCAGGAGAGAAAGAATGAATAACCAGGAACCACGCGATCCGGACGAACTGCGCCGCCAAGCCATAGAGCGGCTGAACGAGAAGCAAATGCCAGAGCTTGGCGGCAAGAATGGAACGGGGGCGGAAGAAACGGCGCAAACACTCCACGAACTGCGGGTGCACCATATCGAACTGGAGATGCAGAACGAGGTGCTGCGCACGCACCAAGCGGAGCTCGAAGCCGGGCGCGCACGCTACCACGACCTCTACGACCTGGCCCCGGTTGGCTTCTGCACCCTGTGCGAGCAAGGACTCATCCTGGAGGCCAACCTCACCGCCGCCACAATGCTGGGCACGCCCCGCGGCGCACTGGTCAAGCAGCCGATTTCCCGCTTCATCTTCAAAGATGACCAGGATATCTACTACCTGCACCGTGAAAAACTCTTTGAAGCGGACCAACTGCAGGAATGCGAATTGCAGCTGGTCAAACCGGACGACACAATCATCTGGGCACACCTAACGGCAATCGCCGCGGAAGCGGAAGACGGTACGTCGGCCTGCCGTCTGGTGCTGACCGATATCACCGAGCGCAAAGGAGCGGAGGAAGCGTTACGTGACAGCGAACGAAAGTATCAGACGCTGATACACCAAGCTCCGGCAGCACTTTTCCTGCATACCATCGATGGATCTATCATGGAATATAACCAGTTAACACTGGAAAGATATGGATATTCTGCTGACGAGATTCTCACGATGAACGCCAGTGATATCGACCCTGATTATCGTGAACGGGAAGATACGGGTTTATTTTGGGAAGAACTCACAAGTAAAGGACAGCTTCGTTTTGAAGCCAGGCATAGAAAAAAAGGTGGGGTTATTTTTCCAGTGGAGATCAATCTTGCCCCGATTGAGATCAAGGGTAAGAAACACTATCTTGCTATGGCTTTGGACATCACCGAGCGCAAAGGGGCGGAAGAGTCCCTGCGCGAGAGCAATGAACGGTTCCATGATCTGTTCGAAAAGGCACCCTTAGGTTACCAATCACTGGACAGTGACGGCAGGTTTATAGATGTAAACGTTGCGTGGCTTGAAACTCTGGGATACTCGCGCGAAGAAGTAATCGGAAAATGGTTCGGCGATTTTCTTGCACCGGAATATATGGAGGCTTTCAACGAACGGTTTCCGGTATTCAAGGCGCAAGGAAAAGTGCACAGTGAATTCTATATGATGCACAAAGACGGCAGCAGAATATATGTCGCTTTTGATGGCCGGATTGGCAACAATGCTGACGGTAGCTTCAAGCAGACTCACTGCATACTGAAAGATGAAACCGAGCGCAAGCGGGCGGAAGAGGCCCTGCGCGAGAGCGAAGCGCTTCTGTCTCGGTCACAGGAAATCTCCCACACCGGAAGTTGGAAACTGGACCTGGCCACCAATCGCTTAAGCTGGTCGGACGAGGTCTATCGCATTTTCGGCTGCCAGCCGCAGGCGTTCGTTCCCACTTATGAAGCCTTTCTTGATTTCGTCCACCCGGACGACCGGTCCGCGGTGGATGGGGCGTATTTCCGTTCGGGGCGGGAAGGAAACGACAGCTATGAAATCGAGCACCGGATCGTACGGCGGAACTCAGGTGAAGTCCGGTATGTCCATGAGCGTTGTCTTCACGAACGTGATGCCTCAGGCACCATCGTCCAATCTACCGGCATGGTGCAGGACATCACCGAACGCAAACAGGCGGAGAAGGTGCTCAACGAGAGCCGCAAAAAGTATATGTTTCTGGTTGAAAATTTGAACGAAGGGGTGTGGCAGATTGATCGTGAATCCCGCACGGTTTTCGTCAATCCCCGCATGGCCGAAATGCTCGGTTATTCCGTTGAAGAAATGCTTGGCATGAACATCTTCCATTTCATGAGTGAGAAAGGCAGAAAAATTGCTGAAGGAAATATCGATCGACGTAAAAATGGGATAAAGGAGGAGCATGAATTCGAGTTTCTTGGCAAAGACGGACATTGCCTGTATGCGTCGCTCGCAACATCCCCCATTTTTGATGACGCCGGCGAATACCAGGGTGCTCTTGCCGGAGTCCAGGACATCACCGAGCGCAAGCAGGCGGAGGCGAAACTGCTGGAGCTGAACATGGCCGTCGAACAGTCGGGCGACGGCATCGCCTTGAGCGATATGGACGGGAACATTCGTTTCGTGAACAAGACCTGGGTGGAGATGCACGGCTACGCTGCCGAAGAGCTGATTGGACGACATCTAAGCATTTTTCATACGCCGGAACAGATGGAAAAGGAAGTGATTCCCTTTAACGAACATTTAATGGCGATGGGGTCGAGTACAGGCGAGTTGGGGCATTGCCGCAAAGACGGTTCAACATTCACCACGTACATGACCACGTCCGTCGTGAAGGACGCAACCGGTAATCTTTTCGGATTGTTGGCCACTGCACGCGACATCACCGAGCGGAAGTTGGCTGAAACCTATCGCGAGATTGAGCGGGAGATCCTGCAGATTCTCAACGAGCCGGGCGACCTGCAGGAGTCCATCCAGCGCGTACTCGATGCATTGAAGACGCGGACCGGGGTCGATGCCGTGGGACTGCGCCTGCAAGAGGGCGAGGATTATCCGTACTTCGCCCAGGACGGTTTCCCCGAGGATTTTCTGCAGACCGAAAATACGCTGGTCGAACGCGGCAAGGATGGCGGCGTCTGCCGGGACAAGGACGGCAATGTCTGCCTGCAATGCACCTGCGGCCTGGTCATATCCGGCAAGACCGACCCCGCCAACCCGCTCTTTACCAAGGGGGGAAGCAGTTGGACCAACGACTCCTTTCCCTTCCTCGATCTGCCGTCCGATCAGGATCCCCGGCTGCATCCGCGCAACAACTGTATTCATCAGGGCTATGCCTCCGTGGCCTTGATACCGGTGGCGTATACTCGCAAGAACTGTATCGGTCATGGCTATAAATCCATGGCCCGGGTGCCGATTCAAATCAGCGACCGAATCGTGGGGCTGATCCAGCTCAACGACAAGCGTAAAGACCGTTTCACCCTCGAAGCGATTGAAATTCTGGAAAGCATTGCCACGCATATCGGATCGGCCCTGATGCGCAAGCAGGCGGAACGTGAAATGCGCCGCCTGTCGACCGCCATTGAGCAGTCGCCGGAAACCGTGGTGATTACCGACACCGAAGGAACCATCCAATATGTGAACCCGGCCTTCGAAACGACAACCGGTTATACGTGCGAAGAAGCCATTGGGCAGAACCCCCGTATCCTGCAGAGCGGACAACACGATGCCGAATTCTACGCGGCCATGTGGAAGACCCTGCTGGATGGGCGGGTGTGGCAAGGCCGCATTATCAACAAACGCAAGGACGGCTCGCTTTACACGGAAGAGGCCGCGATCGCTCCGGTCAAAGACAGCAACGGGACGATCACCAGCTTTGTCGCCGGCAAACGCGATATGACCGCCGAGTTGAAGCGCGAGGATATGTTGCGCCAAGCCCAGAAGATGGAATCGGTCGGCCGCCTGGCCGGCGGGGTGGCGCACGATTTCAACAACATGCTCATGGTCATCCTTGGCCAGGCGGAACTGCTGGCCATGAAGCTGGCGGACGATGACCCGAACCGCCGCAGGGTGGCCGATATCCTGCAGGCGGCGCAACGCTCCGCCAAGCTCACCCGTCAGCTGCTGGCCTTCGCCCGCAAGGAGACGATTGCGCCTGTCCCCCTGGATCTCAACAACTCCGTCGAGGATCTGCTCAAGATGCTCCGACGCTTGATCGGCGAGGACATCGATCTGAGCTGGCAGCCTGGCACCAACCTGTGGCCGGTCAAGATGGACCCCAGTCAGCTCGACCAGATTCTCGCCAACCTCTGCGTCAACGCTCGCGACGCCATCGGCGGGGTCGGCAAGATCACCATCGAGACCGAAAACGCCTCTTTAAACGATGCCTACTGCCGGAGCCACACCGAGGCCCGACCCGGTCACTTCGTGGTGCTGGCCGTCAGCGACGACGGCCGGGGCATGGATGCCGAGACCATGTCGCAAGTCTTCGAGCCCTTCTTCACCACCAAGCCGACCGGCGAAGGGACAGGTCTGGGGCTGGCCACGGTCTACGGCATTATCAAGCAGAACATGGGCTTCGTCAACGTCTACAGCGAGCCCGATGAAGGCACGACCTTCCGCATCTATATGCCACGGCTTGCCGAGGCGGCGGTGGGTGACGAGGAGCGCCTGGCACCCGCCCCGTGCCCGCGCGGCAGCGAGACCGTGCTCCTGGTCGAGGACGAGCCGGCGGTGCGGGCTATCGCCCAGGCGTTCCTTAAAGACCTCGGCTATCGCGTGCTTGAGGCCGACTGCCCGGCGACCGCCCTCGGCGTGGCCGCGGCCCACCCTGGGACGATAGACCTGCTGCTCACCGACGTCGTCATGCCCGGTATGAACGGTCGCAACCTGGCCGAACGCCTCACGGCGGTTCGGCCACAGCTAAGGGTGCTGTACATGTCCGGCTACACCGCCAACACCATCGTTCACCGCGGGGTTCTGGACCAAGGCGTGCAGTTCATCAGCAAGCCCTTCACCCTGGAGGAGCTGGCCCGCAAGGTGCGGGAGGTGTTGGGATGAGCAGCAGGAAGAAACCGAAAACAACGCCTCGTGCGAAGCCTTATTTATTAGCCTCGTCTCGTGAATCTGTGGGTCGTTGTGAGCGTAATTAGCCTCGGATTATAGTGGGTACGAATTTCAACAGGTCGATATTCTGATGTGTTGGCTACCAGAACTCGTGCTTGAAGTGGGGCTTTGGCAACTTACCCACTTGGTGGTAGAGCGCAGTTTCGGCGACTTGGTAGGAACGGAATCCCCGAGCACACATTGTCTGCCACACGCTTCAGGGGCGGGGCTTGATGGCGATGCCCAGCTCCTGGAGTTGCTTGAGGTCGACATCGCTGGGGGAGTCGGTCATCAGGCAGCTTGCCTTGGCGGTCTTGGGGAAGGCGATGACTTCGCGAATGGAGGGAGCGCCGGTCAGCAGCATGACGATGCGGTCGAAGCCGAGGGCGAGGCCACCATGCGGGGGCGCACCGTAGGAGAGGGCTTCGAGGAGGTGGCCGAAGCGCCCCTGCGCATCCTCGTCGGTGACGCCGAGGACCTGGAACATCCGGGCCTGCAGGTCGGTGTTGTGGATACGGATGCTGCCGCCGCCGATCTCGACCCCGTTGAGGACGATGTCGTAGGCGCGGGCACGCACCGCGGCGGGATCGGTGTCGAGTTTGTCGACATCCTCGGGGACCGGGCTGGTGAAGGGATGGTGCATGGCCACGAAGTGCCCCTCTTCCGCGTCGTAATCGAGGAGCGGAAAGTGGTCGACCCAGAGGAAGCTCCAGGCATTCTCGGGGATCATGCCGGCCGCGGCGGCGACATCGAGGCGCAAGCGTCCGAGCGCTTCACAGGTGATGCGGAAGGTATCGGCGACGATCAGGACGACATCGCCGGGCTTGGCATCGGTGGCCGCGATAATGTCCTGCATCTCCTTCTCGCTCAGGAACTTGGCAATCGGCGATTTGATCTCGCCGCCCGCCTCGATCTTGATGTGAGCGAGCCCCTTGGCGCCGAAGGTCTTGGCGGTCTCCTGCCACTGGTCGAGCTGCTTGCGGCTGGCGCTTTCGCCGAGCCCCTTGGCGTTGAGCGCCTTGACGCAGCCGCCGGTGGAGAGCGCCCCGGTGAAGACCTTGAACTCGGAGGTGCTGAGCATGTGGCTGAGGTCGACCAGCTCCAGCTCGAAGCGGGTGTCGGGCTTGTCGCTGCCGTAGCGGCTCATCGCCTCCTGGTAACTGAGGCGGGGGAATGGCTGCGTCAGCTCCACGGCCTTGATGTCCATCATGATCTTGACCAGAAGGCCCTCGACCAGATCGTAGATGTCTTCTTCGTCGATGAAGGACATTTCGAGGTCGATCTGGGTGAATTCGGGCTGGCGGTCGGCGCGCAGGTCTTCATCGCGGAAGCACTTGGCGATCTGGTAATAGCGCTCGATGCCGGCGACCATGAGAATCTGCTTGTACTGCTGGGGAGCCTGGGGGAGCGCGTAGAAGCTGCCGGGCCAGACGCGGCTGGGCACCAGATAATCGCGGGCACCTTCGGGGGTGCTTTTGCTGAGGATCGGGGTTTCCACCTCGACAAAACCATGGCGGTCGAAGTAGTCGCGGGTGAGCTTGGCGATGGTGCTTCGCAGGCGCAGATTGGTGCCGATGGTGGAGCGGCGCATTTCGAGGTAGCGGTAGCGCAGGCGGACCTCTTCGCTGGTTCGCGGATCGTCCAGATTGTAGGGCATGGGCCGCGACTTGTTTTCCACGACCAGAGAGGTCGCCTCCACCTCTACCTCGCCGGTGGTCATGCGGGTGTTGATCATCTGCTCGGGCCGGGCGCGGACGGTGCCCTGGATGGTGATCACCCACTCTTCGCGCACGGGCCTGGAGATCGCGGCGAGATCCTCGTTGGTCGCCGGATTGATCACGACCTGCGTGATGCCGTCACGGTCGCGAAGATCGATGAAGACGACGCCTCCCATATCGCGCCGGCTGTTGACCCAGCCGCTGAGGGTGACAAGATTGCCGATGTGGGAATTGCGCAGTTCGCCGCAGGTATGTGTGCGTTTCATGGGGATCCGGGTAGAGTTCTCTGGTGAAAATGGGGGTGCTGATGCATCACCCTCAAGAGAACGCCAAGTCGCCCCAGTTTCAAGTTGAGCGGCCCACCATTCAGAAGCGGAACATGGCGCCGATCTTGCGGCCGAGCAGCCTGGTGGCGACGAAGATGGTGGTGGCGAGGAAGAGCATCGCCCAGACGCCAAAGGCGCAGGCGACGTAGGGGCCGAAGCCGAGGATCATCGAGAGTTCGTAGATCGCGCGGGTGATCGGGTAGTGCTCGTTGGTCTGGGCGAGGATGAGGGAATCGGAGACCTCGAGCATGGAGAAGGCAAAGGCAAAGAGCGCGCCGGCAATCAGATTGGCGGTGATCAAGGGGACGGTGATGCGGCGCAAGGCGGTCCACCCGCTGGCCCCGAGGTTGAGGGCGGCATGCTCGAAGTCGATCGGCGTCTGCTGCAGACCGGCGGAGGCGGCGCGCACCACGTAGGGCAGACGGCGCATCGCGTAGGCGAGGATGAGCAGGAGGGTCGGGTTCTCGATCGGATTCATGATGCGGCTGAGGATTTCGTAGCGGGTGGTCATACTGAGATAACCGAAGGCGAGGATGATGCCGGGTATCGCCAGCGGCATCATCGACAGGATGTCGAAGATCTGCCAGCCCCTGGGCTTCCATCGCACGGTGAGCAGCGCAATGGCGACACCGAAGGCGACGCAGACAAACATCGCGGTGCCGGAATAGATGAGGCTGTTGCGAATGGAGCGCACCACGTCCGCGTGCGAGAGGGCCATCGCATAGTGGTCCAGGGTAAAGACGCTGGGGAGCACGGTGCGGTACCAGTCGCGGGAAAAGGAGAGGAGGACGACGCCCAGGTGGGGCAGCGTCGCGATGAGGGTGACGACGAGGAAGGGCAGAAAGGCGCCAAGCGACTTCCAGCCCGAGAGGCGGCTGCTGCCGCCGGTCCCCGCGCCCTTCAGCAGCATGGCATGCCCTTCCTGGCCAAAGAGCATGCGACTGACGATGTACAGCCCCGCGGCGACCACCAGCAGGATGAAAACGAGGGCGTAGGGAAGCGGATTGGAGCCCAGCTCGGTGACGCCGTTGAAGATCTGCACGGGGGTGACCCGGTTGTAGCCGAGCATAAGGGGCGTACCCAGCTCGGTCAGGCTCCAGATGAAGACGATGATGCAGCCGGCGAAGAGGCCCGGACGGATGAGCGGCAGGGTGATGCGGCGGAAGCGCATCCAGGCGGAAGAGCCGAGGTTTTGCGCCGCTTCCTCCAGCGATGGGTCGATATTGCCCAGCGCGGTGCTGGTGTTCAGATAAAGGATGGGATAGAGGTGCAGGGCCTCGACCAGGCAGACGACGAAGAAGCGTCCATTGCCGGCCAGCCAATCGGGGCCGCCCCCATCCGGGACGATCTGCAGCGCCGTGAGCAGCGAGTTTAGGGCGCCCATCTTGCCGAAGATCTGGGTGAAGCCGAGCGCGCCGACGAAGGGAGGCAGAATCATCGGCAGCAGCATCATGCCGGTGACCCACTTCTTGCCGGCGAAGTCGTAGCGATCGGCGATGAAGGCGAGGGGGACGGCGATCAGGAAGACCAGAATCGTCACCACCACGCCGATATAGAAGCAGTTGATCAGCCCCTGGACGTAGAAGGGGCTCTTGAAGACTTCCACGATATACGCC
This sequence comes from Lentisphaeria bacterium, assembly GCA_041690595.1. GTDB lineage: Bacteria > Verrucomicrobiota > Lentisphaeria > JABSQK01 > JAWLHB01 > JAWLHB01. Next base: position 55,585 of record JAWLHB010000014.1, read on the forward strand.
CAGCGCAGCCCCTCCGCGATCACCGTATAGAGGGGCAGAAACATGAAGAGCGCGAAGAACGCGATGATGAAGACGACAGTGAGAACGCGAGTCCACTTCATGAGGTCGACTGGGAAGCTGCGGCGGTGGTCGTGTCGGCGGGGATGACGATGGCGTCGGCGGGCGCGATGCTGCAGCGATACTCCTGGTCGACGGTGCGGGTCGGCGGCTGCATCTCGAACGCCTTGAGGTGCTGACCGTGAATCTCCAGCCCCCATTGGCCGATCTCGCCCAGGTAGGTGGCGTGGCGCAGGGTCATGGTCAGCGTGTTCGGCAGGCTCTCGCCATTGGCCGCGAAGCGGATGCTCTCGGGGCGAATGCAGACGAGGCATGGGTCACCGGGGGCGAGGGAATCGGCAACCGTGGTGCTGTGGAGGATGCCCCAGGGGCTCTCGATCTCCGCCGCGGCTCCCTCCCGCCGGGAGATCCTGCCGGTCACGAAGTTGCTTTCGCCGATGAAGTCCGCGACGAAGGCGTTGATGGGGCGCCGATAGACATCGCGGGGGGCGCCGACCTGCTGCAGGATGCCGTTGTCGAGCACCGCCAGCCGGTCCGCCATGCTCAGCGCTTCCTTCTGATCGTGGGTGACGTAAAGGGTGGTCAGCCCGGCTTCCTTGCAGATGCGGCGGATCTCGGCCCGCATGTCCAGACGCAGCTTGGCGTCGAGGTTGGAGAGGGGTTCGTCGAGAAGAAGGACGCGGGGCTGGATGACCAGAGCGCGGGCCAGCGCCACGCGCTGCTGCTGCCCACCGGAAAGCTGGGGGATGGGCCGGTCGCGCAGCTTCTCCAGCCCGACAAAGCCCAGCGTCTCCATCACCTGCCGCTCGATCTCGGCCTTGCCGAGCTTGCGGATCTCGAGGCCGAAAGCGACGTTCTGGAAGACGGTCATGTGAGGCCAGAGGGCATAGCTTTGGAAGACCATCCCGGCATCGCGGCGCTCCGGCGCGAGGCGGGTGACGTCATCGTCGCCGAAGAAGACGCGCCCCCCCGTCGCCGGCAGAAAGCCGGCAATGATGCGCAGGAGGGTTGACTTCCCGCAGCCGCTGGGGCCCAGGAGAAAGAAGAGTTCACCGCTCTCGATTTCGAGGTCGATGCCCTGCAGGACAGGGGTGGTGCCATAGCTTTTCTCAATGCCTTGCAGGCGTATGGATATCATGGTCCGGCGCGGTCAGGGGGTTGAAGAGCGGAAGATCACGACAGCATTAGAATACGCAAGAGTTCCGCCGCATCAAGAGCCAACCTCCAGAAAGCGGCCGGAAAGGCCGATTTTGGGGCCAGTTCCTTAACCACAAAGAACGCAAAGAGCGCAAAGATCGAGCCCTTTGTTGAGGCACGGCACGGTTAGCCTCCCCAGGCCCGACAAGGTGGGAGGGATCTCCGAGCCGAGGCGGAGCCGACAGCGTGGGAGGGGCGACCTGCTGCTCACTGGGGGGCTGTCGCGGTGATCGAATGAATCGACTCGATCGATCAAATCGATTCATTCGAAACCGTCGAGATCGAGCCCCCTCGCCCCTAGCCCCGACGGGGCTGCGTCCTATAGCCCAGGGTTGTGCCGCCAAAGGCGGTGCTACCCTGGGTAAACTCCCGCCCACCCATCAACCCCATGGCGGGGTTGCGTCCAAAACGTCGATCCTTCCTCGCGGCATCTGAACGATACCGATCGAGATTTCGCGCATCGAGGGTCACTTGAGCGGCTGTACATTGAGGATCTCGCCTGTTGCGGCATGGCCGTTGGGGACAACGACCCTGGTCGCGGTTCGGAGAACCTCTATGGTGGTTGCCAAGCGTCGGGGACTGAGGGGGTGGCGAGGGGATATGAGGGGAGCCAGGCGTCGGGGAGTGGCAACGTCCAACGCCGGTGCCACTCAGGCGAGTGGCGTGCCCGGGGGGCGCGGGGAGATGTCGGGAGATTGGGATAGGGCAACGTCCAACGCCGGTGCCACTCAGGCGAGTGACGTGCCCAGGGGGCGCGGGGGGAGTGACGGGAGATTGGGATAGGGCAACGTCCAACGCCGGGGCCACTCAGGCGAGTGGCGTGCCCAGGATGGGGTCGCGGTTCTGAGAACCGCTCGCAGGTTGTCCAGGGGGCGGGGTGGTGTGAGGGGAGCCAGGCGTTGGGGAGCGCGACGTCCAACGCCGGTGCCACTCAGGCGAGTGGCGTGCCCAGGGGGCGCGGCAAATGGCAGGGCCGTTGGAAACGGCCCTGGTCGCCGTTCGGAGAACGCCTCCAACTTTTAGGTTAGCGCAAGGGCGGAACGAGCGTGGACTTATGAAGAAAAATGGCGGGCAACGGCCGGATGGGGACTCCCATATTGCCGGGCCTTTCGAGGCTTAAGCCTGTGGTAATTGTGCTCACGTGGGGGGGATGGCAATACGCAAGTCGCGGTTCGGAGAACCCCTCCTACATTGCCGGGCCTTTCGAGGCTTAAGCCTGTGGTAATTGTGCTCACGTGGGGGGATGGCAATGCGCAAGTCGCGGCTCGGAGAGCCCCTCCCACTTTGAGGTTAGCGCACGACGGTCGGATGGGGAGTCTTGGTCTTCAGCGGGGGAGTTGGCAGGGGTTGAAGAGCTTGTCGCGGGCGAAGTCGTCGAATTGCAGTTGACGGAAAGCGGGCGGGGCCTGGCGCATCTGGAGCACGGTGTTGTCGTGATAGTCCGGGACGGCGAGATCCTTGACGAAAACGCTGATGAGTTGGCGGTCATCGAGGATGACGACTCCCCAGCCGACCGGATCGGGGATGCCATAGGCGATGGAGGGAAAAACGACATGCTTCCTGCCCAGGTACGCCCACGCGGCCGTCATGTGCGTGTGGCCGCCGAGGACGACCTTGATGCAAGCGTGGGCATGCAGCAGCTCGATTGTGCGGTGATCGTGCAGACGATAATCGTCGACCCAGTTGCCGACGGAGACGATGGGGCGGTGGAGGAGGAGGATGGTCGGCGTGGTGGAATCGGCCTCCAGGGTCGCGGCAAGCCAGATGCGCTGACGCTCGGCGATGGGGGTGTTCTGCCGGGTGTCGAGGGCGATGAGGCGCCAGCCATTGCGGCGGGTTTCGTAGTAGAAGTCGTCGACGTCGACGCTTTCGGGCCAGTCGGGCCGGGCAATCGTGGCAAAGGCCTGGTGCCAATCGGCGGAGAGGAGGGCATCGGCATGGTCATGATTGCCGAGCAGGGGCAGGGACGGCATGGTCGGCGGCAGGCAATCGTCGAGGATGCGCCCGAACTCGCGGTATTCATCGGCGGGGGCTTCTCCGCCACAGCCGCTGTCGGCGAGATCTCCGCCGAAGACGATGAGATCGACGAGTCCGTCCAACTCGCGCATTTCCTGGAGTGCGAGGCGGAAGTTGGTACTGGTGTCGACCGTTTCCGCATAGACGGGGGAGAGGTTTGGATAGGTGCGATCGGCGAGGAGGTGCATATCGCTGAGCCAGGCGAGGGTGAAAGCACCGCTGCCGGCCTGCCGCCGCGCGTCCTCGACCGCCTCCTTCAGAGCCGTGACGGAGTTTCGAGCCGCGGCAAGCATCTCGTCGGTGATGGGTAGTCTGAAGGGTTTGCGGCCGCTTACGTCTTCCAGCATGACAGCACCTCCCAGCCTGAGCGTTGGCAGTTTGAACAGATCGGCTAATGTAGCCGCATTGGCTTTTGGATTCTACCTCATGGAAAAGTCATGCACGAGCGCTTGACTTTTGAGTTTGTCAGGATATATTAGTGAGTTATGTCGGAAATGGTTTTTGTTAAGGGATGGACGGGATGATCGAGGTTTTGGGAGAGGGCAATGCGCGGGAGGCCACTCAGGCGAGTGGCGTGCCCAGGATGGGGACGCGGGAACCGAGGTTTGGACCGAGGTTTTGGGAGAGGGCAATGCGCAGGAGGCCACTCAGGCGAGTGGCGTGCCCAGGAGGGAGAGGGCAATGCGCGGGAGGCCACTCAGGAGAGTGGCGTGCCCAGGAGGGGGACGCGGGAACCGAGGGTTCGACCGAGGTTTTTTGGTTTTTCGACCGAGGTTTGGACCGAGGTTTTGGGAGAGGGCGAGGCGCGGGAGGCCACTCAGGCGAGTGGTGTGCCCAGGAGGGGAGAGGGCAATGCGCGGGAGGCCACTCAGGCGAGTGGCGTGCCCAGGAGGGGGACGCGGGAACCGAGGTTTTGACCGAGGTTTTGGGAGATGGCGATGCGCGGGAGACCACTCAGGCGAGTGGCCTGCCCAGGACGTGCCGGTGGACCGACCTTTCGACCGAGGTTTTCTGGAGGACCGGAGGATGGAGAGGGAGAGAGAATTGGGATGCTCGCACTGGATCTTGAAAAAGCGGTTGTCGCGGCTATTTGTAACAGGCACTTTCTTACCAGGAACCCATATCAGGGGCAAGCATGATTCGTTGGATCAGACAGTACCTTGCCATCACGCGGAACGCCTTTGTCGTCTGCCTCAGCGATCCGGTCTACCTGGTCCTGCTCTTGAGCACGCTCGTGCTCATGGCCTTTTTTGCCAGCCTACCCAGCTACAACTTCGGAGACGAGCTGCGGCTGGTGCGGGATCAGAGCCTGGCGCTGATCTTCGCGGGGGGCTGCGTGGTGGGTGTCATCGGGGTGGCGACGGTCATCATTCGGGATCTGCGACAAGGCACCATCTCGGTCTTGATGAGCCGGCCTGTTTCCGGGATGAGTTTTGTCTTCGGCAAATGGACGGGCATCGCCGGCGGACTGCTGCTCTATCACGTGACGCTGACTGTTGCGGCGTTGTGGGCGACACGCATCATCAGCGGGGGGCACGATCAGGAGTTGGATGGCGTCGCGCTCGGAATCTATGCGGGGGCCATTCTGCTGGCGCTTGGGGCAGTGGCGCTGAAGCATTGGTTTTCGGGCGGCTGGTATGTGTGGCAGGCGTCGCTGGCGGTCTGCGCGGGCTTTTTCATCGGCTTCCTGATCGTCAACTTCATCGGCGAGCATGGTCTTCAGCCTTTCGGTCGCAATGTGGACTGGGCGATGCTGCAGGGATGTCTGTTGCTGCTGATGGCGGAGTTGATCTTCGCGGGCCTGCTGATGCCCTTTGCCGTGCGGCTGGACATGGTGACGGTGATGGCGATCGGCATTGCGTGCTTTTTTCTGGGCCTCCTTTCGCCGTTTGCGCTGCAGTTGATTTTCGGCGGCGGCACCTTGAATGCCATCTTCAGTGGGTTGGTGCCCAACTGGCAGGCGTTCTGGATCGCCGATCTGCTGGCGGAGCGGGAAGGAGAGTTGGTGCTGACCGCCGGCTTCGTGCTGTCGGCTCTGGTGCATACTTTGGTCTATGCGGGTGCCTGCCTGCTGGTGGCCACGCTGCTGTTCAACCGTCGGGAGTTTTCGTCCGATGATACCCTCTAAATCCAGTTCACGGCTCGCTTGGATCGCCGGCATTCTGCTGGCGGCGGTGGTTCCGCTCGGCTATGCGGTCGGCACCGGCAGCGGCACGACGCCACCGCTGGCGATTGCCATGCTTGCCGCTGTGGCGGCGGCGATCGCGGCGATCAGCGCGGTGCACGCGAGCCTGCTGAGGATGGCCGCGGAAGAGGCCCGCGACATCGCCAGCCGTCCCGATGATCCCACCGCCCTGTTCCGGCAGGAAGAGGTGGCGGATCGCCAGGTGAAGGGGCGGAATCTGCGGCAGTTCGAACGCTGGTTTCTCCCGGTGCTGACCGGGCTGCTGGCGCTGGGTGAGGCCGTACTGGGAATCGTGGCCTATCGGCTGGCAGGTGCCGAACGGCAGATCGTGGGGAACCAACTGGTGCTGGCGGCAGTGCTGCTCTTTGTCGCCGGGGTGGTCCTTTATCTTTTTGGCAGTTACCTCGCGGGGCTGGCCTTCAGCGAGGAAGCGCCGGAGCTGCGGGCGACCGCCGGGGAGACGGTGGGTCTGGCCTACTTGTGCGGCCTCGGCGGCGCGGCCGAAGTGGTGATGATGAGCGACTTCACCGCCATCGGCCAGTGGGTCACCCGCTTCATGGCCATTCTCCTCATGCTGCGAGCCATCGAGAAGGTCGCCAACATCTTTCTGGAGATCTATCGTCCGCGCCAGCGGCGCAGCGCGGGGTATCCGCACGAGAGTCGGATCAGCGGTCTGGTGGCGCAGCCGCGGAGCATGCTGGCGAACCTGGCGGACACGCTCAACTACCAGTTTGGCCTGCAACTGACGGAGGCGCGCATGCGTCGCCTGGGGTGGCAGATTCTACCTTTCCTGGCGTTGCAGGGCTTCATCCTGCTGGCCTTCTCCTGCCTGCTGATCGTGAACCCGGGCGAAGAGGCGCTGATCGAGCGACTGGGGCGTCCCCTTGCCGGGGAACCGCTCGGCCCCGGCCTGCATGGCAAACTGCCCTGGCCGATCGACCGCGTCTTTCGCGTCGACGTGGAGACGACACGCAGCCTGACCTTCGGTACCCCGGTGCCGCTCGACGAGGAGGTGGGGACGGTGCTCTGGGCCAATTCCCAGGCCACGCCAACCGAGCTGCTGGTGGTGGCGAATCGCCGCGAGCCGGGGCGCGCCGTGGAGAACGGCAACGAGCCGCCGGCAACTCGCGAATCGACGAGCTTCAACCTGCTCGGGGTGAGCGTGGTGGTGCGCTATCGGGTGGCGGATGTGCGGCAGTTTGTGTATGCGGCGGTGGATGCGCGCGAGATCCTCATGCGACTCTGCCGTGAACAGGTGGCGGGCTATCTTGCCGGTCACGATCTGCTCTCCAGCCTGGAGCAGGGGCTGTCGGAGGAGGGTGCCGAGGCTGTCCGCATGCAGGTGAATCAGCAGCTGACGGAGGCGATAGCGGGGGCGGCGAGCAGGATCGGGCTGGGGGTGGAGATTGTCACCGTGGGCCTCATCTATGTGCAGCCGCCGCCGCCGGTGGCCGAAGCGTTCCAGACGATCATCGCCGCGGGAGAAGAGCGGACCCGGATGATTCTGGAGGCGCGCACGAATGCATTGCAAACCAGCACGAGCGCCCAGAGCGAGGCGCTGCGCATCACCAACGAAGCACTGGGCTATGCCGTCTTGCGCACCGCCTTGTCGGACGCGGACCAGCAGAGCTTTCTCGATCGGCTGGCAATCTATCGGCGTTACCCGGAGATCTACGAGGCGCGCGAGTACTTTTTTGCCTTGAAGAGCGCGCTCGCCGGCCGCAACAAGATCATCGTGGCAACCAAGACCGGCAGAAAGGTCATGACCCTCGACCTGAAGAAGCAAGCCGGATCGCAACTCTTCGATATCCAACCCTGACCGAGGCTCCCGCATGAGCGACACCATCGAAACTCCTCGCCGCTCCATCTGGCCGTTGCTGACGATCATCGTCTTTGCCATTGTCCTGATTCTTCCCTTGTGCACTTTTCAGGTGCGGAATCGGCAAGTGGCCATCATCACCACCTTCGGCAAGCGCGGCGAGAGCCTGATTCAGCCGGGGCTGCACTGGAAGCTGCCGTGGCCGATCCAGCGGGTTCACACCTTCGACCAGCGGCTGCGCCTGCTCTCCACTCGTTACGCGCAGAACTACACTGCGGACCAGAACACCCTGGTGCTGACCTTTCTGGCCGCCTGGCGCATCGAGTCGCCCAACCAGTTCCTCGTCAGCGTCGGCAATGCCGCCGACGCGGAGCGCGCGCTTTCGGACCTGATCAGCACGGAGAAGAATGTGGTGATCGGCAGTCATCCGGTGAGCCACCTGGTGTCGACGGATCCAGCGGAGTTCCGCTTCAGTCAGATCGAAGATGAGATCCACCAGCGGGTGGCGCCGCAGGCGCTGGAGAAGTACGGCATTGCTCTGGACTACCTTGGCATCGAGCAGCTGGGGCTTCCGGAAGCGATCACGGCGGATGTCTTCCGGCGCATGCAGACCGAGCGCGAGAACCGGGCGGCGGAGATCCGGCAGGGCGGGCAGGTGGAAGCGGACCGCATCCGCTATGAGGCAGAAGCGGAGCGGGATCGGCTGCTGGCCGGCGCCCGCGCTCAGGCCAAGCTGACCCGCAGTCAGGCCGACACGCGGGCCGCCGAGGCTTACGAGATCTTTCAGCAGAACAGCGACTTCCACCTTTTCCTGCAGAAGCTGGAGGCTCTCGAACAGACTGTCGGCGAGGATGACACCATCATTCTTGACCGCGACGTGGCTCCCTACGACCTCCTGCAACCCCTGCCGGGCGGTGCCGCCCAGCCGCGGGAGTGAGTTAGCATTCGATGACCTTTTGGGTGTAGCTTGGACGTAAAGCCAATGCCCTACCCGGAGGTCCGTCATGGCACGCAATGTCGCCCAGAAACTGATTGCCGATCATCTCATTGACGGCACGATGACGCCTGGCCACGAGATCGCCCTGCGTATCGATCAAACCCTTACCCAGGATGCAACCGGCACGCTGGTCATGCTCGAACTGGAGGCCATGGAGCTTGACCGCGTCAAGACTGAGCTTTCGGCGCAATACGTCGACCACAATCTCCTGCAGACCGACAGCAAGAACCCGGACGACCACCTCTTTCTGCGCAGTGCCTGCCGCCGCTTCGGCGTCTGGTACAGCCGTCCGGGCAACGGGGTCAGCCACCCGGTGCACATGGAGCGTTTCGGCCAGCCCGGGAAGAGCCTGCTGGGCAGCGACAGTCATACCTGCGCCGCGGGTTCCCTGGGCATGTTGGCGATCGGCGCCGGTGGGCTGGAGGTAGCCATGTGCATGGCCGGCGAGCCCTTTCATGTAGCGATGCCCAGGGTCATGGGGGTCAGGCTCACTGGGTCGTTTCCCGACTGGGTCAGCGCCAAAGATCTCATCCTGGAGATGCTGCGGCGGCATACCGTCAGCGGTGGAGTGGGTAAGATCATCGAGTACCATGGCCCGGGCTTGGACAGTCTGAGTGCCATGGATCGGCACGTCATCGCCAACATGGGGGCAGAGCTGGGCGCCACTACCACGGTATTCCCCAGCGATGCGCGCACGCGCGCCTTCATGCGGCAACAGGGGCGGGAGGACGAATGGCGCGAGCTGCTCGCGGATGATGGAGCCGACTACGAAGAGCACGACGAGATCGACCTCGGCAAGCTGGTGCCGTTGATCGCGCTACCCTCCAGTCCCGGCAATGTCGTGCCGGTGGAAGAGGTCGCCGGACGCGAGATTTACCAGGCGTACATCGGCTCTTCGGCGAATCCGGGGCTGCGCGATTTCGCGGTACCGGCGATGATGCTGGATGGACGGCAGGTCCATGAGCGCGTCTCGCTGGACGTCAATCCCACCTCACGCCAGATCCTGGAGAACCTCACCGACTTCGGGTATCTGGGCATGCTTATCCGGGCCGGCGCCCGGCTTCATCAGGCCGGCTGCAATGGCTGCATCGGGATGGGTCAGGCACCCGCTACGGGCCGCATCAGCCTGCGGACCGTGCCACGCAATTTCAAGGGCCGCTCCGGTACCGTGGAGGACGCCGTTTACCTTTGCAGTCCGGAAACCGCGACCGCATCGGCCCTCACCGGCGTCATCACCGATCCGCGCACGCTGGAGTTCCCCTGCCCCCGCTTCGAGGAGCCGGAGAGCGTCTCCATCAATACGGAGATGCTGCTCGCTCCGGCCGCCAGCACCGAAGCGGTAAGCCTGGAAAAGGGGCCCAACATCAGCGCCATGCCGGAGTTCGACCCGTTACCGGATCGGCTCACCCTCCCGGTGCTCCTCAAAGTCGGCGACGATATCTCGACGGACGACATCCTGCCGGCCGGGACGAAGGTGCTGCCCTTCCGCAGCAACATCCCCGAGATCAGCAAGTTCTGTTACTACATGCTGGATGACGGGTATTACGAACGGGCCATGCAGCACCGCGAGAAGGGGTCCCTGATCGTCGGTGGCGCCAATTATGGCCAGGGATCGAGCCGCGAACATGCGGCGCTGGCGCCCCGCTACCTTGGCGTAAAGGTGGTCATCGCCAAGAGCTTCGCGCGGATTCACTGGCAGAATCTTGCCAACTTCGGCATACTGGCACTCGTCTTTGCCGACCCGGCCGACCACGACCGCATCGAGCAGGGTGATGTGCTGGAACTGGAGAGGCTGCGCGAGCATTTGGCTGACGGCACTGACATCGTCGCGGAGAATCGCGACAAGAAGGAGCGGTACACGCTGAAGAACCAGCTCACGGAGCGGCAGATCAAGATGATCCTCGCCGGTTCACTCATCTCGCTTGTCCGCCAGGAACGGCAGAAGCCACCACGCTGAAGAGCAGCGTGGTGGCCTGTGAACCGAGCGGCACCGTCAGGAGATAGCTTTCTCCAAGATGTCGCCATTGGTCTGGCCGCTGTCGGCCTGGGTGAAGAGGTGAACGTCGCGTTGCGGGAAGGGGATGGCGATCCCTTCCTGGTCAAAGCGCATCTTGATCTTCATGTTGAGGTCGAAGTAAACGTCCCAATAATCGGCGGTCTTGACCCATGGACGGACCGCAAAGTCAACACTGCTGTCGCCCAGAGAAAGGACGGCGACAACGGGAGCGGGATCGGCGAGGATGCGCTCGTCAGCGGCAAGGATTTCCTCGATAATGGCCTTCACCTTGGGGAGTTTCTCGCCATAGCCGACGCCAAAGACCATATCAACGCGGCGAGTGGGCTTGGCCGAGTAGTTGACGATGTTGTTGCTGGTCATGCCGGCGTTGGGCACGATGATGAGCTTGTTGTCGGGCGAGCGCATTTCGGTGGTGAAAATGCTGATATCCTCGATGATGCCAGTGGCGCCGCCGCCCTCAATAAAATCACCGACCTTGAAGGGCTTGAAGAGGATGATGAGGACACCCGCCGCAAAGTTGGCCAGCGATCCTTGCATGGCCAGACCAATGGCCAGGCCGGCGGCACCGATCACGGCCACCATCGACGCGGTCTGGAAACCCAGTTTGGCCAGGATCGCGATGACCACGAATGCCAGGACGCCAAAATAGACAACGTTGCTGACGAAGGAGACAATGGTTTCGTCGACTTTGCTTCTGGCCAGGACGGATCTTGAAAGTTTACGCGCCAACATGGCGACGATGCGGCCGACAATGAGAATGACGAGGGCAGCGATAATCCTGAGGCCGTACTCCGCGAGCCAGACGAGCATTTGATCCACAAGTGTCAGTTCATTTTCCATTTGCGTAACTCCCATAATGTTGTGAATACTTGATGAAGGAGCGGCAATTCTTCATCTGAATGGCGGTTAGCTTATCCATTTTCCGCTCAATATGCAAGAGAAATCGAGAGTTCCGGAGAGGCGAATTGGGGAGAGCGTGCCGGATCGTCGCCGGCGGCTTGGCAGGACGGTTTGAGGAGCTATTTTAGTGCAATGGCAGCGGCGAGACTTGGCGTCTTGCGGCACCATGAGGTTTTCACGTCATACGAGGTAGTGGGGATGCCCAAACGCATGAGCAGCCAGTGGAGCGCGATACGTGGCTTCAACTATCAGCCCAGCCACAGCAGCCATCTGCAGTATACATGGACCAATTTCAGCGCAGCGTGCTGGGAACGGGAGGTGCCATGGGCGCTGCGTTTCGGCAGCAACACGCTACGAGTCTGGCTGGATTGGAGCGCCTGGCTCGCCATTGGGGAAGAGATGCTGGATCACCTGGAAGAGGCTTTGGTCATCCTCGACAAGCACCACCTGCGCATGATCCCGGTCCTCTTCAACCGCTGGACCGATGCGCGCTTTCCCGCCGGCGGCATCGCGGATCAGGATCTGCGCTCCGGTTCGTGCGACAAGTTCTATCCCTATATCGATGCCCTTACAGGTCGCTTCGGGGGGGATTCCCGCATCGTTCTATGGGATCTGGCCAATGAGCCTCAGGCGCCGGGCCCCAATCCGGAGATGGCTTTTCTGGAGCTGCGCTGGTTGTGCGCCATGGCGGCCCGCCTGCGGATCAACTCCCGAATCCCGCTAACGATCGGCACGATGACCGGCGAAAACGTGGCAACGTATGCGCCACTGGTCGATGTCATTTCCTTCCATCCCTATACGCGGCTGAAGGACGAGATGGAGGCGCGTTGTGAAGAGCATCTGCTGCTGGCGGCCCAATTGGGCAAACCGTTGCTCTGCACGGAGACGTGCATCGGCTCACTGGATGACGAAGAGCGGGGTCGCCTTGCGCATGATGCCTTGACGACGCTGGAACGTTACCAGATCGGCTGGTTGGCCTGGCAGCTTGTCTCTGGAGAATTTGTCACCGGCTCCCGGGAACGAACCGACAACAATGCGGTACGTCCGGGAGAAGGTTTCATGCCCTTCGTTCTGGAGAATGGCGCCACCCGCCCCGGCCATGAATGGCTGGTACGCCGCAATCAGAGTGGGGATGTCGGCAGTCAGACCGTCTCGGTCATTCGCCCTCCTTACAAAACACGCGACTGACGGAGCAAGCCGATGCGAGCAATCCTGATCCTCTTCGATTCCCTCTCCCGCCATTTTCTTCCGCCCTACGGGAGCGAGGGGATTCATGCGCCCAGTTTTGCGGAGCTTGGCCGTCGCGCGGTGACCTTCGACAACTGCCACGTCGGCAGCATGCCCTGCATTCCGGCGCGTCGCGAGCTGCACACGGGTCGCTACAACTTTCTGCATCGCAGCTGGGGTCCCCTGGAGCCGTTCGACGATTCGATGCCGGAGCTTCTGCACAAGCACGGCGTCCACACGCACCTGTCGACCGATCATTATCACTACTGGGAAGATGGAGGCGCCACCTACCATCAGCGCTACAGCAGCTATGATCTCATTCGCGGGCAGGAAGGGGACAAGTGGAAGGGAGAGGTGAGCGATCCCCAACCGCCGGAATACCGCGGCTTCGGCATGCGCCAGGACTGGATCAATCGCAAGTACATGCAACGTGAGGAAGAGACCAGCCAGCACCAGACTTTCGAGGCTGGCTTGGAGTTCATCCACACCAATCATGCCGACGACAACTGGTTCCTCCAGATCGAATGCTTCGATCCGCACCCGCCCTTCTGCGCCCCCGAGCGCTTTCTGGCGCTCTATCCCGAGGAGTACAGCGGCCCGCATTTCGACTGGCCCCACTACGCACCTGTCTCCGGCGACGAAACTCCCGAGATGATCGCCCACATGCGCCGGCAGTACGCCGCGCTCGTCAGCTATTGCGACTATTCGCTTGGGCGCGTCATGGCGGCAATGGAGCAGTACGACATGTGGGACGATACCATGCTTATCGTCACGACCGACCATGGATTTCTGCTTGGCGAGCATGGCTGGTGGGCCTTCGTGCGCCCGCCCTTCTATGACGAGGTTGCCCGCAAGCCGCTCCTCATTCACGATCCGCGCAGCGGCCACGCCGGCGCCCGCAATCGTCAGCTGGTCCAGATGCATGACCTGCCGGCGACCCTGCTCGACTTTTTCGGTGCGCCACTCCCGGCCGACATGCAGGGCGTACCCCTGGGCGCCACCCTGGCGGACGATTCGCCGGTGCGCGAGGCGGCGCTTTTTGGCGTCTTCGGCGGCCACGTCAACGTGACAGATGGCCGCCATGTCTACATGCACGCTCCGCCCGATACGAACGGGCCGCTCTACGAGTATACTCTGATGCCGACGCACATGAAGGCACGCTTCTCGGTGGAGGAATGCCGGAGCATCACGCTGGCGCCTCCTTTCACCTTCAGCAAGGGCGTGCCGGTGAACCGGATCGAAGGCAAGCCATTCATGGTCACGCCGGAAGCATTCGGCACACTGCTCTATGACCTGGAGGCGGATCCAAAACAGGAGCATCCCCTGCAGGACGCAGACGTAAAGTCCCGCATGCAGGCACACCTCGTGCGACTCATGCGGGAGAATGATGCCCCGGCCGAGCAGTACATTCGCCTGGGACTGACGCCCTGAGCCAGCGCACGTGTGGCCGAGACGAGGGCGGACGAGTCGGTGGGTGCTGCCCATGGGTATTGCCGAAAGACTTCCGCCGCTCAGGATCAGTCGGTGGTCCGCGGCAACAGCCAGCCATGCTCGGTGACCGCGGCCTCCAGGTTGGCGGCGATGACTTGACGCACATTACCATCCGCCATGGCGACAGTGACGATGTCCGGAAGCCCATCCGCGGAAAGCATGACCGTGCGCTCACGCTCCGGCACCTTCTCGATGGCGACGCCCGGCAGATGGAAGGTGTAGCTGGTGTCGCCTTCAGCGATATCGTCCGCATTGTAGGGTGGCCGGATACCGGCGCCGACGGTGATATAGACGTTGCCGGGAGGCACGATACCGCTACGCGCAAGCTCCGCCAGACTGCTCGGCAGCTTGCCGCCGTTGAGCATTGCGTACTGCAGCAGGCCACCGGTCAGCGTCTGCACATTCTGCTCCTCGGTCTGCTGACGATAGCCTTCCTGGGAAGCGACGAGGGACGGGCGGACGAGAACCTGGACGACGATGGCCAGGATCAGAAAGAAGGCCAGCCCCAGAATGCCGGTGATGATGCCCGCGATGGCCTGATGTGCGCCGGCCAGAGGCTCCGCGCTGCGCAGGATACGCCTCCGTGACCAGATCCCCAGCCAGATGGCCACGGCCGAGAGCAGGACGACCGGCAGCAACAGGCCGGCGATGCCGATGATCATACTCGGCGTGGCGAGGGGCTCGAGGCGTGGGGGAACAGGGGCAGGATCCCGTGTCGTCATGGCGCCCCCGAGTCTGGGAAGGTGGAATGGATCAGCCGAACATGGGGGCTTTCGGCCACCGAGCCGGGGGAAACAATCTGTCGCTCCAGCGGCAACTCTCCTTCCGCCAGTTCACGAATCTGGGTCTCGTACGGGCGCCAGTTCATCTGGCCAAGCGGAAGCGGTTCGCCGATCGGCACGCCGGCCCCCCGCGCAAAGGCCTTGTGGACCAGCTCCGAGCAGTAAACTTTCTCGTCGTCCAGCTCGTACTGCATGTCGTATGGCAGATGCATGAAAGCCATGCCGGTCGTGACGGCGGCCGCGATCTGCCCCGGATCCAGCTTTCTGGGCCGTACTTGGGTGAACCATCCCCGATGGCCGCGCGCGATCCAACGTTCCAGCGGCGTCAGTCGAACAGGGCCGGCCGCCTCCAATACCCAAGGCCTGCCATCACGCCAGGTAACGATGCCACAGTGCGAGTATGGCGAGCGCGTGACGCCCACAATCAGCTCCCCCATGGGTTCGTCAATATGCTGGAAGACAATGTCCCCCTCCAGGAATTCAGCGCTCGCCACCGCAGCCGTGTGCGTCGGCGCCGGTGCCATGCAGCCGGCGATCGCGAGGAGCAGGATGGTGACAGCCAGACAGGACCTCATGACGGTTCCTCTTGCGTTCCGGGAGCAGCGCCATAGGGATTATTGCCGTCAAACAGGTGAATCTGAAGCATATTGGTGCCTCCGGGAGTGCTGGTGGAGGGGCCGGCAACGCAGACCATGATGTCGCCGACGACGGCAGCCTTGCGAGCGAGAAGAATCTGTTCGCCTTCCTCAATCATGGCGTCAGTCTCTTCGAAGGTCCCGATGGGGTAGGCATTCACGCCCCACCACATGGCAGATCGGCGGTAGGTATCGGCACTGGGGGTCAGCGCGTAGATGGGAGCAACGGGACGCTTTCGGCTGACTGCAAGGGCGGTGGTGCCGGTGATGGTAAAGGCGACGATGCCCGCGACATCGAGAGAGCGTGAGACACGACATGCAGCATCCGCCAGGGAGAGGGTCAAGCGCTCCTCTTCGTTGGTCAAGATGTCATCGCTGGTCTGCTGCTGGAGGTGCAGGAGCGGATTATCGCCCGCACCGCTCAAATGGCTTTCGGTTTCGAGCGCGATGCGCTGCATGACCTCCACGGCTTCGATGGGATACTTGCCGATGCTGGTTTCGCCGGAGAGCATCACCGCATCCGTGCCATCGATGATGGCATTGGCCACATCGGACGCCTCGGCCCGCGTTGGCTGCACATTGTCGATCATCGACTCGAGCATCTGGGTTGCGGTAATGACCGGCTTGCCGTAGCGGTTGGCCAGTTGAATCGCGCGCTTCTGGATGATGGGCACCCTCTCGGCACGCATCTCGACGCCCAAGTCGCCCCGGGCGACCATCAAGCCGTCGGTGGCGACAATGATCGCCTCGAGAGCGGAAACAGCCTGGGGTTTTTCGAGCTTGGCAATGATTGGCACTACCCGCCCAAGCTCGCGCATGCGCTGGCGCAGATCGAGAATATCATCGGGCTGTCGGACAAAGGAGAGGGCGACGTAGTCGACTTCCAGTTCCAGGCCAAGCTGAAGGTCGACGAGGTCCTTCGCGGTCAATGCCGGGGTGGAGAGCGGTACGCCCGGCAGGTTGATCCCCTGGCGTTCCTTCAGGACGCCTCCATGGACGACACGGCAGATGACGCGCGACGGCCCCGTCTCCAACACTTCCAGTTCGAGAAGGCCGTCCGAGATCAGAATCTGGTCGCCCACGGAAACATCCTCGGGAAGGTGGGCATAGCTGGTGGAGATGCGTTCAGCGGTGCCTTCGCATGCCTTGGTCGTGATGACGATGCGCTGCCCATCCCGCAACACCACGGGGCCACCCCCCACCAGTTTCCCGGTGCGTATCTTCGGGCCCTGGAGGTCCTGCATGATCGCGACCGGGCGGTCAAGACCCGCGGTGACTTCGCGGATCGTCGCTACATACTGCCGGAAGATGTCCGGGCTTCCATGGGAGAAATTGAGGCGAAACACATCCACTCCAGCGGCAACAAGCCGCGCGAGCATGGTTGGACTGCCGGAAGCAGGGCCCAGAGTAGCGACGATTTTGGTCTTGCGCATGAGATGTGCGGCTCCAGGGATGAACAACTAAGGCGGTATGACATCATCGTATCAATATAACCAGTACCACGCCGTTGGCGATTCCTTTCGGCAAGTCGCGCCGCGAATCGGATTGTGAGCGGCGTTGAACGACTGTAAAGAGGGAGATACACCTGCATGCCGGCGAAGGGCACTCCACCGCCCCACCCTGATGACGACTTATCGTCAGCCTCAAATCGAGTTCAGATTCGACGCTCTCTACAGCCAATATAACAGAGTTGGCACAACGGCTGCTATATACAAAATATAGAAAGCGATGACTTAGATGGAACGATGCCATCGCCGCGTAAATGAAAACAAACCAAGCTGCATTCCGCAGCCAACCCGGTTGCCGAAGAGGCAACCAGAGGAGGAAATCATGGGTCTGCTTGGATGGACGATCTTCTTTTTTGTCTTGGCACTTATCGCTGCCGTTTTCGGTTTTGGTGGCATTGCCACCGCCGCGTCAGGGATTGCCCAGATATTGTTCTTCGTCTTCCTTGTCGTCTTCGCGATTACGCTGGTGCTTTCGCTGATGCCCAAGACCGGCAGCAGAGCACCGTAGAGACAAGGCTGAATGCTTCAACCCTTGGCCCCTTTTCCGCCCACCGGCGGGAGAGGGGCTTTTCTTATGGCGGGAGGGCGCCGCAATCGCCGATGCCTTTCACCCGATTCTGTCGGCTGGCCCAAGACATACGGCACGACCTGAGTGCACTCGGCGATCATACGTTCCAGCTTGCGAAGGGTCCGGGCATCGTCTGCCGGGTGAGGCCGGCGATGGGCAGTTGTCCGCAGATGGGGCCTGGGTGATGGGCTTGAAGGTGCGCGATGAGATCGGGAAAGAAGGCGGCGAAGTCGTCGGTAAGGGCGGCGTCGTGGGTGTGCAGGTCGCTGAGCGCGCTCTGCAACTGGATGGGACGCCGGGCGCGGTGGGAGATGCCGGCGAGCGCGCGGTGAATGCCGCGGGGATGCGCGTAGAGGCCAAGCCAGTCGTCGCGGATCATGTAGGGAAGGACTTGCTGGAGCCGCTCCGGCAGATGGTCGTCATGCGCCTGGAGCAGGTCGTATCCCCAGTTGCTGAAGCTGGCGAGCGACTGTCCTGCCCAAACGTCCCAGTCACGGGCGAGAAGATGATCGTAGAAGAGGTCGACAATGACGCCGGCATAGCGCTGGTGGGGCGGCGCGATGCGGCGACGGCTGGCGCGGAAAGCGGGATGCCGGTCGGTAAAAGCATCGATGATCAGGTGGCGCTTCATGCCGAGACGAAAAGCGGGGTCACGATCACCAATCGGGCCTCCTTTGATGAAGTCAACCGAGAGATTACCGATGATACCGGCCGGATCGTTGATAGAGAGAAAGAGATGCGCGAGATGGTTCATGCGGAGTTGCGGGCGAGGAGATGAAAGCGGCACCAGGTGGCGCGCACGGCGCCGGTGGCGGGATCGCCGTGGCGCTCGTCGTAGATCTCCCGAAGGCGCTGGTAGAGGGGGCGGTCGATGATGGAGCGAGGCGAGCGCCCCGCCATGGAGGCGCCGGTGAGCTTGATGGTGCGCACGAAGTCGCGCAACGATGGATAGCAGACCACCACTGGATCGACATGCAGCTCCGCCCGCGGCCAGACCTGGCGGGCCAGTTGGAGCCACTCGTCGGCCGCCAGCATCGGCATAACGCGCTGAACCGGTTCACGGCCGAGGTCGCTCTCGGCCTGGGCGAAGGCGTCCCGCAGCTCGCCGAAGGTCCCGGCGGCAAATCCCGAGAAAGCAAAGAGAGCATTGGCCTTGGCGAGAGCCGCAAAGTGGCGCAGGGCGGTGGGCGGATCGCTGAGCCACTGGATCATGGCATTGGCAATGACCAGCTCGGGTGGCGGGAAGGCACCCAACGCCAGGGACTCGGCATCGCCGTGCACCCATTCGACCCGCGAATCGTGGCCCAGGCGCTGACGGGCCAGCGCCAGCATATCGGCGGAGAAATCGACGGCGGTGAGGTGGGCCTCGGGAAAGTCACGTCGAAGGGCAGCGGTGAGCCTGCCGGTGCCACAGCCCAGCTCCAGAATCTGCCGAAAACGAGCCGTATCGGCGGATCGGCGAACTCTCGCCAGAAGCTCGTCGCCCATTTCAGCCTGAACGGCGGTGACGAGATCGTAATCGTGCGCATGCAGCGAGAAATGATGGCACAGTTGCTGCTTGTCGACCATGGCGCTCATGGCAGGAAGGCCTCCAGGTGTGCCGCGACAAGGCCAGGCTGCGTCCACTGCGGCAGATGACCGGCGCCAGGCAGCGTCACAAAGCGGTGATTGGAGGCCGCGGCAAGCTGCTCCCGCCAGCGGTTGAAGCCGGAAATGGGGCAGATGCTATCCTCTTCGCCATGCAACCAGAGGACTGGGCAGGTCACCTGGCGTGCCGCGGAGCGAAGGTCAAGCATCAGGAGCGCCTCCAAGCCAGTGCGCAGCTGCTCCGGCGTCATGTCGGTGCCAGGGAAATGTTCACGCCAACGGTCGGCTTCCGCGGCTTCCGCCGGGCTGAACATGGCGGCGGTGAAATCCCGGAGAACGGAGTCGGGGTCGGCGAGCAGCCGGAGACTCATCCGCCGCACAATGCGGGGTGACCACCCGGAAACGCCATCCCCGTCATCCACGAAGCGAAGCGTGCCGCCGATGAGCACCAGGGCTGCCAGATCGTGGCAGCTTTGCGCGTACTGGAGGGCGAGCATAGCCCCCAGGGACCAGCCGACCAGGACCGAACCCGGCCGCGGTGCCGTCGTCAGGCTGTCGCAGGTTGGCGCGACATCCTGGGGGTAGCCGAGTCGCTGATGCGAGCTTTCTCTGGGGAGGAGGTCGATCAGCGGATCCCAGACTGATGGGTGGGCGGCCCAGCCGTGGAGCCAGGCAAAGGAAGTTGCGGTCATGGCGCACTCCGTATGGTCGGTGGCGCCGTCAATCGCCGCGACATTCCAGTTCGCTGGCGGGGACCGTGACAACGCGGTCGTCATCGAGGACCACGCGCACGGTCTGCAGAAGCGGATTGATGTCGATGACTCGTCCTTCACATCCCTCGCAGCTGCACCTAGAGCCGATGCGCGGTACGCTTCGCATGAGTGAGCGATAGCCTTCATACTCGTACTCGAGGCAGCACTTCAGGCGGCCGCAGGCGCCGATGATGTTCGAGGGGTTGAGCGAAATGCCCTGCTGCTTGGCCATCTTGATATTGATGGAGACGAAGTTGGTGAGGAAGCTGGAGCAGCAGAGTTCGCGGCCGCAGGAGCCGAGACCACCCACCATTGCCGCCTGATCGCGCGGGCCGATCTGCCGCAACTCGACGCGCAGCTGCAGCTCGCGATTGAGATCCTTGAGCAGGGTGCGGAAATCGACGCGACCCGGAGCCGTATAGATGAAGATGACCTGGGTGCGGTCGAAGGTGAGGTGTGCATCCCGCAGGTTCATGGGGAGCTTGTGCTTCGCCACGAGCTTCTCGGCGGCCCGGCAGAGCGACTTCCCGCGCACCTGGTTTTCGTGCGCTTTGCCCTGGTCGACGAGGGTTGCCTGACGCACCACATCCGGCATTTCGCTGGTGTCGATCTCAGGCGGCAGTGGACCGATGGCGATGACGCGGCCATAGTCCTCGTAGCGTCGCGTCTTGATGATGCAGAAGTCGTTCTTCTTCAGATTGCTCTGTTCGCCCTTGCAGGCGAGGCGAATGGCCTCTCCGACCAGGACGCGATATAGGGCGCTCATGCGATTTCCTCGCGAGATCTCGTACGGGTAACTCAAGATTCGGGTCACCGCCCATGAGCGGTGCTATACTAAGTAATGCGGCGAGCCATCGCTTGCCGACGTGGTAGACTATACCGTAGTCACTGGCTTTTACAAAAGCGGCGGATGCCGTCTCACCAGAGTTGAGGAGCATGGACGCATGAAAATTGGTTGGATTGGCACCGGAGTCATGGGCGCCGCGATGGCAGGGCATCTGCAGCAGGCGGGCCATGAGTTGTTTGTCTACAATCGTACACGCGCCAAGGCCAGCCCGCTGCTGGATGGCGGGGCCGGCTGGTGCGACTCCCCGGCCAAGCTGGCGGAGAAAGCCGAGATCGTCTTCACGATCGTCGGCTATCCTCACGATGTGGAGGCGGTGTATCTGGGAATGGATGGTCTCCTGGGAGAATGCGCCGAATGCCGCATCGTGGTGGACATGACCACCAGCGAGCCGGCCTTGGCGAAACGCCTTGCCGAGCGCAGCCGCCAGTTGGGAATCGAGGCCCTCGACGCACCGGTCTCGGGCGGCGACATCGGCGCCCGCAACGGCACCCTCGCCATCATGGTCGGCGGCGACAAACGCGCCTACGAGGAGGTTCTGCCACTTTTCCGCCTGATGGGAGAGACCATCGCGCTCATGGGTGGCCCCGGCGCCGGGCAGCATACCAAGATGTGCAACCAGACGCTGATCGCCGGCACGATGATCGGGGTGGTCGAATCGCTTCTGTATGCGGAACGGCAGGGACTCGACCCCCAGGCGGTGATCGACATCATCGGCAAGGGGGCGGCAAGCTCATGGCTGATCAACAACCTCGGCCCCCGCATCGTCAAGGGCAACCATGACCCGGGATTCTACGTGGAGCACTTCATCAAGGATATGGGCATCGCCCTGCGTGAAGCGGCGGCGACAGGCCTGAGCCTGCCCGGCCTCGCGCTGGTGCACCAGCTCTATATCGCGCTCAAGGCACAGGGCGACGGCAGGCTCGGCACCCAGGCGCTCATGCGGGCTCTGCGCAGACTCAATGGCCTCGATGTCACCAGTTGACACTTCTTTTACATTACTCTTGAAGGCGCATGACACCCGGAGCGGCTATCGGCCATAGGGTTAAGTAGTTCATAACCACCTACCCCAGGAGTTGTCATGCGTCCCATCCTTCCACTCTCACGTTTCGTTACCTGCGTCGGCTTTGCGCTGATGCTCGCACTGCTGGCGGAAGCCGGCGCCACCGGTTCCGTCGACTGCCGGGTATCGCTCGATTACGAGGTGATACCGGCAGGCGAGTCACGGCGCGCCATCGTCAAGGTCACGGTAATCCCGGTGGTGGAGGCGCAACGGCGCCAGCGACCGCCGGTCAACCTGGCGATTGTCCTGGATCGCAGCGGGTCGATGAGCGGCGAGAAGATCGTCCAGGCCCGCGAGGGAGCTATCGAGATCCTCAAGCGGCTGAACAGCCAGGACTACTTCTCGCTGGTCGCCTATGGCAGCTCGGCCGAGTGCATCATCCCGTCACAGCGCGGTCTGGAATTGGATGCGGCCATCGCGCGGATTCGTCAGATCGAGACGCAAGGGAGCACCGCCCTCTTCGCCGGGGTCAGCCTGGGTGCCGGCGAAGTGCGCAAGCACCTCGGGCAGGACAGCGTGCACCGGGTCATCCTGATGAGCGACGGCCTCGCCAATGTCGGGCCACAGTCGCCGTCGGAGCTTGGGCGGCTGGGCGCTGCCCTGATCAAGGAAGGGATCTCGGTCACGACCGTCGGCGTCGGGCTGGACTACAATGAAGATCTGATGACGCAGCTTTCGCAGAAGAGCGACGGGAATGCCTGGTTTGCGCAGACGGCGGACGACCTGCCGGAGATCTTCAGCAAGGAGCTGGGGGATGTGCTGAGCGTGGTGGCGAGCAGTGTGCTGATCGAGATCGACTGCGGTCCGGGCGTGAAGCCGCTGCGGATCATCGGTCGTGAAGGGCGCATCGAAGAGGGGCGGGTACAGTTGCACTTCAACCAGCTCTATGGCGGTCGGCAGAAGTTTGCGCTGATCGAAGTGGAGATGCCGGCCGGCGAGGCTGGCAAGGAGCAGGAAGTTGCGGTGGCGCGTTGCAGCTATCGCGATATGTTGGAGGAGAAGCAGGCTGAAAGCACCGGCAGGGCGCAGGTCGTCTACAGCGCCAGTGAAAAGGCGGTCGAGGCGTCGATCAACAATGAAGTAGTCGCCGAGTTCGCCATGCTCAATTCCGCCATCGCGCAGGATGTCACCATTGCCATGGCGGAAGAGGGGAAGGTGGAGGAAGCCGTGCAGAACCTCCAGTTCAACAGCAAAGAGCTGCGTACCCTCGGCAAGAAGTTGAACAGCCCCGCCCTGCTCCAGCAGGCTGATGACCTGGAGGTCCAGTCGCAGGAACTTCGGGAGCAGGGAGCAATGAGTCAGCAACAACGCAAAACCATGCGCACCGACAGCTACAAGCTCCGCAACAACGACGCGCCTGAGAAGCAGATCAACATCGAAAGCAACAGGCAGAATGAGCAAGGCCAATGACAGATCGTGATCTCCCAGCCGGCGGCAGGGTCAGGTGAGCCGAAGCCGCATCATCCTCTATTGGTTGTTACTGACGCTGCCCGCGCTGGCGCTGGGTGTCTGGGGCTTTGTGCTCCTGGGGCATGAGCGCGAGCGCCTGGCTCGGCATGATCAACGCGCCGCTGAAGCTCGCGGGGAGATTACCGCCCGCGAGCTTCAGCTTGCCGTCGCGACGCTGGAGAGCGAGCTGGGGGCGCGTCTGCGCCAGTTGAGCAACGGCGATCCGCGTCGGGCGCTGCGCGAGTGGGAGCGGGAGGAGCCGCTGATCCGAAATGTCTTTCAGTGGCGCCCGCCCAATATCCTCACCATGCCCGACCCCATACAGCCCGCCACCGATGAGGAACGGGAGTTTGTCCTGCGCTACACTGCCATCTTCTCCGGGAGGCTGCCGTGGCCGCGAAGCGCGGAGGCCGAAGCCGAACTCGCGAGTACCTCCAGCCGATATCTGCCTGAGCGCATGAAGAGCAGCAAGAGCTGGCAAGCGCTCCAGGACGAGTCGCCAGTTCACCGCCTCACCTGGTATTGGGAGAACCAGCTGCACCTGCTGCTGTGGCACCAGCCGCAAGAGGATGGGCCGATCAGCGGCGTGGAAGTCGAGATGGCAGCCTTCCTGGCGCGCCTGCTGCCGGCGCTGCCGGTGGAGGATTCCGAGCACATCCTGCAACTTCGGGACGGCGAGGAGCGGGTGATTCATCATGCGGGGCCGGCGAGTCATGCGGTCGACGCGCCCGATCTGGAGCAGCTTGCGCGGGTATCGCTGGGCGAGAGCCTGCCGCACTGGTACATCGTGGTCTACCGCGCGCCCGGGCAGGCCGCGGCGGCCTTTCCCCTTTACCTGCTGGCGCTCCTCCTGCTGGGCATCTTCGTCGCGGCCATTGTCCTGGGCGGCTCGCTGTTGCTCTGGCAGGCCCGGATGCAGACTCTGGAGGCAAGGCGCAAATCGACCTTTGTCTCCAATGTCTCGCACGAACTGAAGACGCCGCTCACCAGCATTCGCATGTATGCCGAGCTTCTGCACGAAGGCCGAGCACGCGATGAGCAGAAGCAGCGCCACTACCTTTCGATCATCGTCGAAGAAGCCCAGCGGCTGACCCGCTTGGTCAACAACGTGCTCGACTTCAGCCGGCTGGACCAGGGGCGCCGGAAGTACCATCTCGAAGCACTGGTTCCGGGGGCCATTCTGGATGAGCTGCTGGCCACGCATGCCATGCGCCTCGACCAGGCGGGGATGGCCGTCGAGCGTGAGGATGAAGCGCTGCCGGCCCCAGTGCTGGCGGACCGCGATGCGCTCGAACAGGTCCTCCTCAACCTCGTCGACAACGCCCTCAAGTATGGTCGTTCGGGCGGCGTCCTTCGGATAGAGATTGGCTCGCGCGACGGCAAGGCGCGGCTGGTCGTTCTCGATCGCGGGCCGGGGGTGCCGCCCGAGCATCGCCGCCGCATCTTCGACACCTTCCATCGGGTCGACGAGAAGCTGACCGTCAGCGGCGAAGGTGGCACCGGCCTGGGACTCAGCATTGCCCGCCGTCTCCTCCGCGACCTCAATGGGGACCTCATTTATATGCCGCGCGAGGGTGGCGGCGCCGCTTTCATCGTCATACTTCCCTTTGCCAAGGAGAGCGCAATAGCATGAATGAAGCACCACGCATCCTGGTCGCCGAGGACGACCTGCACATCCGTGAAGGACTCGTCGACATGCTGGAAAGTGAAGGCTATGCGGTCGTCGCGGCGGCGGATGGCCGCGCCGCTGTAGCAGCCTGGGAGACGGCGGGGGCGGAGCTGGTCCTTCTCGACATCATGATGCCGGGGCTGAACGGCTATGACGTCTGCCGCGAGATCCGGCGGACGAATGCGTCAGTGCCCATCCTCATGTTGACGGCAAAAGGGCAGGAGATCGACAAGGTGATCGGCCTGGAGCTGGGCGCGGATGATTACATCACCAAGCCCTTTGGCGTACGTGAACTGCTGGCGCGGGTGCATGCCGCCCTGCGCCGCGCGCGACTGGCCGCCCCGCCCCCGGCGCCGACGGTGGAGGACGACATTCCAGAGTCCTTTCGCTTCGGGGAGGCACTCATCCATCGCCGCACCTACCGTGGAACCCTCGGGGAAGAGGAGTTCGACCTGACCTCCCGGGAGATGGAGCTGATTATCTGCTTTCATCAACACCCGCACGAGGTGCTGCGGCGCGAAGAGTTGATGCAGATGGTGTGGGGGCAGCGCTATTATGGCACGACGCGTACCCTCGACCAGCATATCGCCCAGTTGCGCAAGAAGATCGAAGCGGATCCCCACAACCCCGCCGTCATCACCACGGCTCACGGCATCGGCTATCGCTACGAAGGCTGATATCTGTACGTTGGGGAAGGAAATTCGCCGCGCCATCTTGGCCGTCTGGCTTTCATATTGGAGCTTTTGCGGTTAATTATGTGACTGACCGTGACCGCGAGACAACCGACGTTTCCCCAGGGAGGTAAGATGAGCAGGACGTACAATTTCAATGCCGGACCGGCGACGCTGCCGGCGGCAGTCATGGAGAAGGCGCAGAGCGAGTTCGTGCAATTCGGAAGCCTTGGCTTCGGCATACTCGAGGCGAGCCACCGGAGCCCCGAGTTCATCGCCGTGGCGGATGCCGCCCAGGCGAACGTCCGGAAGCTGCTGGGCATCGGCGACGACTATGCGGTGCTTTTCCTGCAGGGTGGAGCGAGCCTGCAGTTTTCGATGGTGCCGATGAACATCATGCGGGAATGGGCCGACTATGCCGACACGGGTTCCTGGAGCAACAAGGCGATCAAGGAAGCGAAGCGCTACGGCAAGGTGAATGTGGTGGCGTCGAGCAAGGAGAGCAACTACTGCTACATTCCCGCGCTCGACGAGTGGGAGCAGGATCCGAGCGCCAGCTACCTGCATATCACCAGCAACAACACGATCTTCGGCACGCAGTTCCAGAGCTTTCCAGTACCGGCGGCGGGCGTACCTCTGGTCGCCGACATGTCCAGCGATATCATGTCGCGCCCCCTTGATGTGAGCAGTTTCGGTCTCATCTATGCTGGAGCCCAGAAGAATCTCGGGCCAAGCGGCCTGACCCTGGTGATCATCCGCAAGGACCTGGCGGAACGCGCCGGCGACCTGCCGACGATGCTGAAGTACACCACCCACATCGAGAACGATTCGATGTACAACACCCCGCCGACCTTTGCCATCTACATGCTCAAGCTGGTCACCGACTGGGTGGCCGAGCAGGGTGGCGTACAGGGGATGGCCAAGCTCAACGAGGCCAAGGCCGCGCATCTCTACGAAGAGATCGATCGCGACGACTTCTACCGCGGCTCCGCCAGGGTGGACAGCCGCAGCCTGATGAATGTCACCTTCAACCTGGCGAACGAAGATCTCGAGAAGAAATTCGTGAGCGAGGCGAAGAAGGCCGGCATGGTCGGGCTGAAGGGGCATCGTTCGGTCGGTGGCGTGCGCGCTAGCATCTACAATGCCATGCCGAAGGAAGGCGTCGAAACGCTCGTCTCCTTCATGCAGGAGTTCCGCCGCACCAACGGCTGAAGTAATTGACGAGGTAGAATGGCGGAGTCCTCCGACCACGAGTACGACGATGGACTGGGTCCCGCGCCTGGCGATGACACCCGCGAAGGGGTGGCCAAGGCGCGGGAGCTGGCCGAGGCGGAAGGAGGCCACTATCGCCATCCGGCGGGCTGGCAGCGCTTTGCCGTGCCGGTCGTGGCCGTCGCCTGGTCCATCTTTCAGCTGAGCACCGTCTTCAGTTTTTTCCAACTGGACGCGGTGGCGGTGCGGGCGATTCACCTGGCCTTTGCCCTCTTCATCGTCTTTTTGGAGGCGCCTTTCCTCAAGCGTCGGCACTGGGGGCCGGAGTTCCTGTGGAAGCGAGATCGCCTACCGGTGGCGGATTGGCTGCTGTCGATCGGCGCCAGCCTCTGCGCGCTCTACATCGTCTTCGACTACGCGCAGCTCAACGAACGGCTGGGGCAACCGCTGCCCCGGGACATTGTCATCGGCATTCTGTTGCTGGTGGTCCTGCTGGAGGCGACGCGGCGGGTGATCGGCCCCGCCCTCTCGCTGGTCGCCCTGGCCTTTGTCCTCTATGCCTTCTTCGGGGAGCATGTGCCGCGCTTTCTTTCTTTTCGCGCGCCGTCGCTGCAGCGTCTGATCGGCCAGGTGACGATGACGACGGAAGGGATCTACGGCATCCCGCTCGATGTGTCGGCGAAGACGGTCTTCATGTTCGTGCTGCTGGGGGCGATGCTGGATCGCGCCGGGGGTGGTCGCTTCTTCATCCGGCTGGCCTTGAGTCTGCTTGGCAGCTTTCGCGGCGGCCCGGCCAAGGCGGCGGTTCTGGCGAGCGGCATGACCGGGATGGTCAGCGGTTCGAGCATCGCCAACATCGTCACGACGGGTACCTTCACGATTCCGCTGATGAAGAAGGTGGGCTATCCGGCGCGCAAGGCGGCCGCGATCGAAGTGGCGGCGAGTACCGACGGGCAGATCGCGCCGCCGATCATGGGGGCGGCAGCCTTCATCATCGCGGAATACGTTGGCGTGCCGTATCTCGAGGTGGTGAAGGCGGCGGCGATACCCGCCTTTGCCAGCTATGTGGCGCTGCTCTACATCACGCATCTGGAGGCATGCAAGCTTGGGCTGAAGGGGATACCGCGCTCGGAGCTGCCGCGCTTCCGGCCGGTGCTCGCCGAGGGGATGCACTTCCTGCTGCCTCTGGGGGTCCTCATCTGGGGGCTGGTGATCCGGCGCTTCACGCCGAACACCGCCGCCTTTCATGCGGTCTGGGTCATGGCGGTAGTCATGCTCATCCAGCATCCGCTGCGAGCGTGGCGAAGGCAGGAGAGCATCTCCGGGGCAGTGAAGCAGGGGCTCCTGGAGCTGATCGGCGGAATGAGTTCGGGGGCGCGCGCCATGGTGCCCGTAGCGCTGGCCTGCGCGACGGCGGGCATCATCGTCGGCATCGTCGGGTTGGGCGTCGGGGGGCGCATCACCGCCATCATCGAGGTCGCTTCCTTTGGGAACATCTTCCTGATGCTGCTGGTGACGGCCATAGTCAGCCTCATGATCGGCATGGGGTTGCCGACGACGGCCACCTACATCGTCGTCGCTTCGCTGGTGGCGCCGGCCATCGTCGACGTGGCGGGGGTGCAGAACGTGATCATACCGCTCATCTCGGCGCATCTCTTCTGCTTCTATTTCGGCATCCTGGCGGACGACACGCCACCGGTGGGGCTGGCCGCCTATGCGGCGGCGGCGATCGCGAAGTCACCGCCGATCGGCACGGGGGTGCAGGCCTTCATCTATGACGTGCGTACGGCGATTCTTCCCTTCATGTTTGTCTTCAACAGCGACCTGATCCTCTACGGGATCACCAGTTGGCCACAGGGGCTGTTGATCTTCGCCATGACCTGCGCGGGAGCAATGGCCTTTGCCGCGGCCACCCAGGGATGGCTCTTCACGGCGAATCGCCCGGTCGAGCTGGTCTTGCTGCTGGCCGTGACCTTCATTCTGATGCAGCCGGGGGTGATCGCCTGGGGCTGGAGTGTGCCGCACGATTACCGCTATTGGTGTTACCTGCCGGGGCTTGCCATCTTCGCGATCGTCTACGTCGCCCAACGGCGTCGTGCCGCCATGGCGGGATAATCCCGCGCGGCGGAAGCCGCCGGTGACGCGGGGTGCATCACCGGCGGCGGGAGGGCAATCAGCTCAGCCGTAGATGGCTTTCTGGGCGGTGCCCTGAACAGCGCTCTTGTCGGCGAGGTGGAGGATGTGAATGGGGCGACGGCTCCATTCGGGAGTGATGATCAGTTCCGTGTCCTTGACGAGATGGTCGGCGATGTTCTGGTAGAACTTCTGACCTTCGCTGGGCGGGTTGGCGCCACTGCGCACAATCTTCTCGCCGTTTTCCGAGGTGAAGAGCTTCCAGGTGCCGCCGTCGAAGACGTAACTGCCCTTGGTGCCGGTGATCTCGAGCTGCCCTTCCTTGGGCTTGTTGTCGATGCTGGTGATGGTGAGCGCCAGCCACTGACCGGTGTCGAAGCGGACAACGGCGTGCCCTTCGTCTTCGTTGCAGTCGTGTGCCCAGGCGGTGAGAGGAGCCCAGAAACCGCACTTGGCATAGCCGCTCACTTCGGTGATCCTGGCCGGCTCGAGGAGCTGCAGGGAGTATTCGAGGAGGTGGACGCCCCAGTCGTAGAGGATGCCGCCGGAGATTGTCTTGCTCTGGCGCCACCAGTCGCGGGGCTTGCCATGGGCGCCCATGTGGGCCTCGATGCGGATGATGTCGCCGATGACCTTCTGATTGCGGATCTGCTCGACGGCCTGCAGAATGCAACCGTCCCAGTGGCGGTTATGATAGGTGCTGAGGACGAGATCCTGCTTGCGCGCTTCGGCGATCATGGCGTCGCATTCTTCGGTCGTGATGGCCAGGGGCTTTTCGGCCACGACATGGCGGCCGGCCTTGAGGCACTTGAGCGCGAGCTCGGCGTGCGTATTGTGCGGGGTTATGATCGCCAGGAGGTTGACATCGGACTTGGCGAGCATCTCGTCGACGGAGGAATACGTCTCGATACCGGGGAAATCGACATCGGCAACCTTGAGCCGCTCAGCGTCGATTTCGGCAACGGCGACGGGAGTCATGCCGGCTTCTTTCATCTGGTTGAGGTGAGCACGCCCCATGTTGAAGGCGCCGCCGTAACCGACGACACCGACCTTGATGGCATCAGGAGTGGAAAAATGAGACATTGTTGAGGAACTCCCCCTTTGGTGTATGGACAATGCGGAACGTCCATCAAGGTACGGACGGCGCGAGCGGAATCAAGAGGGAGCAGCACAGAAATCCGAGAAAATGCGGTCTGGAAAGATTGTGGGGCCTGTATCGTGGCGGTGGCGGTGGTATGGTACGGGATTGACACACACAAACTTGCCAAGAGGAGAGATGTATGCGATTCATCCATGTGGGAGTGGGGGGCTTCGGCGCCCGATGGGTGCAGGTCCTGAAGGCCAGCTCGGAGGCGGAGGTCGTGGCGATGGTGGATACGCGCCAGGAGGCACTGGATGCTGCCTGCCAGACCGGCGGGTATGACCGTTCCATCTGCCATCCCACGCTGGAGGCGGCCCTTGCCGCGGTCCAGGCGGATGCGGTGGTGGTCTGCACACCGCCGGAGCACCACAAGGCGCCTGTTCTGAAGGCCTTTCAGCATGGGCTGCACGTGATCAGCGAGAAGCCGATGGCCGACAGTTTTGCCAACTGCAAGGAGATGCTCCAGGCCGCCTACTACACTGGGCAAACCTACGTGATCTCCCAGAACTACCGCTACCAGACGAATCCCTGGTCACTGGCCCGGCGTGTCGCCGGCGGCCTCCTTGGCGAGGTCGGACAGGTCAAGGTGGACTTCTTCATGGGCCACGATTTCGGCGGCGGCTTCCGCCATGAGATGGCCTACCCTCTGGTCGTTGACATGTCGATTCACCACTTCGATCTGATGCGCTTCATCACGGGTCTGGATGCCGTGTCGGTGCAGGGGGTGGCGTGGAATCCGCCCTGGTCCAACTACAAGGGGGATTGCTCCAGCTCGCTCACTTTCGAACTCTCCAACGGGGCGCACCTCGTTTACAACGCGAGCTGGTGCAGCAAGGGGCAGTTCAACGGGTGGGACGGCAACTGGCAGATCGAGTGCGAAAAGGGCACCCTCGTCTATCAGAACAACGAGATTCGCCAGTACAACGTGCCTCACCTCTACAAGGTGGAGAGCGTGGAAGAGGTGGAGAAGATCACGCCGGACATGCAGGGGCAGGATTGGGTGCTCGACAACTTCATCTCCTCCATCGGCGCCGGGCAGCGGCCGCCCACGGATGTCTATGACAACATCCGCAGCGTGGGGATGGTCTTTGCGGCCGTCGAAGCCCTGGAAACGGGGCGGAAGGTGCCGATCCTGGAAGATGACCAGATTGCCCGGATCCTGGCGGAACAAGGCTGATCAGAAGGCTTCCCGCTCCCCGTCGACAAGGCGCCGCAATGCCGCGAGGCTGGGCGCAACGACGGGGATCTCCGCGTTTGCGGCATGATAGATGGCGTTGAGCGACTCGAAGAGGGCATCCAGAGCCGGCGTTCTCGCACCGGCAGCCGCCTTCAAGTTGGCATCGATCTCGGCGCGCAGCCGCACGATCTGCCATCGCCAGGCGGCGCGGCGCTCGTCGTCGAGGGCATCATCGATATGCCTGGCAAGTGCCAGCGCCGCCTCCACATGCGGCTGGTGTCGGAGGTTGAAGCGGTGGGTGAAGGAGGCGCCTCGCGGAATGCGTTCGTGCGTGGCGTACGGGGAGATCTCCTGGCCCTCGTACTGCATCACCAGAAAGGAGTGGGCGTCGGCTTCGAGATAGTGAACAAGGGTGACGAAATCGTCCGCCAGCTCTTCGCCGACGCAGCTCTCGCCGTACTCGCGCAGGATGGAATCGGCGCCGCGATCGGGATCCCATGCCCACTGCAGCATGAGCGCCTTGTTGATGTCTTCAAAGATGCCTTCCGAGTAGGGAAAGGTGCCTGCCAGCAGCTTGCCGGTGCGCGCGACATAGCCGCCAAGGTGCCCGGGATAGGGATGGGCACCGTAGCCACCCCACGGCAGCCCCGCGTGCATGCTGATCTCGGGGAAGTCGAGGACGGGAAGTCCAGCGGGGACGCTGCGGCGACGGATGGTGTCCAGGTCGTGCGGGTTGATCATCAGGTAATCGGCCCAGGCGAGGCCGGTTTCCTCCACCTTGCGATAGAAAGCTTCCCATTCGCCGGGAGTGAAGCTGTCGAAGCACCAGGTGGAGAGGACGATCTTCGTGTCGGGCATCATCTCGCGCACCATGTTGGCGTAAGGCTCGGCGATGCGCAGGTAGCCGTTGGCGCCCCAGGGAGCACAATCGGCGCAGGTGCAGCCTCCCTGATCGTACGGCCATATCCAGAGGTAGTCGATGCCGATGTCGCGAAAGGCTTCCAGCATCTCGCGACGCCAGGCGAGGCATTGTTCGATCGCGCCGGTCTTGCTGGGGCAGAGTTCCACGTGATAGTGCCCAGCGAGGTTGCGAACGTAGCCGTTCTGGCCGCCGCGCCACTCGGCTCGCAGCTCCTCGGGACTTTCACGGTAAGCCTCGTTGGCGAGTGTGGTCAGCCCCGTCGCCATACCGTTGGCGCGGGCGGCACGGAGCATGGCGCGCAGGCGCTCCACCATGTCGCGGGCGGCCCGTTCGCTCAGGCTCCGGTAATGATGCATGTCAAACCAGACGGAGAGGGCATTGCATCCCCAAAGCGCCAGCTCCGCGATATAGTCTTCGACTTCGGCGACGGGGGCATCGTGATAGAAGTTGTGGAAGTGGGTGGCGAAGTACATGCCGCGGACAGGCCGCCGCGGCGTCGATTCACCCCGCCACTGGGGCGAACGACAATAGCGCCCTGCCCCATAGAGCAAACCGCGGTCGTCACCGCCGGAGATGCGGAGATGAGGCCCCTCATCGCGAATGGCGAAGGCTTCGGGCGGGAAAGAGCTGTCGCGGCTCAGTCGTATCGTGCCGCTGCCGACCATCCGCGCCAATGCAGCCTCTGCCCGTGCCGTCAAGTCGCTCGTCGAACCATCTACGCAGACCTTCATGATGAAACTCCAGCTCTTGCGCTTGCTTTTCGCGGCCCTCACCATTTTGTTAATGCACCGTCATACCTTATCACTCCCTCAGCCAGAGGACGACCGTCGTGCCCCATAGAATCATCATTCTGCTGATCCTCCTTACTTTCACAACTGCCACGCATCGGATAACCGCGGCCGAGCTGAAGCCGGAATTGGCTGCCACGATGGATCGTTGGGAGAAGAGTTGGAACGCCGGGGATCTGGAGGCACTGGCCGCGGTGCAACCGACCAGTGTGCACTTCCGGGATAGCTTCGAGTTCTGGTTCAAGGTCTACGGCAAGATCACGGGCTACATGCTCAAGACGACATTGCCGGAGCCGGAGAGTCATATTCTGCGGTTGAGCTTCGAGAAGCTGGGCGAAAGTCCGGCCCTTTTCACCTTCCGGCAGAGCGAAGATGGCACCTGGCAGGTGGCGGAATTCAATCTGGGCAGGGATACGACGCAGGAGCGCAACGACGCTGCCATGGAGAATCTCCTGCGGCTGTGGAAGGAGGCGTTCAATTCAGGCTCAATGGAGCGGGCCATCGCCCTGCATCACCCGACAGCTCCGCTGCGCCTGGCCTTTCACCACCAGGAGGGGATGAAGGAGCACATCACGGAGGGGTGGAAAGAGATCATGGCGGAATTCGGTCAGCTCACTGCATTTGAGCTGAAGGGGTACAATCAGGATCAGGGGAAGTACCTGGTACTCGCCAGCCATGAGAAAGCCGGGGAGGTCCCCACCACCTTCATTATCCGCCAGCGTCAGGAAGGCCCATGGGCGATCTACGACTTCGATTTCGATGTCGGTGACACATCCGGTTTCGCCGATTGATCCTGCTCGGGGTACTTCCCCTCACAACACGCCAAAATTGGCCCAACGGAGAGGGGGGACCAACTGTTGGCAGGGAAGGTGCCGGTTGAGCTGAGCCGCAGCTTTGAAAATGCGCAGGCGGCAGCGCCTCCCCAGCGGGCCCGGGGCAGCGCTCCGCCGATCCTCGCTGCGTCCCTTCCTATGGCAGCGCGATGATGCTCTCCCCCCCGGCCTGCCGGAAGGGAACGGCCGCGGGGTCAGCCGTGCCGTCATAGCGGGTAAGGTGCCGCATCTCGAAGCCCGAGAGCGTGATGGTGCCGCTCCCACCAATCCCGATTGCCCCCGTGCCCGACGCGACGTCCGCCGTCACCGAGCATGGAGCGCCATCCGTCTTCACCAGCACCCGCCCATCCACCTCGAGCCAGCTGCCCGCCACCACCAGAAAGCCGATAAGTGCGCCATCGCCCGGCGTGGTGCGCACCACCGCCAACCTGGCATCCGTGCGGATCCCCTCCACCTCCATGACCTCTCCGTACGAGACGACGATCCGGTCGCTGCACTCCGGCCAGCTCAGCCGCGCCCCATGCCCCTCCTCCACCGCCACCCGGCTCGTCACCAGCGGTGACATCCCGTAGCTTGCAGGCTGATTCGGCCGCCGCGGATAGAGGCAGACCGTGAAGTGAGGGTTGACAACCGTCGCCTCCGCCACCAGCCGCTTCATGGGCACCTGCTCCTTCCCGAGCTGCTCCGTTGCCTCCACCATCGCCAAGCTGCCGAACGGGCTCAGCATCGCGCATTCCAGCTCCGGCGGATTCGCCAGCTCTCCCGCCCCTTTCGCCCGCGCCAGCGTCAAGCCATCCGCCCGGGCCGTCGCCTCGTAATTCGTATTGACCATCATGCGCCAGCTGAAAAGATGCGGCTCTTCATCCTTCACCAGATCGTCCACGATCAGGAAGTAGCGTCCCGCGCTCGGCCCGTCCCAGATCGTGCAGCCGATCCGCTGCGCTCTCTCCATCGGATTGAGCGGCCTCACCACCAGCCGCCGCTCCTCCCCCTCGAAAAAGATATCCTCGCTGTACGCCTCCCGCTGATCCACCAGCGCCGCCGCGCCGAAAGCGCCATCCACCAGCTCGATCAACGGCGACGACGGCATTACGTCGTACGACGCATGATCCATCCCCTTTCCATCGATCGTTACCAGGTTGTGCAGCAGCGACGACACATGCTTCGCCCCCGCCTCCACCGCAAAGGACTCCCCATACGCATGCAGGAAGAACGATCCGTAATCGTTGTGATTGCCCGTGTTGTAGCGGTGCTGCTGCGTCTTCAGCCAGAAGACCGAATCCTGAGCCTCCCAGCCGCTGCGCATGAAGACCCCGCCATCCGGAAACCACTTCACCCGCGGCGCGCTCCCGAAGTCCGGCTCCGGCAGGTAGGGCCGATCCCACAGAAACTGCGCCACCAGCGCCCGAACGTAGGGATTGTAGCCGCCCGGCGCCATCACGTGCCGGTACGCCAAACTCGCCCACGAGTTTTCGGGCATCGCATGGTACAGCCACATGAAGGCATCCTGGCCCGATGTTGCACCGAAATTCGAGTTCCCCACCGGCACCGTAAGCGGCGCCACATCCAGAGAGCCCGGCAGGATCAGGTACGCGTACCAGAAGGGCATCTTGCTCAGCCGCGGATGCGCCGACCAGTCACTCCCCCGCAGCCGCAGCGCCTCCAGATAAAAATTGAACCACGAAAATCCGAAACCCACGTACGCCGGGCCATTCTCGTGATAACCCTCTTCGTCCAGAAAGCGCATCAGCGACTTGTCCGTGCATTCTCTGGAGAGTTCCAGCAACTCCTGGCTGAAGCCCGGCTCCCCCTCGATCGCCAGTTGCCCGATGCCAAGATTCGCCGACAGGAGCAGCCCCCAGTAGATCGCCTGGTTGATCGGGCACGGACCAAGCGCGAAGGGCACCCGCCGGATCTCCTCGGCCACCTCCTCACTCACCCGCCCGATACCGCTGCGAATGATCTCTCCCTCTTCATCGTTCACCAGCGGCTGGCACCAGTCGTAGATCAGCGCCGCGGGACGAAGCGACATCCCTTTCACGTACGGAATCAGCTTCACCAGCGCCTCCACCGCCGCCCGGCCATACTCCTCATCCCCGTTGATCACGTAAACGAAGGCCGCATTCTCCGCCGCGAGCAGCGCCCCCGCCCGCGCATCATGCTCGGCCACTTTTACGGCCTCTCCTGTTTCCGCGGCGGCAGCGATCGCAGCCTCCAGATCCAGCAACGCCTTCTGCACACTCCCCCGCGGGTTGAGCGTCGTCCCTGCCGCGTTCGCGCGGATCAGTTCGAAGAAACGCTGCCCTCGCGGCGTCGCCAGTCGCGCCCGCAATTCCGGCAACTGCGCCTGGCTGAAGACCAGCCGTGGATGCTCACCAACTGGCGGCGTCCGCCACACCGCTCCCTCTCCCAACCCGTCAATCGCCGTGATCGTCATGATAAGCGCTATTCCCTGCAGGATCTTCATCTCTCGCTCCTTGCGTGTTGCACCATCAATCAACCCGTTGCGCGTTCAACCCCTTCAGCGCCACAAACTCCGTCGTCGGCAGCACCGTAGCATGCACCACGATCTCGTCCACCTTCATGTTCACCATACCTACGTGCGCCACCTCACCCGGGAAACCCCCGGCCAGCGCCAGGCTCGTGCGCAGCCACCCCGGCTTCATCATCGTCTCCGCCCGCTGCACCCCATCGATGTACGCCAGCAACGTCCCATCCGTATCCGCCGTCAGCGCCAGATGCATGTACGTCTTGCTCTTCAGCCCATCGATCCGCGTGGCCACTCCCGCCGCCGCCACCAGCAGCGAAAAGCTCCCACTCCCTTCATCGAAGTCGATAAAGATGACCTGAATATCCCCCGTGCTCAGCAACCGCGAGAAGTTCCGCATCCCACCCGTCGTCACTCCGCGACAGCTTTCCAGCGAGAAAACCACCTCGATCGTCAGCGCCCTGGAAGGCGCCGCGCCCTCCAGATCCTCCGTATGAAAGCCACCCTCTTTGTCCCGCGACTGCCCGATCTTGCGAATGGCCAGCACCTCCCGTTCCCCATCCTTCTCGTAAAACGACCCCGGCTTCTCCGCCGATTGCAGCGGATTCGCCAGCTTCGGCCCCGACTCCCCCGCCGCCCCAATCGGCACATACGCCGGCCCATGGAAGAGCCCATCCGTCTCCACCACGGGCCCGTCGATCTCCAGCCGTGTCATCGATTCCCGTCCCTCGGGAAGGCGCCCATCGAAGGTATACCGCGCCACCTCGCCAGCCCGCATTCCGCCCGTCCAGAGCAGACTCACCACCAGCAGCATCCATCTCATCTTCTTGCCTCTCATTCGACCGAGATCCTGATCTCGGAGATTTTGACATCGTTGGCCCCGCCGACCCGCAACTCAGCCGCCGCCTTCTCCCCCGCGACCGCCTCCCGTGCTTCCCAAGCCACACCGTTGACACGCAGGAACGAGGCTCCCGAATCGCTCCGCCCGAAGCTGAACCTGTGGTAGCTATCCGCCGCCAGGCGATCACCGGAGATCCGTACGCTTCCATCGTCCAAGGCCACCGTATAGCTGCCCGTCAGGGGGCTGTAATCCCGGATCGACAGGCGCATCCCGCTGATCGAACAGAGAGTCGACTCCCGGCCATACCCATACTGCACCGACGCCGTCAACTCGACCAGAAACGCCGCATCGTCAGCGAGGAGCCCGGCCTCCGTGTGAAAGGTGTCGAAGTAGAAGGGGTGCGAAAACTTCATGTGCAGCACGCCACCCTTCTCCCGCGGATCGTAATGGCTGCGCGAGCCATACTTCTCCCCGTACTGATGCAGAAGCGGCGGACCAAGCTCACCCTCCTCCTCATCCGGCACATAGGGCGCCGCCGGCCTCTTCTCCACCAGCTCCTTCGGATACGGACACGGCGCAAGCACCCGATTCTGAAAATTGTAGACGGCCACCGGCTCCCCCGTCCGCGCCGTCACCACCCACAACATCGATACCAAGAGGCTCATGGTCTTCATCGCCCTTCTCCCTGCTGAACCACCGGCGAGGAAGGACGATGCCCCCGTAACTCCTCCTGGCGGCGTATCAGGCGCTCCCATTTCGCGTCGCTGATCAGTTTGTACTCGTCCAGCAGACGGCTATCCGCCGCCACGCTGATCGTGCTGCCGTTGCGCTCGAACTCTCGCTCGATCCCATTGACCCAAACCCGCCGGGCAGCCGGCGCGAAGGCCTGGATGCGAACCAGCTGCCGCAACTGTCGCGTGTTCAGCGGATGATTGTAGACGTCCAGGTGCAAGGTGTCATCGCCATACACCGCGCTGAAGATGATCCCCCGCGGTGCACCCTCATCGCTGTAGCCGGCCATGATCCGCACCAGCTCGCGCGAGCCCTGCAGGACGACCGCGGTCGTGGCGTTGACAATCGTATAGGCCGCCGGTTCCGCGGTCGCCGGCTCGCCCGCACGCAGACGCCAAAGCAGCAGCTCATACGGCCCCAGATACGGTGATGGCCCGCCACCACGCGCACTGTTGTGGTTGGTCGGCAACGAATAGTCCAGGTAATCGACGACCCCTTCGCCCTCCACGGACCAGTCGATCTGCCACTTGGCCTGCCCCCGCACCGGCTGCATCTTCAACGGCGCCATCCCCTCGCGGCTGGGATGGAAAAGCGTCACGAACCGGCCATACCGTCCCGTCACATCCACCTTCACCCGCGAATACTTCGCTCCGGGGAAACGCCCGTGCGACTCCCATTCATCTGTTCCGATCACCCCTTCCGCGGGCTCCAGCACCTCCAGCCGAAGCTGGCTCCCCTCCCGGCGAAGCTCCGCGCCCCGCCCCGAAAGGACAATTTCCTTGTCACGTTCCGTCTGAAACAATTGGGAATAGAGCCGGTTCTGGTCATCCCGCCGAACATAATCCGAAACGATGCCGTAGGCCGGTGTCTTCAGCTCCTTATTCGCCGGCATCACCAGCAGGCTTCGCCGCGCAAACTGAACCGGCCAGGCCGCATACTGCAGGGGATCCCCCTGGCTACCCACCTTCCATTGATTCCAGAACCCCGTCAGATCCGAGCTGACCATCACCGACGACGGCGCCAGCACCACCTGCCGGATATCGCCCGGCGCTCCATTCGACTCCGGCCCCCCATTGTCGATGGCCACCATATTGTGCAGCATGAGCGGCCCTTCCCCATAACCCGGGTCCGTCAACCAGGT
Organism: Lentisphaeria bacterium; assembly: GCA_041690595.1. Lineage (GTDB taxonomy): Bacteria > Verrucomicrobiota > Lentisphaeria > JABSQK01 > JAWLHB01 > JAWLHB01. Next base: position 94,427 of record JAWLHB010000014.1, read on the forward strand.
CACCCCGAACGCCCGTACGATGAAGGTCCCCACATCCTCATGCGCGTGGCCACGGCTCTGACGGGTGAAGGAAGCGACATAGAACGCCTCCGGCTCCATGCCGCTCTTGTATGTCACGATCCCCGCCTCCGGATTGAAGGTCGATCGCGCCACCTCCGGCTCCTCCTCCGCTAGCTCCGCCACCGGCACATGGTAGAGAATACCCGACAAGGGGTCCGGCTTGTGCTCCCACTCGACCTCCGCCAGGGCCGCTACCCGATGCAGCAACGGGTTCTCCGGCATCAGATAAAGCAGGCTCCGCAACGCATAGGCCCCAACCACGCTGTATCCCGAATCCCCGAAGGGCAAGTACGTGGGCAGCGCCCCCCTTGGAACCCCCGCCGCCAGTTGATAGTAGGGCACCTTGGGCAGATTCGTCCCCGTCACCAGGTCGAATCCCTTGCGCGTCAAGATGATCATGCTCGCCCCGCCAATCCGCACGAAGGGATAGTTGAGGTAGTCGCCACCTTCAGCCGGATAACCGGCATCGTCGATGAAACAGGTGAGTATGTCGCGCACCAGCTCCGCCGCCTTCTCCAGCAGCCGCGGATCGTACTCGGGATGACCATGCAGCGCCGCGGCTTGCCGCAACCCCCGCATTCCAGGAATCAACCCCCAGTTGCTGAAGGGATACCAGAGCGTCTTCCACGCATCCTCCTGCGGCTTCATCCCGCTCACCAGAAACCCCTTCAGGTACTCGCGATCCGCTGCCGACATGATCCCGTAACCCCAGTCGAAGATCAGCGCCGTATCGTAATGCAGCGCCTCCAGATCCGTCTCCGCCTCCCGCGCCGCCCCAAGCAGCGCCAGAAACTTCGCCTTGTACTCCTCGCCCTCCGACAACTGCCAGGCCAGCGCCAGCTCGCTCAGAGGATCCAACGTCGGCGCATCCAGATCCGACGACGCCGGCAACTCCCTCAGTTGCAGATGCTTCCCGCACCGCTCCCGCATGAAGAACCAGGCGCGCTTCGGCGTTCCACGCTGGATACGCTCCCGAAGCACGGGTAACTCCTCGCTCGTAAAGAGCAGATGCGGATGCACCGGCTCTGCCGCCGCCAACACCTGAACCCAGGCAAACAGCAGCAGCAGCACCGGCACCACCATGCGCAGCCCCCGCTTAATCCTCCGCACGGCTGCCACCCGGACGCTGGTAACGGAATACCTCTTCCCGGTTGTCACGGTGCTTCCGCACAACCACGATCTCATCCCCGCTGGTACGAATCGTGTCGACGGCGGCTTTCCACGTCAGCACCGCGCCGCCCTCCCCCTTCTGGATCCCCGGCTTCTCCATCTCTGGAAGGTACGGATACAGCAGCGTCAGGAAATTCGCCGACGGCTGCCGCTTGACCAGACGCGTGCGCGGCAGCGTGATGAACTGCTGCCCGTGGAAGCGCGTATGAAAGCTCACCGCATCCTCCGTCACGCTGACCGGATCCGTATTCAACGATGCCACCAGCAGCTCCGCCGGACTCCGCTCCGCGCTTCGCTCGCTCCAGGCGTCGCCGCTGACGACTGCCTCCGTGCACGACCGCCGCAGCGCCGACTCAGGTAGCTCGGCCCACCCCCTGTACTCCTTCGCCTCGGCCTCGGGAATCAGCGCAACCTTCGCAAAGATCGTGTTGCGCGGCAGGATACGCATCACCTGCTTTCCAGCGCCCAGAGCCACCGGGTCGCCGGCCACCGCCCATTGCCAGTTGTTCGCGCCCCGACTGCGAAAGCCCGCATTGACATTGAACGTCGCTTCGCCGATGCTGTAGGCAAAAGCCCCCGTGCGCTCCGATTCCGGGTTCCCCTTCATGTAGACCCAGACCTGGTAGTTCCCCGCCGTCGCGATGTCGAACTCGATCGCAGCATCCCCTTTCGCGCCGCTTACCGGCGACAGCCACGGCCCGGCGTACTCCTTCACCAGCACAAACGAACCGTCCCCGTTGTCGCGTGTCGCCACATCCGCGTCCGCGATGTAAAGCTGTTCGTAAAGGCTTTCCCGATCGCTCACCTTCACATCGTCGAAGACCAGGACATACGGTGGCACCGCACTCGTGTCGTCGCCGATCATCATCACACTCCGGCTTCCATGCTCGATCTTCATCCCAGGCCCCGGAATGCCATAGGTCGGCGCGCTGTGCGTGCTCAACTGGCGACTCGCGAAAGCCGGCGGCATCTCCACGGACGAGCCGACCCCAATCCCCTCCGACTGTATCGGCGCGATCCTCTCCTTCTCCGCTCCCGCCGTCTCATAGTTCACGTACCGCCCTTCGCCATTGATCAGCAGTTGCGAATGACAATCCGCCGCATGCACCGCCTGCCCCGGATCCACCAGCAGCTTCTGGCCGTAGCCGTGCAGCGTGATCGCACCGCACTCCTTATGCGCATGCCCCCCTGCTGTCAGCGTGAAGGTCAGCAGCAGCGAATCCTCGTTGTAACCGCTGCGAAAAACCTGATAGTTCTGCGCCGTGAAGTAGGCGCTCCGGGGATAACCCGTGAAGTCCTGTGCCTTGCCTTCCGAGGGCTCGAACCAGAGCAGCGAAAGCACGTCCGCGCTCGGCCGCTCCGGCCGCTCCACCCCGTTCCACAACTTGCGAATCGTCGCGTTCTCCGGGTACAGCCGCAACAGGCCCGGAGAGAAGGCAACCCGGCCGCCATCGCTGTCCCCGATCGCCGGAAGGCCCCCCTCCGCGCCGCCGGCATTCACCACCGCGAGCCACTCGCCGAAGTACTGAAGATTGGACTCCCGCGTCTCCGGATACAGATCGTTGACCTTCAAACTGACCATGAACGGCATCAGCAGCGCCACCGGATAGTTGAAGTACGAGGTTCCCTCGGCCGCGTCACCCGCCTCCCCGATCCAAGTGTTGAGATTGATCGTCGTCAGCCGCGCCACCGCCGGCAACCACGCCGCGTCGCTGCCCGATTCACCCGTCAGCGCCAGAAACGCCGGCCCCATCGAGCCTGCGTCATGCGTCGCAAAATTCCCTTCGATGGCCGCCGTTGCACCAAAATAAGTATCCGTGATCTTCCGGAAGAAGGACGATGCCGTTGTCTGCAAGACCCGGTTGAGCATCTTCAGCTCCTCAGGCGCGAAGAGGCTGTAGAGCCAGTCGTAGGAGCAGGCTGTCGGATACTCGAAAACCATCGCCTGATGCCACTTGGCGTACTCCTCGGCGACCGTCACCAGCCACGCCGCCCCGCGCTCCCCATACTTGCGCTCTCCCGTCACTTGCCAGGCAAACGCCAGATCGAAGATCGGCGTAATCCAGCCCGACCGGTCGTAAAGCCCGCGCGAAGGATTGTCCGGAATCGCCAGGATCGCCGTCTCGACCGCCTGGCTCTCTTTCGACGCCGCATCGCAGAGACGATCGCAGCGGGCCAGGAAGGCCGTCCATACCGGTGCATAAGGCTCACCCGCAAGCTTCTCCCGAATGCCCGGCAGATCTTCCGCCCGGAAGAGCAGGCGCGGCCGCGGCAGCTCGATACCCGTCGTATTCGCCGCATGCCCTTCCGTCGCCGCGACCCGCGGCGCCTCGTCGCTGATCTGAGTCGGTACCCAGGTCGGGAACTGCTCGTTGTTCTCCGGATTCCGCGTCACGTTCCGCATCTCCCCCGAGGCAACATCCAGCACCCAGATATCCGAAACACCGCTCCGGTTCGAGGTAAACGCCAGACGCTTCCCGTCCGCTGCCCACGCCGCCTGCCCGTCCCAGTACGCCCCGTCCGTCAGTTGCGTCAGCCCGCTGCCGTCCGGATCCACCACATACAGTGCCGAATTGCCATCCGCGCGCTGCAACGAAAAAGCGATCCGGTTGTTCTCCCCCCAGGAAGGTTCACGAATATCGCCATCCAGCGAGAGAATCCGCACCTGCTCCGTCCCGTCTGCCGCGTTCATCGTGAAAAGCTCGAACTTGCCGTTGCGATTGCTGATGAAGGTGATCTTGCGGCTATCCGGCGACCAGTCCGGCGAACGCTCGCTCGAACGCCCCTTCCACGTCAGGTTCTTCAGACCGCTCCCGTCCGCATTCATCACATAGATATCCGCCAGATCCCGAATGTCCGTGCACAGCGCCAGCCGCGTGCCGTCGGAAGACCATTTCGGATCGAACCACTCCCGCCGGTACGGCGTCACGTTCACCGCATCCGAGCCGTCCCAGTTCATCACCGAAATGGTCCAGCTCCGGCGAACCGCGATCTTCTTCCCCAACGGCGATACATCCGGCGAACGCTGCCATTTCGGCGCATAGATGCGGTGAGGATAATCCAGCCCCGTCGTCTCGGGCGACTCCCGGACATCCGAGTCGAAGATCACCGTCCGGCCGCTCCCATCCGCCTGGATCCGCTCCAGGATCATGTTCGGCAGCCCCATCGAATCGTTGCTCTCCCGCGTAAAGACGATGGTCTCCGTATCCGCGCCGATCACCCCACCGGCAACATGCACTAGCAGTGTCGCCACACACCATATCAAGCTTGATCTCCGCATAACCTCATCCTCCATTTTGTTAATCTGTCTGCACTGACTCCGCCAGAAACATCCATTATGACGAACGCTGGCGGTTGATGTACGGGTTGCGAATCGCCACCGGCATTCCCTCGAACTCCAGGCATATCACCCGCGGCATCTCACCGGCCGCCTTGTACGGCAGCCCCGATAGAAAGAGTCGATCCCCTTCCTGACGAAACTCTATCTCGCTGCTCATCCCGAGTACACGCACCCCGGTGACGCGATTGCCGATCCCGCTTAGGACCTTCTCCGGCCCGTAGTCGTTCCCGAACAAGCCAAAATACCCCCTGCCCGAACGACCCGTGGAGATCTCGTAATCCTCATAGTCGAAAGGCTTCCCGAAGGCGCCGAAGATCGCCTCACCGTTCCGCTCCAGCCAGCGGCCGACGGCGCATACCCGCTCCACATCCAGATCGTGCAGCCGACCGGATGCATCCGGCCCCACATTCAGCAACAGGTTCCCGCACCGATGCACCACCGTCATCAACAACCGACACAGCTCCGCCGGAGACTTGACCTCCTCATCGAAACGATTCCAGCACCAGGTCTGCCGCGCGATCGTATAACACGCCTCCCAGAAGTCGGCGCCCCTCGGTGGCAGTTCCCCCTGCTCCGACGAGGGCACATCCTCGTCCAGTCGGCAGCGATTGCTGATCAGAATCTCCGGCTGCAACTCCCGAATCGTCCCGTTGATCCCAGCCGCATCCCAGCTCTCCGGCGATGGACAGCCGTCATAGAAGAGATAATGGATGCGCCCGTAATCGGTCATCAACTCTCGCAACTGCCGATGACACGTCGCCACAAAGCGCGCCCAACCCGCTGGATCCGCTTCAGCCCCGGCCCGATAACCCGCATCGCTCCAGTTCGCCACCGAATAGTAGAGACAAGGCGCAATCCCCAGCTCGCGGCAGCCATCCACGAATTCCCGCACCAGATCGCGCCCCGCCGCCGACTTGACCGCGTTGAAGGGATCGGCGGCACTATCCCAGAGGCAGAAGCCATCGTGATGACGCGTCGTCAGGCACGCATAGCGCATCCCGTTTGCCGCGCCCAGATCCAGCCAGCGCCGGACACAGCCGGGCTCCGGCCGAAACTCCCGCATTGCCCCGTGGTACTCCTCCAGCGGCATCCGCTCCCGCAGCAGGATCCACTCGTTGCGCCCCCAGTGCGAATAGAGTCCGAAATGAATGAACATCCCATACTTCAGCTCCGCAAACGCCCGAACGGCTGCCTCCGGCGCTTTCCGCTGAGTACTCTCGATATGGTCGGCTCCCGCCGCGATCGTTTCACTCATGACAAATGCCTGCTCTCATTATGATTGGTTGGTTGTAGCTATCGGTGCTTGAAGGACGTCGCCGTAATAGGCTACATGCCCATCGATGGACAGCAGATTCGTGCCGCCACCAAGCTGGAAGTGCCGGGATTCCAACCCAGAGGTGATTCGACCCGCCGTAGATCGCGTCGTTCTCGGTCGCTCCTTCCACCAGATGCATGATCTCGGACGGATGCACCACGCGCGTCACCTTCACCGGCGGGTCGTTGAAACCGTAGCCGCCGAGCGCTTTGCTCGGCAGGATCCATTTGCTTCTCATCTCTCTCGGTCGCTCCTCGCTGGTTGATCAGTTTCCGCTTTCCGCTCGCTCAGCTTCAATCATCGGCTTCAACTTCCGCCAAACCGCCTCTCCATACTGCCATGACGGCGAATCGTTCCTGCCATACAGCTCGAAGGCGCCGGGCATCGCAGCGCTTGGGAAGAAGAAGTAGATCGAGGATATCCCCAGCTCGCGAATCTCCTCGATCTGTTCGAACGTATCGCGGCTCTCCGGCTCGAAAGCCCACGCCTGCCCCAGCACCTCACTCGCATCGATGCCGCGACGCTCCTTCAGATTCGTCAGGTAGTTCTTCAGGTAGCTGATGCGCGCCGCCGCCTTTCCACCCGGCGTATCCACCAGCTTCTGATGGTTGAACCCCGACCACTCCAGGACGTACCCGTCCATCTTCAGCGTATCTCCATTCACGTACTCGGCATGCCCGGAATGATTGCCGAAACCCCGCAGCTCCACCCATTGATAAACCTTGATCCCCGGGTACCGTTCATGCACATAGTCGTACAGGTCGTTTAGCATCCACTCGAACTTCTCCCCCAGCCACAGATTCAACTCGGCCGTCGGCGGCCACGTGAACATCTCGCCTCGTTCCTCCTCGTACTTGTGTTTCCAGAAATGAACCTCACGCGGCACAAGGGTCGCGTTGTAGATGCCCCTGAACATGATCCCCGGCTCCTCTTCGCTCAGCGTCACCGTATCCACCAGCTCCGCGAAAGCGCCAAAGTAGCTGTCCACCACCTGCCGGCGAATGGCATCCCGGCTCTCCGCATCGTAAGCATACAGGAGAAAGCTGCGCTGCGGCAGCACCAGCCGCAGAATGACCCGATGCGCCGGATTGATCGCTTTCACCTTGCGTACGCACGCCTCGAGCGCCCGCCCCTCCTGGAAAACCGTGAAATCCCACCACGCAATGGCCGCCGCCAACGCATCCGAATCGTCTCGGGGACCGGTATAGACCCCATACTTCGCCGGAAGCGCCGCCGGCGGCCCCTGCACCCTGCCACCCGGCGCGAAGCGCAGGACCAGGCCCGTCACCGTCTCCTCCTCGCCACGATGGACGAGGATCGCGGGCCGATCGTCCTGCTCTCGACATCGCTCCGGAAAGAGGACCGTGCCCGAAGTCGACCACGCAAGCACCGGCTCTGGTTGCCCTCCCACTGTAACGTCGATGCTGTCGATGCTCACCCTTCCCAGCACGGCCCCAGTGATCCCCACGCGAAGAAACGCCGGCAAAGCAGGCAGCAGGAATCGGTAATCGTCATGAGCGCCGCCCGTCACCGCTGCTCGAAAGAATGCGGTCGAGTCGTCGACGAAGCGCCACGCCACACCGTCATCACTGACCCACAGCTTCAGATTGCCGGTCGGGTAAAGCGTCCGCACGCGGATCATCGCCTCCCCTTCGCCCGCGGCTCCCCATGAGCAGAGCGACACCAGCAGCCAGAACGTCACCGCCGCCCAGCCTCTCATGGACGCACCTCCGGCGCACCCGGCTTGGCGCGCAGCCCCTGATTGATCGCCAGCTCCGCCGCGTTGACCAGTGTCACCACATCGAAATCCATCGGCAGCCCACCGGCACCGAGCCGCATGTAGAAGTCCAGGTGGTGCACCCCCTCCTCCAGCGTCAGCAGCGGCAGGCTGACCACATTCCAGTCCTGCCCCTCCAGACAGAAAACCCCCTGGTAGATCTCGCTGCCGTCAAGCAGGACGCCGAGACCATGATCGCCGGGATTACCCCGAATGCGAAAGGCGATCGTATACGCGTCCGTGCGCGGAATCGTCACCGCGAAACCCGCGGGAAACCTGAACACATCCTGCTTCCAGAAGACCGAAAGCATGTTCGGCGTCGTCGGGCCCGAGGCCGATGCATCGAACTTGCCCCCGAAACTGACCCCTGACGGCTGGCGCGTGTTTACCGCCTCTTCCGCTTCCTGGATGATCGCCACCCGCTCCGGAACAGCCGTCGGCGAAGGGCCGGCCTCGCCGACACTCCCGAAGTAGATGCAGAAGAGACGTGGCTGCTCCGTCCTTCCGGGCACAATCCAGCTCACCCGCCCTTCCGCCCGCTCGTCCGGATTCCACAGCGGTCGATAAACATCCAGCCCCCCCAGCCGCGGCTGCTGCCCCGTGGAGGAGTGGATCACCGCCCGTACGTAACGGACCGGCCGTGGCGAAAAGAAAACCGGACGCAACATGCCGAAGATATAGGGAGCGCTGAGTCCCTTCCATCCCCCCACCCGCTCCCAGTTGCCCTCCGTCAACCCGTCTCCCGATTCCGTCGCCACCTCGATATCCACATCGTTGGGCGCGTGTTGGCCCCTGCCATCGTTCAAGGGCCTGGCCATGATGGCGTTCACCATGCGAATCTCCCCAAGATCGATGGCGGCGCTCCAGGGCGGCGTCGCACTCCCCGCCTCCCAGAAGCCGTCCCGCTCGATCAGGGCACGAACCGGGTGCTCGGGATTTTCGCTGCTGGCGACGGCATTGGGCGCCGCGGCGGGATCGTCAGGCGCCTGCCAGTTCAGCGGCTGAGGGCCCGGCCAGACGTCGTCCACCGGCTGAAAGAGGCACGGCGCCTCCCCAAGCCTGGCGCCCGTCCGCGCATCGTATTCCACCACCCGGAAGCTGCCGGGATCGAGCTTCTCACCCTCCCCCAGCATCGGCGTGAAATTCAGCCGAACGTGCACCGGCGCATCGTTCTCCCCCACCCCGAAGGTGCTCACCGTTACCGGCACACGGTAGGCCAGCTCCCCATGCGTCCACTCCGGCGCCGCCACCGCGGCGTCGTCGCTCCGTCCCGCATGAACCAGAACCACGCACAGCAGGAGCACCAACCGCCCGCGAACCAGCTCTCCGTTCAAACGCCATGATGAACGCTGCATGACACCTGCTCCTCTCTGGTTGGTTTGGGTGCTCACTGCTCCAGCAATGGAAGCACCACCGATGGTACGATCTTCACCCGTCGCCGCTCACCGCTCTCCACGGCCTCCGTTACGGCCGACGCGAATTCCTCCTCGCGATGATCCAGCGACGCGATCCCGAAATAGTTTGACCACGGCGTATTGCCGACGCCGATGGCATCGAAGTCCCTCCCCAGAATCAGCCCCTCCTGCGCGGCGCACTTCCCGACTTTGCCATACTGATAGTCAACGGTGCAGAAAACCCCGTCTGGCGGCTCATCGCCGGCGAACTCCCGCATGAAGTCGGTCTCCGCGTCCGTTCCCTCGAAATACCGCCTCACCGCCAGCCCTTCCCCAGCCAGCTCCGCTTCAAACCCCGTCAACAGATGATCCGACGTCCACCCCGGTTCGCGTGCATACGATACCGTGACGATCCGCTTCCTCCCCCGCGACAGCAGGTACCCCGCCGCACGACGCCCCGCCTCGACGAAATCTTCCAGTATGTAAGAGGCCATGTACTCCTTCGCACCTTCAAAATGGGTCACCAGCACCAGATGCGTCTCCGGCTGCACGTACTCCAGAAGATCGAAGTTGAAGCGGCAGTAGCCAGCCACCACGAACGCCCGCGGACGCTCCGCAAGCAGCGACTTGATGTTCCCGATCGTCGACGCCTCATGCGAATGAGCCGTATCGAAAAGATACGGGATGAAACCCTTCTGCTGCAACGACGACGTCAAGGTGATCGGGATGCGGCGATGTTTGTCTGTCGTCCCATCCAGCATCAGCAGCACCGTCCGCGAGGCTATTGACTTCCCCGCCGCCGCAATGAAGGTCCCACGCCCCACATGCGACTCCAGCAAACCTTCCCGCTCCAGAATCGCGAAGGAACGCTGAACAACCTGCTTACTCACCTCAAAGCGTGCCGCCAGCGTCCGCGCCGGCTGCAACCGATCCCCAGGCTGCAAACGCCTCGCTTGAATCTCTTCCCGCAACAGGTCCGCGACCTGTATCGATTTCGGCGGCGCCGTCACGATCTTGTCCACGCTCTTTCGCTCCTTTGGAACTGATTGATTTACCATGGACCAATGCATTCCAATTGTCAAGAATTCCTTTTGCGTTTTGACCAAAAGCAGATCCGCCTCTCCTGCCAGCCTCAGCGGACGGTTTACCACGCCGATTCGATTTGAATTCAGGGGCGACTGAGGGTATCTTCAGTCATTGAGGGACGATTCAACCAGGAGTCGAAATCATGATCAGTCATTCCGCGACCGCTTCCACCGACCACCATGTCGTCAATGTGCCTTCCCGTCGTCAGGCCATCCGCCAAGTGGCGCGTAAGCTCTTCTGCCAACAGGGCTACCCGGCCACCAGCATCGACCAGATTGCGCGCGCGGCCGGTCTCTCGGTCGGGTCCATCTACAATATCGTCGGCAACAAGGATCAACTCTACGGCCGTATCGCCAAAGACATCGGCCACGAACTCCTCGATTATCTGCGTCAGGACGTCGTGCCCTTGAAGAATGCGGAACAGGCCATCGCCAAGCTGGTGCGCCATCGCCTCCAGCACCACCCCGAACACCGCCTCTTTCTCGTCCTCTTCTCCAACGAGCGCAGCTCAGGCGTCTATCCCTCCCCTGAACAGGTCGAGGAGACCCTGCCCGACCTCTATCGCACCTATCTCCAGGAGGTGGGCGACTTCCTCGCACGCTACGCCACCGAAAAGATGCCGCCCCTCCACCTCGCCCTTACCTTCGAAGGCATGATCTCCGCTTTTGCGGCCTATCTCCGCGACTCGATCAAGGGCGAAGGACTCACCGGTCAAACCCAGTACATCACCTCGATGTTCCTGCGGCTCGCCCGCTCCGCGCCACCGCTGGCAACGGACGAAGCGGGAAGTCCGGCCACGGATCGATGTGTCTATGTCAGCCGCTTCGACTACGATCGCCTCCACGAGCTGGTCGAGGTCGCTCGCGTCTTCGGCTCCCACGAGCAGCACGAGTATCTCGTCCAACTCACCAACACCCTGCAGAGCGGAAAGATCGTCGATCCCCACGTCGTCCCGCCCGATGTGGTTACCATGAATTCCCGTTTTACCCTTGCAGACGAAGAACTGGGTGCCATGGTGACATGTACACTCGTCTTCCCCACCGACTCCGACAACAACTCCAAAATCTCGGTACTCAGTCCTCTCGGAGCAATGGTGCTGGGAGCGCGCCCGGGCGATCAATTGATTGTGCCGACCGACAAAACGGTGCGTCGCTTTACACTCCTCGAGCTGCTCTATCAGCCCGAATCCGCAGGCGACTACCATCTCTAATCGTAACCCTACCCGAGGTGCTGACATGAAGCAGCCTGCCCTGATTATTTCCGCCGTGGACGCGAAACGCCTCCGCGACTTCATCGACGATCAACGCTATGCGGCGGATGCCGGCATGGACGCGCTGCTCAACCGGCTCGAAGCCGAGATCGAAAAAGCCAAGACCATGCCCGTCGAACGCGTGCCCGCCGATGCCGTGACCATGAACTCCGCCGTCGAAGTCGTCGATCAGGATACCGGCGAAGTCATCGCCTTCGAGCTGGTTTGGCCGGATGAAGCCGACGCGGATGAGAACCGCATCTCCGTCCTGGCACCCCTTGGCATGGCCGTTCTGGGCTATCGTGAAGGCGCCACCGTCGAGTGGCCCGTTCCCGTCGGCACCCGCAGGCTGCTCATCCAGCGCGTCGGCGTCGACACCCCAACCCGCAACTAACGTTCGCGACGCACCTTCCAGAGGCGGCACCAGGAACCCCCGGTGCCGCCTCTTTCATTCTCCGGAACTGCACCGACCCCGTCTGCCCCCGTCCGACGCCGCGCGCGAATTCCCCCATCTCCCCATTGTAAGGAATGTATTGCCTGCTATGGTAGTCGGCGTATTCCTTGCCGCCCCATCCCCTCACATCTCTCGTCGGTCATAGTGCCGGCAAGTCCGACCACCACTACGCTGGATGTCATGATGATGACCTCTGCCACCACTGCCCGCCTGTTTGCCTTGCTGGCCGCGCTCCCCTGCCTCGCCCCATTCTCCCATGCAGCGTCCATCCAGAGCGGCAATGCCCTCGCCTCTTCCTTTGCCTCGCGGGCCATCGCCATCGACGGCCGCTTCGAAGATTGGCCCGAGGTCAACTCCTCGCGTCTGGCACCCTTCAGCGAAATCTCGGGGAAGGCCGATCCTGCCATGGCGCGGGTCTTCAGCCAGTACCCCAACCTCATCGGCAGCGCGGCAGAGATCTGGCTGGCCCATGACCACCAGGCCCTCTATGTCGGCATGCGCCTCAGCACCGCCACTCCCACCAACAACGCCCCCAATCCCGCGGAATGGTACTCCGGCGGCGACGGAATCATCCTGCACGCCACCGACCCGGACGGACGCTCCTTCTCGCTGCTCTGGTGGGGCTTCTCCCCGCACGGCGAAGCCCGCGTCTCCGTCCGTACCGGTGATGCGTGGCTGGAGCTTGGCGCCCTTCAGGGCTCGGCCGCCGCCCAAGCCGGCGCCGGTTGCGACCTCGAGATCACCATCCCATGGGCCAGCCTTGGCTGGACAGGTGAATCCCCGGCTCGACTCCAGCTCGTCTGGGAGGCAGCCTTCAACGGTATCGACCGCGACATCCTCAAGGCGCTCCCCCAGGAAATGCGCATCCACCTCGGCATGCACTCCACCTTCAACCTGCTCACTGCACCCTCCAAACTCGCCAGCCGCAATTACCTTTCCCGCCCTCAGTGGTGGGGCACGCTGCGCTTCGCCGACGGCGAGGATAGCCCCGGCGACACCCAGGAAACGCTGACGGGGACCGGCATCGCCGAATGGAACGCCGCGCGCTCCACCTCCCCCATCACCATCGATGGCACCCTCGACGACTGGCCCGCCGACCGACTCCTCTCCGCTTCCCCGTCACCCTGGGCCTATGAAAACCGCTACCGCACAGACGTCGGCATCGCCTGGGACGATGACCACCTCTACCTCGCCTTCCGCTTCCACGACGGCGAGCCGATGTTCAATACCGAAGTCGCCCAGAAGCAGATGGGATACCGCGGCGGCGACTGCATCCAGCTCCGCCTCAAGATGGGAGAGGCCGTCGCCAATCTCTGCGGCTGGTACGATCTTCAAAACGCCATCCCCGCCCTGACTGCCGACGGCAAGGAGCGCCGCCAGCCGGACCTCCTCGCGGTCGGCGCCGCCGAAGCCTTCACCCCACTGCCCGGTGGACGCGGCTACATCCAGGAGATTGCCATTCCCTTCTCTCAGCTCCTGCCGAAAACACCCGCCGTCGGTGACAGCTGGAACGCCACCATCCAGCTCTGGTGGGCCGGCATCGACGAGCGCTTCTCCGTCGAAACCGCCGTCGACTTCGCACGCCCGGCGCCGCTGCGCACCACCTATGAGCTGCCCCGCGATGCCGACGTCAGCCTCGGCCTCTACGACGCCCGTGGCAAGCTCCTTCGCCACCTGGTCAAGAACGAACCACGCAGCGCCGGACTCAATACCGAAAGCTGGGATGGTCTCGACCAATGGGGCACCCCAATCCCCGCCGGCAGCTATCTCCTCAAGGGGATACACCATGACCCCCTCCGCCTCGACTACCTGATGAGTGCCACCAACCCCGGCACGCCGCCATGGTGGACGGTCGACGGCAAAGGCGGCTGGCTCAGCGATCAGGCCGCTCCCCAGGATGTTGTCACTGACGGCCATACCGTCTACATCGCCGCCCCCTACGCCGAGGCCGGCCACGCCATTATCGCAGTGGGGCCTGACGGCAGGCGCATCTGGGGCATCAACCCCCACGTGGGCACCCCTCGCTGCATCTCCCTCGCCCTCATGGGCGACCGACTCTATGCCGTCTTCAGCGGCCCCGAACTGACCGAGAGCGTCAATCAGTATGCCGACGGCGACAAGACCGCGATAGGCCGGGCCATGCTCATGTGCTTCGATACCCGCACCGGCGAGCTCGCCGGCCCCAGCGTCAAGTCTGGCGCCCCCGTCAGGTTCACCACCTGGGACTACCGCCACGACGTGCACAACCTCTGGGACCTGCGCCTCCAGCAGCGCTTCAGCCCCGCCACCTATGGCGGCATGCACCGGTACAGCAACTCCGGCATGTGCGAGACCACCAATGCCCTTGGCCTCGCCGCCGTCGGCACCACCCTCGTCGCCTCCATGTTCTACGACAACGAGCTGCTCCTGCTCGATCCAGAGACCGTCCAGATCACCGGCCGCATCCCCATCGAAGCGCCGGCCGGCCTGCACGGACTGGACGATCGTCACCTCCTCGCGGTCAGTGGCACACGCCTGGTCAAGGTCGCCATCGATACCGGCGCCATCTCCCCCATCGTCACCGAAGGCCTGCTCGCCCCCTTCGGCGTGACCACCGACGCCAACGGCGATATCTACGTCAGCGACTGGGGAGCCTCCTTCCAGGTCAAGAAGTACCGCCCGGACGGCTCCTTTGTCGCGGCCATCGGCAAGCCCGGCGGCCGGCCGTGGATCGGTGACTTCACCCCCGAAGGCATGGCTCTTCCCCGCGGCATCGCCGTTACCGGCGACGGCAGGCTCTGGGTCGCCGAGGATGAGTTCTCCCCCCGCCGCGTCAGCGTCTGGGATGCCGCCAACGGCACCCTCATTCGCGACTACATCGGCCCCGCCAACTATCGCGGCTGGGGGCTCGTCGTCGATCCACTCAACCCGCGCCGCATTCTCACCTGCGGCACCGAATTCGAACTGAACGTCGACGAGAAAAGCTATACCCCCTTGCGCAAGCTCTTCCTGCGCCGAAGCCGCGAGGATCTCTTCACTCCCGATGGCAACGGCATGGGCGCCTTCTCCAAAATCATCCACCGTAACGGTGAAGAGTTCCTGGTCCTCGGCAACCGCCACCAGCTCATCGTCACCCAGAAACGCGGCGACGAATATCGTCCCGTTGCCGCCGTCAGCGGCTTCGAAGCCGCAAGTACTATCGACGGCACCCAGATGAAGTACTGGGACAGCGATCTGCGCTATCACTTCCTCCCCAACTGGTATCCCGACTTCTTCCGGGGACATGCCGGCCACAACTACATCTGGAACGACACCAGCGGTGATACCATTGCCCAGGAGCAGGAAATCTCCTGGCTCACCAACACCCTCCGCCGCGGCGATCTGCATGCCCCGGGCCGCATCGGCGAATGGGGCGCCGCATGGGGACTCGGCTTCGGCCCCAACTGGGAAGTCTACATCTCCGGTTTCTGCCGCGACGCCACCATCATCTACCGCCTCGATCCCGAGTTCACCCCCGAGGGCCTGCCGCGCTACTCCTTCGACAGATGCACCCCCATCGTCACCCATCTCGATGCCGGTGTCAAGGTCCACAGCCTCTATGCATCCAGCAGCGGCAAGCTCTTCGTCACCTACTACAACGATGTCAACCGCGACGTCATTACCGATCACGCCATCGTCTGCTACGACCGCGACGGCAACCAGTTGTGGTCCATCGCCGGCCCCCGCGACACCGCCCCCAAGTCCATCTACGGGTGCGTCAATGCCGAATTCTCCTATCCCCACTTGGGCAGCGGCGTCGTCACCTGGGTATGGTGGCACAACGGTCGCGCCTATCTGCTGACCGACGATGGCCTCTACCTGGCCGGATTCCTCGACAACGATGCCGCCATTGGCCCCACCTTCACCCGCCAGGGAGGCGAAACCTCCTCCTTCGCCAGCCAGGCCCCCGACGGACGCCTCTACCTCATCAACGGCGCCAACTCCGCCCACCATTTCCTCGAAATCAAGGGGCTCGACACGGCCCGCCGTTTCGAGCAGGAACTGGTCATCAGCGAGGCGGACGAAGCAGCCATCGCCAGCGCCTCGCGGGACTCTGCCCTCGCCGCGCGCGAGCAACCGCTCCTCGTCATCCAGCACCTTGCCGCGCCTCCCGCCGCGGATAGCTGGCAGCTCGATGCCGAAGGCGTCCTCCTCACCACCTCCCGCAAGGGTGGACGAGGCGCCCGCATTGCCCTCAAGACCGATGGCCGTCTACTCTACCTGGCCGCCCGCGTCCGTGATGAAAGCCCCATGGTCAACCAAGGCGATAACTGGCAGATTCCCTTCCTCACCGGCGACTGCGTCGACCTCATGCTCGCCATCGATCCTCAGGCCGATCCGCGGCGCCGCCAGGCAGCCGCAGGCGACGTGCGCGTACTCTTCACCGAGTTGCGCGGCGAACCCATGGCCGTCCTCTACCGGCCGGTCTCACCGGGCGCGAGCGAGCCCGTGCAGATGCTCGCCACCACCATCGACGAAGTCCGCCGCTTGCCCGAGTGCGAGGTTACCATCCACCGCGACACCGACGGCTACACCCTCTTCGCTCAGCTTCCCCTCGCCAGCCTCGGCATCACCTCTCTCCCCGCCAGCCTGCGCGGTGACGTCGGCATCATCTACAGCGATGCCACCGGACGCGACCGCGATCAACGCCTCTACTACTACAACGCCCACACCGCCATGGTCGCCGACCTCACCACCGAAGCCAGCCTGACTCCCGACAAGTGGGGTGACATCCTCATCACCCTCCCTGACAATCGTCTCCGCAACCCCAGCTTCGAAGAGCCGCTCAAAAAAAAAGCCCCGCCGACGGCTGGACGGTAGGTAAGGAACTCAACGGCGCCACGGCGCTGTTGGCGGAGAATGCTTCCTTTACCGGCAGCCATTCCCTGCTCCTCGAACAGCAACTGCCCATTACCCTGCCTGCCGACCCCGACGCCCGCCGTGATCCCCGCACCTTCCAGGCGCAGCTCAACAATGGTCGCGGCGGCGGTTTCGTCCTGGTCGATCAGCGCGTCCCTGTTGAGGCCGGTCGCGACTACAACCTCCGCTTCGCCTGGCGCTCGCGAGGCCTCGTTCGCGAGCAACGAGGCGGTCCCCATGGCTATGCGGGCATGGCTGTCTGGATCTTCTGGGGCAACGATCAGGGCGCGCTTGGCCATGTCTGGGCGTTCCGTGCCGATACCGACAGCGCCACCTGGCAACAGCTCCTCAACCCCCGTGCCGGGTACGTCCCCATCGCCGGCCTCCCCTATACCGCCCCCGACGGTGCTACCTACGCCCAGATTCGCCTCCAGATGGTCGTCAACACCGACGCGACCCCCAGCGTCTGGCTCGACCAGGTCGAGTTCGCCCCGACCCCCTGAGCCCGGCCATCATGACACCCCTCTGTCACCCGCATCAGCCCCTTCCTGAACATGACTTTATAGCCACTGTTTGAAAAAAAAAGGTTGCACAGACGCGGATGTGAGGACATTTTGTCGGGACCTTGAAAAGATTGGTCTACGAAATTGTCGCACAAAGGACGGGCTGCGTATGTTGAGTAATGGGCAGGGACTGGATTCACTACTGCCGCCGGAGGTCGCCGCGAAGGCGGAGAGTCTCGGCGTAAAAAAAGGCAGCATGGACACATGGTCCATCCTCCTCCTCTCCATTCTGGCCGGAGCATTCATCGCCCTGGGATCCATGTTCTATACGATCGCCGTCACCGGCACCGGCGCCACCCTGGGCTATGGCATGATGCAGCTTGCCGGTGGTCTCGCCTTCTGCCTTGGCCTGATCCTTGTCGTCGTCGGCGGAGCTGAACTCTTCACCGGCAACAACCTCCTCATCATGGCCACGGTCAGCGGCAAGCTCTCCTATGGCAAGCTCGTGCGTAACTGGACTCTGGTCTACGTGGGCAACCTCATCGGCTCGCTGTTCACCGCCCTGCTCATCTACTTGGCCGATTTCCACCTCGGCAACGGCGGCGAGCTGGGGCTGACCGCCCTGCGTGTGGCGGAATCGAAGTGCAGCCTGCCCCTGGTGCCAGCGCTGATGCGGGGCATCTACTGCAATGCCCTCGTCTGCCTGGCTGTCTGGCTCACCTTCTCCTGTCGAACCACCGGTGACAAGATCCTCGCCATTCTCTTCCCCATCACCGCCTTCGTCGCCGCCGGCTTCGAGCATTGCGTCGCCAACATGTATCTGATCCCCTATGGAATCATGGTCCACCGAGGTGCCGAGGCGGAGTTCTGGGCCCGCACCGGCCATGCGGCGGCAGAGTACACGCACCTCACCATGCAGGGCTTCATCGTGGGCAACATGCTGCCTGTCACCATCGGCAATATCATTGGGGGCGCCGGCTTCGTCGGTCTGGTCTACTTCCTGGCCTACCGTCGCAACGGAGGGGTGGTGGAACCTGCCGATGTTTGAGAGCGGGCGTTTCGCGGGCGCACAGAAAGCTGAACACATCGCCACGGATCTTCGCCGCCGCATTGCCCGCGGCGACTATCCCGCGGGTGGCCGGATCCCAACTCGCGCCGAACTCTGCGCCACCTATGACGTCAGCAACGCCACCCTGCAGCGCGCCCTCAACTGGCTGATCCAGGAAGGGTTCGTCATCTGCCGCGGCCGCAGCGGCACCTTCGTGCGCACCGATTCTCCCCACCTCACCCAGTACGCCCTCATCTTTCCGCTCCCTTTCCCCAACGGCAACCCCACCCATGGCTTCTTCCGCGCCCTGCGCCTGGAGGCTGAGCAGCTCGAAGGCCCGGCCACCTTCCGCATCATCGACGGCTTCACGGGCAGCGGCGGCATGCTCGACTACCAGGAACTTCTCG
Source organism: Lentisphaeria bacterium (assembly GCA_041690595.1). GTDB lineage: Bacteria > Verrucomicrobiota > Lentisphaeria > JABSQK01 > JAWLHB01 > JAWLHB01. Next base: position 113,108 of record JAWLHB010000014.1, read on the forward strand.
ACGATGTGCGTAACAACCGCCTCGCCGGACTGATCTTTGCCGCCGCGCCGACCTACTTCATCGGCTCGCCGCTCCTGGCTCAGGATGGCGTGCCATGTACCGCCATCATGGCTCCGGGGCACACCCAGCAGATGCCCGCGGTCACCATGGATGAGCACGATCTCGTCATGCGCATGGCCGATTACCTGCGCGACCACGGCCGCCACCGGACCCTCGTGCTGGTCAACTCGGGCTCGCAACCAAGCGATGCCGGCCCGTTGCGGGAGATCCTCGCCAGCCGCGGCCTGAAGGCAGGGCCACACGACATCGTCGGCGTCAGCCTGCAGGAGCCGGGGTGGACCGAGGCGATCGTGGTTCAGCACTTCGACCGGCCCGCCGGGCAACGCGCCGATGCCATGATCGTTCTCGACGATGCTGTCCTGCCCGACGCGGTCAGGGGGCTGGCCACCCTGGGTCTGCGGGTGCCGAGCGATGTCCTGGTCGTCGCCGCAAGCTGGTTCCCATGGCCCGTACCGGCCGCTTCCCCCGTCACCCGCTTCGGCTTCTCCGTCCCCGACATCCTGAAGCTCTGCATGGAAACCATTGACGGCAGCCGCCAAGGCAAGGCGCCTCCCGCGGTTCAGCGTATAGCCGCCTGCCCGGAGCCGCCCCATGATGGGCCCGTGACCCCTACGGCTTGATTCGCAGACGCACGAGCCGATAGTCGTAAGCTTCCAGCTCGATGGCCAAACGTCCCGCCGCGGTAACCTCCAGCCCTTCCTCAGGCTGCTCGGCATCCAACGCCCCCTCGACCTCAACTCCCGCGGCAGCCTTCCACTCGACCGTCACCGCCGCGTTCGTGTCGTTCAGCGCCACCAGCAACAGGTCGCTGCCCCGGCGATAGGCCGAAACGTAGACGTGGTCGACGGGGCTCCACGTATAAAGCTCTTCCGACTTCCAGTAGGGAATCCAGACGGCATCCGGCTGATTCCAGCCGAAGTCGCCGAGCAATCCCAGCGCGTGCCGCACCTGCGCGTTGCTCGTGAGGTACGGATTCATGTCCAGCAGCATGTGCACCCCCATCCAGTGGCGGGCCACCTTCTCGGGTGCGCCGGGCTGATCCACCGACCACGGCTCGAACTTGCCCCCAGGTCCAAGGGTGGAAGCGACAAAGCCATACTGATGCCCCATCGTCTCCGTAATGAGATAGTCCATCCCGAACTTGGTCAACTGTCGCTGCTCGGGGTCGGCATTGATCTCCTCGTAATCCCAGGTCGTCGTGCAGAAGGCCATGGGCCCCGCGTAAGTGGTGCTGGTATTGTGCATGACGATAATCGGAATCTCCTGCCCGCGTTGCTGCATCAGCGTATAAAGCCGCTTCCACAGGTCGCGATAGGCAAAGAGGCGCGTCGTCGGCATCTCTCGTCCCAGCTCGTCCAGATACCCCAGCCCCGTCGCCGGATTGTACTGCCCCTCGTTCTGGATCTCGTCGAAGTACCAGTAGTCGATCCCCAGATCCATCCCCAGTTGAAAGCACCACATGTCGTAGTCGATACGGCTGGGCGTGCTCGAGATCTGGTAGGCCGCATGGTGCGGGGCATTCATGATGACGCTCTTCCGGCGGTCCCCGGTCGTCGGCGCCCACTCCCACGCATACGCCTTCTCCATCTCGCCGATCAGCGAGCGTGCCCGCATGTCTGTGTAGACGAGCGTCTTGCGGCCATCCTTCTCGATCTGCGCCGTATGCTCGGCAAGCGCTTTGGCCGCGTCGTCGTTGATGGGACGCAGATGGGCAAAGGTGTAGTTGGTCGGGTAATTCTCCTTCTCCTGGCCCTTGAAGCACCAGCCGGTCCAGCCGATCCAGTCGAAGCGCGGCCACTGCTGCCTGGTCACGCCGGCATCGCACAGACCGATATCCCGTGCCCAGGGTGCCCGCGGCCGCACCGGCGTCGCCTCCAGCGCAAAGACCAGCCGGCGCGCCTCGGCTCCCTTCCACGCCGCGGCTGTCGTGTAGTTGACGATGTGGAAGACCAGCTCGACCCGGCCATCCCGCCGAAAGATCTCCACCACCGGCGTATCCTTGTCCCGCGGCAGCGTCCACCCTTCAGCCGAATCCGCCCACCAGCAGAGACCACGCTCATGATCCCCAAGCCAGACATAAGTCAGGAAGCTGGTCGGATTGGTCCAGTTGACAATCTGCGTCGAATCCCAGACACGCCCTTCCCCTTCGGGCAGCGCGTGGCTGTAGTTGGTGCGGCACCCATCCCCGGCCGCATGCAGAAATTGCGCGTGTTCCGCCTTGAGCGGGATGACCAGATCGAGGCTCTCCAACTGGCTCTCCGGTGCGGCCACCAGCTCGATGGCATACTTGAGCATGCCGTCGAACTCCGCCTGCATGTCGATCCGCGCGGTCAAGGGCCCGAACGTGCCGTGCGAGACGCTGCTCGCCGTCACCCCGTCGCCGCTCAGGGCTCCCCCCGCCGCCGTCAGGATCCGACGTTCACCTCCGCTGGTCGCCACCAGGTGTATCGGGGCCGCCAGCAGCTCCGCACCGGCGCTTTCGATCTGCACCGGCAATCCTGCCGACAGATCGTGACGCCGATTCCATACCTCCAGCACACTGCCCGCCGTCACGATCGGGCTCCAGGGCGCCAGCACCTCGTGCGATACGCCGATCGTGTTGTGCTCGAAGGGATAGTCCGCTTTCTCGAAGGTGTCGCTCCGGCTCGCCAGTTGCTTTCCTTCCTTGTCGACAAGACGGCCGGTTACCGTATAGGTGCCGACGGCCAGCGTTTCCGGCACCTGCAAGACGCTTTCAGCGGTCAGATTGGCGAAGTCGCTCGTCTCGGCGGCGGCAAGCTCCCGGCCCTCCCCATCCGTAACCTGCCAATGCACGGCGGCAACCGTGTCGGGCGACTCCAGCCCCCCGAAGTCGGCCACCGCCCGCACCCGGTGGAAATACGGCAGAAAATAGGCTTCCAGCAGGATCGGCTCGACGGGAGGAGGCGTGAAATCGGCCCATTTCGGGCTCCGTGGCCGGGTCAGTTTGTAGAGTCCCGCGAAGTAGGTCGTCCCATTCTCCGCATCGACGATCTCCATGTGCAGCCACTTCGCCCCCGGATCGCCGGGTACCGGCAGCCGCCAGGTGCTCGTCTTGCTCTCACCCGGTGCGAGCGAGAGTCGATTGAGCGCCGCTGGTGGAGCATCCGGCGCCTTCTCCGGCTGATCCGTCAGGTAGAAGGACGCATTGACCCGCAGTTGCCGCTCCAGCGTGTTGCGGACCTTCAGCGTGGGGGAGAGGGTTTCCCCCAGCACGTCGCCGATCTCCGTCACCTGCACAAGCGGTGCCTGCTCGTCGAGAATGAACTTGTAGTAGCGGCTGCGGTTGGCGAAAGGTTCCCCCACCGTGCCCGAAAAGTAATTGACGGCGCCCCGCACTTGGCCCGCGAACAACACGCCCCAGATCCCTCCCTGCTCCAGCCGGGCACCCTGCAGCGCATCCGCCGGCGCGCTCAACTCCACCGTCCACCATCCATCCTGCCACGAGTCCGCATACTCCCACGCCACGTCGAAGGGCACGAATCCTCCGATCCGCTGGCTGTAGCCGATATTGTTCACCACCCCCAGCGGATAGAGCATCGCCTGCACCCAGTTCTTGTCCGGATCCTGTGAAACCGGATCGACGAGGAACTCGAAATGACCGGTGGGGCCGCCGCCGGCAAGCCGACGGGGCTTGCGGTCGTAGATTTCCCCCGGCCGCGTCTCCATGCGCCCCGCCAGATAGATCCGATTCTCGTGGTAGCCGAACCCATACTCCACCTGGATCGGGTCCAGGCCAAGCCGGGCATGCTGCGCGACTCCCGTTCCGAAGAAGGCCGAATCCCATTCGCCGGGCTCGATCCGCCCGTCGAGTGTCGGCGCCTGGCTCATCGGCGGCAGGCGCATGAAGGGAGGCGCGGGATCGGCGGTGACGGTGAAGAACATGGCCAGAAAAACCAGGGATGTTAAGCGGCGGATCAAGCTGTACATGGGAGATATCCGGGCATGGGTTGCAACAAAAGCAGACTGGACGGTCTGACGTCTTGCCCAACTATACTCCTTCGGCATCCCTTCTGTACACCCCCTCTCAGGAAAGATCCAAAAGATCCGGTAGCCGCGTGCCGAAGGGGCGGAAATGCCAGGCGGACACGTGGGTACACGCGGGCGCATCCGGCGGATCGGCAAAATTGCGTTCCCCCGCAAACTGCCCCGGCGATATGACCGCCGCATCGCCCAGATAATAATGATGCGGGCCATGCACGTTGTAGGTGCTGGGATAGAGCGCCAGTTCCAGGCGATGCATGCCGGCCGCGATCGGCATGCACAGCTCCACCTGCCAACCGCCTCCCCAGCCCCAACCCGCATGAACCCCGTCGATACTGAGCTTCGCCGCGCTCCCATCCAGCTCACCAAGACTCAACCGCGTGCCGCGCTCCAGCACCGGCAGCTCGACCTCGCGATACAACCGCACCGGCATGCCGCAGAAGCCATAGCCCGCCCCCAGCAGATCTCCCGTAAAGGACGACGCATCGCCCGCCCCCGTCAGCCGGAATGGCCCCTCCGTCCGCACCGTCCCGTTGGGACCGACAGCCCAGCCGGAGTCGGTGATAACGCGAAACGCCCCTTCCAGAACCGCGACAATCGGCAGACCGTCGCTGCCCGTCCCGCTTACCACCAGCTCATTCTCCGTCTCCAACCTCTCCGGCGACAGGACGACCCGATGCCACTCCCCATCCAGCTCGGCTGTCAGGTCCACGCCATTCAGCAGAAGCCGCTCCGGCGCGTCCGCCAGCAGCAGATCTACCGCCGACAGCCTCTCCGCAACATGAAAAACCGTGCGCCATCGCCCCTCGTCCACCGCGCTGAAGTCGAGCAGGTAACGGTTGACGGACGGCAGCGCGTCGAGCAGCCAGCCCTCGTTATCCAGGCGCGTGACCACGGCCGACTCCACGCTGGTCAGCGTGACCGGCCGCGGAGAACCCAGTGTGTCAGTCAAGGCGCGGGCATTCTCACCAAGGCGGCAATAGCTGCCGGCGATCACCTGACGATAGCTGCACGCCCCCACCCGCACCGTCCCATTCGGCAACCGGCGCGCGTGCGTCTCGAAGCTGCGTTCATCGCACAGATGGTAGGCCGTGCCGGCCGCGTCCAGCGCCGCCAGCTCCGTCATGAAAGCCGTGTTGAGGCAACCCGCTTCCGTCGCCGGCCACTCGTCGCCGTCGTGGATATTGCAGCGCGAAAGCTCCCATGGCTGATAGGCCGTCGCGATCGCCCGGTGCGGCGAGATCACCAGCAGCTCCGCCAGCCGATTGCGAAGCGCCGGACCGCCATCCCGCCGACGCCACGCCGCGACGGCAGCGGGAAAGGCCTCTCGCCAGGCCAGCATGTTGGGTGTCGATGGCGGCCAATCGTGAAGCGCCAGCGAGTTCAGCGCGTAATGCTGCATGTGGAGCGCAAAGTGGGTCAGGCCATTGTCCGCCAGCCATCCCAGGTGGTCGATGAAATGCTCCGGATTCACGCCCCAGCCGCCGCCGCCCGCCGCTTCGACCATGCACTCGCCCGTCCCGAACTGACACGAAGCCGAGAGCAGTTGCCGTGGGAAGAAATTGGCGTGCGGGTAGCGCTCGAGCGAGTCGATCCCCGGCAGAGAAAAGTGGGGATAGACCTGATGGCACGAGCCAATCAGCGGCGTCTGGAAAGCCGGATGCTCCTCACCCTTGATATGACCGGTGAAGCGCCAGCCATGCGCCTCGCACCAGCTCTTGCACGGCGTGAAAAAGCCGTCGATGATGCGATCCGTCAGAAACTCGCGGAAGCGCAGGCGAAACTCCCCGCTCTCGTCGCTGTCGACAAAGAGCAGATGCAACCGCGGCAGGAGCGGCTCCCCGTAATGCTCCTGCCAGAGGCGCGGCAGCTCCGCGCTCCAGGGCAGCAGCCCGCGTGCGGGGCTCACTTCGCAGCTTCCCAGCACCGGCTCGTCCGTGAAGATCGCCTCGACATGCTCGAAAGCGGCCGGATCCAGCGCTTCACGATAGCGCTCATGCGTCATCGCGATGAACTGCGCCGTGGCGGCTGGATTCAGATAGTCGAGGCCATGCCCGTGGCGCATGCTCAGGCTCACCCGAGCCCCGTCGCCCATTGTGAAGCTTACCAGCGCATCGCTCGTCTCTCCGTCAACCGCCTCCAGCCAGCAGGTGCGGTACTCCGGAAAGCGCGCCGGCAGCTCTCCGCCGACCGTCCCCGACGGCCATCCATTCTCGTCATAAAGCCAGAAGGTCATCCCCAGGTCGCGCGCCCGCAGGATCGTCCGCGACAGCAGCCGCATGTACGCATCCCCCAGGTAGGCAGGGCGATTCGGGTAGAAGCGCGGATGAAAGCAGACCCCATCAAAGCCATCCGCGCGCATGCTCTCCAGCTGCCGCGCCAACCGCGTCTCATCCAGCTCGCCGTTGATTGACCAGAACGAAAGCAGATTCAGCTTAGTTTCCATGCCTGAATAGACAGCCCCAATCCCCCAAATGGAAGCCCCCCCTCCCGAAAATTCACGCCTTGCCCGCCCCCCCGTATCAGCTCAAAGAAAACGCAAACGGCCCGCCACGGGTTCTGCCATCCCTTCCCACATCTCAGACAAAGCCGGGGAGCATCAGATCGCCCTGCCCTTTGACCGGTGCACAGCTCGTGTGCGAGGTCAGATCCAGCAGCGTCTCGACCTGGCCCGCCGCCCGCATTACCTGATACAGGTCAATGCTGTCGGTGGTCGTGTTCGTCTTTACGAAGTTGGCCAGGTAGCTCTCAGCCTTGGAGTGGACACCGTTCCGGGCGCACACCAGGAAGGAGACGGATTCAGCCTCAAGCTCCTCCTTCTCAATCGTCAGCGGGATCCGCTTTGGTATGTTCAGTGCCTTGTTCCATCCGATGTGCCCGAGGAACAGATGCCCCAGTTCGTGGGTCAGGGTGGCGAACTGGACCGGCACCGAATGGTTCTGGTTGATTTTCAGAAGATAGGTGCTGATCTCCCTGTTGTTGATCTTCAGCTTCCCATTCGTGCGGATCGAACCCGCCTGCTGGTCACCGGCATCGATGAAGGAGCAGGTGATATGCCTCTTCGTCATCAACGGCAGGAAGCCGCGCATCTGGATGTCGTTGATGGCGCCCCGGGCGAAGAAGGAATCCACGTCCTCGGGAAGATCCTTGCCCTCGGTGTCCTGAACATCGTAGACAAGTGCCACCGGGCCGAAAGGCCAGAGAATCAGCAGCGGCCGTGCGTCCTCCTTAATTTTGCGTCCAAAGCGAGTCCACCAGTCATTGGCCGATGCCGCATAGCGCAGCCCCGGCTTTTGCACTTGCAACAGCATTGCGTTAAAGGGGGCGAAGTTCCGTAGCCGAACCACGAAGTCGAGCAGATCCTTGTAGTCGCTGCTCTGCGTGTAAAGGCACGAATCGATAAGAAGCTGGTCCAGCATGGACCTGGTTTCCGCAACTTCGTAATCTAAAGGCTCAGGCTGTATATCCATCGATTACGTCATTCCCAGCGCTTTCATGGCGGCGGTCATGGGGTCGGAGAAGAACACCGGATCGACCCGCTCGACCACGTCACCGGAAACTTCGAGGAAGTTGCGCTTGTTCTCCAAGGGCACGAGGGCACGACGGCCACCGTTGTCCATGGCAACTTGAAGCGGCTCGGAGAGGGAGCGGACGGGCTTGATGTTGCCTTGGATGCTGAGGTCGCCCATGATCACGAGGCCGGGCAGCACGGGGTGCTTCTTTATGGCTGAGTAGACCGCGACGACCAGCGCGATCCCGGCTTCGCAGGGCACATGGTTGCTGAGCAGGTCGATAGCCTCGATATGGAAGTCGGTGGTGTCGAACTGCTGCCCCACGCCCATGGCGACCTTGTGCCCGTTGAGGTAGGCGAAGGCCCGGTTGATCGACTCTTTCATGGAGCCATCGACGCCACCGGCGATCTTGAGCTTGCCCGTTCCGGGAGCGGTGCCGACCTCAAGTCGGTAGAGTCCCACGCGCCCCTGGTCGTCAACAGATGCCGTGTAGACGGAGCCAGGGGCCAGCGGGTCGGTGGAGATCATGTCCTTGCCGCCCTGTTCGGGGACGCCGACGTGCCGTTCTTCCCGCGTCTCGTTGTCGATGAAGGAGAACGACGTCTGATGGTACTCGAAGGAGCCCATCTTCTTGAGCTGCTCTTTCACCCGCCGCCGCCCCTCAAGAGCGATGGACAGCAATTCCGCCAGTTCTTCACCGGTCAGATTGCCATCGGGATAGATGAGCTTGACGAGCCCCGACACGGTCTTGCGCACGGCCTTCACGTCGCGGGCGTTCAGGTGTGCGCCCAGCGAGTAGTGGCGGTCGACGATCTCGGTGTAGTTGTGCCGTCGGAGTTCGCGCAGAGCTTCGGCCAGGTAGTCGACAACCATGCCATAGCCATCGGTGAAGAATTCCATCCGCATCTTTGGAATTTCCCAACCGGGCAGATAGTAGTGGATGCGGTCGAGAAAGGCCATGTCCTCACGAATCACATCCGGCAGCGGCGCGAACAGATGCGAAGATCGAACCATGACCTCGACCGGCTGGTTTGTGTTGCCGAACATGGCCAGAGAAGCCATCCCGGACATCGCCTCTTTGCCCCGTGCAAAGGTGCCGGACTCGCAGTAGGTCTTCAGGGTCGTCACGACCTCTTTGGGCATCTTCTGAAGGTCGGCCACCTCATCGAAACCGATGGCGTCCCAGATGCCAACCAGCCCCATCTTCCCGCTGACCATGTTGTAGAAGAGGTTGGCCACCGTTGTCGGCCCGGTCAGGAGGATCGAATATGGTGACAGCTCCTGGTAGGCGTAGCTCTTGCCCGTGCCCCGGGGACCGAGTTCGATCAGGTTGTAGTTGTGTTCACACAGCGGGATCAGGCGGACCAGGAAGAGCAGCTTCAGGCGGCGGTCGAAATGCGAAGGCTCAAGACCCACGGTGCGCAGCAGCAGGTCAATCCACTCGTCGGTCGCCAGCTCCCGGCGGCAGGCGCGGTATTCCTCCAAGTCGAAGGTCGCCACTTGGATCGGCTTCAGGCTTTCAATCCAAAATGGACTCCGTTTGCCCTTGGCCTCTTCGTCATACTGGTGGCGAAGCTCCACCTGCGCCCAGATACCGCCCATCAGCAGGCGGTCATAGTCGCGAAGATAGTGTTCAGGCACATGAACGTTCCGGTGGCCGAAATTGACCAGCTCGGCCCAGTGTTTATCGTCATCTGAAAGGTATCGCACCTTTATCTTGTCAATGAAGGTGTGCGTCCCCTTGTCCTTGACCATGGACTGGGCCTTATTTGCCTCGTCGGACCGAACAAAGTTATCCGACAGCATGCTATTGACCACACGGAGCCCGGCGTCGATGGCGGCCGGGTCATCCGTGGCACAATACTTACCCAGAAGGTATTCAAGCACGAAGACCGGCACATTCGCCCCAACCTTGATCTTGCGGACCAAGTCCTTGCGAACGACCTTGCCAGCGAAGATTTGAGTTGCTCTATTATCGGTATTTAACATATGCAAACCTCTAAATGGAAATGGCCACTTCGATCTTATCGATTCGTGCAAGCTCAACCCCGGTGGTGGCTTCAAACAAGCTCAGGGAGACGATTTTCTGGTCAGGTTCTTCGAGCAGCATCAGAGTAACCGTGTCCGGCGCCACCATCTTGGGATTGGTTTCGTCCTTACGCAATTTCACGTCACCGCTGGCTTCATCGAACCCGTAGGACGCGCTGATGGGGCGCGAAAGAGTCTTGCCCTTCGAGCGGAGTTCGACCCGCACAGCGGGTGGCTTAAGCTCGAAGAGCCCTGTGTTGGCTCCGCCAATCTGCACCGAGAAGAACCGTGTGCTGAGCTTCGGACTGCCAAGCGTGATCTTCCAGTCGATGCCGAGCAATGAACCTGCTGTGGCTCTTACGGCAGGTTTGAGCACCATGACGGGGATGACCAGCTCCTGGGGAGACAGCCCGCCATGGAAATAGGCGGAGGCCCCTCCCTTCACCTTGAAACAGGCGAAGGTCCACGGCGAGGCCAAATCGTACTCGCCGTCCATACCGAAGGCGCTCAGGGGGCCACGCACACAGGCCTCGTTGACATTGCCGCCATTGCCGACCCAGACCCGGCGGTGCAGGTCAACGGTGTTCCCGCCCGGCGCATCGACCTTCATGTCCTCGCTCAATTCGTCGGCGAAGAGGTGGCCGTGATCCGAGGCCAGGACGATCCGCTGCACGCCGACGTCCGCCAGCACGCGAATGCCGCGACGCAGGTCGTTGAGCACGCCGTCCATCTGGCGGCGGGCCTGGGTGATGTTGTCCTGCTCACACAGCTCGTCGATCTCTTGAGACGTGACCAGAATCAGTTCGGCGGCGGCGATCCCCGCCTGCGTTTTCTTGGATGGTTTGGGCAACAGGCTGTCCAGCTTCGTCTCGAAGACCGAAACTCCGGCGCGTTGTGTCAGCAGCGTCACGCGGTCCTTGCGGTTCTTGACCACGGCTCCGTCCACGTCCAACGCCAGCTTGCCGCTTCCAGCGGACACCACCTTGGCCATCACGTCCGCGCCTGGCAGGAGGGCGGCCATACCGATCTCGGTCACGGTTGGCACCGCCGCCACGACAGCTTCGAGTTCCACCTCGAAATCCGCCCGCAACAGACGCCCGAGTTCCCTCGCCATCTCAAAGCGCAACGCATCCACCCACACATAGGCAACCTTCTCCTTGCCCAGTAGCGGCTTCACGCGACTTTGGAAGATCTGGCGCTGGTGCAGCACGCCGCCCTTCGACACGCCATCGTGGCGCAGGCGGTCAGCGAACTCACGTGCGAGAACGGAGCCAGCCTCCACATAGCGCCGCCGCGCCCTGATGACCAGTTTCTCGATGCTCTCGTGGTCACCGCCGATCTGGGGCTCGAAGCTGTGCCACAGACTCTCCATGTGACGGTGGTGCGTATCCAGCACGCACCAGGGCTGCGGACTCTTTGCGTATTCGTTCAGAATGCCGACGAACGTGGCCGGAGCGGTCTGCATCGCCTTCTGGACGCAGTCGGCCTCGAGCAGCACTTCCGCAGCGGAAGCGACCAAGGCCCATCGAGCCTGGAGGCGCGGCTCCACGTCGCACCAGAATCGGGCGAGGCGGGAGGTCGCCAAAGCCAGCAATTCGCCGTCGGTCGCCTCCAGTAGACGGCTTTCGACACGGCGCAGCAGGGCCCGTTCGATGGCGGCGAACGTCTCAACGTCGGTAATGGCTTCAGCGGGCAAGGCCATCGCCTGCAGTGCCAGCTCCTGCTCGACCCTGTTCGCGGCGACCACGTAACTGTCGCGGGTGTCGCGGCGCAGCCGCCAGGATCGGGCCAGTTCCACGCATGCGTCCCTGGACGCGGCCGTGGGCGCGACAGTGGCCGTCTTCAGCGCCTCCGGGGCTGCCTCTCCCAGTCCTGCCAGCAAATCGGTGACGAGAACGTGTCGGGCCAACCTTTCGCGAATGGCTTCCAGGTTGTCGTCCGCCGCGATATCGCATGCATAGGCATGTCGCAGCAAGTCAGCCAGTTCGCCTTCGGCGCTCTTCTTGCCGATCTCCACGTCTTGGCCGTTGCTGGCCAGAAAGGCAAGGCCGACTTCCTGGGCATTGCCGGTGCCGAACACCAAGGCCAGAACCCCCTTCGATATCTCGCCGCCCTTCTCGGCCAGGGCGTTCAGATCGGCCAGCGTCAGCTTCCCGGCCTCGGCCTGTTTCTCCACCTCGGCCGCCGTCTCGTCGCCGAGGATACTCTTCAGGGCATTCCTGGCAACGACAGCGAGGCGTGTGTTGCGCGCCGGGGGCTGCTGGCCCGGCTGCATGACCACGCCCGCCGTCTCCAGTTCGGTCAGAGCCCGGTGTGTCTCATCCTGGGCCAGCGGCACATACACAACCAGGCGCGGAGGCTGATTACCGTCCATCAGATGACGTTGGTCGATCTCCCAGCGCAGCTGCAGGAAGCTGTCGCAGTAGTGCAGGACGGTCGTGTTCGGCAGGGCGAGTCCGGCAGCCACGTCGGCATAGACGCCGTCAGGGTCATACCACACGACCAAGCCATTGTCGTCGACCTGTCTGGCGACTTGGCCAACCACATACTTGCTGACTATGCCGATGACACCCTTCATACGCTATAGCCCCGCTGCTTTCGCCAGTTTCAGCATCTCGTCCAGCATTTCCGTGAGTCGCGGACACTTGTTTCTGGCCTTCTCTGGGGAGAGTTTGTCAAACAACTCTTTGCCCTGAGTAACCTTCTTGTAGCTCCGCTTCAGCCGATCTCCGTACAGCCGGTCGAGCAGCTTGGCCGGCGGCTCGTTGAAGTTCACCGTCTCGGGGTTCTTCGCCTTTCCGGGGAAACCGCTCTTGATCTCCTTGGGAAAGAGGGTCAGATCGCTAAGCAACCACGCTTCGACCTCATGAACGGCAAAAAACTGCCGGAACTTGTCCTGGCCTACTCTCTCCTCCATATGCTTCTTCGCCCAGTCGTACCGCTTATCGGCCGCATTCAGATGCTCTGGATAGAACGTGGGGCCGTAGAGGTCGAGCAAGGAGATCACCGCGATCACGTCTGTTTCCTTCAGACGCAATTGTGCCTTCTTGGGGGCGCCCTCATAGAGGTCCCGCCACCCTCCGAACTTGACGGGAGCAATCCCGACAGGCTGTGAAAGCTTGTCATCCAACCAACGTTTGAAAAAGGCTGGCAGCGATTTCCTCTCGGTCGGCCCCTCGCAGAAGAGTACGAATTTCATTCTCCGACCTCCTCCAGTTCACCCGAGTCCATCAGCGCTCCCAGAGAGTACTCCTTCAGCCATTTGTCGAGCTTTGGCCCCTCCAATTTGTGGAGATGCGTTTCGCCCTCATGCCATTTCACCACGGTTGTCGTTGGCGGGGCGTCGCCAAAGGCATTGAGCAGTTGCGGCGAGTGGGTGGTCAAGATCACCTGAGCGCGCCGGGACGCATCGATCGCGTATTCGGCCACCACCGGCAGCATCGACGGGTGCAGACCGGTTTCCGGCTCATCAATGGCAATCAGGGGGGCTGGGGAAGGCGAGGCCAGTACCGTCAGTAGGAAGAGGAATCGCAACGTGCCGTCCGAGAGGTCGGCGGCCGACTGCTCGCGTTTCAGACTACGCCAGCGCACGCGAAGCTGAATCCGCTGATCGGCGGCGGGCGGGAATACCAATTCCTCAAAATCGTCCCCGAACGCTGCCCGCATGGCGGCATTAATGTCTTTCTTGAACTGCCGGTCGCCAGTGTAAAGGGTGTGCAGGACAGAGGTCAGATTCTGGCCATCTGGCGATACTCGCTTCTCGGAACGGGCCACCGCCGCTTGTCGGATGGCGGCATCACGATTCACGTGCAGATCGTGGTAGACGCACCAAGCCGCAAGTTGCTGTTGGAACACTGGGATATGTCGGTTGGCCGAAAACGGTCCGGCAGCCAGTGATAGCAACGTTTCCTCCTCTGGTACTTGATCCTCGGCTGCCAGAAGACCTTTCTCGTGCTCGTCAAATATGTGCGCCCTTTGCAGTTGCCTTTCAAGGAACTTGAAAGGCTGCTTGCTGAGGCCGGCATCGACCTTGCTGTAGTTGCCCAACAGCTCGTTGCCGATTCTGTAAGAGCTGCTCTGCCCGATCCTGTTCAACTCAAGCTCGTAGGTAAGCGCCTCTCGCACAGGATCCCTGGACTCGTCAACCGGTGAGGTCCTACAGCGGACAGCAATGCGGTCGTCGCTGCCATCCCAAAGCAAAGGCTCCATACCGCCACTGTTCTGGATGTGCTTCCCCAACCGTCCCTGCGCCGATACTGCCATCAACTCGAGCAGACGAAGCAGATTGGACTTTCCCGATGCATTGGGGCCAATCAGAACATTCAGATCGCCGGGCTTCCAATGCACGTCGTGAAGAGATCGGAAGCCTTTGACGTCAAGCTCAAGTATTCTCATAACGTTCTCCTTGTTGGCGGAACTGAAAACTCACTCATCTTGGTCATCTTCATCGCCACCCTCGGCCTCGTCGTCGTCCGGGGTTGCGGCGCGCAGGTTCTTGGGGGGCTCGACTTCGCAGATGTCCTCGAGGCCGTGGGCGATGGCGACGGAGCGGTCACGCTTGCAGAGGTCGCGCACGCGGTCGGGCCAGAGCTGGTAGGCGATGTGCGCCCAGTCGTACTTGGCGTCCTGAAGCGCTTCCCAGCTCTTTTCGGCTTCCTTCCAGGGCACCAGCTCGTGTAACGGGGCGATGTTCAGGATGACGCCATCGTTCAAGTCGGGAACCAGATGCAGGTCGGCGACGTGACGGAGCTTGTCGCGGAAGTCGTGCAGTTCGGTAACGAACTGCTCCTGGCGGTCGATGTCCTTCTCGATCTGCTTGGCTTCGCGACCGGCACTGCCTATCGCCGCCTTCCGGGTGCGCAACACCTGCAGGCGGTCCTCCTCCATGCGGAGCTTTGGCTCGACGTAGTTGACCAGGCACTTGAAGTACGTGTCCTTGTCCAGCCGGTGGTAGTAGAGCCAGAGCCCGTAGTTGCCCTTGGCCGAACGCAGGTACCAGTAGATGGGAGCCTTGCGGCGGCTCTTCGAGTACCGCTTCACGTGATCCATCCAGAAACCGCCGTTGCCGGGCTTGCGGAAGTAGTCGCGGAGTTCGCGCACACCAAGAATCTCGCACGCTTCCCGCTCGATGGCCTCAGCTCGTTCCTTCCAGATCACGCTCAGGACGTCCCGGATGCGGCGTACAACGTCGTCACCGTGCTCTGCGTCATCAGTGAGGATGCCGTCCCAGTCGATCTGAATGGGATAGTCGGCAGGAACGTCCTCTGGCTTCGCGGGTAGGTCATCTTGGCTCTGGAGCATGCCGGGTGGGCACGCAGGAAGGGGCGCAAAAGGGGCGGGCAGCTCAGACAGTTGACGCTCACCGGTAGCAAAGCGGATGTCCCAGCGGCCTAGGGCGCATCCGCAAATATACGACGCTAATTCCTCGCAAGTTTCTGTAATCTCCGACGCTAGTTTATCAGGCTCAGACGATCGATTAGAAATGATCGTCTCGATCTTCACACCAGTTTTCCATGCGTCGCTCTCCAGGCGGCTCTGCGTGACCCGGTGAATGCGCAGTCCTTCAGCTCCAAAATCGTCATCCGTATCGCCATCAAGAGCGAGAACGTCAGGAGAAATCTCTACAGGATGTGGCCCAATTATCCGTTTGACCAATTCTTTTTGATTGCTGTCTAAACCAAAAAGTTCAAGACAGATCTCGTCGATCTCATAGTCATGCTGCAGGAAAGTAAGAAGGTGTCTGTCCTGTGCATGCAAAACCGCCTGCGCCGCACTAGCTAGAGAGCTTGTTCTTTCTCCCTGAAGCAATCGTGGGAGCTGAAAGTCTTGGCCAACTTCTTCAGAGTCAAAGAGGGATCGCTGTAGGCGGCATGCTTCCCGCACTTCATTTTCCAGCTTCTTGACCATATCGTCTGTCGGCGATGGCCACGGAACCTGGCGAACGTATCCAACTTGCCAATGCCGGGTTGAGGTGAGGCAGCGGATAAAGAACTCTGCGACGCGACTATTTAGAAGCCCTAGGATTACCCATCGCCATTCGGTTCTTAATGGAAAAACTGCAGGGCTGCCGTTATCAAAAATGCAGTTTGACGGTAAAACGCTTACGCTCATTCCAAACTCGTTCACCAGAGGAAAAGTGAGTCCGGGACGGAAATATTGTCGGGTATCTCGTAGACGAACTGCTGATGAGTTGCCTGTCGATATATGCCGCCCTTCTTGGCGCCAATCGACAACTAGATGGGGGGCGCGGAAGAACTTTTGGAAATCGCCGCCTTTACAGTAGTACGCCCACTTACCTCTCCTGATGGAGCCAGGGTGCACTTCCCAAGAAAGCCGCAGAAACTGATCGTTTCCTGAGGTGACCACGCCCAGCAGAATGTCTGCTGCCACAGTGCCAGTATTCTTGGCGGGGTCGAACAGGTTTAAGAGTGTTCCCGCTGCCCAGTATGCAAACGAGCACTGTTCGATTCTCTGGAAATCCGACTGTCTCGCGACAAAACGTCGAATGTCACGATGACCCGCTGAAAGATGGATTAGGCAATTTTTCAATGACTCCTGTTTGTCATTATCTTCAACCAACCGAAAGTAAATGCCTTCATCATTCGCTGGCACAGAATTGATTACGTAAGCTGCGGAGCGAACCATAGCGGCGTCCATCACTCCGAGCCCGAAATCGGCCAAAAGCTGCATTCGCGTCTTGGGGACTAATACCTCTTTTCTGAAGTTACTTAGGCTTCCATATGTAAGAAAGGTGTGCGAAGTGATCGCACCCACGCAGTTCGAGATGCCAACTGCTCGTTCGATGAAATCTGAATATAATTCATAAGGCTGACCGACATAGTTATCTTCAAGGTATCGTTTTGATCTCTTTGCGGGATCGCCGAATGGCGGATTCATCAATGAAACGTCATAGCGATTCCTGCACACGTCGATGAAGGCAAATCCGCGTCCGGCATCCTCTGCAAAAAGCTTGCGGCGGTACGAACTACCGCTTCCAGCATGCTCAACATAACGACGAAGCGCTACCACGATTTCCTCTTCCGCGCGGTCCAGAAAGCGCTCGTCGCCAAGATCCGCGAAGTCAAGCAGGTCAAGTTCAGCCTTGGGCGCATATTCCTTGAGCAAGAATCCAGCGGATGCATCCTTATGCTTCTTCCAGCGCAGGTACTCATCCTTCGCTTTAGCGGCAGCGGCGCTGATGTCCTCCTCAATCTTGAGCAGGCTCCCGGCCTCGCCAGCAAGCTTCATCTTCTCGAAGACTTCCTCGACGAGTTGACCGAGCGCCTTCGGCTGCAGTTCGGCCGTGAACTCGCGCAGCATATCAGTGTCGCCAGGCATGGGTTCGGCACAGACGATGTTCGACCGCGTGATAGGCGGACGTTGGCCGTTCTTCAGATTCATGGCTTGGTAGGCGCGTTGGCAGCGCAGCCAGAGCGCGAGCGCGGCGATCTGGGTGGCCCGCAGATCAATGTCGATGCCGTGCAGGTTGTGGCGCAGAATCAGCCCGGGGATGGCCTTGCGCAGGTCTTCCAGACTGGGATAGTCCTTACGGAGGGGGGCCCCGAGTTCCGCGTCGTCGTAGGCTTCCTCATAGATCACCAGCAGCAGGTCGAAGCAATAGAGCAGGAAGTGCCCGCTGCCGCAGGCCGGGTCGAGAATGCGGAGTTCGCGCGGGTCTTTCTTGGCCCGGAACGGAATGTGAACCGGCTGCCGCAACAGCTCTTCCTGTGACAGTTCCTTCTCCGGTTCAGCGGCTGCCGGTGGCTGTTCTCCCTTGGCGATGAACACCTCATTGGGGCGTCGGACCAGGTACCGACAGCGGTCGGTGAGCGTGGTCGTGCCCTGGCGCATCTCGTACCAGATGCGGCCGAGGGTGTTGTCGGTGAGGAATTCGACCACATAACGGGGGGTGAAGAACTGGTTGCGGAAGGCAAGCTCGTACGAGTTGCGCGGGGCCTGGCTCTCCTTCCGCACCTTGTCGCGCAGTTCCTTGGGGGTGAAGTACTGGTAGACCCAGCCGATGGTCTCGTCCTGCTCCCAGATGCCCCGCAAGGACTCATCATTGATCAGCGCCAAGACATCGTCGATGACGCGTTGGGGCGGGTAAACGCGGTTGGCCGGATCGTTGGGGTTGAACAGTACCCCGATCTCCTGGGAGAGCGTTCCGCCCAGCCAGTCAAGGAAGTGACGATAGGCGGCTTCCTGCTGGCCGGTCGCATGCAGTTTCTCGATGTCCGGGTGGTCGGCGAGGTAGAAGAAAAAGCCCTGGGACTTCAACCCTCGGCTGACGGCCTCGCGGATCAGGGCACGCGCCTCCATCATCTTGTAGGCGCAGAGCCGGTTCAGGTGGGTGAAGGCGATCTCGCGGATGAGCTGTTCCAGGGCTTCGCTCCGCTTGTACCCCAGCGAAGCGATGTGCGCCAGGTGGTCGATCAGGTCGCGACGACAGGCATGGTCCTCCTCGGAGAGGTGGGTCATGCGCGCTTCGTCCTCGACCTGAATCTCGCCCTTCCTGCCAACTGCGAAGATGCCGAAGCGCCCCTGCAATGCCTGCGTCGTCGCTTCTTCGAGAAGCCTGCGGCACTGCGTGACCGTGTTGCGGAGTGTGTTTCGGGTGCCCTGGTCCATATCTAACTTGACCTCCGCAGGAACTCACACAACGCAGCCACTTCTGGGTTCACCTTCTCTACAGCCCCCCAGTCGGTATTAGCAAGGGCCTTCGGCAGAGCTGGACCACGCAGACGGCCTTCGGTCCCAAGCCACGATTCGATCTCAGGTGCCGCAATCGCCACATGGGCCTGCCAGCCAGCGGGAAGATCCTTCAGCGCCTTCTTCACCTCCATGCGTTGCCGTTCCACCGCGGTACAATCTTGTGTGTCTGAGTCAAACACGAGAACCACAGAACTATTGCCGCCGATTCCACTGGCCAGCAGCGAAGCCAAGGCCGGGATCAACCTCCCCATGAGGTCGCGCTTCCCTTGTGCCACCAAGAATTGGGGCGACATTGGCGCTTGCACCGAGGCCGCAACATGGGCGACCAGATGCTGCAGTATGACCTTGTCGGACCTGCCTTCGCAGATGAATACCGGAGCTGAGACAAAACCAGTTGTTCCACCTGCGACCCGTGCATTCGCTACCATTTTCGTAGCAGAAACCATGCTTGCGACGTTCTGCAGGTTCGGCCACGTTATATATACTTCGCCCGTCCTTCCGGCCGCGAACAGTTTTTCCTCAAGCACCTCCAGAAACGGCGTACCATCAATGACCGCCAACACGTCATCTTTGTCGAAGAGCAGGATATCAAGCTCCTTGCCGTGAACCAAAGCATCTACGCAGTCTTTTGAGTAGCCAGACATCGAGACGAAGATGCCAATGGTGTTCTTGAACTTCCCGGCAACCTTGCCTTTGAACGCATAAATGGAGGATGCGGGCATTGGGTCTTTGACCCACTTGGCCTCAAGAAGGACCACCCTGTTCAGCCACCAAAAGGCACCATCAATTTCTTCTCCTTCCGGCCTGTAAGAAAGAACGTGCTTAAGGTTGGCATCTTCCAGCATCTGGCCGAGTAGTTGCTCGAAGCCTTTTCCACGAGCCTGCGGATGCAATTTCTCGATATTATCAAACTTCGTGCGCAAGGAAGTCATAGTCTACTCCACCACGATCTTGACGCCTTCCTCGAGCAGCTTCAGGAGGTGATCCTGGAGCTTGAGGACGGCCTGTTTGACTTGGTCGGGCGACTCGAAGGAGCCGGAAAGGAAGTCTCGCACCCGCACACGTTCGACCTTCACCTCGGGGGGCGTGGTCAGCCGCTGGACCTCGGACACGACCTTGGCGAACAGCCCGCCGAGGGCTTCGAGATCGGACTCCATCTGGTTGACTCCGGCACGGCACGCGACGCAGGCCAGTCCGCCTTCGGGCAAGTCCAGATCGGCGCAGGCCCGGCTGGTGAGAGGGTAAAGCACGGGCTCCTGCATGGACTCCGGCACCTGTTCCCACTCGGCCAGCCCCTTGATCTTGTCGATGGCGGCCTGGTATTGACTGCCTCGGTCCTCGTGCGCCTTCTGGTACATCGCTCGATAGGCGGTCGTGATCTCGCCGGTCAGCGTCGCGATGTCTTTCAGCGACTCGTAGAAGGTCTCGGAAGTCACCAACTGCTGGAGCTGCACGCCCTTCTCAGCCAGTTCCTTCTGGCCGTGGGCATCGAGCTGAAACCGCATCTCGCCACAGGCAGGGCGGGCATTGTGGAGTACGGCCAGCCCCTCATCGGTCAGCGCCCCGGCAATGCGCCTCACCTTCTCGCGTTGATCCTTGAGGGAAACCGAGCCGCTGGCAAGCAGCTTAACCCGGTCGTCGGGGCTGCCCCCGGCGATCCCGGCCAAGGCGTCCTGATAGCCCTGGACGGCATCGAGTACGGGCAGGCCGTGCGCTCGCGCCCGCTCAAGCAACGGCACGACATACTTGCCCTCTTCCTCGGCGACCTCAAGGGCGGCGACAGCGATGGCGTTCTTCTCGACATCCACGGTCTTGCCGGTCATTCCTTCGTAGCCCTGCACCGCCCGGGTCAGTGTCTTCAGGTCAATGGGCTTGACGGGCGTGAAGGTGGCGGCGCGAAACTTGGGATTGTTGGTGAAGGGCTCCCGGCTGCGTGGGTCGGCGTAGGAGCCGAATTTCTGCCCACCAAAGGAGACTTCGATGACTCCCGCGCGGAAGAGCACGGCGAGCACCAGGCGCAACATGTCGCGCTCCCAGCCGTAGGGGGTGCCGCTGAAGTGTCGCTCGACGGCCTTGCCCTGACACGCTTCGCGGTTGCCGTAATCGTGCTGGCTGACCAAGTAGTCGAGCACCTCTTTGGCCACGTCGGCGCTGGGATTGGGCACATGCTTGGCCCCCTCCTTGGTCACGAGCCCAAGGCCGTGCGTCCCCGAGTAGAACACCTGCGGCAGAGCGGTGAGATCGGCGGCCTTCAGCAGAACCTCGGCCTCGTCGCCCTTGAGGGCGCAAACCCCCAGGTCCAGCTTCGGATAGAGATCCGGCACGACCTGTTCGAGCAGCTTGCGCACGATCTCGTTCAGCGACCGCCCGAGGGACGAGGCGTCGCGGGCGACGCCACGGAACATGCCGGTCCCTCGTTCGAGGGCCGCCGCCACCTTTTCGCGCAGACGTGATTCAAAGCCCAGAACGATGTTCTTCTCGTCCTGCAGACAAGACGCTTCCTCGTTCGTGATCCGGTTCTGGGCGCGGAGTAGATCGTATTTCTCCACCATCTTGCGGGAGGCGAAGGTCTGGGCCACCAGATCGTCGATTTCGGGAGTCAGGGCAAAGACCCAGTAGAGGTCATCGGCATGAGCCGTCTGACGACTCTCGTCTCGGACCTCGGTGATCATGCCAGACAGCATCCCATCATCGTCGGCGCGGCGCAGTGCCAAGTTCACATCCCCCTCATCACCCACCGCGGTGCCGTCCAAGGTAACGCCCACGCGGAAGGTGCGCGCCTCGTTATGGCGGTAGGTTCGCAACGCTGCCTCGCCGAATGCATCGCGCAGAGCGACCCGGGTAATCTCGTTGCGATCTCGCCCTTTCGGGTCGTGGGCGCGGCGTTCCGTTTCCCAATTCTTCTCCTGGGCGGTCTGTAGCTTCCACCCGTCCTCGGTATTGCGGATAAATTGGGCCGCATGAAGGTCCTTGATGGCCTGCTGCACCTTGGCGATGGGCGACGGGTCGCCGACGCGGTCCACCAGGAACGCAGAAATGTTGACTTCGGTCCGGGGGAGGTCACGAACAAACTCGAGCAGACAGACCGTTCTGGCGATACGCAAAGCCCAGTGCTGTGCGTCCTTGTCGGCTTTGAAGCGCTCGCCGATCTCGTGAATGTCGCTCCGGCGTTCGTGCGACAGATTCCCTTCGACCAGTTCGTAGACGGCATCAAGGGTCACCAGCGTTCCGGTGGGTTTGGCGGCGAGTGCTGTCCGTTCGTTCACCAGCATCTCGTGGGCTTGCTTGATGATCGTGCGGTTGCTGCCGCCCAAGTGGCGGGGAGCCCCGGGTTGCAGGCGTATGCCGGACATGACGCTGATGCAGATATCGATGTAGTGCGGCGGGTACGGGTAGAACTGAACGAAATCGTCTTCGCTGATGTCCGTCCGTCGTGCGGTTCGCTCCAAGCGCAGCGCCGCGTTGAGCGTCCCCTGATTGTCCGTGTAGAGCTTGCGGAGTACCGGGATCGCCCCGTCGACTTTCGCCAGCACGCGGCGCGTGGCGACTTCGCGGATGTCGGAAGGTGCAAGATCCACGCGGTAGCGAAAGCGATCCTGGAGCTTCGCCAGATCGACGCGTTTAGAATCGATAGCCGCGACTACTTCGTCCAGTTTTTCCTGCGAAGTGATAACGATCCAGGCTGGAGCGGGAATTTGTTTCGTCTTGAGCAGGTTCCGGCCGACCTTCCCGAACTCCTCCACGGTCGCCCGCAGGTCTTCGATCTTGTCGCCACTGCGGGCGACGTGTTGACCCACCTCATCGATGACCATCACCAGCGCCTTCCCGGGGCGACGCCGGCCGAAAAGCTCGAAGGTGCGGTGGACGACCTTGCTGACGGACATGGCTGCATCGTGAGTACGCTGGGTATGGGCCCACGAATCCGGGGCCGGATAGGTGGCGGGCTCAATGACATGGAGCACCGCGCTGGCGCGCGACAGGCGCTGCGCGCCTTTGCGCACGATGCGCCAGTCGCGGTCGTGCATCTCCTTACACTTGCTGATGAAGGCATCGAGCTTCCCTTCGGCCTCCAGTTCGATCTCCAACTCTGCGACGTCGAAGTCTTCGGCATAGTCCAACTCCCGCAGCACCACGGTGTAGATGAATTCGGCGATCCGTTCGGTGACCCGGCGTGTGTCCTGTTCCTTGGCGATGTCGAAGAGGATAACCTCGGCGGGGAACCGGGTGTTGATCAGGTCAAGCAGGTTGGTGACCTGGGGCGTGGCGATCTGGTGCTTGAACAACTCCGAGAAGGACTGGCCGCAGACTGGCGCATTCTGCAAGGCGTAGCCGAAGTTCTTGGCGAACGAACTCTTGCCGGAGCCGAAAAAGCCCGAGACCCAAACGCCAACGCTCTCGTGGGGCTCGGATGGGGCGTCGGCGACCGCTTTCAGCAGCATTCCGTATTGATCGCGGATGCTGTCCGTGGCGATGTACTCGGTAATCTCCGAGTAGACTGCCTGTTCGTCGCCCTGATCAACCTGGATGATTTCCTCGATCTTGCGCTTAAGGTCTCGTGATAGAAGGTCGCGAATTGTCTTCATAGTCCTCGTTATCCGTAAATTTTTACCCGATAGTTACCCAAGGCGTCACGCTCCTTCAGCGCCATGAAGCGCAAGCCGGTCGTTCCCTCGATGGCACCTGGATAGAATAGAATCGTCGTGATCGCTGTCTTGCCCTGCATCTGGTCAAGCAGCTTGGACATTTCGTACATGCGAGGAGCCATGGAGGCAACCCGTGTCAAGAAGGCGATATCAGTGGTCGGATCGAGTTTGCTCAAGCGGTCCTTGAGCAGTCCCCAAAGGGGGCACCAGTCGCGATCTGACAAGTAAGTGGTCACCTGTTCCTGCGCGGTGAGAAAGCCGCGCTTCCTTTCCAGATCCACCACCTCCGACAAGCCCTCGCTCTTCTCGATGGACTCCCACAGGAACTCGGACATGGGGATGAAGTGGACCTTCTTTCCCGTCCCCTCGATCCGCGTTGCGAGTAGCTTGAGCTGACGGCGCAGCTCCCACTCCTCGGCAGGGTCGTATCGCAGGATGGCGAAAGGCATGTCGTGGTACACGCTGACCCGGGGAGGCACCGTAGCTAGATCGCTTTCCAACAGATCAATTCGCTCTTTCAACGAGAACACGCGCGTATTCCTCCAAGTTGGCTGCGGGAAAGGTCAGGCGTGTGACGCTTCCTGCGGCATGCCACTCCAACAGATGCCGCTGGTGTGCCTCTGCCAGTGAACGCTCCACCCCCTCGGGTTGCATGAAGAACAGTTGCCAGTCCGGATGCCGGATCAACTCCTTGCCCGACGGCTGGTTCTGCTTGAGGTAGAAACATATGTAAGCGAATGCTTCGATAGGCAGGTATGCTGCCGCGATGCGCTTGTTGACCGCACCCTCAAGGACGCCGAAATCGCGAAGGGCGGCGACGAGATTCTGGGTCACGCGCTCGATAGTACAATCAGACCAGGCGGACATGGTCTTGCCTTCGGCAATCCAGTCGCGCAGCTTCTGCTGAATACGGGGCAGAGAGACCTCCATAATCCCGCTGTTCCTCTGGGGTAGGAGCACACCCGCCACAATGTCGTAGATGAGGTGATCGCAGAGAGCCGAATGGTAATAAAGGATGCGGTCGAGCGATGACCCCACCAGGCGGCCCTTCGCCAGCACACTCAGGGCAATGGCGACCTGAGGATCGGTCAGATACCGCTGGCGGAAGATCATCAGGATGTCCTGCACGCGCGAGCGAGACGCCTTGCCGAAGATGTTTTCGGACTGAAACCGCTCCAGATTCTCCTTGATCGGCACGGATGCATCCCAGTGCTCAAGAAGAATGCGTGTGTCGCCAAGCAACGCCGTTGCTTTGAGTATCCGCGTGGAGTACACAGCAGCGCCGGGGGTGCCGCCAGGCCGCTGAGTGTTCTTACTGGTGTTCTTACTGGTTTTCTTCGCCATTTGCATCCTCTCTCTCGGGGCACCATCGTCTTCGCCGCCTCCGGCGCGAACCCATTCATCTATTCTCCTACAACATGAAGCGCAAGAGGGGGCCCATCTTGTGCGCTGGCAGCCCTTTCGCTTCGATCCAGCGGTAGACCGACTCACGTCTAACGCCCAAGTGTGTCGCCACCTCGGCGGCATCTACCCAGCGTTCTTCAGTGTGGATCATCGAAGCCTGCGAAAGTATACGGTACGCATGATTCATTGCAAGCATGAAAGCGCATCTTCGAACAATGACAATGCCCATCGGCCGCAAGCACGCCGAGCCGACGCTAAATCTCGCAAATGGAAGCATGTCTCGGCGGCGGGCATGGCTCATGTGAGATTGAGGACGACCAGAAGGATGATGCCGGAGGTCAGGGCGAAGGCGATCAGGGCCAGGAGGCCGTCATGGGCGATCAGGGCGAGGCCGTATAGGGTGAGGGCCGCGCCGGCGATGTTGGCGCTGAAGGGGACAACCTCCATCACCGGCATGGCGAGGGCAATGCCCAGACACGCAAAGGCAATGACGTAGGCCACGACGTTCTTCGTCAACATGGTCAGGCGGGGCCGCAGGAATCGATCGACGAAGCGCGCCGCCGGCCGCAGCTTCTCCACGGCCTTGTGGAGATTGTCGCGCTCAATCGAGCGTTTCAGCAGGAACTGGGGCAGCCAGAGGTGCTCGCGATGAAAGAGCAGTTGAATCGCCAGCAGGAAGACGATCATCCCCATGATCGTGGGGACACCGGGAATGTCGCCGATGATCGGCGCCAGCGTGATCACCCCCGTCAGCAGCAGGAGCGGCCCAAACAAGCGGTCGCCGATCGCCTTCATGATCGCACCCAGCGAGACCCGGGCCAGACTTTCCGGTGTCGCTTGACAGGCTGAACCCGTGCAGGTAAATTGATTTACCAACTTGCTTACGATGGAGATGATGGAGATGGTGACGATCGCGGAAGTGGCAGCATTGGCCAAGGCGAGTACGGCGGCCGTATCGCATGTTTTCAACCAACGCCCGGGCAAGGTCGGCGCCGCCAAGCGCCAGAAGATCCTCGATGCGGCGGACAAGCTCGGCTATCGGCCAAGTCGCCGTGCGCGCCAGGTGCGCAAGCAGGCGAATCTCGTCCTGGCGGTGCAGATCGATTCGAGCATCACGACCAGCAACGCGTGGCGCAGCTCGAGCGTCTTGAGCCTGGTGATCGCCCAGGGCATCAATGACTATGCCAGCCGCCATGGCTATCACATCAATCTCCTCATCCCGGCGGGTGGACGCGATTTCCATGAGATCACCGGCAAGCTCTTCAAGGAGAACGCGGTCGATGGGGCCGTCTTCTTCGGCCTGGTGGAACGCGAAGAGGGCCAGCTGGAGACCCTCCTGGCAGAGCTTCAGCGTTTCCAGATGCCCGCCGTCACCCTCAGCCGCACCCTCTCCGAACGCGGGCTGCCCTACGTCGGCGTTGACCTGCGCGGTGCGATTCACGAGCTGACCGGCCGCATCCACGAATATGGCCACCGCCAGATCGCCTACGTGGGCGCCACGCAGCGTCAACGTTTCCAGCAATCTGAATGGACCTCTCGCTTCGACCTCGTCGTCGAAGGTCTGCGCGATCATGGCTTGGCCCCGGCAGAAGATAACGTCGTCGAGACGGTTGACGAAATCGGCGCCTATCAGGCGACCCTGACGCTGGCCGGCAGGGCAGATCCCCCCACCTGCATCGTTTATTCGGGCGACCACCTGGCCATGGCGGGCATTCGCGCCCTTCAAGAAGCCGGACGGCGCGTGCCCAACGACATCTCCGTCGTCTCCTTCGACAACGCCCCCTATGTGCACGAGTCTCTGGTTCCCCTCACGACGATCGATCAGTTCGCCTTTCGCCGGGGCGAAACCCTCGCGAAAGTACTCATCGACCGCATCCAGAACCCGGACGCCTCCTCCTCCAGCATCCATCTCATCGCCGCTGAACTGGTTGAACGCCAATCCCTAACGGTATGTCCAGCATGATTCGATACCTTTGTTCCCTGGCTCTGATCTTCGCCCTCTCCGCCGCAGCCCAGGAAGAGGCCCCCCAACGGCTGGTGCCGGAGCATTGGTCGCGCCAACCGGTGCTGACCCTGCCGCCCGCCCGTCCAGCCGCGCCCACCATCGACGGCCTGGTCCAGTATGAAGAGTGGTACTATGCCGCCTCCACTCCCGGTTTCATGGATCTGGAGAGCATGGGTCGCCCCCCCTATCCCATGCGCATGTACCTCACCTACGATGCCGAGGCGATCTATCTGGGCATCGTTATCGGCCGCCACCCGCTTCACCTGCAGCCCAAGGCGACCTTCGGTCCCGGTCATCACGATCATATCTGGTGGAAGGACGACAACTTCGAGGTGGTGATCGAGCCGCCTGGCGCGAATGGCGGCTATGTCTTCGTCGGCAACGCCGCCGGGGGCTACGCGGATCTGCATTATCATGCTCGGAGCGGCTCCGATGCGACCTGGAAAGGCGAGTGGGAGTATGCCGCCTCCTTCGCCTCCCGCGATGCCTGGCATGCCGAGCTGAAGATCCCCTTCTCCCAGTTCCCCGATGTCGCCCCACCCTCGGTTGGCGACATCTGGAAGATGGCCGTCATGGTGCAGCAGGTCACTCCGCGCAAGCAGATGATCGACTGGACCCACATGTGGAGCTTCGGGCAGAGCAGCTACCGCTCGCCCAACAAGGCGCATCTGCGCTTCGGCGGCCCCAACGACCCCATCGTCCGCTTCTCCGACGTCGGCCTCCTGCGTCCCGTCAAGATGGAGGGCGAAGAGGAAGCCCCGACGGAGTCCCGGCGCATGGGCATGCGGTTGATCCTCTACAATCAGGGCGATGCGCCCTATACCGTTTCCTGCCAGGCCGATCTCTTCCGCGCGCCCGAGCAGCGAGCTGCCGGGCAGCACAGCTTCCATGACATGTGGGATCGCCTCATCCAGGTGCGCGAGACGGGCCAGCCCCTCCAGGAGCCGAACGACCCCACCCGCGCCTTCCGCTCCGAGGACGATCTCCTGCGCGACCTCAACGACCGCTACCAGCACCTCCACTCTCAAGCCAGCGAGCACCCGGTGCCGGCCGACAGCCCCGGCGGTTATTTCGCCGTGCAACTGCCCAAGGAGACGGGCGACTACGTGATCGGCTTCACCTGCCGCGATGTCGAGACCGGCGCCGTCGTCGCCAGCCAGGTTGTGCCCTTCCAGGTCCTGGGGCGTCTGGATATCAGCACCACGCCGTACTTTCTCGCCCACGAGAAGCTGGGCGTCGAGGTAAGGCTCGCCAATCGCAACGATCAGGAGAAGCCCGTCCGCCTTCGTCTGGAAGCGAATGGCGAGCTTCTGGATGAAGTCGAGGCGGCCCCCGCCGAAGCCAATCCCCGCCCCATGGTCTATCTCGATACCACCCGCTGGCCCGCCGGAAGTACCGCCACCGTCCATGGCGAAATCCTCGACGGCGACCAGGTCATCGACTCCTCCTCGATCGAGGTGTCGCGACCGCCCACGCCCGCATGGTTCGGCGCCGGGCTGGGCACCGCCGACATCGTCCCCGATCCCTTCGAATCCGTGCGCCGCGATGGCCCGATGCAGCTCTCCGTCTGGAAGCGCCAGTTCAGCTTTGGGGATCAGGGGTTGCCCCTGCAACTCCAGGTGCGCGACGAGGCCCTCCTGGCCGCTCCGATCGAGCTGGCCATCGGCGGCCACGAGCTGAACTGGTCCGCCGAAGTCGTCGACGTGCGCGATACGCGCGGCAAGCTCCAGGCCACGGGTCGCGGCGACAAGCTGAACGTGGAAAGCACCGTCGACCTGGAATACGACGGCACCGCCCGCATCACCGTCACCCTGCAGCCGAAGGGCCCGGTCAGCCTCGACTCCCTGACATTGCGGCTGCCCGTGCGCCGTGAATACGCCACCCTCTTCACCCATACCGCCATGCACACCCGCTTCGACCGCCTCTCCACGCAGGGCATGGGCGGCGGGGTGGATCGCTGGTTCGAGGCCTATCCCGATGGCGCCATGCCCTTCACCTATGCCTTCTTCCTCGGCCACTACGACCGCGGCATCCAGTGGTTCTGCGCCAGCGACCGAGGCTGGGCCAATGCCGACGAGAACCGCAAGATCGCCCTGGTGAAGAGCGATGGCGCCATGACCCTCGAGATTCGCCTGATCGACCGCGAGGTAACAATCGACGCGCCGCTCTCCTTCACCTTCGGCCTCACCGTCACTCCCACGCGCCCCGTTTACCCCCGCAACGTGCAGCGCATCGGCGCCTTCGGCTACCCCTCCGAGCTGATGAAGACGTCGTGGGAAGAGTGGGACAAGGAACTCGCCATTCAGCGGCGGCGCGGCATCGACGTCATCAGCACCTACTTCACCAACCAGAACGAACCCTTCGGCCAGCCCTACAACTCCTCTCAGGAGACCCTCGACTACATGCGCCGCTTCGTCGCCAAGGTGCACGAGCACGGCATGCGCCACCGCCCCTACAACGGCTGGGGCGTCAGCACCACCGTCCCCGGCTTCGAAGAGTACGGACGCGAGATGCTCAAGCAGCCGCTGCGCAATGCCGGCTGGGGCTGCTACTGGCATTTCCCCGGCCAGACCTACACCGACTGGTGGCTCAACGGGGTCCGCCAGATCATCGAGGAGACCGGCAGCGATGGCATCTATCTCGATGGCACCGTCATGCCCGAACTCACCGGCAATGAACTCGACGGCATGGGCTGGCGCGATGCCGATGGCCACTCTCGCGGCAGCTATCCCGTCTGGGAATGCCGTCGCTTCCTCCAGCGCCTCTACGTCATGCTCCACCACGAGCTGCGCCGCGGCGGCATCGTCGACCTGCACGATGGCCGCGAGCCTCTCCACTTCGTGGCCGCCTTCGCCGACGCCCAAGTCTCCGGCGAAGGACACCTGAGCCGGGGCAAGACCATCCTCGAGGTCTTCGACACCAAGGAGTTCGCCGCCTATTACGCCACCCATCTGCACGGCGGCAACCGCCGTTTCATCTGGTGGAACTGGATGAATCTCCCGATCGCCCGCAATGAAGTGCGCGCCATGTCGCTGCTGCACGACGTCCAGCTGCCCGTCGGCGGCGGCATCGTTCGCTACCATGGCAACCAGATCGGCTACGCGAAAGAGAGCCGTCCGTGGGTGCGCGTCAACCAGCTGCGGCGCAGCTTCTCCCAGGCGGAGTACCTCCCTTACTGGCAAAGCGCCGTGATCCAAGCGGATACCGAAGGGCTCCTGGCCAGCGCCTGGCGCCAGGACAGCCGGCTCCTGCTCGTCATCTCCAACCTCGCCACCGAACCGTGGAAAGGCACCCTCTCGCTCGCCCCCGGTCTGCTGGACGACGCCGCCATGGAGCAGCCCCTCCTCGACGCCATGTTCAACCGCCCCGTCAGCCCGCGGGCCAACCTGCCCATCGCTCTGGAGATCCAGCCGCAGAGTTATCGCCTCTGGATGATCGGCGAAGCCATACCCTATCTCGATCCACCCCGCTTTGATGGTACCGAAAGCTACCTGCCCCCTCACGAGACACGCATCACACCGTAACAGGACGCCATGATCATGTTCGACGCATCATCCCCGTGCAGAAGACGTCGCTTCACCCTCATCGAGTTGCTCGTCGTCGTAGCCATAATCGCCATTCTGGCCTCGATGCTCCTGCCCGCTCTCGGCAAAGCCCGGGAAGCGGCCAGGCAGACGCGCTGCCTCAACAACCTCAAGCAGTTCCACCTCGCCAGCGCTCTCTACGCCGACGAAAATGACAACATCTTTCCCTTCTACTTCGACGCCAACTACTTCAGCTATGCCGCCGTGCCGCTCAACAAGGCTTTCGCCCCCTTCCTGGGGAAAGGTGGTTTGGCCGCCACGACGGGCTACGTCGAGCCTTATCTCTGCCCCGGCGACTACAGCCCCTACTTCGGCCACAGCTATGGGGTCAACAGTTATGCCATGCGCTACAACCAGCATCGCGAACATCGCTGGACCTCGCCCGGCGAGACCTTCTACATGGCCGACGCCACCACCACCATCATCTTCAACCCCACCTACTTCGTCATCGAAAACCACAAGGCGGTTGCCTCCATCCTCTTCTTCGACGGGCATGCCGGCACGGGACGCATTCCCTTCGCCGCCAAGCCCGGCGCACCCCCTACCAGCGGCCTCTCCGCCCGCTTCTGGGACGCCGAACAACCCCGCTGACGCCGCTATCCCTTACCAGAATATGGCAGAAGGCGAATCGGATCTGGGCGGATCGGGCAGATCGGTCGGATCAGGCGGATCGGACGGATCGGGACGCTTTCCCTTCGCCGCCAAGCCGGGCGCTCCGCCCACCAGCGGCCTTTCCGCCCGACGTGTTCAGATTATTTTGTTGTTAATGTTGCATGCCACTTTTAGCAGCATTATATTGTCAGTATTGAAGTCATCCTGTCGTGGGAGGAGTTGGTTGTGGCAGATCTGGAAAACAGCAAGTGGAGTTTCTCGGTCTCCGATGCATTGCCCCTTTGGCGACAGAGTGCGGAGCACATTCAGGGTCTCATCAATCGGGGCGAGCTCAAGCCGGGGGATCCTTTGCCCAGCCATGAAGAGCTGGCGCAGATCAGCGGCATTGGTGCCAGCACCCTGCAGAAGGCGTTGAACTGGCTGAGTGCCGAAGGTCTGATTGTTCGGCACCGGCGTCGCGGCAGTTTTGTGGCCGACAATGCCGATGCCAACAGACCCGCGTGGATCGGGGTGATGACGCGAGCAATGTTCGACCCCAGCATCTCCAAGTGGGATATGGTAGGGGCGCGAGCCTTGATCGACGTGCTGGCAGACGAGGGGGTTGAGTTCCGCTTCTACCACAACCGTTATCTGCCTACCGGCGCGGATGCCGACAGCCAGGATATCGCCACGACGCTGATCGAAGACGTGGATGCGGGACGGGTGCGGGGGCTGCTGGTGATCGGTGCCATTCCCGCCAATCATCCGGAATTCCGAAAGACCCTCAAAAGCAAGTGTATCCCACTGGTCGAGCTGACTTCCAGAGGAAGGGAGACCCAGTTCGTCGTCGAGTTCGACCGCGCGGGTTTTCTGCGCCGGGCTTTGGAGTTGGCAGGCGAGCGCAGGTGCCGGAGCGTCGGGTTGATCGATTCGCTGGGCATCGACGAGCAAACGCCCCTGAAGAAAGCATTCGACCAGCAATTGGTGGCGAGCGAGTTGGTCACGTCATCGAACTGGACGATATCCGTCGACTGGCCGGCGAGCACGGTGAAGGGTTTTGTGGCCATGCAGCGCTTGCGCGCCGGTAGCGAGCAGCTGCCCGATGCCCTGGTCATCACCGACGAGTATGTTGCTCTGGGGGTGGCACAGGCCTGCCTGGCCGGCGGAGTGCGTGTGCCCGAAGATCTCCTCCTGATCAGTTACTTCACAGAGGGCGCGGATATCGCCTATCCGTTACCGGTGATGACCATCCATTTCAGCCCTGACCAGCTCATGCAGCAGGGCTGGGCCATGCTCAAGGCCCGCATCGACGGCGAGTTGATCCGCCAGCGCAGCGTGCGGATACCGCCGAGCAGCACCCAGCTTGTTTCCGGTTATGCCACAGCATGCAAGACGCCATCCTCACACCCACAGGGAGCCCCGATATGAACGTGACGAAGACCTCCATGTTTACGCTGATCGAACTACTGGTGGTGGTAGCGATTATTGCGATTCTGGCCAGCATGCTGCTGCCAGCCTTGAGCAAGACGCGCCAGAAGGCACGGCGCATCAGCTGCCTCAACAACATGAAGCAGATTGGGCTTGCCTATGCCATGTATGCAGGAGACGAGGACGACAGTTTGCCCGCCCGCTGGGGGTTTGCCGCCGTCGAGACCGCCCCCATCAGCAACACCAGCCATTACGGCCACACCGCCTGGTATCCCACCCCCAACGACTACAATCCCCTCGGACGCTTGTTGCAGGGCTACCGGTCCGGCAGTGGCCGCTATCTGAACACCATGGATGTTCTATGGTGCCCGGGCACGAAGGATTATAACTGGGGCATGATGAACCTGAAGCAGATCACCAGCAACTTCGAAGCGAATGGGGGCCGCGTCTGGCTACCTTACAGCGTTAACACTCTGCATGGCACCAACAACGACCGGGGAACCGGCACCCCCGGCCCATACTCCGCCACCGGAGGGCGCGGCAAGCTCAGCGCCTGTGCCGATCTCGACCTGATTTGTGCCACCGAGACCTGGAACCTCAATCCAGCCCTGCTGTTCTTGAATCATCCGGACGCTGCGTCGTTCCCTGCCGGCTTCAACGTGCTTGGGTTCGATGGGTCGGCCAAATGGGTCTCCAATGCGAGGCACGACATCGCCAACTACACCTCGAACTACCAAACCTTCCACCAGTCGACGTGGTGGCGCTCGAACATCTGGTCCTACCGCATGGCGGAGCTGCCATGACGACGGCCGCCAATCTCGCTGCTCCCCGCTCACTGCGTGTCAACGGCCTGCCGAACCCGCTCGGCATCGATGCGTCGACGCGCCGCCTGAGCTGGCTGCTGCCCTGGGATCGGGCTGGAGCAACGCCTTCGGCCGTGCGGGTGGTTCTGGCCGCCGATCGCGACCACCTGACCAAAGGCCCCTGGCTGCTCGACAGCGGTAAATGTCCCGCGGCTCAGAGCGAAAGCGATATCGCCTTCACGGAGCGGCGGGAGCATGCCAGCCGCCGTCGCGTCTGGTGGCAGGTGATGGCATGGGACGAAGCCGACCGGCCATCCTGCTGGAGCGAACCCGCTTTCTACGAGATGGGGCTGCTGTCGGCCGACGATTGGCATAGTCCCTGGATTGCCGCGCCGGGAGTGCCCCTGCCGTTGTTACGCTGTGCCTTTGTGCTGGACGGCCCGGTTGCCGATATCCTGCGCGCCCGCCTTTACATCAGCGGCCTGGGCCTCTACCAGGCCTGGCTGAACGGCCAGCAGGTGGGCGAGACCGCACGCG
Organism: Lentisphaeria bacterium; assembly: GCA_041690595.1. GTDB lineage: Bacteria > Verrucomicrobiota > Lentisphaeria > JABSQK01 > JAWLHB01 > JAWLHB01. Next base: position 146,417 of record JAWLHB010000014.1, read on the forward strand.
CTCCCGACTACACCGATTACTGGAAACGCATCGCCTATGCCACCCATACCGTCGAGACCGACCTGCTGGAGGGGGAAAACGTCCTCGGCATCGCGCTGGGGTATGGCTGGTTCGAACGCTTCGCCTACGGCGACAGCATGGCCCGCTGCCAGCTCGAGATCGATTACCGCGACGGCACCCGCCAGCTTCTCGGCGCCAAGGCGCAGCGCTGGCAGGCTGCACCTGGCCCGTGGCGCTCGGCCGATCCGTATCGGGGTGAGAGCTACGATGCTCGCCTGGAGCGGCCAGGCTGGAACCGCCCCGGCTATGCGGGGGCTGAGGATTGGGGCCCGGTCAGCATCGCGCACAGCGCCCCCGACGGCGCCATGTGCGGCCTTGTGTGTGAACCCATCCGCGTGACCGAGACGTTGCCCCCAGTGGCCAGCCGCGAGATCCGACCCGGCGTCCACGTGGTGGATTTCGGCCAGAACCTCACTGGCTGGGCAAGACTTTCGGTGGAAGGTCATTTGGGTACGCAGGTGCGGATGCGCTTTGCGGAGGTGTGCGCCGAGGACGGCAGCGTCTTTCAGGCGAGCATGCGCGGGGCGGAATGCACCGATCGTTACGTACTCAGGGGGGAGGGTCCGGAAATCTGGGAGCCGTCGTTCACCCACCGCGGCTTCCGCTATGTTCAGGTCGAGGGCTTCCCGGCGCTACCGGCCGTCTGGTCAGTTGAAGGGCGGGCAGCGCATACGGACATGCCGCGTCGCGGGCACTTCGCCTGCTCGGACGAACGGCTCAACCGGTTGCACCGCGCCATCGACTGGACCATCCGGGACAACACCATGAGCGTGACGACCGATTGCCCGCAGCGCGACGAGCGGCAGGGTTGGCTCGGGGACGGTCACCTGATAGCCGAAACGCTCCTGCACCACTTCGACGGGACCGCGTTTCATCGCAAGTGGCTGCGTGACATCCGCGAAACGCAGGACGAAGCCGGCAACCGCTGGGGCGCCTGCGCTCCGCCGTGGTACAGCTGCGGCAGGCGCCGGAAACCACACCGCTACCGGCAACAGGCGGACCTCGTCTGGACGGCCGCCGGCACGCTGATTCCCTGGGAGAACTATCTCCACCACGGCGACCGGGCGGCGCTGGATGAATCGGCGCCTGCCATTCTGGCCCACACGCGCTACCTGGCTGGCCGCCCAGACTTTCCGCTGATCGACGCGGTCGATATCGGAGACCACCTCTTTGTGGGCTGGGGAAAAGAGAAAGACCCCACCGACTATCTCCTGCTAGGAAGCGCCTTCGCGCTGGAACAGACCCGTATTGCTGGCCGCGTGGCGGAGCTGCGGGGCGATCGGACCGGGGCACGGGAGTGCGAGGTCTGGACGGAAGCCTACAGGCAGGCACTGGCGGTGCGCTTCTACGATAACGCCACCGGCGGCTTCGGCAGTCAGACCGCTGACGCTCTGGCGCTGCAGTTCGACTTTTCGCCGGACCGCGGCCGGACACTGGCGCACCTCGTGGCGGACATCGAGGCACGCGGCGGGCATCTTGCCACGGGCATCGTCGGCACCCGCTATCTGCTGGAAGCGCTAAGCGCCAACGGGCGTTTCGATGTGGCCTGGCGAGTGGTGACCGCGGAAGGCTATCCTGGGTGGATGGAGATGCTCAAGAACGGGGCGACCACCATAACCGAGCGCTGGAGCTACTGGGACAACTGGGAGATGAACTCCCACAACCACCCGGCCCTGGGTTCCGTCGGCGCCTGGCTCTTCCGCTGGCTGGCGGGGATCCGGCTCGATCCCGACGCGCCTGGCTACCGGCACTTCCACATCGCACCGGAGTTGCCGGATGGGCTCGACTGGGCGGAGGCCGAACTCCAGACAGTGCGTGGTCGCGTGGCCTCCCGCTGGGAGCGTGACGGCGAGAGCGTGCGCCTGCGGGTGACGGTTCCTGCCGGCGCCACGGCGACCGTGCAATGGCCCGGCGAATCCGCGTCCAGCCCGCGGAGGCTGGAGTGTGGGACACACGACTTGAAGAGGCCTTTGTTGGACATGCAAGCGATACTGGACATGGGAGTGGACGATGCCGATTCCCGCAAACAGAAGTAGAAGGAGCCACGTCTTGAAAAGCAGAAGCAAAATGGTGACATTCCGGTCCATGGTGGTCGCGGCAACTGCATGGCTGGCAGTCACATCGCTGTTGGCGGCAGAGACGCCCAAACAGGGAACAGGGGAGGCGGACGATCCGCGCCCGTATCTCAGAGTACCGTTCCTGGCCTCGCAGCCAACCATGAATGGCGAGATCGCACCCGGCGAATGGGACATGGCAGCACGGGTTACCGGATTCGGGAATTACAATCAGGGCGCGCTGGTACCGGAAGAGCTCCAACCATCCTGGCGGCTCGCCTTCGATGAGAAGAACCTTTATCTGGTCAGCGAGTGGCCGCTATACCCCGCTGGTTCGATCAAGGCGCGCAACAAACGGGGCGACGAAGGCGGCAGCAATCCTGGTGCGACTGGTTGGCCGGACGGCCTTCTGGGCGATGACCATGTGGAAATCGAGATCAGTCCATGGCCAGACCCGAACATGGCGCGGACGAGCCATTTCTATAAGCTGATGGCGAACCCGTATGGCGCGATCGTCGACCAGCGCCGCGAAGATGCCGTCGGCTGGGACGGCTTCGAATGGGAGTCCGGCGCCGAGATTGGCTGCAAGATCCAGAACTCGATATGGACGATGGAGTTGGCCATCCCATGGGCGAGCATCGGTTTCACGGAGGCGCCTGCAGATGGCACGGCACTGACCGTACAACTGGTGAACGCCTCGGATTCCGAGCAGGCCTATCTTGGCTGGGTGCCGCAGAGCTGGCGGGCTTTCACAACCTTCGCCACGATCGTCCTCGACCGCACCGTGCCGGCCGTGCGGATTGACCGGCTGGGAGAGCTGATGGACGGAAAAGTGGCGCTGTCTGGAGCGATTTCGAACGCGGGGGATAAGGCCCAAACCTGTGCCGTCGAGCTGGTTGTGGAGCACCCGGACAAAGGCGAGATCTTTCGCCGCCGGACGGCGCTTCAGCTGCCCGCCGGGGGTGAAGCGGCGCTGGCTATGGAGGAAGGGCTGAAGCTGGAACAGGCCGAAGACATTCTGTGGGGCAAAGGCTCGCAACTGCGCAACCGCTCGACCTACCGCTACCGGCTCGCCGTGCTGGACGAGCAGGATCGGCCGCTCTACCGCCAGACCCAGCGCTTCTTCAAGCGTCCCGCCGACCTGCAGGTGGCCCTTTTCGACTTTCTGGCCTCATCGCGCGGGGTGTCCGGCGAGCCAGCCATCACGACCGCCTATCTGCCGAGCTACGATAGGTGCGAGGTCAGCGTGGATGTCGACATCCTCGGCATCAAAGCGGAGCTGCGGGCGGCGAAAACGGTGGAGGTGGTGGTCGAACGGCTGGTCTCGAACAACCGGCAGCCCAATGTGGCGGGGACGACTTATCGTCTGGCGCGGCATGTCGAAGCCATCCCGGCATCCGGTCTGGCGGAGTTCATCATGGAGGTGCCTGCGCTGCCGCTCGGCTCCTACGGGTTCTTTACGCGCCTGCTGGACGAGAAGGGCAAGGTGCTGTTCACCAAGATGGACGCGTTCAAGCGTCATCGGTTCGAGTGGGAAGGGAACACCTTGGGCAAAGGAGAGGTGGTGATTCCTCCCTGGACCCCGATCTCGGTCAAAGGGCGGACTCTCGGCGTCTGGGGCCGCGAGATCACCCTTGGCGAAAACGGTCTTCCGGCGTCGATCAAGAGCCAGGGCGATGAGTTGCTGGCCACGCCCATGCAACTCGAGGGGGAGATCGGTGGCCGCCTTGCATCCTGGCAGACAGAGGCACCATGTCAGGTCACGAGGGCTGAACCTGGCGTGATCGAGACCCGGGCGGAGGGAAGGTTCGGTGAGCTGCCGGTGACGGTTGAAACCCGCACCGAATACGATGGCTTCACCGTGGTGACCCTGACTCTGCGCCCCGAGGGGCGGGTCAATCTGGGCTCGATGCGCCTGGCGATTCCCCTCGCCGAACCGGTGGACACGGTTTCGATCATCGGCGGCAGCGGGCGGATGCCCGATCTATACGGGGAGTTTCCGGCGGGCGAAGGGGTCCTCTGGGGCACGGCAAAGAGCCTGCCCAATACGGCCGGGATTCACGGCAAGTACATCGCCGCGGCGTATCTGGGCAACGGTGAGCGCGGCCTCAGCTATACCTGCTGGAGCGACCAGGGCTGGATGCTCGACGATGCCAAAGACACCGCCGATCTGCGGCGGGTCAACGGCGTGGCACATCTGGTGCTGCACCTGGCCAACACTGCCTGGACGCTCGACGCGACGCGGACGCTCTGCTTTGCGCTGCAGGCGACGCCCGTCCGCCCCCTCACCCCCGGCTATCGCACCGACAACAACCCACTGTCCGAGGCACGCCACGACCCGCGTCGACCGCTCGACACAGCCGCCATTGGCGCCGGATGGCTTTCCTGCTATGGTGGCGCACCGGGGACGGATCAGTTGACCATTTACGATGAGACGGACTGGGCCAGCATGCGCGATCTGGTTCTGCGCTACAAGCGCGACGCCTGGCCGAAGTACGACCGCCTCATCCTGAACTACACGGCGTCCAATACGCTGGGTCTGGGCATGCGTGAATACGAGACATACGCCGGCGAATGGGCTTTTCAGACCGAGTTGAAACCCAACCCGGCCGTGGCTCACGGGTACTACAACGAATTTGGGCGTTTCGGTACGCGGCAGCAGACTCGCGTACGCTGCGATCTGGTGCCCAGCGCGGTGGACATGCGTGTCTGGGCCTTCGACCAGATGCAGAAGAGGGCCGGCCTGAACGGCTACTGGTGGGATCATGAAGCTTACTGGAGCAGCGCCAGTCTCATCCGTGGTACCGCGTATGTCCGCGACGACGGGAAGGTCCAGGGGATCCTCAACATTCCGCTGTTCCGGGAGATGTTCAAGCGCATGGCCACGGTCTCCCACCAGAACGGGATGTTCAATGTTCAGGGACGCTATCCACACAGCGGCAACGTGCCCGCGATCAACGGCTACTGCAGCTACCTGTGGGCTACGGAAGGCCCCTGGTACACGCCCAACCTGGCCTTCGACCAGTATGATACGGTCGGCAGCCTGGCAGGCTACCGCGCCTTGGTCGGGCGCTGGCTGGGGGTCCCGATTACGATCAGATCGTCGATTCAGGATCGCGATTTCAAACTCAAGGAGGGGGAGCGGCCGTATCAGTCGCGCTGCAGCATTGGGCTGGCCCTCCTGCACGACGTGGGATTGAGTGGCATGCATCCCGAACTATCACGCCAGACGGCCCGCGCCCTCGATGGCATGGACGTCTTCGATGACGAACGCACCGAGTGGGTACCCTACTGGCGCAGTGGTCAACTGGCTGTACCGGAAGAGGAGGAGACCGTTGTGACGGCCTACATCAACCGTCCCAAGCGCGGCGAGATCGAGGCTCTGGCGGTCGTCTTCAATACCCGCAAGGAGACCAGGCAAATGACGGTGGCCCTCCGTGGCGACACGTTGCTGGGCCGGCCGATCCGGGAGTGCCTGGACCTGGAAACAGGAAAGGCGCTGGAGGCTCGGCAGTCGGAGGGCAACGCCACCGTCTCGCTGGCCTTGGACGGTCGCGACTACCGGCTCATTCACGTCAGATAGCCCAGCCAAACCGAAGAGGAGCACTCCTGCCATGCCATGCCGTCTTGCCGCTTGCACCATTGCCCTCTGGGCCTGCTTACTCGCGCCGGGAGCTGCCGGCCAGCAGAATCTGGATACGTCCGCCCCTTTTGCCCGCATCGGCAAGGCGGTTTCGCAACCCGAGTATCATGCTGGCAAGTTCAAGGCCTTCGGCTGGGGCGAGTCGACGGCCTTCTGCGGTATGCGCGATGCCAATCTGCCGGGCGCCCCCTTCGTCGGCAAAGATGCTTCCTGGTGGCTGACCTACGACAAGGAGGCACTGTACATCGTCTGCTTTGTGCGGTTGGAAGCGCAGGGGGAGCACTTCCTGGCTGCGACCGCGGCCGATAACGATCCAGTCATCTTTCAGGGTGACCACCTGATCATCCAGTTCGCTCTCGATCCTGACGTCGGCAAGGCCGGCGTGCCCTTTACGCGCATCGCCGTGAATCCGAGCGGCGCGGTGTGGGCCGAGACGGTCGAAGCCATGCCTGGCCAGAACCACCCTCTGGACATCGATCGGCTGGTCTATGGCAACCATGTCGGTTCCGCGCACGTTTCCGGCCATTGGTGGCTGGCGCGGCTGCGAATTCCGCTCTACATGCTCGGCGTCGAGTCGCTGGATGGGCGAACCGCCAAGCTGCACCTGGCCTGGTCCACGGAACCGCTTTACCTGAGCTGGGGTGGCGTCCAGGCCGGCGAGTGGGAACGTATGCCCATCGTGGACTTCGCTTCACGGCCGCGTACCAGTCTGCGCCTCAACGGCAGCTATCCACTGCTCTTTCAGACCAGCGGCGGACTCAATCTCGACCTGAGCAGCCGGATCCTGGCCGGTAGCGCAGACAGTCCGACCCGCTTCCGCTTCATTCTCCGCAACGTGTCGGAGGGTGAGACGACGTGGGAGAAGGTCTGGGAGGGAGCGGAAGAAGCCGGTGAGTCGATGAAATTCCACGCTCGGGAACACATCGTGTCAGCCCCGGATGTGGAGAACCGATTGCTGATGCGCGCCGAGACCACCCTCGATGGCGACACGCAGTTGCTCTTCCACAGTGAGCTGCCCTACCGCCCGGATGACGAGCGGGTGGAGGCCGCGCTGGCCGAGTGGAGGCGCCTGCATGCCTACGAGCCGGAGGCAAACGCGACCTTCGACTATGTCTACGCGCCCTACGCGCACAAGCTCGAGGCGCGCGTCAATACGGAGCTGAACGTCGCGCTGTACACTGGCGAGAAGCGAGCGAAGGCGGAGCGGATTCAAGGCTCGGACCGGCTGCGGGTCGTGATTGCAGATGCGGCCGGAAAGGTCATGGGCTCGGGGGATGGCGCGGTCATCAACGGTTCCGGGCGCGCCGTTGCCGCCTTCAATCCGCCCCTGCCGGAGGGCGAATATACGGTAGAACTGTCGCTGTCCCGTGGCGATACGCTGGCGGACAGCGCCGAGATGGCGCTGGTGCGCGAGCGCTTCGAGTGGGAGCACACTACCCTTGGTAAGGAGCGGGTGATCATCCCCCCGTGGACCGGCATCTCCCTGCCGAGTGCCGACGGTGGCGTGGATCGGCACAGCCGTGTCGCCATGTGGGGCCGCGAGTATCGGCTGGCCAACACTGGTCTGCCGGCCGCCATGCGTTCGCAGGGCGAGCACGTGCTGGGCGATACGGGCATGAGCCTGACCGGCGTGATCGATGGTGCCACCGTTGTCGCCATCGGCGACAGTCCACCCGCCATCACTCTGATCCCCGGGCAGATCTTTCCCGCTGATTTCGCCAGCTACGAGCTGGCCGCCAACGCCTGTCCAGTCGCGGGTGAGGATTTCCAGCTTGAAGCCACCGATGGCTACGCGGTCGAGGTCGAAGCCGCGTCAGCCCTCGGTCCGGTTGACGTACGTGTCCATGGACGCGTCGACTATGACGGCCTCTACACGATTCGGATGACGCTCGCCGCGGCCACGCCGGTGACTGTCGAGCGACTGACGCTGACCGTGCCGATCCATAACCAGGCCAACCTTTACCGCTTCAGTCGCACACTGGATTTGCACAGCCTGGGCGCCATTCCCCAAGGCGAAGGTGTGCTGCGGAAAAGCTCCAACCTCCCGCCTCACCCGGCGCTGACCGGCAACTTCGTCCCCGTCGTTTTCGCGGGCGACTATGATCGCGGCCTCTTCTGGATGGCGGAGAGTGATCTGGGCTGGAGTGTCGAGGACGATCAGGAGCAGGTGACCCTGGTCCGCGAAGATGGACAGCTTCAGCTACGGTTCCACCTCTTTGCCAAGGCCACGGTCGTCGATCAGCCACGGACCCTGGAGTTCGCGTTCCTGGCTACGCCGAGTCGCCCGAAAGCAGTCGGCTACCGCCAGGCTTTCTTCGCCGGCAAGCACACCCACGACACCGCCGGTTTCCGCTTCTACGGCGGCGGTGTCAACGGCTTTCAGCTTTATACGGCAGAAGACTATGAGGGGCTGCGCCGCTTTCTCTATGAAGACGAAGACGGCATCCGCGACCACTACTACGATGAGGCGGACAAGCCGGAAGGCCACGGAAGCTACTACCGCGTCCGCAGCACGGCGGCCCAGGCGGGACACCCGCTCACGCTGTACGGCTGCACCTGGGGCGCAAACGCGGGCATGAAGGAGTTCGCCACCTTTGGCAGCGCCTGGACGCATACCGCCCGGACGCTGGAGGTGAAGTCTCCACACACCGAGTTCCTCAACTGGACCAACTTCGGGGGCACGGCAAAGTGGGACAGCCCCGCCGAGCTGACCTCGGTGTACACGCTCATGGACGACAGCTTCGTCGATGCCTGGCTCTGGCACATGGTGCGGATCGGCAAGTACAGCGGCGTCAATGGCTGCTTCTTTGACTGCTTCGAGAGCTTGCCGCGCGCCCTGCGCGGCCGCGTGAAGACCGACATCAACGGCATCGCCTATCGTCGCGAGGCAGACGGGCAACTCCGGCCTTTTGCCAATCCCCTGCGCTACCACCGGCGCACCCGCCGGTTCGCCACCGCACTTTGGCTGGCAGGCAGACCACCCGCGATGCTGCAGAGCAACAACTTCGACAACACCTACGGCCCCACCTGGTTCGTGGAAGGCGACATGTACCTCAACAAGCTGGGTGACGACTTCATCGATCAAGGCATCACCCCCGACGTCTATGCCGCCTACACCGCGAGCAGCTCCGGCATGGCCAAAGCCACCTCACACGTCGCCACCGCTCCAGGTCCAAACGGGCGCCCCATATTCGACGACGCCATTTTCAGCATGATCCTTGCTTATGGCATCCTCCACGACATCGCCCACAGCGGCAATCCACACTGGCTCTCCAGCAACTATCAGGCCGTTACGCGGGCACTGACAGAGGAACTGGATATTGGTGATCCGTCCGTGCGCCACATTCCCTATTGGCGTCCTGACGGGGCGTTGACGCTCTCCGATCCCCGCGTGCTGGCCGGCGGATACGTGCACCCGGATAAGCAGCGTGCGCTGATTGCCGTGCTGAATCCGACGGAGGAGACCATAACAGTGGACGTTGCTTTCGAGCTGCTGAATCGCGCCCCAACTGCAATCCGGGAGATCCTCAGCGGCGCGCGCATCGCCGACGGCACCAGCTTCCAGCTCGAACTGGAACCCCACGCCGTACGCTTCATGATGATCGAGTGACGGGTGCTGTTGGACTTGCCGCAGGGAAAGGCGAACGCCGTTGGACGTAACCCCGAATGGGGTTGGTGTGCGGGCGGGAAGTGTACCCAGGGTAGGCCCTCCTTTGGAGGACCCAACCCTGGGCTGGAGGACGTAGCCCCGTTGGGGCAAGGGGCGAAAGGAGACGTGTCGGATCGGGCGGATCGGTCGGATCGGGCGGATCGGAGTTCAGGGGAAGTGATGGTGGCCGGGGGGGAGGCGGTGGGGTTTGGTGGCGCCGGGGAGATAGATGTCGCCGTGGACGCCGTCGGGGAGGTCGACGGTGAGTGACCAGCCGGAGGGGGAACGCTCCATCTGGATGTCGAGCGGGCCCTGGGGAAGGGGAACGCGGCCACGCAGCTCGTTGAGCGGACCGGGATGGGGCTGCACGCGGACGCGCTGGAAGCCGGGCTGGAGGGGCTGCACGCCGAGGATCCAGCGGGGGATGAGATTGGCGGGCGCCGCGCCCCAGGCGTGATTCCAGTCTAGGTTGGGCTTGAAGCGCGGGTCCCAGGCTTCGAGGGTCATGGTGGAGCCCAGGTCATGGAGCATGTGTGCCCACCCGCGTTCGCCGGTATCGGTCAGCAGGCTAAAGGCATGCTCGTCATCGCCGGCGGCAAAGAGGGCGTCGAGGAGGAATTGCGCGCCGTAGACGCTGCAGGCCATGCCGCGGGTGCGGAGGAAGCGGAGAACACCGGGAACGAGAGAGTCGGGGATCAGGCCGAAGGCGAGGGGCAGCATGTTGCCGTGCAGGGAGTGATGACGGGAATCCTCGCCATCGACGTAGATGCCATGGTCGAGGTCGAGGAGGGTGCTGCTGACGGCCCACTGCACCTTTTGCGCCTCGATGCGGAAGCGCTGGCGATCGTCCTCATGGCCGAGGTGGCGGGCGATGCGGGTCATCACGCGCAGGGCCTGATAATAGAAGGCGTTGACGGCGGTGTTGACGGGGCGCATGTCGTAGCCGTCGCGCTCACCGGGAACACCGTTGCCGGCAAAGTCGGCGGGAGGCCAATCGACGATGTCGCGGAGCTGCTCCAGGTGCAGGGCCTGGAGGAGTTGCGGCGTCAACGCGCCATTCTGGGTGGAGATGAGCCCGTCGGCTCGGGCCAGAGGGAGCAGCAGGCGGGTCTTGAGGGTCTCGTAATGGCGCCGGAGGAAATCGTCGCAGCCGCTGCAGAGGTACTCGGTCCAGGCCATCAGGATAAACTGAAACTGCCATTCGGTGGGCCAGGTTGGGTGCTCGACGAAGTGCTCGAGGGTGGCGCGGGCCATACCATACTGGCGGTCGACACAATAGTGGGAGAGCTGGTTGAGGTAGGCATCGGCTTCGTAGGGGATGCGCTCGCGATCGCCGTCGACGTAGAGGCCGCAGAAGCTGGTCGCCTTGATCGTGTACCTGCACAACTCCCAGACCTCGTTGAGCACGGTATTGTCGCAGTGGAAGTGGGCGGCCGCATCGTCAAAGGGATAGTGCACCGCGAGCTGGCGGCAGGAGGGGAGCGGCGCGTCGCCAGGCAGACCTTCGATCTCGGCGTAACGGAAGGGCAGGACTTCGCCGATCTCGGCGGGCATGGGGATGGCGTGCGGCCCGGTGTTGCGTTGGTCGGGCGGAATGATGACACGGTAACGGCACTCGCCCGGCCGCACGTCGAGGGGGATGGCCCGGTAGCGCACGGAGCCGCCGGGTTCACGATCGAGGCGCAGGGGCTCCGCCAGCTTCTCGCCCAGGTGAATGGTCAGCGTGCGGGGATGCGGCGGCGACTCGGCAAAGGTCAGCTCGAGGGTGCCGAAGGCTGCCTTGCCGAAATCATGGAAGGAGTGGCCGGGAGCAATAGCGGCGATCCGCACCGGAGCGATGGAGGTTTGTTGGAGCGAGTGCCGGACAAGGAGCTGCTCATGGCTCGACATAGAGGTCGCCCTTCTCGTTGCGCCGGATCTGATACCGGTCATAGATCTCGTCCGCGGTGAGGAAGGGGTCCTGGATGGCTTCGAGGCGTTCGTCCAGCCGAGCGTCGAGCCGGCGCAGGAGATCGGCGTGGGCGGGATCGTGAACCAGGTTGCGCAGCTGGAAGGGATCCTCCTGATTGTCGTAGAGCAGCCAGGGGCCGCCATCGAGGAGAGTTCGCACGTAGGTATACCGGCGGGTGCGCAGGCCGCGATACTCGCGCCCGCCGTTGTCCCACCGCCATTCGTGGAAGGGGGTGTAGAGGGCGAGGAGCGCATCCTCGCAGGTGGCCGGGCGGCCGGTGAGGATGCCGCCGGAGAAGTCGAGTCCCTGGACGGAATCCGGGATGGGCAGCCCGCAGAGACCGAGGAGGGTGGGCATCATGTCGGGCGCATCGAAGGGGGCATCGTCGGTGCGGGGATCGGGATGACGCGGGTCGCGGATGAGGAGGGGGACGCGGATGGATTCTTCGTAGGGGCGCTGCTTGCGGCCCTGTCCCTGGCTGCCGAGCATGTCGCCATGATCGGAGGTGAAGACGACGATGGTGTTGTCGGCCAGCCCCGTCTCATCCAGAGTCGCCATCAGTTGGCCGAAGGCATCGTCGAGGGCGGTGCAGTGGGCGTAATAGCCGGCGAGATCGCGCCTCGCCTCGCCCTCATGCTCTGGCGGGACGTTATCGCGCAGAATGAGTGCTTCAGGAGAGTAGAGGAGGCGGTAGTTTTCGGGTGCGGTATGAAAGGGGTTGTGGGGTGGTCCCCAGGAGAGCATCATGAAGAAGGGCTTGTCGCCGACTTCTTCGCGCAGGTACCGGCAGGCGGCGCGGGTCTGGGCGTGGGCGTCGTAGCCTTGCCAGGGCTTCGGCTCGGGATCGTCGTCCTGGTAGTAGAAGCTTTCGTTGTACTGGTGCGTGCATTCATAGGTTCGCCAGAACTGGAAGCCCAGGCGGCGATCCGGGGGGATGACCTTGCTGCGTCCGTGGCCGTCGATGTGCCATTTGCCGATGTAGGCGGTCTGATAGCCGGCTTCGGCAAAGCACTCGGCGAGGAAGGGACCGCTGGCCCGCTCCCGTAGGCAGAGATCGTTGGCGACCAGGCCGTGGCGATTGGGGTACTGGCCGGTCATCAGCGAGCCGCGATAGGGGGTGCAGACGGGGCAGCCCGATACCGCCTGGGTGAAGTTGACGCTCTCGTGGGCAAAGGCGTCGATGCCAGGGGTGTGCACATTGGGGTCGCCGGCATAGCCGAAGGCCTGCGCCCGCCATTGATCGCCAAAGACATACAGAACATTCGGTCGGTCAGCCATGATCGCTCCCCCGCTTGTGGTTTTCGCCAGGTGATAAGGTACGGCGCCGGGCGGCGGGGTGCAACCGCGAATTTCAGCGTCGGACCGGCAGATAGGGCAGGCAGAGGCCGGCGATGATCCACGGCCAGATCAGCCCGCTCTTGATCGCATTGAGGGTGTCGGCCCCGCCGTCGTGGCGCAGCACCACGAGGAGAAAGAGGGAAAGGGGGACGGCCAGAACATGAAAGAGGGCGCCCAGGCCGATCAGCCCCCAATGCATGCGCTTGCCGAAAAGGCGGCCGACTGCCCCCATCAACAGCGGCGCCATGGGAAGCAGCGGGAAGACCATGCTGGCGTACAGGCGATACCGGTACTGCCCCAGCCTGAGACGCTCGACTACCGCGCCCGGCCCGAAGTTGAGGTGGTAATAGAGGGCAAAGCGCATGACGATTCCCCAGCCGACGAGCATCGCCGCTATCACCAGCAGGAAGAGGGGACGCCGCCATCCTCTGGGGATATCGCCGCGGCCGTGCAGCCAGGCGAGGCACATGAGCAGCGCCACCGGTACCGCCCAGTGGAAGTAGCCTGTCCACCCATAGCCGTTCCAGCCGTGCCACTCGACCTCGAGACGCCAGAGTATCCCGCCCAGCAGGGAGGCGACGATCAGCCAGATGATGGCCGTCGGCAGGTTTCGCGCTAGGCGTGTGGGCATGGCTCCCTCCGGTTTGGCGTACGGCGCCACCGCGGCGCGCATGCACACACTACCGCCAACCCGCGCCGGGCGCAACGTGTGCGCTATGGCTTGAAGCGGCCGATGAAGGCGCGCCAGTCGAGCCATTCGCCTGGGTGTGGCTGCTCCGGGTCGAGGAGCAGTGGCAGAGTCATGCCGAGGCGGGAATCGCAGATGAGCGGCCATGGTGGCGGTGGTTCGTAATAGCCTCCCTCGTCATCCAGCATGTGCGAGCGATCGCTGGAGAAGTGGCGCAGATACTCCCCGGCGGTAAGGACGCGGAAGCGGGGTCTGAGGTGCTCGGGCCATTGCTTCACGCGCGGGAACGACAGCCGGAGGTACTTTGCCAGGTCGACTGGCGCCCCCAACATGCTGTTGAGGTCCCACACCTCCCATGGAGGCCCGCCGACCAGGACAATGGCGTGATAGTCCCAGAGGATCGGTTCGCCGGGCGGCGCGTCTCCCTGTTGCGCCCAGACCGGGCACAACCGCTCCGCATTGGTCAGCAGCACCACCCACGGATCACGCCCGGCCAGCTCCGGCGCCTGGCAAAGATGCCAGACGTTCTCTTCGCAGTAGCAGGGCTGGAAGGGGTGCTTCATGAGGGAAGATATCACCTCTTCTTTGGAGAGTCATGTCGCCGACCTGCACCAGAGAGCAAATCTTTGCGGCACAGCCGTCTTTTCTCTTGTTTTCTGCGGAGGCAAGGATAGAATGTGGTTATCGCACATAAAGGGGATCGCATGAAAGATCGTTTCCGCAGGGCTGGCGCGGTGGCCATTGTCGGTGGCATAATGCTGAGAGTGCTACCTGTTCTCATCCTGTTGAGAGAGATGAAAGCCGTCGGGCGATCGAACCTGCATATAATGGATGTGGGGATTGACAGGCTCAGCAGCTTCGCCATGGTGGCCGCGGTGATGAGCGAGATCGGTGGCTATGCCATCATGAGCGGCCTCTTCATGCTGATCCTCTCTTATATGAATGAAGTGCCACACGAAACAATGAGCGAGACGGATGCACTGATAGAGGAGATCAAGCGTAAGCGGGATTCAATGCCGCCAGAGCCGAAAAGCGAAGAGGAGCGGGACCTGGAATGGGAGAAGTTCATGGGAAGGCGCAAGTGAGCGCCTCCCCCGGAGGCCTACGCGTCAACCTTGCGGCTGCTTCCTGCTCTGCCGCGGAGACTTGCGTGGTTCTTTCCGTTGCATGACGAAGGTGTTTAGATCTTCGATCGACCATTCCCAGGCCTCTCCCTTGACGATGCCCGCGGCTTCGGCGATGGCCGCCGGCAGATTCACGTAAAATGACTTGGTCGTTCCCCGGTCAACTCTCTGGATCTTCACTTCGTAACCCATGACTGGTCTCTCCGTCGTTTTTTTTCGGGCAGGGAATCTGCCATCTTTCGATTAACAGTATATATACTATTAGAACGGTCTTTTTCAAACGTGGAGGACAAGCCGGAACTGTCCCTACTGGCCGCGGTAATGAGCGAGCGGTATGCTACCATTTCAGGGTGCGTTGTGGCGTACCGTGTGGGGTTCGAGGGCGACGGCGGCGAAAAAGGCCGCCGCATGATCACGATTCTACGTTTGGCATTGTGATGGTCCCCACTCAATGCTATTTCTGATCCTTGGTCGCTTCTTTCAATCGCCACCCACCCAAAACGCTTCCTTCCATGACCTGCACTTCGGAACGGGGCCTCCGGCTGTTCTGAAATCTTGTATAGTCTTTTTCAGAACTATGTCATCATCTGATAATTTACTGAAGGCACTAGATGCTAATGCTTTGTCCACCATCCACAAAGCACAGTATGCGTTGAAACGCGGATATAAATCTTCCGTTGTATCAGTCGCAATGGATACAAGTAAAGCCAAGTCTGCATCAGTACCATTACACCCGAGAAAGTAAAATGCATAGCTTCGGTTGTTCATGTCCCTTTCCCTGACTCGTTTCCTTACCTCATCTACAACTCCCTCATGGCCCAATATCAGAGGATCCAGAATCATTGCTTCTGGGATCAGCATATCTTCATTCTCGAAAAGATCGACGACTTCCTCGGGAGATTTTCCAACTACAAACCAAAACATCGGAGAAACATTTGCAGCAAAGATAAGCAAGACAACGATTGTCAATGCTATTACAGTAAGCACTATTTTCTTTCTTCTTAAGCTCTTCAAACGTGCATTCATTCGCTGACCCACCTGTGTATTGGTTGAGCCTGTTGGCCTCGTAGCTTTCGACGTGGGTGTCGGTGGTGGCGGTTTGGCGGAGTGTTGGCACTGCGCTGACGCTCCGTTCCCGCGCTCGCTGGCGCGACGCGGGCTGTCTCGCTACGCTCGGCTGCGCGATATCGTCATACATGTAGCCGAAGACGTGGCCGGGAGTGGCTGACCGTCAGACGCATATTTGATCCCGCCCGTCACCTGGCCCAGCTCGACATACCCATAGAGCCAGTATTTCCCATCCTCCTCATCCACCCGCACCCGCTGATTCGTATCGTTGTACGTATACGCATACGACGAGATCACCGCCTGATCCCCGATCAGCCGCTGATGCCAGATACGGCTCAACCGCTCGAGCCCGTCGTATGACTTGCTGCTGCGCATCACATCCTCGCTCCCGGGTGTTGAAGCTTCGCTCCCGCTACCTTCGGAGCGGGCTGTCTCACTCCCTTCGGTCCTTTGGCTGAAGGTAATATGCTGCACGCGCGAGCTGTTTGCCACATACTGGTAGGTGGCGGTGTTGGTGCCGTCGCCGATGGTGTGGAAGCGGCCGGCGGGGCAGTGCGTGAGCGCCTGTTGCCGGTCGCCTTGCTTCACCCGCACATCGGTGCGACGGTGCAGCGGATCGTAGTCGTAGTCGACAAACCAGCCGGTAAGCGGTCCTTCGGTATGACCTTCCACATCGACCTGACCGGCGTCGGTATAGGTGTAGGTATGGGTGCCGACAGCGTCGGTAACCTCCAGCTTGCGCCCAAGGCGGTCGTACCCATAGAGAATATCCGGCGTCTCATCGGAGTAGTCAACCTTCGTGAGCTGTCCCGCTTCGTTGTAGCTGTAGCTGGTGACAATGCCGCGCGCCCACGTGCGTGATTCGAGACGGCCCGCGGAGGTATAGGTGTAGCGCGGACCGATACCGTCATCATACTGCTTATGGGCAAGCTGGCCGCGATCGGCCTTGCTGCTGTCGTCGGAGAAGTCCTGCCAGGTGGTGAGGCTCTTCATGCGGCCCTTCTCGTAGGTGTACTCGCCTGGATAGGTGCGAGCGCCCCACGTGCGACGCGCTTCGCCGGTCGGCCAGTAGCTCTGGTGCAGGACCGCGCCATCGGGGGTGTCGTCTTGACTACCCGCCCCAGCTCGTCGTACTCGTAGCGGGTAATCTGCGCCTGCTGCGGCCCGTCGCCATCCGGATCGGCCGTGGTGACCGAAACGACACGACCAGCGTCGTCGTATGCATACGTGGTTGCGCCCCCTCGGCCGTCGATCTGTAAGCGTCAAAAATACCCCATGTTGTTTTTGGGGCCAGACGCCTACGCGGCTTGGGCCTTGGCTTCGCGCTTTGCTTTCCAGACGTCGGGGAGGAAGT